>NZ_JARZHH010000029.1 GCF_029946515.1 Polyangium sp. 6x1
CTGCCGCCGGCGCCGCCGCTGCCGCCGGACGCGCCGCTGCCGCCGCTGCCGGCCGTGCCGCCGGTGCCGCCGTCGCCGCCGTCGCCGCCGTCGCTGCATCCGGCGAAGCACGCAAGCATCACCAGAATCGGGGCCACGATCGAGATTCGTCCCAGATGAAGTTTCATTCTATTCGCTCCTTCCACTGAGAGTGCCCTCACAGGGAAGTCCCGAACGTATCCGGCCGGCCGGACTCATGTCAACGCGTCGTGATGGCCGCGGAGCGCCTTCGTCCGTGGTATGGACAACGACCAGCCGAGGAGGCCGAGATATGTACCGTGTCACCGTCCTGTATCCGCACGAAGAGGGCAAGCGCTTCGACCTCGACTACTACGTGCAAAAGCACGTCCCGCTGGTGAAGTCCTTGCTCGGGCCGTTCGGCTTGAAGAGCGCGGAGGTTGCCGAGGGCCTCCCGCGCAATGGCGCGCCGGCTCCGTTCGTCGTGATCATGGGCATGGAGTTCGATGCGATCGAGAATTTTCAACGCGGCATCGCCCAGCACGGCCGCGAGATCAACGCGGACCTGCCCCATTACACGGACTTGAAGCCCGTCCTCCAGATCAGCCGGATCCGCTGACGCCCGCGCCCCCGGGCCCCATTCTCTTGCCATGAACTCGAAGAACCCCCGCGCCCTCGTCCTCCTCGCCGAAGGGGCCGAGGAAATGGAAACCACGATCAGCGTCGATGTCCTCCGCCGAGCCTCGGTCGAGGTCGTGCTGGCTGGGATCGACGGCGCGTCTCCGGTTCGTTGCAGCCGTGGCGTTCGTATCGTGCCCGACATGGCCCTTGCCGAGGTGACGGGCTCGTTTGACGTCGTGGTTTTGCCGGGTGGCAAGGGCGGCGCCGAGCGGCTCGCCGCGTCGCCCGAGGTGGGCGCGCTTCTCCGCGCGCAGGTCGAGGCGGGCCGCCTGGTGGCTGCCATCTGCGCGGCGCCGAGCGCGCTCGCGGCGCATGGCGTGTTTCTGGGGCGCCGCATGACGTGCCACCCCTCCGTGCGCGAGGTCGTCGCGCGGCATGGCAAACACGAGAGCGAGCCCGTGGTGATCGACGGGTCTCTCGTGACGAGCCAGGGCCCGGGGACGACGTTCGCGTTTGTCCTCACCCTCGTCGAGATGCTCTGCGGCGTTACCACCCGCGATGAGGTCCGCGCGCCGATGATGCTCATTTCGTGACGCATCGTGACGCGATCGAATCGTCAAGAAATGTGTAGCGAAGGGCGGCGGAATCCCGTAGAGTGGATGTTCCCCGCACAATGCCCCCGATTACCTCTGATCGGGTTGGGCGGAGTCCTATTCGTTGGCGCGCGTCTGCTCTCCCCGCGCGACGGGAGGAGTGTATCCATGGGCTTTCCGCACGGCGAACTCGTTGTCCTCAGCACCGTGGTCCTCGCGGGTATCGCGGGGATGTTGTGGCTCGCGGGGCGCGCAGGTGGAGAGACGTCCGAGGATGCGACGAGCCTGCGGCGCGCGCCCCGGGGCGCCGGCGCCTCGCCCGCGGCCGATGCGCGCAGCCGCGATGAGGGCGTCGACGAGCCAGTCCCCGAGAGCGGGATCCGGCTCAAGCAAGGCGCGCGCGTGCGGCGCGTCGATTTTCGAAAAGGCGGCTGATCCGAGAATGCCGCGTCACGTCAATCCGACGACGCTCTCGCGATCACCTGGCTGAATACCTCCACGGCCCATTCGAGGTCGCTCTTCATCACGAATTCGTCCGGGGCATGCGCCTGCGCGATGTCGCCAGGCCCGATCACCACCGCGTCGATGCCCGCGGCGGAGAAGAGCGCGGCCTCGGTCCAGAACGGCAGCGTCGACTCGGCGCGGGGCAGCGAGCCGAGGAGGTTTCGGAACGGCGCCACGTCGCGAGTCTCGAAGGGAGACATCGCGAGGGTCGTCTTGAGCTCGATGCCCTCCCCCGCCGCGCGCGCGCTCGCCGCGAGCTCGGCCTCGAAGGCCGCGTCATCGAAGCCGGGCGGCGGGCGCACCGAGAACGAGAGCGAGGCCCGATGCGGCACCACGTTGAACGCGACGCCGCCCTCGATCGCCGCGACGTTCAAGCAAAGCCCCTTCATGTCGGCAGGCCCTCGATCGAGCCAGCGTGTTCCGATCTCGTCGAGCCCCACCGCGAGCCGGGCCATCGTGACGATCGGCTTCGGCATGTGATCGGCGCCCGACGAGTGGCCCCCGCGGCCCAGCACCTCGGCCGAGAGCGCCACGCAGCCGCGGTGCCGCACGCCGACCGTACGCCCCGTCGGCTCGCAGACCACGGCGCGCTTGACGACCTGGGCCCACGGGCTCGCCAGAAAATGCCGGATGCACGTGCCCGTCCGCTCCTCGTCGCCGGAGAAGACCACGCCCACGTTGCGCGGCTTCTTGCCTTCGAGCGCGACGAGCGTCGCGGCGATCGCGCCCTTCGTGTCCGCCGCGCCGAGCCCGACGACGCGATCCGCGGTGACCACGCCTTCCCACGGATCCACGGTCCACCCGCTGTTCGCGGGCACCGTGTCGACGTGCGCGTTGATGATGGTGCGCGGCTCGCCCCAGCGCGCGACCACGTACGCGCCCGTGCCTTCGGCGCGCGGCACCTCGACGACGCCGACCTCGTCCGCGCCGAGCTCGGCGAGCGAGCGCGAGAGCATGCGGCAGATGGACGGCTCGTCGCCCCCGGGGTTGTCGGTGCGATGACGGATGAGCTCGGCGAGCAGCGCGGCGGGATCCATGACCGCGCATCCTACCACCCCGGCACACCCTTCCAAGTCGAAGCGCTCGAACGAGCGGAAGGGGCGCAAGCACACGTGCCCCGCCCGCAGCCGCTCATCCCCCAGGAACGACCGTCCATCGGGTCGGGTTTGATCACGGCGAGCGGCCCCCGTTACGCTCCGGCTCGTATGGGAAGGCCTCCCGAGAGCAGCCAGAGCAGCCGTCGCGAGCTCCCTCTGCCGGAGGGGATGGAGCTTTTGCCACGCGAGATGCTCTGGCTCTACCCGATCGTGCCGCTCGCGGCCGCGCCGCTGCTCCTTGGGGATCTCTTCTCGCGGCCTCTCGGCCAGGTGCTCGTGCCGATCGCGGGGCTTTATGTCCCTTTCCTCACCCTCTCGTTCACCTTCCACGCGCTTTACGTCTGGGTGATGCCCAAGGTGGTGCCGCGCCTGCGCTCGCCGTTCGCGCGTGGCGCGCTCCACGTCGCGGTCACGACCGCGGTCCCGGTCCTCCTGGCCCCGTTTCTCCTCGCCTTCAAAGCGAGGATCGCCCCGGGCGAACACGAGCCGCGCGAGTTCGCTCTCGAATGCGTCATCATCTCGTGGATCTACTTGTTCCCGGCCCTCATCGTGCAGCGCCTGCGGAACAAGGCCCGGACCATCGAGCGCATGGCGCAGCTCGAGCGGGAGGCCGCGCTCGAGGCCCAGCTCAAGGCGCTCCAGGGCCGCACGAACCCGCACTTCTTCTTCAACAGCATCAACACCGTGGCGGCCCTCATCCCCGAGAACCCCGCGCTCGCCGAGCGCACCCTCGAGCGCATGGCCGATCTCTTCCGGTATGCGCTCGACAGCTCGAAGACGCGGCTCGTCACGCTCCGGCGCGAGGTGGAGACGGTGCGCGACTACCTGGAGATCCAGTCCGCGCGGTATGGCTCGCGCCTGCACACGCACGTCGAGCTCGACGAGCGGGCCGCCGACACCCTCGTCCCGCCGCTGCTCCTGCAGCCGCTCGTGGAGAACGCGATCCTGCATGGCATGGCCCACCGGCGCAGCGGCCGCGTGCTCGTGCACGTGCGGCACGAGGGGGATCACGTCGCCGTCGAGGTGCTCGACGATGGCCCCGGGCCTTCCGCCTCGGAGCACCGCGGCAGCCAGACGAGCGTGGAGGATCTTCGCGCGCGCCTGCGCCTGCTTTACGGGGAGCGTGGGGCGATCTCCCTGGAATCGGCCCCTGGCGGAGGCTGCCTCGCGCGGGTGGCCATCCCCGTGAGCGACGCGGCGGCATGAAGATCCTGGTCGTCGACGACGAAGAGCCGGCGCGCCGGCGCTTGATCCGCCTGCTCCGGGACATCCCGGGCACCGAGGTCGTGGGAGAGGCCGGAGACGGGGAAGAAGCGCTCCAGCAGATCGCGATGCGGCGCCCGGAGCTCGTGCTGCTCGACATCCGGATGCCCGGCCTGGATGGGCTCTCGCTCGCGCAGCGGTACGCGGACCTGCCGCCGCTCATCTTCGTCACCGCCTACGATGAACACGCCGTGCAGGCCTTCGAGGTGAACGCGGTCGACTACCTGCTCAAGCCGGTGCGTCCCGAGCGGCTCGGGGCCGCCATCGAGCGCGCTCGCCATCGTCTGCTCGCGACCCAGGAGGCGCGGGCCCGAGCGCTCTCCACGGTCGCCCATCGCGCGGGGCCGTCTTCGCGCATCGTCACCGTCACGCGCGGGGTCATCCGCTTCTTCGATGCCCGCGACGTGACGCGTTTCTGGAGCAGCGACAAGTACACGGTCTTCCGCGCGGACCAGGACGAACATTGCACCGAGGAGACGCTCTCCACGCTGGAGGAGCGGCTCGGCGCCCATGGTTTTTTGCGCGTGCACCGGGGGGAGCTCGTCCGCGTCGTCCGCGTGAAGGCCCTGCGCAGCGAAGACGGGATCCACGAGGTCGAGCTCGAGGACGGACAGATCGCGCGCGTCAGCCGGCGCTCGCTCTCCGCTCTGAAGGCGGCCCTCGGCCTCGCCGAGTAGCCGCTCGTCGGCCCTCCCGCGCCGCTCATCCGCTCTGCCGCGCCGCACATCGGCTCGCGCTCGCGACGAACGGCCCGGCCTGTAGCGTCCGGGCATGCGACGAACGGTCCTTGCCACCCTGATGATGCTAGCCGCGGGGCTCGCGGCGGGGGCCCACGCGGCAACATCCGCGGGGCCTGCCAAAAATCCCCTGGTCGCATACGCGCTCGGGCCGTCGTCGAGGTTCGGCTTCACAGGTCGCGTCGCGGAGCGCGTGTCCGCCGGTTCGTACCTCTATCTCCGCGTGCAAGACGCGGCCGGCACGGAGCACTGGGTCGCCACGCTGACGTCGACCGCCTCCACGGCGGAGGACGTCGAGGTCCAGGTCTTCGCGCGCGCCGAGGACTTCCACTCCAAACGCCTGAGCCGCGATTTCTCACCGCTCCTCTTCGGCACCGTTCGTCCCCGCGCCCCCAAACCTCGCTGATGTCCCTGCGAAACGCCTCCACTCCAAAGGAACCACACCATGCAGCGCACCTCCGTAGCAGCAGCTCTCCTCGCCGTTTCCCTCCTTGCGTGCAGCGGATCGGAGGCCGATCCGCCCACGCAGCCGCCCCCCGAACCTCAGGACGACGGTTGTGCGCGAAGCAAGCTGGAGCTCGACTTCGCATCCGAGCCCCTCGCAGGCGCAGGCGTCGACGCCGAGGGAAACCTCGCACCAGGGAGCTACATCCTGAGCACCACCTACATCCACCGAAAGGGCACGCCGGCATCCGAAGCAAAGTTCGGCGAGCTCGTGGGCCCGATCGTCGGGGCACTCCAGACCCAGCCAGGGCTCGTGGCCTTCCGGCTCGGCACCGCCGCGAGCTGCAGCGTGGGCCGCACGCTCACCGTCTGGAAGGACGAAGAGGCAATGTACCAGTTCGTCGGCAGCCCCGCGCACGCCGAAGCAATGGCGCGCATCGGAGAGGTGAGCCGCGGCGACAGCGTAGCCACGAGCTGGCAAGACGACGAGCGCGGCGCCACCTGGGAGAAAGCGCTCGAGGTGCTCGCCGCGGAGACAGGTCCCACCTACTAGGGGACTCCTCGGGAGGCGCCGCGCCGGGGCTCTGCCCCGGGCCCCGCGGGGGCTGTTCGCCCCTCGACCCGAACCAGGGCCAGCCCTGGACCTCTGGGCATCGACTGCGCTTCGCGCAGTCGATGCGGGGAAAGTTTTTGAAGCTGTCCGCCCCCTCGTTGCAGGGCCAGCCCCGGACCCTTTGGGGAAGAACTGCGTTCCGCGCAGTTCTTCCCACAGGCCGGTGGTAGCGCGTTGCCGGCTGAACCAGCAGCGCTGCCGTCTTGCTTGGCAGGGTCGCTCGTGGTCTTGACCCCGGCTGTTCGATGAACGGCGCGGAGCGCAGTTCATCGACCCTCAGTCCAGCGCGGGCGCTGGTCCAGGTCCAGGAGCGGATAGCTCCTGGTGGGGCCTGGGGCAAAGCCCCAGCGAGGCGCCCTCAACCGGCGCGCCCCTGTTTGACGCGCTTGCCTGTTGCTGATACGCCGCCGCCCGAGCCTGCTGACGTGCGCCCGTTCTCGTTCTCGCATCGCCCTTTGCGCGCTTTCCGGCGTGGCTTCCGCTCGGTCCGCGCCGTCTTCAGCGGCCTCGTCATGCATGGCCCGGCGCGGCCCGAGGTTGCCCTCACCTTCGATGACGGTCCGGATCCGGAGAACACGCCGGCGATCCTCGATGTCCTCGCCTCGCGAGGCGCCCGTGCCACGTTTTTCCTCCTCGGCACTGCCGTCGAGCGATGGCCTGACCTCGCTCGCCGCGTCCACGCCGAGCAGGAGATCGGCTGCCACTCGTATGCTCATGATCGTTCGGCTGTGAACGATCTCGAGGCCTTCCGTGTCGACACGGAGAAGGCGCTCGACCTCTTCGATCGTGAGGTCCGCGCGCGCCCCCGCCATTACCGTTTTCCCTGGGGCAACGCCGGCCGCATTCGCCCTCGCGACGTCGAGCGCCTCTTCGGCATGGTCTGCGTCCACTGGTCTGGCGGCGGCTTTGACGAACGATCCGACGCGCCGGCCATCGTTCGTAACATCGAGGACGCGCTCGAGCCTGGCGCCATTCTCCTGCTCCACGACGGCTGCGCGCCTGGCTCCGTGTACGTTGGCTCCCGTGAACCCACGGTTCGCGCCTTGCCCCGCATCCTCGACGCCCTCGACGCTCGGGGCCTCCGCGCCGTCACCGTTGGCGAGCTCCTCTCGGCCTGAGACGGCATGACCCGCTTGGCGCCTCCTCGCATCGTCCTCGACGCCCGCGTCCTTCGCGGCGCGCCTGGCGGCGTTGCCACCGTCGTTGCTGCGCTCGTCGACCACCTCCCTGCGCTTGCGCCCGACGTGCCCTTCGTCCTGCTCCGGCATCCCGATGCGCGCGGGCCTCTCTCTCGCGCCTCCAACGTCACCGAGTGGCTCGTCTCGGGCGATCCGAACTTGCCGGACTCGCTCTTGCGCCTTGGACCTTGGCTGAAGAAGCGCCTCGGCCCCGATGACCTCTTCCACGCCCCTTACCGCGTCCTGCCGGTCGGGGCGCCCGCGAAGAGCGTCATCACGATGCACGACTTGATGCCGATCGTCTGCCCGGAGCTCGTCTTTCCGAACCCGCTGCTCCGCGTGTTCCTCGCGCCGTACTGGTCCACGGCGATGCGCTCCTCGATCCGCCGCGCTGGCCTCATCCTCGCCGTGAGCGAGTACAGCAAAGACGACACCATCCGCATTGATCCTGCCTCCGCGCCTCGCGTCCGCGTCACGCACCTCGGCGTCGATCCCGTCTTCGCGCCGCTCGATGCCCCGGAAGCCCTTGCGCGTACGGAACAACTCGTCCCCGAGGGCCGGCGGTTTTTCCTGGTCCTCGGCGGCGGCTACCCCAACAAGAACCACACGGCCGCCGTCCTCGCGTTCGCCCGCGCCTTCACGACCGCCGATGACGTGCACCTCGTCATCATTCAGCGCGAGCGCACCTTCCCGGCCGAGCTCGAATTGGCCTTGCGCGGGACGGGTCTCCTCTCGCGCGTGCACGTCCAGAGCCGCGTGGGCCTTTCGGCGCTCGTCGGCCTCTACGCTCGCGCCGAGGCGCTGATCTTTCCTTCGCTCTACGAGGGCTTTGGTTTGCCTGTGCTCGAAGCCATGGCGTGCGGCTGTCCCGTCGTTTGCTCGAACCTCACGTCCGTGCCCGAGGTCGCGGGGGATGCCGCGCTCGTCCGGGATCCGCGCGACCTCGGCGCGCTCGGAGGCGCGCTCCGCGCCGTCGCCACGGACGAGGCCCTCCGGCGGGATCTCCGGGCCCGCGGGCTCGCGCATGCCGCTCGGTTTCGCTGGGAGAACACCGCGAAGCGCACGCTCGACGCCTACCGCGAGATCGCGCCCTGGATCCCCTGACGAGCAAGCTCCGCTGACCGGTCCGCGTCTTGCATCGGCGTGAGCACCGAGATCATCGACGTCCGCGGGTTCGACCATCCCGGCGAAACCACGAGGATCCTCGCCCCCGGCTCGTCGGATCCGTCGACGATCGGGGCGTGACGCAGCTCGACCTCCTCGCGCGCGTCCTGCTCGGCGGCGTCTACGTCGACCTCACGCTCCACCAGGGAAATGCCCGCGCCCGCGCCAGCGTGGACGCCTATGGCGATTTCGGCGCGGTGCATTCGATGGCCGCGTCCGCGTACATCAAGAGCCGCGGCGACGAGCACTTGAAGACCGTGGTCGCGGACAAACGCGAGCGGCGCCTGGCTCTCGTATACGCTGCCGAGCGACAAGCAGCGGCTCGGCTGGGTCGAGGTCGAGCACCTCGATCGGTGGGGCCGCATGGGCCCGGTGCGCGCGTCCCACGAGAGCACGAGCCTACGCGCGGGGATCGCCTTTCGATTCTGATGGAGCGGGATCTGCGGCGCGTGTATTCGTGGGCTTTTCCAGGAGCGTCACGCTATCTTTCCCCCCGAGGTCTGCTGGTGATGTCCGCCGAGGTGATGGAGGGGGCGATCTTTGCCGGGCGTTACCGGCTGATCCGCCGCCTCGCCACGGGCGCCATGGGCGCGGTGTATGAGGCTCGCCACCTCGGGACGGACCGCCGGTTGGCGCTCAAGGTGATGCTCTCCCACATCATCGAGCGTCCCGAGCTCCGGCGGCGGTTCGAGCTCGAGGCGCGGATCACCGCGCACATCGAGAGCCCGTTCCTCGTCGAGGTCTTCGATGCGGGGGTCGACGAGGCGACAGGGGTGCCGTTTCTCGTCATGGAGCTGCTCCGCGGCGAGGAGCTCGGGCGATGTCTCCGGCGCGTGGGGCGATTCTCGTTCGAGGAGACGCTCGCGTGCCTCCATCAGACGGCGCTCGCGCTCGACAAGACGCACGCGGCGGGGATCGTCCATCGCGACCTCAAGCCGGCCAATCTTTTCCTGAGCGTGCGCGAGGGGGGCGACCGGCGTATCAAGATCCTCGATTTCGGCGTGGCGAAAATCGTCGCCGAGGGCACCGCCCGCGGAGGCGCGACCCAGACCGTGGGGACGCCGTTGTACATGGCGCCCGAGCAGTTCCGTGGCCAGCGCGTCTCGGCGGCGACGGACATTTACGCGCTCGGGATGATGGCTTATGCCTTCCTCGTCGGCGAGGCGTACTGGGCCGACGAGAGGACCGAAGAAGACAACCTCGTCGCCTTTGCGCTCAGCGCGGCCTACGGCCCGGTGGAGTCGGCGATGGAGCGCGCGTCGAGGAAGGGCGTCCTTCTGCCCGCCGGTTTCGACGTGTGGTTTGCGAAGGTGACCGCCGTGGACCCAGACGAGCGTTTCGCGACGGCAACCGCAGCGGTGCGCGCGCTCGGCGACGCGCTCGGGATCGTCGAAATGGGGGCGCTCGCCCTGCCCGATCCGGCCCTTCTCCACGAGCCATCGGCGGCGGAGACGAGGGCCGCTACGGCGGGGGACGGCGGGCTCGAGGACGGCGGGGCAGGACAAGGCTCGGAAGCGATAGCTTTGGGAGAGACGGAGCCGGCGTCCCAAAAGGGCTCGACGCTCGGGGATTCGACGCCGGAGATCGGGTCTCGCGGGCTCACGAGAGACGAAGGGAGTGCCATTCCCATCGAGCGGGCGGCCCCGGCGCCCACGCCGCTCGCTCCCGGGCGCCCGCGCGTGTGGGGCGTCCGAGCGATCACCGGCGGCCTGATTCTGGCGGTCGTGGGCGCATGGTTCGTCCACCGCAATGCGCCGTCTGCGCCCCTGCCCCCGCCCGCTCCCCTCGTTGTTTCCCCCTTGCAATCGACGTCATCGGTCCTCGGCTGCCCCGTCTTCGAGGCGTCGGGCATCGACGAGCCCTCCGGGTGGATGGGCGCCGCGGCGGCGTCCCTTTTTTGCGACCGAGCCAGCGTCCTTTTGGGCGGCTCTGCCACACGGACGCTCGCCCCTGCCGAGCTCCTCGCGCTCCCGGCGCAGCCCGTGGACCGGTTCCCCGAGGATCCCTATGCCGCGCCCGATACCCGCGCGAAATCCATCGACGCCGCCCGTCGCCGAGCGGCAGCCTATGCCGATGGTCAGGTTGTCCGGGAGAATACCGGCTTCCGGATCACGGTCACCCTCCGCCGGCCCGACGGGGCGGACCTCGACCACGCCGTCGGCACCGGGCGTTCCCTCTACGAGGCTCTGCGGGGCGCGATGAACCCCCTGGCCGAGCGGGGCGCGCTCCCCGTCGCGGCCACGCTCGACGCCACGATGGCGGATTTTTCGCGCGCCCGAGACGTCGGCGGCGCCCTCGCGCTCTTCGATCTTGCTGCAGCCATGAGCAACAACGCGGGCGGGCTCCCGGACGAATGCTCCCGCGTCGCGGCGAGGAGCGCCGACCTCGCGGAGCTAGGGCCCGCCGAGGCCCGCCATTGCGCCTACACGCTCGGCCTCCCGCTGCCAGAGGTACGTCTTTCCCCCCGCGGCGACATGGCATCCCCCGGCGAGCTCGCCGCGCGCGCCCGTGTCGAGCACGTGGTTCGACGGGTGGACGATCCGGCGTCGATTGCCGAGCTCGAGCGCCGCTTCGCGCACGAAACGACGCCCCGCGGGCGCTCGACGCTCGCGACGACCCTCTCGTGCCTCCTTCAATCGGGCGACCCGAAGCGGGCCGCGGAAATGTCATTGCTCGCGGTCGCCGCGGAGCCGAGGAATCCGATTGGCGAGGGCTGCGCGCCTTGGCTCCAGCTCCTGGCCGTGACGTACGGCACCACGAGCGCCGAGGCGTCGCTGCGGGCCATGCAGGCATGGGTGCCGTGGAACAGCTATGGGTGGCTGTATCAGGCGAAGCGCCTGGGAGACAAGCACAACGCCCTCACGTATGCCCGGCGCGCGTACGTGCTCTCGCCGCTGGACATGTCCGTCGCAGGCACGCTCGCGGACACGCTCCTCACCTCCGGCGCGCGCGAGGAGGCCCGGGGCATTGCGCTCGCGCTGGCGACGGGTGGTGCACCCGTCCACCGCGTGGCCAGCGATCTTCTCCTCGTGCGCATCGAGGCGAGCGAGGCACGATTGGGCGCGGCTCTCGCGCGCGCAAAGCGGGCCATGGTCGTCTCCGCGGACGATGCAGGCTGGCAGCGCGTCCAGCGGTTCGAAATCGCCTGGCGCGCTCTGCAGATTGCGCTCGTCCTCGGCCGCGCGCAGGAGATCGCCGATCTCGTCGTGGAGCGCTTCCTCGAACCCGAGCCGCCGCCGCTCGACGGCGCGTACCTCGACGTCCCACTCCGGCTCCCCGCCATTTGCGCGCACGCCTCGCCCGCCGTTTCGCGGCGCTGCTTCACCCGATTCCGCGAGCTCCGGCAACGCCTGTCGTACAGCGCCCTCCCGGACGCCGACGCCTTCACGGACGGGGCGGAGCGTTATGCAAAGGGAGACTTTGCCGGCGCGGCGCGCGCATTCCGGCCCCTGCTCCGGACGCCGGGCCCGTTCGTCGAGGTCCTCGCCGAGCCGATGATCGAGACGTTCGAGCAGACGGGAGAGAGCGAGCTCGTCGCCAGGCTGGAGGCGGCGCTCGCCGATCGCTCCGCGGAGCTGAATGGGGCGAGCCTCGCGCTGGTACGCGCCGCGCGTCGGGCGGCGAAGCAAGGGGATGGCGATCGGGCCCGGGCGCTCGCGAATCGAGTGCTGGAGGCGTGGTCGGTGGCGGATGAGACGGTCCCCGCGGTGGCGGAGATGCGCCTGCTTGCTCAGGAGGGGCGGCGCGCGGCGCGGTGAGCACTCAGTTGCAGGACTTGCCGCACACGGTCTGGACTTCATTGACGCAGACGTTGTCCCAGGCCGTGTTGCAGCAATAGGGATCCACGCTGCAGATGCTCGCCGCGCAGCCCGGGGAGACGAGGGGCGGGACGTCGCAGCCCGAGGTGAGAGGATCGCCTTCGGTGCAGAGCGTGTGATCACACGCGCCGGAGACACATTGCACGCTGTTCCCCACGCTCTGGACCTCGTGGACGCATTGGTTGTCCCAGGCGGTATTGCAGCAGTAGGGATCCGCGGTGCAGATGTTCTTCACGAGGGAGCCGCACATCGTGTCGAGGGCAGCGCCCGTGGTGCAGGCGGAGTGGCTGCACCTGCATTCCAAGCTGTTCGCCACGGTCTGGACCTCGGCGACGCATTGGCTGTCCCAGGCCGTCTTGCAGCAGTAAGGGTCCGCGGCGCAGACGCTCGTCACGACAGCGCTGCACCCACCCGCGAGCTTATCCCCTGTGGCGCAGACGGAGTGGCTGCACGACGTGGGACCGCACGCATTGCTGTTCGCCACGGTCTGCACCTCGGCGACGCATTGGGTATCCCAGGCCGAGCTACAGCAATAGGGGTCCGCGGCGCAGACGTGGGTCACGACAGCGCTGCTCCCGTCGGCGAGCGGCGCGCCCGGCGTGCACGCGTCGTGGGAGGAGACGATCGCCGACGCAGTCGGGTCCTCGGAGATGGCCGTGGGCTCATTGAGGAAGACGGTGACCACGTGCCGCCACAACGGAACGTCGACATCCGACATGCAATCGTAGTAAGCCTCCTCCGGCGCCGGGCTCCTCCCCTGGCAGCCCCCCGCCCAGCCCGCTCCGCACGCCCAGGAATCAATGCAATTCTGTGGCGCGGAAGGATCCTCGCAGAGCCGATCGGCCATGTACACTTTGCCTGCTTGCCAAACGTCGCTGTGGCACGTGCTCATGGTGACGCCGACGCCCGGGTTCGGGAAGATGTTGCCGTAAAACGCACCCTCGGGATAGGTGAACACCTGCCGCTCGGTGGCGGGATAGGTAGCGCCGGACATGGGCTGCACGATGGGAGCGGGCGCCGAGCCCCCGCCAGGGCTCGCCGGTGCAACCAAAATGCTGAAGTACGCCTTCCCGGGTTGACCGTTCGGGGCCGTGCTCACGTCCGCGGGGCACGTGAACGTGATGGGGCCATTCCCATCACCGAATTCTTGGACGAAGCCTGCATAAAATTGCGAGGCCCCCGGGACGCTCGGGGACTGCTGGCCGGGATCACACCCGTGAATTCCTTTGCACACGCGCACCTTGGCCACGCCGCTCCGTTGCAAGGTCACGGGTTGACCACGATTGCAGATCCCCACGAATTCTGGCTGCCAGCCGCTTCCGACCTGGATTCCATTCCGGAGCGTGGTCTGGACCCGGACCTTGCTCGCCGGTTGAAACGCGCTGGTGTTCACAGGATGAGCCCCGCTGCCATTCGGGATGCGTATCGAGATGGGGACGTGCTTGTTCCGCGCGTTCATCCGCGCAAGGACGCAAGCGGAGACGATTTCGCGACACGCGGACGTGGCGGGCGCATTCCACCAGCTCCCGAACGGGGACGTCGCGTCGCAAAGTCCGAGCTGGCCATGCCACGGGGAGGACGTCGCAGAAGATTCCACGACCCTCGTGGGACCAAGCGCGCACGAGACGACGTACTCCATGAGCTTCTCGGCGCTCGTCGATGTGCCCGTGTCGAACAGGCCCGGGATGTTCCCGTTCGCCGAGAGGGTGGCGTCGAAGTCGTCGAGCGGATGCTGCCAGACGTTTTGCAAGAGCGCGAGGTTTGCGTTGGAGCCGAGCGTTTCGGTCGGGAGCCCATTCTGCGGCATCTCGAAATCAGGCGTGGACAGCGGCTGCTGCGTCGAGTCCGTGGCCTCTTCGAGCGTATCTTCTGCTCCACACCCCATCCCGAGGATGCCGGGCACGAGGGCAAGCGAGGCGAGGAAGCGTCGAACATTCATGCCTCGCGCCCAGGCAAGACCCGTGCCCGCTTGCTCGGCGCGTGGCTCCGCGCCCGCGCCTTCCGACGCGCGTTGCGGTGTTGCACCCCCTGTTCCACCCGGGGGCGCGCGCCTCGGCGACGCCTGGGATCGGATGGTGTATGCAGCAAACGCGATGATCGACGGCCCCGACAGCAGGACGCTCTCCTCCACCGAAGAGCCCAAGGAGCTCGGCGACGCCCACCACCGCCCCCACCTGTTCCTCGTCCTCGAGGCGCACCGCCCCCTCGCCCCGCCCGCGCGCGTCGCGCTCGCGAAGTTCGACGAGATCGACATCGGCCGCGGAGCCACCCGGCAGATCGCGGCGACGACCGCCTCGCGGGCCCGACGCCTCACGATTCATACCGATGATCCCCGCATGTCGGCGACCCACGCGCGCCTCGGCAAGCTGCTCCAGCGCTGGGTCGTCGACGATGCCGGATCCAAGAACGGCTCGTTCGTCAACGGCATTCGAACGACACGGGACGAGCTCGAGGACGGTGACCTGATCGAGCTCGGACAAACTTTTTTCCTCTACCGGGAAGCCCTTCCTTGCGATCCAAACGATCCTCCCGTGCTCGACCGGACGGCCTTGCGTCCGGCGGCCCCGGGCCTCGCGACCGTGCTGCCCGAGCTCCACCGCGTGTTCGAGAGGCTCGTCCCCATTGCGCGCTCGACCGTCTCGGTGATCCTCGAAGGCGAGACCGGCACCGGCAAGGAGGTCATGGCGCGCGCCCTGCACGCGCTCTCCGGGCGCCCCGGCGATTTCGTCGCCGTCAATTGCGGAGCGCTCCCCAAGGACCTCGTGGAGGCCGAGCTCTTCGGCCACAAAAAGGGGGCGTTTTCGGGGGCCACCGAGGATCGCCTCGGCCTCGTCCGAAGCGCCGACCGGGGCACGCTGTTCCTCGACGAAATCGGCGACCTGCCGGCGCCGGCCCAGGCCGCCTTGCTGCGGACCCTGCAGGAGCGCGAGGTCCGTCCGATCGGCGGCACGCGCTCGATCCCCGTCGATCTCCGCGTGATCGCCGCGACCCACCGCTCCCTCGAACGGATGGTCGCCGCAGGTTCCTTTCGCGCCGATCTCTGGAACCGGCTGGCCGGCCACAAGGTCGAGCTTCCCCCGCTGCGCGCGCGCCGCGAGGATCTCGGCCTGCTCGCCGGCGCGATCCTCGACCGCCTCCCGCCCGAGCAGGCGACGCGCATCCGGATCCGCCCACGCGCGGCGAGGGCGATGCTCCGCCATGATTGGCCGGGAAACGTGCGGGAGCTGGAGAAGTGCCTCGGGACGGCGGTCGTGCTCGCGGGAGAGGAAGGGCTTTTGGAGATCGAGCACCTCCCCGCGGCCGTGCAGCGCGCGCTCGAAGGGCTCTCGACCGAGGAGTCTGCGCGGCGGGACGAGCTCGTCGCGCTCCTCCGGGAACACGGCGGCAACATTACCGCGGTCGCGAAGGCGATGGGAAAGGCGCGGATGCAAGTCCAGCGCTGGATGAAGCGGTACGGCATCGAGGCGGAGCGGTTCCGGCGATAGTCGCGGGCGCCGCCGCGCAACCCGGAGCGCAACAGCGCAACACCAAGCGGACGCGCGAACGCCCTGCTTTTCATCGTGTTTCGGCCTGGGCCATGTGCTCCTCGCGGCTGGCACCCGGCTTGCCTGGCCCCCCCGGCGCCGGCATCCCGTAGCGCCGGTGCAGCCAACGCTTCATCGAGGAACCAGCCACAATGAACTCATTCATGACTCAGGTGCTCAAGCCGATCGCGCTCTTCACTGCGGCCTGCGCGGGGAGCTTCATTGTCGCGCATGCCACGCCCGCGCAGGCGTCGCGCGCGATCGTCCACGCCTCCGCGTGCACCATCGAGACCGAATACAACGCCGACTACAAGATCTCGGCGAACGGCATCGCGAACGCGAGCAGCGATCCCTTCGGCGCCCGCGCGCGCCGGGTGTACTGTCCCGTTCCGGACGAGAATGGCAACTCGATCAATCAAACGGGTTCGACGCTCGACGTGCTGTACGTGTCCGGCATCGACAACAACAACGACTCGCCGAACTACATCAACCTCGAGCAGGACAGCCGGGTCATCGCCCAGACCTGCGTTCGCTCGTACAGCGGCGCGGCCGCGATTTGCTCGAACTGGGTGGAGCTCACGTCGGGCACGTACACGGGGGCCTTCGACACCAACATCGCCGCCTTTACCGGCACCAACGATCCCGTGCCCTTCCTGAAATCCCACCCCGATTATTACCCCGTCCTCCTGGTCAACCTGCCGAAGAGCGGCATCTACGGCTGGAGCAGCCTGTCCGGGTTCAGCACGTTCTGAGCCTCGCCGTCGTGGGGCCGGCAGCTCCCCGCGCGGGCGCGGCCGGCCCCCTCGCTCGGTCCAGCATGACGAATCTCCCGTGTCCCCGTCGAGGTGGCGAAATGATCTCGAACCCTTCCGAAAATGCGCGCGGCGGCGCCGCTCTCTTCGTCCGCTATCTCCTCCCTGCCCTCATGGGCATTGCCGCCGGCGTCGGTTCCTCCGTGTTGCTCGCGCGACCGGCCGTGCCGGCCGCGAGCAAGGATGCTCCCGCGCCCCAGGCCGCGTCCCCCGCGAAACGCCAGGACGGGCCTGCGCCCGCGACCCCCCAGGCCCCCCTCGGCCCGGTCACGGCGCGGCTCTCGGCGCTGGAGGAGCGCGTCGATTCCCTCGCCCCCACGAATGCGCCCGCCGATCCTGCGGAGCGCGAGGAGCAGCGCCGCCGCTTCGAGGCTGTCGTCGAGTCGATGATCGATCGCCACGAGCAAGCGCCCGTCGATCCCACGTGGTCCAGGACGACGAACGCCGCGTTGCGACCCGCGCTCGACACGCTCGTCCGGGAAAACGCGGACGGGACCACGCTCGAGGGGCTCGACTGCCGGACGAGCTCCTGCGTGGCCACGCTTTCGTTTTCGTCCTATGCCGCCGCGCAGCAGGGCCTCGATCGTTATGTGACGAAGTTTTACAGCGTCAATTGCGTGCGCACCGCGAAGCTCGACGATGCGCCCGAGGATCCGGCTGCGCCCGTTCAGGCCCAGCTCGTCTTCCAGGATTGCAAACGCGACTGAGCGAACGTGCCTCCTGGGTTCGACGTGGTCGTGACCCTATATGCGGATCCACGGGCGCGTGCGCATTCGCTCCCGTCCCCTCTTCCACCCCACCCCGACGGCCAGTTACCATCCTCCGCCAGCGAGGGGGGGCGCATGGGCAAGGCAGGCGCGAGCGGTCGGCTTGCGGGGGCGGCGTTGTCCGCTACGTGCATCGCGGTGAGCCTGATGCCGATGGGATGCGGAGCGAGCGACGAGTACGCCGCCGTGCCCGAGCCCCTGACGGAGGGGTCGCTCCCTGCGAGCACGGTCCGCGCGCTTCAAGCGTGCGCAGAGGAGCGAGCGGGGCGGCTCCAGCGGCACGCGTACGAGATCGAGTTCCAGGTCGAGCTCCGGGGCGACCGTGTCTCCGACGTGGCAGCCAAGGGCCCGCGCCTCGATGACGCCGGCCTCGAACAGTGCATGATGGATGCGCTGCGGACGATGACGGACGCAGGGTACTCGCCGAATCCCGACGAGCTGATCTCACGCGGCGGCCTCTTGCCTTCGCGAGGCTTCCTGGCGAACGTCTCGGTCATCTCCCAGTTGATCCGGCTCGTCCCGGTGGTCGTCTCGGCGTCCGGCGTGACGATCGTCGTGGGCGTCGCGGTCCTCGTCGTGGCTGCGGCCGTTTCCTTGCCGAAGGAGAGGAAGCCGACCAAGGAGGAGTGTGACGAGGAGTGGGCGGATGCGGAGAGACAGTGCGAGGAGCAGCTAAAGATCCCGGGCCGCAAATCAGGGCGCGGCGTCACGGGAGGCTACACGAATCAGAAGGACTGTGAAAAGGGCCTTGTCACGCCGGAGTGCGGTGGCACGCCAGTCGATCATGGAAGCAAGATCCCTCAGCCGGGAAGGAGATACTGATGCGTGACTTGCTGGGGCTCTTGGCGCCCGACATCATGAACATCATCTGGCGCATTCGTGCGAAGGATCCGACTGCGTTCGCCGACGCTGTTGAATTCACCGAACAACATCCCGAGATTTGGGAACTTTGGCATACGCTCGCGTACGCCTACGAGGCGAGGGGTGAGTATACGGCCGCGATCGCAGCCTTGACGCGGGCGATAGTGCTCAGCCCTCGGGAGCCCGTGTCGTTCATGGATCGAGGCGGATGCGCGCTCATGGCAGGCCACTACGAGCGCGCCATGGCCGACTTCAGCCTGGGGCTCATCCTGTGTGACGAGCTCGACTGGGATGATTACCGCGAGGCCCTCCACTTCCTGCGCGCAGAGGCCTTCGTTCAGTTGGGGAAAAAGGCCGAAGCGCTGTCCGACCTGGCGCATGTGCCGCATGACTATGTCTTCTGGACGATTCAGGTCCGCTCCAAAGCAGAGCTCTTGGCGTTGTGCGGTGAAGGAGCCGCGTCGAGCGGAGGGATGGATGGCCTGGAGCGGCGCCCGGAGGAGGTCATCACACGTGAATCATTGAGGGTACCGAGCACCAAGGGAAACCTGGTATTCGAGGATTGGGCTGTGTTGCCCGAGTCTCCCGACGAAGAGGAGAGCGAGCTGGCGATGGAGATGGGGACGGCCGGTCTGGAGGCCATCGACGCGATGCTGCTCAAATACACGCGCGATCGGTACCTGAAGGCGGCACGGGTCATCATCGACGCGGCACAAGCTTCCGGCGTTCCGTACTCTGACGAGACCCGCATCCGTCTCTATGCCCGCCGGTTGATCGTCCTCGCGAACGCCGGGGCGCTCGAAGCGAGGGGAAACCTGCACAGGCCACGGTTCAGCGAGGTGCGGCTGCCCGAACAGCCTTGATCCCGGCCGCCCCCCTCACCCCTCTTCCTTACTTGTCGTCCTCGAACAACACCCGAAAGAACCGCTCCCGATGCAACAAAAACTCCCGGGTGAGGCGGTAATGCTCCGTGTCCTCGTACGCGACCGTCGCGATGCCGTTCTCCGAGAGCTCGTAGAGGAGCGCCTTCGGGTAGGCGAGCAGGATCGGCGAATGGGTCGCGATGATGAATTGAGCGCCTGCCTGGGCCAGGACATGGAGATGCCCGAGGAAGCGGAGCTGCCTCCCCGGCGAGAGCGCGGCTTCCGGTTCGTCGAGCAGGTACAGGCCGTCGGGGCGAAACTTCTCTTCGACGAGCGTCAAGAATGCCTCGCCATGGGATCGCTCGTGGAGCGAGCGGCCGCCGTACCACGCCTCGATGCCCAGGTGCTCGATGTGCGTGGCCACATTGAACGTGCTCTCGGCGCGAAGAAAAAATCCGTGCTGCTCGCGGCGCGCGCTCCGGACCGGCCGCAAGGCCCGATAGAGCTCGGACTCGGAGCTCTGCGTGGCGAAACGAAAGTTCTTCGTGCCCCCTTCCGCATTGAACCCGAGCAAGAGCGCAACTGCTTCGAGGATCGTGGACTTGCCCGACCCGTTCTCCCCGACGAGGAACGTCACCCTCGGATCGAACGCGAGGGTATCGAGCGAACGAACGGCCGGGATGGTGTACGGATAAACGTTCGGGTCCTCGACGCGGTCGCGGACGAGCGTGATCGCTCGAAGAAAACCTTCCGAAGCAGGTAACTTGGTGGACCTCGGGCGCTTCATCCGACCACCGGCGTAGCAGCGCGCTCGGGGCAAAGACAAGCCTCCGTCGCCCCCGCCGAAGGACGACCGCGCACGCAGGCCAGCCCCTCGGAGGAGCCGGTACCTTCGACAAGCCCTGTGCGGGCCAGGATCGAACGAGCCCGACCGTCCCCGTCGAGCTTGCTTCGCCCTCCTTCGCGCTGATACCGTCCCCGCCCGATGAGCCTCCTCCTCATCCGACCTGAAGCTCGTGGTCGCGCAGTCACGTTTGAGCACGCAGCGCTGACGTGAGCTCCTCGAAGCCGCCTCTCCGCCCCTTCCTGGCGCTCCGGCGCGCTGTTCGTGCCGTCCGCGGACGCATGCGCGGCGGCCTCGTCATGCACGGCCCGCCCGAGCCGGCGGTCGCGCTCACCTTCGACGACGGCCCGGACCCCGCCCACACCCCCGCGATCCTCGACCTGCTCGCCGCGCGCGGGGCCCGCGCCACGTTTTTCCTCCTCGGCAGCGCCGTCGAGCGGTGGCCCGAGCTCGCCCGCCGCGTCGCCGCCGAGCAGGAGATCGGCTGCCACTCGTATGCCCACGCGCGCGCGACCGTCACGAGCCTCGACGCCTTCCGCGAGGACACCGAGCGCGCCCTCGACCTCTTCGAGCGCACCCTCGGCGCCCGCCCCCGCCATTATCGGTTTCCCTGGGGCCATCCGGGCCGCGTCGCCCCCCGCGACGTCGAGCGTCTCTACGGCATGACGTGCGTCCACTGGTCCGGCGCCTTCGACGTGGCCTCCGACGCGCCGACCATCGTCCGGCGCACGGAGGCCTCGCTCGAGCCCGGCGCCATCCTCCTCTTTCACGACGGCTGCGCGCCAGGCTCCGTGTACCCGGCCTCCCGCGAGCCCACCGTCCGCGCCTTGCCCCGCATCCTCGACGCCATCGAAGCCCAGGGCCTCCGCGCCGTCACCGTGGGCGAGCTCCTCTCCGCGGGATCGTGATGCACGTCGCCGTCGATACCCGGTACATCTGCGAGCGGCCGAGCGGCATCGGCGCCTACGTGCGCGCCCTCGTCGACCGCCTCCCCGCCCTCGCCCCCCAGGACCACTTCACCTTCTGGCGCCACACGAGCGTCGAGGGCCGCCTCTCCGCCGCGCCGAACGTCGACGAGCACCGCGCGATCGGCACCCCGAACGAGCCCTTCTCCCTGCTCTTCCCGCGCCTCTTCGGCCCCACCGACGCCGACGTCTTCCACGCGCCGCACAACATCCTCGGCCGCGGCATCCGCTCGGCCGTCGTCACCACGATCCACGACATCATGTGGCTCGACACCCCGCACTTCGCCGAAGGATCCGCCTTCCGCCGCGCCTTCCGCGTGCCCTTCTTCCGCGCGGGCCTCCACGCCTCGCTGCGCCGCTCGACCCGCATCCTCACCGTCTCGCGCGCCTCCGCCGACGCCATCCTCCACTACGACCCCTCCACGAAGGGCCGCGTCGTCGTCACGCACAACGCCGCCGATCCCTGGTTCGTCCCACCGAACGACCGCGACGCCGCCCGCGCCCGCGCCGCCCGCGTGCTCGGCACCGACGCGCCCTACTTCCTCCTCGTCGGCCAGAACGCCCCCTACAAGGGGCACGCCCTCGCCCTCGAGGCCTTCGCCGCCGCCGCCACGCGTGGCGAGCGCCTCGTCCTCGTCCAGCGCCTCTCCGCCGGCCGCGGCCTCGATGCCCTCGCGCAGAGGCTCGGCATCAAGGACCGCCTCCTCGTCCGCCCCACGCTCCCGCAGGGCGACCTCGTGGCGCTCCTCCACGGCGCCCTCGCCCTGCTGCAGCCCTCGTTCGCCGAGGGGTTCGGCATGCCCGCCCTCGAAGCGATGGCCGCGGGCTGCCCCGTGATCACCAGCGACATCGCCCCCCTCGTCGAGGTCACGGGCGACGCCGGCCTGCATTTCCCCAGCGGATCGGCCGAGGGCCTCGCGGCCGCGATGCGCCGCGTCGCGAGCGACCCCGTCCTCCGCGCCGAGCTCGCCGCCCGCGGCCCCGAGCGCGCAAAGTCGTTCTCGTGGGACACCACGGCCCAGACGACCCTCGACGTCTACCACGAGGCCGCCGCGCTCGGTCCCCGCCCTTGACATACCCCTCCGTTTCGGAGAAAGCCCGTCCTCGCGTGCGCTCGTTCCTCCTCATCGCCCCGTACTTCGCGCCCCAGGTCGCCGTCGGCGCCTATCGCTGGGTCAAGCTCGCTCGCAAGCTCGTTCCTCGCGGCTTTCGCCCCGTCGTCGTCACCGGCGCCTTCCCCGAGGCCGCCCGCGATCCCGACCTCCTCGCCGCCGTCCCGCCCGAGGTGCCGGTGCACGACGTGTACCTCGATCCTCGCTTGCTCCAGGCGACGGATCTCTTCCGCTCCCTCACGGCGCGCCTGCCGCGATCGAAGAAGCCCGCCGGGCCGCTCCGCCCCCTCGAGGGCCTCCGGCCCTTCCAGTCCATGAACGACCACTGGACGATCCACACGCTTCACGGCGCGCGCGAGGCCAAGCGGATCGCCCGCCAGGAGGGCGTCTCCGCGGTCGTCGTCACGGCCGGCCCCTTCTCGGCCGTCCCTTCCGGCATGTGGGTCGCCCGCGCGCTCGGCGTGCCCCTCGTGCTCGACTTTCGCGACCCCTGGGGGCTGCACGAGTCCGGCGCCGCGCCGCCGCGCGACGCCGCCGAGCGAGGCCGCCACCACGTCATCGACGCCCTCGAAACCCACATCCTCACGCGCGCCGACCACGTCGTCCTCAACACGCGCCGCGCCCTCGCCGCCTACCAGGAGCGGTATCCGTTCCTCGCCTCCAAATCGTCCTTCGTCCGGAACCATTTCGACGCGTCGCTCTACGACCCCATCCCCGCGTCGCCCGAGCCCCCCTCGCGGTTCACGATCCTGCACACCGGCACGTTGCGCGCCGAGACGCGCGTCGACGACATCGGCCAGGCGCTCCGCCGCATCATCGACCGGGACCAACTCACACCCGCGGATCTCGTCCTCCGGCAGATCGGCCGCGCGACGGAGTACGAGCGCGCGGAGGTCGCCCGCATGGGGCTCTCGGGCTTCGTCGAGTTCGCCCCGACGATCCCCCAGCGCGCCCTGCTCGGCGAGCTGCGCCGCGCCCACGTGCTGCTTTCCATGGTGGATCCGCGCGTCGTCTTGCGGATCGCGGCGAAGACGTACGATTACATCGCCTCGGGCATGCCGATCGTCTCGATCACGGAAAACCCCGAGGTCGACGAATTGCTCGCGCATCGTCCGGACAACGCGCGCATCCGCCCCGGCGACGTCGATTCCCTCGTCGCGTCGCTCTCGGCGCATTTCGATCGGTTCCGCGCGACGAAAGCGCTGCCCACGCCCGTCCCGGCGCCGGCCGAGTTTTCCTCGGAGACCGCGGCCGACCGGTTCGCCGCCGTCCTGACCTCTCTCGGCGTTTAGGACGACGTGGTGTCGAACCCGAATGCAGCCATCCGGCGAGGCCACGTCCTCGTGCTCCTCGCCGCGATCGTGATGCACGCGGCGTTGTTTCTGCCGCCGGCGCTCCGACGGCGCGACATCCTCCACGACGAGGCGATCACCCTGCTCGTGATCACCGGCCACCAGGCCGCCTACGACCGGACCATCCGCGGCGACGCGCCGCCCCACCACGCGTGGGCCCCCGCCGGCGAATGGAAGAGGCTGCTCACGCTGGAGCCCGATCGCCCGCCCACGCTGGGCCAGATCGGCGCGGAGCTCGGGGCGCTCGACATCCACCCGCCCGCTTACTTCTGGCTCGGCTCGCTCGTCGCACGGGCCTTCGGCGCGACGGTCGGCGTGGTCCTCGGGCTGAACCTCTTCCTCGACACACTCACGCTCGTCGCACTCTTTTTCCTCGCGAAGTGGCTCTCGAGGGACGCCCGCGTGGGCGCCGTCGCGGCGTCGCTCTGGGCTCTGTCGCCAGGTCCCCTCGAGGCTTCCCTCGAGATGCGGCAATACGCGCTGCTCGGGCTCGTGATGACGGTCTTCGCCCTCCTCGCGTCGATGTCGCTCGACGCCGCCTCACCCCGCCGCCCAGCCGTCGTCGCGCTGCTCCTCGTCATGGTGAGCGGGATCGGCGTCGCGACCCATTACCATTTCGTGCTCGCGCTCGGCGCAGGGCTCGTCGTCGCAGCCGTGTCGCTCGGCAGGAAGGAGCCCCGGCGCGCGCTCCTGTTCGCCAGCTCCCTCACGATCGGCGCGACGCTCGGCCTCCTCGCGCACCCCCACGTGTTCGAGGTCCTGAAGAGGCAGGGAGAGCAAGCCCAACGTTTCGCCCCGCTCGACATCCCAGTGCGTATCGGCGGCGTGTTCGTCGGGATGGGCCGCTTCTTCGTCTGGAGCGTGCCGCTCGTGGTGGCGTGGATGATCACGCTCGTCGTCGCGCTCGTGCTCGCCATTCGTGCTCCAAAGGGATCCCTCGTCGCGATCCTCCGCCCCTTCGAACCTCGCGTACTCCGCGCGCTCGCGCTGCTCGGGCTCACATTCGGAGGGCAAGTCGCCTTGTTCCTCGCATTCCGCAGCCCAGCGGGAGCCATGCGCGCGAAGTATCTCGCGCTCGATTACCCGCTCTTCGCCTGTGTCCTCGCATGGGCCCTCCTCCGCCCCACGCTCCACCGCCGCGTGCAACAGGCCGTGGTCGCCGTCGTGGTGGTCTCCTCGACCGTCCTCGTCGTCGACGAGCTCTGGCGAGCCCGAGAGGTCGAGGCGTCGATGTCCACCGTGACCCCGGCGCGCCGGATGGTCCTCGACTCGGTCGCCCGAGGCTCGCTGCCCCTCGCCCTCTGGAACGTGCCCGCCGAGATGCCCGTCTTCGCCGCCTCACCCGCCGATCTCGTCGCGCACGCGTCCGACGTAGCCGCGGCGTTCGAGCCGGGCACGCTCCTCGTCCTCGATCCGCGACCAGAAGCCGCCGAGAGACGCGCAACATTGCTCCGCCTCGTGCCTGCGTGTTGCCGCGCCGAGGAGCTCCATCCCGCAGTATTTCGAGGGCGCGCGACCTACCAAATCGTGCCCCGCTGAGCCACGCCGGCACCGCTGCCGGGAGGCGTTTCGCTGGGGCTTTGCCCCAGGCCCCACCGGGGCTATCCGCCCCTGGACCCGGACCAGCGCAAGCGCTGGACTCGGGGTCGATGAACTGCGCAATGCGCAGTTCATCGAACGGGCCAGGTCAAGACCGCGAGCGACCCTGCCAACCAAGACAGCAGCGCTGCTGGTTCAGCCGGCAACGCGGTCCCACCGGCCTGTGGGAAGAACTGCGCGCAGCGCAGTTCTTCCCCCTGAGGTCCAGGGCTGGCCCTGCAAAGAGGGGGCGGACAGCTTGAGAAACTTTCCCCGCATCGACTGCGCTTCGCGCAGTCGATGCCCAGAGGTCCAGGGCTGGCCCTGGTTCGGGTCGAGGGGCGAATAGCCCCCGCGGGGCCCGGGGCAGAGCCCCGGCGCGGCGCCTCCCCGATAATGGCCCTTCGAAACGACGAAGGCCGCGCCCTTTCGAGCGCGGCCTCCTTCGTCCCCCGGAGCTTCAGTCCTTGCGGTACATCGTCACGACGCAGGCCCCGCCGAGGCCCAGGTTGTGCTGGAGCGCGACCTTCGCCCCTTCGACCTGGCGCGCGTCGGCCGTGCCGCGGAGCTGCCAGACGAGCTCGGTGCACTGCGCGAGGCCGGTTGCGCCGAGCGGATGGCCCTTCGAGAGCAGGCCGCCCGACGGGTTCGTCACGTACTTGCCGCCGTACGTGTTGTTCCCTTCCTCGATGAACTTCTCGGCCTCGCCTTCCTTGCAGAGGCCGAGCGCCTCGTACGTCACGACCTCGTTTGCCGTGAAGCAATCGTGCAGCTCCACGACCTGCACGTCCTCCGGGCCGAGCCCTGACTTCGCGTAGACCTGGTCCGCGGCTGCCTTCGCCATGTCGAAGCCGATCATCTTGATCATGCTGTCGCCGAAGCTCGACGCGTAGTCCGTCGTCATCGACTGCGCGGCGATGTAGACCGAGTTGGAGATGCCCTTTTTCCGGGCGAAATCCTCCGAGCAGAGGATCGCTGCCGCCGCGCCGCACGTGGGCGGGCAGCACTGGAAGCGCGTCAGCGGATCGAAGACCTCGGGCGAGGCCATGATCTGCTCGAGGGACAAAACATCGTTGAAGAGCGCGTAGGGGTTCTTGCTCGCGTGCTTGCGGGCCTTCTCCGCGACCTTGCCGAACGTCTCGCGCTTCGCGCCGTACTTCCAGCGGTATTCGCGCCCCGCGCCGCCGAACATCTGCGCTGTCGGGGGCGCCTGGTTGAAGCCTTGCACGCGGTTCATCACGTCCGCGTGCTTGTCGATCGGGCTCGTCCGATCGCTCCACTTCGAGCCGAGCGCGCCCTTCTCCATCTGCTCGAACCCGACGACGAGCACGCACTCGGCGAGGCCCCCTTCGATGGCCTGCCGGCCGAGGTAGAGCGCCGTCGAGCCCGTCGAGCAGTTGTTGTTCACGTTGATGACGGGGATGCCCGTCAGGCCGACCTCGTAGACCGCCCGCTGCCCGCACGTGCTGTCGCCGAAGACGTATCCCGCGTACGCCTGCTCGACATCGTTGTAATCGACGCCCGCGTCCGCGAGGGCCGTGCGCGCCGCTTTCGCGGCCATCACGTTGTACTCTTCGCTGGCGCCGGGCTTCTGGAACTTCACCATTCCGACGCCGATGACGTTGACTCGCCTGCCCATTTGAGCCTCCTTCTGCGAACGTGCGCGATTAACCCAAGAGCCCCTTCAAGAAGTTCAGGCGGTTCGACGCGATCCGTACGTCGCCGTCGACCCGCAGCCGGCCCGTCTGGTAGAGATGGGCCTCCTGCTCCTTGCCCGACACGAGCGCGACGAGATCCTCCGTCGAGAGCGTGAGCACCGCCGACGGGTTCGTCGCGCGACCCGTGGCCACCGTCGTATTGCCACCCGTGAAGTCCACGTGCCACTCGCTGTCCGGCCCGGTCAGCCGGAAGTCGATGCGCGCGTTGACCTCCTTCGCGAGCTCCGGCGACTTCGCCAGCCGCTCCTTGAGCGCGTCGAACACGGCCGCCGCGCCCGGCCCCTTCGGTGCCGCCGCCGCTTGCGGCGCCGCCTCGGCCTTCGCCTCGCCGCTCGCGGCCTTCGCCTTGTGCGCGGCGATGGCGGCTTTGGCCTGCTCGGGATCGATCTTCTTCATGAAGCCGAGCTTCTGCGAGGCCATCACGTTGCCCGAGATCTTGAGCTTGCCCTCGAAGTAGAGCTTCTGCGGATCGGCCTGGCCCGTGGCCATCGCGAGCCAGTCGGAAGACGCGATCTCCAGCACCGTATCGGCCTTGTCCGCGCCTGCGCCGGCGAAGACCGCGCCCTTGCCGTTCTTCAGATCGATCGTCCACGTCGCGTCCGGGCCCTTGAGCTCGAACTGGAAGATCGTCTTCACCTTCTCCACGACCGCCGGGTTTTTCTCGACGTAATCGCGGATCCCGATGAACACGTCGCCGGCCAGATCCTCGGCTGCCTTCGCGGGCGCCACCGCGGCAGGGGCCGCCGCGCCGCCGGCCTTCGCCTTGTGCGCGGCGATGGCGGCCTTGGCCTGCTCGGGATCGATCTTCTTCATGAAGCCGAGCTTCTGCGAGGCCATCACGTTGCCCGAGATCTTGAGCTTGCCCTCGAAGTAGAGCTTCTGCGGATCGGCCTGGCCCGTGGCCATCGCGAGCCAGTCGGACGACGCGATCTCGAGCACCGTGTCGGCCTTGTCCGCGCCTTTGCCCTCGAAGACCGCGCCCTTGCCGTTCTTCAGATCGATCGTCCAGGTCGCGTCCGGGCCCTTGAGGTCGAACTGGAAGATCGTCTTCACCTTCTCGACGACCGCCGGGTTTTTCTCGACGTAATCGCGGATCCCGATGAACACGTCGCCGGCCGGATCCTCGGCCGCCTTCGCGGGCGCCGCCGCTGCAGCAGCCGCTGCGGGCTTCGCCAACGGCAGCGGGATCTCCTTCCAGAGCCCGATCGCCGCGTTCGAGATGACGACCTTGTCGCGCTCCTTCACCTTGCAGCGGAACACGATGCGCTCGTCGTTCTCCTTCCACATCTCGGTCACGACGGTCTCGCCCGGGAACACGCTGTCCGCGAAGCGCACCTTGATGCTCTTGAACTTGCGCGCGTCTCCGCCGGCAAACGCGTGGATCACGTGCCGCGCGGCATAACCGAACGTGCAGAGCCCGTGCAGGATCGGCTTGGAGAAGCCGAACGCCGTCGCGAAGCCCGGGTCCGCGTGCAGCGGGTTCCAGTCGCCGGAGAGTCGATACAAAAGCGCCTGGTTTTCAGGGATCTTCTGCTCGATCGTCGCGTCGGGCGCGCGCTCGGGCGGCACGTTGATGTCCGATGACGGACCCCGCTCGCCGCCCCAGCCCCCCGCGCCGCGGATGACGGCCGTGCTCTCGTTGCGGAGCAGCTCCTCGCCCGACTCGTCCGTCGAGCGGATCTCCGTGACGATCAGCGCGTTCTTGCCCTTGTCCCAGATCTCCTTGACCTTGGCCTTGTGCGTGAGCTTCGCCTTCGGCGGCAGCGGGCGCGAAAGCTCCAGGTACTGCTCGCCGTGCAGGAGCCGCTCGAGCCCGTAGTTCATGCCCGGCGCGGTCTTGCCCGCCTTCGCGAGATCCATCAGCGCCGAGAGCGCAGGCACCACGCCGTACGTCGGCAGCGGGACGAACCCCTGCCCGTGCATCTCGTAGACGTAACGCAGCTCCTTGTCGTCGAGCGGGTTCTCCGCCGCGCCGACGCCGAGCGCGTAGATCGAAAGATCGCGCTCGTCATAACTCGAATGCACCGCCGGATACTCGTACCCGAGCGCCTGATCGACATCGACGAGCTCGTTGCCGCCCTTGGCCGGGCCGGCCTGCACGTTCGCCATGACCGGGCCCATCGACTGGTTGATCTCGGCCGGATGCGTGGTCTTGTCGAAGCCGGCGATCGCGCCCCAGCTCTTCTGGATGTCCTCGAGCTTGATCTCGCGCCCGAGCCGCACCGTCTTGCCCTCGGCGCGCTCCCAGCGGAGCTTCGCGAAGAACCCGCCGCCCACCTCGAAAAGCCCGCCGGTCTCGGTCGAGCTCTCGTGACACAGGTACGCCACGAGCGGGCTCACGTACTCGGGCTTGAGCGCGTCGATGAGCTCCTTCGGCAGCACCGTCTCCGTCAGGCGCGATCCCGCGAGCGGCGCGATCGTGTTCACGAGGACGTTCTTCTTCTTGCCCTCGAGCGCGAGCGTGTTCGAGAGGCCGACGAGGCCGAGCTTGGCCATCGAATAGTTCGCCTGCCCGAAATTGCCGTAGATGCCGGCCGCCGACGACGTGAAGATGATGCGACCGTAGCCCTGGTCGCGCATGTGCGGCCACGCCGCGTGCGCGACGCGAAAGCTGCCGAGCACGTGCACGCGGTAGATGAGATCCCAGTCCTCCTCGGTCATCTTGTGGAACGTGACGTCCCGCAAGATGCCGGCGTTGTTGACGACGATGTCGATGCGGCCGAACGCGTCGAGCGCGGTCTGCACGATCTTGCCGCCGTTCTCGACCGAATCGTAATTCGCCACGGCCTCGCCGCCGGCCGCCTTGATCTCGGCGACGACCTTGTCCGCCGCCTCGGAGCTCGTGCCCCCGCCATGCCGGCCGCCGCCGAGATCGTTGACCACGACCTTGGCCCCGCGGCTGCCGAGCAGGAGCGCGTGCGCACGCCCGAGTCCGTTGCCCGCACCGGTAACGATCGCCACTCTTCCATCGAAACGAAGCTCGTTCGCCATGAGCTGGATCCCTCGCGCGAGAAAGTTTCGCGTGCGAAGTATCCGACTCTGGGGCCGGCGTCAATGGTTCGTGTGGACGAGAACGTGCGAGGCGTGTTTTCTGGGGCGGGAGCGCTCGGTCAGCGAGCGGCGTCGGAGCTGTCGAGCGACTGGAAGGCGGGCACGCCCCCGGCGGCCCAGACGGCGACGATCTTGCCGGGCAGGTCCCACATCGGGCCGAGGTCGAGGTCGGCGTCGCCGGCGAAGCCCTTCTCCAGCGAATAAAGCAGGGCCGTGTAGGTCTCGTTCAGCGCCTTCTGCGCGGCGGCGAGCCCATCGCTCCCGCTGGTCGGGTACGTCTTGAACGCCCCGCCGAGCTTGAGCATGACCTGCACCATGCGGAAGCGGCCGAAATGGCTGAAGCGGTCCTGGATGTCGGTGCTGTCCTCGGGCCGCAGGTCCGGCTCGATGAAGGGACCGACGCACCCCTCGCCCTGATCGACGATGGCCTTGATCGCCTTGTCCGCCTGGGCCCGCGCCGTCTGGCTGTCGCCGCCAATCGTCGCGGAGAAGCCCGTGTAATCGTCGCCCGGGTATTGCGGATCGGAAAACTCGCTCTTTTGCCGGTGATCGGCGTTCGGATCGTACAGGCTGCCCCAGAGCTGATCCACGCCCTGATCGATCGCCTTGTAAAACTGGCCAATGGAGTCGTAGACCTCCTGCGGTCCGTTCGCGGGCCCGTCCGATTTCGGCTCCGGGGTCTCGATCGTGGCCATCAGGAGGAGCTGCGCGTCGTTCACCGGCCCGAGCTGCACCGGCACCTTCCCCCCGATCCAGGGCGGGAACCCGCGATCGTAGCGCGGCGCCCACGGGCCCGTGAGCTTCGGCGCGTACCCTTTCCCCGCGAAGAGGGCATTGTACAGGTTCGCCGCGATCTCGAGGTGCAGCATCTCCTGCACCACGACCGAATAGATGTTGTTGAACGCGAGCTGCTCGCGGCTCCGGTTCGGGTTCTTGGCGCTGCGCACGGGCGTGAGCTTGGGCGGATTCGACGCGCTCGTCCCCGGCACCTGCAACGAATACGCGGCCGCGAGGTAAATCGGAATGGTCCACAGCTCCAGGTACACGGCCTTCTGGAGGTGATCGCGGAGGGCGTCCTCGGTCCAGCTTCTGCTCGTCATGTAAAGAAGCTCCTTTCAGGCCGAGGGTACCGGCTGAAAAGAGCGGGCGTCAAGCGGCGCGGTGGTTTCGCGTCGAGAGGCAATAAAGCACGTGGTTCAGCTTCGTCCGCGCCTCGGCCGCGACCTCCCGCAGCGCCGCCTCCTCGTCCTCGGCGAGCATTTCGAGCGGATCCATGACGACCACGATCGTGCGGGCGTCGTCGTCCTCGTAGACCGCGAGATTGCAAGGCAGGAGAATGCCGACATCCGGATCGGCCGAGAGAGCCCGGTGCGCGAGGACAGGGTTGCAAGCCCCGAAGATCGTGTACCGCCGGAAAGGCACGCCGAGCCGGGCGCGCAGCGTCTCGTCGACGTCGATCCGCGTGAGGACCCCGAATCCGACGTCTTTCAGGAGCTGGGGGATCTTCGCCAGCGCCTCGTCGTACGGGAGATCGAGTGAAGCGCGGAGATTCGTTCGGGCCATGGCGTCCCCCTCTCGGCCGGAACGTGGCGCGGCGCGCTGGCGATCGAAAGGGGACGGACGACCGATTCGAGGACGCGGCCGCCCGTCAAGCGCCCCGCGCCCGCGCGATGGTCTCCCGAGCGGCCGCGACGAAGCGCGCCGGGAACGTCGTTTCGTCGAGGAAAAACGCTTCGAGGCTCGGCACCGCGTTCCGCATGCCCGCGCGCTCGTCGGCCACCGCCGCGACGAGGAGGTGCCCCGTCCCCCGCGTGCGCCACGTGTTCGGCAGCCCCGCGGCCGCCGGGAACGCCTCCGCGATGGGCCGGCCCGCGCTCTCCGGCAAGAGGGCCGCCCGCCGCGCGCGGAGCCCGTCCGACGCCACGACGAGCGCGCGATAAAAATCACGTTTCTCCGGCACGGCCCGCGTGAGCTCGCGCGCGAGCACCCGCAGGTGCTGTTCGAGCAGGACGCTCGGCATGCCGCGGTTCGCGAGCACCCCGGCGAGCCACTCGATCTGCCGCTTGATCGTGGCCTCGTCGTGCTCGGGCAGCGTCGCGAGGAACGCGCTGTCGCTGCGCGTGAACCGGACGCCCCGCTCGCCGTAGCGGAACCCGTAATAGGGCGTGAGCCGCAGCGAAATCTTCCCCGCCCGGAGCGCCGCGTCGATCTCGCGTGGATCCGTCGGCATCGGGCTCATCCCCGCCTCGGGGTTCAGCGGATGCGACCAGGTGGTCTCGGCCGCCTCGCGCTTGCTCCCGCGCCCCCGGCCCCCGCGCATGCCTATGCTTTCCGTCGTCACGTCCCCGGTTCTCCCGCAAAACCGCGCGGCAGCAAGAGCCCGCGACCGGCGAACCCCGCCATGCGGTCGATCGTCTTGAGGAACGTCTCGTAGAGCAGATCGTTGTCGCGGAGCGTCCACAGCACCTCGGCGTTCGCCCAGGCGGCGTCCCGCGCCCGCCGCACGCTCCACATCGCCATCACGTTGTCCACCCGGCCGAGCGCCTGCTCGACGTCGCGCAGGATCCCCGTCGCGAGCTTCTCCGTGGCGACCTTCTCGGCCTCTTCCAGGACGTCGTTGACGACGAGGTAATCATCGAAAAACCCCGTCCCGCGCCGCGGCTCGATGCCTTTGCGGCTGCACGTCTCGACCACGGCGATCGCGAGATCGTGGTTGATGTGGGCGTTCATGCCGCAGAGGGCGTGCTGGAGCCGCGCGATCGAGCGGTCGTGCCGCGTCTCGAAGAGCGGCTGCCAGGCGCGCGGCGACGAGCCCGGGGCGCGCAGCTCGGCGACGATGGCGTCGAAGTAGAGGCCGGCGAAGACCACGTCGAGCTCCTCGATCAGCACGGGCGTGGAAAACCGGCCCCGATCGAGCTCGACGCGAATCCTGTCCGTGACGAGGAAGTAGAGCTCGTTGAAGGCGTGGACGCCGTCGGAGCTCGGCAGGGCGCCGTCGATCATCTCCATCACGGCGAGGACGTCGTGGATGGAGCGCTGCGGGCGCGACAGGATCCGATCGGCGAGGGTCTCGCGGCTGCTCATCGGCCGCGAGGTTACCCCAGGGCGAGCGCGGGCATCAAAGATCGAGCTGCATGCCGAGCTCGACGACGCGCTCGGGCGGCAGGTTGAAGAAGTTCGTCGCCCCGGTCGCGTTGCGAGACAGGAAACCGAAGATCGTCTCCGACACCTTGTCCATCTTCCCCTTGCCCGTGGCGAGCAACGTCTCGCGGCCGAGGTAGTACGTCGTCTCCTCCGGCCCGATCCGCAGGCCGAGCTTCGCCTTGGCCACGGCGAGCAGCACCGGGACGTTCGTGTCCTCCATGAAGCCCGAGCGGAAGATGATGCGGTAAAAATCGTCGGCGATGAGCGAGGCCTCGACGCGCCTCTCCGCGGGCACGCGCGGGATGCGCTCGGGGATCACGGTCACGAGGAGCACCACCTTCTGCAGGGCCTTGCTGCGGCTGACGTGGTGGAGCAGGACCGGCGGCGCCTCCTCGGCGCTCGACGTGAGGAAGACCGCGGCGCCGTCCACGCGGGCGGCCGTCTTTTCGTCGCGCAGCTCCACGAGCACCTCGGAGAGCGGACGCGTGCGCTTCTTGAACTCCTGGCCGAGCAAGGCGCGGCCCTTCCGCCAGATCGCCATGCAGACGAAGATCAGCGTGGCGATGAGGAACGGCACGTAGCCGCCATCGAAGAACTTGAGCAGGTTCGCGCCGAGGAACGCGAGGTCGAACGTGAGGAAGAGCAAGAGCAGGGGGAGCGCCTTCGCGAGCGGCCAGTGCCAGCGCTCGCGCACGACGACGAAGAACACGATCGACGTGATGGTCATCGAGCCGGTCACGGCGAGGCCGTACGCCGAGGCGAGCTTCGACGACTCGCGGAAGGAGAGCACGAGCACCATGCAGGCGGCGAACAGGGCCCAGTTCACCTCGGGGATGTAGATCTGCCCCTCGGTCTCCGAGGAGGTGTGCTTGACCTGGACGCGCGGCAGGAAGCCGAGCTGCACACCTTGCCGCGTGAGCGAGTAGGCGCCGGAGATCATGGCCTGCGAGGCGATGACGGCCGCGGCGGTGGCGAGACCGACGAGCGCGTACGTCGCCGGCCCCTTGGGGACGAGCGAGAAGAACGGGTTTTCCGCGGCCTCGGGATGCTGGAGCAGGAGCGCGCCCTGGCCGAAGTAGTTCAGGACCAGCGACGGCATGACCATGCCGTACCAGGCATAGGTGATCGGTTTGCGGCCGAAATGCCCCATGTCCGCGTAGAGCGCCTCGCCGCCGGTCACGCAGAGCACGACGGAGCCGAGGATGACGAACGCGTGCCACTTGTTCGTCAGGAAAAATGTGACGGCGTACTTGGGGTTGACGGCCGCGAGGACGGCGGGGTTCTTGAAGACGTAATACGCCCCGAGGCCGCCGAGCGTGAGGAACCAGAGGATCATGATCGGCCCGAAGACCTTGCCGATCCCGGCGGTCCCCCGCTTCTGGACCCAGAAGAGCCCGAGCAGGATGAGGACGGTGATCGGCAGGACCGCAGGCTTGAGGGAGCTGGCGCCGACGGTGAGGCCTTCGACGGCGCTGAGGACGCTGATGGCCGGGGTGATGACGCCGTCGCCGTAGAGGAGCGAGGCGCCGAACAGGACGAGCGCGGCGATCCAGCCGATGTTCATCTTGTTCTTCGGCCGCAGCTTCTCCGGCACGAGGGCCAGGAGCGCCATCGTCCCGCCCTCGCCCTCGTTGTCCGCTCGGAGGACGAAGGTGAGGTATTTCACCGCGACGACCATGCTGAGGGACCAGAACATGAGGGAGAGGAGCCCGAGCACGTTTGCGGCGCTGGCCTTGACGCCGTGGGGCGCGGTGACGCACTCCTTGACGGCGTAGAGCGGGCTCGTGCCGATGTCGCCGAAGACGACGCCGAGCGCGGCGAGGACGAGGCCCGGGAGCGCGCCGGGGGCGTGTCCGTGGCCGTGTCCGTGGCCGTGAGCGGCTCCGCCGTGGGCGTGGCCGTCGGCGTGGGCGGCGGCGGCAGCGCCGTGGGCAGCGGCGGCGGCGTCCGCGGCGGCGTCGGCGGCGGCTGCTGCGGCGGCAGCCTCGTGGACCTGGAAGGCGCCCACGATGCTTGGTTCGTCGGCGATGGCATGGGTCGGCTCGGGAGCGGGAGGTGGGGCCGCGCCGGGGGCCGGGGTCTGGTCGTCGTTCATCGCGGGGGGGGACGCTACACCCAAGTGGGCGGAGGCGGAAGCGGGGGCGGAGGGCGCCGTCTTGGTCACTTGGCGTGCACGAGCCGTTCCTTGGCCACGTCCACGAAGAGGCGCAGCGCTGGGGAGCTCTGCGCACGGCTGGGGTAGTAGAGGAAATAGCCAGGGACCCTGGGCGCGTAGGGCTCGAGCACCCGCTCGAGCCGCCCGGTGCGTAGCTGCTCCGCCACCATGGGCTCGAAGGCGTACGCGAGCCCCAGGCCTTCCTCGGCCATGGCCACGGTCAGCTGATTGTCGTTCGTGACCACGCCCCCGCGCACCGGCACACGCCAATTCCTGCGACCCCGCTCGAGCTCCCACGCGTAGAGCGCCCCGGTGCTGTGCATGCGAAAGGTCATGCATTCGTGGCGCAGGAGATCCTCGGGGCGCTGCGGCGTCCCGTGGCGCGCGAGGTAGCTCGGCGCGCCCACCACCACGAAACGAAATGCGTCCGTGAGCCGCACCTGCACCATGTCGCGCTCGATCGCCTCGGTCAGCCGCACGCCCGCGTCGTAGCCCTCCGCCACGAGGTCCACGAAGCGCTCCTCGATGACGACCTCGACCTCGACCCGCGGGTGACGTTCGCGGAACGTGGGCAGCACGGGCGTGATGACGAAGGGCACCGCCGCCCGCGGCACCGACAGCCGGACCCGGCCCACCACCTCTCCCGGCTCCGCGGAGACTTCGGTGAGGGCCGCGAGCGCCTGTCTCACCGCTGGGCCCGCGCTCTCCACGAGCCGTCGCCCCGCGTCCGTCAGAGACACGCTGCGCGTCGTGCGGGCCAGGAGCACCACGCGGAGCTGCTCCTCGAGCTGCCGCACGGCCTGGCTCACCGCCGATCGGGACACGCCGAGCTCGCGCGCCGCGCGGCTGAAGCTCTGCAGGCGCGCCACGGTGAGGAACGCCTGGAGCTGGGCGAAGGGGGCCGTGTTCATGCGCAGGATACGTCTTCGTTCGCTCCCGATTGTCAAGCATGGGTGAACAGCCCATCCGCTCGGTGGCGTCTACTCCTGCCACGGGATCCGGCGCATCTTCCTTCGCGTCGGTCCCCAAGCCCGTCGATTGGCGCGAGAAGGTCACCGACGAGCAATCCAACGCCTGGCGCTCCGACGAGGACCGCGAGGCAAACCAAGGAGACAAGTGATGAGAGGTGCCGTTCTCTATGGCCGGGGCGACGTGCGCTTCGAGGAACGCGACCCCCCGAGGATCCTCGAGCCGACGGATGCGGTCATCAGGATCTCGGCCACGTGCGTGTGTGGGTCCGACCTGTGGCCCTACCGCGGCATCAACCCGGTCACCCAGCCGAGCCCGATGGGGCACGAGTATTGTGGCATCGTCGAGGAGGTCGGCCGCGCGGTCACTTCGGTCAAGCCCGGCCAGTTCGTCATCGGGTCCTTTTTTGCCTCCGACAATACCTGTCCGCACTGCCAGGCCGGCTATCAGACGTCGTGCCAGCACCGGGAGTTCGTCGTCGGCGCGCAGGCGCCCATGCTACGCGTCCCGCTCGCGGACGGCACCTTGGTGGCCACCCCGGAGGTTCCCTCGGACGACCTGATTCCGAGCCTCTTGACGGTCTCCGACGTCCTCGGCACCGGCTGGTTCGCCGCCGACGCGGCCGACGTGAAGCCGGGCATGACGGTCGCTGTCGTCGGTGACGGTGCGGTCGGCCTCCTCGGCGTGCTCTCGGCCAAGCAGATGGGGGCAACGCGGATCATCGCGGTGAGCCGCCACGAAGCGCGGCAAAAGCTCGCTCGCGAATTCGGGGCGACCGACGTCGTGACCGAGCGCGGTGAAGAGGGCGTCGCCCGCATCAAGGAGCTGACCCGCGGGGTAGGTGCGGACGCGGTGCTGGAGTGCGTCGGCACGCAGGAGTCGATGCTGCAAGCGATTGGTTCCACCCGCCCGGGCGGGTCCGTGAGCTACGTCGGCGTCCCGCACGGCGTAAAGCTCGACGGCCAGAACCTGTTTTTCAGCCACGTTCACCTCCACGGTGGCCCGGCCCCGGTGCGCCGCTTTCTGCCCGAGCTGATCGACCTCGTGTGGAATGGGAAGATCCATCCCGGGAAGGTCTTCGACCTGACGCTGCCTCTCGAGCAGGTGGCGGAGGGCTACCGCGCAATGGATGAGCGCCGCGCGATCAAGACGCTGCTGCGCCCGTGAAATGATGAAGAGCTCGAATCGGAGAGATGACATGAATCCAATGTACGATTTCCATGGACAGGTCGCGCTGGTCACCGGCGCGAGCTCGGGAATGGGGCTCGCCACCGCGAGGGCCTTCGCCGCGGCTCGGGCTTCGGTCGTGCTCGCCGACATCAACAGGGATGCGCTCTCGTCTGCGACCGAAGAGCTGAAGGCGGCGGGCCATGCGGCGATGGGGGTTGTCTGCGACGTGTCCGACGAGGAGCAAGTCGCAGCGATGGTACGGCGTTCCGTCGAGACCTACGGCCGGCTGGACATGGCCTTCAACAACGCCGGCGTTCAGGCGCCTCCCACGGATGCCGCGGATGAGCCGGCGAGCCTGTTCGACCGCGTCAACGCGACGAACCTCCGCGGTGTTTGGTCGTGCATGAAGCACGAGCTCGGCCAGATGCGGAAGCAAGGAAGCGGCTCGATCGTGAACTGCTCGTCGCTCGGTGGCCTCGTCGGTCTGCCAGGTCGGGCTGCCTATCACGCATCGAAGCACGGGGTCCTCGGCCTGACGAAAAGCGCGGCGCTCGAGTATGCGCCCCGAGGGATCCGCATCAACGCGATCTGTCCTGGGACGATTGCCACACCGATGGTCACGGACATGCTCGCCAAGGGTGAGCTCGACCTGTCCGTGGCGCTCGCGAATCAGCCCATCGGGCGCCTCGGCGAGCCCGAGGAGATCGCAGCCTCCGTGCTTTGGCTCTGCAGCCCCGGCGCGAGCTTCGTCGTCGGCGTCGCACTTCCGGTCGACGGCGGATACACCGCACGCTGATCCTTTGCTGCTGGAAGGAGAGAAACCATGCAGAAGCGCAAGCTCGGAAATACCCATCTGGAAGTCTCGGCGATCGGCCTCGGCTGCATGGGCCTCAGCTTCGGCTACGGCCCCCCCACCGAAAAGCAGGAGGCGATCTCGCTCATTCGAACGGCCGTCGAGCGCGGCGTCACCTTTTTCGACACCGCCGAGGTCTACGGCCCGTTCACGAACGAAGCGCTCGTGGGGGAAGCCCTCGCTCCCTTCCGCGGGCAAGTGGTGATTGCCACGAAGTTCGGGTTCAAGATCGATTCCAACGGAAGGCAGGCGGGCCTGGACAGCCGGCCCGAGCACATCAAGCAGGTCGCCGAAGCCTCGCTCCAGCGGCTCCAGGTCGAGGCCATCGACCTGTTCTACCAGCACCGCGTCGACCCGAACGTGCCGATCGAAGACGTGGCAGGCGCGGTAAAGGAGCTCATCCAGGAAGGCAAGGTCAAGCACTTCGGCCTCTCCGAGGCGGGTGCAAAGACGATCCGCCGCGCCCACGCGGTCCAGCCGGTCACGGCGGTCCAGAGCGAATACTCGTTGTGGACGAGAGGACCCGAAGCGGACGTGCTGCCGACGCTCGAGGAGCTCGGCATCGGGTTCGTCCCGTTCAGCCCTCTCGGCAAGGGCTTCCTGACGGGCAAGATGAACGAGCGCGCCACGTTCGACGGGAGCGACATCCGCAACATCATTCCACGCTTCACGCCGGAGGCCCTCAGAGCGAATCAGGCGCTCGTCGATCTGCTCGGCGAGGTCGCAGAACGAAAGAGGGTGACCCCTGCCCAGATCGCGCTCGCGTGGCTCCTCGCGCAAAAGCCGTGGATCGTTCCCATCCCGGGCACGACGAAGCGGAGCCGCCTGGAGGAGAACGTCGGAGCCGCTCATGTCGCGCTGACGCCGGATGATCTCCGCGAAATCGATGGCGCAGCCGCGAAGATCACGGTGCAAGGGGCTCGTTATCCCGAGCATCTGGAGCGGATGACGGGACTCTGAGGGAGGGACGCACATGAATGCTGACAAACCTGCCACCGCCGCACAGAAAGCCATCGGGGACTTCGCGCCGAAGCTCGTCGAGCTCACCGACGACGTGCTGTTCGGGGACGTCTGGGAGCGGCCGCAGCTGTCGAAGCGCGACCGCAGCCTGATCACCTGCGCGGCGCTCGTGGCGACCGGCAAGACGGAGCAAATGAGCTTCCACTTCCCGCGCGCCATCGAGAACGGCGTGACGCAGGAAGAGCTCGTAGAGCTCATCACGCACCTGGCGTTCTACGTCGGCTGGCCCAATGCCATGTCGGCCGTGGCGCGCGCCAAGGAGCTGTTCGCGCCGTCGAAAGGGGAGTGACGTCATGAAACATCGCATTGCAGCATGGTCCTCGCTTTCTCTCCTCGCGTGCGCGCTCGGCGGCTGTTCTCCGGAAGCGCAGGCGACCGCGAACGCCGCGAGCCCGACGGGAGCGCGGCTCGAGATCACACCGGCCGGTTCGCAGCCTTCCACCAAGGGTTCCGCGGAGAACTTCACGGGGGACGTCGTCATCGATCCTCTCTTCGCAGCGAACGCTCACCGACGCGGCGCCGCTGCGTCCGTCAGGTTCGCGCCTGGCGCCCGCACAGCGTGGCACAGCCATCCGGCCGGCCAGACGTTGATTGTGACGGCGGGTACGGGCTGGGTTCGGGAATGGGGCGGCCAGAAGCACGAAGTGAAGCCAGGTGACGTCATCTGGACGCCGCCGAGGGCGAAGCATTGGCACGGCGGGACGGCGACCGAGACCATGACGCACATCGCGATTCAAGAACACGTCGACGGCAAGGTCGTCGACTGGATGGAGCAGGTCAGCGACGAGCAGTATCAGCGATAAGGGAAGAACTCCCGAGGTAGGTCATGAAGGCAACTACAATCCGAGCCCTCGCGATGGCGGTGGCCTGTCCCGTGGCTGTTGCGTTCCTCCTTCAAGCCTCATGCGGCGCTGACGCCAGCACGACCCGTGGAGCCCCTTCGCCTCAACCTGCCGAGAAACCAACGGAGCAACCCCGCGCAATGAAACTTCGAATCAAGATCAACGAAAGGGTCGTCTCCGCAACCTTGAACAGCGGCGAGACCGCCAGCGATTTCGCTTCTTTGTTGCCGCTGACGCTCGAGATGAACGACCTCTTTCAGCGAGAGAAGTACGCCCACCTGCCCAGGGCGCTCTCGGAGGATGCGCCGCGGACGCGGTCGTATGAGGTCGGCGACATCGCCTATTGGTCGCCCGCTCACGATGTCGCCATCTTCTACCGCAAGGATGGACAGGCGATTCCAGCGCCCGGCCTCATCACGCTCGGGAAGCTCGACTCTGGAGCCGATGCCTTTGACGTGTCGGGATCCGTGCGGGTGACCATCGAGCGCGTCGAGTAGGCGCATCTCGCCTCCGGCGAGCTTCTCCCGCTGGACCAAGCTGTCGAGTCTGAACGCTTCCGGGCAAAGCCGAACGCAAGCCAGCGCAAACTGTGAGGACCGGTGGTCCTCACGTCCCCGAACGATGGCACCGGTCGTAGTGCCCCCGCAGATACCGCGGGATCCCAACGCCGGGCCCGATGATGCCGCGGGAACACCCGGATCGGCTTCCCGCACCCGCAAGCGCAGACGTGGCGCCGCTTCGCGTTCTCAGCCTCCGCCCAGGCTGTAGAGACATCCAGCTGATGCCACCGGATGAACCGCGGGATCCCCACGCAGTGGTGCCACGGCTTCACCACGATCCTCCCACCGCACCCGCAGGCGCACACGTGCCCCTTCGCGTTTTCAGCCTTCGCCCACGCCTCCGCCGTCCCCGCGGGCGTGCGGCGCGTGGGCAACTTCACGGTTCCTGCCAGCACGAGAGGCAGTGTCCCGGTTTGGCGAAAGGTCAACATTGCCGAAGGGATGGGGAACCTCCCAGGGCACAAACGCCAACGCTACTCCACCGCCCTCGGATCGGCGCACGAGGTGCTCGCTTGCGTTCAGGTCGCCCAGGCCATGCATTACATCGAAACAGTCCGTCCTGCGGTGCTCGACCGCATGGACCACGTCATCGCCACCCTCAGCCGCCTCGTCTACCGCCGCGCCTCCTGACCCCCCACGGGCCGTCCCCCCCAGGGCGGCCCGCCTACACGGCCTGGATCACGGCCCCCATTACGACCCCCTCTCGCCATTCCCGACGGATCGTGGGTTCTCCCGCGACGAACCAATCCGCCATTTTACCGTTGAGTTCGCCCGCAATTCATGAGACAAAACAAGCGACGCCAGCCGGTGTTCTCACCACCGACCGGCGTCTGACCCACAACACCGCGCTACCCGGAGTCATGAGCTAATGACAACGCTACACCTCCATTCGCCGCCGGCAAACTTCTCGGCGTCGCACGCCTTGCTTGGCCGCCTCTACCTCGAACACCGTGATTTCTTGCGACGCGTGCTTCTCGTTCAGGCCGTCCCTCCCCGCGACGTGGAGGATGTCCTGCAAGAGGTTTTCCTCACGGTATGGCGACGGCTTTCGTGCCTGGTCACGCCGGAGCAGGCCCGCCCGTGGCTCTTGGTGATCGGGCTCAACCATGCGCGCAATCATCGACAGCTTGCGCGGTACGAGCGTGAGGTCCTCGTGGGTTTCGCGGAGGATCTTCCCGAGCAGGAGGACGGGACGTCGCCGGAGGCGCTTTTGCAGGCGACGTACGGGGTGTTCCGGCTCAAGTGGTTCCTGCAGAAGATCGGGCCGCGCGTCCGCGCCGTGGTGGTGCCGTTTCTGGAGGGGCATTCGATCCGGGAGATCGCCGAATCGCTCGGGATCAAGGCGAAGGCTGTTTACGGGCGCCTGCATCTCGCTCGGGAGCGCCTGAAGACGCTCGCGCTCGCGTAGCTTCCGCCTGCGCTTGCGCTTGCGCTTGCGCCTGCGCCTGCGCCTGCGCCTCCGCCTCCGCCTGCGCCTCCGCTCCCGCTCCCGCTCCCGCTCCCGCCTCCGCTCCCGCTCCCCCGAGGTCAGCGGCCATCTTGGCGCTGCCTCGACAAGCGAAGAAGTGTCACCCGAGCTCCCGGTCTGAAGTGTCACCCAAGATTCCGGTTGCACAACCGACCTTTTCGGCCTCGCGCCCGGTACAAGCGCCCTTCGGAGCGCTCCCCGAGGCTCTCGCGCCCGGCGCAAGCGCCCTTCGGAGCGCTCCTTGAGGCTCTCGCGCCCGGTACGAGCGCTCTGCGGACCGTTCCTCACCGCTCCTGCGCCGGGCGCAAGCGCCCTTCGGAGCGCTCCCCGCCGCTCCTGCGCCGGGCGCAAGCGCCCTTCGGAGCGCTCCCCGCCGCTCCTGCGCCGGGCGCAAGCGCCCTGCGGACCGCTCCCCGCCGCCCTCGCGCCCGGCGCAAGCGCCCTGCGGACTGTTCCTTGCCGCTCTTGCGCCCGGCGCAGGCGCCCTGCGGACTGTTCCGTGCCGCTCTTGCGCCCGGCGCAGGCGCCTCCAGAGCCGCTCCGACCATCGCATGCTCCCCATGCAGCTTACCGCTTCGGCAACGTGATCTTCTGGACGAATACGGACATGAACGCGAGCGTCCCCGCGGCCTGCCAGTCCTCTGCGCCCTGCAAGATGGGAGAGAGCGGCAACGACCCATTCGAGTTCGGCGGGAGCTTCGCGACGGCCGGCAAGCCGTTTCAGTTCACCGGCGCCAACACGCCCTGAGCCGAACTGCTTGCGCAGGTTGTGAGCGGGGGTCGCTGCGGCGTGCTCGATCGAGCACCTTGGAGCCGCTCGCCGCTTGCCGCTTGCCGCTCCCGTTTCCGCTTCCGCCTCCGCCGCCGCTGCCGCCGCCGCTCGCCGGCTTCGCCGCCGGAGCGGGCGCCGCCGTCGCGGCATGATCTCCTTGAACAGCTTCAACACCTCGGCTGCCGCGGCCCCTTTCGGGTCCGTCGTCAGCACGCTCTCCCCGATCGACGCTGCCTCCGGGTATGCGACGCGATGGCTGATCGACGTCTCGGCCACCTCGCCGCGCGCGGCCATCGCCTCGCGCGCCGAACGAGCCAGCACCGTGCGCGGCGCGCAGCGGTTCGCGACGAACAACCTAGATGGAATCCACGCGCTGCTTTTGGGCCCAGCGTCGAGAGGCGGAACGGCGGCGCACGTCGGGTAGAAGTGCCGCCGCGCATGGCAGAGGGGTGAATTCGTGAGCTTTTGGAGTTCTTCCGGACGCGCGGACGTCTCCGCGCCTCCCGCGGACTGCGACCCTGCAAGTGCAAGGAAGCGACGGGCGCGTGCACGACGCTCCCCGAGACCATCGAGGTCCGCGCCTCGACGTGCTCAGGGGACGTCGGCCTTCAGGAGTGCTTGGAAAGCCCGTTCAGCTCGGCCAGATCCTCGGCGCTCAAGACGATGGAGGCGCTCGCGAGGTTCTCCCTCAGATGCGCGATCGAAGACGTGCCGGGAATGAGCAGCACGTTGGGCGACCGCCGCAAGAGCCACGCGAGCGCCACTTGCATCGGCGTCGCCCCGAGACGTGTGGACACCGCGCTCAGCGTGCTCGATTGCAGCGGCGCAAACCCGCCGAGCGGGAAGAAGGGCACATACGCTATGCGGAGCGCGGCGAGCTCGTCGATGACGGCATCGTCGCCGCGGTGCGCCAGATTGTAGTGGTTCTGCACGCACACGATCTCCGTGAGCTTGCGTCCCTCCGCGATCTGCGCGGCCGTGACGTTGCTCAAGCCGATGTGCCGAATCAACCCGCGTCGCTGGAGCTCGGCGAGGGCCGTGAGCGGCGCTTCGATGGAGCCTTCCGCTGGGCCCTCGGCGCTGAACATCGCGCGAAGGTTTACGACGTCGAGCACGTCCAAGCCGAGGTTGCGGAGGTTGTCGTGAACCGCGCGCTCGATGTCGGTGGCGGAGAGGGCGGGCTCCCACGACCCCGTCGGGCCGCGTACGGCGCCGACCTTCGTGGCGATGACGAGGCCGTCGCGATACGGATGCAGCGCCTCGCGGATGATCTCGTTCGTGACGTGGGGACCGTAGATGTCGCTGGTGTCGACGTGGTTGACGCCCTGAGCGATGGCCTCGCGCAGCACGGCGACGGCGGCCTTCCGATCCTTGGGGGGACCGAAGACGTTGGGGCCGGCGAGCTGCATGGCGCCGTAGCCGAGACGACGAACGGTGTGAGAGCCGAGGCTGTAGGTGTCTGCGATGGAGAGGTCGGTCATGGTGTTGGTCCTTGGAAGTGTGATTCGCCCCGGGATCTACGCAGAAACTCACTGCGCGACAATCCGTCGCAATCTGTACGGCCTGTGCGGTAGTCTGCACAGTCGATGGATGACCTCGCAGACCTCACCGCCTTCCTGACGGTTGCCCGTGAGGGTGGCTTTCGCAGCGCCGCCCGTGCGGCGGGCACGAGCGCGTCCCGCATGGGCGACGCGGTTCGTCGACTGGAAGCCCGGCTCGGCGTCCGGCTGCTCCATCGCACCACCCGCAGCGTCACACCCACCGACGCGGGAGCGCGCCTGCTCGAGCGGATCACCCCGGCGCTCGGCGAAGTGCGCGCTGCGCTGGACGTGGTCAACGACTTCCGCGATCGTCCCGCAGGTCGTCTGAAGCTCAACGTGCCGACCGCCGTTGCACGGCTCGTCCTTCCTCGCATCGTGCCGCCCTTCCTCGCGAAGTACCCCGACATCTGTCTCGAGGTGACCGCAGATGAGCGCCTCATCGACGTGGTCGCCGATGGTTTCGACGCCGGCATCCGCTACGAAGACTGGCTCGAGAAGGACATGGTGGCGGTGCCCATCGGCCCGCGCGTCCAGCGTTACGCCGCAGCCGCGTCACCCGCATACCTTTCTCGCCGTGGTCCTCCCACACACCCACGTGAGCTGCTCGAACATGATTGCGTACGGTGGCGCTTCACGAACGGCCCACTGCATCCGTGGGAGTTCGAACGGGACGGAGAGACCATCAAAGTCGACCCAAAGGGCCCGCTGATCGTCGGTTTCGGTGGCGGTACGGAGTTCGCTGTGGAGGCCTCTGTGGCAGGCAGCGGGATCATCTATCTGTTCGAGGATTGGCTACGTCCCTTCATCGACCGAGGCGAGTTGGTCCCCGTGCTCCAACCGTGGTGGCTGAGCTTCCCCGGGCCTTTTCTCTACTACCCCGGTCGTCGGCACCTTCCGACGCCACTGCGCGCCTTCGTGGACTTCGTCAAGTCGACGCAGCTGTGAATTCGTCGACGTGATGCTCGTTCGCTTCACGAGTCGCGGCGGCTGGCCGGATTGCTGTGGGCGATGTGGCGCGACGGGACGGTCTATGACGGACCAGGTGCGGCGGTCGATCGAGAGGGGGCTCGGGATCACGGCAGACTCGCGGTCTCGTGAAAAAGAGAACCAGACCGCCGCCATAAACTGATTTCCCCACGGGGATGAGCGCCTCGAGCGCGTCGTACGGAGGCGTGTGAAAGCTGGTCGTGTGGATGAGCGCGAGGCAAGCGAGGATGTCGGGTCCTTACGGGCCCGCCACGTCGAGATTTAGAGTGCGCCTCCACCGTCCTTTTCGGAACACCTGCTTGCGCCCCCTCGTTGCGCGAAAGAAAACCGGGCGTGGTCGACCGCCGAACGTGGTCGTAGATCTCGGAGATTCGATCGTTCGGGAGGCGCGCGCAGTCGAAGACCGCCCGGTCGCACGCGCCGGACGCCGTCAGCTGTCCGCGCCACGTGATTGAGTCGCCATCCGGGAGGGTCGTGCGCTCGACCGCGAGGACGACGTCAGGCGGCACGGACTTCGGCAGCTCGCACGTCTGCCGAAACGGCCGACCCGGGGGACCATGCCGTCGATCGGCGACCGCGGTCGAACACGCCAAGAGGCCGATCGCGGCCAGCGCCGCGAGCATTGGCTGGGAGTGCTGAAGGCCGCTCCATGGCACGTGGAACCATCGCACGCGTTCGATTGGCACTCTCTCGCGCGAAAGCATGGGGCAGCGAGAACTACTGTACCAAGGACAAAGAAACGAGGATTTCCGCCTCCTCGGGGGCGCCTGCGCAGAGAGACGAACGACGGGGATGGATCGTCGCGCTCCCAGCCGATGCGCGAACAGGACGGGCATCCCTTTTCCGCGCCCGGACAGTGCTTCGTCTCATGCGTCCTCATCGTCCGCGGAGGCGACGAGTCGCCGTAAAAGGTGTTGGCCCGTCATGCCTGCGGCTCAGGGATCTCAGGCGAGCCGGGCCAGGTGATGCCGACCTTCTGAAGCCCGCGCTGGATGGCGAGTACGCGCTCCGGCTTGGGCGTCGGGAGAAGGAGCGTCTCGAGCTCGGCGGGCGTGAACTCCGTGGGTCCCCGGAGGGTGCGGTCGGTCACCGCGTCCATGACCGCGTGGGAGGGGGCGGCTTTCGGGTCGACGAACGCCGTCACGATCATCCCGGGGCGTGGACGATACGACTCACAAGACAGCGGCAAGAGCCGCCCGTTGTGGATCAAGCCCCACGCGGCGAGTCGGACGGCGCCGTGGGCCAGCGAGGGATCGCGAACGGCGAAGAGCGTGCCTCCCACGCGGTCGCCGTGAAGCCAGAAGCCCACGCCCGCCCACCTCTCCCCATGCTCCGGCCCCACGTCGAGCCTGTCGACGGCCATCACGAACGCGGGCTCGAGCTCGGCGGGGAGCCCTGGCACGGCCCCGCGCACGTCGTCCGGGCCGCCGGTCACCGCGTCGAGCGAGAGGCCGAGCTGCTCGATCGGACCGCACCCGAGCTGGTACGCGAGGCCAACGACGCCTGCCTCGGTCCACGCCACGACCTCGTAGTCCCCGCTGCCGTTGTCGTGGCGGAGGGTGCCCCGCTGGAGATCACCCGTCCAGCCCGCCTGGTCGATGGCCGGGAAGCCGACGCGCGCGATCCCCTCGAGGCAGCCTTCCACGTAAGCGCGCAGCGCGGCGCGGACGATGGCGTCTCGGTCGAAGACGAGGGTTCCGAAGCGAGCGGTGACCCGTTCGACCATGGGGTCTCGGCTAGACCAGGTTTGTCTCGGCGTCAACGGGCTCGCCACCTGCGTCCGCCCGTCGCGTCACGGCGTGTACGGCGGGACCTTGTTGATCCGCGCCACCTCGTCGACCGACGGCCGGAGGCGCTGGCGGAAGCGGCCGCGGCCCTCCTCAGCCCGACGTCTCCCCCGCCGGCGTCTCCTGCTTCCCATTCGCCTTCCGCGTCGCCCGCGCGGCCGCCTCTGTACGCAGCTTCCCCATGGCATCGAGCAGCGGCGCGAGCAGCGCCTTCCCTTCCTGCATCCGCGCCAGATCCGACCGCTTCGCTCGACTCGCCACGTATTGCCGCAGCCGCACCATCAGCTCCACCCATTCCGTCTCGGCGTCGCGGCCTGCCCCGACGTGCGCGCGCTTGTCCGTGCGGGCCTTCTCGACCTCGGCCAGCAAGGCATCACTCTCGAGAATGGCCGCCTCCCACCGATCCAGCCAAACGGCCGGCAGATCGATCGCCGAAAGCGTCGCTGCGTGCTCGGGCGCGCGGAGCACGAGCAGGGCCTCGCGGCAAATTCGATTCTCGTCCGCGATGGGATCGTCGATGTGCGCGAGGCCATTGGGAAAGGCGGCCTGGTGCGCGGCGAGGGCGCCGAGGAGGTTCGGGCTGACGCGGCGCCGCGCCTCGACGCTCATGTAGCTCTCGATGTGGCGGTACCACCTATCGACCTCGTCGTCGGCGGCTTCGAGCTGCGCGAGCCGGGCGGCGCGCTCCGCATGGGCGAGCACGTTCCCCGTGACGTGCGCGTCGAGCGCATCGCCGATGTCGTTGCATTCGCCGATGTAGATGTCCAGCGCGGGCTCCGGCGGGCCGTTCGCAGCGCGCGCCTCGAGGTTCTCCTTGATCTTCTTGGCAATGTCGCGTTTCTGCGCGCGCGGGATCTGGTTCAAGCTGACGCCCATGGGTCCTCGTGTCTCCTCTCTACGTTTGCCGGCCAACGTAGCAGGGCTCTCCTTCCGAGGGTACAACGCGCACGGATCTGACGCGAGCGAGGTGGAAACGCGTGGGACGGGGCGGCCATGCGGCCGTCAGTCGTCGTCCTCGGTCGCCGCGAGCGGCGCGATCAGGATCCGCGTGACGATCGCGAACTTGCCTTTCCCCCAATCGGTCATCGAAGAAAGCCTGACCCTTTGCGAGGGCGTCGACCATCGCGCGTCGAGCAGGTAGCGCGAGGCATCCGCGCTCGTGTCGTTCTTGTGCACGAGTCCGCCCTTGCGAACGCGGAGAGGCGCGCCGAAGAGGAGCGTCAGATCGTTCATCGTCGTGTGCGCGTTTTCGGCGGCTTCGCGCGTCGCTCGTTCGCGTCCGTCCGGTGACGTTCCGTCCAGCGTTTTCCTGTCGACGGCGCGGTACGCCTCGAAGGACAGGCGCGAGAGACTGCCGTACATGATGTCGAAGTTCCAATCGCCTCGAAGGCCGTTGATCCTCGCATGGAAGTGCCAGTCCCCATCGCTAGTGGTCTCGGTGCTCGTCGGCTCGTGCTCCAGGACGCGGACGATCTCTTCGCGCGTCATGCCGAGGCGGAGCTCGCCGCTCTCGAGCATCTGAAACAAGTCGATGTCGGATGGGCCCAGCCCGCGCCATCCGAGCGTGATCGGGGTCTTGATCGCGGCTGTGGTGGGTGGCGTCGGCGACGTCGGCGTCGGCGTCGGCGTCGGCGCCGGCGTGATGGGGACTTCAGGCGCGGCTGCGGGGGATGGTGGCGGCGACGAAGGTGCCGGTGGGGACGCGCAGCCGAAGCCGAGCACCCACGCGATGAGCAAGTATTGGCGGCGCATCAAGCGATATCCTGGAGGTACTCTGCCATCCCTCTGCCCGGTCGTGAAGACCCGGGAAACGTTCCGAGGTGCGCCCTGGCGAAGCTAGAAGCGAGGGGGGAGCGTTCCCCCCTGTCTCCTAGCGGAGCTAGAAGCGAAGGGGAACGTTCTCCCCTGCCTCCTCGCGTGGCGAGGAGGATGGTCCTGCCGTTCCCGGCTGGGTGATAGGCAAGCTGGGAGGACGGTCCTGCCGTTCCCGGCTGGGGGATAGGCAAGCTGGGAGGACGGCGGGAACATTCCCCCTGCGTTCTCGGCGAGCTGGGAGGACGAAGGGAACACGGTGGGCGTTGTCCTCGCCGGGCGAATCACGCGACGGGAGGATTCCCCGGTGGTGGATAGGCCTGTGAGCCTGGACCGCGCTCGGGACCGAGGTGCAGATACGTGGACGTGGAGATCAGTGCGCGAAGGCGTCCGCATGCTTGCGGACCCAGTTCGCCAGGAAGGTTCGCATGTCCCCGTGGGCACCCGTGACGAGCGCCTGTTCCAGGGCTTCGCGTGCTTCTGCATGGCCCCATTCGACTTCACTCGGAATCCCCCCACGCCACGCAGAGAGGTCCATCCCACGAATCGCCAGCTCCCATCCGGCCGCGATATCCTCGAGCCCGAGGTCACGCGCTGCACCCGCCGTCGCATCCTGCACGTGAGCAGGCTCCTCGGCGATGTAGGAGCCGAGTCCACTCCGACATGCGGTGTTGTGCAGGAGGCAGACGACTCCGACGGCACGCTCTTCGCTGCGAAGCATAGCCCATTTGCTTCGGTCCAATGCGGCCATCAGGATGGGGTCGATCACCCTCTCCGCGATCTCGGTATCACTCGCGCCACGAATCCAAGTCACGTCCGGCATGGCCGCGAGGCTAACCCGTGGTGTGTCTCCGGACCAGCAGAGTCTGCGGTCCGCGATTTTCGGGGCCCCGGAAGCGGAAGCGGAAGCGGAAGCGGAAGCACGCCAAAGGGGGCGCCCGGGCCGAGCATCTCGGCTTTGCATGAGACGTGCTATGGGATAGCCGCTGGAGGGGTGGATCGTGCCGACGATCAAGCACATCATCGAGACGCAGAGCGGCAGGATCCTCGACCGGTGGGCCGAGGTGGCGCAGAAAACGGCGTCGGCGCGTGGGCTTTCGCGGCCCGAGTTGATGAACATCATCCCGCTCTACCTCGCGTCCCTGGTCGATTCGGACGGGCATGAGCCGAGCGCCCGCCAGGTCGAGCTCGTGGAGAACCACCTCGCTTCCCGCCTCCGCCACGGCTTCGATCTCGTCGAGCTTCAGAGCGAGTTCACGCTGATCGGCCGCTGCATCTTCCAGGCGTGGGCGGCTGTGCCGCCCGAGGAGCGGTGCGATCCGCTGGAGCTCGACAGGATCCTCGAAGTCGTGCACGGGTCCGCGGTGCTGGTGTCCGACAGGTTCGTCCGGCACCTGCTCGACGACGCGCAATCGGAGAAGCGGTTCTTCCGGCTGCTACGGCAGGCGTTCACGGGCGAGCCGCCCGACGCGCTCCGCAGGTCCCCGACCCTGGCCCACCGGCTCGACGCCGCCATGCCGATCGTCATGGAGGCGCTCGGCGCCGCGACGGCGGCCCTCCTGCTTCATGAGCCCACGACCGAAAAGCTCGTGATGACCGCGTCGGCGGGGGACGCCGACGAGCGGCTCACGCATTACGCCCGCTCGCTCGCGCCCTCCTCGTTTGCCGGGAAAATTGCGTCGCGCGACGAGACGACGAGCCTCCTCGACGCCGAGACGACCGAGCTCGACGTGACCGACAACCTCCGCCATAGTGGCATTCATTCGCTCCTCGGGGTCCGCATCCCTCTTCAGCACAAGCTCCTCGGCGTGATGTACGTCGGCATGCGCGAGCAGCGGCCTTTCTCGGCGCGGGAGAAGCGGCGTATCGAGGCGATCGCCGAGCACCTCGCGCTCCTCATCGAGAACGCCGAGCTCTACGGCATGCTGGAGGATCGAATCGAGGCGCTGCACGAAGAGCAGCGGCTGCGAGACGTCCTCTCGTCGGTCCTCGTGCACGACCTCCGCGGCCCGCTCTCTGCGGCGCGTGTCGCCGCGCAAATGGCCGACCGCTCGACCGACGACCCCAGGTCCAAACGCTGGACGTCGACCCTCCTCCGGAGCCTGGACCGCACCGAGCGCATGGTGAGCGACCTGCTCGACGCGCAGCGCGTCCAGGCCGGCGAGCGCCTGCCGATTTCACGCGATCGCTGTGACGTCCTCGATATCGTGCGAGACCTCGTGGCCGAGCTTTCCCAGCAGCACGGCGATCGTTTCGTCGTCGTCGCGCCCGAAGGGCCCACGACGGGGAATTTCGGTCGCGAGGAGCTCCGGCGAGCCTTCTGGAACCTCGCGTCGAACGCGCTCAAATACGGATCGGCGGACCCCGTGCGCTTCACCGTGCGGTCGCTGCCGGACCGCGTCGAGGTGGAGGTCCACAATGAGGGCCGGCCCATCCCCGCGGACGAGCAGGCCACGCTGTTCGAGCCCTTCACCCGCGCGCGCCACGAGCGCGCATCGCCGGGCGGCTGGGGGCTCGGACTCGCCGTCGTCCGCGGCGTCGCGGAGGCCCACGGCGGGAGCGTCGACGTCGTGAGCGCCCCCGGACGCGGGACGACGTTCACGATGCGGCTGCCGTTCGATGACGAGGGAGCTCGGCGCGCGGCCGCAGGATGAGGCGACCGCCGCGGAGCGGGCCCCTTGGGAGGATGCCGCGCGGGCCTTAGGATCGAAGGGTGCTGCATTCGTATCCACCTCAGCTCGCCAGGCTCGTGCGTGAGCGATGGGACGAGGTGGAAGCGGTGGGGAGCGCACGACTCCCGATGCTTTCGGCGCTCGAGGATCTTTTGTCGATCTGTTATCAGGCGAGCCTGCTGCGAGAGGAGGAGCGACCGGTCACCTTCCGATTGATCCTCGGCGACGCCGAGAGGTATCCGGCCGAGGCCGGCCCCCCCTGGGGGCTGCACCGCCTGGTGTTCACGCGTGCCCGCCCGCTCGACGCGCACGAGCTGCGGCGGCTGTCGCCGGCCATCAAATACCACCGCGCGCTCATCGGCGTGCGTGAGGACGGCCGTGGTGGATTCGAGATATGGGGCCTGCTGCATTCGGGTCCCCGCTGGCTCCACGCGGCGCAAGGCGGGCGGGGCTCGTGGTCGAGCCTGCCGCCGTGGGCGCTCGTCATTCGCGCCTCGGGGCCGGGGCAGCTCGCGGTGGCGAGGGGGCCGATCACGCTGGGCGAGCTGCAGGGCGGCAGGATCACGGGGCCGGTGATGAACGTCTTCGAGGCGCGCTGGCTCTCCGAGGGATTCGAGGAGGTGCACGCCGAGCTCACGGCGCTGCACGAGGAGGCCCGGCCTTTCGCGCGCACCCCCGGCGCGGAGCTCGATCCCGAGGTGACGCGGCTCATCACCTGGCAGATGCTGAAGCGCCTCATCACCACGATTCGCCGGGGGCACCACGGCGGCACGCTGATCTTCCTGCCGCCGGGCGACGTGGGCGAGGCGGCGGGCCTGCTCCGCATCAAATACGAGTTTTCCGAGGGGGAGCCGCGGCGTCGTTATCGCACGTTGATCCTCGCGACCATGGACGCGCTCGCCGGGCGCAACAAGGCGTGGGCGCCGCCCTCGGCGTCGGTCGGCTGGGACATTTACGAGTCCAGCACCGACCCGCACCTCGTGAACCTCGACGAAGCGGTTTCCGAGCTCTCGACCCTGATCGCGGGCCTGGCGGACGTGGATGGCGCCGTCGTATTGACGAGGCGCCTCGAGCTGCTCGGATTCGGCTGCGAGATCGGCGGCGCGTTGTCCGAGGTGCCGTCGGTGAGGCGGGCCCTGGACATGGAAGGGACGCGTGATGCGATCGAGTCGACGGAGGCGGTCGGGACCCGGCACCGCTCCGCCTATCGCCTTTGCCAGCACATTCACGGCGCGCTCGCGATCGTCGTCTCCCAGGACGGCTGGGTCCGCTTCGTCACGTGGAAGGAGGGCGGCGTGATTTACTGGGACCACGCGGTGACGTCCGGGGACGTGTAGGCGGAGGCGGAGGCGCAGGCGGAAGCGGAACCTTCGCCGCTAAAACAGCACCGGCAGCTCGCGGAACCCGCGCAGCCCCGCGGCGCCGCCCCAGCGCAGCTCCTCGGCCGGCACCGCGAGGCGCAGCTCGGGGAACCGCCGGAACAGCGTCTCGAACGCGATCTGCCCCTCGATGCGCGCCAGGGGCGCCCCGAGGCACAGGTGAATCCCCTTGCCGAAAGCGATGTGGCGGTGGGCGCCTTCGCGCGTGATGTCGTACGCGTGGGGATTCTCGAACTGCGCGGGATCCCGATTGGCCGAACCGAGGCCGACCATCACCTGCCCACCCTTCGGGATCGGCACCCCGGCAATCTCCATGTCCTCTTTCGCGGTGCGCACCGCGCCGAGGTAATCGACTGGCCCCCAGTACCGGAGCGTCTCCTCGACGACCCCTTTCGCGAGCCCCGGATCCGCCTTGAAGCGGGCGAGCTCCTCCGGGTGCGTCAAGAGCGCGACGACCCCGTTGCCGATGAGGTTCACCGTCGTCACGTGCCCGGCCAAATAAAGCAGGAACACCATCGACAAGAGCTCTTTCTCGTTGAGTTTGTCGCCGTCCTCCTGGGCCTGGATCATCTGGCTTATCATGTCGTCCGCGGGCGCCTGCCGCTTGCGCTCGAACAGATCGACGAGGTAATGGCTGAACCCGACGAGCTTCTTGCGCGTCTCTTGCATGATTGCGGGGTCCTTGCTGTCGACGCGCAGCTCCACGAGCTTCTGGATGGCCTCGCGGTCCTGTTCCGGGATCCCGAGCATGTCGCTGATCACCGTCACCGGCAGCGGGTACGCGAATGCCTTGATCAGATCCATCCGCCGCTCCGGCCCCACCTCGCCGCGCGCGGCCGCCTCGGCTTCGGCCTTGTCGAGCAGATCGTCGGCGAGGCGCTGGATGCGCGGCCGGAGCGCCTCCATCGCGCGGGCATTGAAGCCCGGCTGGACCAGCTTGCGCAGCCGCGTGTGGTCGGGCGGATCCATCATGAGGAGCGAATGCGCGATGGGCTGGAACTCCTCCGGCACCGGCGGCATCTTCGCCCGCTGCTCCGGCGTCAACCGCGCGTACGGGTCGGAGGCGAGGCGATCGTCGAGCAGCGCGGCCGCCGTGTTCTCGTAATGGCCCACGAAGAGCACCTCGCCGATCGGGCGCTCGCCTTTCAGGAGGTTCTGCCGCTCGCCTTCATCCCTCGGGAACGGGTGATGAAGGGCGCGCACGACGGGCCCCTCGGCCCGTATCTCCGCGTAAATCTCCGGGGACCTGGCCAGAAAGGCCGGATCCGACCTGTCCAGCACCACGGACGAATACCGGGGCGCCTCCTTCGCCGCGCCCCTCGCCTCACCCTTGCCCTCGCGCTCCGCGCGCGCGCTCTCCGCTCCGTCTGCCGAGCTCGTCGTCATGGTTCCTCCGTGTTCTCCCCCCAAACGTCGTTGTCCCCGTCAAGCCCGCCGTCCGTGACCTTGGGCGTGCGCGCCTCCAGCGCCGTGAGCGCGCGCTCGAGGAGGTCCAGCGCGCGCCCCATCGCCTCGATCTCGGCCGCTTCGGCCGCCGCGAGCTCGCCTGCCAGGGGCTCGGTCAGCGAACGCTCGACCGACTGGCTCACGGCCGTCCCGGTCTCCGTCAGCGCGAGCTTGAGCTTGCGCCGATCGTCCGGGTCTGCCTCGCGCCGCACGTGACCCTGCCGCACGAGCCGGTCGACGAGCCCCGTGACGACGGCCGGCGTGACCCGCAGCCGCCGCGCCATCTGCCCGGGCGACGTCAGCCCCTCCCGGATCGCGAACAGCGCCCCGAGCTGCCGCAGGCTCAGCTCCTGCCCTGATCGGCTCGCCTGCACGCTCGCCGCCGCCCAGCGTGCGAGGCGTTGACAGAGCCGCAGCGCCCGCCGGGCCTGGTCGATGGATCGGCCCTCCGTGGTCATCCTCGGCTCCCGCTTGCTGTTCGGTGTCTCACGTTAAGTAGTGTGCCTGGTAAACTATATGCTAGGCAAATGGTTTCTTGGGAGGGGGTGGGAGGCGGAGGTGGCAAGCGGGGGCGCGCACCGTTTGCCGGCGGTCGGGGCCCGCCCCTCCGCCTCATTGAAATCGTCGTCGAGGTAGGTCGTCGATGGGAAGACGAGCTACCACTGAAATGCCCGCATTCCGGGCAGAATCACGATTGCCTCGGGCGCAGCGCGGCCTCGTCGCGATGAATTGATGTGGTTCGATCGACGCGTTGGCGGTATACCCGCGTGCCGGTCTTCGGGTCCCTCGTCGATCCGTCGATTTTCCCGGCGATCTCGGGGGATCAGGCCACGACGTTCGTCGTCCGCGTCATTGCGTTGACGTGACGGGCTGCGTCTCCACGGGATGCCGTCGGCATTGTCCGAGGAGTTGACCGTGAAGCAATCTCACAGGGCCGGATCCCTTTCCTCCGGCCGGTTCTTGCGAATTCCAGCGATCCTCACCGCCTTCGCGGCGGCCCTCGCGGCGCGACCGGCCGCGGCCGATTTCACCATCGGCCTCGTCCCCGAAGACAGCGGCAGCATCACCTCGTTCGACGCCGACACAGGCGATGTCTTCGGGACGGCGTCGCTGCCCTTCGTGGAGCCGCGGGACTGCGAGATCGTCGCGTCGGCCGACACGACGCGGGGCCTCGTCGCGGGCGGCAACTTTCAACTGTTCGTGTTCGACCTCACCACCATGCCGCCGCTTCCGTTCGTCGACAGGCCCTCGATATTGCTCGAGAATGCCAGTGAAGACATTGCGCTCGCCCCCGGCGGGACATTCGCGGTCGTCTGCGGTGGCTTGGGGCCCGAGCCGATATCCGTCGTCAACGTGGAGACCGTCGAACAGGTGAACATTTTTTTCGCGGGGCAGGGCTGCCGCTCCGTGGACGTGTGCGACGACGGCTCGGTGCTCGTGGTCGCGTCCGACGGGTCTTCGCTCCGCCGCCTGACGCTCGGCGCGGACGGCTCGCTGAGCGACACGGGCGAGGTCGTCGTGTTCCCCATCGGCTTCGACGGCCACAACGTCGCGTGCGCGTTCGGCAGCGACTCCGCGGTCGTCGTCGGCGGCGGCGCTCCGGCGACGATCCAGTCGTTCTCGATCCCGGGTCTCTCGCCCGTCGAAACCGCGTTGCTCACGGCGAGCAACGGTCGATCGGTGATCCTCTCTCCGTCCGGAGACCGCGTCTTCGCGCGGGCCGGCGGGTCGAGCATCGAGCCCGGCTCCGTCGATGCGTTTTTCTACGAGCCCACGACGGGGCAATTCCTCGGCACCGTGTTCTCTCCGCTGGTCGTCGAGCCGGCCCTCTCGCTCCAGGGGCCGGAGCTCTTGGCGATTCACCCGGAGCCTGACGACACCAAGCTCTACGTCCCCGAGAACGGCAAGGGGGTGAGCGTCTTCAGCGCCGCGACGGGCCTGCCCCTGCCGACGATCGCCGCCGGGAGTAACTTTCCGACGTCGATCTGCCTCGCGACCGCGTCCATCACGCCGGCGCCGGCGCCGCCGCCGCTGAACGACTCGATCCTGGCGGCCACTGTGATCCCGAGCTTGCCGTTCAACGACGGCCCCTACTATACCGGCTCGGCGACCACCTCGACCACCTTCCCGGTAGATCCCAGCGACAACCTCGATTGCTCCGGGAACGGGCACACCGTCTGGTATTCGTTCGTCGCTTCGGAGGACGCCCGCCTCACGGCCAACACGTTCGGCAGCGATTACGACACGACCCTCTCGGCGTTCAGCGGATCGATCGGCGCGCTCACGCCGATCGCTTGCAACAACGACACCGACTTCAACGTGCAATCCGCGATCGAATTCGATGTCGTGGCCGGACAGACCTATTTCCTGATGGTGGCCACGCCAGGCATCGACCCCACCGCGGCGCTCGGCGGCATGCTCCAGGTCTCCGTCAGCGAGATGCTCGTGGCGAAGCTCATCGTCGACACCAAGGCCTCGCTCTCGTCGATCGACGGCTCGGTCGTCGTCCGAGGCACCGTGGACTGCTCCACGCCAGCCTCCGTCAACCTCATCGGGCTGCTGCGCCAGCAGACGACCCGGACCACCAGGGCTGAACAGCTCTTCGTCGTGGGCTTCGAATGCGACGGGCCGACGTCGTGGAGCAGCGCGCCGATCCTGGCCACCCTGCCGTACAAGGGAGGCAAGGCGAGCCTGACGATCAGCGGGAGCGCCTGCGGCTCCGATTGTGTCTTCTTCCCTCAGTCGTCGCAGGAAGTGCACCTCACCGGCGGGAAGTGACCCGCGCGCCCGCCGCGCGCGGGACGAGCCCGTGAACCAATAACTCCAGCGCCCGCGCCATCCGCCCATGGCGCGAGCGGCCCGACCCGTCGTCCGCGAGGACGGCCGCGAGCATCGCGAGCACGTCGATCACGTCGGTCAGCGTGAGATCAGCGCGGACCAGCCCCGCCGCGCGCGCGCGCTCGAGCGGCGCCGTGAGCAGCCGCGTCACCCGCGGCACCAGGGCCTGCAGGGCCGGCGCGCCCGGCTCGCGCAGGAGCACCGGCACCAGCGCGTGCGCCTCGGTGTGCCGTTCGACCATGCCCGTGAGCAGCGTCATGAAGGTGTCGGGCCGGTCGCCGTGCTTGCGGGCGATCGCTTCGAGCGCGGCGAGGTCGTCCTCGATGATCGCCGCGCCGAGCGCGAACCGGTCCGGGAAGTTCCGGTAGAGCGTCGCCCGCCCGACGCCTGCGTGGCGCGCGATCGCGTCGAACGGCGCGTCGAAGCCGGCCGACGCGTACACCTCGCGCGCAGCGGCCACGATCCGCGCGCGGTTCTCCTCGGCGTCGCGCCGTCGTGCCGGTTTTTTTTCAGGCAGGCTCGTCACGGCGCGACTCTACCCCGAAGCCCAAGTGGACACTACTGTCCGTTTCGGTCATGCTCGCTCCACGAGCGCCACAAGCCAGGGCTGCTCGCCGAAGGAGGGTTTCATGAATGACGACACGAATCCGACCCTGCCCGCGAACGCGTCGGCCTTCACCCGCATCCGCCTGGCCATTCGCGCGCTCCAGATCCTGGCCAAGGACCCCGGCAATGCGTACTACGGCCCGCTGGTGAACGCGTGCATGGACAGCGAGACGTACGCGAAGCTCGCCGAGGTGTGGCGCGAGACGCCCGAGGGACGCCGGATGCTCGACGAGCGCCCGTCGCTGCAAGGGCACGAGCTCGATCTCGACGCCCTCGCGCGCATGCCAGAAGGCACGCTCGGCCACGCATTCGTGGGCTACTTCCGCGACAACGGCATCGAGCCGTTCGTCAGCACGTTCCCCGTCGCGAACGACGTCGATTACCTGAGCAAGCGTTATCGGGAGACGCACGACATCTTTCATCTGATCACCGGGTATGGCACCGACGAGCCCGGCGAGATGGAGCTGCAGGCGTTCGTGCTCGGCAATCTCGGCGTCCGCCAGGCGATCCTGATTCTGGCGTACTCGATCCCGCGACAGATCCAGCGGGACGGGGTCAAAGGATTCGGAACCTACCTCGGCCGGCTGCGCACGGCCTACCGGCGCGGCCGTCGTTCGCGCGAGATGCTCAGCGTGAGCTTCGAGAAGTTGTGGGACCAGCCGGTGTCGGCGCTCTCCGACCTGCTTTGCGCTCCGGCGTGATCGTCGCCGCAGACGCTTTCGTTGCAGCCTTCTTCGCGGCCGGCGCCTTCGCTGCGGCCTTCTTGGCCGCCGGCTTTTCCGCCTTCGCCTCCGCCTTCGCGGGCCGGCCCTTGCCCATGGCGGCGAGCGTGGCCTGATAGCCCTCGACGTACTTCTTCGCCGGCATTCGCTTGATCACCCCGCCGATCACGTCGAGCGCCAGGTCCTCGATTTTCTTGAATCGCACGCAGGACTTGCCCATGTCGAGCTTCTTGCCTGTCTTCGCCCAGGCGTCCTCGAACCATTGCCGCGCGCCGGTGTCGCCATAGACCCCCATGAGGTAGATGGCCATGTGGTTCTTCTGGGAAGCGAGGCTCGCAAAGGGCAGCGGTTGCTTCGGGTCGCAATGGTAGCCAGGGGGAAACACGCGGTGCGGCACGTAGTAGCCGATCATCCCGTACTGCATGCCCTCTTCGTAGTCCGCGTCGAGGTTCTTTCGGATGACCGCGCGCACGGCCTCGAGGGCGGCACGACGATCGCTGGGAAGGCTCTCGAGATACGCTTCGACGGTGCTCGCTTTGCTCTGCATGCGCGGCAGTGTACCGAAGGAACGTTCGTCTTGGGAAGCCCCCTGCGGGAGCGGTCCTGCTACGTCAAAGGATTGTCGGCGGGCTGCGCGGGCCGGGAGTCGACCTTTACATGCGCGCGGATTTCGGATACCTCGACGTCCCCATGAGAACGACTCGGGATCGATGGATGAAGAACCTCCTGGCTGCGCTCGTCGTCTTGCCGGGCCTCCTTTCGTACGTATCCGACGCGGGCGCGGTGAACCTGCTCGTCAATGCGGACATGGAGGATTGCCCCGCGCTGCCCCACAACACGCCGCCCACCGGCTGGGGCAACTCGTCCATGTCGGCCGGCGCGGATTGCGATTTCTGGTCGACGGGGACCGATCCGGGGCTTTATGTGGGCATGCGCTCGCCGCGGACCCAGCTCTATTATCGCGAAGGAATGACGCAAACGGTCCCGACGACGCCGGGCAAGACGTACTGGGTGTCGTTTCACGTCGCGGGCAACGGCGGAACCGCCGAGATTCGCTTCGACGGCTACGACGGCATGCTCGTCGCATCGGCGCCGATCACGAGCTCGTATACGCTGGTCACGGGGAGCTTCGTCGCCTCCGCCGCGATGACCACGGTGTACATCGGTACAGACCTGACGGCGAGCGCCACGGGCGACGCGCGGGTCGACGAGGCCTGCGTCGCCACGAGCCTCGCCCAGTGCGACGCAGGTCCCCCCGTCTGCGGGGATGGTGTCGTCGAGGGAGAGGAGACCTGCGACGACGGGAACACGACGGACGGCGACGGTTGCAATGCCACGTGCACCTCCGACGAGTCGTGCGGAAATGGTACCGTCGACGCCGCGACCGGTGAAGCATGCGACGACGGGAACACGACGGACGGGGACGGCTGCAATGCCACGTGCTCCTCCAACGAATCGTGCGGCAATGGAATCGTCGACGCCGCGGCCGGCGAAGCGTGCGACGACGGGAACACGACGGACGGGGACGGTTGCAATGCCACGTGCACCTCCAACGAGTCGTGCGGCAATGGAATTGTCGACGCCGCGTCCGGGGAGGTGTGCGATGACGGGAACACGATGGCCGGCGACGGCTGCAATGCCACGTGTACCTCGAACGAGGTCTGCGGCAATGGAATCGTCGACGTTGCGACCGGCGAAGCGTGCGACGACGGCAACACCACGAGCGGCGACGGCTGCCAGGCCACCTGCGCGCTGCCTTCGTGTGGGGACGGCGTCCTCGACGCCGGCGAGATCTGCGACGATGGCAATACCATCGGCGGCGACGGTTGCAGCGCTTCGTGCGGCTCGAATGAAGTCTGCGGCAATGGGACGATCGACATGGCCGCCGGCGAAGCCTGCGACGACGGCAATACCGTCGACGGTGACGGATGCCAGGCCCATTGCGCCTTGCCGTCGTGCGGCGACGGCATCCTCGACGCCGGCGAAGTCTGCGACGACGGCAACAGCACGAGCGGCGACGGATGCAACGCGACGTGCATCTCGGACGAATCGTGCGGCAATGGCATCCTCGATACCGCCGCGGAGGAAGCTTGCGACGATGCCAATACCACGGATGGTGACGGGTGCGAATCCAACTGTACCCTGCCTGCGCGAGACAACGATCCGGGGGACGTCGTCGAGGAGGGCAGCTGTGGGTGCCGCGTGGCAGGCGACGCGAGCCCCTCTCCGAGCGGGTTCGTTTGGGTCCTCGGCTTGCTCGGCCTCGCCGGCCTTTCGCGGCGCAGAGCTCGTTGACAGTCGTCGATACCGGTCTTCGCGTCCGCGCGCGAATCGCGGCGAAACGTCCAGGATCGGGCCGTCGCAGGGAAAATCGTCATCTTCTTGGCGGGAGGTGATGCCCGCAGGAGCGGGGCCACACGGCTCCCGATTCGACGAGGACGCTGATCCCAACGACGGTTCGATCGTGGTAAGGTCGTCCGATGGACTCCGAAACGACGGACAGCCATTCAGACGAGATGAACGCGCTGCGTGAGCGGATCGCGTCTCTCGAGGCAAAGGTCGCCGAGCTCGAGCAGGAGCAGGACGAGCTTCGCATGAGCGCCGCGCAATCCAGCGCGCTGGTCGCGGCCGTGGCGATGATTTCCTGGTCGACGAACGCAGACGGGACGAGCGGCCTCACGTCCGCGCAATGGTGCGCGTTCACCGGACAAAGCGTCGAAGAGCTCCAGGGCGTCGGCTGGGCCGATGCCCTGCATCCGGAGGATCGCGCCCACGCGGCGGCCGCCTGGCAGAACGCCGTCGCCACGCGCAGCATCTACGACGTCGAATTTCGCCTTCGGCGCCACGACGGCGTCTATCACCAGGTCTGGTCCGTCGGCGTCCCGCACGTGCTCGAAGACGGGAGCATTCGAAAGTGGGTCGGTTGCTGCGTCGACGTCAACGAGCAGCGAGAGATGGAGCGCGCATTGCGCATGAGCGAGGAGCGCTTCCGCTCGATCACGATGCGCCTGCCCGTCGCCGTATTCGAGACCGACGCCCAAGGGTCCAACAGGTTCGTCAACGAGCACTGGGCGACCGTCTCCGGGATCCCAGCCAGTGAGGCCTTGGGCGACGGATGGATCCGGGGGCTCCACCCCGACGACATGAATGACGTCGTCGAGAAGTGGCTCGAGGTCGTGAAGTCCGGAGAGCAAAAGAACACCGTCGACTTCAGGTTCCGCTTGCCCGATGGGACGGTGCGCTGGGTGAGCGCGAGGACCGCGGCCGTGAGGAACGCGGAAGGCAAGGTCGAGTGTTTCATCGGCACGCTGACCGACATCAGCGACCGCAAGCAATCCGAGCAGCTCCTGCGCGAGACCATGGCGCAGAACGACATCATCGAGTCGCAACGCCAGCGGCTCGCAGATCTGTCGACGCCCCTCATCCCGATCACCGACAAGATCCTCACGATGCCGCTCATCGGAGCGCTCGATCCCGAGCGGGCCGAGCAAGTCCTCACGACGCTGCTCGAAGGCGTGAGCCGCACGGGCGCATCCGTGGCGATCCTCGACATCACGGGCGTCGCCGTGGTGGATACCCAGGTCGCGAGCGCCTTGCTCCGCGCCGCCCAAGCCGCGCAGCTCCTCGGCGCCGAGGTCATTCTCAGCGGAATTCGCGCAGAGGTCGCGCAAACCCTCGTCGGCCTCGGCGCGGAGTTCGGAGGCATCATGACGACGAGCAGTCTCAAGATCGGCATCGATCGCGCAATGAAGTCCGTCGCGCGCCGCGGGTGATCGTCGCGGGGGCCTGAGGCGCCGCGCCGGGGCGCTGCCCCGGGCCCCGCGGGGGCTGTTCGCCCCTCGACCCGAACCAGGGCCAGCCCTGGACCTCTGGGCATCGACTGCGCGAAGCGCAGTCGATGCGGGGAGATTTTTTTGAGCTGTCCGCCCCCTCTTTGCTGGGCCAGCCCTGGACCCTTTGGGGAAGAACTGCGCGATGCGCAGTTCGTCCCACAGGCCGTTGGTGGTACCGCGTTGCCGGTTGAACCGTCCGCGCGGCCGTCTTGGTTGGCAGGGTCGTTCGTGGTCTTGAACCGGCTGTTCGATGAACTGCGCATCGCGCAGTTCATCGATCCTCAGTCCAGCGCGGGCGCTGGTCCAGGTCCAGGAGCGGACAGCTCCTGGTGGGGCCTGGGGCAACGCCCCAGCGAAACGCTTCCCAGATGAGACCCAAAGCGGGGGGAAGATGACTATCCTTCCCTCCTTCGATCGTGTACAGTCTGGTCGAACGCATCCCTCCCCACACGGCCCGGACCGACGAGACGTACACCATGCTTGCCCAGCAACGTAGCTCTCTGACGCCCTTCCCGAATGGTTGGTATCTGGCCTCGTACTCGCACCTCTTGCCGGTGGGCGCCGTCGTGCCGCTCAAGGTTTGCGGGCACGAGCTCGTGCTTTTCCGCGCCGAGGATGGCAAGGCGCATGTCAAGGAGGCGCATTGCCCGCACCTCGGCGCGCACCTCGGTCACGGCGGGAAGGTCGAGGGAGGTTGCATTCGTTGCCCCTTCCACGGCTGGAAATTCGATGGCGAGTCGGGCGCGTGCGTGCAGATTCCCTCTGGCGATCGCATTCCCAAAGCGGCGAAGCTCCGGGCGTTCCATGTCCGCGAGGTCTCTGGCATGGTGCTCGTGTGGTATCATGAGCGCGGGGCGGCGCCGGAGTACGAGGTGCCGCCTTTGCCGGGCATCGACGAGGCGGGATGGTCGCCGTGGAAGCGGACGACGTGGACGCTCGACGCGACGATCCAGGACATCAGCGAGAATGACGCGGACGTTTGTCATTCCCCGGCGATGCACACCATTACGGACGACATCCCCGATCTCGCGCTTGGGCTCGTGGAAGGGCCCGTCTTCACCTGGAACATCAAGATCAAGCCCTCGATTGCGTGGATGGGCCTGCCGTCGTTCGTAAAACTCCCCGAGGACATGAGGACCCACGTCGAGGTTCGCCGCACGGGGCTCGGGATCGGGTGGATCCGGGCGACCGTCGATTTGCCGTTCGGCAGGAGCACGCGCGTGCAGACGCTCGCGAACACGACGCCGATCGACGAGCGCACCATTCGCCTCGACATGCTCCACCGCGTCCGCGCGGCGCCGCTCCGCCCCTTGACCGGGCTCTTCCTGCGCGGCTATGCGCTGACGTTCGATACGACGGTGGAGGAAGACATCCGGGTGTGGGAGAACAAGGTTTATCTGACGCGCCCCGCCGTGTCGAAATCGGATTGGGGCATCATGCGGTTCCGCCAGTGGGCGAAGCAGTTTTATAGCTCCTCGCTCCCGCTCGTCCCGGACGAGCTGGCGACCGCCGCTGCCGGGAGTGATTGAGCGGCGGCTGCGTCAGCCGAGCACCGAGAGCACGATCGCCGAGGGGCGCGCGGGATCGTGGTGAACCGTCTGGTCCGCGGCGATGAGCCGCGTGGCTGTGGCGAGCGGCTCGCCGCTGCCGGGGTTTCTGGCGAAGCGCGGATGCGCGCCGCTCGAGACCTGCACGCGAATGCGATGATTGCGGCGGAAGCGGTGCGCCGTGGGCCAGAGCTCGATGGTGATGGCCAACGTGCCGTCGGGCCTCGGCGCGGGGCGGCCCGGGGCGAGGCGCAGGATGCCGTCGCAGATGTTGATGGATCGGCCGGAAGGATCGACGTCGCAGAGGCGGACGAAGAAATCGGTGTGCGGCAAGCTCGAATGCACGAAGAGCTCGGCGGACACGGGGCCGATCACCTCGACGCTGCGTTCGAGTGGCAAGGTCGTGTAGGTCAAGACGTCGCGCCGCGCTTCGAGGGCCCGGTTGTCCGTGGGTCCGCTGCCCTCGCTGAGGAGCGGTCCGCCCACGGACGGGGTGGGATCGGCGGGATCGTAGCGGTAATGGTCGGGCGGCGAGGCGGCGGGGCGCACGGGGGAGAGGCCGCCGTTCGGCTGGAGGTAATGGCGCTCGGTGCGGACGCCGGGCGGGGGCCAGCTCGGATACTCGCGCCATTCGTTCGCGCCCATCACGTAAATGCGCACGGGCGCCTCGCGCAGGAGGCTGCGATCGCCGAGCATGTGCGCGCGAAACCAGGCGATCGACTCGCGCAGGCTCGTCGTGAAGGAGGGGAGCGAGGCATGGGACCAGGGGCCGATGGTGAGGTACGGTTTCCGGCCCGCCGCGACGAGCGCGGCATAATCTTTGAGCTGCCAGGGCAGGAAGATATCGTAATAGCCGGCGGTGAACAGCGCGGGCGCCGTCACCTCGGCCACGGTGCCGCTGTAATTCACCTCTTCCCACCACGGGTCGCCCGGGGCGTTGTGCTCGAGCCACTCCTGGAAGTAGCCGACCCGCTGACCGAGGAGCACCTGATCCACCTCGGCGAGCGGGAGGTGCGCGAAGGCTCTTTCGAGTGCGCGGCGATCGGCGCGTCGGGCGAGGATCTGCTCAAAGAATGGTTTTTCCTGGCCATGCATGAGGTGCGACCAGCGGAGCATGCTGTCCAGTGAGAAGGTCTCGCCGGGGTACTTGAAGCTGCGGAAATCGGAGAGCGTGACCTGGGGGGACATCGCCTTCAGCATGGGCCCGGCGTCGCGGGCGATCGCCCACTGCACAAAGCCGAGGTAGCTCGGGCCGAAGGTGGCGAGATCGCCCGAGAACCAGGGTTGTTTCTCGAGCCATGCGAGCGTCGCGAGGCCGTCGTCCCGCTCGTTGCGGAAGGGATCGAGCTTGCCGCCGGAGCCGAAGGTGCCGCGGCAGCTCTGGATGAGGACCGAGAAGCCGCGCTCGGCGAACGGGCGGCTGAGCAGCGACATGAAAGGATTGCGGCGCCCGTACGGGGAGCGGAGCAGGATGAGCGGGCGCTTGCCGGCGCCCTGCGGAGCATGGAGATCCGCGAGGAGGACCGCGCCGTCGCGCATCGGTATCTGCAGATCCTGCTCCACGACGATGTCGCGCGTCTCGGCGGGCGGCAGATCGAGGAGCCATTCGAGGAGGTGGCTCGGGAGGGTCGTGAAGGGTTGCACGTCCTCATGAAGACGCAGGGGCGGCGGGGATGCAAGGCGGCCGGCCCCGGAATTTCACTCCGTTTCGCAGGGAGCACTTGACGGCGCGCGCCCGTACCCCGATGCCTTCTCCCCGTGGCCCGTCCCGTCAAGGCTGATCCCGAGACCACCAAGCAGCGAATCCTCCAGGCGGCCGGGCGGCTCTTCGCGGTCCATGGCATCAATGGCACGAGCCTCCGCGACATCGCGGCCCGGGCGGGGCTGAGCCAGAGCCTCGTCAGCCATTACTTCGGCGGGAAAGAGCAGCTCTACCGCGCCGTCGTGCACCGCATGCTCCGCGAGCTCGGCTCGCTCGGCGATGCGCTCACCGCAGCCCTCGCCGAGCGCCCGGCCACGCCGGAGGCGCTCGTCCATGGCGCCGTGCGTACGGGCTTTCGCTTCGCGCGCGAGCACCGGGACGCCGTGATGCTGATTCAGCGCTCGTTCCTGGAGAAAGGCCACGTCGACGAGGAGACGTGGTCCGGCTCCCTGCTCCCGTTTCTGGAGCAGAGCTCGCTCGTGCTCGCGGCGCTCACCGGCAAACCCCCCCGCGCGCTGCGCATGCCCGTGCAGAGCAGCATCTACCTCGTCGTTCGGTATAGCCTCACGCCGCTCGACGAGCTCGCCGCGATTGCTGGCACGACCGCGGCGCCCGAGCACGAGACCCTCGCGGCCGTCGAGGATCACCTCGTCGAGAGCGTCGCGTCCATCCTCGGCCTCGGCCGCGACGCTCGTTCTTCCGCCCTTTGACGCAAACCCGCGGGAGGGGTTTGCCCGCGGGATCACTTGGGGGCGTTCAGGCAGGGGAACGGCATATTGGAGCCAACGCCGCCCCAGCGGATCGATCCGCCGGCCGCGTCACGCTGGACTCCGATGTTGAAGACGCGGCACGCGTTCTCGTCCTTTTCCTTCTTCAGCCGCACGACGACCGCGGCATCGAGCCTGTAGTGCGTGAGCACGCCCGTGATCTGGTTCCGGATCGGCTCCCATTGCGCCGAAATCACGCGCGAGCCGAGCACGATCTCGTTGTCCCAGTCGGGCAGATCGTCGACGAGCTTCGTGATCTGCGGCGCGAGCTGGGCGTTCTCCGGGTGCGGCGACGGGGCGAGCTGGGCGCCGTACTTCGTGAGATACTCCTGCTTGGCGCCGGGATTGACCTTCACCTTGAGCGTCCCTTCGGCGACCAGCGGGTCGGAATCACTGGAGGCGCCGCAATCCAGGCTGACGATCACGCGCACCGTGTTGTCGCCCTCCTTGAGCTTGGGGACCACGATGGCGTTGAACTCGCGCAGGGCGCGGGTGTCCGCGTCCGCCTTCGTGAACGTCACGGTCGACGCTTTCGTGAACGGCACCTCGAGATCGCCGGTGAGGCTGGCCATCGACCGCGTCTTGTTATCGTTGAACTGGATGAGGTCGAAGGAGGGGATGTACGACGGCGCCTTGCCGGCGTGCTCGCCGTTCACGTCGATGCGAAGGATGTGGCGCTGCCGGTCGTCGCACTTCGGCATGAGGTTGTGGGGCGACTCCTTCGACCAGAAGCGCGCGTAGAGCGGATCGCCGAGCGTGTACTCGGTGTACACGCTGCTGTCGTCGGCGCCGTCCTTGGGCACGGGCTTCGACGAGAACACGACCTGGCCCGCGTATTTCTGATGGAGCGGGCCTTCCCAGGCGCCGGGATCGACGTAGTCGCTGCTGCCCGGCGCGGCGGGCGCGTCCGCCTTCTCGCTCGACCCTTCCTTCGATTCGCTCCCGGATCCCCCGGCGAGCTGCCCCAACAAAGAGACGCACCCCGTGAGGCCGAGCGCGCTTACCAGCATGAGAGTCCTGACGACGTACATGAAACCTCCCGACGACTGCACCGGGCTCTCCCCGGAATTGGGCGGCCGTCCAATTACGCAGCCGGATTCTGGAAGTCAAGCCCCTGACGCAGGGCGAAAGCTCGCGCCCGGCGCCGTGCGGCCCGAGTACTTCCGTGTCAAATGGCCGCCCGATGCCCGACGTACGCACCCACCTCGGCGACGCCCACAACTTCGGGCGCCGCGTCACGCGGCGCGACGGCCGCATCGTCAAGCCCCGCACGGTCTTCTGGGAGTGGCTCCTGCTCGCGGCGGAGAGCCCGCTCCGGCGCTTGCTCACCGAGGCCGCCGAGCGTGACGGGCTCGGCGCGGACGCGTTCGGCTTTCTCCCCGACCTGACGTTCTCCTCCCCACGAGCGCGGGACGGCAGCGAGGTGGAGGCCATTTCGCTCTCACCGCTGCCCGCGCCTTCGAGCGCCGCCGAGAAGCGCGAGCTCGCGCGGATCTTGGGCCGATCGCTCGCGCTGTGGAGCTTCCTCGGCGTCGCCGATCTGCACTGGGAAAACCTCGTGCTCGGCGTCGACGGGCGCGGCCGCGTGGTGTTTTCGCCGCTCGACGTCGAGATGATCCTCGCCGACCTGTCGCTCCCGACCGAGACGAAGCTCTTGCCGGACGCCGATCCCGAGTACGCCGCGGTTTGTCGCCACGCCGCCGGGGTTCGTCGCGCCCTGCCCTATCTCGGCAAACCTGTCGACCCGGCCGATCTGGTCGCCATGGCGAGCGCCTACCTCGGCACGCTCGTCTTCCTCGAGCGGCACGCGCGCGCGATCGCCGACGTGTTCGCGGGCCTCCCGGAGCTCGGGGACATGCCCATCCGCGTGTGCCTGCGGGGGACCGAGGAGTACGTGCGTGCCCGCCCCGAATCGCTCTGGCCGCCGCTGCTCGACGCCGAGAAGGAGCAGCTCGCCCGCGGCGACATCCCCTATTTCTTCCAGCTCTACGGGCGGCGGGGCATTCACTGGTTCGGCGATCGAGAGCTCACCCGCCTCGAAAGGCTCCCCCTCGAAGGCGACGTGCCGCAGCTCGATCCGGTCCTCCAGGTCTCGCGCGGCTTTCGCTCGCCCACGCGAAAAAAGCTGCGCGAGGACGGGCTCTTCACGCTGCTCGGCGCCTTCGACCACGGCTCCTTCACCGGCAAGCACGAGGCCGACGGGCTCGGGATCACCTTCCGCAAGCGCGCGCTCGTCGTGCACCTGCCCGACGGCGAGGAGCTCGAGTCCCGGCGCAACCTGAGCGCGTTCGTCGGGAGCGTCTACTTGCCCTGCCGCTGCGGGGAGGTGCTCTCGGTGTTCGTCCCCGAGGTGACCGTGTGCGAGGCCGCGGCGCGTTGAACGCGGTCCCCTCGCCCTCGGCGTGGTAACGTGACGCCGTGCTCCCTGCCTGTGATACCTGCCGCCGCCCGACCGTCGCCTGCGTGTGCGACCGCATCGTCTCGTACCCGACGGACCGCCGCGTGCTCATCCTCCAGCATCCGCAGGAGCAGGACGCCCTGCTCGGCTCGGCGCAAATCCTGATCGCGAGCTTGCCGCGAGCCGAGCTCGTCGTCGGCTTGAGCTGGCGCAACCTGGGGCACGCGCTCGGCGAGGAGGACATCGACCCGCGCAAGTGGGCAGTCCTCTTCCCCGACAGCGAAGCGCAGAGCGACGTCACCACGCGGCGCGGCGCGCCCCTCGATCCCCACGAGCTCGAAGGCATCATCGTGATCGACGGGACCTGGTCGAAGGCGAAGACGCTCTGGTGGCGCAATCCCTGGTTGAACAAGCTGAACCGCATGAACCTGCGGCCGACGAAGCCCTCGATCTACGGCCGGCTGCGCGCCGAGCCCCGGCGCGAGTACGTCTCGACGCTCGAGTCCGTCGCGGCGGCGCTCACGCTCTGCGGCGAGAAGCCGGAGATCGAGGCGGGCCTCGAGCGTGTCTTCCGCACGCTGATGCAGCGCGTCCGTGACGCGAACCTCGCGCCGGAAGAACGAAAGTTGCCGCGCAAGACGCGTCCCCCGCGAAGGCCCGAGGCCCCGCCGGCGCCGAAAGCGCCGAAAGAATGAGCGGCGCGGAGGCCCCGCGGTTGATGGCCGCGGGCGGCCTCCCTACGTCGTGCGCATGAACGAAGCGCAGAACGTTTCACCCGCCGTCGAGCTCGCCCTCGCGTTCGTGGAGAGGGTGCAGGCCGGCGGCGACGTCGGGGGGCTCGTGACCGAGGACGTGCAGGAGGAGGAGCTACCGAACCGGGTGTTCGCCTCGGGCGCGCGGCGGGACCTCGCGGCGATGCGAGCGGGGGCCGAGCGGGGAAAGGCGATCTTCGCAGAGCAGCGATATCGGGTGACGCGCGCCCTCGGCGATACGGCGCAGGCCGCGCTCGAAATCGAGTGGACGGGCGTGCTCGCCGTCCCGATCGGCTCGCTCGCGAAGGGCGCGACGATGCGCGCCCAGTGCGCCTTTTTCTTCGATGTGCGGGAGGGAAAGATCGCCCGCGTCCGCCATTACGACGCGTTCGATCCGTTCTGAGCCGACCAACCGCTCAGCCGAGCGGACCCTCGACGATCATCTCGACGCCGTTCGCCGGCCCTGCATTGGCCGCGCGCACGGCGCCCTTATCGGGCTTCAGCGACGCGAGCCGCAATCGATGACGCCGGAGCCACGTGCCGAGCACGAGCTTCATCTCATAACCCGCCATGGCCGCGCCGAGGCAACGCCGCGCGCCGCCGCCGTACGGCAAAAACTCGAACGGCGAATACTGACGGTCGAGGAAACGCTCGGGCAAAAACCGCATCGCCTCCGGGTAGACGTCCTCGCGGAAATGGGCGACCGAGATCGCCGCGACCACGCCCGTGCCCGCCGGGACGCTGTACCCCGCCAGATCGAGGGATTTGAGGAGCTTGCGCGGGGCGGGCGCGGGCGCGAGCGGAAAACGTCGGAGCGTCTCGTTGCACACAGCCTCGAGGTACGGCAGTTTTCCGAGCTTCTCCGGCTCGGGATCGGGCCCGAGGGACGCGAGCTCGTCGCGCAGGCGCCCGAGCGCGGCGGCGTTCTCGGGCCGGTGCAAAGCATAAAGAGCCCAGGCAATGGCGATCGCGGTCGTCTCGTGCCCGGCGAAGACGAGGAGAATGAGCTGATCGCGGATCTCGTCGTCGTCCATCGGCTGCCCGTCCTCGGTACGGGCCGCGAGCAAGAGGCTCAGGATGTCCTCGCGCGGCCCCGTGGCGCGGCCTTTTTCGATGAGCTCGTCGAGCGCGGCGTGCAAGCGGCGGCGGCGCTCCAGGAACCGAGCATAGGGGCCGACGCCCCCGAATTCGCGGCGCAGCGCGGGGAAGAGCGCGAGCAGCGGCGAGATGCCATTCGTGATTTCGAGCAGGAGCCTGGCCAGCGACTGCATGCCAGCGCGCTCGGTGACCCCAAAGACGACCTGCAGGATGACGTCGAGGGAGAGCTCCTGCAGGATCTCGGACATCGTGACGGTTTGTCCGTTCTGGAAGCCCGCAGCGCGCTCCTCGGCGAGCCGCACCATCTGCTCGCCGTAGGCGCGCATGCGTGCGCCGTGGAACGGGGGCATCATGAGCTTGCGAGCCCGCTTGTGGTTGGTTCCGCTCGCGAGGATGAGCGAGCGAGGGCCGACGAAGACGCCGAGGTCCTGATTGAGGGGCTCGAACGTGTCCGGATCGGCCGTGTAGATGGCCTTGATGCCCGCAGGATCGCCAGTCATGACGAGCGGCGGCTTGCCCGGGAACGTGAACGTCTCGCCGTACTTCTCCGCGAGCGGCTGCATGCAACCGATCGGATCCCGCATGTAGCGGACGAGGCTCGTGATGCTGGTGCGCGGCCCAGGCGGTAGGTCCCCCATCGCGTGATGATGCCAAGCTCGGAGCGGAACCACAACGTAAGTTTCATCTGGAAGCGCTTCGCTGGGGCTTTGCCCCAGGCCCCACCAGGAGCTGTCCGCTCCTGGACCTGGACCAGCGCAAGCGCTGGACTCGGGGTCGATGAACTGCGCGATGCGCAGTTCATCGAACGGGCCAGGTCAAGAGGTCGCGACCCGGCGACGAGGGCTGGACGTCGGAAAATCGCCTCCGCGGCAGGCAAACTCCACCCCGAGCACCGGATCCGGCATTCCAGCATGCTCGAACGATGCAAAGGAGCCCGAGAACAAGCGTTCTGACAGCTCCAACCTGCGCGCAGGACGACCTCCCTGACGTTCGGACGTGCCCGAAGGCCCGCGCCGGGCACCGCGCGCGCCTTCGGGCACATCCGAACGACCCGCCGGGCTTCCTGTGCATCGTTCGGACGTTCTCAAAGGGCTCCGTCCCACGTCCTGTGCATCGTTCGGAGACGTCCGAACGACGCGCCGGAGGGTCAGGACACAATTTGCGCGGGTCCGAGAGCTCGAACCCCCTTTCGTGCGGCGATTTGCCAGCATCCAGAAGGCGTTTCGCTGGGGCTTTGCCCCAGGCCCCACCAGGAGCTGTCCGCTCCTGGACCTGGACCAGCGCAAGCGCTGGACTCGGGGTCGATGAACTGCGCGATGCGCAGTTCATCGAACGGGCCAGGTCAAGACCGCAGCCGACCCTGCCAACCAAGACAGCCGCGCGGACGGTTCAACGGGCGACGTGGTACCAGCGACGGCCTGTGGGAAGAACTGCGCGGAGCGCAGTTCTTCCCCCTGAGGTCCAGGGCTGGCCCTGGTCCGGGTCGAGGGGCGGATAGCCCCCGCGGGGCCCGGGGCAGCGCCCCGGCGCGACGCTTCCACAAAAACCCGCTACCCTTCGCCGCATGCTCGCCTGCGTCGACGTCGCCTACGCGCCCGACGACACGTTCGCCGTCGCCGCCGGCCTGCTCTTCCATCGCTGGGACGATGCGGTTGCCGTGCGCGAGTTGACCGCCCGCGCCTCGGACGTCGCCCCCTACGAGCCTGGCGCGTTTTACCGGCGCGAGTTGCCTCCGCTCCTCGACTTGCTGCGAACGGTCGACCCGCTGCCCGAGGTCGTCGTCGTGGACGGCTACGTGTGGCTCTCGGCGGACGGGCGACCGGGGCTTGGGGCGCGGCTCTTCGAGGCGCTCGGCGGGCGGGTCGTGGTCGTCGGCGTGGCGAAGACGGCGTTCCACGGCGACGCGCCCGCGGCCCTGGTCAAGCGCGGCACGAGTGAAAAGCCGCTCCACGTCACGGCCGCGGGCGCGACGCCGGATGAGGCGGCGGCGTGGGTTCGGTCGATGCACGGCCCGCATCGTCTCCCCACCCTGCTCGGGCGTGTCGACCGACTCTGCCGGGATGCCTTGAACCGATGAAGGATCGCCGCCTCCGCCTCGCCTTGCGTCTCCTCGCGGCCGCCGCGATCGCCTCCGTCCTCCTTTTCGAGGGGCGCACGCTCCTCGGCCCCCTCACCCGGGTTTTTCCTGGTGAATGCGCGGCCGTGGCGCCTTCGCCGCCCCAGGTGGACACCACGTCCTCGCCTGCGCGCGTGATCGGCCAGGAAAACCTTTGCGACCGCGTGTCCGACGGCCATTGCGAACGCCTCGCCGGCGGCGACCGGGTCTCGGGCACCTGCAAGAGCGGGGGCATGGTCGGGGATTGGACGGTGAAGGACGCGGCGACGGGGGCCTTGCGCTGGTCCGGGCAATACGAGGGCGGCTGGGCGAACGGCGCGTTCCGGATCTGCAAGGACCCCGCCCATTGCGACAGCTTCCGCATCGATCACCTGCACCTCGACGGCCCGGCGGTCACGTGGGAGCGCGACGGCGACCGGTGGATCGAGCTCTCCAGCCGGTACGAGCGCGGCCGGGGCGTCGGGCGATGGGTGCGCCGCGTCGACGGCAAAGGCCCCGTCCGCTCGGCGCTGGTCTTCGACGAGCAGGGCCTCGGGGCGAAAGAGTTTTTCTATTGCACGAATGGCAACCTGAAAGAGATCCGCGGGCAACGCGCCTTGTTTTACGACGCCGAAAATCGTCGAATCGCGGAGCGGGGCCCCGAGGGGCCGCTGCGGATCCTCGACGCCGCGGGAAATGTGGTCCGGGACGCGCGCCCCGACGAGGAAACGACCCTCTGTCCCCTGCCCTAGGCTGCGCGTCCCCTGCTCGTTCTGATACAAGAGACGTCATGCGCTCGCTGCGCCCCTGCCTCGTTTCCCTCGTCCTGCTCGTCGGCTGCGCCGGCCCCGAGCCGAGCAGACCCGCCGAGCCCGCGTCCGCGTCCTCGTCCTCGTCCGGGGCCGACGGCTCGCCGGGCGGGCCCGTGCGCGTCTCGTACGGCCCCGATCCGGTGCAGATCGGGGATCTTCGCGTCCCGCAAGGCGAAGGCCCGCACCCCGTGATGGTGATCCTCCACGGCGGCTGCTGGATCGACCTCTATGGCAAGAACCTCATGGACGGCATGAGCGAATCCCTCACGCAAGCTGGCTTCGCCACCTGGAACGTCGAATACCGCCGGGTCGGCGATACCGGCGGCGGGTATCCGGCCACGCTCACCGACGTGGGCCTCGCCGTGGATACGCTCCGCGACCTCGCCCCGACGCACCACCTCGATACGACGAGGGTGTTCGCCGTGGGCCATTCCGCGGGCGCGCACCTCGCTGTCTGGGTCGCCGCGCGCCCGAGGCTCGCCGCTGACAATCCCCTCCGCGGCGCGAATCCCCTCCCCATCACCGGCGCCGTCTCCCTCGCGGGCATCCTGGATCTCGCCGAAGCCCTCGACCTTGGCGCCTGCGGCACCGCCGCGGCAAAGCTCCTCGGGGGCAGCCCGACCGAGGTCCCCACGCGGTACGCCGAGGCCTCGCCGCGGGCGCTCTTGCCGATTGGCGTGCGTCAGATCCTCGTCCACGGCGCGGCCGACGACATCGTCCCCTTCGCGATGAGCTCCCATTACCTCGACGCCGCGAAGGCAGCCGGCGAGAAGGACATCACGCTGAAGGCGATCGAGGGCGGAGATCATTTCGACATGATCGAACCGTCGTCGACGAAATGGGCGGACGTCTCGCAAGCGATCCTCGGGATCGCGGCGCTTCCCTGATGGTCTTTGCCGGGTTTTTCACTCACGCTCGCCTCCCCTCCTCGATTCCTCCTCGATTCCTCCTCGATGCTGACCCAATCCGCCATCGTCCTCGCCGCGGCCGCCGTCGTCGCCACGCTCTTCAAGCGCATCGGCCTCGGCACCGTGCTCGGTTACCTCGCGGCCGGCGCGCTGATCGGCCCGTCGGGCCTCCGCCTCATCCGCGACGTCGACCAGATCCTTCATATCGCCGAGCTCGGCGTCGTCTTCCTCCTCTTCCTGATCGGCCTCGAGCTCCAGCCGAGCCGCCTCTGGAACATGCGAGGCACCGTGTTCGGCTACGGAGGCGCCCAGGTCGCGGTCACGACAGCGGTGATCACGCTCCTCGGCGCGGCGCTCGGCGCGCCCTTGCCCGCGGCGGTCGTCGCAGGCGTGGGCGTCTCCATGTCCTCGACGGCCTTCGCCACGCAGATCCTCGGCGAGAAAAATGAGCTCGGCGCGCCGCACGGACGCGCTGCGTTCGGCGTCCTGCTCTTCCAGGACGTCGCGGCCATCCCCGTCCTCGCGCTCGTCCCGCTGCTCGGGCCCGCGCCGAAGGCTTCGTCCGGGAGCCCGCTCGTGCACGGCCTCGTCATCGTCGCCGTGATCGCGGCGCTCGTCGTGTGCGGCCGTTACCTCCTGCGCCCGGCGTTCCGGTTCATCGCCGAGGCCCAGAGCCACGAGCTCTCCACGGCCACCGCGCTCCTCGTCGTCCTCGGCACGGCGCTCATCATGGCGAGCGTCGGGCTCTCGATGGCGCTCGGCGCGTTCATCGCCGGCGTGCTCCTCGCCGATTCGGAGTACCGGCACGAGCTCGAAGCCGACATCGAGCCCTTCAAGGGCCTGCTCCTCGGCCTGTTCTTCATGGCCGTCGGCATGTCGGCGAACCTGCGCCTCATCAAGGATCGCCCGCTGCTCGTGATCGGGCTCGTCCTCGGGCTCGTCGTGGTGAAGATGGCCGTCCTCTACGGGCTCGGCCGCGCCGCGAAGCTCAGCCGGCGCTCGTCCGCGAGCCTCGGCGTGGCCATCTCGCAGGGCGGCGAGTTCGCGTTCGTCATCTTCGGCGTGGCCCGCGGCGCGACGGTCTTGAAGCCCGACACGACGGAGCTGCTCATCGTCGTCGTGACCCTCTCCATGGCCGTGACGCCGCTCCTGTTCCTCGCCCGCGACCGCATCACGAAGCGCCTCGACACCGCGGATCGCCGCTCCTTCGACGAGATCCGCGACGAGGGCAGCAGCGTGATCATCGCCGGCTTCGGCCGCTTCGGGCAGATCGTCGGCCGCGTCCTGCGGCTCAAGCGCATCGCGTTCACCGCGCTCGACGCGAGCCCCACGCACGTCGATTTCGTCCGCCGTTACGGAAACGAGATCTATTACGGCGACGCCTCCCGCGTGGACCTGCTCCGCGCGGCAGGCGCAGAGCGGGCGCAGCTCATCGTGCTGGCGATCGACGATCTCGACGCGTCGATGCGCACGCTCCGCGTCGTGCAGGCGCATTTCCCGCACCTCCGGATCGTCGCGCGCGCGCGCAATCGGCAGCACGCCTACGCCCTGCTCGAAGCGGGCGTCACGAGCTTCGTCCGCGAGACCTTCGCCGGCAGCCTCGAGGCGGCCCGGATCACGCTCGAAGACCTCGGCCTCCCCTCGGACGACGCGCGAGAGACCGTGCGCAAATTCGCCGAATACGACGAGGCGCAGGTCCGCAAGGTGTACGTCCACCGCAACGACGAGAAGACGCTCGTCGAGTCGGCGAAGCAGTACGGCGCGGAGCTCGAGCGCATCTTCGAGGAGGACGCTGCGCACCGGAACTAGAGCGCCGAACCGTTCGGCGACGGAGCCGGCTGCCGATCGTCAATCTGCGGCAGAGCAACGCTCCGCCCACGCGTCGTCCGCGAACGTGCCGAGGTGCTCGATGAAAAGGACCACGTCCGCCGCCTCGCTCGGTCCGAAGCGCAGCACGTGGATCTCGTCCTCTGCGAGATCCACGACGACGGCCGCCTCCAGCGCTTCGCACGCGGCCCCCGCCTCGGTCTGCGTGACGGTCAACGGGAGAGCTGCCTCGCCACGCGTGACGCCCACCGCGACCTTGGGGGACAGGAAAAGCGCGTGCTCGCCGTCACGCGGCGGGCGATACGAAACCACGCCGCCATGGCGATCGCCTTCCGGTTGGAGCACCACGCGAAAAGCCGCGTGAATCTCGTCGACGTCAGGCGGCGCCGTGTCGGCGACCTTCCCCGCCACCACTTCCTGCAATTCGCTGAACATGACGTGGCTGCACGCGTGCTCGAGGAGCGGCTCCCCCAGCCGGGGGACACAGGCATCTCCAGCCCGTCCGCCGCCCACGACCTCCACCCGGCTGCCGCACCCGCCGAGGAGGAGGGCGGCCGAGAGCAGCGCGGCCGGGCGCCGGCCCCGGGAGCGATCGCCGCGCCGCCGGATGCGGAGCAGCAGCGCCGCGATCCCGACGAACAGCCAGTCGGGCGCGCCTGCGGGGGACATCTCCCCCACGCGGCAACCACATCCCGCGTCCACCCGGGTGCCCAGCGCGGCGTCCACGCATTCCGCCTCCGCGACATCGCAGATCTGATCGCCTTGGCAATGGTCGTCGCTCGTGCAGCCTCCCCCCTCGGGCTGGCACACACCGGGGCTGGCCGGATCCGACGAGGAGCAGACCAGCCCGACCGGGCAGCCATTGCGGCCCGGCTGGTCGACGCAGCCGTTCACGCACCGACGCGGACCAGGGTCACAGATGCGGCCGCTCGTGGCGTCGCCGCAGTCCTCGTCGCGCGCGCAGCCGCAGAGGTGGGCGCCCTGCGCCGAGATGCAGCGCGGCGTGTCCGCGAGCTCGCTGCAGAGCCCGGCCTCGTCCCCGTCTGGAACGCCATCACAATCCTCGTCGAGGCCATCGCACGTCTCCGTGGAGGGAGACCCCGCCGAGGCCGAGCAGAGGGCGGGCGCGCCGCTCGGTCCGCAGGCGAGTTTCCCGCTCGCCTTGCAGAGGCCCACGCCGGCCGAGCACGGCAACCCGACGTCGTCGGGCACGCCATTGCAATTGCTGTCGAAACCGTCGCATATCTCGAGCGCGCCGGGGTGGACCGCGGGATCCATGTCGTCGCAATCGCCGTCGTTGCTCACGTACCCAGCCGGGGGGACGCACATGGTGACGACCGTATCGCTCGGATCCCCATGACCGTCGCCGTCGAGGTCGCGCCCGTTGAAGGTGACGAAGTCCTGCACGTTTTCGATGACGAGTGGCCCCCGGTCCACCGGCGCTGGCCCGAGCACGAGCCGATAACGCACGTCCTCGAAATGGTACACCTGCGCTCGCTCGAGCGGACCGCAGGGTTCGATGTCCTGCGCGAGAAGCGGCGTGAGCTCGTTGCCTTGGGAATCGAGGACGCGGATGGGGACGGACGGATCCGAGAAGATGGCCCAGGCGCCGACGCGGTCTTTCGAGGCCACGCGGTACGTGATCGTGTTCTCGCCGAGCGGCGCTGGCAAGATCACCTCGAAGAGCGTGTGCACGGGGTCGACGTCCGGCGTCTCGGCCGTCGCGGTGGTGCCGGCCGTGGCCTGCACGGTCGCGTAGGGACCGAACTCGGCATGGAAGCACGAGTGGCCCACCAGGGCAGGGCCGAGCTCCTGGCAATCGGGAGGCAGGTCCGCGCGGGAAACCTGGGGCGCGAGGAGCGCGCACGAAACGAGGGTCGCGCCGAGAGCATGGCGCGCACGCCGGCGCGGCGCTTTTGCGGAGAGACATTGGGCAGGGGCGTTCATGGCAATGGCCTCATCGATGAGGAGAGCGGGGCCCGCGTGGCCTCACGGCACGACCAGGTCCCGCTCGAAAATCAGATCGAAGGTCGAGGTATCCGAGGTTTCGAAGCGCAGCAGGTATTCGCGCCCCTCGGTCAGCACGGCCGTGCGCGCGTGCCGGATGAGCTCGCATACCGGGGGGGTCTCCAGGGACGCGACGGCAATGCTCTCGCCCGACGTGGCGTCCGTGACCTGGGCGGACACGTCGGCGCTCAGGAAGAGCGTGTACGTGAACATGTCGGTGGAGCCCGCGAGCGGGATGTTCTGGGAGACGTGGCCCGCGTGGACGGCGCCCATGTCCACCGCGGGCAACTGGAGCGTATAGCGCTTGTGTGTCGTCCCAACGGCCGGCGCGTTGTCGGGGGTCGTGGTGGCGACCACGTAGGCGAAAGGATCCTCGAACGTGTGTCCACACGCGTGCTCGAGCAAGCCGTCCTGCGCCGCCGTGGTGAATCCGATCTGCCCCTCCGTGAGGCCCGGCTGCGCTTCGTCGAGGGGCACACCCGCGACGCTCGAGAGTGCGCGCAGGTCGATCGTGTACGACGACTCGTATTCGAGGGGGAGCGACCCGCCGTCCATGGCATCGGGCGGACCGATCTCCAGCAAGAGCGTGCGCGCATCGGCGGACCATTGCGCGGGTATCGAGCGTGCCGCTCCTTTCGGACCGGCGAGGGGCACGGCCCCGGCGCTCGTATCCATCGCCTCGCTGAATGTCACTTGCACGCGCTTGCGCCGCAGCGTCGCCGCACCCTCGCGGTAGAGCTCGAAGGGATAAACGTTCGTCGCCCCATGGGGCGGCACCGAGGCCACCACCATGGGTTTTTGCCCCGGGGAGGCATCGGGCGCGTCGCCGCCGCCCTGCCCGCCCGAACCCGGAAGTGACGAAGGGCTCCCGCAGCCGAGGGCCATGGAGAGCGACCCGAGCACGAGCAACCATCGCATCCTCCACATCCTCCGTTTTGCTCTCCCGCGGATCATCGGCGCCTCCTGTCAAAACACGGGCACGTCCGGCTGCGACGCCGGCGTCTCGCCCTTCCCGACATCGTTGAGGGAGCCCAGCCCCAGCGCCCCGGCGCCGCCGCTGCCCCAGCAGCGAATCGCGCCGGCGTCGAGGCGCACGCAGATGTGCGAATACCCTGCGGACATCTCGACCACGGGAGACACGCCGCCTACGGCGACGTCAGCCGGCGGGATCTCACCCGGCATGTCGCCGACGAACGTGGTGATGCCGGCGCCGCACTGGCCCGCGCTGTTGAGTCCCCAGCAGCGCACCACGCCTTCCGAAAAGAGGGCGCACGTGAACCGGTCCCCCGCCTCGACCGAGACGGGTGTACCCGCGCCGAGCGTGACATCCGGCGGTGGCATCTGCCCGGGGGCGCCCCCGATGCTCTCGATCGTCGGGTCGCCGAGCTGAAAACGCGCGTTGTCGCCCCAGCAGCGGACCACGCCCGTCGTCAGGATCGCGCAGGTATGCTCTCCGCCTCCGGCCCCGCGCGCGACGATCCCGCCCACGGGTACGTCCGCCGGCGGCATCTCGCCTGGCTCGTCGCCAAGGCTGTTTGTCGAGCCATACCCGAGCTGCCCATGCTCGTTGTTTCCCCAGCAGCGCAGCGCGCCCGAGGCCATGCGCGCGCAGGTATGCGTGTATCCCGCGAAGAGGTACTCCGCGGGTCCGTCGAGCGGCACCTCGGGCGGCGGCATCTCGCCCGGCTCGTCACCGATCGGGAGCGTGTGTCCCTGGCCGAGCTGGCCGTACTCGTTGCCGCCCCAGCAGCGCACGGCGCCTGACGCGAAGAGCGCGCAGGTGTGCAGGCCGCCCGCGACGAGCTGCGTGACGGGGCCCCCCAGCTCGATGTCGGCCGGCGGCAGCTCGCCGGGTTCGTCCCCCACGGACGAGACGTCGCCGCGACCGAGCTGGCCGTATTCGTTGTAGCCCCAGCAGTGGACCTTGCCATCGACGAGCCGCGCGCACGTGTGTGCGCCTCCCGTGACCACCTCGACCACGGTCCCGCCGGGATGGACATCCGCGGGCGGCATCTCGCCCGGCTCGTCGCCGAGGGTGCTCGCGGTCCCGTATCCGAGCTGGCCGAACTCGTTGTATCCCCAGCACCGGAGCGACCCCGCGGCGCCGACGGCGCAGCTATGCCCGTCGCCGGCCGCGATCCGCGCGGGCGACGGAGACGCGGGCGGGAGCGCGCCGCCCCCCGCACCGCCGGCTCCGCCCGCGCCGGCGGTCCCGGCGTCGCCCATGTCGCCGCCCGGTCCTCCTGCGACGCCGCCATCGCTGGGATTCGTATCCCCTGGCCCGTTCCCGGCCTCGCCGGCGCAGGCCCACAATGCGATCGAGCCCATGGCGCCGAGCGCCAGGGCGTACCATCGTGCCGAACGCATTTCATTTCCTCCGGACAAGCAAGAAGGAAAGGCGAAGCCGCCGCACGCACGAGGGCGCGCGCGGCGGACTTCTGGGCTCATTGCTCGCTGAGATCCTCGAAGAGGCCGAGCATGGTGCTCGCCGTGTTCGTGAACTCGACGGTGTACGTCACCCCGCTCGTGAAGTTGTAGGTGACGACCTTCGAGAGCGCCGAGCTCGTGCCGTAGTCCGGTACGTTCGGGTTCTGCGACGCCGGACAATTGGTGCTGTTCAGCGTCGTGGACCAGGCGGCCGTGACGGTGGTGGTGCCCTGCTTGACGACGATGGTCGTGCTCGGGTCCACGTAGATCCCGTGCTCCTCGGTCGCGCCTGCCGTGAACCTGACCTTGCCCGTGTATGTCGTGCCAGAGCCCGGCAGCGTGATGTTGTACGGAACGTGCTCCGAGACCGTCGGCGGCGTGCCGCTGGCGACGGCGTTCACGTTGGTGTAGGCGCCGCCTGCTGGATTCTGCACATGCTCGCAGGCATGCTCGATATCGTTCGCGTCGGCGATGCGGAGCACGGCCTCGGCCGCTGCCCCCTCGTCCGTGCCCACGTCCTCCGCGGGTGACAGGACGCAGCCAGTCAGCGCGAAAGACACGACGGCGCCTGCCCAAAGATAGCTGTTCTTCATGGCTTCTCCTTGCTTGGTGGAGACCACGCGCGCTGCGCAAAGCGCCGCGGCGAAATCCCCGGTAACGGATGTCGACGAGCCTCCGCCTGGAGCCTCTTTCGTGCCCCTGGAGACCAACATCCGCGGCGCAGTGGATAAACTAACTGCAACTTTGTTGCAAGAGAAATTTTGTTTCGAAAGTACCAAGGTGTGCTGCTGTCCCAGCGCAAGCCGTGCATCCGCGGCATCGGAGGCGGAGGTGGGAGGAGGTGCGGGATGCGGTGGTGGGGTGCTTCTTGCCGGGTTGCCGCGATGCCCCTGGGGCCACCGCAGCGACGCGATTGCGTCATTGTCATGCCGCCACGCCGAAAAAACGCATGCCGCCACGGCCATGCAAAACAAATATTCAGCAATGGAAGGAAGTTCCTCGACGGACCTCCTCCCGCGTCACGGCGCGTCTCCGACTTGCCCTTTGCCGCGCCTGTGCATATAGACTGCGCTCCGCATGCTACGCACCGTCAACGCTGCCCGGTACGTCACGCCGCTACGCGAGGGAGGATCCGTGCCCGCGCTCGTGGAGGCTGACGACGACGGGCTTTACGTCGTCAAGCTCCGCGGCGCGGCCCAGGGGTCGAAGGCGCTCATCGCCGAGCTCGTGGCAGGCGAGCTCGCGCGCGCCGCGGGGCTCCCCGTTCCCGAGCTCGTACTCATCACGCTCGACGCCGCGCTCGGCCGCGCCGAGCCGCACCGCGAGATCAGCGACCTGCTCGACGCGAGCGTGGGCCTGAACCTCGCCCTCGATTACCTGCCAGGCAGCGTCACCTTCGACCCGGTCGCAGGCCCGACGCCGGATCCCGCCTTCGCCTCGCGCCTCGTGCTCTTCGATTCGTTCGTGACGAACGTCGACCGCACCCCGAAAAACCCGAACCTCTTGTCCTGGCACCGCGCGATCTGGCTCATCGATCACGGCGCATCCCTGTATTTCCACCACGGCTGGGGCCCCGCGGATCCGCTCACCGAGAGCCGCGATCCGTTCACGTTCGTACGAAAGCACGTCCTCTTGCCCTGGGCGACCGCGCTCGCCGAGGCCGCGGCGCACCTCCGGGCCGCGTGGTCCGAGGCGTTGTTCTCGCGGATCGCGCAGGCGATCCCCGACGAATTCCTCGCGGAAGACATGGGATTCGCCTCTCCCGACGCCCACCGCGCCGCCTACGGCGCGTGGCTCTCGGCGCGGCTCGCCGCGCTCCCCTTGATCCTCTCGGAGGCCGAGCGTGCCCGCAAAGAGCTCCTTTGACTACGCCGTCGTGCGCGTCGTCCCGCGCGTCGAACGAGGCGAATTCATCAATGCGGGTGTCATTCTCCATTGCGCCACGCACGATTGGCTCGCTGCGCGGATCGAGCTCGACGAATCGCGGCTCCTCGCGCTCGCGCCCGACGTGGACCTCGAAGCCGTGCGCCGCCACCTCGCAGCCATCCCGCGCGTCTGCGAAGGCGGCCCCGGCGCCGGCCCAATCGGCCTCCTCTCGCAGAAAGAGCGTTTCTCATGGCTCGTCGCCACACGCAGCACGATGATCCAGACCTCGGACGTGCACGTGGGCCTCTGCGACGCGCCCGACGTGGTGCTCGATCGATTGCTCGACAAGCTCGTCCGCGTGCCGCGCTCGCGATAGCGGCTGAGCACGGGTCTCATCGAGGAGGCGTCGCGCCGGGGCGCTGCCCCGGGCCCCGCGGGGGCTGTCCGCCCCTCGACCCGGACCAGGGCCAGCCCTGGACCTCTGGGCATCGACTGCGCGAAGCGCAGTCGATGCGGGGAGAGTTTTTTGCGCTGTCCGCCCCCCTCTTTGCAGGGCCAGCCCTGGACCCTTTGGGGAAGAACTGCGCGATGCGCAGTTCTTCCCACAGGCCGGTGGTATTGCATCACCAATGGAACCGTCAGCGCGGGGGGTGGTCATTCGAGTTTCCATCGTTGGGACTGTGCCCGCCTCGACGGAAATTGCGTTGCTTTGCCCTCCAAACGTCTATACTCGCGGGAGGAGCGAGGAATGCGACAAAAGAATTTTCTTTTCGCGGTGCTTGGCCTCGTCGCGGTCTTTGCGACGGGCTGCGGTCCCGACATCGCGGGGATATGCGAGGCGCAGGAGGCGTGTTACGGCGGCAACGAGGCCGACATCGATGCTTGCGTCGCGTCGTATGATGGGCAACGCGACACCGCGCATGGCATCGGCTGCGGCGATGAGTTCGACACGTTCGTCGCGTGCTCCGAGCCTTTGCTCACGTGCGCGAGCCAGCCCACTGGGGACACGTGCACGACGACCGCCGACTGCAACGGGGGCGCCGTATGCAACAGCGATGGGGAATGCGAGGCGAAGTCGTACGGCATCCCCATCGGAAACCAGGATGCTTGTGAAGCCGAGCGGAACGCGTATTCACGCTGCAACTGAAGGAGGTAGGAGCATGATTCGAACGATCCTCGTGAATGCCGCCCTCCTTCTGGGCCTGGCCGTAGCCTCCTCGGGGTGTTCCCGGGCGCAGGTCGTCTGCGACCTCGTCTGCGAGTGCCAGCACTGCAGCGATGAGGACGAGGTCAAGACCTGCGAGCAGTACGCGACGCGGGAAACCGTGGCCGACGCCTACGACTGCGGCGACGCCTGGACGACCTACACGGTCTGCGTCGAGGAGAGGGGTACGTGTGACGAAAAGGAAGCCAACTTCTCGACCGTGAAGGACAACAACGACGCGTGCCAGGACGAAGAGGACGCCCTCAATTCATGCATCGACGCGGCCTCGGCGCACGACGGCCCTCGATTCTGAGAGCCTGCTAGCGGTCGTCGCCGGCGATCCCGAAGGCGCGCATCTTCCGCTTCAGCGTATTCCTGTCGATCCCGAGGGCCCGCGCGGCGCGGCTCAGGTTGCCGCCCTCCGCCGCGAGCGCAGCCGCGAGCGCACCGCGTTCGGCCGCCTCGACCACGTCCCGGAGCGGCCGCATGTCGCTGCCGGTTCCGCTTCCGCTTCCGCCTCCGCTCCCGCCTCCGCTTCCGCTTCCGCTTCCACCTCCGCTCCGGATCTCCGGGGCCAGATCCGACACGTTCACCACGTCGTCGCAGAATACGGCCCACCGCATCACCTCGGCCCGGAGCTCGCGCACGTTCCCGGGCCATGAATGGCTCGCGAGCGCCCGCATGGCCTCGCGCGTCACACGGAGCCGCCGCCCGCCCTTCTTCGCCCGGATCTCCGCGAGGAACGATTCCACGAGCAGCTCCACGTCTCCCGGCCTCGCCCGGAGCGGCGGCATGGGCAGCGTCGCCCCGCGCAGCCGATAATAAAGATCCTCCCGGAACGCCCCCGCCTTCACCATCGCCCCGAGATCCCGGTGCGTCGCGGCCACGATCCGCACGTCGACCTCGACCCGCCCCTCGCCGCCCACGCGCCGGAGCGTGCCCTCCTGCAGCACGCGCAGCAGCGCCGCCTGCACCCGCGGCTGCATCTCGCCGATCTCGTCGAGGAAGAGCGTCCCGCCGTGCGCCTGCTCGAACACGCCGCGGCGCCTCTTCCCCGCGCCCGTGAACGCGCCCGCCTCGTGCCCGAAGAGCTCGCTCGACAAGACGCCCTCGGCGAACACCGAGCAGTTCTCCGCGACGAACGGCCCGTCCTTCCGCGGCGAGAGCGCGTGAATCTCCCGCGCGCAGAGCTCCTTGCCCGTGCCTGTCTCCCCGAGCACGAGCACCGGCGCGTCGCTCGCCCCGACCCGCTCGATCTTCGCGCGGAGCTCCACCATCGGCGCGCTCTCGCCGAGCAGCGACGAGGCGCCCTTCTGCGCCGCTGCCCGCAGCCGGGCGATCTCGTCGCGCATCGCGCGGATCTCGGGGAACCCCTCGATGTCGAGCCGCACCTCCCGCACCGCCTTCGGATGCGGCACGGGCACGAACGCGGGCGGGATCACCTGCAGCATCCGCGCGGGCAAGAGGCCCGCTTGCACCAGGATCACCCAGAGCGTCTGCGTCTGCGGCGTGCCGGCCGAGAGCAGGACGTCGATGCCGAGGCCCTTGCCGAAGAGCTCTGCCTTCGCCCGCTCCACGATCGGGCCGAGCAAGCGAAAGAGTTTTCCGTAGTCGGTCGGATCGTCGGCTTCGATCACGCACAGCTCGACCTTGCGCACGCGCGCCTCGATCGAGCGGCAGAGCGAGCGGGCGGGCGCCTCGCCTTGCGGGATCGTCAGCACCCAAGCGGCGTCGTAGCGGCTCTCGTTCTGGTCGAGCAGCCGGAGCACCGGCCCCCGATCACTCGCGGGCCGCGCCACCTGATGCGAGGGCTGCGGGCCTGTCACCCCCGCGTCCGACCACGTGATGAGCGCTCGGTTCACCTGGTGCATCGTACACCATGCATGATGCACGACGCACCATCCTTCTGATGCACCGTGCACCACCTGCGCGAGGCCGCCATCAAAATTCCCGCGAAATCGAGCTGGCACGCTTTCCGCATTACCGGGCCGCGAACGCAATCAACACGCAGTTCGAGTTACCAGCCATGGGCACTTCTTCTCTCCCACAACCGTCCCTTCCCCCGCACGCCCGCATCTTCGCCCGCCCCGATGTCTGGATGGAGGGCGAGGCCATCACGCAGTTCGTCCGCGTCGCCGAGCTCCCCGGCTGCGTGCGCGCCGCGGGCATGCCCGATCTCCACTCCGGGCGCGGCCCCATCGGCGCCGCGTTCGCCTTCGAGGAGCGCGTGCTGCCGTACCTCGTCGGCGGCGACGCCGGGTGCGGCGTGCTCCTCTTCGCCACGACCGCCTCGCCGCGCGCCGTGGACAAACTGGAGCGACGCGTCCGCGCCGCGATGGACGAGGATCCGCTCGCTGACTGCGACCCGATCGAGGTCTTCGACGCCTGCTGGCACAAGGGCGCGAAGGGCCTCGCCGAGGTCGCGAACGTGCCGGACGACATCGCCGCGATGGCCCAGCGCGAGCGCGAGCTCGATCTCGGCCCGAGCGGCGATCCCGCAGAATACCGCGATCCGTCGCACGGCCGCGCGCTCGGCACGATCGGCAGCGGCAACCACTTCGCCGAGATCACGCGCGTCACCGAGGTGCGCGACGAGGCCGCGGCGGACGCGATGGGCCTCGAGAAAGGCGCCCTCGTGGCGCTCGCGCACACGGGCTCGCGCGGGCTCGGCGCCCAGATCGGGCGGCGCTACGGCGACGTCACGCTCACGGGCGCGGCGATCGACGTCTACCTCGCGGATCTCGCGGGCGCCGTGCGGTTCGCCACGGCAAACCGCTTCCTCGTCGCTTGCCGGCTGCTCCGCGCGCTCGCGGCCTTGCGCCCGGACAAGGTCCGCTCGGCGATCGACATCGTGCACAACACGATCCGGCGCGAGGACATCGCGGGCAGGGCCGTGTGGATCCATCGCAAGGGCGCCGCGCCCGCGTGCCGCGGCGAGGCCACGGTCGTGCTCGGCAGCCGCGGCGCGCCCTCCTGGGTGCTCGTCGGCAACGGGCACGAGGGCGCGCTCGCGTCGGTCGCGCACGGCGCGGGCCGCCGCATGACGCGCACCGAGGCGCGCGCCAAGCTCGCCACGCGGTACAAGCGCGCCGAGCTCGGCCGCACGGCGCACGGCGGCCGCATCGTCTGCGACGACACGGACCTGCTCTACGAGGAGCACCCGGACGCCTACAAGCCGATCGAGCCGGTCGTCGCGAGCCTGGTCGACGACGGCCTCGCCGCGCCGATCGCCTCGCTCGTGCCGCTCGTCACGGTGAAGCAATGAAGAAGCTCGTCGTGCAGGTGACGGCGGGCTACGGGCCCATCGAGGTCCGCAGGTTCGTCGCGCTCCTCGCGGCGCGGCTCGAAGGCGCGTGCGCGGCGCGCGGCCTCGTCGTCGAGGAGACGGTGATCCACGGCGACGAGGACGCGCCCGGCTCGGTCGAGCTCGTCGCCTCGGGGGATCCTGCGCTCCTCCTTGCCGAGGTCGGCACGCACGCGCTCGTCGCGCGGAGCCCCGACCGCGGGAAAGCCGCCCGCAAGCGCTGGTACGCGTCCGTCGTGGTGCACGAGGACGACGACGTTTGCGCGGATGGTGGCGTCGCGATCGACCCGCGCGACGTGGAGGTCACGACGATGCGCGCGAGCGGCCCCGGCGGGCAGAACGTCAACAAGACGGAGACGGCGGTGCGCGTGAGGCACGTGCCGACGGGGATCGTCGTGCGGGTCGCGGACGAGCGATCGCAGCGGGCGAACCTGCGGCGCGCGTTCGCTCGGATCGCGGCGCACCTCCGGACGAGGGCCGCGAGCGCGGCGGCCGCGAAGGAGGCCGCGCGCTGGTCGTCCCACGCGCGGATCGAACGAGGCGCGCCCGTGCGCGCGTACGCGCTCTCGCCGAAGGGCGAGCTCGTGGAGACGTGATTCTTCAGGGGTGAAACCATGCGAAAAGACATGTTCGAGCTCATCATCGAGCGCCCGCGGTTGGGCCGCAGTATGCCGGCTGGCAAAGGGCGTTATGCGTCGCGGATGAAGGCCGATCCCGAGGCCGCGCCGCTCAAGGAGGGCATGAAGTATCGGGGTCGGAGCCGCGAGCTCAACGAGAACCTCGCCCCGCTCCGGCGCTTCCTCGCGCGCCGCGTGGGCCGCCCGTGGGACGCGGTCTGGTCGGAGATCCGCGCCTCCCTCTCGCCGAACAGCGCCGTGCAGAAGCACGTCTTCGATCACGTGCTCCAGTTCGTCGAGCGAAACCCGATCCTCATCAACGGCGTCCCGCACGCGCCGAGCGGCTACGGCCCGCAGCGAGACAAGTTCTTCCCGCTCCGCAGCCACGGCCTCTGGGTGACCTTTTACGTGTGTCCGCGGACGGGCCTGCTCCGCTCGGCCGCCGAGGCCCACCGCCGCCGGAAAAAGCGCACTCCCGGAGCATGATCGACCCGAACGACGAGCGCGTGACGACGATCGTCGCCCGGATCTCGCGCCGAGCCGGCTCGCACGCTAGCGTGGGCCCATGCGCAAGGTCGTGATCCATGGGCCCGGCAGCTACGATCGGTTGAAGCTCGAAGAGCACCCGGATCCGAGCCCCGCGCCGGGCGAGATCCTCGTCGACGTCGAGGCCGCGGGCGTGAACTACGCCGATTGCATCGTGCGCATGGGCCTCTACGAGTCGGCGAAGAAGTACGTCGGCTGGCCCATCACGCCCGGCTTCGAGGTCGCCGGCAAAGTCGCCGCGCTCGGCGCCGGGGTCGGTACACGCTTGGGGGCTACGCTCGGACAAGCCGAGCTACGCCCCCAAACCCCCGGGCCCGCGCCGGGTACGCCCGTCGTCGCGGTCACGCGGTTCGGCGGCTACGCGAGCCGCGTCGCCATCCCCGCGCACCAGGTTTTTCCCTTGCCGAAGGGTTTTTCGGTGGCGGAGGCCGCGGGCTTCCCCTCCGTGTTCCTGACCGCGTATTACGCGCTCTTCGAGCTCGCGAACGTGCGCCAGGGTATGAACGTGCTCGTCCACTCGGCGGCGGGCGGCGTGGGCAGCGCGCTCGTCGAGCTCGGAAAGATCGCCGGTTGCCGCGTGGTCGGCGTCGTCGGCGCGAGCCACAAGGTCGCCGTCGCGCGCAAGCTCGGCGCCGACGCGGTCATCGACAAGAGCGTCGAGCCGTTATGGCCCGTGGCCGAGCGCCTCGCGCCCGAGGGCTACGACGTCGTGCTCGACGCGAACGGCGTGGAGACGCTCGGCGAGAGCTACCGCCACCTCGCGTCGGCCGGAAAGCTCGTCGTGTATGGCTTCCACACGATGATGCCGCGCAAGGGAGGCCGGCCGAACTGGATCAAGCTCGCCCGCGACTGGCTGCGCACGCCCCGCTACAACCCGCTCGACCTGACGAACGACAACAAGAGCGTGCTCGCGTTCAACCTCTCGTACCTCTTCCACCGGAAGGACTTGCTGGCCGAGTACATGGGCAAGCTCATCGGGTGGATCGAGGAGGGCCGCATCACGGCGCCGCCCGTGACCCCGTTCCCCGTGGAACGTGTGGCCGACGCGCACCGCGCGATCGAAGGCGGCAGCACGGTCGGCAAGCTCGTGCTCACGTTCTGAGCGCGTCTTCGAGCAGCCGAGCGCAGTCGGCCTTGCCCGCCTCGCGCGCCCAGTCGAGCGCCGTCTTCCCCGTCCCGTCGTCGGCGCGTGGATCGGCGCCGAGCGCGAGCAGCGCGCGCACCGTCTTCGCGTTGCCGTTGTAGGCCGCGAGGTGCAGCGGCATCCAGCCGTACGGGGTCGTCACGTCGATCGGCACGCCTGCCTCGACGAGCGCGGCCGCGGCCTCGGCTCTGCCGTCGTTCGCGGCCCGGAGGAGCGCCTCGGACCCGTGGGTTTCGAGGTCCACGCCTTGCGCGAGCAGCCATTGGATCATGTCCAGCCGCCCCGCGCTCGCGGCCCCTTCGAGCGCCTGCGTCTTGTTCGGATCGAGCCCGCGCTCCACGAAGAGCTCCGCGAGATCGAGCTTCCCGCGCCGCGTCGCCTCCTCGAACGCACGTGGCTCGATCGGCGCGCCCGCCTCGACGAGCTGCCGCGTGATCCCCGCGTGTCCACCCACGACCGCCGCCGTCACCGCATTCTCGTTCGACATCCCGTCCCGCGCATCGAGGCTCGCGCCGGCATCGATCAGCGCCTCCACGACGCTGATCTCCCCACGCGCGGCCGCCTCCACGAGCGGCGTGCGACGCGTGAGCTCGTCCGCCGCGTCGGGATCCGCGCCGCGATCGATCAAGACCTCGGCGACCCTGTCGTGCCCGTTCCGGATCGCGAGCATGAGCGCCGAGATCGTCCCTTCGAGCACCTCGCGATCGACGCTCGTCTTGTACCCCCGCGTCGCGTCCACGTTCGCCCCGCGCGCGAGCGCGTCCGTCACGCGCGCCTCGTCACCGCGGCTGGCCGCATCGAGCAGCTCCTCGTCGAGCGTCATGTCCGGAGTGTGTGGGATCGAAGCGAAGGTGGGAAGCCGTCCCGGAGGCGGGCTCAGCTTCCGAGGGCTTTTTCGATCGCCTGGACGAGCTCGTCGTTCTCGGGCTCGACGGACGACGGGAACCGACCGAGCACCACGCCGTCCTTTCCGACGAGGAATTTTTCGAAGTTCCACTTCACCTCGCCGGCCGGCGCGGCCTGCGTGAGGAATGCGTAGAGCGGATGTTTGCCGCTTCCCTTCACGGCGATCTTCGAGAACATGGGGAACTTCACGCCGTACTTGCTCGTGCAGAACGTGGCGATCTCGGCGTCGGTCCCGGGCTCCTGCGCGCCGTAGTCGTTCGAAGGGAAGCCGAGCACGGCGAAGCCCTTCGCCTCGAAGCGCTCGTGCAGCTTCTCGAGGCCCGCATATTGCGGCGTGTAGCCGCACTCCGAGGCCGTGTTGACCACGAGCACGACCTTGCCCCGGTAGTCGCCGAGCGAGCGCTCTTCCCCGAAGATCGTCTTCATCTTGAAATCATGCAGGCTCATCTTCGTTCCTCCCTGAACCGCGGCGCCCTCGCTCGAATCCGCCCCGGCCCTGGGGGACGCCGGAGGCTGCGAGCCGCCCTCGCAACCGACGAGCGAAGCGCCCCCCACGAGCGCGGCGAGGACGACCGATCCAATCCGAAGGCTCTTCATGGCGCCTGCTTAGGGGGCCCGCGCTCGGCACGCAAGGGCATCCTGGACGACGGGGCGCGGGTCGAAGATGATGCCGTATGCCCTCCCTCCAATCCGGATCGCTGACGATCCATTGGTCGACGCGCGGGAACGAACACGGCGAGCCCGTCGTGTTCGTGCACGGCAACTGGACCACGAGCCTCTTCTGGCGCCCCGTCCTCGACCGTTTGCCCGCGCGCTTCCGCGCCGTCGCGCCCGACCTGCGCGGCCGCGGGCAGAGCCGCACGGAACCGCACGATTACAGCGTCGGGCGCCTCGCCCAGGACCTCGTCGTCCTGATGGACGCCCTGGGTTTGTCCTCGGCGCACCTCGTGGGGCATTCGCTCGGCACGGCCGTGGTCCTCGAGCTCGCGCTCGTCGAGCGCGCCCGCGCCCGCTCCCTCACGCTCGTCGCCCCTGCGTGGCCCGACGGCATGCCGCGCGCCTACCACCTCCCCGAGCGCCAGCGCCTCGCGCAGGAGAACGTCGCCCTCTTCGCCGCGGCGTTCCGCGGCATCGCGCCCACGGCCCCGGACGACGCGTTTTTCCAGGAGCTCGTCGCGGAGAGCCACCACCAGCGCCCCGAGGCCACGATGGCCACGCTCGACGCGCTCTGCGATTGGGCGCCCGGCGATCGGCTCCGCGCGCTCGCGGGCATCCCGGCCCTCGTCATCAGCGGCGAGCGCGACATGCTCTCGACGCGCGACGTGGGCAAACGGACCGCGGATCTCCTCGGCGCGCGCCACGAGATCGCGGCCGGCGTGGGCCATTCGCCGAACCTCGAAGCTCCCGATACCGTCGTCGCGCTCCTCGATTCTCTCGTGAAGGCACCTGCCGGAGGCTGAGCTCATGCTCGACCGTGTCGTCCCGCCGCCCGATCCCGCCGTCCCGCTCGCGAACGAGGCCCGGTCCTTGGCCGACCTCTTCTTGCGCCGCGCCGCCGCCACGCCGACGGCCGTCGCCTGGAAGGCCAAGAAAAATGGGGAATGGAGGTCCACGACCTGGGCCGAGTTCCACGCGCGCGCGACAGCCCTCGCGACCTTCCTCGCGAAACGTGGCCTCGCGCCCGGCGACAAGATCGGCATCGTCGGCAGCACCCGCCCCGAATGGTGCATCTGCGACGTCGGCGGTCAGCTCGCCGCGCTCGTCACGGTCGGCGCGTATCCCACGCTCGCCCCGGGACAGCTCGCGTACGTCCTCGATCATGCGGACGTGCGGATCGCGTTCGTCGAGGGCAAGGACGAGGTCGAGAAGATCCTCGCCATCAAGCACGAAATGCCCAAGCTCGAGCTCGTCGTCGTCTGGGACACGCGCGGCCTCGAAGAGACGTTGCGCCAGCATGCGTGGCTCCTCGGCTGGGACGAGGCCCTCGAAGCGCCGGGCGACGCCTCCCTCGTCGCGGCGCGCATCGATGCGATTTCCCCGGACGACACGGCGCTCTTCATTTACACGAGCGGCACGACGGGCCCGCCCAAGGGCGCGATGATCTCGCACCGCAACATCCTCGTGACGCTCGCGGGCGTCCATTTCAACGCGTTCTCCCCCTCGGACATCTCGCTCTCGTTCTTGCCGATGGCGCACGCGGCCGAGCGCATCCTCGCGTTCTGGGGCCGCATCGATTTCGGCATCGCCACCGCGTATGCGACGAGCGTGCCCGCGGTGCTGGAGGAGCTCAAGGAGGTGCGGCCGACGCTCTTCGGCAGCGTCCCGCGCATCTTCGAAAAGGCCTACGCGCGCATCCAGACCGAGGTCGACAAGGCCCCGCCGGCGCGGAAACGAGTCTTTCGGTGGGCCGAATCGGCCGGCCTCGCGGCGGTGGAGGCCTGGCAGCGCGGGGAAGAGCCCTCGCTCGGGGTGCGGCTCGCGCACCGCGTGGCGGACAAGCTCGTCTTTTCGCGCGTCCGCGAGGCATTTGGTGGCCGCGTCAAACGCTTCATCACGGGCGCGGCGCCGATCCCGCGGCCGATCCTCGTTTTCTTCTGGGCGGCGGGCCTGCCCATTTACGAGATGTACGGCATGACCGAGGCGACGGTCGTGACACACGGCAATCGCCCCGGGGAGGTCCGCCTCGGCTCCGTCGGCCGCGCGCTCCCGTTCGTCGAGGACAGGATCGCCGACGACGGGGAGATCCTCGTGCGTGGCCCGAACGTGTTCAAGGGTTATTACAAGAACCCCGAGGCGACGCGGGAGATGATCGACGAGGAGGGGTGGCTGCACACGGGCGACATCGGCCGAAAGGACGCGGACGGCTTCGTCTTCATCGTCGATCGCAAGAAGCACCTCATCATCACGTCGGGCGGGAAAAACATCAGCCCAGCGAACGTGGAGAACGAGATCAAGGCGAGCGACACGCTCATCAGCCAGGTGCACGCGCACGGCGACCGGCGGGCCTATTGCACGGCGATCGTGACGATCCACCCGCTCGAAGCGGTGGAATGGGCGAAGGCGCGCGGCCATCTCGGAGACGCGCAAGCCGAGGAGCTACGTCGCGCCCTCCTTTCGAGCCCGCTGTCGCGTCCACCGGAGCTCGCGCCGGTGATGGAGAAGGCGACGACCGACCCGGAGGTGCAAAAGCGGGTCGCGTCGGCGGTCCGCCGCGCGAATACGAAGCTCGCGCGCGTGGAGGGGATCAAGCGGATTCACCTGCTCGAACGGGATTTCTCCCTGGAAGAGGACGAGGTGACGCCGACGCTCAAGGTGAAGCGCAAGAACATCGAGAAGAAATTCGCCCAGGTCTTCGACCGGCTTTACGAGGATCCGGGGTTCGGGATTTCGATCGAAGAGGAATGAGGCCCGCCGCCGCGCCCGCGGCTTACCCGTCGACGGGTGCGGCGAGCCAAACCTCGAGGTCCGGCGTGGACAGGTCGAGGATCGCGTCGACGAGGCGGAGTCTCGCCTCCCGCTTGCCAATTCGCAAGGCCAGGCGATCACACTCCTCGGCGGAGAGCGTCCGCCCGAGGCGCCGCTCGATCAGGCTGACGGCGACCTCGATGTGTCCGAGCTTTCGTCCTTCCTCTCGACCTTCGCGGTAGATCCAGTTTTTCATGACGAGCACCCTCGGCAAACAGGAGCGTATCACGCGGCGCAGCGTCGTGTCACGCCTGTTGAGCCGAGCCAGTACGGCCATCGCGACGCCCATCTCCTCGAAATTCTCCTCCGAGCTTTCCCGGCGGAGCGCGCCGAGGATCCGCCGCATTCCCGCCGGATCCGCGTCCCGGGCGAGCGGCGTGAAGAGCGTCCACAGCGGGCTCCCGGATTCGGCCGCTCGACGTTCGAGCTCCGCCACTGTCCGCTGATAGACCGGCTCGATCCGGAAACGTACCCCGGAAAACCCCGTTTCCTCCGACGAGGTGCGGTACTCCCCTTCCTCGGGCCAGGGTTCGTCCCGACCGGACAGGAGCACGACGACGCTCTCGATACGCGGAAGCCGGCCCGCCGCCTTGGCGCGCGCCTCGTCCCGCAGCGCCATGGCCGTCATCACGTGATACTCGAACACCCGCCACAGAAGATCGCGCGGCATCACGAGCGACCATTCCACGTGGAGCAGCCGCTCCTCGCTCCCCGCCTTGATGAGGAGCGCCCGATCGAGCCGCCGCTGGCGCGACGTGAGCTGCGTCTCGGACCACGTCGCCGACTCGATGGGCGCGCGCGCCCTCGAAAACGCTTTCGCCAGGGCCAGCGGGAGCCTTTGCGACACGTGGCGCAAGGTCAGGTCGACGTCGTCGTCGCCGCCCTCCTCCTCGTCCTCGTCGCCCTGCGCCACGCCCGCGTCCTGTGCGAGCGCCATGCCCGACGAGAACCGCGGGAAACAATGCCCAAACACGATCAAACGACGATGGCGCCGCCATGGCGCCCGCCCGGCGCCGCCACCTCGACCGGCATGCTGCGCCGCAACATGAAAACCCTTGACGCCTCTCCCTGGGCCGCCCTACGCTGGCCGGCGACTGGCTGCTCGATCCTCTATCGATCAGCTCAGCCCCACTTTCCACCCTGCTGCGGGCGCGCCCCTGGCAGGGGCTCGATCTGCGCGGGCCGTTGTGCGCCGCAACATGACGGAGGACGGAAGCGATGCGAGGATTGTCCGGCAAGAAGGTGCTCATCACCGGGGCGGCGAGCGGCATTGGTCGCGCCACCGCGACGCGGTTCCACGAGGAGGGCGCAGAGCTGCTCCTGAACGACGTCGTGCCTGCCGAGCGCGCCGATCTCGCCTCCGCCTTCCCCGAGCGCATGACGTACGTTCAGGCCGACGTCTCGCGCCCCGAAGGCCTCGCCGCCCTGGAGCAGGCCGTGCGCGACAAGAAGGGCATCGACGTCCTCGTCAACAACGCCGGCATCACCCGCGACAAGAGCCTCGCCAAGCTCTCGGCCGACGACTGGGATCAGGTCATCGCCGTCAACCTCACCGCCGTCTTCAAGCTCTGTCAGATGGCCGCCGCCTTCATGAAAGAGCAGAAGAGCGGCGTCATCCTGAACGCCGCCTCCGTCGTCGCCCATTACGGCAATTTCGGCCAGGCGAACTACGTCGCCACGAAGGCCGGCGTCATCGGCTTGACCAAGACCCTCGCCCGCGAGCTCGGTCGATCCGGCATCCGCGTGAATGCCGTTGCCCCGGGCTTTGTCCTCACCGACATGGTTCGCAAGGTCCCCAAGGAGAACCTCGACGCCATCGCGGGACAGACGCCCCTGAAGCGCCTCGGCGACCCCGCCGAGATCGCCTCGGTCTACGCGTTCCTCGCGAGCGACGACGCCTCGTACGTGACCGGCGCGGTCATCGACGTGAACGGCGGCCTCGTCCTCGGGACCTGATTCGAATCGTTACCGCGCGAAGAGCACGAGCACGTCGTTCAGCATGCTCACGAGCGACGGCGGCATCCCGCCGTCGCCGAGCGTATCGGCGAACGCGCAGAGGAGCTGACCCAGCCGCCCGCCCCCGGCGTTCGCCGTCAGGACGAGCACGACCCGGCTCAGATCGATCTGCAAACCATTGGCGGAGAGCGAGAGCGGCGCGAGCTCGAGCTCCAGGATCGTGCACGTCGCGTGCGTGATCGACGCGAGCTGCGCGACGCCGACGTTCGTCACCGTCCCCATCACGTTCCCCGCGAGGTCGGTGAGCCTCGCCGTCATCTTCCCGTTCGCGACGAGCTGGCCGCTCTGCGCCACGAAGCTCTCGACCGTCACGGCGCCAGCGAGCTGTCCTGTCACATTGCCGAACGCGTCCACGAGCGAGCCCGTGACCGGCGCGCTCATGCCGTACGCTCCGCCGGGCTTCGCGGCCTGCACGTCTCCCCCCGCGAGCACGAGCGCGCCTGCAAGCCCCGCCACCACCCCGAGGGTCGTCCGCCGATCCATCCTCCGTCCTTTCCACATGGCGTGCCGGTGCACATACCGGGACGCCCGTGGGGGCCATGGCAACCGGCATACCGAGCATCCAGCCTCCTCGGCGCCCTGACGCGCGTTCCTAGGAAGCCAGGACGTCCACGAGCGCCGCGCCCACCGCCGAGGCGAACGATGCGAGCGTCGCCGGCTCGTCCCAGCGCCGCGCCTCGCGCGGATCGAGCGCGTGGTGCGTCTCCACCAGCACCGAGGGCATCTTCGGCCGCCGGAGCACGAAGATCCGCCGCTCGGGCGTGTGCCGGTCGACGAAGACCCCCGGCTCTTCGGGATCGACCGCGTAGAGGTCGCCGTACTCCACGCCCGCGTACGCCGAAAACCCCGCCTCCCGCATCCGCCGCGCCACGGTTCGCGCGAGCGCGTGGCGCGCCCCCGCGAGCCCGGGCTCCCCCTCGTCCGACCAGAGCACCGAGAAACCCGGCGCCGCGAGGTTCACGACGCATTCGCGCCCAGGCTCGGGGTTCCAGCGCTCGCCCGTTTGACCTCGAACGTCCGAGTGCAGGCTCAAGAACACCTCGGCGCCCCACGTCTCGGCGTCCTCCACGCGGGCCCGGTACTCGACCGGCCCCGGCCCCTCCCGGGCGAGGCGGACGTCGAACGCCCCCGTCGCCCGCAGCTCCGCGGCGAGCGCGCGGCCCGCGGCCATCGTGAAATCCTGCTCTTCCCGGCAAAAACACGAGGAGTTGCCAGGGTTTCCCGCCGCGCCATGCCCGGGATCCACGAAGACACGCCGCACCCCGAACCCTGCTGGAAACCGCGGCGTCAGCACCACGAGCGGCCCGAACGGATCGGGCAGCCGCGCGGCGCGCCCCCCGCGCTGCAAGGCGACGGCCGTCGTGGCGGCGGCGGCGCCCGCGCCGGCGAGGCCGAGGAGCAGGGAGCGACGCGAGATCACGCCCCTCGTTCGTAGCCGACCGAGCACCTCCGCGCCAAGGTGGCCGCCCCTGCCGGCGCGCACCTCGGAAACCCTCGGCCATGCGCTCGGAGGCGCCGCGCTCCGCCCAAACCCCTTGCCTTTCGCGGATCCCTCGGGCTATCGCTTCGAGGGAGCCCCAGCGCCCGAGCCTCGTCATGCCCTTCGCGCCTCCGCCCCCCCTGCCCGGCTTCCTCGCCGCCGACATGCCCCTGCGCCGCCGCGCCTACAGGCTCGAACACGGCGAGGACGCCGGCAAGCTCGTGCATTTCGTCGACCACGGCCCGGAGCGGGCCCGCCCGGCGCTCTTCGTCCACGGCAACCCCACCTGGTCGTACCTCTGGCGCAAGGTCATCGCCGGTCTGCCCGAGCTACGCTGTATTGCGCCCGACTTGCTCGGGTTCGGACTCTCCGACAGACTCGCCCGCCTCGAAGACCACTCGGTCGAGCGGCACGCCGCCGCCGTGGCCGAGCTCGTCACCGCCCTCGACCTGAAGGACCTCGTCCTCGTCGGGCAGGACTGGGGCGGGCCGATCGGCGTCCTCGCCGGCTCGCTCGTGCCCGACCGCGTCGCCGCCGTCGTCCTCGCCAACACCTCCGTCCTCGTCCCGGCGCGCCCGCGGGGCACCTTGTTCCACCGCTTCGCGCGTGTGCCGGTCCTGAGCGACGTCGTCTTCCGGGGCCTCGGCTTCCCGCAGAACCTGCTCGCCGCCGCCCAGGGCGATCGCAGCTCGATCCGCGGCGCCACAGCCCGCGCCTACACCTACCCGCTCCGCGGCCTCGCCGACCGCATCGGCCCCCTCGCCCTGGCGCGGATGGTCCCGGACGGGCCCGATCACCCGAGCCTCCCGGCGCTCCGTCGCGCAGAGGCGTGGATCCTCGGCTTCTCCGGGCCCGTCGCGCTCGTCTGGGGCGAGCGGGATCCCATCCTCGGCAAAGCCCTCGCGCGCCACCAGCGAGCGTTCCCGCGCGCGACGGTCACGGCCACCCAGGCGGGCCACTTCCTCCAGGAAGAGGTGCCCGACGAGATCGCCGCGTCCGTGGAGGACGTCATCGAGCGGCTTCGGCGGCGCTAGCAGGTTTGCGTCTCCTGGAGTAGGTTCCCGCGTCCGCGAAGCGGCCGTGAGCGCCGCTTCTCTTTGGAGAGCCCACCGTGACGACGACAAGGCGCCCGGAAGAGCGCGAAGAGAGCGCGGCCCAGAACTTCATCCGGGCCATCATCAGCGAGGACCTCGAGAAGGGGCGCCACACGAAGGTGGTGACCCGCTTCCCGCCCGAGCCGAACGGCTACCTCCACATCGGCCATGCGAAGGCCATCTGCACGAACTTCGGCCTCGCCCGCGAGTTCGGCGGCGTCTGCCACCTCCGCATGGACGACACGAACCCCACGACGGAGGACGTCGAGTACGTCGAGAACATCCAGCGCGACGTCCGCTGGCTCGGCTTCGACTGGGGCGACAAGCTGTTCTACGCGTCCGACTACTTCGAGCGCCTCTACCAGTTCGCGGTCGAGCTCATCAAGAAGGGCAAGGCCTACGTCGACAGCCTGAGCGAAGCCGAGATCCGCGAGTACCGCGGCACGGTGAACGAGCCGGGCAAGCCGAGCCCCTACCGCGACCGTTCGGTCGCGGAGAACCTCGACCTCTTCGAGCGCATGCGCAAGGGCGAGTTCGCCGAGGGCGCGCACGTCGTGCGCATGAAGGGCGACCTCGCCTCGCCCAACATGAAGATGCGCGACTGGCCGATGTACCGCATCAAGCGGGCGCACCACTACCGCACGGGCGACGCCTGGTGCATCTACCCGCTCTACGATTTCGCGCACAGCCTCTCGGACGCGATCGAGGGCATCACGCACTCGATCTGCACGCTCGAGTTCGACAACAACCGCGCGCTCTACGACTGGTTCGTGGAGAACGTCGACGTGCCCGCGCGGCCGCGGCAATACGAGTTCGCGCGGCTCAACATCACGTACACCGTGATGAGCAAGCGCAAGCTGCTCGAGCTCGTGAAAGGCGGTCTCGTGCGCGGCTGGGACGATCCGCGCATGCCGACGCTCGCGGGCATGCGCCGCCGCGGCATCACGCCCGAGTCCTTGCGCGCCTTCTGCGAGGAGATCGGCGTCGCAAAGACGAACAGCACCGTCGAGGTCGAGAAGTTCGAATCCTGCATCCGCGCCGACCTCGATCGTCGCGCCGGCCGCGTGATGGCCGTGCTCCGGCCGATCAAGGTGGTCCTCGAGAACTACCCCGAAGGCAAGGTGGAGGAGTTCGAGGCGCCGCTCTTCCCGGACGAGCCCAGCAAGGGCGGCACCCGGAAGATCCCGTTCTCACGGGAGCTCTTCATCGAGCGCGACGATTTTTCCCTCGATCCGCCGGACAAGTGGTTCCGCCTCGCGCCAGGCCGCGAGGTGCGGCTGCGCTACGCGTACATCGTCACGTGCAAGGACGTCGTGCGCGACCCCGCGACCGGCGAGGTGACCGAGATCCGCTGCACGTACGATCCCGAGACGCGCGAAGGCGCAGCGCAAGCCGGCAAGAAGGTGAAAGGCACGCTGCACTGGGTGAGCGCAGCGCACGCACTGCGAGCCGAAGTGCGGCTCTACGACCGGCTCTTCCGCGACGAACGGCCGGATCTCGTGGAGGAAGGCCAGGACTGGAAAGCAGGGCTCAACCCCGAGTCGCTCGTGACGATCCCAAACGCCGCCGTCGAGCCGAGCCTCGCCTCAGCCGAAGGCGGAAAACATTTCCAGTTCGAGCGCCAAGGTTTCTTCTTCGTCGACCCGATCGACACGAAGCCCGGCGCCCCCGTCTTCAACCGCACGGTCTCACTCAAGGATTCCTGGGCAAAGATCGCCGAGCCGAAGCAAGAGGCGCCAAAGGCAAAGAAGGCCGACGAAGCAAAGCCCGCCGTGAAAACGAGCCCAGAGGAGCGCCTCGGAAAGCTCTCCCCGGAAGCACGAGCGATCGCCGAGGGGCTCGAGTCCCGAGGCCTCAGCCGCGAAGACGCCATCGTCCTCGCCGAAGACGCAGACCTCCGCGCCTTCTACGAGCAAGCCATCGCAGCGCACCCCGGCCCAAAGACCGTCGCAAGTCTCGTCGTGAACGAGCTCGCCCGCAAGCTCGACGGCAAGAAGCCAAGCGCACTCCCCTTCAGCGGAGCAGCCCTCGGCGAGCTCGCCTCGCTCATCGACGACCGCACCATCACGCCCACCATCGCAAAGGAAGTCCTCACCGAGATGCTCACGAACGGCGAAGCCCCACGCGCCATCGTCGAGCGCAAAGGCATGCGCCAAGTCGCGGACACCTCCACACTCGAGCCGATCGTGGACAAAGTCCTCGCCGAGAGCCCAAACGAAGTGAAGCGCTACAAGGAGGGCAACACCAAGCTCCTCGGCTTCTTCGTCGGCAAAGTGATGAAAGCATCCAACGGCAAGGCCAACGCCGAGCGCGTGAACGAGCTGTTGCTGAAGAAGCTCGGTTGACGTTCCCCTCCTCGGGGAGGCGCCACGCCGGGGCGCTGCCCCGGGCCCCGCGGGGGCTATTCGCCCCTCGACCCGAACCAGGGCCAGCCCTGGACCTTTTGGGGACGAACTGCGCGATGCGCAGTTCGTCCCACAGGCCGCCGCTGGTACCTTGCTTGGCAGGATCGCCCGCTAGTCTTGACCTGGCCCGTTCGATGAACTGCGCATCGCGCAGTTCATCGACCCCGAGTCCAGCGCTTGCGCTGGTCCAGGTCCAGGAGCGGACAGCTCCTGGTGGGGCCTGGGGCAAAGCCCCAGCGAGACGCCGCCCCTACGGCTTCACGAACTTCAGCACGAAGCGATCGCTCGTCCCGCGCAGCTCGCCTGCCTTCATCGGCGACGCGTTCCAGTCGCGTGTGTCCTTCTCGTTTCGCAGGAAGCTTGCTTCGCCGGCGAGCTTGAAGCCTGCGCGCTCCACCTCTTCGCGCAGCGTCTTTTCTTCGATTCGGTGCGTCGTTTGCGCTTCGGAGGTGCCGCTGCCTGCCTTTGCGCTGTGGTCGACGATTCCGTACACGCCGCCCGGGCGTAGGGCTTGGAAGATCGTCTTGTTCATCTTGTCGCGGTCGGTCTTCATCCAGATCGTGTCGTGATAGAAGAGGACCATCACCACGGCGTCGAGCTCCTTTGCTTCGGGCGGTAGTGGCTCGTCGAACTCGCGGTCTACGCGGACCACGTTCTTCATCACGGGTTTTTGGAGCCGCTCGGCCCAGGGTTTTTCTGCGAACCGCTCCAGGATGAACTTCGAGTTCTGCCCGTAGACCTTGCCTGCTTCTCCGACGGTCCGGGCGAGAAGCTCGGCTGTGTAGCCTCCGCCGGCTGCGATCTCGGCGACCTTCATGCCGGGGCGGATGTCCAGGAAGGCGAGCAGCTCTGCTGGCTTTCGACCTGCGTCGAGGGCGCGATCTGCTTCGGCTCGGTCGGGCGCGGCGACGATGGCGGCGATCGCTGCGGGGATGTTTCCGCTTGCGGCTGGCTTCTCGGCTGTGGGCGTCGTGGTGGTGGTTTGCGGGGGGGTCTCCTCGGTCTTGGCCGTCTCTGCGGGCGGCTGCGAGCTGCCGCAGGCGACGACGAGGGCGGCGAGGGGCACGAGCAGGTATCCAGGGAGCAAACGCATGCGGCGCACGCTAGCGCGGAGGGCGCGGGCCGGTCTACCCTGCGGCGCGTGATCGCCTGGGATCCGCGGTTCTTCCGGAAGAGCCCCCTCTATTGGCCCGTCTCGGACGCTGCGACGTGCTTCGAACGCGTTCTCGAATGGCCGTCCGTCGAGGCTGTGGATGCGACGCTCTCCGAGACGGCGGGTGTCCACTTTCGCTTGCAGCCGCCGCGCCCTCGCCGTGGGCGCCGCCGTGGGCCGGTCGACCCGTCTTCGCTCTACGACACCCGCATCAGCGTCGAGGGGTGGGTCCCGACGCGTTCTTTGAACTGGCACGACTTTCTGAATGCGCTCGTCTGGGCCTCGTTTCCGACGAGCAAGCGCGCGCTGCATGCCCGGCTGCACCGGATATCCTTGGAGCGGCTCGGCGATGCGCCGAAGGCGCTCCCGGATCGACGCACGCGTGAGCAGGATGGGCTCGCGATCCTCGACGAGGGCAGCTTGCTCCTGCTCGTCACCGAGGCGCGCGCCTCCGCGATCGCGGCGGCGCTCGAGGCGCGGGACGTATCGGCCGTGCAAGATGTGATGGCCGAAGGCGACGCCGTCGCCCTTGTCTTCGGCCATGCGCTCTACGAGAGCCTCTTGCCGGACGAGCGCCGGTCGATATGGGCGATGGTCGCCTTGCTTCCCTGCCGTGGGCCCTTGCCGACCGATCGCCGCGGCTGCGTTCGGCTCGCGGATGCGCGCCTGACGGAGCTCCTCACGAGCCCGGGGACGTTCGCGCGGCCCGAGACGTTCCGGAGCCTGCCGCTCGACGAGCGCGTGCTTTGCGGAGGGCCCCTTCTTCGAGGACAGCCTGGCGGCGAGAGCTCGGAGGCATCGGGATCACCCCTGCGCGTGGCCTTCGGGGCGTGAGAGGCATCGGGATCACCCCTGCGCGTGGTCGACGGGGCATCGGAGGCATCGCCATCACCCCGACGCGCTGTCGACGGGGTTTGGGCGGGGTCGCCTTGCTCCCTCGTGTGCTGTCGACGGGGCGTGAGAGGCATCGGGATCATCCCTCGCGTGCCGTCGACCGGGCCTCGGAGGCATCGGCATCACCCCAACGTGCTGTCGACCGGACCTCGGAGACATCGGCATCACCCCAACGCGCTGTCGACCGGACCTCGGAGGCATCGCCATCACCCCGACGTGCTGTCGACAGGACCTCGGGGTGGTCGCCTTGCCGTTCCCGTTGTGCTTTTCGCAGTGCCACTGCATCCGCTCGCGACCTGTTGCTGAAGCTTGACCGTACGGACGGACGACCTTTAGCGTAGGTGTTGAGGAGGTGTCCTGTGGAGCAAAATAGCCGTTCGGGTTCGCGGGCTTCTTGGGGGCGTATGGGAGCTGCGGTGTGCGCGGGGGCGATTGCGGCGACGGCGTTCGGTGCGGCGAGGCCCGCCGAGGGCGGGCCTCCTGGAGGTGGGCTTCCCGCGGGCGGGGTCCCTGCTGCACTCCAGCGCCTCGTCGACCAGGCGGACATCGAGAAGCTGACCTACTGTTATGCCGAGGCGACCGACACCATCGGGCGAGGCGACCTCGAAGGCGGGCGCAGCCTGTACCAACAATGCTTCACGCCGAACGCCGTCATCGCGGCGTATTACCCCGGCGATGATCCCAATGGCCCCCCCAGCCTGATCTCCGGCCCGTCCGAGTGGGCGGACGTCGCGCAGGGCGAGTTCCTCAACTCCGGCTACGTCTCGACGCAGCACTTGAACGGCAACGTCGTCATCAACGTGCAAGGCAACACGGGGACGATGAAGACCTACCTCCAGGCGACACACTTCCTCGTGCCGAACAGCTCCGCCGAGGTCGCGCACGGCTGGTACGACGACATCGTCGTTCGCACGCCGCACGGCTGGAAGATCGCCAAGCGCACGCTGCATCTCCAGAGCTTCATGCGTGTCGAGTCGCCCTGACGTAGTGTAAGAAGGACCTGGGGGGGGTCGCTGCGCGACCCCGGATCACGGCGCGCATCGACGAGGTTTTCCTTTCATGCCACTTTCCAACGACGAGCACGGCTGCCAGTACGAATTCTTCTTTCAGACGTCCCGGGACCTCCTTTGCGTGTTCCGTGAAGACGGGCGCCTGCTCCGCACCAACGAGGCCTTCCGGACCACGCTCGGGTATTCCGAGGCGTCGCTCGTGGACGAGGACTTCGGGCGGCTCGTGGTCCCCGAGGACGTCGCGCCGCTGCACGCGTTCCTGCGCTCGAGCGCGGACGAGCTCAAGCTCAATGCGCGGTTCTTGAACCGGGACCTGAGCCACCGGGCGCTCTTGTTCTTGCTGCGCCGCCTCGGCGGGAAGGTGTACGGCACCGGGATCGAGGTCGAGGCGCAGGGGCCCGTGGACGAATGGCAACGGCGGCGGGACCTGCTCCAGAAGATGCAAGTGACGGGTCGCGTCGGAGGCTGGGACGTCGATCTCGCGACGTCGACCCAGTACTGGACCGAGGAGACGTACCGCATCCACGAGCTGCCCGTCGGGTTCGATCCGAACGTCGACGTGTCGTTTTACACGCCCGAGCATCAGCCGATCATCGGGGCGGCCTTCGAGGCATGCGCCCGCGAGGGCAAACCTTACGATCTCCAATTGCAGATCATCACGGCGAAGGGCAACCGGATCTGGGTGCGCACGTCGGGCACGGCCATCCTGGAGAACGGCAAGGTGACGCGGGTCATCGGGGCCTTCCAGGACATCGACGACTACAAACGCCGCGAGATCGAGCTCGAGGAGAAGCTCGAAATCATCGAGAAGCAGCGGTCGGAGATCCACGCGCTCTCGGTGCCGATCATCCAGGTATGGGACGACGTGCTCGCGCTCCCGGTCATGGGCGAGGTCGAGCAGGCGCGCGCGGACGACATGACGGCGCGGCTGCTCGACGCGGTTGTCGCGAACGGGGCGCGGTTCGTGATCCTGGACCTGACCGGCGTGGAGTCCGTGGACGAGGGCACGGCGGAGCGGCTCACGCGCATCCTGCGCGCCATCCGGCTCCTCGGCGCCGAGGGCTTCGTCACGGGGATCCGCCCGGGTCTCGCGCAGACGTTCATCCAGTGCCTCGGGGGCGGGTTCGACGGCGTGACGACGCTCCGGAACCTGCGCGAAGCCATCCAGGTATGCATGCGGCGCGTGGACGGCCCTCGGGCGCGCGCCAGGTCATCCGCACGTTGACAGCCGGATGCGGCCGGGCATCATGGGCGGGTCCCCCAAACCCGTCCGCGCCTCCCTCCCAGGCCGGGAACGAGGAATCCCATGCCGACCCGCCGCTCGCGTATCTTCATCGGCGCCTCCCTCGACGGGCTGCCCGTGGCCCGAGAGCTCAAGCTCGGCCTCGCCGACGACGCGGATTGCACCCTCTGGACGCAGGGCGCCTTCGCCCTGGAGAAGCTCGTTCAGGCCGCGTCCCAGTTCGAATACGCCGTCCTCGTCCTCGGCCCCGCTGATCTCTCGAGCGAGGCGGCCGCGGGGCGAAATCGTCCGCGCGACAGCACCCTCTTCCAGATCGGCCTGTTCGCGGGGCTCCTCGGCCGCAGTCGCGTGCTCCTCGTTCATTCCCGCGACGTGCCGCTCGACCTCCCGCCGGACCTCGCGCACCTCCGGACGGCGACGTTCGGGGCCGGCAAGCTGGAATCACCGCTGGCCGAGATCCTGTCGCTCCTGCGCGGCGGGCTCGAAGGGCGCACGGCGCGCCTCGCGCGGCTCTCCCGTCCGAAGGGCGCGGGCGACGCGAGCCCGAAGAAGGCCGACGCGGCGGCGCCCCTCGACGCGCGGGCGCTGATCGAGCGGGCAAACGAGGTCGAGGACAAACCGGGCGACCCGATCGACGCCGACCTCGTCGAAGGCCTCTGGCGGGACGAGACGGACGACACGTCCATCGTCATGCGGATGATCGGCGGCGAGCTGCGCGCGCCGTACGCGTTTCGCGGCGCGACCCGGCTCACCGGCGAGTTCTTCGGGTGGAAGCTCCACGCGGGCGTGTTCTCCGCCCATTTCCGCTGGGTCCAGCAGGGCATCGAGGGGCGGATCGTGCTCCGGATGGTCGGATCGGATCGGCTGGAGGGCGTGTGGTTTCTCGGCTGGGTCGAGCGCGAGATTCCGCCGGAGATCCTGGCGCGCGCGGCGCAGCCCATTCACCTCGTCCGAAAGCGCGCCCCGCGTGAGCTGCCTGCCTGGTCGGAGGAGTTCTTCCGCGCCGCCGAGGTCTTGAGCAACGCGAAACATTGAAGCGTCGTTCACCCGCGCGGCGCGCCGCGGCGGTGTGCTGTCCGGAACGCCGCGGGCGTCGTGCCGCGCGCGCGGCGGAAGACGCGGATGAAATGGGTCGGGTCTGCATAACCGACCCGCTCGGCGATGATGTCGATCCGCTCGTCCGACGTGACGAGCAGCCGCTCCGCCTCCGCGACGCGCCCCGCGGTGATCCACTCGACCGCCGTCTTGCCGGTCGCGCGCCGGAGCGCCGTCGTCACGTGAGCCGGCGAGCGCCGCACGGCCGCCGCGACGTCGGCGAGCGAGATCGGCTGCATGCAATGCTTCTCGATGTAATCGAGCGCCTCCGCGACGAGCGGCGAGCCCGACGCGGCGGCATCCGCCGCGGGGAAAGGCTGCGCGCGGACCACCTCGGCCAGGACCAGGGCGACGAGGCTCTGGACGACGAGGCTGCCCGCCGGGCTCTGCGGGGCGCTCGTCTCGCGCCCGAGCTCGCGGAAGAGGCTGAGGAGGTGTTCGTGCCGGTCCGCGGGGACGGTGATGACGGCGGACGCGCCGCTCCGCACGCGCTCGAACGGCGCGAGCAGCGGACCGAGCTCCCGCGAAGGGAGGCAGGGCACGCAGAGGCCGAGGCCCCAGAGCTCCGCGTTTTCCGCGGTGTGCACGCGATGCGGCTCGCCCGCGGGCACGACGAGCACGTCCCCCGCGCCGAGCGTGTGGCGCCCGCGTTGCTCGACGATCGCCGAGCCGCCCGTGTAAAAGCAGAGGGCCGCATACTCGTGCGTGACGGGCTGCGACGGCGCCTGCTTGGAGCAGGCCACCGCGCGGTGGGCGACGAACGCGGCGCCGTGGCCGGGGATCCCGGTGCTCGTGCGGTTCATGCGAGGGCATCCTACCAGACCGCGCGCCGCACGGACGGATCTCGTGGTAGCATCGCCCCGATGCGTTCTCTTCTCTCTCTTTCCCTTCTGGGCTCTCTTCTCGTGCTCTTTCCCGCCTGCAGCTCGGATCCTGCGGACACCTCGGGCGCCGGCGCCAACGGCGGCGCGGGCGGCGCGGGCGGCGCGGGCGGCGCGGGCGGCGATGGCGGCGGCGCGATGCTCGGGTGCACCGAGCCGACCGCGATTCCTTGTGAAGATCAGGTCTTCCAGGAGATGAACCTCCAGCCCGAGGCGGCCCCCGGGCTCATCACGAGCGATCCGGACGGCGCCGGGTTTGCCTCCGGAATCGACGCGACCGCGGGCGGGTTCGGCGCTCCCCAGCCGGACTCGTACGTGTATGGCAAATTCACGGAGACCGGCCTCACGAAGGTCGAGATTTCCGACGAGGCGTCGCTCACCTCCATGGACTGGGACATCGCCTTCCGGCGCTCGGTCGTGCGTATCAACAGCGGCAACTCCGGGCCCTCCTGCGTCGCGGCCACGCGCGTGCCCGGCGCCGACGTGAAATACGAGGACGTCACGGCCGCGCCCGACGGCGTCCCGTACCGCGTCGACGAGTATTTCTCCGAGAGCTGCGAGATGATCCCGGACGGCTCGGGTTTGCCGGGCTCGCCTGCGGTCGCGCTCCATTTCTGGGATTACGAGGGATGCGTGAAGATGAACGGCTTCGTCTACGCCCTGCGCCTCGCCGACGGTCGTCACGTGAAGCTCGTCTTCGATTCGTATTACGCGCCCGACGTGCAGGAGCAGTGCAACACGACGAACATGATCCCGATGTCGAACACCGGCTCCGGGAACTACCGCATTCGGTGGGCCTTCCTGCCGTGAGGGCGGCTCGCCTCGTCGCGATGGCTGCGCTCTCCGCGCTCGCCGCGTGCGGGCCGGAGGGCGCGGCGCCGGGGCCGCTCGGAGGGGACGCGCCTTCGTTTGCGCCCCTCGACCGGCCGGATACGCCGGGCAATGGATTGCAGTTCAACTTCGAGCCGGGCGACGTCGTGGAGACGTTCGGCTCGCCCGGGGGGAAGTTCCTCATCCATTACACGCTCGCGGGCACGAACGCGGTGCCGACGGCGGACGCGGACGGCTCGGGCGCGCCTGATTTCGTGGAGCAGGTGGCGTCGGTCTACGACGAGGTCCTCGGCCATTACGAGGCGATGGGGTTCCGGCCGCCGCAGAGTGACGAGGGGCAGCCCGACAACGGGGGAGACGGCCGGTTCGACGTCTACCTCGTCGATTTCGCGGGCATCGGCGACGGCGTCTACCAGACCGACACGTGTGGGCTGGACAAGCCGGGTCAATGCACCGGCTACATGGTGCAGGAGAACGATTACAAGGGCTACGGCTACCCGTCGACGCTCGTCGCGAACCGCATCCTCGGCAGCCACGAATTCTTCCACGCCGTCCAGGCCGCCTACGATCGCGACCAGGGGAGCATTTTCAACGAGGGGACGGCGGTCTGGGCTACGGAGGCGTTTGATCCCACGCTCCCCGACTTCGAGGCGTTCATCGACGGCTACCTCGACAACACCGACCGCTCGCTCGACGTGCCCCTGCCCGGACCCGTGGATCCCTTCAGCTACGGCAGCGCGATCTTCTTCCAGTTCCTGGAGGAGCGATACGGCGACGGCACGGTCCGCGCCCTCGTCGAAAAGACCGAGGACGGCGTGGACGGCGTGGCCGATCCGGTCTGGTTCGACGTGCTCGATCCGACGCTCACGGCGGCGGCCGGCGCGTCCTTCCCCGAGGCGTTCGCCGATTTCGCCACGTGGAACCTCTTCACGGCCCAGAGCGCCGACCCGACGCGCGGATATGCGAATGGAGCGAAGTATGCGCCCGTCAAGATGGAGGGCGTGGCCGCGCCGTACACGGACGTGCTGCGGGTGTTTTACGCGTCCACACAATATTACCGGGTCGCGACCGGCGCGCGGGGGCAAATGACGGCCGCGCTCGCCACGCCGGATGACGCCGCGGATCAGGTCGACGGTCTCGCGTTGCTCGTCACGACCCGCGCGGGCACGACGATCGGCCCGGTCGTTCGCGCGCTCGATGTGCGCGCGGGCGTCGATCCGATCGATACGTCGAGCGCCGACGACCTCGTCGTCGTCGTCGTGAACACCGCCCCCTCGGGCACCTCGCGCAAGCCGACCCTTTGCGTTGGAACCCCCGACGAGGTCGACGCCTGCAAGACCGCCGTCCAGAACCCCGGAAGCGGGAGCGGCGGCGGGGGCGGCAGCGGCGGCGGCAGCGGAAGCGGAAGCGGAGGCGGCGAACCCGGTGACCCCGGCGGCGACTGCGGATGCGCCTTCTCCCCCGCCCCCGCGGGCCCCGGCCTCGCCGCGCTCGGGGCCCTCGTGCTCCTCGGTCACCGCCGCGCGCGCCGACGCAAAGCAAGGCCCGCGAGCATCACCCCGTAAAACGCTCCCGCCATCCACGCCTCCCCGCCCGCCCGACCTGCCCGGCACGCGCAGCCCGCGTCCTCTTCAGCGGACGGATCCGGCGTGTTTGCCGGCGGTTTCACCTCCCCGACCGCGGCTGTCAGCGCCGCGACCGGGTCCACGATCCCATACCCGAAGATCACGTCGTGTCCCGCCGCGTCCGGCGTCGCGTACGGCGCGGGCCTCGCCGTCTCGACGAGCCCTTTCACGATCTCGGCGGACGTCAGCTCCGGCGCGGCGCTCGCGACCAGCGCGGCCACGCCCGCGGCCACGGGGCACGCGGAGGACGTGCCGCCGAAGTTGAGCGTGTAATCGCTCGGATCGAGCCCGCCCGGCCCCACGATGTCGGTCGTGAGCGTGCCGATGGGCGCGACGAGATCGAGCGAGGCGCCGAAGTTCGTGAAGAACGTCTTGTCGTCGAACTGGTTGATCGCCCCGATCGAGAGCACACCGCGCACGGCGTTGAGCTCGTCCGCGCCGAGCTCGCGGTTGTCGTTGCCGGCCGCGAAGACCACGACCGCGCCCTTGCCGCCGCGGCCGTTGTCGAAGACGTTGTCGATCGCGTCGCGCAGCGTCGCCGGGACGGGCATGGCCTCGACGTACCCCCAGCTATTCGAGACGACGGCGGCGCCCGTCTGCAGCGCGAAATCGAACGCCTTGATGGGCGCGGCGAGCGGCGTGGCCTCGTCGGCGAGCATGCGGACGCACCGCAGGCGGCATGCGGGGCATGCGCCCGCGATGCCGACGCCGTTGTTCGTGGCCGCGCCGATGATCCCGGCGCACGCGGTGCCATGCTCGGCGCCCGAAAACGTGGGGTCGTAGCTCGCGTCGTCGTCGTTGTCGACGACGTCGAGGCCCGGATCGAACTTGCCCTGGAGATCGGGGTGCGTGAAATCGCAGCCGCTGTCGATGACGACGACCGTGGTGCCCGGATCGCCCTGCGTGATGCCCCAGGCCTCGGACATGTGCATGCGGTCGTCGTCGAAATACCATTGTCCGGAGAAACGCGGATCGTCGGGGATGAAAGGCGCGCCCCGGCGCTCCATCCGGACGTAGAGGTTCGGCACGGCGTCGCGCACGCCCTCGGTTCGCGCGTCGGGGCTCGCGAGCGCTGCGGCGATCGAGAGGCCGTCCGCGCCGGCCGTGTCCTCCACGAGCCAGAGGCCGATCGAGGGCATGAGCGGCTCGACGAGGCGATACCCGCGCCGCGCGAGGGCCTCTTCCCCGCCCGGATCGAGGCGGACGACGGCCGTGTGATCGATCGAGGCCAGGAACGACCGCGACCCGTAGCGGAGGCGGACGGGCGTGAGGCTCCTGCCGCGGGGATGGCGGGCCGCCGCGCCGAGGCGCTCGGCCGTGACGGCTTGGTCTCCGTCGAGGAAGGTCGTCGCCTCGGGCGGAGGCGCGGCGTGCGCGAGGGGCGCGGACAAGAGCGTCGCGAGGAGCGAAAGCATCGGAAAAGCGTACGGGATTCGGGGAGACATGCGGGCCTCCGGGGCGAGGGGTCTTCCGCGCAGTGTACGCCGAGCCTTGACGGGACGCGCGGCCTCGTGTTTTTTGAGCCGTCGATGCTCTCGATGCGCGCTTCGATTCCCCTCGCCGCCCTCGCCTCCCTCGTGGCTTGCCAGGACGGTGGCGTCTCCCCGCAGCCCGCGGCTTCGGCCGCGCCCCAGGCTGCGGCGCCCACGCCGTCAACGTCGGCGCCCCCGACGGGCTCGGCCCTCGGCGCGGGCCTCCCGCGGCCGAAGCGCCCGAAGACCCGCGAGGCGCCGAGCCCCGAGAAGATGCGCGAGTACAGAAAGCACCTCGCGGAGGGGCGGCTCTTCGGCTCGAAGTCGCAATGGCCGGAGGCGATCAAGGAATTCGAACAGGCGCTCGCCGTGGTGCCGGGCGACGCGCCCGCGCTGACGGAGCTCGGCTGGGCGGCGTTCAAGGCCGGCGAGCTCGAGCGCGCCCAGAAATCGACCGAGGAGGCCCTCCGCCGCACGACGAGCCCGAAGCTCCAGGCGATGGCGCATTACAACCTCGGCCGCATCGCCGAGGAGCGCAAGGATCCGAAGACCGCGCTCGACCATTACCAAAAATCGGTCGCGCTCCGCCCGAACGAGACGGTGGACAAGCGCATCGCAGAGCTCTCGAAAAAAGAGAAGGCGCCCGCGGCGCCGGCAGCCGAGCCCCTGCCCTGCCAGACCGCGGCGGTCAAGATCGCCGACGTCTGCGCCTGCCTCACGAAGCCCGAGCCGGGCGATCCGGCGTTGCCGCGGACGTGCGAGCCCGTGAAAGAGCCCAAGCTCCCCCGGCCCGAGCTCACGTTGCTCGAAGCGCAGACGGGCGTCTTCCGGACGGACTGGATCCTCGTCGCCAAGGGCGAAAAGGGTTTTTTGCCCGTCGGGAGGATCGGGTGGACGCACAACCCGGGCGCGTTCGGCATCTACGAGGAGCTCACGATCCCGACGGTCACCGAGAAGACGGCCGGCAAGACGACGGTGCTCTGGTTCGAGGCGCGGCGCGACCGGCACGACTCGGACATGGGGATCGACGAATACGAGGAGGAGACGATCCGGACCGTGACCCTGTGCGTGCCGCCGCAGGGAAAAACGACGGAATGGAAATGCCCGCTCACGGTGCCCGTGGAGCGCACGTACATCCGCGACCGCATGCAGCTCGAAGGGTTCACGCCCGACGCCGAGACGCGCAAGCTCATGACGAAGGGATTGCCGATCAAGGAAGGCTGGGCGCTCGACGTGAAGCTCGGCGACGGCAAGGCCGAGGTGAGCATCACCGGGGGCAAACCGCCGGCCCAGGTGGCCGCGCTCGTTGGCTCACACCCGCTGTGATCGGTCCTATTTGCGGCGTCGGCGCAGCGCCACGACGGCGCCTCTGCCGTGCGTCGGCGCGTCGTCCGGCGGCAAGGCCACGACGAGCCGCTCGATGGCCGGCAGCACCCGCGTGACGGCGCGCTCGGCGCCGAGCTCGTCGAAGGGGCCCGGATACACGAGCACGAGGACGTAGATCGTCGCGAACGAGCGCGCGAGGTAGCCGAGCCCCTCCTCCAGCACCGCCTCATGCAGGTGCTCGCCCCGGTGCAGCTCCGCCAGGGTCGGGTTTTTCCGCACGCGCGTGATGGCCGCGCGGGTGAGCTGGACCCGCCGCCCGATCGCCTCGCGATCCTCGGCCGAAAGCGGCGCGAGCTCGTCCACCGGCGGGACCACACGGAAGCGTCGGGCGGCCGGCTCCTCGGGCTCCTTGCGATCGCTGCTCGGCGGTGGGATCGAGAGGCTGCCCGGCCGGCGCACGAGCGCGACCCAGGAAATGCCCGCCGCGTGGGCGCGGGCGAAGGTCTCGGCGACGCGGGCTTCGGCCGCGGGGTCGTCCGTGCCCGTGGGGGCCTCGGACGCGCCCCAGACGACGGGCGAGGCGGCGTCGATGACCAGGGCCCCGAGCGCGCCCGCGCGGCCCGCGAGCGCCGACAGCTCCGCCCGCAACGCCTCGGCCGGCTCGGGGCGCGAGCGCGGGACCTCGGCGGCGACCTCGCCGAAGAGGTCGGCGAAGGACTCGATGAGGGTCGCGAGCCGCGCCTCCTTGTCGGCGCGGTCCACGATCGGCGCGGCGAACGTCACGACGAGCTCGCGCCCCCGGCCGAGGTCCCAGCGCAGCGTGGTCCCTTCCCCGTCCGCGCTGCGATCGGCGCCGCTCGGGACGATCTGGACCGAGGCGGCGTCGAGCTCACGCTCGAGGATGGTCGCGAGGCGCTGTCGCGTGGCAGGGGTCATCCGCGACGCACTCTACCCGAGGGCGTCACATCGTCCAATTCATCGCGCTGAGGCCTGTCGGGCGGGTGGCGTCATGCGGGACGGACATCCCACGCGGGCTTCTACAGCAGCGCCCGGAATGCCGCGATCGTGAGGCTCTTGGGCTCGGCCACCTTTCCGGCGGCGAGCTGCCTGCCGCTTCGATAACGAATGCCCACGCCGTCGTGCGCGAATTCGCTGAGCTCGATGAACGAGCGGTCCTGGCCTTTTTCGAACACGCGCGCGTGGAAGAGGACGTGCGAGAGGCCGCTCTCGTCCGGGCCGTGGCGATCGAGCACGTCGAGGCGCATGAACTTGAGCGTCGAGGTCGCGTCGCGGATCTCGCGTATCACCTCGGGTTCGGGCCGCTTGCGATCCTCGTGATCGGGGTGGAGCGTGCGGAGGACGTAGGCCGACTCCTTGCGCGCATACGCGGAAAAACGCGAGCGCATCAGCGCCTCGGCGTCGGGCGCCTCTCGCTCGCCGCGGTGATAGGGCGCACAACAGCGCGCATAGGGCAAACCGGAGCAGCAAGGACAATCTCGGACGGCAGCCATCGCGACGTAGCACCGTAGCAGAAGCGGGGCCGCGGGGGGCCAAACCTGAGAGGGTGCGTCACGGCGGCGGATCGACGTCGAGCGGGTCGACCGGCAAGCCCCGGGCGCGTCGCGCGAGCAGCTCCGGGACGTGGAGCCGGTCTGCGCACACCACGAGCGGGGCGCGGCGCGCGCCGAAGCTGCAGCCGAGCGGCGTGTGGGTGGGGCTCAGCGACTGGAAGTACCTCGCCTCCATGGGAGGGGCGCCCGCGGGGCTGCCAAACACATCGAGCACGTGGCCCACGGGGGCGTCGCCCTGCGGGAACATCGTGATCCGGACGAGCGGCTCGAGCGCGGGCCGGCCGCCCTGGTTCACGCGGAAGAGCAGCGCCCGCACCGTGGTGCCAACGGCGAGCAGGCTGCCGTCGTGCGAGAACGTCACGTACGAGCCCTGCTCGTTCTCGAGCGGCACGGCCGCGAGGCGCGCGCCCGTGCGCCCGTCCCACAGGAAAAGCCCGTCGAAGTGGAAGGCGCCGGCCACGAGGGATCCGTCCGGCGAGAGGGCCACGCCGAAGAGCGCGGCTTCCGTGCAGCTCTCGTCGCCGTAATGACGCTCGCACGGGGGTCTGTCGCGAAGGACCCGGGCGCGGCAGGTCGCGAGATCCCAGATGTGGAGGGGGTCGCGGAGGCCTCCCGCGAGCAGATGGCGCCCGCCCGCGCTCCAGGCGAGGTGGACGAGGTTGTCCGCGGAGGTCGGCAGAATGGCGTAAATCTCGTCTTTGGAGAGGCTCCGGATGCGGACGGCGCTCTCGCTTCCGAAGGCGGTCGCGACGAACCGACCGTCGGGGCTCGGGGCGATCGCTTGAAGATGGTTCCGGATGGCCCGGGCCTCGTGGCGTTTGGCGCCGTCTGCGAGCCGAAAGACCCGCAGCGTGCCTTCTTCGTCGCCGGTCGCGACGTGGCGGCTGTCCCAGAGGAATGCCGCGGCGTCGAGCTTTTCATACGCGACGTCTTTCTCACCCGAAAGCCGCTGCGTGATCTTGCCGGTCTCCGTGTCGTAAATCGCGAGCCGCTCCTCGGTCCGCGCCGCGATGCGGCCGCCGTCGGGGCTCACATCGAGGACCCAGGGCGAGCTGTAGGGCGGTTCGACCGTCGGGAAAAACCGCGGATACGCGTCGCCGCGGAGATCGAAGATCGCGGTGTATTCGTTGTGGCCGACATAAACCAGGCGCCCCCCGTCGAGAGAGAACCGGAGCATCTGGACGGGCTCGGGCTTGGCTTGGCGCTGGAAGGAATCAGGCGGGAATTCGGGGAGGAACACGGGGACGACCCTCGGCGCGCCCTCGCGTTCGAGGGCGCGGAGCGCGGCGTCGTAGAAGCGCCGCGCCGCGCGGGAATCGCCGCGTTCCTCGGCCAGGCGCGCCTCGCGGAGGGCGACGTCGGGATTCGTGGGCAGCTCCGCGAGCGCATCGCGGGCCTCGTTGAGGAGGTCGGCGACCCCCACGCCCTGGCAACGCCGCATTTCGCGTTCCCCGAGGCGCAGGGCGCGATCGAGGTAACCGCGCCGGAGGAGGTCCGCGAGCCGGGCGCGCAGGGCCATCGTCGCGGGGCAAGGTGATTCGGGCGCGCTCGCCTGGATCGGCGTGGCGCGGAGGGGCGTGACGGCGAGCGGGACGCAACGTTCTTCGCCGAAGAGCCCGCCGCCTTCGAGGACACGGCCGAACGTGGTCACCGAGCAGCCCACCCCGGCGAGCGCGAGGACGACCGTGATCCCGGAGAGGCAGCGGACGTGCTCCATGCAAACCAAGGATACGTCGAGGTCGGCCCGCCGGGCACGGAAATGGACGGCGGTACGCGGCGACGCACCTCGCGCGAGGCACGTCGCGATACAGTGGGCGACGGGGGCGAATGCCCGCGTTCCGCCGGGCGAGCGCTCCCGGAGAGGCGCCGCTCGTGGCGCCGAGGAGAGCGATCATGAACCTATTTCGGCTTGGAATGATGGTGGCGGTGCTCGGAGGTCTGTTCGTCGCGGCCGCGTCCGGTTGCGAGTCGAAGGTCGTGGGAGGCGGTGGCGGCGAAGGCGGCCAGGCCGGCGGTTCCGGTGGCCAGGGCGGAGGCGGTGGCCAGGGCGCCGGCGGCGGATCGCTGCAATGGTACACGACCTGCGGAGATCCGGTCTGCGCGATTCCCGACGGAGGCGCGATGCCGCCCGCGGGCGTGGCCGTGTGCACGACGGAAAAAGTGGGCGATGCGTGCGCGCAATCGGGCGCGACCTGCTGGCCGCAGAACAGCACGTGCGGCGAGCTTTTGACGTGCGCCGCGAGCGACCCGAAGGACAACCCGGGCGGCTGCCCCATCTCGCGCGTGCGTCACAAAAAGGACATCAGCTATCTGTCGCAGCGCGAGGTCGAGGCGCTCGCCGACGAGGCCATGACGATGCGGCTCTCGACGTGGCGATACAAGGGCGAGCACGCGGCCCTGCGCCCGCACGTGGGCTTTTTGATCGACGACATGCCCGAGAGCGCGGCCGTCGCCGCGAACGGCGAGCGCGTGGATCTGTATGGCTACACGAGCATGGCCATTGCCGCGACGCAGGTGCAGGACCAGCGGCTCGATGCGCTCGAACGCGAGCTCGCCGCGATGCGCGAGGAGATGGGCGCTCTTCGCGCGAAAGCCTCCCGATGCGAGGGCGGCGAGGCCCAGGCCCGCTAGAGCATCGACGGGTTCGATGCTCGGAAGATCGCGAAGCGATCTTCCCTCGGGGAGAAGTTCCGATCATCCTGACCCGGGGTCGCCAATCCCGCGAATCTTGGCTGGGTTGCGACGGGAGGAGAAGGGCTTCGCCTTTCGCGCGTCTCCTCGGTCAGAATCCTACGCTACCCATGTCCGCCGAACGCCCTGCCCGCTGCCGGCCGTCTCGCGATGTCGCTGTCCATTGCATCCCACCGAGTGCTCAGGCGAGCGAGGCGCAGCAAGATGCTTCGGCGAGGGGTTGTGGAGGCTAGCACGATCGCAATGGCCGCCAACACACATTCGCAATCAGCCGTCTTCGAGGTCGAGGGCGGCAGACAGCAATTCGAGGGCGGCAGACAGCAATTCGAGGGCGGCAGGCAGCAATGCTCCCTCCCCGGGAGGCGCGATCTCAGCGCGATCCGCCCGCGGCACATGGCGTGCATTGCGCGGCGCGCACCCATCGCCTGGAGGCATGCCCACCGTGCAGCGCGCTCAATCAACGTCCGTCGACCCGCATCTGGATCGGAACAATCCAGCGCCCGAGCCCCTCCACCCCGATCGATGGGGGCTCACACGAACCGAAGAAGGGTTATCCCTCGAGGGGAGATCGCTCGCGCGCCTCTGCGACCGATGGGGGAGCCCGCTCTTCGTCGTCCACGCGGCGCGGCTCGAAGGCAATGTCCGGCGATTCCAGCGGACGCCGCCGGGCCGGGCGCGGGGCGCCGAGGTCTTTTATTCCTACAAGACGAACCCGGTCCCAGCCGTGCTGCAGCGGCTGTGGCAGCTCGGTATCGGCGCCGAGGTGGTCTCTCCTTACGAGCTGTGGCTCGCGCTGCAGCTCGGGGTCGACCCCGGGCGCATCATCTACAACGGCCCGGGCAAGACGCGGAGCTCCGCGCGCGCGATCGTCGAAAATGACCTCTTGCTCGTCAATTTCAACCACCGTGAAGAGATCGGGCTCGTCGCGCAGGCCGCCGCGGAGCTGGGCAAACGACCCACCGTCGGCGTGCGCGTCGCGACCTCCGAGAGCTGGTCGGGCAAGTTCGGCGTCCCGATCGCCGGAGGGCAGGCGCTTTCGGCCTACCAGGAGGCCCTCTCGCATTCGTCGCTGCGGGTCGTCGGCGTCCACGCGCATCGCGGGACCGCCATCGGCGACGCCGATACGCTGGATCGCTTCCTGCGGGAGGTGCTGGGGTTCTGCGATGCGCTCCACGCAAAGCTCGGCCTCGCCGTGGAGCTGCTCGATCTCGGCGGCAGCCTGACGGTCCCGACGGTGCTGCCGCTCGACGCCTCGCCCCTCCCGCTGGCCGAGCAGATCCGCCGCCGGCTCTCGATCGAGGCCTACCTCGACGCCGTCGTGGGGCAGGTCGAGGACCACTTCCGCCGCGCCGGCCGCACCCCGCCACGCATCCTGCTGGAGCCGGGGCGCGCCCTCACCGGGGATACCCAGATGCTGCTCTGCCGGGTGAGCAGCCTCCACGCGACCGGAGAGGGGCCCGAGCACGCGATCCTGGATGCCGGCGAGAACCTCGCGCACATCCTCCATCGCGAGTACCACGAGATCTTCCACGTCGAGCGGTGGGGCGATCCCGCGGAGACGGCGTACACCCTCGATGGGCCGACCTGCAGCCCGATGGACGTCCTGCGCGAGGGCGTGCGGCTCCCCCGGCTCCGGATCGGGGACACGCTCGCGATCATGGATGCGGGGGCCTACCTGGTCTCGTTCTCGAACTCGTTCTGCTTTCCGCAGCCGGGCGTCGTGATGCTGGAGGAGGGCCGCGAGACGCTCGTGCGCCGCGCCGAGACCTTCGCGGACATGATCGACAGGGATGCCTGCGCGGAGGCGGTGTCCCGATGAGCGGCTCACCGGTCCACGCGCTTGGGCGGATCGAGGTCACCTATCCTCCCGCCGGCGGGGCGCCGTGCGTCTCCGTCGCCGGGCAGCCGGTGCCCATCGAGGTCGCCCTGCCGGCCGAGGGCACGAGGGCGTTCGCGCTCGCCGCCGGCCCGGAGAGCGTCCTGATCGCGGATCGCGACGCGCAGATTGCGGTGCTCGTCCCACGCGAGGGCCCGGAGCGAGCCCCGGTGTACGTCGCCGGGCCGGACCCGAGACACGCCGGCCGGTTCTGCGTGACGACCCACCCGCCGGCGACCGCTGCGGGTGTGGTGTACGTGGCGCAGGCCTTCGGCCACACCACGGGCTGGGTGCCCGCCGTGCACGGGGCGCTCGCGCGGCTCCACGAGCCGACGCGGTTCACCGCGGCCATCCGGCGGCAAGAGGACGCCGCGCACGCCCAGCGGAAGACGGCCGACGGGCACGGAGGGATGCACGTGGTCCCGCTGGTCTACAGCGACGCGGAGTCGGCGACGATCACGACCGAGGACGTCGCCCATGTCTCGCGCCCGGCGCTCCTGAACCGCGAGGCGGCCCTCCTCTGGATCGCGGACAATCTCGCGCTTGCCCAGGCGAGCGCGGGTGCGGCCGTGATCGTGAACGACTGCCGGCCCGAGACGTGGATCCTGCACCAGCTCGCCGAGAACGCGCAGGGGAAGGAGGTCCCGCTGCACGCCGTGCGGTACGCGTTCGAGGACTTCGCGTGGGTGCGGCAGATCGCGCGGAAGGCCGGATCGGCGAATGTGGCGCCGGCGATCGCCGACCTCGTCGCGGCCTCCGCACCGGCGATCCACACCCGGCAGGCGCTCGAGGACGCGCTGCGCGCGGCGGGGATCGATCCACGGCGCAACCCCTCGGTCGATTTCGAGGCGGCGAGCCGGGCGATCCTCGCGGGCGTGCCGGAGCGCGGCACGATCTGGTACCAGGCCGTCAACTGGCGTGACGGCCTCGGGCTGGAGTCGGGCGAGAGCCCCTATCTGGTCATCCCGCCGCTCGGTCAGCCGAGCCCGCTCTCCCCGGATCAGGCTGCGGTCCGGGCGGGGGCCGTCCTCCGCCGCCACGCGCCGGCACTCGAGGGCCTCTTCACCCTGGAGGACCCGCGCGGCGTCGTCCTCGTGTCGCAGGGCAATGGGTTCTCGGCGCACAGCCGGCGGCACTGGAGCGCGATGCTGGCGCTGGCGGCGCGGATTCTGGACACGCAGTTCCTGTTCGCCGGCGGGACCGCCGAGGATCGCGCCTGGCTGAAGGAGGCCTCCCGCCCGGCGAACGTGACCCTCCTCGGCTGGATCGACGAGGAATGGAGCACGTTCCTCCGCGCCCTCGCCGCGAAGCCGCGGACGGCCCTCGTCTGCCGCCCGGGCCTGAGCAGCATCGGCGCTGCGCTGGTGAACGGCGTCCCGCCGCTGCTCATGACCCCCGATCCGCTGGGAGAGCCCGTCGACGCGATCACCGCGGAGGTGGCGATGGAGCGCGCGGTGTACGCCTTCCAGCTCGAGCGGCTGTACGCCGCCCAGTGCCCCACGCACCGGGAGTCCCCGCTGCCGGTGCTCGTCGACACGCTCGGCCGCGACCCGGAGAAGGCGCTCGCGACGCTGCGCCGGGCGCTGGATCCCGCCGTGAAGCTCCGCCAGCGGGCGGCGATCGACGGGTACTGCAGCTGGTCGCGCGTGGCGCACCTGATCGCGAGCGTGCTCGCGCGCGAGGCGGCCTCCGGCGCGCTCCCGATCCAGGCCAAGCGCCGGCTGCGCGATCAGGAGCTGTCCGCCCGCCGCGGGGCTCCCCAGGCGCGACGAGCCGACGAGCAGACACTGCCGCTCCCGTGATCGCCTCGGCGCGAGGCGAGCTCAACCCATCGAGAGGAACATCATGACCCAGCAATTCGTAGCCCCCCGCGACGCCTACGAGCATCGGCTGTCGCAGATCTGGACAAGCCTCCTGCGCCGGGACGACGTCGGGGTGAAGGACGACTTCTTCGCGCTCGGCGGCGACCACGCGAAGGCGCAGGCCGCCGTCGCCGCGATCGCGGCGCAGCTCGACATGCCGCTGTCGATGGAGACGTTCGTCGCGGCGCCCACCGTCGAGCGCCTCGCCTGCCACTTGCGGGCGCGCTCGGGGCGCCTCAACGAGGAGCCCGTGGTGGCGCTCCAGCCCCACGGGAGCAAGCGGCCCTTCTTCTTCTTGCCGAGCGGCGAAGGAAACGTGCACAACTTCCACGCGCTGGCCCGTCGGATGGCGCCCGATCAGCCCTTTTATGGCCTCCAGACCCGCGGTTTGTACGGCGATCATCCGCCGTTCGACCGCGTCGAGGACATGGCGGCCGACCACATCGCGTCGATGCGCGCGGTGCAGCCCCACGGGCCGTACCTCCTGGGGGGCCACTGCATCGGCGCCATGGTCGCTTTGGAGATGGCGCTGCAGCTCCAGCGCGGCGGTGAGCGGGTGGCCCTGCTCGCCGCCGTCGACGCGGTGGCACCCGCCGCCTTCTACCGCGACGAGTTCTCCGTCACGATCGCGGACGACGCCGCCGACTACTACGTATTCCTCGCGAAGGGGTTCAAGTACTGGTTCGGCACGGACGTGCCGCTGGAGCGCGAGGATCTGCGCGCCCTCGCCCCCGAGCAGCACGCCGCGCGCTTCATGGACCTCGCCCGGCGGCACGGCGTCTACACGCCCGACGCGCCCGACGAGCGGGCGGACCGCGTCCTTTCGCTCGGCCGGCGCATCTGCCGCAACACGTATGTGCCCGCGGAGGTCGCCTGGCTCCCGATCACCTTCTTCCGCGGTCACGAGTCGCTCATGTGCAACACCCCGACGGGGAGCTGGGAGGAGGTGACGACGGAGCCCCTGCGCGTGCGGGATCTGCCCGGCAACCACGTCACGATCGTCACCGAGCCCCACGTGGAAGGCCTGGCGCGCGCGCTCCGGGCGGCGATCGCGGAGGCGGTGTGATGGTGAACCCGCGCTTCGTGGCCCCCCGCGACGTCTGCGAGCTGCGCTTGACGCGCATCTGGGAGGACGTCCTCGGCCGGGACCACATCGGCGTGAAGGACGACTTCTTCGCCCTCGGCGGCGACCCCGCGAAGGCGCAGGCCGCCGTCGCCGCGATCACGGCGCAGCTCGACATGCCGCTGTCGATGGAGACGTTCGTCGAGGACCCCACCGTCGAGCGCCTCGCTTGTCGCCTGCGCGCGCTCTCGGGGCGCCTCAACGCGGAGCCCGTGGTCGCGCTCCAGCCCCACGGGAGCAAGCGGCCTTTCTTCTTCCTGCCGGGCGGAGAAGGGAACGTGCTCAACTACCACGACCTGGCGCGCCGGATGGAGCCCGATCAGCCCCTCTACGGCCTCCAGAACCCGGGGCTCCACGGCGATCGCCCGCCGCACCGCCGCATGGAGGACATGGCGGCCGAGCACATCGCGGCCATGCGCACGGTGCAGCCCCGCGGGCCGTACCTGCTGGGAGGCCACTGCACGGGCGCCATGGTCGCCCTGGAGATGGCGCTGCAGCTGCAGCGTCGCGACGAGCGGGTGGCCGTGCTCGCCGTATGCGACGCCTGGTCACCTGCGGTGCTCCAGGAGCGCATGAAGACCGAAACCTTCCTGGACGACCTCGTCGTGTTCTACACCATCCTCGCGGCCGGGTTTCGCTGCTGGTTCGGCACGGACCTCGGGCTGAAGAGCGAGGATATCCGCGCGATCCCGCCCGAGCGTCGGGTCGCGGACTTGATGCGCCTCGCGTGGGAGCACGGCGTCTACCCGCCGGACACGCCCGACGACCGGGTCGACACCGTCCTCGGGCTCTACCGTTTCTTCTCCGACTGCCGATACGCCCCCGCGGAGCGCTTCCGGGGCCCGATCACCTACCTCCGCGCGCGGGGCAGCGACTTCTGCGAGACCCCCACGGAGGGCTGGGAGGACGTGACGACACAGCCGCTGCGCTTCCGGGAGGTCCCGGGCAACCACGTCACGCACCTCGTCGAGCCGAACGTGGAGAGCGTAGTGCGCGAGATCCGGGCAGCGATCGCGGAGGCGCAGGTGTCCTGAGCCCACGGTTACGCCGGCTCAGGGGTGGCGGAAGAGCTAGAACATCGGTCGATTTACAACCGATTGATGTTCTAGCGCCGGCACCGGAGGAGCACGCGCCCCTCGCCCCCTTCCCGTTCGGACCAGGCGACACACACGGTCCCGCCCGACGCGGCGATGGCCGGATCCACCGACGCTCCCTCGCTCCGCGAGACCGAATCCGCCGCGGACGCGCCCGGTTCGTTGGGGCTCCAAGCACCTCCGACGAACCGCTTGACCAGGACCTCGCCCGAGGCGCGATCGGCATACGCGAGGCGCAGCCCGCCGGCCTCGTCGAACGTGATCGCGGGGCTCCCGCCCGGCCCCGGCGCGTCCCCGCTTCCTCCCATGCCCGGCGCGGCAATGGTATTCCAGGACGAACCGTTCCACAGCGCCACGTACGGCGCGTCGGTCTGGCTCCACCGGAACGCGAGGGCGATCTCGCCGGAGGGGCCCGCCGCGAGGTCGAATCGATCCGGGGGAAAACCGCTGTTCGACGTCGGAGGGCTGGTCCATGGCGGCACATCCACGAATCGATCGCCCTCGAGGCGCCTCGTGTACCCGACGAACGCGCTGCGATCCTTCCAGTCGAGCATGCCGACGACGGGCCGCCCCGCGCCGTCCGTGGTCATCGTCGGCGTGATGTAGAGGGGCGCGGGCTCCGAAGAAATCAGCCGGAAGTCCTGCCCCTGCCCCAGATATCGCGCGAGGCCGAGCTTGCCGTTCGCCCGGTCTGCCCAGGCGACCACGGGCGCCCCGGAGCCATCCATTTCGACGCCGAAGGCGAGCGCTTGCCCGGCGTTTGGTCCGCCCGGCGCCGCGCCATTTCGGGGCTGGTGCAAAAGCTCCCACGAACGCCCGGCCCAGCGCGCCACGACCATCGACCCCGCGGCGGACGTGGAGAACACCAGAACGACCCGCCCCTCGGCGTCGATCGTGAGGGCCGGATGGAGCCCGGATCCCGGACGTCCCGGCTCCAGCGGGAGCTCGGGCGCCGTCTCCCACGCGCAGCCCGTCCAGCGACGCACCTCGATCGTGCGCTTCGCGCCGTCCACGAGCCAAGCCACCGCGACCCTGCCCCCGCGCATTGCAATGGCAGGTGGAACCCCCTCGGCCACGCCTCGACCGAGCCCGACCGTGGGCTCCGCGGCCCCTCCGGGCGCGTGATACGCCCCCGCAGACCAGATCCGCGCGGCGATCTCGTTCCCGCCACGATACACGACCGCGGTCGGGGTCGAGCCCTCGGGCAAAGCCACGGCGGGCGACCCATGGGTCCGCGCGGGCGGAAAATCCGCGGCGCCCGGCCCTCCCGTGAGCTCGACGGGCTCGTCGTTTTCCCACGCCACGACCCGGAGCTCGGACCGAGTTCCGCTCGTATCGAGCACGGCGATCCGCGGACGTGCGCCGCCCGCGAACGCGAGGATCTGCCCGAAGAGCGGCCGATCCGCCGGCTGCTTCGCGACCCGGGAGCCCTTTTCGTCGCTCCGCCACACATGCACCCGATACCGGGACGCGCCATCACGGGAGATCTGCTCGTTCCACGCCTTCCAGCGCACGTTTTTGGGGCCGAACGCAAGCCATGGATCGCTCATGTAAATCGCGTCGTGCTCGGGCACGAGCGTGGATTCCGTGGTGAATGCGCTGCCCGACAGGGTCATGACGCTGATGGCGCGGTCCTTCCGGAACGTGATGTAGGGATTGCCCTTGGGATCCGACGCCAACGTCACGCTCTTCGTATGGGGCGCGCAATCGTCGACGGGCCCGATTCCGGGGAACGACGACGTCACCCACGCGGCGCCGGTCCACCGGTGCACGACGGCGCGCATCGATCCGATCCCGGCCTCGGCCCAGGCGACCATGGGCCGGCCCTCGCCGTCCACGGCGAACTGGCTCGGCGCGACGGGTTGAACGACCGCAGGACAGGTGATGATTCGCGGCGGCCCGGGAAGGGTGAAGGACCGGGCGGGCGGCGGCGATTTCGGCGAGAGATCCACCACCGTGTTCCCTTCGATGCGATGGACCCGCACGCGCGTGTCTTCGAAGAAAGACACGAGCGCCCGCCCCGCGGAATCGCGCGTGAGCGTGACCATGCCAAACCCCCCGACGTTCTGCGCCGAAATGGGCGGCAAGTCCTGGAATCGCCCTCCTTCGAGCCTGCGCAAGCGGACGCCGGGCGCCGCCGCCCAGGCGACGACGAGCCGCCCCTCGGCATCGTACACGGCGCTCGGCGTCGCTCCGGCGCCCGCGGACGGAGAGACGACGCCGGCGCTCGGCGCGGGTGTGGCGGAGGACGGCGGCGCCGAGGCGCCGAGCGCAAACCAGCCTCGATCGGGCGCCGTCTCCGTGAGGGCGCCGGGGCAAACGGTGGGCGGGCGCGGCGTCGAAGCGGTCGGGGGCGGCGCTGCGACGAGGGCCGCGGGGCGCTGCGAGGAGGTCGCGGGGGGCGTGGGCGCGGGCCCGCAGGCGGCCGCGAGGCTCCCGAGGGCCAGGGAAACCAAGCGCAGGCGTGGGGAGCGTTCGCGAGCCATCGCGAGAAGGTGACCGCTGGGACGCCCGACCGTCAAGATTGCGTTTCGTCCTTGACCGCGCTGCCGAATCGATGCGATCCGGCTTCCATGTTGCACCCCCAGGCCCGGGCCCTGATCGATTTCATGGAACGGAGCGGCATGCCGCCGGCGCATACCCTCTCCCCGGCGGACGCGCGGCGCGTGTACCGCGAGCGCCGCGCGTTCACGCAGCCCGAACCACCCGCGGTCGCGGAGGTGCGGGAACTCGACGCGGAGGCGCCGCACGGCAAGATCCCGCTTCGACTGTACCGCCCCGCGGGCACGACGACCGATACAGCGTTACCCGTGCTCGTGTATTACCACGGCGGCGGCTGGACGATCGGCGACCTCGACACCCACGACACGCTCTGTCGATCCCTCGCAAACGGCGCCGGCTGCGCGGTCGTGTCGGTCGATTACCGGCTCGGGCCCGAGCACCGGTTCCCTGCCGCGGTCGACGACAGCCTGGCGGCGGCGTACTGGGTGCAGCGGAATGCCGCGGCGCTCGGAATCGACGGAACGCGTATCGCGGTCGGCGGCGACAGCGCGGGCGGGAATCTCGCGGCCGTGGTCGCGCTCGCCGCGCGGGATGCGGGGGATCTCGGGATCACGTTCCAGCTCTTGATTTACCCGGCGACGGACATGCGCCGCCTCGCGCCTTCGCACACGACGAACGGCCAGGGTTATGTGCTCACGCGCGACTCGATCACGTATTACCACGACCATTACATCGACGACCCCGCGCATGACATCGACTGGCGCGCCTCCCCGTTGCTCCACTCCGATCACAAAAACCTGCCGCCCGCGCTGGTGCTGACGGCCGGTTACGATCCGCTGCGCGACGAGGGGTTGCAATACGCCGAGCGCCTGACCGCGGCGGGCTCGAAGGCGAGCTACGTCTGCTTCGATCGGCAAATCCACGGCTTCGTGCCGATGGGCAAGGTGTTCGACGAGGCGAACACGGCCGTCGCGCTCTGCGCGGCGTCGCTGCGCGCGGCCTTGTTCCGCTGAGGAAAGGCTCACCAGGTATCGACGAACCGCCGCGCCTCCGGGCGCGCCGGCGTCGGGACCGATTTCAGTCCGCGAAGAATCCAGGTGCGCGTCTCGGCCGGATCGATGACCGCGTCGAGCTCCAGAAACGATGCGGTGTTGATGGCCTTTCCGCGCTCGTACACGTGCGCGACCATCGCTTGAAACGTCGCCTCGCGCTCCTCGGGGTTCTCGATGGCGTCGAGCTGCTTGCGCATCGCGAGACGCACGGCCCCCTCGACGCCCATTCCGCCAAACTCCGCCGTCGGCCAGGCGATCGTGAAGAAGGGCGCATGGAGGTGCCCGCCGGCCATGGCCTGCGCGCCGAGGCCGTACGTTTTGCGGAGGACGACGGTGAAAAATGGCACGCGCAGGCTCGCCGCCGCCACGAACATCCGCGAGGTATGGCGCACGAGCGCGGTCTTTTCGGCCTCGGGACCCACCATGAAGCCGGGCGTGTCGCAGAGGGAGAGGATGGGCAGGCCAAACGCATCACAGAGCTGCAGGAACCGCGCGGCCTTGTCGGATGCGTCGGCGTCGATCGCACCGGCGAGGCGATACGGATCGTTCGCGAGGAGCCCGAACGGACGGCCCTCGATACGCACGAGCGCCGTCACGAGGCTCGCGCCAAAGTCGCGCCGGAGCTCGAGGACGGAGCCCGTGTCGGCGATCGTCTCGATGATCGGCCGGATCTTGTAGGCCCGCCTTCGCCGCTCCGGCAAGGCCTCGCGCAAGGCGCGCTGATCGCTGCACGTGAAATCGGCGATCGGGCCCTGGAAATATCCAAGGTACTTTTTCGCGACGGCGACGGCCGCGGCCTCGTCCCGCACGCGCACGTCGACGACGCCATTCTTGCTTTGCACGTCGATCGGCCCGACCTCCTCGGGCGTGTATTTTCCGAGCCCGCCTCCCTCGATCATCGCCGGCCCGCCCATGCCGATCGAGCTGTCCTCGGTCGCGATGATCACGTCGCAGCAGCCGAGCAGCGCGGCGTTCCCGGCAAAGCAACGGCCCGAGACGATTCCCACGCGCGGGACGAGGCCGGAGAGCGCGGCGAACGAGAGAAAGCTCGGCGTATCGAGGCCCGCGACGAGCGGCATGTCGGTGTCATTGGGCCGTCCCCCTCCCCCTTCGGCGAAGAGCACGACCGGCACACGCCATTGCGCCGCGAGCGCGAGCATGCGGTCGAGCTTCTTGTGCCCCATGCCGCCCTGCGTGCCGGCGAAGACGGTGTAATCGTAGGCGAGCACCATCGTCCGCGCGCGCTCGTCGTCGAAGAGCGCGCGGTTCACGCTTCCGACGCCGCAGATGATCCCGTCGGCGGGGCTCGCCCGGACGAGCTCCTCGACGGAGAGCCGCTGCCGCTGCGCGGCCAATGCGAGGGACCCGTACTCGACGAAGCTCCCCGGATCGACGAGGTCCTCGATGTTCTCGCGCGCCGTCCGTTGCCCGGTCTTGCGCCGGCGTGCGACGGCCTCGGGGCGGCCTGCGTCGGTGGTCGCGTGGAGGCGCGCGCGGAGCTCGGTGAGCTCGGGCCGCACCGGAGCCTCGTCCGGGCCCTCGGCGGGATCTCGGGAGTTTTTCATGGGCGCCGGCAAGGATCGCAGACCCGGGACGCGGGTGTCCAGGGACTTGCGATCCGAGCGCGCGGCGGCCTAATGCGTGACGAGGGGCTCGCGGCGCTCGTGCTCGTGCGAGAGGAGCCACTGCTTGGCCGCGATGCCGCCCGCATATCCCGTGAGCGCGCCGTCGCCTGCGATGACGCGGTGGCAAGGGACGATGATGCTGATCGGGTTCTTTGCATTCGCCGCGCCGACGGCCCGCGCCGCCTGCGGCCGGCCGAGCGCTCGCGCGAGCTCCGCGTACGAGCGCGTTTTGCCGAAAGGGATCTCGACGAGCGCGCGCCAGACCTCGCGCTGAAAGTCGCTTCCCTGCATGTCGAGCGGCAACGAGAAAGAAGCGCGCGTCCCTGTGAAATATTCCGCGAGCTGGCGCGCGGCCTCGGCAAGGAGCGGGTGGTTTCGCCCGTCCCGGGCCACGATCTCCGGCGCGCCCTTGTGCCCGGGCAGGTAGACGCCCATGATCGCTTCGTTCGAAGCGACGACGTGGAGCTCGCCGACGGGGCTCGAAATACGGCGTTCATATGAAATGTTCATTCGTTGAAATCTCCTTCTGAAAGGCTTTGCCAAAGATGAAGGACCGCGTAGGCCCGCCACGGCCTGAACGCCGCGGCGCGCTCCTCGGCCTCGCGCGTCGATTTCACGCGGAGCGCCTTGCGGACCCCGAGATCCGAGGCCGGAAACGCGTCCGGGAATCGATGCACGCGCATGCCGAGGTACTGCGCCGTCCACGGGCCGATGCCCGGCAAGGCGACGAGCGCGGCCGCGGCGGCCTCGGGATCCTCGCCGCGCTCGAGCCGGACCTCGCCCTGCGTGACGGCGCGCGCGAGCGCCTGGATCGAGGCGGCGCGCGACGCGGGCAAACCCATCTGCGCGATGTCGGAGAGAGGCGCCTCGGCGAGCACGGGCGCGGGCGGGAAGAGGTGCGTCACGCCGGCGATCGGCGTCTCGATGGCCGTGCCAAACCGTTTTGCGATGCGCCCGCCGAGCGTGGTCGCCGCGCGCACCGAGACCTGCTGCCCGAGAATGGCGCGCACGGCCGCCTCGAAGCCGTCGAACGCGCCCGGCACGCGCAGCCCCGGATGACGCGCGACGAGCGGCGCGAGCAGAGGATCCCGGCCGAGAGACTCCGCGATGAGCAGCGGATGCGCGTCGAGATCGAAGAGCGCGCGCATCCTGCCGAGCAGAGGCCCGAGCGCGCCCGCGAGCGCGGGTGCGACCTCCACCCGGAGCGCGTTTTTTTGGGGTGCATGCATCACCCGCACCCACCCGGTCCGCTCGCCGAGCCGGACCGAGCGGGAATACACGCCGCCCTCGACGGCCTCGACGCCGGCAATCGCGCGCGCGGCGAGGAACGTGAGGAGCGCGTCCCAGTCGAGCGGCGGTCGATAATCGAGCCGCAGCGTGATCGCGGCGCCGGCCTCCGCCTCCCCGAGCGAGCGCCGGAGCGCGGACGGCGGCCTCCCGAACCGGGCCGAAAACAGCGCATTGAATCGCCGCACGCTCCCGAATCCGCTCGCGAACGCAATCTCGGTGAGCGGCAGGGACGAATCCTGCAAGAGCTGCTTCGCGAGCGCGAGGCGCCGCGACTGGGCGATCTCGACGGGCGCGACGCCGAGCTCGGCTTCCATCGCGCGTCGGAGGTGACGCCCGGACACGCCGAGCGCGCGCCCGAGGTCGTCGACGGAGCCCTCGTCGAGGAAACCGCCCTCGATTCGCGCGAGCGCGGCGCGCACGAGGCGCGGCACCGAGTCCTGCGGCGCGCCGCCCGGCGAGAGCTCCGGCCGGCAGCGAAAACACGCGCGAAACCCGTCGCGATCCGCCTCCGCGGCGTACCGGTAAAACACGCACCGATCTCGCCCCGGTGTCCGCGCCCGGCAAACGGGCCGGCAGTAGATGCCGGTCGTCCGTACGGCCACGAAAAACAGCCCATCGAAGCGCTCATCCCGCGCGCAAAGGGCGCGGTAGCAGGTCTCGGCGTCCATCATCGCCCTCCCCTCGTAGCGCGCCCGGGCCCCGATGTCTGGCCGTTTTCGGACGCGACAGCGATCGCGCTCCGCCGGCCCGCCGGCCGTCAGATCCCGCGGCTCGCGGCGAACACGATCCAGCCTGCCACGAGCGCGATGAAATAGACGAGCCCGGCGACGACGACGAGCCGCGAGCGCCTCCCCTCCGGCCCCGCCTGGGCGACGGCGAGCACGATCCCGAGCTTCGACAGCGACCCACCCTGCGCATATCGATCCATGACGAGCCGCATCAAGTGCGGAAAAACCCAGAAAAACGGCGCGAACAGCGCAATCTCGGCGAGCGCGACCACGAGCCCGACGGAGAGGCCGAGCGGCGCCGGCCCGAACGCGGCGACGTGCACGGCGCGGACCTTCGGATCGAGGTTCACGGCGAGCAAGCACCCGAGGAACAAGCCCGCGAGGATGCGCCCCGCGCCCTCGGGCGAGATCCGAGGCTTCGCGGCGAGAGGCGCGCCGGTTTGGAGGCGCCGGACATTGCGGTGACAGAGCGCGGCGAGGGAGCCAAAAAGCACGAAGAGCCCGAGCGGAAATCCGTGCCGAAAAGGCAGATTGAGCTCCGCGTCGAGCGAGGCCTGCGAATAGGTGCCTGGGCGGCTCAGGGAGGGATCTTCGGGCAGGTAGGTGATGCCGAACGTGTCGCCCGGCGCGCCCGGGAGCTTGTTCCGGTCGACGTCCCAGGTATGCGTGACGCCGTCGACCTCGTATCGATAATGCGCATTGGTGGCCGAGCCCTGTTGGGTGACGGCCGTGAGGGTCGCGGTGCCTGCGCGCCCATGATCGGCGAGCGCACGGAGCCGGAGCTCCTGGCGACGAAAGAGAAGCGCGAGCACGAGCGGGACGACCAGAGCCATCGTGGCGAAGACGATTCTCGCTCGGGAATCGGTTGTGATGAGCCTGCGGCGCTTCTCTTCGTCCATTCGGCGTTCGTGGGGAGGGAGCTTATGCCCTGGGAGGCTGGTTTTTCAAGGGGGACGCTCGAAGGGGTTCGTCTGCGGGATGCGGGGATGTGGGGATGCGGGGATGTGGGAGCGAAGGAGGAGATCGGCGGGGATGCTTGGGGCAAGGGCGTGGTGTCTGGCGTGTCGTCGTTGATGAGGGGCGTCGCTGCGAGGTGGCGAGCGTTCGGGGAAGAGGATGACCGCGTCGTCCGCGAGGGCGACGTGCGCAAGGTGGGAAGCGCTCGGCTGACGCGGATGCGGGGACAGGCGGATGCGGGAAGGGAGGGATGTGTAGTGCGTGATACGAAATTGTAAGCAACTGGAGAGCGGAATGCTCTTGCGCTTGCGCCCGGCGGAGGCTAGGTTCGCGCCCGCTTCCACCGAAGCACCCGTCCCCATCGTCTAGCCCGGCCCAGGACCCAGCCCTTTCAAGGCTGTTACGCGGGTTCGAATCCCGCTGGGGACGCCGAGTTGCCAACCTTGATGCCGAAGGCCCGTCCGGCCGCGGCAACCCCATCCAGCAGCACGCCCCGACCTTCCGGCCGGGTCAGGGGCGTGGCGCGGATGCCCGTCGGGAAGAGTGCGCGCATGAAGGCGCGGGCCTCGAAGGGCTCGCGTTCCATGATGGCTCTGGCCTCGTCGAGGCGCTGGTGAGCTTCCCTCTCCAGGCGCCGGAGTTCGAGGTCCATGGCGGCCGGGACGGTCTTGACCGTCCGTAGCCGGGTCTCGACGGCCGTGAGCTCCTTCTGCCGCTCCCCGACCTTGGCGAAGAAGACGGCGCGCGCATCCGCCGGAGCTTCGAGCGCCAGCTCGGCGAACCTGTCGATCTCGGCGCGGAGCTTCTTCGCTTGCCGCTCGAGTTGCTCGATCTCGTGCTCGTGGGTCGAGGCGCGCTCAGCTACGCGGCATCGGGCCTCCGCGATGACGGCCGCCACGTACTCCTCGGTGAGTACCGTGCGGTGGACTGATCCTCCCCCGGATCCGTGGACAAACCCAAAGGCGCGGAGATGCGCTAGGAGAGTTCCATGGCGAGGCGGAAGCGGAGGTCGTTCAGCACGGAGTTCAAGGCAGAGGCGGTTCGTCTCGGACAGGAGCATCGCGAAGGTCGCGAAGGACCTGGATCTCACTGAAACGGCGCTACGCGAGTGGGTGAGAGCTGACGAGGTCAACGTCGCCGGGGAGAAGCCCCCCGAGGCCCTCACGGGCGCCGAGCGCGAGGAGCTCGTGCGGCTCCGGCGTGAGGTCAAGCGGCTGCAGATGGAGCGGGAAATCCTAAAAAAAGCGGCGGCCTTCTTCGCGAAGGAGAGCGAGTGAAGTTCGCATTCATCGCCGCGGAGAAGGCTTTCTTTCCGGTCACCGTGCTTTGCGACGCCCTCGGCGTTTCGCGCAGCGGCTTCTACGCCTGGTGCAAGCGCCCCGAGCCGCGGCGGAAGGCGTCCGACGCGCAGCTCGCGGCGGAGATCGCCGCAGCTCACCGCCGAAGCCGCGGCACCTACGGCAGCCCGCGGGTGCACGCGGAGTTGCGCGCCAGGGGCCTGTGCGTGAGCCGCAAACGCGTCGAGCGGCTCATGCGCGAGCGGGGCCTCGAAGCGCGCAGCAAGCGCCGATTCCGGCGCACCACGGACTCGAACCACACGATGCCGCTCGCGCCGAACCTGCTCGGTCGCCAATTCGACGCGAAGGCCCCGAACGAGGCGTGGGTGACCGACGTGACGTACATCCCGACGGCCGAGGGCTGGCTGTACTTGGCTACGATCCTCGACCTGTTCTCGCGGCGGGTCGTCGGCTTCGCAATGAGCGAGCAGAACGACCGCGCCCTCGCGCTCGCGGCGCTCGAGCGGGCGCTACGCGCACGCAGGCCGGGGCCGGGGCTTTTGCACCACTCCGACCGCGGCAGCCCCTACGCCA
>NZ_JARZHH010000002.1 GCF_029946515.1 Polyangium sp. 6x1
GCGCAGGCGGCGAAGGCGGCGCAGGCGGCGCAGGCGGCGCTGGCGGCGCTGGCGGCGCCGGCGGCGACGGCGGCGCTGGCGGCGTGCGCGGCAAGTAGCCGGGGCGGATCGATCCCCGCACCTCCATCCCCTCTCCCCTCCCTCGCGGGAGAGGGGAGGACGGTGTGGCTAGCTCGTCCGGTTTGGCCGGGTGTACTCGTCGATCACGTTGGCCACGAGCTCGGCGAGCAGGTTGTCGCAGACGCGCAGGCGTCGGGACATCTCGCGCGCGATGTTGAGCACGAGCAGCGAGTAGGCGCGCAGGTCGCGCCGGTAGAGCGAGTCGAGGTCGTGCGCGGTCATCCGGAGCAGCCTCGACGGCGCCACGGCGCGCACCGTCGCCGAGCGCGGCAGGACGTCGAGGATCGACATCTCGCCGAACCAGTCGCCCGGACCGAGCACGGCCACGCGTGTCTCGTGCTTGCGCTTCGACTGCTTCAAGACCTCCATCTCGCCGTCGAGCAAGACGAACATCTCGCGACCGCTGTCGCCTTCGCGGAACACCACCGAGCCGGGCGTGAGCTCGATCAGATCGAGCGAGCCCGAGAGGTCTTGCAAGACCTCGTCGCCGAGCCCGCCGAACAGGCCGATCTCCCGCAGCCGCTCGCCACCCTGGAAGCCGAGTTTCACAGACATGCGCCGTACGTCACGTTGCCGATGATCACTTCCACTGCGTCCGCGCCGATCGTGATCGGCGTGCACGACGTGCCCGAGGGACAGATGGGCGAGTTCACGTTGCAGTACTTCAAGCACTCATCCACGCCCGTGTTGAAGCACCCGTAGGTCCCCGCGCAATCGGTGTCGTCCGTGCACGACGAGTTCTGCGTGCCGCTGCCGGCCTCGCGGCACGTCGTGTAGAGCCGCATCTGCCCCGCCGCCTCGCGCCCGAACGTGCAGGCCGTGCCCGCCGCGCAGCCGACGTTCGTCGTGGCGTTGCAGTTGTCCGAGCAGAGCGTGACGCCCGCGACCTGGCCGCCGCTGCCGTCGTTGAGCTTCACCACGCACAAGCCGCCCGGCGCCGTGCACTGCGCGTCGCTCGAGCAGAACTCGCCGCACGTGCTGATCGACGGCGTCGTCGCGAGGCAGATGCCGCCGGACGCGCAGTCGTTGTCGAGGTCGCAGAGCCCGCCGATCGGCACGCTGCCCGCAGGCACGCACGCGCGCTCGCCCGTGCCGTCGACCTGGCACATCTCGCCGGCCGCACACCCACACTGCGGAGAGACGAGCTTGCAGGGCGTCTCGCCACACGCGCCGCCGCCGCCGGTTCCGCTCGCGGACGAGGACGACGACGACCCCGCGCCGCTGCCCGACGAGCTCACCGCGCCGCCGCCCATGCCTCCGGCGCCGCCCATGCCGCTCGCGGACGACGAGCTGTTCGACGACGGCCCGGGCCCCGGCCCGCTCTCGTCGCCGCCTTCGCCACCGCTTCCGCCCGTGCCCGTGTACGAGCTGCCCTTCGCGCAAGCGCCGAGCACCGACCCCACGAGCGAAACGAGCGCCAACGCCACGGCCAAGCTTGTTCTCATCGTCACCTCGCGCGAACGGGAGCAGGAGGAAGAAGCGAGAGAAACCTTACGCCCAAGGGGCGAAAGATCAACGAGCGGCAAGCTCCTTCGAGAAGACGATCCGCTGACGCCCTGGGCCCGCGTAGTCCTCGACTTCGGCCCTCGCCCAGCCGAGGGCGTCGTGGAAGCGCACCGAGCCCTCGTTGCCGAGCGTGGTGATCGCCTTCATCAGGCGGCAGCCGGCCTCGTGGCAGTCGGCCTCGAACGCGGTGTAGAGCAGGCGCGCGACGCCGCGGCGTCGGTAGTCCGGATGGATGCCGACGATGTGCACGTACCCGACCGGCCCTTCGGGCGCGATGAAGCCGAACAAGAAGCCCACGAGATGATCGTCGTGCTCCACCACGCGCGCGAGCCTTCCGAGCTCGTAGAAGAAGATCGGGTGCGCGAGCGCGCTCGTGGGCCCACCCCACCAGCGGTCGATCACGCGTACGATCTCGTCGTAGTCGGACTTCTTGAGCGGTCTCGTCGTCAGCTCCACGGCGCCTCCTGCGTGAGCCCGGCGCGGGCTCCCCCAGGGTAGCCGCTCTTGGCCGGAGGACCCCACTCCAAAAACATGCTAGCCGTAGCGCCGTGAGTCGCGACGCGATCCGCATTGCCCCTTCGATACTTTCCGCAGATTTCGGTCGCCTCGCCGAGGAGGTCCGCGCCGTCGAGGCCGCGGGCGCCGACTGGATCCACGTCGATGCCATGGACGGGCGCTTCGTGCCGAACATCACGATCGGCCCGCTCGTCGTGCAGGCGGTCCGCGCAGCGACCACCTTGCCGATCGACGTGCATCTCATGATCGTCGAGCCCGAGCGGTACGTCGCGGATTTCGCGAAGGCCGGCGCCGACCTCATCAGCGTGCACGTGGAGGCCTCGCCGCACCTGCACCGCACCCTCCAGCAAATCCGCGCCCTCGGGAAGAAGGCCGGCGTCGTGCTGAACCCGCACACGCCCGAGGACACGATCCGCTACGTGCTGCCCGATTGCGACTTCGTCCTCGTGATGAGCGTCAACCCCGGCTTCGGCGGTCAGCGCTTCATCCCGAGCGCCTTGCCCAAGCTCGACGCGCTCCGCCGCGCCATCGACGCGCAGGGCCTCGCCGTGGACCTCGAAATCGACGGCGGCGTCGCGGTCGGCACCGCGCGCGAGGTCGTCCGCGCCGGCGCGCGCGTGCTCGTCGCCGGCTCGGCCGTCTTCAACGCGGTCGCGAGCGCCGGAGACATCTCCTTCGACGAGCGGGTCGCTCGCTACGCCAAGGCCATCCGCGCGCTGCGCGAAGACGCGGCCGAGGGCGTGGGAGCCGCGGCGTGAAACGCGCCTGGCTCGGGGCCGTCGCCCTCGCGCTCGTCTCCGGCTGTGGCCCTTCGTCGCCGCCCTCGCGCGCGCCCGCGCCGGCGAGCTCCAGCCAGCCGACCCCGACCCATCCGGGGGAGATCAACCTCGACGAAGAGACCCCGCCCGACGCGGAAAGCACGGCGGCGGTGCAGGCGATGCTCCAGCGCGTCGCGCGCGCGCGCGGGCTCCCGATCAAGCGGACCGTGCCGGGCAAGGTCCTCGATCGCGACACGATGCTCCGCCGCATCCGCGAGACGGTCGAACAGGACACGCCGAAGGACGCGCTCGTCGCCCAGGGCGAGCTGCTCGCGGCGCTCGACCTCGTCCCTGCCGACTACGACTTCGTCGCCGGCGCCTTCGCCCTGCTCGGCGGGCGTGTCGCGGGGTTTTACGATCCGGACGACGGCGCCATGTACCTCGCCGACGACCTCGGCGAGGAGGAGGCGCAGGAGACGCTCGCCCACGAGCTCGCCCACGCCCTCGCCGACCAGAGTTTTCCCCTGGCGCCGATGGTCGAATACGCGCCGGGCGCGGGGGACCGCCTCTCGGCCGTGCATTCGGTCATCGAGGGCGACGCCACGAGCGCGATGCTCGACGTCACGCTCGGCTCGGCCTTCCAGATGAGCGAGGAGCAGGTCCGATTCGCGTTCGTCGCGTCGACGGCGATGTCCGACATCGGCCAGAAGACCCCGCGCGCCATCACCTCCTCCCTGGTCTCGCCCTACACGGACGGCTTCGCGTTCATTCAGGCCTTGCGCAGCCGCGGCGACTGGCCCGCGGTCGACGAGGTCTGGCGAGCGATGCCCGAGACGACGGAGCAATTGTTACACATCGACAAACTCCTCGCGCGCGAGCCGGCCGAGGCCGTCGCGCCGCCGGTGCTCGGTGCGCTCGGACGGCAAGGGTATCGGGCGCTCATCGACGACGTGATGGGCGAGCAGGGGCTCCGGATCTTGCTGGAGGACGTCGGGAGCCGCGCAGAGGCGCGGCGCGGCGCGGCGGGGTGGGGCGGGGATCGATTCGTGGTGGCGATGCGCGCGGAGGGGCCAAAGCGGCTCTTCGCGGTGGCGTTCCGGCTCCGCATGGACACGCCGGCGGACGCGGCCGAGGTCGCGGAGCTCTTCGAGCGCAAGTATGGGAAGGACTGCCGGGAGCGGGACAAGCTCGGCCCTGTCGCCTGGGGGGCGCGGGGCCGGGACATCGCGTTCGTCGCGGGGCCTTACGAGAGGGACGGGGGAACACCGCGGGCGCGGGGTCAATGCGCCGAGGCGGTGACGTGGCTGGGGGAGGTTTGGCAGGCCGCACCACCGGATGAGGCGGGCAGGGCCCGCGCGGGACGATGACGAAGACCCGGACGATCCTCGACGAGATTGGCCATACCCCCATCGTGCCGCTCCGGCGTATCGGCAAGGGCCTTCCCGTGCCGGTGTACGTCAAATGCGAGCACCTCAATCCCGGCGGCAGCATCAAGGACCGCATCGCGCGGGCGATCATCGAGGACGCCGAAAAGCGCGGCTCCCTGAAGCCCGGCGCGACGCTCGTCGAGGCCACGGCCGGCAACACGGGCATGGGCCTCGCGCTCATGGCGGCCGTCCGGGGCTACGAGCTCGTCTGCGTGATGCCCGAAAAGATGAGCGTCGACAAACGCGCGGCGCTCTCCTCGCTCGGCGCGCGCCTCCACATCACGCCAAACGATCCGCCGGACAGCCCCGACAATTTCCGCAACGTGGCCGAGCGCCTCGCGAAGACGGAGGGCTGGTTCTTGACCGACCAGTTCCGAAACCCCGCGAACGTGCGGGCGCACGAGGAGACGACAGGCCCGGAGATCCTGGTCTCGATGGGCCGCAAGATCGGCGCATTCGTGGCCGGCGCGGGCACGGGCGGCACGATCACGGGCGTCGGCCGGTATTTGAAGCGCCTCGCCCCCGGCGTGCGTATCGTCCTCGCCGACCCGCGCGGCTCGGTGCTGGCGCATTGGGCGGAGACCGGCGAGATCGGCCCGGACGCGCCCTACCGAATCGAGGGCATCGGCGGGAGCCGGCCTCCGGAATTGCTCGACCGCACGGTGATTGACGAGGCGATCACGGTGAGCGACGAGGACGCGTTCCTCATGACGCGCCGATTGATCCGCGAAGAAGGCCTCTTCGTGGGCGCCTCCTCGGGCGCCGCCGTGGTCGCGGCGCTCCGCGTGGCGGCGAGCGGCGAGCTCCAGGGCCCGGTGGTCGCGATCCTGGCCGATAGCTGGGACCGTTACTTCACGCGCGAATGGCTCCGCTAGCGTAGCTTGAACACCCGCCGCGCGTTTTCCCCGAGGAACGCCGCGCGCGCCTCTTCCTCGAGCCCGAGCGAATCGAGTTTGTCGAGGCAATTCACGGGCGAGAGCATGGGCCAGTTGCTCCCGAACAGCACCTTTTCGCGCCCGTGCCCCCGCATGAACGCGACGAGCTCCGGGGGATAACGGCTCGCTTTGTAGGCCGAGGTGTCGATGTACACGTTCGGGTATTTCGTGGCGAGCGCGATCATCTCGTTCGTCCAGGGATAGCCGATGTGTCCGCCGACGATGCGGAGCTCGGGGAACTCACACGCGACTTCGTCGAGGTAAGGAATGGGCCGTCCGGGCTCGCTCGGCCGGAGCGGCCCTGCGTGGCCGACCTGGAGGCAAAACGGCACGTCGAGCTCGATGCATTCGGCGTAGAGCGGATAATACCGCCTGTCATTCGGCGGCAGCCCCCAGAGCCAGGGCAGGATGCGGAGCGCGCGCATGCCGAGGGAGCGCACGGCGCGCCGCAGCTCGCGCACGGCATCCATGGGCCTCGCGAGGTCGACGGAGGCGACGCCGACGAGCCGCTCGGGATACCGACCGACGAACGCGGCCACGGCATCGTTGTCGAGCATCGGCCCCGACGGCCCCCACCACGCGGAGACGAGCGCGACCGAGACGGACGCGGCCTCGAGCGCGCCGAGGGTGAACGCGTCGGGAATGACGTCCGGGAGCGCATCGGCCTCGACGCCCATCCACCGCCGCAGGGTGGCGAAGAGCGGATCCCGCAGGAACGGGCCGGTGGGATGCTGGATCCAGGCATCGACGACGAAGGCAGGCGTGTTCATGGCACCTCCACGCGCGAGCATCGCACGCCGCGCGCGCGCCGAGGAGGTGCGACGAGCGTCGGCCCGTGGTAGTGCTGTCCCGACGCCGCGCCCGGCAGCCGACCGGCAGCGGGGAGCGGACCGACGGAGGTGCGAGCAGCAAGGGATTGACAAACCAGGAAGAAAAAGCCGAAGATTTTCGGCGTCCGTTCGGGAGGAGTGGCCGAGTGGTCGAAGGCAGCGGTTTTGAAAACCGCCGTACCCGGAAGGGTACCAGGGGTTCGAATCCCTTCTCCTCCGCTGATTTCTGTAGGAGTTGTCGGTCGTTAGAGCGGTCCGGGGCGTGACCAGGAGTGGACAGACGGGGACAGGTCTGGACACGGGTTCTGGAATGATCGCACACCCGCGCCAACGCTCCGCGCATTGCTCGCGTCATGGCCCGCACGCGGCTGCGAGCATCGCGCGCTGCGCATGGGTCACGCCGACGTCTCGGACGCCTGCGTCCGCGAATCGTAGGCCAGGACCTTGCCGTATTCGAACTTGAGGATCCGGTCCGCCACCCGGAAATAACGATCGTCGTGGCTGATGACCAGCACGGCCTTTCCGCGCGCCCGCAGCTCGGGCAGGAAGTGCGTGTAAAACAGCTCGCGGAACGTCGGATCCTGCTCCGCGGCCCATTCGTCGAAGAGGTAGATCGGTCGGTCGTCGAGCAGCGCCATCAGCAGCGCCAAGCGCTTGCGTTGCCCGAGGGATAGGGCCGTCGTCGAGAGCGCGCGCCCGTCGATCCGGACCTTGTGGTCGAGCTGGAGCCGCGAAAGGAGTGCGCGCGCCGCTTCGTCCACACCGGCGCCGTCGATGCCGAGCAGTGAATCGAAGACGAAGGCGTCGGAGAACACCGCCGAGAAGAGCTCGCGATGACGCTCCTCCTCGCCTCGCCCGACGAGCTCGCCATTCAGGCGGACTTCCCCCGACTCGGGCGTGTAGAGGCCCGCGAGCACCTTGGCGAGGGTCGTCTTGCCGCCGCCATTCCCGCCGACGATGAAGACGATCTCGCCCGGCCGGAGCGCCAGATCGACCGGGCCGACGGTGAAGGACCGGCCTTCGTCTTCGCGGTGGTACGAGTACGTCACCGCGGAGAGCGCGAGCGTATCGATCGCCGGGGCCGGCCGATCCGTCCCGTGATCCTCGCGAGCGCTCGACAGGGAGAGGCCCGCCGCTTCGATCGACCTGAGCGCGATCGTCCCGCGCGTCAGCACGGGCATCGCGCCGAGCACGAAATCGAGCGGCGGGATGAGGTAGAGCGCCGCCAGCACGAAGCCGCCGACCGTGGGGCCGGCGACCTTCCAGAGCGTCGGGGCGAGGAAGAGGAAGCCGCCGATTGCGAAGAAGAGGAGCGCCTGCCCGATGCCGTTTGCCGCGGCGAAGGCCGTCATTCCGCGCATCGCGTTCTGGCCTGCCGAGGCGGCCGTGGGGCCGAGGACCTGCGCGAAAAACTCCTCCCGGCGCTTGCGGTGGAGCTTCAGCTCCTTCACCCCATCCGTCACCGTCCGGAAGTGACGCGCGAGGTCGTCGGTGTCCTTCCGCGCGCTGTCGAGCTGCTTCACGGCCCTCTCGGCGACGGCGCGATACACGAAAATCCCCGCCGCCATCGTGAGCACGCTGGCGAGGAACAGGGGGAACGAGAGCCAGGCCATGTAGACGAGGCAGCCGAGGACCACCGCGAGCTGCGGAACGACGCCGAGCGTCGCCGGGATCGCGCCGGCCACCGCGAGGACGTCCTCCGTGAGGATGGCGAGCAGCCTCGCCGGGCCCATCTCTTCGACGGTGCGGAGGGGCGCATCGAGGATCTGGCGCGAGAGCCGCAGGCGCAGATCGTAGACGGCGGCTTCGGCCTGACGCACGACGACGGCGTGGGCCCAGAAGCGGGCCACGATCATGACGGCGCACAGGCCGACGAAGGTGACGGCGAGCGACGCGGGCCGCGCGTCGGACTCGAGGGCCGCACGGATGACGGCGACCAGCCCGGCGCTGGCGAAGCCGCCGATCAGCCCGAGGACGAGCGCGCCCAGCGCGGCCAGCCTCGAGCGTTTCAGAATGATCTCGAAGAGGCTCACGCTCACCTTCTCCAGCCCGGGACGCTATTGCGATGCCGCGAGGACCGCAAGGGACCGCGCTCGCCAGGCAAGAAGCGAACCGCCGGCACGGCAATCCCCGCGGGAGGGCGGGGCGCTGGTCGCGTTGCGCTGGGCCTGCGCTGTGCCGCGCACGGTTTGCGCCAATCTTGCACAACGCCGGGGGCTCCGCGCGCGCGAACGCCGGCATTCACGGCATGCAATGAGGTGGCTTGCTTTTTGCTATCGGCAGCGAGCCGCGGAGGGGCAGGGTGAGGCTCCGTCCATCCGCGAGTTTTTGCCTTCGTTAACAGCCTGCTGGCTTCCTTCGCGGGCGTGGCCGCTGGATCGGTCCGCGAACGTGTTGTATCAAGGGTCCCCTATGTCGAGCCGTGATCTGCTGAACGAGATGGCCAAGCGGCTCGCCTCGCTCACACCTGCCCAGCGAGAGCTGTTCGAGCAGCGCGCGCGGCAAAAGGGGCTCGATTCATCGAGGTTGCAATCGATTCAACGCCGCCCTTCGGACGGGACGCCGGCGCTCTTATCCTTTTCGCAGGAGCGCCTCTGGTTCCTCCACCAGATGTCGGTCGATACCACGCCGCTCAACCTGGTCTTCGCTTCCCACCTCGGCGGCACGCCCGACGTGTCCGCGCTCGAGCGCGCCTTCTCCGAGATCGTGCGGCGTCACGAGGTGCTGCGAACCAGGTTCGTGCTCCGCGAGGGCGTACCCGTGCAGCAGATCGACGCGCCTTTGCCGATCGAGCTGCACGTCGAGCGCCTGGAGGGCCTGCCCGGGCCCGAGCGTGAGCGCGAGACGGAGCGGATGATCCAGGAGGCCCAGCGGCCTTTCGACCTTTCGCGCGGGCCGCTCCTCCGGGCCATTCTCCTTCGATGGAGCGCGAACGAGCACACGCTTCTCTTTGCCATTCACCATATCGCGGCCGATGGCTGGTCGCTCGGCGTGCTGGTCCGCGAGCTCGCTGCGCTCTACGAGGCATTCGCCACGAGCAAGCCGTCGCCGCTTCCCGAGCTTCCCTTGCAGTTTGCGGACTTCGCCGCCCATCAGCGGGGACGGCTCGAAGGGGCGGTGCTCGAGCGTGACCTTTCTCATTGGCGCTCGCGGCTGTCCGGCGCGCCGCCGCTGCTCGAATTGCCGACCGATCGGCCGCGCCCCACCCTTCAGGGGTCGCGCGGCGGCACGGTCACGTTCGACATTCCCGAGGCGCTGACCTCGGCCCTCGAATCCCTCGCGCGCCGCGAGGGTGCGACGCTCTTCATGGCGCTGCTCGCGGCCTTCGACGTCCTGCTCGCGCGTTACAGCCGGACGGAGGACATCGTCGTCGGTACGCCCGTCGCCAACCGGAGCCGTCCCGAGCTCGAGCCGCTCATCGGATGCTTCGTCAATGCGCTGGCCCTCCGCGCCGATCTCTCGGGCAATCCGTCCTTTCGCGCGCTGCTCGGTCGGGTCAAGGACGTCGCCCTCGACGCCTTCGCCCACCAGGAGCTGCCGTTCGAGCGGCTCGTGGAGGAGCTGCGCCCGCAGCGCGATCCGAGCCATGCGCCGATTTTTCAGGTGATGTTCGTCCTGCAAAACGCTCCGCTCGAGGAGCTGTCGCTCGCGGGGCTCACGCTCCGCCCGCGTGACGTGACCCCCGACGCCGTGATGCACGATTTGACGCTCACGGTGCGTCCCGTCGGCGCCAAGCTTCACGCGTGGCTCGAATACAGCGCCGAGCTCTTCGACCGCTGCACCATCGAACGCATGGCCGGGCACCTGCTCGTCCTCCTCGATGCCTTCGCGCGCTGTCCGGACGAGAAGATCCTCGACGCGCCCCTGCTCACCGAGGCCGAGCGGCGCACGCTGCTCGTCGAGTGGAACGATACGGCCGAGTATTCGCAGGAGCGTGGTGTCCATCAGGCTTTCGAGGCATGGGCGGCGCGCGCTCCCGAGGCCGTGGCCGTCGTCTCGGAAACGTATTCCTTGCGTTATGGCGAGCTCAATGCGCGGAGCAATCAGCTCGCGCACGGGCTCTGCGCGCGTGGGCTCGCGCCGCGGCAAAGGATCGCGGTGATGCTCGGGCACGGGCCGGCCCAGGTCCCCGCGCTGCTTGGCGTGCTCAAGGCCGGCGCCGTCGTGGTGCCCCTCGACCCGGCGCACCCTCCCGAGCGTCTGCGCCACGTGCTCGAGGAGGTCGCCCCGAGCCTCGTGCTCGTCGATGCGGATTCGCACGCCCACGTCCTCTCGCTGCTCGATCGCGCGGGCGCGCAAGGGCCCGCGGCGGTGATCGATGTGACCGGGATCGAGGTGCCTCCGGGCGCGGCGCTCCCGGAGGGCGCGGGCTTTCAGGCGTTCGTCGAAATGCCCGAGCACGATCCGGAGCCCTCGACGACCCCGGCCGATCCGATGTACGTCGTTTACACCTCGGGCTCCACCGGCCGGCCGAAGGGGATCGTTCAATCCCACCGGAGCTTCGCGCAATTTCTGGACTGGCAGGCGCGCAGGTTCGGGATCGGGCCCTCCGAGCGCGTCGCGCAGTGGGCGCCCATCTCCTATGACGCAGGCCTCTGCGAGCTTTTCGGCGCGCTCTGCCATGGCGCGACGCTTTGCCTCGCGCCGCTCGCGCTCCGCACCGATCCCCGAGCGGCCCTCGAATGGGTGTCCGCCGAGCGGATCACCCTCCTGCAAATGGTGCCGAGCTTCTGTCGCCACCTGCTCGACGCGGCGCGCTCGCCCGGCGCGCCCGCCGTGCCGCATCTCGCGCGCGTACTCCTCGCGGGGGAGGCGCTGCCCGTGAGCCTCGCGCGTGATTGGCTCGCGTTTTTCGGTCCGCGCCCTGCGCTCTTCAACCTCTACGGTCCGAGCGAGACGGTCCTCGCCACGCATTACGCCGTCGAGCGTGTCGATCCGGAGCTTTCGACGATCCCCATCGGACGCGCGATCGACGGGCGGCAAATCCTGGTGCTCGACGAGGCGCGCCGCCCGTGTCCCATCGGCATCCCCGGCGAGGTCCACGTGCGGAGCGCCTTCCTGACCGAGGGCTACCTCGGCCGGACCGAGGAAACGCAAAAGGCCTACGTGCAAAACCCGCTGCACGACCATTACCCGGATCGGGTCTACCGCACGGGCGACCTCGCGCGGTGGCGACCCGATGGCACGCTCGAATTCCTCGGCCGACGCGACCACCAGGTGAAGATCCGGGGCAACCGGGTCGAGATCAGCGAGGTCGAGGGCGTGCTCGCGGCGCACCCCGCCATGCGCGAGTGCGCGGTGATCGCGCATCGCGCGAGCGAGACCGATCAACGGCTGATCGCGTTCGTCGTCTGCGCGCCCGCGCCGAGCTCGACCGAGATCAGGCAGTTCGTCGCCGAGCGCCTCCCGAGCTACATGGTCCCGGCGGCGTTCGTCTTCCTCGACGCGCTGCCCCGGACCTCGACGGGCAAGATCGATCGCAAATCGCTCGAGGTCCCCTCCGGCGAGCGCCCCGATCTCGACCGCGCGTTCGTCGCGCCGCGGAGCGGGTTCGAGGAGACCATTGCTTCGGTCTGGCGCGAGGTGCTCGGGCTCGAGCGCGTGGGCGTGCACGACAATTTCTTCGACGTCGGCGGCCATTCGCTGCTCATGGTGCAGCTCCGCGACCGGCTGGCGCGCGCTTGCGGGACCGAGATCCCGATCATCGAGCTCTTCCGGCATCCGACGATCGACGCGCTGACCCGCTATCTCGACGCCTCCCGCGCCCCCGCAGAGGAGGCGGTCGTCGAGGAGAGCGGCGCGCGGGCGCGGAACCGGCGCTCGGCCATGCAACAGCTCCGCGACAGGCGCGCGGGGCATGGGACATCCACGCGAAACGACAAGGGCGGTACGAATGGAGGTTAAGTTTGTCATGGACGACCTGCGCCAGCGCCTGGGGGGCGCGGGGCTCGAGCGGGTCGAGGAATGCTTGAACATCCTCGTCGGGACGCCCGTTCCTCCCGACGCGGATCCGGAGCAGGAGGCTTCGCGGCTCTATTTCCCGGGGCTCAGGGCGCGGCCCTGGCACGACACGGCGGAGTTCGAATGGGTTGCTCGGGCGGAGGCGGCGTACGAAGCCTGCCGCAGGGAAGCGGAGGCCTTGCTCGATCAAAATGTGCGCTTCTCTCCCTACGAGGATCCCGATACCAAAGAGCTCGGCTGGCGGGGCTGGGACACGTTTCCGTTTTATGTCACGGGGAAGAAATACCCGCGGAGCTGCGCCCGCTGTCCGGAGACCGTGCGTCTCATCGACAGCCTGCCGCACGGCACGCGCCAGGGCATGTTCTCGAAGCTCAATCCGGGCGCTCACATCACGCCCCACAGCGGCGGGAGCAACATCGTGCTCACCTGCCACATGGGCCTCATCATCCCGGAGGGCTGTGGTATCAGGGTCGGCAGCGAAACGCGCGCATGGCAGGAAGGCAAATGCCTGATCTTCGATGACAGCTACATGCACGAGGCCTGGAACCGTGGCACGAGCGTGCGGGTGGTCCTCTTGTGGGACATCTGGCACCCCGAGTTGACCCCCATCGAGATCCAGGCGCTCATTCATCTATCGAATTTGTTCAAGAAGCACCGCCGTTCCTTGCAATGAACGGTGCTCTCCGCGGAGCGCTGGCCGTTCTCCGCGATGCGATCCCAACACCCAGGCGAGGTCTCCATTGAGCATCGAATCGAAGACCACACGGTCGATCACCCTTGATTTTTACTCGCTCGGCGACCTGCGTGCGATCGTCGAAGAGCGCCCTCGCCTCGCGCTCGACGCGAGCGTCGCCGAGAAAATCGATGCGGGCGCCCAGTACGTGCAGCGAAAGGCGCAGGAAGATCGTTACATCTACGGCGTCAACACCGGCTTCGGCTCGCTCTGCGAGACGCGCGTGAAGGCCGACGAGGTCGAGACGCTGCAATACAACCACGTCGTGTCCCACGCCTGCGGCGTGGGCGATCCCGTCTCCGAGGACGTCTCCCGGCTGGTCATGCTCATCAAGCTCTTGACCTTCCGCACGGGGCACACCGGCGTCTCGCTCGAGACGGTCCAGCGATTGGTGGATTTCTGGAACCACGACGTGATCCCGGTGATCCCGAAGAAGGGGACCGTGGGCGCGAGCGGCGACCTGGCCCCGCTCGCCCACCTGTCCCTGCCGCTTCTGGGCCTTGGCAAGGTCCATTTCGAGGGTCGCATCGTCCCCGCCGCCGAGGCGCTCTCGAAGCTCGGGTGGGATCGGCTGCGGCTGAAGGCCAAAGAAGGCCTCGCGCTCACGAATGGCGTCCAGTACATCAACGCCATCGCCGCCGAGTGTCTGATGGATGTCGGCGATCTGGTGGGATGCGCGGATATGCTCGCGGCGGTCAGCGTCCAGGCCTTCAGCGCCTCGCGGACCTTCTACCAGGCGCCGTACCACGAGACCTCCTATCACCTCGAGCGCCGCGCGGTCGCGGCGAACCTGCGCAAACTGCTCGAGGGCAGCAACCATTTCGAGCTGCCCACGTGCAACCGGTCGATGCAGGACCCGTATTCGTTCCGGTGTATCCCGCAGGTCCACGGCGCCGTGCGCCAGGCGTACGGCTTCGCGAAGACCACCATGGAGAACGAGGTCAACGGCGTCTCCGACAATCCGCTGTTTTTCCCCGAGCAGGATCTGATCCTCTTCGGGGGCAACCTCCACGGCGAGTCGACGGCGCTGGCCCTGGATTTCCTGGCCATGGCCACGAGCGAGATCGCGAGCATCTCCGAGCGGCGGACCTACCAGCTCCTCTCGGGACAGCGAGGATTGCCGAGCTTCCTCGTCCACGAGCCCGGCCTGAACTCGGGCCTGATGATCCCGCAATACACGTCCGCGGCGCTGGTGAACCAGAACAAGGTGCTCTCGACGCCGGCCAGCGTGGACACCATTCCCACCTGCCAGCTCCAGGAGGACCACGTGAGCATGGGCGGGACCTCCGCCTACAAGCTTCAGGAGATCGTCCAGAACTGCTGGTGGGTCTTCGCCATCGAGCTCTTGACCGCCGCGCAGGCGGTCGAGTTCAACCGCGGCTTGCGCCTGTCCCCGATCACCGAGGGCATCGTGCAGCAGTTCCGCGGCGAGGTGTCCTTCCTCGAGCGCGATCGCGTCATGAGCGACGATATCGAGAAGGCGCACGATTTCTTGATGCATCGCGCACCGGCGTGGGTGCGCGAGTGGTCCCTCCTCTGAGCGATGACGAAGAGCGCGGAGTCGCAACGATGACAGACGAACGAGTCACCTCTCCTCAGGCGGACGACGCTCGCCTCGACGCCAGCATCGCCATCATCGGAATGGCCGGGAGGTTTCCGAAATCGAAGACCGTCGAGGAGCTCTGGCAGAACCTCGTGAAGGGCTCCGAGTGCATCTCGTTCTTCGAGGAGGGCGAGCTCGAACCGCTGCCGGGCGAGCAGGCCATTCCGCCCGAAATGCGCGTCTCCGCGCGCGGCGTCCTTTCCGACGTGGAGTCGTTCGACGCCTTCTTCTTCGGCTACAACCCGCGCGAAGCCGAGCTCATGGATCCGCAACACCGGATCTTCCTCGAGTGCGCCTGGGAGGCGCTCGAGCGCGCGGGTCATGGCGGACCGCAAGCGCGCCCGGTGGGCGTCTTCGCGGGCGCCTCGATGAACTGGTATCTGCTCCTCAACGTCCATTCGAGGAGGCTTTCGCCGCGCTTCGATCCGGACCTCGCGTTCCTCGGCAATCACGGCGACCTGCTCGCCACGCGTGTCTCCTACAAGCTCGATCTGCGTGGTCCGAGCATGACCGTCCAGACGGCGTGTTCGACCTCGCTCGTGGCGGTCCATCTCGCCTGCCAGAGCCTGCTCACCGGCGAGTGCGACATGGCGCTCGCCGGCGGCGTGTCGGTCGTCGTCCCCCAGCGGCGCCCCTACGCGGCGAGGCCCGGCAGCATCATGTCGCCCGACGGGCATTGCCGCGCGTTCGACGAAAAGGCCCAGGGGACGCTCTTCAGCAACGGTGTGGGCGTCGTGGTGCTCAAGCGCCTGCGCGACGCGCTCGCGGACGGCGATCACATCCACGCGGTCATCTGCGGCTCGGCGATCAACAACGACGGGGCCGCGAAGGTCGGCTTCGTCGCGCCCGGCGTCGACGGTCAGGCAGGCGCGATCCGCGCGGCCCTCGCGATGGCCGACGTCGATCCCGCGACCATCGGGTACGTCGAGACCCACGGCACTGGCACGGTCATCGGCGATCAGGTCGAGATCCGCGCGCTCACGCAATCGTTCCGCGAGGGCACGGACGGCCGGCAGTTCTGCGCCCTCGGCTCGCTGAAGAGCAACATCGGCCACCTGGATGCCGCGGCGGGCGTCGCGGGCCTGATCAAGGCCACGCTCGCCGTCGAGCAGGGGCTCATCCCGCCGAGCCTGCACGTCACGAAGCCGAACCCCGCGATCGATTTCGAGAACAGCCCCTTCTTCGTGAACACCGAGCTGCGCCCGTGGCCCACCACCCACGCGCTTCGGCGCGCGGGGGTGAGCTCGTTCGGGGTTGGCGGGACAAACGCTCACGTCGTGCTCGAAGAGGCCCCGCGCGTGGAGCGGTCCGCGCGCGCGGACGGCGAGCAGCTCCTCGTCCTTTCGGCGCGTTCGGCGCAGGCGCTCGACGACGCCAGCCGAAACCTCGCCGAGCACCTGCAGCGCTGTCCGGACCTCGATCTCGGCGACGTCGCGTTCACGCTCCAGGTGGGGCGCCGGCACTTCCCGCACCGGCGGATGGTGGTCTGCCGCGACGGTGCCGATGCCGCGCAGGTGCTCTCGTCGCTCGACCCTAAGCGCGTGGCCTCCGCGACGCACGAGCAGGGCGAGCCGGGCGTCGCGTGGATGTTTCCCGGGCAAGGCGCGCAGCACCCGGGCATGGGCGCGGAGCTCTACCGCACGCTGCCCGTCTTCCGCACGTGGCTCGACCGCTGTGCCAGTTTGCTGGAGCGGCACCTCGGCTTCGACCTGCGCGAGGCGCTCTACCCGAGGGGCGATCGGCCCGAGGACGAGGCGCTGCGGCTCACGCAGACCGCCCTGGCACAACCCGCGCTCTTCGCGGTGGAGTTTGCCCTGGCGCAACAGTGGCTCGCATGGGGCGTGCGCCCGGCGGGCATGATCGGCCATAGCCTGGGAGAGCTCGTCGCCGCGTGTCTGGCCGAGGTCTTTTCGCTCGAGGACGCGCTGATGCTGGTGGCCGCGCGCGGCAGGCTGATGCAAGCGGCCCCGGCGGGGGCGATGATCGCGGTGAAGCTACCCGAGGCCGAGGCGAGCGCGCTCGCCCGAGGAGGCGTTTCGCTCGCCGCCGTCAACGGGCCCTCGGATTGCGTGCTCTCCGGTCCCACGGGCGAGATCGAGCAAATCGAGGCCGAGCTCGCGCGCCGCGACGTGGCCTCGCAGCGATTGAAGACCTCGCACGCGTTCCACTCTTCGATGATGGCCTCCGCCGCGCGCGCCTTCGAAGAGATCGTTCGCTCGGTCAAGCGCGCGCCGCCGCGCCTGCCTTTCCTCTCGAATGTCACCGGCAAGTGGATCACCGAGCAGCAGGCCACCGATCCTCGCTACTGGGCCGAGCACCTGCTCGCGACGGTGCGCTTCGGCGACGGGATCAAAGCCATGATGGAGGGGAGTGATCGCGTCCTGCTCGAGGTCGGCCCCGGGCAGGCGCTCGGTCGCTTCGCGGCGAACACGCTCGGCTCCGCGGACGTCCGTGGGGCCGCGTCCCTGCCGAGGTCGAAGGGGGTTTCGTCCGAGCGCGCAGGGCTCCTGGAGGCCGCCGGCCGGCTCTGGCTCGCGGGGGCCTCCGTCGCCTGGGAGAAGCTCCACGGCGAGGGGCGCCGGCGCGTCGTTCTTCCGACGTACCCCTTCGAGCGGCGCCGATACTGGCTCGATCCCGCGCCCACGGCCGTCACGACGGAGGCGCGCGCCGAACAAGGCGCTCCCCCGGTCGAGCGACCCGAGCTCGACGCGTGGTTCTACGCGCCGCAATGGAAGCAGGCTCCCGCGCGCGCGCGCCGGGCGCAGGGCGGGGCCGCGACCCGGCTCTCGTGGCTCGTGTTCGCGGACGACGCGGGCCTCTCCGCCGCGCTGGCTGCGGAGCTCGAAGCGAGCGCATACATCGTGACCACGGTCGTGCCGGGCCAGCGCTTCGAGAAGCTCGACAAGCATCGTTACGTCATCCGTCCCGACGCCCGCGAGGATTACGACGCGCTGCTCGCGGATCTGCGTGTCGTGCGTCGCACGCCCGATCGAATCCTGCACCTGTGGGGCATGCGGGATCCCGATCCACGCGAGAGCGTCGCGGCCCTGGCCGAGCGGAACCTCTTGCGGCTCCTTTTCCTCGCGCAGGCGCTCGTCACGGAGGCGGTCATCCATGCGGTCGAGTTTGGCGTGGTCACACGCGGCGCGTACGACGTGACGGGCGAGGAGGCGCTCCGGCCCGAGACCGCCACGGTGACGGGGCCGTGCCGGGTCGTGCCGCAGGAGCTGCCGAACGTGCGCTGCGTCCACATCGACGTTTCGCCTGCCGACTCCGTCGAGGCGCGCGCGCAGCTCGCCCGAAAGCTCGTCGCGGAGATCGAGAGCCCCATCCAGGACGACGTCGTCGCGCTTCGTGGCCGGCGCCGGTGGGTCCAGTCCTTCGAGCCGGTCGCAATCGAGAGGCCCGAGGAGGCGCGCATTCCGCTCGTGCCGGGCGGGGTCTACATGATCACCGGCGGCCTGGGGGGCATCGGCCTGGAGCTCGGTGGCTACCTCGCTCGTACGGGGGCGCGGGCGCTCGTCCTCGTGGGCCGCACGCCGCCGCCGCCCCGTGAGCGCTGGGAGGCCGCGGAGAGCACGCGCAAGCTCCTCGCCCTCGAGGCTTCGGGGGTCGAGGTCGTGATCGAAGCGGCCGACGTCGCCGATGCCGCGGCGATGCGCGCCGTCGCAGAGCGGGTCGCCGCGCGATTCGGAGGGGTGGCTGGGATCATTCACGCCGCCGGCGTCGGGGGCGGCGGCGCCATGGCTCGTCGTTCGTCGAGCGAGGTATCGGCGGTGCTGCGCGGAAAGGTCCACGGCGCCGCTGTCGTGGCCGCGCTCGCGTCGGATCTCCGGGCCAGGTTCCTCGTGTTCTGCTCCTCGATGAGCGCGCTCGTGGGCGGCGCCGGCCAGGTGGACTACTGCGGCGCGAACGCCTTCCTCGACGCGTTCGCGCAAAAGCTTTCCGCGTCGAAGGGCGTGCCCGCGGTCTCGATCAACTGGGATACCTGGCAGGAGGTCGGCATGGCCGTTCAGGCCGTGTTGCCCGAGGCCATGCGCGCCGAGCGTGATCGGCTGCTGCGCGAGGCCATCGCGCCGCGGGAGGGGGTGGAGGCTTTTGCGCGCGCGCTCGGCAGCGGGCTGCCGCAGGTCGCCGTCTCCCCGCGCCCGCCTGCGCTCACCCGCGCCGCCGTCGACGCCCTCGCCGCCGCCGCCGCGCGCAGCGGCGAGACGAAGGCGGCTTTGGGCGCGCACGAGCGGCCTGCGCTCACGACGGCCTACGCGGCGCCGACCACCGAAACGGAGCGCGTCGTCGCGCAGATATGGGAGGAGATCATCGGCGTCGAGAAGGTCGGCATTCACGACGACTTCTTCCAGCTCGGCGGGCACTCGCTGCTCGCCGCGCAGCTCATGAGCCGATTGCGCGCGGCCTTCGGGATCGAGCTTCCCCTGCACACCCTGTTCGAGGTGAGCACGGTCGCCGAGCTTTCGCAGGCGATCGAGGAAGAAATCCTCGCCGAGGCCGAGGCGGAAGGCGCCTGAAAGCGGACGGAAAGGTCGTATGAGCGTCGAAATCACCCGAGCCACGAGCGCCGACACGACGCTCCTGCGCAACCTCTACCCCCTTTACCTTCACGATCTCACGTCGTTTTACGATTTCTACGAGATCAACGAGCAGGGGGTCTTTCAGCCCGACTATCTCGATTTCTGGCTGAGCGAGCGGTCCGATACGCACAAGCTCGTGATCCGGATCGACGGCCGCCCGGCGGGCTTCGCGCTCATCGGTCAGGCTCCCTTCCCGTACATGTCCCCCGAGCGCGATTTCCAGATGGCGGAGTTCTTCGTGCTGCGCAAGTTTCGCCGGCGCGGCGTGGGGCGCGCCGCCGCCCTCGCGATCCTGGACATGTTCCGGGGGCGGTGGGAGATCACGGAGGTGCGGGCGAACGCGCCGGCCATCACGTTCTGGCGCAACGTCATCGGCGCGTTTACCGGGGGAAAGTTCGAGGAAATCGAGATCGACGGCAATCCCACGCAGGTGTTCTCCAGCGTAGAACCGCAAGCTGCGCGCTGAGCGCCTGGACCGGCGGCGTCGATATCGAACGATCGGGGGCAAAATCCGGCGCGCGCCGGGTTTGCCCCCGTTCTTTTTCAACCCTGGTCGCGCCCCGAATCGCCGCTCCCCGCGGACGGCTCGCCGGCGACCGCATCCGCGGCCTGCTCCGACGACATCGCCTCGACGGAGGCGAGCAGCGCCTGCAATTCGAGCAGCTCCTGGTCCGCGCCCGCGCGGCTCTCCTCCTCGACGAGGGCGGCCATCGCGCCGAGCGTCGGGGCCGCGAAGAGACGCCGCAATGGCAGCTCCACGCCGGTCGCGGCACGCGCTCGGCCGAGCAGCTGCACGGCGAGCAGCGAGTGCCCTCCGAGGTCGAAGAAGTTGTCCTCGAGCCCGACCCGCTCGACGCCCAGCACCTCGGCCCAGATGGCGGCGAGCGTCCGCTCGACCTCGGTGCGGGGCTCGACGAACGCCTGCCCGCGATCGAGCTGCAGGGCGTCCGGCTCCGGAAGCGCGCGCCGATCGATCTTGCCGTTGGGCGTGAGCGGCAGCTCGTCCAGCGCGACGTAACTCGACGGGATCATGTACGCGGGGAGTTTGTCCTGCAGGAAGGACCGCAGCGCCTGGGCGGAGAGCGCTGCGCCCGGGGCGACGAGGTAGGCGACCAGGTGATCGTCGCCGTCGCGTCCTTTGCGTGCCACGACGACCGAGCTTCGTACGTCGGGGTATCGCCGCAGGGCGGCCTCGATCTCGCCGAGCTCGATGCGGAAGCCGCGCAGCTTGATCTGGTGGTCCTCGCGGCCGAGGTATTCGAGGCTGCCTTCCCGGAGCCAGCGCGCGCGGTCGCCGGTGCGGTACATCCGTGCCCCCGGGCTGTCGACGAACGGATCGGCGACGAAGCGCTCGGCCGTGAGCTCCGGGCGGTTCAGGTAGCCACGCGCGACGCCGTCGCCGCCGATGTAGAGCTCCCCCGGCACACCGGCGGGCAAGAGCTCTTTTCGCGGCCCGAGCACGTAGACCCGTGTGTTGGCGATGGGGCGGCCGATGGGCACCACGGCGCCTCGGCCCGGGCCGACCTCGTGCACCGTCGACCAGATGGTCGTCTCGGTGGGGCCATAGAGGTTCCACACGCTGGACCCGCCTTCGAGCAGCGCGTCCGCGAGCGAACGTGGCAGTGCCTCGCCGCCGCAGAGCACGATGAAGCCCGGGGCCCCGCGAAAGCCAGCGGCGACGAGCATGCGCCAGGTGACCGGCGTCGCCTGCATGACGCGCGCGCCGCTCGTCTGGAGCGCCCGCAGGAGCGCGGGGCCGTCGGCGGCGGTGGTACGCGAGGCGATCTCGACCTTGGCTCCGACCACGAGGGGGAGAAACAGCTCGAGGACGGCAATGTCGAACGACGCGGTCGTCACGGCGAGCAGCGTGTCGCCCTCGCGGAGCCACGGACGCTGGCGCATCGAACACAGGAAGTTGACGACCGATCGGTGCGAGATCTGAACGCCCTTCGGACGGCCGGTGGAGCCCGAGGTGAAGATCACGTACGCCAGATCCTCGGCCGTGGCGCCGCCGTCGGCACGCGGGGCGAGCCTGGTTTCGTGCGTGCCTCTGCCTTCGCTCGGGCGCACCGTGGGCCCCTGCCAGAACGGGAGCTTCGGCGAGCGCTCGTCCGTCACGAGCAGCGCGGGGCGCGCGTCTTCCAGGATCGAGGCGATTCGCTCGGTGGGGTGCTCCGGGTCGAGCGGCACGTACGCGCCGCCGGCCGCGAGCACCGCAAGGAGCGTGACGACGAGCTCTTCCGATCGTTCGAGGAGGACCCCCACGAGCGTCCCGGGACCGACGCCGCGCGCGCGCAGTTCGTCCGCGAGGCGGCCCACGCGCTGCGCGACGGCTCGGTAGGTCAGCTCGCGCCCCTCGAACACCACGGCGATGCGCTCCGGCGTGCGCGCCACCTGCTCCTGGAACAGGGTGTGGACGCACGCTTCGCGCGGATAGCCGGTGGCGGTGTCGTTCCACGTTTCGAGCAGCTCGCGCCGCTCGTCGGCGGAGAGGAGGGGCGCCTCGTCGAAGGGACGTTCGAGATCCTCGACGAACCATGCGAGAAGCGCGCGAAAGTGCGCGACCAACCGCTCGATCCTCTCCCTGTCGAAGAGCTCCGTGGCGTACTCGAGGTCGCCGCGCAGGCTGCCATCCTCGGCTTCCGTGAGCGACAGCGAGAGATCGCACTTCGCCGTGCCCGTGTGCACGTCGAGCGGCTCGACCGTGAGCCCGGCGAGCGCGGGCGGGCGGAAGGGGGCGTTCTGGAGCGCGAACATCACCGAGAAAAACGGCGTCCGCGTGGCCGTGCGATCGGGGCTGAGCGCCTCGACGAGCCGTTCGAACGGCATGTCCTGGTGCGCGTAGGCCGAAAGGGTCGCCTCGCGCGCCCGCGCGAGCAGCTCGCCGAAGCCCGGGCGGCCGGACAGGTCGGTGCGCAGCACGAGCGTGTTGGCGAAGAGCCCGATGAGATCCTCGGTCTCGGCACGATCACGGTTCGCCACGGGCGTGCCGATGACCACGTCGTCCGTGCCGCAAGAACGCGAGAGCAACGCGGCGTACGCGACGTAGAGGGCCATGAAGAGCGTCGCTCCTCGTTGCCTTGCCGCCTCCGCGACCGCGCGCGCGAGCGCCGCGGGCACCTCCACGGCGACCCTGGCCCCGGCGAACGTCGGCTCCGGGGAGCGCGGGCGATCGGTCGGCAGATCCAGAGTCGCCGGCGCGCCCGCGAGCTTGCCCGTCCAGTAGGCGAGCAGCTCGTCCCCCCGCGGGCCCTGCAGGCGCTCCCGCTGCCACGTGGCCCAGTCCGCATACTGGAGGGGCAAGGGCGAGGAGCGCGACGCCTCGCCGCGGAGATGCTCCGCGTAAAGCGAGGTGATCTCGCGCGCCAGCACACCCACCGACCAGCCGTCGGAGATGGCGTGGTGCAGGGTCAACAAGAGCACGTGCTCGTGCTCGTCCAGACGCAGCAGCGTGGCGCGCAGGAGGGGCCCACGAGCCAGGTCGAACGGCGCCCGCGCTTCCTCCTCGGCGAGGCGATGGGCCTCGGCACGTCGAGCTTCTTCGGGCAGAGCCCGGAGGTCGCGTAGCACGAGCCGTACGTTCGGCGCGGGCTCGATGTGCTGCACGATCTGCCAGTCGATCTCGGCCATCGTCGTGCGCAGCGCCTCGTGCCTCTGCACCACCTCCACGATCGCGCCTTCGAGCGCGGCGACGTCGAGGGCGCCCGTGAGCCGGAGCGCGGCCGGGAGGTTGTACGCGGGGCTGCCCGGCGCGAATCGATCGAGGAACCACAGGCGCTGCTGCGCGAACGAGGCTGGCTGCGGGCCGTCGCGCCCGACGCGCGCGATCGGCGCTCGGTCCGCGCCCTCCTGCGCCTTCCGCGCGACGTCGATGCGCTCGGCGAGCCGGGAGACGGTGCGCGCCTCGAAGATTGCGCGCAGAGGGAGCTCGACGCCGAAGACGTGGCGAACGCGCGCGACGACCTGCGCGGCGTTCAGCGAGTGCCCGCCGAGCGCGAAGAAATCGTCGTCCCCGACACGCTCGTAGCCGAGGACCTGTCCGAAGATCTCCGCGAGCGCGGCTTCCGTCGCGGTGCGTATCGGAGCGGAGCCGACGCCGTAGTCCTCGGGCGCGGGCGGCGGGAGCGCGCGGTGGTCGATCTTGCCGTTCGGCGTCCGCGGGAGCGCGCCGCGGAGCACGATGGCGCTCGGCACCATGGGGCCGGGGAGCGTCTTGCCGAGCGCGGCGCGCAGGCTCTCGCCCGTCGCGCTCCCCTCTTGCCGCAGCGCCGCGTGGGCGATCAGCCGTCGATCGCCCGGCGCCACCTCGAGCACCGAGGCGGCCGCCTCACGCACCTCGGGGAGCGCGTGCAGCACGGCTTCGATCTCGTCGAGCTCGATGCGGAACCCGCGCAGCTTGATCTGACGATCGCGGCGGCCGACGAAGACGAGCTCTCCGTCGCCGCGCCATCGAACGATGTCCCCGGTGCGGTACGCGCGCGCGCCGAGCTCGGGGAAGAGGGGATCGGGCAGGAAGCGCTCGGTCGTGAGCGCGGGCGCGCCGAAGTAGCCGAGCGCGACGCCGTCGCCGGCCACGTAGAGCTCCCCGGGGATGCCGATCGGCGAGAGCTCGCCGTGCGGATCGAGGACGTAGCAACGGCTGTTCTGCACCGGTCGCCCGATGGGGGTCCTGCCACGCGCGCTCACGTCGCGCGGCACCGGATGAAGCGTCGCGCAGATGCTCGTCTCGGTGGGACCGTAGCCGTTCACGATCTGCAAACCCTCGATGCGGCGCCGGAGCTCCACGAGGAGTTGCTCGTCGATCGGCTCGACGCCCACGAGCAGCCGACCGAGCGATGCGACCGGCGCGGCGAGCAGATCGGGCAGCATCGTGGCCGGCACGTACGCGCTCTGGATGCCGCGATCGGAGAGCCAGCGGCAGAACGCGCCGGCGTCGGCGCGGATGTCCTCGGGCACGAGGTCCACCGAGCCGCCGCTGCACAGGGCGGAGAAGATCTCGTAGACCGACACGTCGAAGCCGACGCTCGTCCAGGCGCTCGCGCGCGGCGCCTGCGGCAGGGGCGCGAGCGCGGAGACCGCCGCGAGCAGGTTGATCGCCCCGCGGTGCGGCACGAGCACGCCTTTCGGGCGCCCGGTCGAGCCCGACGTGTAGATCAGGTACGCCGGCTCCTCCGGGCCGATCGTGAGCTCCAGGTTCTCGCCGTCCTGCGCCGCGAGCGCCGCTTCGTCGAGGTCGAGACAAACGACCGCGGCGCTGCGCGCGGGCAGCCTGTCGAGCATCCGGCTCTGGGTCACGAGCGCGGGCGCCGACGCGTCCTCGATCATCGCCGCGAGGCGCGTCCCTGGGTGTGAGGGGTCGAGCGGCAGGTAGGCGCCCCCCGCCTTGAGCACGCCGAGCAGGGCCACCGCGATCTCCGTCCCGCGATCGAGCAAGAGCGCGACCGGCGTCCCCGCGCCCACGCCGAGCGTCCGCAGATGGCGGGCGAGCTGGTTCGCGCGGCGGTTGAGCTCGCCGTACGCGAGGCGCTCTCCGGCGTGCAGCACGGCGGTCGCCTCCGGCGTGCGTCGTGCGTGCTCCTCGAACAGCGCGTGCAGGCATGCCCGGGGGTAGGCCGCCGAGGGGCCGTGCGCGTGCTCTCGGAGCCACGAGCGCTCCTCTGGGGAGAGCAGCGCGAGCCTCGACACGGGCACGCTCGGATCCGCGGCGATCGCGCGCAGGATCCTCCGGTAGTGTTCGACGAGGCGCGCGCAGTCCTCGGCGTCGAAGAGATCCGCGTCGTATTCGAGCGTGCCGGAGAAGCCACCGTCGGCCTCGACCAGGGTCATCGTCAGATCGACCGCCGCCGTCTTTCGCTCGATGGGGAAGGGCGCGAGCGAGAGGCCGGCCACCTCGACGCGGGCGTCGCGATGCCCGAGCACGAAAGCGGCCGCCTCGTGCAGACGGTGCGGCTTCTGGAGCGCGAACACGGTTCGGAGGAGCGGCGAGCGGTCGCCGTCGCGGTGCGGCCGGAGCCGCTCCACCAGCAGGGGAAAGGGCAACTCCTGGTGTTCGAGCGCGCCCGTGACGGCGTCACACGCCTGTGCGACGAGCTTCTGGAAAGGCGCGGCGCCGTCGACGTTCGCGCGGAGCACGAGCATGTTCACGAAGTGCCCGATCACGCCCGCGAGCTCGGGCCGGGATCGGCCCGCCGCGGGCGTCCCCACCACCACCTCGTCTTCGCCGCCGTAGCGGTGGAGCAGCGCCTGGAAGGCGGCGAGCAGCAAGGCGTACGGCGTCGCCTGCTCGTCCTTCGCGAGACGTACGAGCCGCGCGGAGAGATCGGGGTCGAGCTCGAACCGGACCGTGCCCGCCGCGCGAGAGCGCCCGGGCATCGCTGCGCGCGCGATCGGCAGCGCAGGCGCATCGTCGAGCCCATCGAGTCGCGCGCGCCAGTAGCTCCAGAGCTGCTCTCCGAAAGGACCGGCGAGGCGCTTCTCTTGCCATCGCACGAAGTCCGTGAAACGGACGGCGACCTCGGGCCGAGCGAACGGCGCGGACGCCCGATCGGCTGCATACGCGGCCAAAAGCTCGTCGAGCAGCACCATGATCGACCAGAAGTCGACCGCGATGTGGTGGACGGCGACGAGCAGCACATGCTCGTCGGACCGCGTGAACAGTCGCACCCGGAGGACAGGGCCGTGCTCGAGGTCGAACGGTCGGTAGGCCTCGGCGCTGGCTTGCGCCTGAAGCGTCGGCGCGTCCCAGGGCGAGGCGTCCACGACCTCGAAGTCGAGGTCGACCTCGCTGCGAACGCGCTGGAAGGGCTCGCCGTCCCGCTCGCCGTAGACGGTTCGCAAAGCCGGGTGACGCGCCACGACGGTCGCGAGCGCGCGGCGCAGCGAGGGCACGTCCAGGCCGGCGGCGATCCGCGCGCCGAAGGCGATGTTGTACGCGCGGTTGTCGGGATCGAGCCGGTAGAGGAACCACTGTGCGCTCTGCGCGTGGGAGAGGGGGGCTTCGCTCTCCGTCGCCGGCGAGGCCGTGATCGGCGCCGGGGCAGGGGATCCATCGAGGCGCTCGGTCACGCGCGCGGCGATCTCGGCGATCGTCGCTCCGCCGAGCAGGCCGGAGAGAGGCAGGTCGACGCCGTACGTTTCGTCGATGCGGTGCTTGATCTCCACCGCGGTCAGCGAGTCGACGCCGGCCGCGGTGAGCGGCGCGCGTGCGTCGAGCTTCTCGGGGGAGGCGCGCAGCGCGTCCGCGATGACCGCGTGCACGTAGCGCGGGACGTCCTCCCTCGGCACGGGCGCTGTGGGCGCCGACGTGCCCAGGGGCGCGGGGGCCACCTCGGCCGTGTCGGACCAGACGAGCTCGAGCGTATGTTCGAGGTAACTCTGGCGGCAGGCGCGCCGCTGGATCTTTCCGCTGCTCGTCTTGTGCATGCTCCCGCGCCGCACGAGCGCCACCGCGTAGGTCTGCAGATCGTGGGCCTCGGCGATGGCGCGCCGGATGGATCGCCCGATCTCCGCTGGGTCCTGCGCGCCGCGATCCAGCTCGTGGACGACGACGAGCCGCTCCTCGCCCTCCACCTCGATCGAGAACGCGGCCCCGGAGCCGGGGCGCAGCGCCGGGTGGCTCCGCTCGGCGGTGAGCTCGATGTCCTGGGGGTAGTGGTTCGTCCCGCGGACGATGATGAGATCCTTCAGACGTCCGGCGACGAAGACCTCGCCTTGGTCGAGGAAGCCCAGATCGCCGGTACGCAGGTAGGGGCCGTCGCCCGTGTCCGCGCGGCGCGCGCCGAACGTCCGCGCCGTCTCTTCCGGCCGCTTCCAGTACCCTTGCGCGACGCTCGGGCCGCGCACCCATATCTCGCCGATCTCCCCGGCGGCGCGCGGCACTCCGCGCTCCGGGTCCACGACCAGGACCTCGAACTCCCACGCGGAGCGGCCCGAGCTCACGAGGGTGCGCGCGGGGGCGCCTTCTTGCGGAACGGCGGCGCGCCCGTGCGAAAGCGCGTTTTCGTCGAAGGAACGCAGCGAGGGCTCCGCTCCGGCATCGCCGCCGGTGACCATGAGCGTCGCTTCGGCGAGGCCATAACACGGATAGAACGAGCTTTTTCGGAAGCCGCTCGGGCCGAAGAGCTCCGCGAAGCGTACGGGCGTGTGCGCCCGGATCGGCTCGGCGCCGCAGAACGCGACCTCCCATGAGGACAGGTCGAGCGCGGCGCGCTGCTCGGGGGTGCTCTTGCGCGCGCAGAGCTCGAACGCGAAGTTCGGGCCTCCGCTCACCGTGCCGCGGAGCGCGGAGATCGCCTCGAGCCAGCGCATGGGGCGCTGCAGGAACGCGAGCGGCGACATCAGCGCCGTCTGCATTCCCACGTAAAGAGGCACGAGAATCCCGCCGATGAGCCCCATGTCGTGGTAGGGCGGTAGCCAGATGACGCCCACGGAATCCGGCCTTGCGCCGAAGCCGCGGCGGATCACCTCGGTGTTGTGCAGCAAGTTGCCGTGGGTGAGCATCACGCCGCGGGGCGTGCCGGTGGATCCGGACGTGTATTGCAGAAACGCGAGGGAGTCCTGCCCGACGTCGGGATCACGAAAGGCCCCAGCGAGCGCGGAATCGAGCGCGTCGGTGGCCAGCCAGCGGATCGACGCGAGCTCGGCGTCCCCATCGAGCAGGGCCGATGCGGCGTCGCGGATCGTCGTGGTCGTCAGCACCACGGTCGGCGCCGCGTCGCGGAGCAGCGCGCGCAGCCGTGGTATCGTCCGTTCGTAGCGCGCCAGATCGGGCGGGAACGTCGGCACTGCGACCACGCCACCGTAGAGACACCCATAGAACGCCTGGACGAACTCCATGCCCGGCGGATAGAGCAAGAGCGCGCGGCTGCCCGTCGCGCCTTCTTGCTGGAGCAGCGCGCCGATGGCGCGCGCCGTTCGATCCATCTCGGCGTAGGTCGCGTGGACCTCGCCTCCTTCGTCGAGCAGGTACGTGTAGGCTCGACGATCCGGATCACGCTCGGCCCTGCCGCGGAGCAGATCGACGAGGCTCTTGGGGGGAGTCACGGCATTCATCAGGTATTTGGCTCGCTCTTCGGCAGGCGGGGGATCGATGCGATCGGACTGCGTTCGTGCGGCGTACGGTGGCGCAAAGCGGCGACGAAACGCAAGGTATCCGGAAGGGGTCAATGCGACAGCAACGTTGGTGCCACCCGTCAGCACCGGCCACGCGAAGGACGCTCGCGCAACGCCACGGTAAGCACACTCACGCAAACGCGCGTACGCATTTTCGCGAGGACGCCCCTCATGCGCCCAGTTTGCGCGAGTTGCGCTTCTGTTGCTCGATCGTTCTGTCAGCGCTAGGGAAACGTCCAGCGCGTGATGAGGGCATGCTTGTTGCTATGGGCGCGGCGGCTGTATGGCGTCGTGCAGAATTCTGCTTGATGCAGCCCTTGGCCCTGTGGTCGTATATCGGCGCGACTGGCTTCGAGGATGGAACGGATGAAAGACGAATTGGCGGAGCGGCTCTCCAGGCTATCTCCCGAGAAACGAGCGCTCGTCGAGAAGAGGCTCCGAGGGGAACGGATCGAGAGCGCGCCTCGGTTCGTCATACCCAGGCGACCTGGCAATGGCCCCGGTCCGCTCAGCTTCTCGCAGCAGCGCCTGTGGTTCATCCAGGAGCTCGACAAGGAGAGCGCGGCGTTCAATGAAATCGCCGTCCTCCACCTCTCCGGCCCCCTCGACACCGCCGCGTTCGAGAGGGCAATCCACGAGATCGTTCGTCGCCACGAGATCCTCCGGACCACCTTCATGGCCCCCGAAGGGACGCCCGCGCAAATCGTCGCGCGCGAGGTGGGCCCATGCGTGTCCTTCGTCGATCTCGGGCGCGTGAACGATGCGGAGAAGGACGAGGAGGTGCGGCGCAGGATCGAGGCAGAAGCCGCCCGGCCTTTCGACCTCGCGACGGGCCCGCTCTTCCGCGTGACGGTGCTCGCCCTCTCCGCCGCGGAGCACGTCGCCATCTTCGCGAACCACCATATCGTCTCGGATGCGTGGTCCCGTGGAATCATGCTCCGGGAGCTCGCCGCGCTCTACGCCGCCTTCACGAAAGGCGCGCCTTCACCATTGCCGGAGCTCGATCTCCAGTATGCCGACTTCGCCCATTGGCAGCGGGAGACGTTCGGGGGACAGGCGCTGGAAGAGCAGCTCGCGTATTGGCGGCGGCAGCTCGGCGGCCCGCTTCCCGTCCTCGAGCTGCCCGCGGACAGGCCTCGTCCCGCGGGGGCGGCGCACCGCGCGGGGGCCCTGCCCGTGCACGTACCGAAGCCGCTCTCCGAGGCGCTCGAGGCGCTCGCCCGCAGCGAAAAGGCCACGCTCTTCGTGGCCGTGCTCTCGGCGTTCGGCATCCTGCTCCGCCGGTACGCGGGGCAAGAGGACATTCTCGTCGGCACGCCCATCGCCGCGCGGAGCCGGACGCAGATCGAGCCGCTCATCGGGTTTTTCGTGAACAACCTGGTGATGCGCCTCGACCTGACGTCGTCGCCCTCGTTCCGGGAGCTCTTGCGCCGGACGCGCGAGGTGGCGACGGGCGCATTCGCCCGTCAGGACGTCCCATTCGAAAAGCTCGTCGAGGAGCTCCAGCCGACGCGGGATCCGAGCCGCTCGCCGCTCTTCCAGGCGATGCTCTCGCTCCGCAATGTGCCGCAGCAGCCGCTCGAGATCCCCGGGCTCGCCGTGCGCACGCTCGACGCCCATCTCCCGACGGCGCGCTTCGATTTCACGCTCGACCTCGGGCCTGTTCCCGACGGGCTCTCCGGCTTCGTCGAATACAGCGCGGAGCTCTTCGACGAATCGACCATCGAGCGGATGATGGAGCACTTCTCGACCATCGTCCGGGAGGTCGTCGCCGATCCCGAGCGGCCGATCGACGAGATTCCGCTGCTCTCTCAGGCCGAGCGGCATCGCATCCTTTCGGCGTGGAATGCCACCGAGACGCCTGTCCCGCGCTCGTCCTGCGTCCACCACGCATTCGAGCTCCAGGTGGCGCGCACGCCGGACGCGCAGGCGCTCGTCTTCGGGGATCGCGCGCTCACGTTCCGGGAGCTCGACGCCCGTGCAAACAGGCTCGCCCATGCGCTCCAGAAGGAGGGGGTCGGCCCCGAGGTGCTCGTCGGCATTCACCTCGATCGCTCGCTCGAAATGGTGGTGGCCATGCTGGGCGTGCTCAAGGCGGGTGGAGCCTACGTGCCGCTCGATCCGTCGTACCCTCGACAGCGGCTCGAATACATCGTCGAGCACACGGGCCTCGGCGTCATCGTCGCGATGCCAGGCACCCCTTCCATCGCAGGCGCGCGCCGCGTCCGCGAGCTCTCCCCCGAGGACCATGCCCTCGCGCGGTTTTCGCCCGACGCGCCGGCGAGCGGCGTGGACCCGAAAAACCTCGTCTATGTCATCTTCACCTCGGGTTCCACCGGGAAACCCAAGGGCGTCATGGTGACCCATGCCAACGTCGTGAATTTCATGGCCGGCATGGACGCGCACGTCCCGCACGAGAACCCGGGCACGTGGCTCGCCGTGACGAGCATTTCGTTCGACATCTCGGTCCTCGAAATCTTCTGGGCGCTGTCGCGTGGCTTCCGGGTCGTCGTACAGCCGGAGCAGGGGGCGCCCGGGGTGTCGCGGAGCGGCGAGCTCGCCGGGCGCGCGCGCTCGCTCGAGTTCAGCCTGTTCTATTTCGCGAGCGCCGGGGCCGGGGACGCAGGCGACAAGTATCGACTCCTCCTCGAAGGGGCGAGGTTCGCCGACGAGAATGGTTTTTCCGCCGTCTGGACCCCCGAGCGACATTTTCACGCCTTCGGTGGGCTCTTCCCGAATCCGTCGGTGACCGCGGCTGCCCTCGCCGCCAGCACGAAGCGCGTGGGTATCCGCGCAGGCAGCGTCGTGATGCCGCTGCACGATCCCATTCGTGTCGCCGAGGAGTGGGCGGTCGTCGACAACATCTCCGAGGGTCGCGTCGGGCTCTCCTTCGCTTCCGGCTGGCACGCGGACGATTTCGTGTTCGCGCCCGAGCGCTTCCGGGAGCGCCGCGAGGAGATGTACGTCGGCATCGACATCGTGCGCCGGCTGTGGCGCGGCGAGGTGATCACACGCAAGGGCGGGGCGGGCCAGGACGTCCGCGTCTCCACATTGCCCCTACCGCGCCAGCGGGAGCTGCCGTTCTGGGTGACGGCGTCGGGCGATCCCGCGACGTTCCGCAAGGCAGGCGAGATCGGCGCGAACGTGCTCACCCACCTGCTCGGCCAGACGACGGAGGAGCTCGCCGAGAAGATCGCCATCTATCGCGAGGCCTGGAAGGCGCACGGCCATGGCCCCGGCGAGGGGCACGTGACCCTCATGTTGCATACGTTCGTCGGGACGGACCTCGCGTCCGTCCGAGAGATCGTGCGCGACCCGTTCTGCAATTACCTGCGCAGCTCGGTGGACCTCGTCCGGAGGCTCGCCCGGAGCATCGGCCGCGACATCGACGCCGAGGACTTCACCGAGGACGACCTCGACGCGCTGATGCGCTACGCATACAACCGCTATTTCGAGACGGGAGGGCTGTTCGGGACCCCGGAGAGCTGTCTGCCGACCGTCGAGCGGCTCGCCGCGCTCGGCGTGAACGAGATTGGCTGCCTCGTCGATTTCGGGATCGACACCGACGCGGTGCTTTCGAGCCTCGATCACCTCGCGACGCTCATGCATGCGAGCCGCCGCCCGGCCACCGATTCTGCCACCGATTCGATGGGCGCGTCGCTGCGCAAGCACGCGGTCTCGCACCTGCAGTGTACGCCGTCGATGGCGAGGCTCATGCTGGCCGCGGGCGAGGAGCCCCCCGCGGAGCGCCCGCTCCGCGCGTTGATGCTCGGCGGAGAGGCGCTCCCGCCCGACGTCGCGCGGCAGGTCCGTCCCTGGGCCGCCGACGTCTTGAACCTGTATGGTCCGACCGAGACCACGGTCTGGTCGACCGTATGGCGCCTTTCGGATGGCGGCGCCTCCATCTCCATTGGCCGGCCCATCGCCAATACACGCGTCTACGTCCTCGACGCGCGCCTGTCTCCCGTTCCGCTCGGCGTGGTCGGCGAGCTCTACATCGGGGGCGACGGCGTCGCGCGCGGCTATCATGGAGACGCCGCGCAGACCGAGGAGCGCTTCCTGCGTGATCCCTTCGTGGAGGTCGGGGACGCGCGCATGTATCGCACGGGGGATCTCGCGCGATTCCGCGCCGACGGCCAGCTCGAATACGTCGGGCGCGCCGATCAGCAGGTGAAGGTTCGCGGGCACCGGATCGAGCTCGGCGAGATCGAGGGCGCGCTCGCGAACCTTCCGGGCGTGCGCGAGGCGGCCGTCGCCGCGATGGACGACGGCGCGGGCGGCAAGCAGCTCGTCGCCTACGTCGTGAGCCGCGCGCATCCGAGGCCTTCCCACGCGGAGATGCGCCGTGCGCTCGGCGAGCGGCTTCCCGCGTATATGGTGCCGAGCATCTTTGCGGACCTCGAAGCCCTGCCGCTCACGCCCAATGGCAAGCTCGACAGGCGGGCGCTGCCGAACCCCGAGAGGGCGCGCACGACGCCGGAGGCCGAGTTCACGGCGCCGCGTACGGACATCGAGCGAAAGCTCGGCGGCATCTGGGGCGAGGTGCTCGGGCGTGAGCGCGTGGGTATCCACGACAATTTCTTCGAGCTCGGCGGGCACTCCTTGCTGGCCGCGCAGATCGTGGCCCGGGTGCGCAGCGCATTCGCGGTGGAGCTGCCGCTGCGGCGTTTCCTCGAATCACCGACCATCGCTGGCGTTGCGCCCTTCCTCGAACAAGGCCGCGCCGAGCCCACGCCGGACGCCGCGCCGGCGCTCGTGCCCGACGTGGCGCGGCGATACGAGCCTTTCCCCCTCACCGACGTCCAGCAGGCCTACTGGATCGGCCGCAGCGGCATCTACGAGCTCGGCAACGTCGCGTGTCACCTGTATGTCGAATTCGAGGCGGTCGATCTCGACCTTGGCCGCCTCGGCACGGCTTTTCAGCGGGTCATCGAGCGCCACGACATGCTCCGCGCCGTGGTTCAGCCCGACGGCCAGCAGCGCATCCTCGAGCGCACGGAGCCGTACGTGATTCGCTACGAGGACCTCTCGGGCGAGCCGGCGGAGGCGCGCGCGGCGCGGCTCGATGCGCTCCGGCACGAGATGTCGCACCACGTCCTGCCCGCCGATCGGTGGCCGCTCTTCGATTTTCGCGCTTCCCGGATCGACGCGCGGCGCATCCGGCTGCATTTCAGCATCGATACGCTCATCGCCGACGGCGGCAGCGTGGATCTCCTGCTCCGGGATCTCTCGCGCTGGTATGCGGATCCGACGTGGAAGCTCGATCCGCTCGACGCATCGTTCCGCGATTACGTGCTCCTGCTGGCTGGCCAGGAGGGCGACGCCGCACACGAGAAGGCGCTCGCGTACTGGCGAGAGCGGATCGCGAGCCTTCCTCCGGCGCCGGAGTTGCCGCTCGCGCAGGACCCCGGGTCGATCGATACGACGCGCTTCGTGCGGCGGCAGGCGCGGCTCGAGCCGGAGCGCTGGAGCCGGCTCAAGCGCCGGGCGCAGCAGGCGGGGCTGACGCCTTCGGGCGTCGTGCTCGCGGCGTACGCGGACGTCCTGGCCGCGTGGAGCGCGTCGCCGAGCTTCACGCTCAACCTGACGCTCTTCAATCGGCTGCCGGTACATCCGCAGATTCACCAGGTCGTCGGAGATTTCACCTCGCTATGCTTGCTCGCCGTCGACCAGCGGGTGGACGCGCCCTTCGAGGCGCGGGCCAGGCGGCTGCAACAGCGTTTGTGGGAAGATCTAGATCACCGGCGCATCAGCGGCGTGCGCGTGCTGCGCGAGCTCGCGCGGCAGGGCGTGGACGCGAAGATGCCGGTGGTCTTCACGAGCGAGCTCGGGGATACCTCGGCGGACGAGCTGGCCGAGAGCCTGCCGCTCGTGGGTGAAGTCACCTATACGATCACGCAGACACCTCAGGTTTGGCTGGACCACCAGGTGCGGCAGCTCCAGGGAGGGCTGCATTTGAGCTGGGATGCGGTCGAGGAGCTCTTCCCCGAGGGAATGCTCGGGGAAATGTTCGATGCCTACGTGAAGCTCTTGCAAAGGCTCTCCGACGACGAGGGCGCCTGGCAGGACGTCGAACGTGCTCTCTTGCCGTCGAAGCAATGGGAGGCGCGGGCGGAGGTCAACCGCACCGAGGCCCCCGTCCCGGCGGGCCTCCTGCACGAGCCTTTCCTTTCCCAGGTGCGAGCGCAACCCTGGAGAACGGCCATCTTCACCGAGGATCGGACGCTCACCTACGAGGAGGTTCAGGCGCGGGCCCTCGGGCTTGCGCGGGCGCTGCGCGCGGACGGGGCCAGGCCGAATCGCCTGGTGGCGGTGGTGATGGAGAAAGGCTGGGAGCAGGTCGTCGCGGTGCTCGCGATCCTGCAAGCCGGCGGAGCCTATTTGCCAATCGATCCCGACCTGCCCGCGGAGCGGATCCATTTCTTGCTGAAGGACGGCGCCGTCGAGCACGTGCTCACGCAATCGTGGGTGGACGAGCGGCTGCCCTGGCCGGAAAGCGTCCGCCGGACGCGCGTCGACGAGGCGAAGGCGGCGAGCGACGACGCGCTCCTCGCCCCGGTGCAGAGGCCCGAGGATCTGGCCTATGTCATTTATACCTCGGGATCGACGGGGCAACCGAAGGGGGTCATGATCGATCACCGCGGTGCGCTCAACACCATCGTCGACATCAACCAACGTTTCGGGGTCACCCCTCAGGATCGGGTGCTCGCGCTCTCGTCGCTCAGCTTCGATCTGTCGGTGTACGACGTCTTCGGGGCGCTCGCGGCGGGCGCGACGATCGTCCTTCCAGCGGCGAACGCCAAGCGTGATCCGGGGCGCTGGGCAGGGCTCCTCCAGCAGGCGAAGGTAACGCTTTGGAATTCGGTACCGGCATTGATGGAGCTGCTCGCGGCGCACGCCGAGGGCAAACGGGAAAAGCTCGGTGACGATCTGCGGCTGGTGATGCTGAGCGGAGACTGGATCCCCGTGGCATTGCCGGACAGGGTGCGGGCGCTCGCGCCGCGCGCGGAGGTCGTGAGCCTCGGCGGCGCGACGGAGGCTTCGATCTGGTCGATCCTCCATCCGATCGGCACGGTGGCGCCGGAATGGAAGAGCATTCCCTACGGCAAGCCGATGGTCAATCAGACCTTCCACGTGCTCGACGAGGCGCTCTCGCCGCGCCCGACGTGGGTGCCGGGCCGGCTGTACATCGGCGGCATTGGCCTCGCGCGCGGGTACTGGGGCGACGAGGAGAAGACCCGCGCGCGTTTCCTCACGCACCCGCGCACCGGAGAGCGCCTCTACCATACCGGTGATCTCGGGCGATATTTGCCCGACGGCACGATCGAGTTCCTCGGCCGCGAGGACTTCCAGGTGAAGATCCAGGGGTATCGAATCGAGCTCGGCGAGATCGAATCGACCCTCGCGCGGCACCCGAAGGTGCGGGACGCGGCCGTCGTGGTCGCCACCGACAAGGCCGGCGCTCGCCGCCTGGTCGCCTACGTGGTGCCCCAGGAGCCCGCCGCCGCGCCTGCCGAGCGTCCCGTCTCCCAGGCGGCCGAGCAAGGCGCGCCGCCCGCGCTCGCTGCCGCGGCAGGGGGCGCGGCGGGGTATTCGCTCATCGACAACCCGCTCGAGCGATTGAAGTTCAAGCTGCGCCAGCCGGGGATGCGGAGCGACCTCGCCCAGGCGCCGAGCGTCGCGCTCGACGCGCCCGAGATGAACGATGCGCTCCTCGAGCGCTTCCATGCGCGCCGCAGCCACCAGCGCTTCGCCCAGGAGCGCTTGCCGCTCTCCGACCTTTCGGCCCTGCTGAGCTGTCTCATGCAGGCGCAGATCGACGGAATGCCGAAGCTGCGTTATCCGTCGGCCGGTGGCCTCTACCCGGTCCAGGTCTACGTCTACGTCAAGCGAGACAGCGTCGAAGGGCTCGGCGAGGGTGTGTATTATCATCACCCGCTCGAACATCGGCTCCTTCGGGTCGCCGAGGGGCCCGTGCTCGATGAGAGCATGTACGGGGAGGTCAACCGACCGATCTTCGACAGCGCGGCCTTCGCGATCCTGATGATCAGCCGACCGAGCGCGATCGCGCCGCTCTACGGCGAGCTCTCGCCCGCGTTCTGCGCCCTGGAAGCCGGGTACATGGGGCAGCTCTTGATGACGGAGGCCAGCGAGCGAAGGCTCGGGCTTTGCCCGATCGGCGGCGTATCCTTCGCGCAAATGCGCGAGCGCCTCGCATTGGAGGCTGACCAGGTGCTCTTGCACAGCCTCCTCGGCGGGCGCGCGCTTCCCTCGGCCGCGCGGGTCGAGGCGGCGGCGGCGGCGCCGGCGAGCGTGGCTGCGACGCCGCTCGACCGCGAGCTGCGTGAATATGCGGCGGAGCGGCTCCCCGATTACATGGTTCCGTCGGTCATCAAGCTCCTCCCGTCGCTGCCGCTCACCGCCAACGGGAAGGTCGACCGGCAGGCGCTTCCCAAGCTCGAACAGCAAGCGCCGGTGCACGAGGCCAAGGTCCACGAGCAACCGACCGGCAAGATTGAGATCCTCATTGCAGAGGCATGGCAAGAGGTCCTCGGCGTTGCGCAGGTCGGCGTCGACGACAACTTCTTCGAGCTCGGCGGCCATTCGCTCCACATGGTGCGATTGCAGGCGAAGCTGCGGGATACGCTGGCGCAGGAGGTCGCGATCCTCGACCTCCTGGAGCACCCCACCGTGCGGGCGCTCGCGCAGAAGCTCACGCAGGCGGGCCAGGACGGGGCGCTGCTCGAAAAGAGCCGGGAGATCGCGGACCGCAGGCGGCAAGCCCGGCAGGGGCGGCGCGGGTCGAGGTGAAGCGGGAGATGGGCACTCAATCGAGCGGTGGCAAGGACGAGGAGCGACGAGAAGCCCCGGAGAACGCGATTGCGGTCATCGGCTTCTCGGGTCGTTTCCCTGGGGCGCGAAGCACGGACGAGTTCTGGGCGAACCTGCGCGACGGCGTGGAGTCGATCGTCGTTCTGCGCGACGATCAGCTCGCCGCGGCCGGCGTCCCCGCGGCGCTGCGGAGCCATCCGCGGTACGTCAAGGCCGCGGCGACGCTCGACGACGTCGACCTCTTCGACGCCGAATTTTTCGGCATGACCCCGCGCGAGGCCGAGATCACCGACCCGCAGCACCGCGTCTTTCTGGAATGCGCCTGGGAGGCGCTGGAGACCGCCGGCCACGACCCGGAGTCCTCGCGCGGCACCGTCTCCGTCTATGCGACCAGCGGGACGAACTCTTACCTCTTGCGCAACCTCCTGCCGAATCGGCGGCTGCTCGAGAGCATCGCCGACATGCAATTGCTCGCGGCGACGGAGCACGATTACGTTGCCACGCGGCTCGCCTACAAGCTGAACCTCACCGGGCCCGCGATCAACGTCCAGACGGCGTGTTCGAGCTCCCTCGTCGCCGTCCACCTCGCCTGCGAGAGCCTCCTCAATCGCGAGTGTGATCTCGCGATCGCGGGCGGAGCCACGGTGGGCGTGCCACAAGCCATCGGTTATCTCTTCCAGGAAGGGGGCGTCATGTCCCCCGACGGCCATTGCCGCGCCTTCGATGCGCAGGGCGGCGGCACCGTATTCGGCAGCGGGTGTGGGGTCGTGATCCTGAAGCGCCTCGAAGATGCCCTCGCGGACGGCGATACCATCCGCGCGCTCATCCGGGGGTCGGCGATCAACAACGACGGCTCGACGAAGGTCGGCTTCACGGCGCCCGGGGTCGAGGGGCAAGCGCGGGTCATTTCGCTCGCGCAGGCGGTCGCCGACGTCCACCCGGAGAGCATCGGGTACATCGAGGCCCATGGGACCGCGACCGCGCTCGGCGACCTCATCGAGGTCTCTGCGCTCACGCGGGTCTTCCGCGAATCGACGGCGAAGACGGGTTTTTGCGCGCTCGGTTCGGTGAAGACGAACCTTGGGCACCTCGATCGGACGGCGGGCGTGGCGGGGCTCTTGAAGGCGATCCTCTCGCTCGAGAACGAGGCGATCCCGGCGAGCCTTCATTTTCGCGAGCCGAACCCTCGGATCGACCTCGCGAACAGCCCCTTTTTCGTGAATGCCGAGCGAAAGCCGTGGCCCCGGGGCGTGGCGCCGCGCCGCGCGGGCGTCAGCTCGTTCGGGATCGGCGGCACGAACGCGCACGTCGTGCTGGAAGAGGCGCCGCCGCCCGTGAAAACGACGGCGCCTCGACAAACGCAAATCCTGACGCTCTCGGCGCGGACGCCGGGCGCGCTTTCGAGCGCGGCGCAAAGGCTCGCCGAGCACATCGAGCGCCATCCGGAGCACGACCTCGCCGACGTGGCGTACACGCTGCACGTCGGGCGGCGCGCGTTTCCGCACCGCGCGGCCATCGTCTGCCAGGATCGTGAGGGCGCATTGCGGGCCTTGCGCGGCGAGGAAGGAGCGCCGCCCCTGGAGCGCGCGCTCGCCGGCGAGCACCCCATCGTTTTCCTGTTTCCCGGGCAAGGCGCGCAGCACGTGGACATGGGCCGTGAGCTCTACGAGCGGGAGCCAGTCTTTCGCGAGAGCCTCGATCGATGCGTCCGACGAATGGCGCCGGAGCTCGGCCTCGATCTCAGGCGCCTGCTTCATCCCGAAGCGCGCTACCGGGAGCAGGCCGCGGCCGAGCTCACGAGGACGTCGCTCGCGCAGCCCGCGCTCTTCGCCGTCGAATATGCCCTCGCCCAGCTATGGGCGTCCTGGGGGATCGTGCCGTGGGGCATGTTCGGCCATAGCATTGGTGAATTCGTGGCCGCGTGTATCGCCGGCGTTCTCTCGGTCGAGGACGCGGCGGACCTCGTCGTGGCGCGCGGCAGGTTGATGCAATCGGCCGCGCCGGGCGTGATGCTCGCCGTGCCCCTCTCCGAGGAGGCGCTGCGCGAAGACCTCGGCGCGAGGCTCGACATCGCGGCTGTCAACGCGCCGGAGATGACCGTGGTGTCCGGCCCCCGGGCCGAGATCGAAGCGCTCGAAGCACGACTCTCGGGCCGCGGCGTCGCGTGCCGGCACCTCGTGACCTCGCACGCCTTCCATTCGCGGATGATGGATTCCGTCGTGGAGCCATTCGTCGAGCGTGTCCGGCGCGTTCGTCTCTCGCCACCGAACAGGCGCTACGTCTCGGGGGTGACCGGGACGTGGATCCGCCCGGAGGAGGCGACGGATCCGGCCTACTGGGGGCGCCAGCTCCGCGCGCCGGTCCTCTTCTCGGCGGGCCTGCGATCGCTCTTCGAGGAACGTGACGCGCTCTTCCTCGAAGTCGGCCCGGGGCGGGCGCTCTCGTCGCTCGCGCGGCGCCACGGCTCGGGGCACGAGACGGTCACCTCGCTGCCTGCTGCGAGCGGCGCGTCGTCGGACGCCGCGACGGTGAGCGACGCCCTCCGCCGGCTCTGGCTCCTCGGCGCGAAGGTGGACTGGAACGGGTATCACGCGAACGAGCGGCGGCGTCGACTGCCGCTGCCCACCTATCCCTTTGAGCGCCAACGATTCTGGATCGATGCGCCCAAGCCTGGCGAGCGAGATACCTCGCCGGACGTCGCCGAACGTTTCGAGGGTGGCCGGGCCGAGCTCGACGCATGGTTTTACCTTCCCTCGTGGCGCCGGACCGCGCCCCGTGCATCCTACCGGGGCGCCGCGCCGCTGCGCTGGCTTTTGATCGGGGAGGCTGCGGGGCTCGGCGGGATGCTGGCCGAGCGGCTGCGCGAGCACGGCCACCGGGTGATCCTGGTGCGTGGGCAGGCCGCTTCGCTCGCGAAGGTCGGCGAGGACGTCTACGAGGTCGCCTCGTACCGAAAAGAAGGTTATGCCGAGCTCCTCGGCGCGCTGCGCGCCGACGGGGTCTTTCCTGACAAACTCGTTCACCTGCGCGCCGCCACCGACGAGCCCGCCCTGGATTCTCGTCTCGACGAGGGGGTGCTCGACCTCGTGGGCCTCGCTCGCGCGCTCGCGGCGAGCGACACGAAGATGGAGCTCGATATCGTCACGAACCGCGCGCAGCGGGTCGGCGGCGAGGAGGAGATCCACCCCGAGAAGGCGCTTCTGCTCGGGCCTTGCAAGGTGATCCCGCGGGAGTACCCGCGGATCGCTTGCCGCGCCGTCGACATCGTGCGTCCCCGGGCCGGATCGGCGCAGGAAAAGGCGCTCGTCGAGCATCTGCTCGCCGAGCTCGCCGCGCCGGTGACCGATACCGTGGTCGCATTGCGCGGCGCGGACCGCTTCATGCAATCGCTCGAGAGCGTGCGCATGGCGGCGCCGCCCGAGCCTGCGCTCCGATGGAGGTCGCGCGGCGTTTATCTGATCACGGGTGGCCTTGGCGGCATCGGGCTCACGCTCGCGCGTCACCTGGCCGAGGAAGTCCAGGCGCGGCTCGTGCTCGTGTCGAGGTCGGCCCTGCCGGCGCGCGAGACGTGGTCCGCCTGGGTGATGTCGAACCCGGACGACGACACGAGCCGCGCCATCGCCGCGATCGAGGCCATCGAGCGGGCGGGCGGGGAGGTGCTGCTCGTCCGAGCGGACGTCGCGGATCGAGCCCAGCTCGAAGCGGCGATCGCGCAGGCCCACGAGCGCTTCGGCCCGCTCTCGGGCGTCGTGCACGCCGCGGGCGTCGCGGGCGGCGGCATCATGGAGCTGCGCACCGAGGAGCAGATCGCGCGCGTCCTCGCCCCGAAGGTGCGCGGCGCGCAGAACCTCGCCGCGGCGCTCCGCGACGAGCCGCTCGACTTTCTCGTGCTCTGTGCCTCCACGGTCGCGCTCCTCGGCTGGATCGGGCAGGTCGACTACGCCGCGGCGAACGCGTTTCTCGATGCCTTTGCCGACGCGCAGGCCGCGTCGGGAGGCCTCCCCGTCGTTTCCATCGCCTGGAGCGGATGGAGCGAGGTCGGCATGGCTGCGCGGGCCCGGCGGGGGCAAAGCGCGCCCGAGCTCCCCTTCGCCCGCGCGGAATCGTCGGCGCCGCAAGACGCCATCGTCACGACGCTGCGGGAGGATCGTGACTGGGTCCTCGCCGAGCACCGGATCGCGGGCGCCGCGGTCCTGCCGGGCACCGCGTACCTCGACATGGTGGCGGCCGCGTTCTGGGAGCGCGCGCGGGGCGAGCTGATCGAGCTCGAAGAGGCGACGTTCATCGCCCCGCTTGGCGTGTCCGCGCGCGCGGAGGTGCAGGCCCGCGTCGCGTTCGCGCGGCAGGGGGACGACTTCTCCTTCCGGGTCGAGAGCGCTCGTCCGGGCGAGGGCGGCGTGCGCTGGGGGGAACACGCGCGCGGCGTCGTCCGGACGCGCGCGCGCGTCGCTTCACGGCGGCTGGATCTCACGGGAATCACCGCGCGATGCGGCCAGGCGCTCACGCCGGTGCAGCCGGGCGACAGGGCAGGCGCGATCACGTTCGGGCCGCGCTGGCGGTCGATCACCGCCGTGCACGTGGGTGACGGCGAAGCGATCGTGCGCCTCGAGCTCCCCGAGGCGTTCCTCGACGATCTCGCGCGCCACGCGCTGCACCCTGCGCTGCTCGACGTCGCCACCGGCCTCGCGAGCGCCTTCCTCGGCGAAGAGCTGTATCTGCCGTTTGCGTATGGCAAGGTCCGGATCCACGGACGGCTGCCTCGCGTGGTCCACTCGCACGTGCGGTCGCGGGCGATCGGCGACATCGCGACCTTCGATGTCGACATCGCCAGCGAAGAGGGCGTGGTGCTCGTCGAGATCGAGCGGTTCGCCCTCCGGCGCGTCCGTGCGGGCGCTCGCGTGGTGGCGCGGGAGGGCACGGCCGACGTCGATCCCGCGGCCATTTCTCCCGCCGAGGGCGTCGAAGCGTTCCGCCGCATTCTCGCGTACGACGTTCGCCGCGTCGCGGTCTCGCCGGTCGATCTCGACGCTGCGATCCGGAGCGCGCACGACATGGGCTCCGCGACGCAGAGCGCCTCCGCGACGCCGTATGCGGCGCCGCGCGCGGCCCATGCGCGTCCCGATCTTGCGACGCCGTATGCGCCCCCGACCACCGATGTCGAGCGCCGCGTGGCCGAGGCTTGGCAGGCGGCACTCGGCATCGATCGCGTGGGCGTGAACGACGATTTCCAGGAGCTCGGCGGCGACTCGATGCTCGCCTTGCAGGTCATCAACCGCGCGTCGAGCGCGGGCGTTCGTCTCACGCCGCTCCAGTTCTTCGAGAACCCGACGGTCGCCCGGCAGGCGGCGGCTGCGGGAGCCTCCGCGGGGCCCTCCACGGAAGGGGAAGCGGGCGGGGATGTCCCTTTGACCCCCAACCAATGTGAGTCGTTCGACACGTATGATCCCGATCGCCACCTCTTCACCACCTCGTGCTTGTTTCGCGTCCACGGGGAGCTCGATCCGGCGCTGCTCGCGCGGGCCGCGCGGGAGATCTGCGACTGGCACGACGCGCTGAGGCTCCGTTCGATCCACGACGCGTCGGGGTGGAGACAGATCGTCGTTCCGCCCGGAGGTGACTTTGCCTCGTTCGTGCGAATCGACCTTTCCAGTGTGGCGAAAGCGGAGCAATACGACGCCGTCCGGGCGGCCGCCTACGAGCTGCAGGGCAGCTTGAACGTCTACGATGGGCCCCTTTTCCGGGTGGTCTACTTCGATCTCGGGAGCGCAGGCCCGAACCGCGTGTGGATCCTCGCGCATCACACGGCGGTCGATTTCTTCTCGATGATGATCCTGCAGGACGATTTGCTGACGGCCTACCAGCAGCTCCGCACGGGCGCGGCGCTCCGGCTCACGCCGAGGACGACATCCATCAAGCGTTACTCCGAGTATTTGAAGGTCCATGCGCAGTCCGACGAGGTCCGCCGCGAAGCGGCATACTGGCTCTCGGAGGCACGGCGGACGGCCGCGCCGCTGCCCAAGGACCATCCCGGCAGCGTGCACACGGGCGCTTCCACGCGCGAGATGAAGGGGTGGCTCGGCGAGGCCGAGGTGCGAAAGCTACGGCTCCTGGCCCGGGCCGAGGACGTCTCCATGGAGGACCTCCTGATGACGGCCCTCGCGCGCTCCTTCGCGGCGTGGACGGGGCAGCAGACGCTCCTCGTCGACCTCGTGCACAACGGTCGGACGATGAGCCTCGAAGGCGTGGATCTCTCGCGGACGGTCGGGTGGCTCGCGTATCTCTGCCCGGTGCTCCTCGACCTCCGTGGCGCGCCCGAAGGGCCGGCTGCTGCGCGCACGATTCGCGACCAGACCCAGAACGTCCCGAACCATGGTTTTCACTATGGCCTCTTGCGTTACGTCAACGAGGATCCGGAGATCTCCGTGCCCATGCGCGCGGCGCCGCGCCCGGAGGTGTACTTCAATTATCGGGGTCAGCTCGACGACGGGCCGCCGGCCGAGGTCGAACCTGGGCCGGACATGCCGTTCGTCCTGGAGCCCGACGTCCCGCGCCGGCACAGCCCGCGCGTGATCACGCGCCACCTCTTGCTCATCAACGCATGGACGCAGGGCGATCGCCTCGGACTCGAGTGGCTCTACAGCGAAGCCGTCCACCACAAGAGCACCATCGAAGCGCTGCAGGAGGGCATCTTCGGCGCACTCCGAGCCATGGTCGCGGATGTTCCCGATATGAGATGACGTGCGGGACAAGCGCAACGTCTGCTCGAATTGCGCAATGCGCGGCACATCGAAGCTGCCCAGGGCGCAGCGTCCCTACGTGGCACACATTGTGCCGTGATTTCCGAAGGCGAGCGGGTCAGATGAGGAAGAGCCGGTGATCGTCGCAAAAGCACCATGTAGAATCAGCTTCGCTGGCGGCGGCTCGGACCTCCCTTCCTACTACGTGAGGAGCCCGGGCGCCGTCCTGTCGACGACCATCGACAAGTACACGAGGGTCTCGATCCGCGCGCTTGCGTCGAGCAGCGACATCTCGCTCGCGTATCCGGAAGAGGAGCGGGAGCGCGTGGCTTCCGCGTCCAGCATCCGGCACCCGATCTTTCGTGCCGTGTGCTCCGAGCTCCTGCCGCAGGGGGGCGTGGAGATCGTGTCCACGTCAGACGTGCCGAACGGTACAGGCCTTGCTTCCTCCAGCTCTTTCACCGTGGCCCTGCTGGCAGCGATCCGAGCCTACCGAAGCGAGACCGTCTCCCGCGAGGAGCTGGCGGCGGAGGCATGTCACGTCGAGATCACGCGCCTCGGCAACCCGATTGGCAAGCAGGATCAGTATGCGGCGGCGTTCGGTGGGCTGAACTTTATCGAGTTTGCGTCTGACCACACGGTCCGGGTGACGCCGCTCGCGCTCCCCGCGAGCGTTGCCCGGACCCTCGAGCAATCGCTGCTCCTTTTTTATGTTGGCAATACCCGCCGCTCGGGAGACATCCTGAGCGATCAAGAGAAAGCGGTTGCCTCCGACGACGCGAAGTTTCAGACCGTCACCCGGATGGTCGGGCTTGCCCATCAACAACGTGAAGCGCTCCTTTCCCACGACCTCGGGGCGTTCGCGCGTGTCATGGATGAGGGCTGGCGCCTCAAGCGCTCCCTCTCGTCGAAGATCACGAACGCCGCCATCGACGGCTACTACACGCGAGCGCTCCAGCACGGCGCCCTGGGCGGCAAGCTGCTCGGCGCCGGCGGGGGAGGCTTCCTCCTCGTGTACTGCGAGCTCGAGCATCAGGAGCGGCTGCGCCGCGCCCTGTCCGATCTGCCCGAGATGCCGTTCGGTTTCATTTCAAGCGGGGCGCAGCTCGTCAGCGCCGAAGACTTCGAGACAGCCGCCGGGACGAAAGATGCCAGGAGAGCTTATCCATGATGGAACATACCTTGATGCCAAATAGCTTACCCGTGGTCGAGGACAACCTCGTACGAAAATACATCAATGGCGTCGTCGAGGTCCTGCAGGCGCTCGACACGCGCGAGGTGCGCGCCTTCGTCACCGTGCTGCGGCGCGCCCGCGACGAGGGTCGGCAGATCTTCATCTTCGGCAACGGCGGCTCCGCGTCGACGGCCTCGCATTTCGCGGCCGACCTCAACAAGGGCGCGAGCTACGGGCGGACCCGGCGGTTCAAGATGATCTGCCTGAACGACAACATGGCGACGCTGACGGCGTACGCGAACGACGTCTCGTACAACGACATCTTCGTCGAGCCGCTCCGGAACCTGATGAACCCCGGGGACGTGGTCATCGGCATCTCCGGCAGCGGCAATTCCGAGAACGTGCTCCGCGCGATTCGATACGCGAACGAGCGAGACGCTGTGACCGTCGGCCTTTGTGGCTACCGCGAGGGCAAGCTCGCGTCGCTCGTCCACGTCCCCGTGCGCGCGAACGTGAACGACATGCAGCAGGCGGAAGACGTCCACCTCGTGATCGGGCACATCGTTTCGCGTGCGCTCTGCGAGGACGCATGAGGTGTCCGGCCGGGCTGGCAGCCCGTAGCGAGACCGGCGCCTAGGAAGATCTCATGCACGAGACGTTCGAGAGCGGCCATTTCGCACAGCGCCTCCGGGAGTTGCGCCAGGTGCTGGGCGACGATCCCGTCGTGGTCGGGCCGTACGAATTCCGCAGCGCATCGGGCGATTTCGTCCGCCGGGCGCGGGGGCCGGGCCTCGAGGGCTTTTTTTATACCAAGCTCGAGCTCGAGCGTGAGGGCCACGGCGACGTGGTCCTCGCGCAACAGCCTTCCTACGGCGGCTATTTCCACGCGCTCCTCTCCCCGTTCGCGTGGACCAGGCCGCTCGAGGAAGCGCTGCGCGTGGCGCTCTCGTCAGACGGCCCTCCGCGAGCCCGCAATGCGCAGCTCGACGCGCTCCTCGTGCGAGAGATCGGGGCCATGCGCGAGGAGCTTCGGCGCCTCGACCCGTCCTTGTGGATCCGCGAGGCGGGGATCTACGTGATCCTCGCCCGCGCGTACAACCGGCTCCGGCCAGGTCGCTCGTTCTTCGACTCGCTCGACGACGACGAGCTATGTCGTATCCGCGAGCGGACCGCCTGCAATACGATCTGGCTCCTCGACATTTTCGAGATTGGCGCGATCAACCGGTGGGGCACGGGCGGCGGCTCGCCCTATTCGCTCCGAGGTTACCGGATCAAGGAGGAGCTCGGCGGCGTGGAGGGCTTCGCGCGCTTCGTCGCGCGCGCGCGCGGCGCGGGCTTCGAGGTCGGGGTCGACGAGGTCACGAACCATGTCTCGCTCGATTCGGACCAGGTGACGACCTATCCGGAGTCGGTCATTCACATCGTGCCCCCGCAACCCGCGGAGCACGAGGATCGAGAAGCTTACCGGCGCCGCATCCTCGGCCCGGTGCCATTCCGCGGAAAGGACCGCGTCTTCTGGCTCGTCCATACCGAGCGTTATCCGGAGGGCGGCCGCAGGGTGCCCAAATGGATCCTGGTCCACCATCCCTTTCCGGACATCGAGGACATCTGGACGGACATGGCGCAGCGGGACTTCAGCTGCCCCATCACCCGAGAATGGGAGCTCGGCGAGGTGCGGCGCCTCGTCCAGGATCTCGGCGTCAGGCTCGTGCGCCGCGACATGGCCTACGAGGTCCTGAACGGCCGCTATTACAAGCGCTGGCACCGCGCCCTCGTGGCCGAGCGCGAGCGCGCGGGCGCGGCGTGGCTCCGCGCAGAATACGATCGCCTCCTCGTCGGCTTCGAGGCGCGCTGGAGGGCCCTCTCCGGGCGGGAGCTGCTCCAGGAGGCCCGGGAGGTGATGCGGCGCGCCGATCCTGCGGCGACGACGATCGAGGAGGCCTACGCCAATTTCGCCGATCTCAATCGGACGGGCGCCGGCGCCGTGTACAACAAGGTCGGCCTCTATGACGCCCAGGTCAGCCGCGACGCCCGACGGATCCGAGCGGAGCTCCGGAACGTCGCCTTCCGGATCTGGCAGGTCGGCGGGGCGGGGCTGCTCAATTTCATCGGCACGCACGACGGCGGCGAGGGAAACCCCGTGGACAAATTCGGCATTCACGTCGGGGCGGCGGCCATCCATGCGCTGATGTTCCGGCCGGTCCTCGTCTACAACGGGCTCGAGCAAGGCGTCGGGCAGAAACAAAACATCATCGCCGACCTCTCCCGCTCGATCGACACCGACAAGGCCATTCCGTTCGACATTCCGGCCCGGATCGACTGGACCCAGAGCAATCCCGCGCTCGGCGACTATTTCAAGCTGGTCCTGTCGAAGGGCGTCGAGCACCGCGCCCTTTTCCGCGACGGGGCCATCCAGGTCCACGAGCCTTTCGAAGAGACCCCGCTCGTCGTGTGGTCCGCTGGCCGCGTGAAGCCCGATGGGTCGCGCGAGGCCATCCTCGCGGCGGCAAACTACGCGGGCGGTCGGGCGCGCGCCTCGTTCCGCATGGGAAGCCCGATTCTCGAGGCGTTTGGGGCCTTCGCGCCGCGGCCGGGGCATACGTACCTCTTTCGGGACGTCCTTCGGCGGGGCTCCGATGGGCGCCCCTCGGTCTTCACGTATGAAGGCACCGATCTCCTCGAACGCGGCCTGCTCCTCGAGCTCGGCGTCGGCGAAGTGCGTTTCTACGAAATCGAGGAGCGCGCGGAGCGCCTCCCGGATGGCGAGGCGCGCGCGTGAAAGCAGCGATCATCGCGGGCGGCTTCGGCACACGGATTCGCAGCGTCACGGGGGATCTCGTCCCGAAGGCGCTCATGTCCATCGACGGCGCTCCCCTCCTTGCGCATCACCTCCGGCTCCTCGCGGGGGTCGGCATTCGCGACGTCGCCATCATGGCCGGCCACCTCGCCGAGAAGCTGGTCGACGCGGTCGCTCCGCATCTCGACACGCTGGGCATGAACGGGCGCTTTTTCGTCGAGACCTCGCCGCGCGGGACGGCAGGTTGCCTCTCGGCGGCGAGGGATTTTCTGGGCGCGGAGGCCTTTCTGGTCCTCTATGGCGACATGTATGCCGAGCTCGACCTCGCGCGCCTCCTTCGCTTTCACGAGCATCACGGCGGATGTGCGACCCTCGTCGCTCGCCCCAACGATCACCCGTCGGACTCCGATCTCCTGAAGGTGGACGACGAAGGGCGGGTCACCGCGCTCCTCCCCAAGCGGAGCCGGCCGGCCGGGTTTTACCAGAACCTCGTGCCCTCGGCCCTCTACGTGCTTTCGCCTTCGGTCTTCGAATGCATCGACGACGCGGCCAAGCAGGACTTCATGCACGACGTCTTCCCGAAGCTCCTCGGCAGCGGGCGGCGCGTCTTCGCGTATCGGACCACGGAGTACCTGCGGGACATCGGCACGCCGGAGGGATATCGAAAGGCGCAGGAGGACATCGCCTCGGGCCTGCCTCTGCGGCGGCACGCGCGCTCGCCTCGACCCACCGTCTTTCTCGATCGCGACGGTGTCCTCAACGCGGCGCTCGGAGGGCACGGGGTCCTCTCCGCCGACGAGCTCTCGCTCCTCGAGCGCGCCGCGAGCGCTGTTCGTCTCGCCAACCAGCGAGGCCACCTGGCGGTTGTCGTGACCAACCAGCCGCAGGTCGCCAAGGGCATGACCAGCATCGAGGAGCTCGACCGGATCCACGCCAGGCTGGAGACCGAGCTCGGGCAGGCAGGGGCGTTCCTCGATCGTATCTATTCTTGTCCCCATCACCCCGAGCGTGGTTTCGAGGGCGAGCGCCCCGAATACAAGATCACGTGCGCGTGCCGCAAGCCCCTCGCGGGGATGCTCGAGCGGGCCGCAAAGGAGCTGCCCATCGACGCCGCGCGCTCGGTGATGGTCGGCGATCGCGGGGTCGACATGGCCGCGGCGCGCGCCTTCGGGATCACGGCCATCGGCGTGCGGACAGGTCACGGGTGCCGGCAGGCGGAGGGGGAAGGTCGCCCCGATCTCCTCGTCGACGACGTGTTCGACGCCGTCGATGTCGCGACGAGCGAAGAGCGCAAAACGCTGGCGGCATGCGCGCGCATCGAAGACCTCGTCTCGCGCCCCCGCGGCGCGCCGCTCGTCGTGGGCATCGGTGGTCGCGCGCGGAGCGGCAAATCCGTTTTTGCGTTCACGCTCGCGGAGCGCCTCCGCCGGCAGGGCCGCGTCGTCGCCCGGATCTCGCTCGACGAAAACGTCACAGGCGAAGAACCCTCGTTGCGCCCCGAGATCGTCGAGGCGCTCGCGCAAGAGCACGCGAATGCGGACGTCGTGCTCGTCGAAGGCCGCCTCGCGCTGCACCCCGTGATACGCGAGCGTTTCGACCTCCGGATCCTCGTCACGTGTTCGGGCACGACCGCCGAGAGGCGGCTCGGCAACCTCCTCGCGTGGCAGGGCAAAGACGTGACCACGGCTCCCGTACGCGACGACGCCGTGCACGCGACGGAAATGCATTGCGCTGATCTCGTGATCGAATCGGATTGAAAGGGACGCCCGGACCACCCCTCATGGACATTCTGTTCGCTGCCACCGAGCTCTTCCCGCTGCTCAAGGTCGGAGGCCTCGCCGATTACGCGTCGGCGTTGCCTCACGCCGTGCGAAGCTTTGGACATCGGTTCACCCTCGTCCTCCCGCGTTTCCGCAGCGTCGACACCTCCGCGTTGCGTATCGTCGCGCCGCCCGAGCCGATGCGCGTGAAGCTCGGCCAGCGGAGCTTCGACGTCACCCTCGTCCACGGGCGGCTCGACACAGGGATGGACGTCCTGCTCCTGGATGCTCCGGAGCTCTTCGACCGGGCGGGCGTCTACGGTGAGTCCGGCAAGGATTACGCCGACAATGGGCTCAGGTTCGCGCTTTTCTCGCGGACGGTCGCCGAGATCGCCCTCCGTCGGGCGCAAAGCGGGTCGGCCTTCGACGTCGTCCACGTCAACGATTGGCACGCGGCCCTCACCACGACGTTCCTCGAGGATCTACGGAACGAAGAGCCCCGGCTCGAAGGCACGAGGAGCCTCCTGACGATCCACAACCTCGCGCACCAGGGGGTCTTCGAACGCGCGCTTTTTCGCGAGCTCGGACTCGGCAGGGAGAGGTACTCCATCGACGGGATCGAGTTTTACGGCAATTTGAATTTCCTCAAGCAAGGGATCCTGAGCGCGGACGCGATCACCACCGTCAGCGAGACGTACGCCCGCGAGATTCGGTCGCCCGCCTTCGGCTGCGGGCTCGAGGGCGTGTTGCAGAGGCGCGCGAGCGTGCTCCGCGGCGTCACGAACGGGATCGACGAGCAGGTCTGGAACCCTTCGACGGACAGCGCGCTCCCGGTCCGTTACGATGCCGATGACGTCTCGCAAAGGGCCCGGTGCCGCGCCGCCTTGCAGGAAGAGGTGGGCCTGCCCGTCGACGCGACCCGGCCCCTGCTCGGGAGCATTGGTCGCATCGTCCCGCAGAAGGGAAGTGATGTCCTCGCCGCAGCGCTGCCCGAGCTCGTGCACACGCTCGGCGCGCAGGTGATCATCGCCGGCGACGGCGACCCGGCGCTCATGAAGGAAATCGCGGCGGCGGCAGACGGCGCGAAGGGGGCGGTGGCCTTCGTGCATTTCGCCAGCGAGGAGCTCGTCCACCGGATCTTCGCCGGTGTGGACCTGATGCTCCTGCCGAGCCGCTTCGAGCCCTGCGGCCTCGTGCAGATGTACGCGCAACGTTATGGAGCCCTGCCCGTGGCCCGCGCGACGGGTGGCTTCGTCGACACCATCGACGATTGCACCCCCGCGCTCGACGCCGGCACGGGTTTTCTTTTCGACGAGTGCCGCGCGGACGCAATGATTCGCGCTGTCGCGCGGGCCGTGGAGGCCAAAAAGAGCCCGCAATGGCCTGTCCTGGTCGCACGCGCCATGCGGCTCGAACATGGCTGGAGCACGCCGGCGCGACGATATGACGAAATCTACCGCGCCGCCTCCGGGGGAGCTCAGAGCCGCGTACGCCGGGAGACGAGCGTCACGTCGCCCTCCTGAAAAGGAACGGCGGTCTCGGGTCTGGCGCGGACGATTTCGTCCGCCGAGGGGGGCAGTCCCGGCGTGGAGTCGACGAGGAGGACCTCGATCGGCGCGTGGTTTGTTACGACAAACTCTACGGGAATGCCGCTCGCGGGCAGGGTCTTGCACGTGTAGCGGCGCCAGCCCGAGTTCCAGAGCACCGAGGCGTAGGGCCTGGGGACGGCCTGGCCCGCCATGGTGAAAGAGGTGACCTCGACGCCGGGCGGCAGGTAAACGGTGGCCTCGGGCGCGCCGCGCGGGGAGCGCAGGACCGCGCGAATGCGACGCCCCGCTCCCTCGGGCGTCGAGGTGATGTCGGCGAGCTCCGGGCCCGGGGTATCGAGGGCGGGCGCCGTTCGATAAGGGACGCGCCACGCGCCCCACCAGGGGAAGGGCGGGGCGCTCCCCTCGGCGAGCTTTTGCAGCGGCGCCGGTACATCCCCGCCGTTCGTGAGCAGCCGATGGACGGCTTTCCCGGCGTCGGCATCGTGATGGAGCTCGACGCGCACGCCTTGAGGGTTTGTTGTGGAATACGGTGGCATGACGGCCGCGACCCCGAGCGCGGCGAGGCTCATCGCGGCCGCGGCGGCGGGCAGGGCGAAGCGGCGGCGCCCATCGGATGGCACGAGGGGGGCGAGGGGCAATACGATGAAGCCCACGAGCGCCGTGATCGCGGGGAGCGCCTGCGTCCCCATGGCGGGGTAGAGCATCCACGCCGGGGGGAACAGGACCAAGCACGCGGCGCACGCGGGGGCGATGAACGAAAGCGCCGCGAGGGGGAGCGAGGCGCGCCGCGAGGCGGCCCAGGGGAGGCCGGCGAGCGCCCCGACGAGCGCAGGCACGAGAAACAGATACGAGACACCCGGGGCGAGCGCAGCGAGGAGCACCGCGACGAGCACCCACACGCCTCCCTGGGCCACCCAGGCGCTCGCGGGGGACGTCCGTTTCGCGACGAGCGCGGCGGCACCGGTGACGAGGCCGAGGGCGAGCGCGGCGTGAAACAGGAGCGCCGGCGTGGGGTGGGCGAGGACCGGGCCGGCAAAGGCGCCCGTCGCGCGCAAGAGGGCCGAGGCGAGGAGGGAGAGCGCGACGGCGACGACGACGCCGCCGAGGGGCACGAGGCCGAAGGCGACCTCACGGAGCCGCAAGGCGCGGGCGCGGGCCAGGAGGACCACGCAGGCGGCGAAGGCGAGGGCCCCAGCGAGCGCGAGAGGCAAGGTCCACGGCACGGGCCAGCGCAGCACGTGCAGCGCGAGCAGATCAAAAAAGACCGCATCCCCCGGCGGTGGATGATCGATGTCGGCCGACGCGAGCGCGCGGGCCAGCGCGAGAGCATTCTCCCCCTGGTGCTGGAGGCTCCCGGGATCGAGGACGTCGGGGCGGTCGCGTGGGGTATGGTAATTCGCGTAATCGTCGATGAACGCGAAGTTCAGCCCCGGCACGCCGTGCGTGTTGAAGACGGTCAGATCCGTATCGGAGGGAAGCTTGCGGTAGACGAAGACGAAGAGCGAGCTCGTGACGGGGCGCGGCAGCGATGGGCCGAGGAGGCGGACGAGCCAGGCATTGTCCCGGCCGGTCTCGAACATCAGGCTCGGGCCCGAGGTACCGCGTGCCTCCAGGTTGACGACCACCCGGACGTCGCGCGCGAGCGGATGTTGCGTGGCGAAGGCCTCGGCGCCGAGCAGGCCGACTTCCTCGCCGTCGTCGAAGAGAAGCACGATCGTGTTTTTCGGCGGCGCGTCGGCCTCGAGGGCACGCGCGATTTCGAGCAGCGCGGCGACCCCCGCGCCATCGTCCGCCGCGCCGGGGCCAGCCCCGACGGAGTCGTAGTGCGCCGAGAAGAGGACGGCCGAGCGCGAGGCCGCTCCCTCGATCCGGACGATGACATTGGAGACCTCGGCGCAAACGCCGTAGCGGCTGCACGAAAATGAGGTCTGGATGAGCGGCGTATGGCCCATGCCGCGCAATGCGTCGACGATGCGGTCGCGCACGACACGATTGTGAGGCGATCCGACCGGGTGTGGCGCTCCGCCCTCGAGGATGTGGGCGAGCTGCGTGCCTGCTCGTGTCGCGGAGAACGTCGTGGCAGGCGCGTCCGGGCCGAGCGGCGCGGGGGGCGCGAGTCGCGCGGCCGAGAGAAGCGCAAACGCGGCGAGGACGAGGAATGCGCCGAGCAGCACGCGCGCCGAGCGCAATGCTCCAGGGCTCGCGTGTATGGAGTTCGGATCGTGACCGCTCAAGGCGTGGCACGATACACGACGGAGCCACCTCTGTCACCGCCGGACAGGCGCTGCCGGAGGGTGCGGCGGGCCGACTTGTCGAGCGCGACGTCGACGGATCTTCCCCCGCTTCCGTGGACAAACGGAAGCGGGGAGGATCAGGGGATAAGCGACAGGATCAATCCACGACGCGAATCACGGCCTTGCCGCGCGTGTGCCCGGTCTTGATCTGCTCGAGGGCGCGGCGCGTGTCCTGCAATGGGAAGATCTCGCTGACCACGGGGCGGATGCGGCCTTCGTCCACGAGGCGCGCGACTTCGGCGAGCTGCGCGGCGTTTGGCCCGGCGCCCACCCGAACCGCGCGCACGCCGAACTCCTGGGCCTTCTCCGGCGAGGGCTTGCCGACGATCACGACAAGGAGCCCGCCCTTTTTCAGCACCTTGTAAGAGCGCTCCTGGGTGTCTTTCCCGACGGTGTCGAGCACCACGTCCACGTCTTTCACCACGTCCTCGAACCGCGTCGCCTGATAATCGATCACCTGGTCGGCGCCGATCGATCGGAGATGTTCGAGGTTCTTCGCGGAGGCCGTCGCGATGACGCGCGCGCCCCTCGCCTTGGCGATCTGGACGGCCATCGTGCCCACGCCACCGGAGCCGCCGTGAATGAGCACCGTTTGTCCGGCGCTCAGGTTCGCCGTCTCGACGAGCGACTTCCATGCCGTCACGCCGGTCAGCGGAATTGCGGCCGCGTGGACGTGATCCACCGTCTTGGGCTTGGGCAAGACGTCTGCCTCGTTCGCGGTAACGTACTCCGCAAAGGCGCCGTCACGGCCCCCGGAGAGGTACGCGAAGACGGCGTCGCCGCGCTGGAAGCGCGTGGCCCCCTCGCCGATTTCCTCGACGACGCCGGACACGTCCCAGCCGAGGATCAGGGGCAACGTGGAGGGAATACGCTCCTGCATGCGTCCAGCGGCGACGGCGATGTCGACCGGATTCACGGCGGCGGCGTGGACGCGGATCAAGATCTCGCCGGGCTTGGGTCGGGGGCGCGGGGCGTCCTCGTAGCGCAGATCGTCGATGCCCGTGAATGCGTGGAGCCGCACGGCCTTCATTGTCTGCGGAGGTGGCGTGCTCGGAGGCTGCGCGCTCGGCGACGAGGCCTCGCTTGGCGCCTGCGATTTACAGGCCGTGCACATCATGACCAGCGCGGCGAACAGGAGGAGGAACGCTCGCTTTCGAGGAGACGCTGGGGACGCGTGGACCTCCTTCGAACGCGAGAGGATCGTGGTTCGTTTCGTCATGGCGCTCGGTTACGCTACCGCGGCCTGTGTGTCCACCCCTCCGATAACCCCCAAGGTCCCTTGCACACGAAAATAGATTTTTTGTGAAACAAGTTACTGACATGGTTCCTGATGTTATCTAAGTTTGGTGTGATGTAACACGTGTATCGTGATGTGTAACTTGAGAGTCATAACGTTGGATGCCTGACCTGATGGTGGATGTTTGATCTGACGAAATGTGACTTCAAACAGGAGCGGCGTCGGCGGGAGGAGGTTCAATCACACCGAGGCGATGCGAGTACGCGCGTGAATGCACGTCTCGGTAATCCTTGCAGGCGCGTGGTCGATGCATACATGCAATCGTCGGCGTAACAGGTCGGCTCGTTGAGGGGCAAAGCTGTCGCACGCAATCGCAAACGTGGGTGGCGCAGCCTGGACTGTGCGCACGTTTCCACTTGACCGCGACGAAGGGACCATGCTAACCGACCTCACTATGTATGAAGCTTATGAGGAGTCCCGCGCTCGATAAGTGCAACAGGGGGCGGGATGTAGGGGGTATGGATACACGCCCATGCTGGTGATGCGTACGCCGCACCGGCGACGCGTGGGCGGCGCGGCCGGTGGGGATGGTGAGCTTTCGACGCTGCATTTCACCAGATCAGGCGTTTGTCGCCGTTTCGAGGGAGTCTCGTCATTGAAGCATCGGATCCAGCTTGATCCGTGCCTCCTTGGATAATTCGTATGCATCCGTGCCCTTGGACGCTCGCGCTGCTGTCGGCCGGGAGCGCTTCTGCGCTCGACGTTTCCATCCGCGCATTTCGTAGCCATCTCGCGTCCACGTCGCCCGACGACGTGCGCGCGGGGGTCGGCCTCCATCCGGTCGCTCCGGAGCTCGGGCCGCACAGGTTCGCGCTTCTCTTCCAGGGGGCCGAGGACGGCTTGGCCGCGCTCGGCGCGGATCGCGCCTTGCGCGGCTCCCCGGCGAGCGAGCGGACGGCCGTGCTGATGTTCCCTGGGCTCGGCGACCATTACGTGAACATGGGCCTCGGGCTCTATGCATCGGAGCCCGCGTTCCGCGAGGTCGTCGATCACGCCGCGGACATCCTCCAGCCCGAGCTCGGGCTCGATCTGCGCACCGTGCTCTATCCCGAGGGCGTCACCCCGGCCGCCGCGAGCCCGCCCGTGCCCAAGGGCGGCATCGATCTGCGGAGCATGCTCGGGCGAAGCAGGCAGAAGCGCACGCCGGCCGATGAGCGGCTCTCCGAGACGCGCCTCGCGCAGCCGGCGCTCTTCGTGATCGAATACGCGCTCGCGCGGACGTGGCAGAGCCTCGGACTCCGCGTCGGCGCGATGATCGGCTACAGCGTCGGCGAGTACGTCGCGGCGTGCCTCGCGGGCGTCCTTTCCTTCGAGGATTCGCTCACCCTCATCGCGCGCAGGGCCGCGCTCATCGACGGGTTGCCCCGCGGCGCCATGCTCGCCGTGGCGCTCCCGCACGAGGCCGTCGTCCCCATGCTCGGGGAACACCTTTCCCTGTCCGCGATCAACGGCCCCGAGCTCACCGTCGTCGCGGGCCCCCCCGAGGCGATCGACGCGCTCGAAAAGCGGCTCGCCGCGGAGGAGACGCCTGTGCGGCGCGTGCAGACCACGCACGCGTTCCATTCGACGATGTTGACGCCGATGATCGAGCCGATGACGAAGCTCCTCGCGCATTACACGCTCGCGCCGCCGCGGATCCCGTACATCTCGAACGTCACCGGCGCGCCCATCACCGCGGCAGAGGCGACGGACCCCGGCTATTTCGCCGCGCACATGTGCCGGCCCGTGCGGTTCGCGGAAGGCCTCGCCGCGCTCATGCAGGATCCGCAGAACCTGTACGTGGAGGTCGGACCCGGGCAAACCCTGAGCAGCCTCGCCCTGGGCTATCCGAAGAGCGGCGCCGCGCCGGAGCGGGTCGTGCTGCAATCGATGCGGCACGTGTATGACGCGCAGGCCGATCAGGCCGTCCTGCTTCGGGCCCTCGGCCGGCTCTGGGTCGCGGGCGTGGTCCTCGATCGCGAGCGCCTCCCGCCGCTGCCGCTCCGCCTGGAGCCCGAGGCGGCGCCGGCGCAGGCGGCGAGCGCGCGTCCCGCGGAGGGCGGCGCCGATCGCGCGGCCCAGACCGAGCGGGAGCTCGCGGCGTTATGGGCGAAGCTCCTCTCGGCGGACGAGATCGGGCCGAACGACCATTTCTTCGAGCTCGGAGGAAACTCCCTCGTGGCGACGCGGCTGCGCACCCGCATCGTCAAGACGTTCCGCGTCGATCTCCCGCTCCAGGCCGTCTACCAGGCGCCCACATTGCGCGAGATGGCGCTGACCATCGACGCCTTGATCGAGCGTGGGGGGAGCGAGGAGCCCTGAGTCCCGCGCGGTGAAACCCCACGAACGCTGATGGGTAGGCCATTCATGCAGAGCGACGCTCTCTCTCCCCTCGATTCGTACACGACGCTCAACGACATTCTCCGCGCGCGGGCCTTCGCGCGCCCGGACGATGTCCTCTACCACTTCCTCGCCACAGGCGACGTCGACGGGCCCGTGGAGACGTGGTCGTACGGCCGGCTCGACCACGCCGCCCGCGCCGTCGCCGCCGCGCTCCAGGGAGCTGGGATCCAGGGCGGAAGAGCGCTTCTCCTGTTCCCTCCCTCGCTCGATTTCGTCGCCGCGTTGATGGGGTGCCTCTACGCGGGCACCGCGGCCGTGCCGACGTACCCGCCCGATCCGGGTCGCCTCGATCGCACCCTGCCGCGCCTCCGCGCCATCGCCAGGGACAGCAGGGCGCAGGTCGTCCTGACGACCGCCCCGATCAAGGCGATGGCGGAGATGCTGCTCCCGCAGGTGCCGGAGCTCGCGGAGCTCGTATGGATCGCGGTCGACGCGCTGCCGCCGAGCAGCGCGGACGCCTTCCACCCGGTCGCGATCGGCGCCGAGACGATCGCGATTCTCCAGTACACGTCGGGCTCCACCGGCGCGCCGAAGGGCGTCGTGCTGACGCACGCGAACGTGCTGCACAACGAGCGGCTCATCCAGCGCGGCTTCGGTCACGACGCGCAGAGCACGGCGGTCGTCGGGTGGCTGCCGCTCTTCCACGACATGGGCCTCATCGGCAACGTGCTCCAGCCGCTGTACCACGGGATTCCGTGCATCCTGATGTCGCCGATCGCGTTCCTCCAGCGGCCCCAGCGGTGGCTCGAGGCCATCTCGCGGTACGGGGCCAGCACGAGCGGCGGCCCGAACTTCGCCTACGAGCTCTGCGCGCGCAAAGTCCCGAACGAGGTGCTGGAGCGTCTCGATCTACGCTCGTGGAAGGTCGCGTTCAACGGCGCCGAGCCCCTGCAAGCCGACACGCTGCGGCGCTTCGCCGAGCGCTTCGCGCCCTGCGGTTTCCGGCCCGAGGCGTTTTACCCTTGTTATGGCCTGGCCGAGGCAACGCTCTTCGTCGCGGGCGCGCGCCCCAGCGAGGGCGCCCGCACACGGACGCTCGACGCCGCGGCCCTCGCCCAGGGCCGCGCGGTCGAGGTCGCGTCGGCGCACCCGGAGGCGCGCGCGATGGTCTCCTCCGGATGGCTCGGCGAGGGCATGCGCGCCGTCATCGTCGATCCTCACACGCGCGAGCCTCGCGCGGAGGGCGGCGTCGGGGAGATTTGGCTCGAGGGCCCGAGCGTCGCGAGCGGGTACTGGGGGCGCGACGAGGAGACGGCGGCCACGTTCGACGCGCGCCTCGCGTCCGGCGAAGGCCCGTTCCTGCGCACGGGCGACCTCGGCTTCCTCGCGGAGGGCGAGCTGTTCGTGACCGGGCGTCAGAAGGACCTGATCATCCTGCGCGGCCGGAACGTGTATCCGCAGGACGTGGAGCTCACGGCCGAGCAAACGCACGCGGCCGTGCGCCCCGGCTGCGTCGCCGCGTTCGGCCTGGAGGTCGGCGGGGAGGAGCGGCTCGCGCTCGTCGCCGAGGTCGAGCCGGCGCGCGTCGGGGGGTCGATGGAGAGCGTGATGGAGGCAATCCGGCGCGCCGTGGCGGACGAGCACGCCGCGCACCTGCACCTCATCGCCTTGCTCGCGCCGCGCAGCATCCACAAGACGTCGAGCGGCAAGATCCAGCGGCGCGCGTGCAAGCAAGCGTTGCTCGCCGGAGCGCTGGAGGTCCTCGGGCGCTCGGACGCGCCCGAGGCGCCCGAGGACGCCCCCGCGATGGAGGACGTGCGAGAGGCGCTCGCGCGCGCGCCCGAGGACACGCACGGGGCCCTTTTGGAGCGCGCGCTCCGCGCCGCCGTCGCCCGTCGCACCGGGAGCGACGCCGGGGCGCTCGACGTGGCCGTGCCGCTCGCGTCGCTCGGCCTCGACTCGCTCGCCGGTCTGGAGCTCCAGGAGGAGCTCGAGGTTGCGCTCGGCGTTCGGCTGCCCGCGACGTTCCTGTGGCAGAGCGCGACGATCCACGACGCGGCGAGCGAGCTGCTCGGGGCGTGGCGACACGCGTCGACGCAGGTGGCGCCGACGGACGACATCCCCGCGCGCGACCCCTCTTCGCCGGAGGAGCCTTCGCCGCTCTCGCCTGGCCAGTTTCGGCTCTGGTTCCTCGAACGGCTGATGCCCGGGGTGCCGCTCTACAACGTGCAGTTCGGGCTGCGCATGCGCGGGCCGCTCGTGGCGACGGCGCTCGAAGGCGCGCTCGACGCGCTCGTGGAGCGCCACGCGATCCTGCGCACCGTGATCCGCGAGGTGGAGGGGCAGCCGTGCCAGGTGGTGCTGCCCGCGGCAAAGCTCACGCTCGCCCATGTGGATCTCGCGGGCGAGCCGGCCGCGACGCGCGACGCGGCGCGTGAGCAGCACGCGCTCGCGGAGGGACGGACCATCTTCGACTTGCAGCAGGGGCCGCTCTTGCGCGCCTCGCTCGTGCGGCTCGCCGAGGACGAGCACGAGCTGCTCCTGACGCAGCACCACATCATCACGGACGGCTGGTCCATCAGCATCCTCGCGCGTGAGCTCTCGGCGCTCTACCAGGCGCGGCTCACCGGGGCGGACGCGTCGCTGCCGCCCGTGCGCGTGCAATATGCCGACTACGCGCGATGGCAGATCGCGCGTCGGAGCACGCTGGCCGCGCAGCGGGAGTTCTGGGCCGAGCGGCTTCGGGCGTTGCCCAGGCTGGAGCTGCCCACCGACCAGCCGCGCCCGCGCGAGCCCAAGCTCGCAGGCGCGACGACGCATTTCACGCTGCCACGTCCCCTCGTCGAGGGGCTGCGCGCGCTCGGGCGAAGGCATGGATGCACGCTCTACGTCACGCTCCTCGCCGCCTACGCCGCGTTGCTCCATCGGTACACCGGGCAGACGGATTTCGGGGTGGGCACGGTGTCCGCGCAGCGCGACCGCGCCGCGACGCGGAGCCTCGTTGGGTTTTTGGCCAACACGCTGACCATCCGCTGCGACCTCGACGAGGAGCCCACGTTCGAGGCGCTGATGCAGCGTACCCGCGCGCGGGTTGAGGAGGCGCTGCGGCACGCGGAGCTGCCCTTCGAGGACGTCGTCGCCGCCACGCAGGCCGCGCGCGGCGCCGATCAGAACCCGCTCTTCCAGGTGAACTTCATGCTCGAGCAGCTTCCCGCGGTGGAAACGCGCGTGCCCGGGATGTCGTGGGAGCCGGCGCTCCGAACGCCGGACGGCGCCGTTGCGGGGACGGCGAAGTTCGACCTCTCGCTCGCGATGGTGGAGACGCCGAGCGGGCTCGACGGCGCGCTCGAGTATCGCAGCGACCTGTTCCGCGAGGACACGATCCAACGCTTCGCCGGACACCTCGAGGTGCTCTTGCGCGCGGCGGTCGCGTCGCCGGAGCGGCGCGTGCGCGACCTGCCGATCCTGACCGAGGCCGAGCGGCAGCGGGTGCTGAACGGGACCTGCGCGGGCGCCTGGCGAGGAGATGCGGGCCTCGTGCATGCGCAGTTCCAGGCGCAGGCGGCGCGCACGCCCGGCGCGACGGCCGTGGTCTTCGAGGGCGCGTCGCTCACGTACGCGGAGCTCGATCGGCGCGCGCGCTCTCTCTCTGCTCGCCTGCGCGAGCTCGGGGTGGCGCCCGACGTGCGCGTGGGCGTGCTCGTGGAGCGCTCGCTCGACGTCGTCGTGGCGATGCTCGGGATCCTCGGCGCAGGCGGGGCCTATGTGCCGCTCGATCCGTCGTATCCGCTCGAACGGCTGCGCCACATGGTGCACGACGCTTCCGTGGGCGTGCTCGTCACGCAGGCGCACCTCACGGGCATGCTCGCGGGCGCCGGCTGCGTCGAGCTGCGCGTCGAGGATCTGGAGCACGTGGCCGCGCCGCCCGAGGCGTCGCCGCCTGCGCACGACCCGGCGCAGCTTGCGTACGTGATCTACACGTCCGGCTCCACGGGCAAACCCAAGGGCGTGATGCTCCCGCACGCGACGGTCACGCGGTTCTTCGCGGCCATGGACGAGCGGCTGGGCGCGGAGCCCCCGGGCACCTGGCTGGCGGTGACGAGCGTGAGCTTCGACATCTCGGTCCTGGAGCTGCTCTGGACGTTGTGCCGGGGCTTCACGGTGGTGATCCAGGCCGACGAGGCGTCGACGCTCCGCGCGGAGCGTCGCCGCGGACGCGCGAACCCCATCGATTTCAGCCTGTTCTACTTCGCCGACGACGCCGACGGGCCGGGCCGCGATCGGTACCGCCTGCTGCTCGACGGGGCCCGATTCGCCGACAGGAACGGCTTCTCCGCGGTCTGGACGCCGGAGCGGCACTTCCACGCGTTTGGCGGCATGTACCCGAACCCCTCGGTCACGAGCGCGGCGCTCTCGACGATCACCGAGCGGGTCGGCCTGCGCGCCGGCAGCGTCGTGATCCCCTTGCACCACCCGGTGCGCGTGGCCGAGGAGTGGGCCGTCGTCGACAACCTCTCGCGTGGGCGCGTGGGCCTCTCCGTCGCGTCGGGCTGGCACGCCGACGATTTCGTCTTCGCGCCCGAGCGGTATGCGGCGCGCAAGGACGTGATGCTGGAGGGCCTCGACGTCATCCGTCGCCTCTGGCGCGGCGAGGTGGTGCGGCTGCCCGGCGGCGACGGCAAGCCCGTCGACGTGCGCATCCGGCCTCGGCCGGTGCAGGCGGAGCTGCCGATCTGGATGACGGCGGCGGGCAACCCCGAGACGTTCCGCGTCGCAGGGGCGCTCGGCGCGAGCGTGCTCACGCACCTGCTCGGGCAGAGCATCGAGGAGCTCACGGAGAAGATCGCCCTCTATCGCGAGGCGTACCGCGGGTCGGGCGCGTCGGGTCGCGGGCACGTCACGTTGATGCTTCACACGTACGTCGATCCGGACCTGTCGCGCGTCCGCGCGCGTGTGGAGGCGCCCTTCAAGAACTACCTCCGCAGCTCGCTCGATCTCATGAAGGGAATCGGGCGCTCCCTCGGCATGAGCGTGGACACGGGGCCCCTCGGCAAGGACGACGTCGATCGGATCGTCGAGCACGCCTTCGGTCGATACTTCGAGACGAGCGGCCTCTTCGGCACGCCGCGCGGGAGCCTCGAGCTCGTCGAGCAGCTCCGCGCGATGGGCGTCGACGAGATCGCATGCCTCGTCGATTTCGGCATCGACACCGACGCGGTGCTCGAGAGCCTGCCTCACCTCGACCAGCTCCGCCGCCTGAGCGAGCGCGAGGCGCGGCGCGGAGGAGGTGAGCCGGTCACGGTCCCGCGGCAGATCAAGCGGTACGGCGTGACGCACTTGCAATGCACGCCCTCGATGGCGCGCGCGCTCCTGCTCGACGTCGAGGCGCGCGAGGCGCTCGGGGGGCTCCAGAAGCTGCTCGTCGGCGGGGAGGCTTTCCCGGGTCCGCTCGCCGAGGAGCTCGGCGCGATCGTCCCCGCGGGGCGGATGAACATGTACGGGCCGACCGAGACCACCATCTGGTCGGCGACGCACGACGTGAAGGACGAGCGCGGCGGTGTGGTTCCGCTGGGCACGCCCCTCGCGCACAACCGCGTCTACGTGCTCGATCGGGCCCTTCAGCCCGTGCCCTTCGGCGTACCGGGCGAGATTTACATCGGCGGCGACTGCGTGGCGCGCGGCTACCACGGTCGGCCTGCGCTCACCGCGGAGCGCTTCCTGCCGGATCCTTTCCGCGACGAGCCGGGCGCGCGGATCTACCGGACCGGCGACATCGGGCGCTTGCGCGCCGACGGCACGCTCGAGTTCCTCGGGCGGGCCGATCAGCAGGTGAAGCTGCGCGGGTTCCGCATCGAGCTCGGCGAGGTGGAGGCGTCGCTCGCGACTTGCCCGGGCGTACGCGAGGCGGTGGCGGCGGTGCGCGAGGACGTCCCGCTCGACGTGCGGCTCGTGGCGTACGTCGTGCCGGCGGAGGGCAAGATCGACCCGGCGTCGTTGCGCGCGTCGCTGCAACGACGCTTGCCGGACTACATGGTGCCCTCGGTCTTCGTCGAGCTGCCCGCGATCCCGCGCACGCCGAACGGCAAGGTGGATCGGAAGGCGCTGCCGGCGCCCTCCGAGGAGCGGCGCGCGAGCGCGGCGTTCGTGGCGCCGAGGAGCGACGTCGAGCAGCAAATCGCGGACGTCTGGCGGCGCGTGCTCCGGGTGGATCAGGTCGGCGTCCACGACAACTTCTTCGACCTCGGCGGGCACTCGCTGCTCATGGTGCAAGTGCACAACGAGCTACAGCCGCTGCGGCCCGACATGCCGCTCGTCAAGCTCCTGGAGCACCCCACGGTCAGCGCGCTCGCGGCGTATCTGAGCGAGGGGGCAGAGGAGAGCGCGGCCGTGGTCGATGCGGCGCAGGATCGCGCGCGCCGGCAGCTCGAGGTGCTCAAGCGGCAGCGCAAGCGCGCGCGCGGGTGACGGATCCGTCATGCGACGACGACGAGAGGAAAGGTGGAAGCATGAGTGAGGAAGCGGCGCGGTCCGCTGACGACGAGCTGGCCGTCGCCATCATCGGCATGGCGTGCCGTTTCCCGGGGGCGAAAGACGCGCAGACGTTCTGGAGCAACCTGGTCGGCGGGGTCGAGTCCATCACGATGTTCTCGCGCGAGGAGCTCCGCGCGCGGGGCGTGCGGGCGGAGCTGCTCGCGAACCCGGACTTCGTCCCGGCGGCCCCGGTGCTCGAGGGCATCGAGCATTTCGACGCGTCGTTTTTCGGCTACGCGCCGCGCGACGCCGAGATGCTCGATCCGCAGCAGCGCGTCTTCCTCGAGTGCGCGTGGTCCGCGCTGGAGAACGCCGGCTACGGGGGCGCGAACCCCGGCTCCGTGGGCGTCTTCGCGGGCACCAGCGTGAGCACGTACCTGATCTTCAACCTGATGTCTCACCCCGAGATCGCCCTCGCCGAGGACACGTTCCCGGCCATGGTGGCGAACGATCGGGACTTCCTCGCGACACGCGTCGCCTACCACCTCGATCTGCGCGGGCCGAGCATGGACGTGCAGAGCGGCTGCTCGACGTCGCTCGTGGCGACGCACCTCGCCTGCCAGGCGCTGCTCGGCTTCCAGTGCGACATGGCGATCGCGGGGGGCGTCTCCATTCACATGCCGCAGCGCGCGGGGTACGTCTTCCAGCCCGGCGGCATCGCCTCGCCCGACGGGCACTGCCGCGCCTTCGACGAGGGCGCGAATGGCACGTTGTTCGGCAGCGGCGTGGGCGTGGTGGTCTTGAAGCGCCTCGACGACGCGATCCGGGACGGGGACACGATCACCGCCATCATCCGCGGCTCGGCGATCAACAACGACGGCGCCGCGAAGGTCGGCTTCACCGCGCCGAGCGTCGAGGGGCAGGCCGAGGTCATCGCGCGCGCGCATGCCATCGCAGGCGTCTCGCCCGAGGACATCGGGTACGTCGAGGCCCACGGCACGGCGACGCCGCTCGGGGACTCGGTCGAGGTCGCGGCGCTGACGAAGGCGTTTCAGGCGACGAGCGGCCGTACGCAGTTCTGCGCCCTCGGCTCCGTGAAGACGAACGTCGGGCACCTGGACGCGGCGGCGGGCGTCGCGGGGCTCATCAAGACCACGCTCGCGGTCCACCATGGCGAGATCCCGCCGACGCTCCACTTCTCCCGCCCGAACCCGCGCCTCGAGCTCGACAAAAGCCCCTTCTTCGTGAACGCGCGGCCCGCGCCGTGGCCCGCGGCGCGCTCGCCCCGCCGGGCGGGGGTCAGCTCGATCGGCATCGGTGGGACCAACGCGCACGTGATCCTGGAGGAGCCCCCGCCGGCCTCGCCCTCGGGCCCGTCGCGCCCGTGGCACGCGCTCCTGCTCTCGGCGAAGACCCCGGAGGCGCTCGATCGCGCCACGCAGGCGCTCGCCCAGCACCTCGAGAGCCACCCCGACGTCCCGCTCGCCGACGTGGCGTACACGCTCCAGGTGGGGCGGCGGTCCTTCGCCCATCGCCGGGCGATCGTCTGCGACCTCGAACGCGGCGGCGAGGTCGCGCGCGCGCTCTTCGAGCCGCGGCGCATCCTGTCCGGGACCGTCGAGGGGACGCCGCGCGTGGTGGCGTTCATGTTTCCCGGGAGCGGCACGCAGCACGTCGGCATGGGCGCGGAGCTCTACCGCAGCGAGCCGGTCTTCCGCGCGGCGTTCGATCGCTGCGCCGCGATCCTCGCGCCGCGGCTCGGCGCCGATCTGCGCGACATCGTGCACGCCCGCGAGGGCAGGGGAGGCGGGGCGCTCACGCAGCCCTCGTTTGCGCTCCCGGCGCTCTTCACGATCGAATACAGCTTGGCCGAGCTCTGGAGGTCGCTCGGCGTCGAGCCCGCCGCGATGATCGGCCACAGCATGGGCGAGTACGTCGCGGCGTGCCTCGCGGGCGTCTTCTCGCTGGAGGACGCGCTCGCGCTCGTCGCGGAGCGCGGGCGCCTGCTCGGCGCCGTGCGGCCCGGGGCCATGGTGAGCGTCGATCTGCCCGAGGCGTCGCTGACGCCGCTGCTCGATCCGCGCCTGTCGGTGGCCGCGAAGAACGGCCCCGAGAGCTTCGTCATCGCCGGAGAAGAGGACGCGATCGACGCCTTCGTCCGCACCTTGGACGAGCGCGACATCGAGTACGTTCGCCTGCCGATCCAGGTCGCCGCGCACTCCCACCTCGTCGAGCCCATTCTGCCGGCGTTCGCCGCGTTCGTGCGGGGCCTCCGGCGGAACCGCCCGCGCCTGCCCTTCATCTCGTGCGTGACGGGGACGTGGATCCGCGACGAGGAGGCCGAGAGCGTCGAGTACTGGGTGCGCCAGCTCCGGCAAACCGTGCGCTTCGCCGACAGCATCCGCACGCTGCTCGACGACCCGCGCTGGGTGCTGCTCGAGGTCGGCCCCGGGCGCGCGCTGAGCTCGGCCGCGCGGCAGCAGGTGGGCTCTGGTTCGTCGGGCAAAGTGGCGGTGCTGTCCTCGATGTGCCTGCCGCAGGAGGAGCGCTCCGAGGTCGAGTTCGCCATGACCACGCTCGCGCGGCTGTGGCTCGCGGGCGTCGCCGTCCCCTGGGAGCGCCTGCACGCGAGCGGCGCGCGACGGCGCGTCCCGCTGCCCACGTATTCCTTCGAGCGCCGGCGCTTCTGGGTGGATCCCCGCCCCGCCGACGCGCGCCTCGCCGCGCCGTGCTCCGTGGAGGGCGCGGCGACCGCCCCGCAGGCGAGCGGCAAGAAGCCGGACGTCGCCGACTGGTTCTACCTGCCCTCGTGGAAACGGACGTTGTGGCCCGCGCCCGCGCCCGGGGCGGGCGAGGCTTGCTGGCTCGTCTTCGTGCCGCCCGAGGGGCCCCTCGAAGGGCTCTCGGAGCGGCTCGCGGCCACCGGCGCCACGGTCGTCACCGTGCGCCCCGGCGGGGCGTACCGGCGGGTTCGCGAGGGGCTCTACGAGATCGACCCGCGGAGCCGAAGCGCGTACACGACGCTGCTCGAGGATCTCGCGCGCGAGCTCGACCGCGCCCCGACGCACGTCCTGCACGCCCTGAGCCTGCTCGAGCCGCGCCGGACCGACGACGTGACGGCCCACGCGAGCGACGTCGGGTTCCAGAGCTTGCTCTTCCTCGCGCAATCGCTCGGCGAGCTGCCGGCGCGCAACGCGGTGCACCTCCTCGTCGTGTCGAGCGGCGTCCAGGCCGTCACCGGGAGCGAGCGCCTGCGGCCTGAGCACGCGACGCTCCTCGGGATCTGTCGCGTCCTGCCGCGGGAGCACCTCAACATCACGTGCAAGAGCGTCGACCTCGGCGGTTATCCCGACGCGCTTGGGCCCGGCGCGCTCGGGCAGCTCGTCACCGAGGCCGAGGGCGAGGGCCAGAGCGGCGTCATCGCGCACCGGGGCGCTCACCGCTGGGAGCAGACGTTCGAGCCCGTGCGCCTCGAGCGCCCGGCGAGCGCGGCGCCGCGCCTGCGCAGCCGCGGCGTGTACCTCGTCACCGGCGGCCTCGGCGGCATCGGCCTGGCCCTCGCGGAGCACCTCGCGCGCTCTTTCGAGGCGCGGCTCGTCCTCGTCGGTCGCTCGGCGCTGCCCGCGCGGGACACCTGGGCCGCGTGGTGCGCGTCGCATGGGGAGGACGATCCGGCGCGCAGGGCCATCACGAAGATCCAGGCCATCGAGGCGCTCGGCGGCGAGGTGCTCGCGCTCCAGGGCGACGTGGCCGACGCTGCCCGGATGGCCGAGGTGCTCGCGGAGGCGCGCGCCCGGTTCGGGGCGCTGAACGGCGTCATCCACGCGGCGGGCTTGCCGCCCGGCGGCCTGCTCCGCACGAAGAGCCTGGAGACGGTCGAGAGCATCTTCCGGCCCAAGGTCGGGGGGACCGTCGTGCTCCACGGCCTCGTCCGTGAGCCGCTCGACTTCTTCCTCGTGTGCTCGACGCGGACCGCGATCGTCGGCGATTTCGGTCAGGTCGACCATTGCGCGGCGAACGCGTTCCTCGACGCCTTCGCGCAGCGATGCGCCGCCGAGGGCCAGACGCACGTCGTCTCCATCAACTGGGACGCCTGGCGCGACATCGGCCAGGCCGCGACGGCGGCGCGCGCCGAGGATTTCGCTGCCTACCGGGAGATGCTCCAGGCGAGCGGCATCGGCACCGAGGAGGGCATCGACATCTTCGACCGCGTCCTTTCGCGTGCGACGCCGCAGATCGTCGTCTCGACGCGGGATCTCTCTGCGGTGCTGGAGGAGGCGGGGCGCTTGGTCCAGGCGCTGACCGGGACCGACGCCGGCGAGGCGGGCAAGGCGCGCATCGAGGCGCCGATCGAGGAAATCGAGCGGATGATCGCGGACATCTGGAAGCGCGTCCTCGGCGTCGAGCGCGTCGACAGCCACGACAGCTTCTTCGATATCGGCGGCAACTCGCTCATCGGGCTCAAGGTCATCGCCGAGCTCAAGCGCGCGCTCGGCGTCGTCCTGCCCGTCGTGACGCTCTTCGAGCGCCCGACGGTCGCGGCGCTCGCGCAGCTCCTGCATCAGGACGAGGGGAGCGAGGCCACGTACACGGACCGCCGAACCCGGGGGGCGCGGCGCCGGGAACGATTGCAGCGCAGGCGCGAGGATCGATAGGAGAACGCCATGGATGTCGCTGGGACGGGTATGGAAATCGCGATCGTTGGCCTCGCGGGGCGCTTCCCGGGCGCCCGGGACGTGCCGGCGTTCTGGCGAAACCTCTGCAATGGCGTGGAGTCCTTCAGGACGTTCACCGAGGAGGAGCTCCTCGCGCGGGGTGTGTCTCCGGAGCTCGTGCGGGATCCGAGCTATGTCCGGGCGACGGCCATGGTGGAGGACGTCTCGCATTTCGACGCCGCCTTCTTCGGGTATCCGCCGCGCCAGGCGGAGCTGCTCGATCCGCAGCAGCGCATCTTCCTCGAATGCGCGTGGGAGGCGCTGGAGGACGCGGGGTACATCGTGCCCCGCAAGGATCTCCTGGTGGGCGTCTTCGGCGGCGCGGCGCTGAGCACCTATTTGCTGCTCCACATCTGGTCGAACCCCGCCGTCCTCGCTTCGCTCGATCCGCTCCAGGTCAGCCTGAGCAACGGCAACAGCTTCCTCACGACGCGCGTCTCCTACAAGCTCGATCTCAAGGGACCGAGCTTCCTCGTCGAGAGCGCCTGCTCGACGTCGCTCGTGGCGGTGCACATCGCCTGCCAGAGCCTCCTCAACGAGGAGTGTGACGTCGCGCTCGCGGGCGGCGTGTCCATCAACCTGAGCCAGCAGCACGGGTATCGGTTCGTCCCGGGGAGCATTCTCTCGCCCGACGGGCATTGCCGCCCCTTCGATTCGAAGGCGCAGGGCATCGTCTTCGGGAGCGGGGCGGGCGTCGTCGCGCTCCGGAGGCTCGAGGATGCGATCGCCGCGGGCGACCACATCTACGCGGTGATCAAGGGATCGGCGGTCAACAACGACGGCGGGCTGCGGGCCGGCTACACCGCCCCCGGGGTCGAGGGGCAGGCGCAGGTGATCGCCGAGGCGCACGCGAACGCGGACGTCTCGGCCGACACGATCTCGTATGTCGAGACGCACGGCACGGGGACGCCGCTCGGGGATCCCATCGAGGTGCAAGCGCTGACGAAGGCGTTCCGCGAGAGCACGGACGAGCGCCGGTTCTGCGCGATCGGCTCGGTCAAGGCCAACGTGGGGCACCTCGACGCCGCCGCCGGCGTGGCGAGCTTGATCAAGACGGCGTGCGCGCTCCGGTACAAGAAGATCCCGGCCAGCCTGCATTGCGCGACGCCGAATCCTGCCATCGACTGGGACGGTAGCCCCTTCTTCGTCAATACCACCCTCTCGCCCTGGAGCGGCCCCACGCCCCTGCGCGCCGGGGTGAGCTCCTTCGGAATGGGCGGGACCAACGCGCACGCGGTGCTCGAAGAGCCTCCTTCGCGGCTCGCCGGTTCGCCCGGCCGCCCGGCCGAGCTCCTCGTCCTCTCGGCCAAAACGGAGGCGGCGCTTCGAGCCGCGAGGGAGCGGCTCGCCCAGCACCTCGAGAACAACCCCGATCTCGTCCTCGCCGACGTGGCGCACACGCTCCAGGTCGGACGCAGGGTGTTTCCCCATCGCAGCTTCGTCGTCGCCGGCAGCGCGGCGGAGGCCACGCGGCGCTTGCGGGACATCCACGTCGCGCTGGACGAGCAACCCTCGGAGCGGCCCGTCGCGTTCCTCTTCCCCGGGCAGGGCGCGCAGACCGTCCAGATGTTCGCGCAGGTCTACCGTCACGAATTGGTCTTCCGGCGCGAGCTCGACCGCTGCGCCGAGATCCTTCGCCCCTTGCTCGAGGCTGATCTGCGCGCGATCCTCTATCCGCCGGAGGGCGAGGAGGCACGCGCTGCCGACCGCCTGAAAGAGACCGCGTGGACCCAGCCCGCGATGTTCTCGGTCATGTACGCGCTCGCCCAGCTCTGGGGATCCTGGGGGATCACGCCGCAATCCATGATCGGGCATAGCGTCGGCGAATACGTCGCGGCCTGCCTCGCGGGCGTCTTTGATCTGCGCGACGCGCTGCGGCTGGTCGCCGAGCGCGGCAAGCTCGTCCAGCGCTTGCCGCCGGGCGCGATGCTGGCCGTGCCGCTCGCGGAGAACGCGATTGCGCACTTCCTTGGCGGCGACGTCGCGCTGGCCGCCGTCAATGCCCCGAATCAATGCGTGCTCTCGGGCCCGATCCCCGCGATCGCGGAGATCGAGCAGCGCCTCGCGTCCTCCGGCGTGGAGGCCCGCCGCCTCGCCACCTCGCACGCCTTCCATTCGCCCATGATGCGGCCCATCGTCGGCGAGCTGTCCGCGCTCGTCCGCGCGGCGCGGCCTCGACCTGGCAAGACGCCCTTCGTCTCGTGCGTGACGGGCACCTGGATCACGCCCGAGCAGGCGCAGGACCCGGTGTACTGGACAGAGCACCTGCTCCGCACCGTGCGCTTCTCCGAGGGCCTCACGACGCTCCTCGAGGACGGGCGCCGTGTGCTGCTCGAAGTGGGCCCCGGGCGCACCCTGAGCCGCCTTGCGCGGCGTATCCCCGCGGGGCAGGGGCGCGTGATCGAGCCCTCCCTCGCGCAGGAGGAGCAGAGGCCCGAGGAAGAGGCGTTGCACGTGACGCTCGGGAGGTTGTGGCAAGCCGGCGTCGTGGTCGACTGGGCCGGCTACCGCGGGCAGGAGCGCCGGCTGCGCGTCCCTCTGCCGACCTATCCGTTCGAGCGCAAGCGCTTCTGGATCGAGCCCGCCATTGCGACGGCCATGGCGGCGCCCGTGGACGCCCCGCAGCGCCCCGCCCCTGGCGCCGAAGAGCAAGCGGACCGAAAGCGCGACCAGGCGCCCGGCCCGCCGGTGGAGGCGCGCGTCGGGTTCCGGAATGCGTACGTCGCGCCGGAAAGCGAGATCGAGAGCAAGCTCGTCCAGATCTGGGAGCAGATCCTCGGCACCACGAACATCGGCCTGGACGACGATTTCCTCGACCTCGGCGGCGACTCGCTCCTCGCGACGCAGGTCACCTCTCGGATCCGCGCGACGTTTGGCGTCGACATCCCCGTGCGTGTGCTCTTCGAGGCGCCCACCGTGGGCAGCTTCGCCGCGCGCCTCGCCGAGGCCCGGAGCGAGGCGCACCGCCCCGTGTTGCCTGCGGCGTCCACGGCCACGCGCCCGTATTCCTTCGCGCAACAGCGGATCTGGTTCATCGATCAGCTCGAGCCCGACAGCCCTGCCTACAACATGCCGTATGCGCTGGAGCTGTCCGGGCGGCTTTCCGTCGACGCCATGCGTGGCGCCTTCGAATCGCTCGTGCGTCGCCACGACGTTTTGCGCACCACCTTCGACAGCCACGAGGGCCTCCCGGTCTTGCGCCTGCACCCGCCTGGGCCGCTCGCGCTGCCCGTCGTGGACCTTTCGAGCTCGGCCGTGGCGACGCGACAAACCGAGGCCAACCGGCTGATGAGCGAGGAGGCGCAGCGGGCGTTCAACCTGCACACCGGCCCGCTCTTGCGCATGTTCTTGATCAAGCTCGAGGACGAGCTGCACGTCCTCGTCTTCAACATGCACCACATCGTCTCCGACGAGTGGACGCTCCTCCTCGTCGTGCGAGAGGTCGCCGCCCATTACAACGCGATCGTCAATGCGGGCGCGCCGGAGCTGCCTCCCTTGCCCATCCAGTACGCCGATTACGCGGCGTGGCATCGCGACTACATGCAAAGCGAGGCCATGGAGCGGGCGCTGCGATATTGGAAAAAGCAGCTCCACGGCCTCACGCCCCTGGATTTGCCGACCGATCGACCGAGGCCGCCGAGGCCGAGCCTCCGCGGCGATTGGGTCGAGATCGAGCTCCCCGCGCCGGTGACCGCGGGGCTCGGGGCCCTCGCGCGGGAAGCGGGCGTGACGCTCTTCATGGTGCTCGTCGCGGGCTTCTTTTCGCTCTTGCACCGGCTCAGCGGGCAGACCGACGTCGCCCTCGGAACACCGGTCGCGTGCCGCAACCGCGAGGACTTCGAGCAGCTCGTCGGCGTCTTCTACAACATGCTCGTCCTGCGCGCCGATTTCCGGGACGACCTGACGTTCCTGTCGCTGCTCTCGCAGATCAAGGAGACCACGCTCGGGGCGATCACCCACCAGGAGATTCCCTTCGAAAAGCTCGTGGACGAGCTGAAGCCGGCGAGGGATTTTTCCCGATCACCGCTGTTCGAGGTCTTCTTCGCCCTGCAAAACAAGCCCTTCGAAAACGTCACCATCGACGGGCTCTCCGTCTCGGCGCGGCCCATCACGAGCGGCACGTCCAAGCTCGACCTCTCGCTCTACCTCGGCGAAAGCAATGGCGTGCTCCGGGGCCGCATCGAATACGCGGTCGACCTCTTCGATCGGCCCACCGTCGAGCGCCTCGCCGCGCGGCTCTGCTCGATGTACGAGGCCATCGTCCGGGATCCGCGCGTGCGCGTCGCCGACCTGCCCCTGCTGACGGACGCGGAGCGCGAGGAGCTCTCCCGGTGCAGCACGACGACCGCCCCACCGCTCCTCGCGCGCTCGCTGCCCGACGCCTTCGCGGCCCAGGTCGAGCGCATGCCCGACGCTGTCGCCCTGGTCGCGGACGATCACCGAATCACGTACCGGGACCTCGCCGCGCGCGCCCGTACGCTCGCCCTGCGCCTCCAGCGCTCCGGCGTCGGCCCAGACGTCCTCGTCGCCCTCTTCGTCGAGCGCTCGGTCGAGATGATGATCGCCATTCTCGCCGTGCTTCAAGCGGGCGGAGCGTACGTCCCCATCGACCCCATGTCGCCCCGCGAGCGCACGGCGTTCATCCTGGAGGACGTGGGCGCGCGTGTCCTGCTCACGACGACGAGCTTGCGCGCGCAGCTACCGGACGTGCGCGCCGAGGTCCTTTGCCTCGATGTGGAAGGGGACGCGATCGCCGGCGAGGACACCACACCCTTGCGGGAGGGCGTTGGTCCGGACAACCTCGCGTACGTCATCTACACCTCCGGCTCCACGGGAAAACCCAAGGGCGTCGGCATCACGCACCGCAACGTGCTGAGCCTCTTCGCGGCCGCCGGCGAGCTCTTCCGGTTTGGCGCGGACGACGTCTGGACCCTGTTCCATTCCTACGCCTTCGATTTCTCGGTCTGGGAGATATGGGGGCCGCTGCTGCACGGCGGTCGCCTCGTCATCGTCCCGCACCTGGAGGCGCGCTCGCCCGAAGACTTCCACGCGCTGCTCCAGCGCGAGCGCGTGACGGTGCTCAACCAGACCCCGTCGGCGTTCCGGCAGTTCGTCGCCTGGGACAGCGAGAATGCTGCGGCGCCGCTCGCGCTGCGGTACGTGATCTTTGGCGGCGAGGCGCTCGATTTTGCGCACCTCGCGCCCTGGTTCGCGCGGCACGGCGACGAGGCGCCGATGCTCGTCAACATGTACGGCATCACCGAGACCACGGTGCACGTGACCTTCCAGCGCGTGCGCGCGCGGGACGTGACCTTCGGGCGCTCGCTCGTCGGCAGGCCGATCCCGGGCTGGCAGGTGCACGTCCTCGATCGCTACCGGCAGCTCGTGCCGCCGGGCGTGGCCGGCGAGATCTACGTCGGCGGCGCGGGCCTCGCGCGCAACTACATGGGGCGCCCTGCGCTGACGGCAACGCGCTTCGTGTCCGACCCGTTCTCCAACGAGCCCGGCCATCGCCTCTATCGCAGCGGCGACCTCGCCCGTTGGGCGCCGGGCGGCGTCCTCGAATACCTCGGGCGTATCGACGAGCAGGTCAAGGTGCGCGGGTATCGAATCGAGCTCGGCGAGATTGCGAATACGATCAAGACGCACCCGGGCGTGCGCGACGCGGTCGTCGTGGTGCGGGAGGACATCCCTGGCGACAAGCGGCTCGTGGCCTACTGGATCCCCGCTGCGGAGCCACCTTCGGCCACGGAGCTCCGCGAGCACCTGCTCCGCACGCTGCAGGAGTACATGATCCCCGCCGCGTTTGTCGCGCTTGAAACGATCCCGCTCACGCCGAATGGAAAGCTCGATCGAAAAGCGCTGCCCGCGCCGCACGCGCAAGGGACGGCCGACGCGACGGGCAAGGCCGAGGTGCGCGTCGAGCGCGCCATCGCGGCCATCTTCGCCGAGGTGCTCGGTGTCTCCAGCGTGGGCCTCGACGACGATTTCTTTTCGCTCGGCGGCCAGCCGCCGCTCGTGACGCACGTCCTTTCGCGCATCCGCGATACGCTCGGCGTCTCGCTTCCGCTGCGGGACGCGCTCCAATCGATGACGGTGTCCGCCCTCGCGCGGAGCGTCGAGCGGCTCTTGCCGGCGGGCGGCGCGACGAACGCGGACGCAGCACCCGAAGCGCTCGACCTCGAGGAGGGGGAGCTGTGACCGACGCCGAACTCTTGCAGCATGTGCGCTCCCTCGGCGTCAAGCTTTGGCTCGAAGGGGACGCTCTGCGTTACAGCGCGCCGCGTGGCGCGTTGACGCCCGAGCTCCTCGCCGAGCTCAAGCGTCACAAGGAGACCTTGCGGGCGATCCTGCGCGCCGAGGAGGATCCCTCGAAGCTGCCGCCGATCACGCCCGCGCCGCGGGACGGCCACCTCCCGCTGTCGTTCGCGCAATTGCGCTTCTGGCTCGTCGATCAGATCGAATCGAACGCCGCCGCGTTCAGCATCCCCTTTGCGTTGCGTCTCTCGGGCGACCTCGATACCAACGCGCTCCGGCGGACCTTCGAGGAGATCGTGCGGCGGCACGAATCGCTGCGCAGCACCTTCGAGATGCGCGACGGGGCGCCCTGCCAGATCGTCCATGCGCCCACGCATTGGCTCTTGCCCATCCGGGATCTCTCCGATCTGCCGACCGAGCAGCGCGAGGACGAAATGAGGCGCCTCGTGCTGGCGAGCGCGCACGAGCCCTTCGACATTTCCCGCGGTCCGCTCCTGCGCACGACCCTCATCCGCCTGCATGGATTCGAGCACGTCTTCGTGGTGAACGTGCACCCGATCGCCTCCGATGGCTGGTCGTTCCGCATTCTGACGCGTGAGCTCGTCACCCTGTACCAGGCGTTGCGCGAGGGGCGGCCCTCCCCGCTCTCCGCGTTGACGATCCAGTATGCGGATTTCGCGGTGTGGCAGCGTCGGTTTTTGGTGAGCGTCTTCGATCGCCAGCTCGCGTACTGGAAGGAACAACTCGCCAACGTCGAGCCCCTCGATCTGCCCCTCGATAGGCCGAGGCCCGCCGTCCCGGCGCGGCGCGGCGCGATGCTCCGGTTCCGGTATCCCGCGAAGCTCGCCGAGACGCTGAGCGGCGTCGTACGGCGCCGCGAGGGGGCCACGCTCTTCATGGTGCTCTTCGCGGGCTTGCATGCCTTGCTCCACCGCTGGACGGGGCAAAACGAGATCGTCGTCAGCACGCAGAGCGCCGGGCGCACGCGCCCTGAGCTCGAGGACATCGTCGGGCTCTTCCCGAACACGCTCCTAATTCGCGCCGATTTCTCCTCCAGGCATCTGCGCTTCCGGGATCTGGTCGAGCAGGTTCGTGAGCGAACGCTGGGCGCGCAAGCGAACCAGGACGTGCCGTTCGAGCGGGTGCTCGAGGCGGTCGAGAAGGGGCGGAACACCGGGCATACGCCGCTCCTCCAGGTGATGCTCATCAACCAGAACCTGCCCATCAACTCCATGAAGATGCCCGGCCTCGTGATGGCGCCCGAATACGTCGAGCGCGGCACGAGCCAGATGGATCTCGTGATCAGCGCCCGGTGGTCGTCCGAGGGCATCGACATCTCGGCGGAGTACGACACCGATCTCTTCGACGCGTCGACGATCCGCAAATTCTTCGGGCAATACGAGCGAATCCTCGAAGCCTTCACCGTCGATCCGGCAATCACGATCGCCGCCTTGCCGCTCCTCTCCGCGGACGAGCGCGCGCGGATCCTCTGCGAGCACGGTCGATCCGCCGAGCGCAAGCCGGAGGTGCGCTCGGTGCTCGACCTCCTCGAGGCGCAGGTGGATCGGACTCCGGAGGCGATTGCCGTCGAGGACGGGGCGCAGCGGCTGACCTACCGCGAGGTCGAGCTTCGCGCCAATCGATTGGCCTTCCGGCTTCGGCAACGCGGCGTCGGCCCCGAGGTGCGCGTGGCCCTTCGCCTGGACAGGACCGCCGACCTCGTCGTCGCGATCTGGGCGGTCCTCGCGGCGGGCGGGGCGTACGTGCTCCTCGCGCCGGACGCGCGGATCGACGAGGCACGCGCGATCGTGCGTCGAAGCGGCGCTTCGCTCCTGCTCACTCGGCACGCGCTGGTCGAGCCCCCCGCGGCGATCGACCTGCCGTACGAGCTCGTCGATATGGCGACCGAGGAGGGCGTGCCGAGCGATCGTCTGTCCCGCCAAACGTCTCCAGCGAGCCTGGCTTGCGTGCGTCTCGATCGTTCTGCGACCGACGAACCCCAGGGGGTCGCGGTGCCCCACGGCGCCCTCGCGAGCGTGGCCGTCGCGCTCCGCGATAGGCTGAGCCTTGGCGACGACGAGCGCGTGCTCCAGCTCGCCCCGTTTTCTTCGGGCGGGTTCGACGACGAAATGGTTTTGTGCATGCTCGCGGGCGGGTGCCTCGTCGCGCGGGACGCGGCGACGCACGATCCGGCGGGCTTCCTCGAAGCCTGTGAACGGTCGCGCATCACCTCGGTCGTTCTCCCGACGCCGTTCTGGCACGACGTGGTCGCGCACCTCGTCGAGTCGCGGCGCCCCGTTCCCCCCTCGTTGCGTCGGGTGCTCCTCGGCGGCGCCGAGGCGGCGCGCGTCGATCGCGTCAATCAATGGCGGTCGCTCGCGGGCTCCCAGGTGCGGCTCTGGAGCACGTTTGGCCTGGCACAAGCGGCCGGCGTGAACATGGCCGGAGAGCTATCGGAGATCTTCGCGTCGGGCCAGCGTGTGCCCGCGGGCCGGCCCGTCGCTGGGGCCAGGGTCTACATCCTTGATTCGTATGGCCAGCCAGCCCCGGTGGGGACGCGGGGGGACCTTCATATCGGCGGCCTGGGCGTCTCGCGCGGGTACCTTTCGAACCCTGCTCTCACGGCTGCGCGCTTCGTCCCCGACCCCTTCAGCGAGGAGGCGGGCGCGCGGATGTTCGATACGGGGGTGCTGGCGCGCTGGCTGCCGGACGGTCGCATCGTATTGCTGGGACGCCGCGACGATCGGGGCCAGGGGCGCGGCGCGCGCGTCGAGCTGCCGGCCATTGAAAGGGCTCTCTCCGAGCATCCGGGCGTGCGTGACGCCGTCGTCGTGGCCCAGGAAAAACCCGGGAAAGGCGCCCAGCTCGTGGCGTATGTGGTGCCCTCCGCGGCGCCGCCCCCCTCGTCCGGGGATTTGCGAGCGTTCCTCGCATCGCGCCTGCCGGACGCCACCCTCCCGACGGCCTACGTTTTCTTGGATCCGCAGACTCCGAAGGGCGGGGTCGATCGGGCTGCGCTCCCGGCCCTCCGCCCGGATCCGCAGGCGGAGGCCCCGCAGCGCACGCCTGTCGAGCAGATGGTCGCGCGCGCGTTCGCCGAGGTCCTTCAGGTCCCGCACGTCGAATTGCACGACAGCTTCTTTTCGCTCGGCGGCCATTCGCTCCTCGCCACGCAGCTCGTCTCGCGCATTCGGGCGGCGGCCTCCGTGAACCTGCCGCTCCGGTCCTTCTTCGAATCGCCCACCGTGGGGGGATTGGCGAAGGTGATCGAGGTGGAGCTTCGCCGCGGCAAGCTCGTGGCGCCCGCGCTCCAGCGCGCCCAGCACGACGGGGACGTCCCGCTTTCGTTCGCGCAGCAGAGGCTCTGGTTTCTGTATCAGCTCGATCCGGAGGGCACGGCGTATCACATGCCCCTGGCGCTGCGGCTCACGGGCACGATCAGCATCGACGCCATCCAGCGCGCCATGGACGAGGTCTCGCGCCGGCACGAGGCGCTGCGCACCACGTTCGATTTCGTCGACGGGCGCGCCGTCCAGCGCATTCATCCCGTCGGGCCCTTCCCGCTCGTGGTCGAGGACCTGTCGCGCGCCGAGGATCCCGAGGCGGAGGCTCGGCGCATCGCCGTGCAGGCCCATTTCAACCCCTTCGATCTGCGCAGGGGCCCCCTCATTCGCGCGCTCTTGCTGCGGCTCGGGCCGGAGGAGCACATCCTCGTCGCGAACATGCACCACATCATCTTCGATGGTTGGTCCATGGGCGTGCTCGTCCGGGAAATCGTCCAGCTCTACGAGGCATTTCGTCGCGGGCAGCCCATTGCGCTGCCCCCGCTCCCGATCCGTTACGTCGATTATGCCCTGTGGCAGCGGAGCTGGCTCTCGGGTGACGTGCTCGATCAGCAGGTCGCCTTCTGGAGGAAGCGCCTCGCCGGCGTCGCGCCGCTCGAATTGCCGACGGACAGGCCGAGGCCCGCCGTCGCGTCGCAGCGCGGCGCCACCCTCCCTGTATCGATCCCGGCGCGGATCTCGGACGGGCTCCGCACGCTCGCGCAGAGGACGGGCACCACCTTGTTCATGGTGCTGCTCGCCGGGTTCCAGGCGCTCTTGCACCGGCTGAGCGGGCAAGAGGATTTTGCGGTCGGCTCCCCGATTGCGGGGCGCACGCGCAGAGAGCTCGAAGGGATCGTCGGCTTTTTCGTCAACACCCTCGTCCTCCGCGCGGACTTCTCGCGTGGACCGACCTTCCTCGAGTTCCTTGCGCAGGTCAAGGAGGCCACGCTCGACGCCTACGCGCACCAGGACCTGCCCTTCGAGAAGCTGGTGGAGGAGCTTGCGCCGGCGCGTGATCTCTCGCGGCAGCCGCTCTTCCAGGTGATGTTCGTCCTGCAAAACGCGCCCTTCGACGCGGTGCACCTCGACGGATTTTCGATCTCCCCCGTATCCGTCGACATCCCCACAGCGCATTTCGAGCTGACCCTCTCCATGTTCGAGCAGGACGGGCAAATCCTCGGCCTCCTCGAATACGCCACCGACCTGTTCGACGCGAGGACGGCGGAGCTGCTGGTGGAGCGGCTGCGGCTGGTGCTGGAGCAGGCGGCGAGCGCGCCCGAGGGGCGTATTTCGGACTGGAAGATTCTGACGGAGCGAGAGGAGCAGCTGCTTTCGCATTGGAATGAGACCACGGCGCCCTACCCGCGCGAGGCGGGTATCCCTGCGCTCTTCGAGGCACAAGTGGCGAAGACGCCGGACGCGATCGCGCTGGCGTGGGACGACGGCGTGCTCGCGTTCGAGGCGGTCAATCGACGCGCCAATCGCCTTGCGCGCCACCTTCGTGGTCTCGGGGTGGGTCCGGACGTCCCCGTCGGCGTCTTCGCGGAGCGTTCCCCCGAGGCCGTGATCGCGCTGCTCGCCATTCTGAAGGCCGGCGGCGCGTACGTGCCGCTCGATCCATCGCTTCCCGCCGAGCGTCTCGGCTTCATTGCGCGGGACACCGGGCTTCGCGTGGCGCTCGTGCAGCCTGCGCTCGCGGGGGAAAGCTCGCGTCTCGACGTGGCGCAGGTGCTCCTCGATGTGGAGGCGAGCGTTGCGGCGGGCGAGTCCGATGCGGACCTCGGGCTCCCAATGGCCGCCGAGCAAGGCGCGTACGTCGTGTACACGTCGGGCTCCACGGGCAAACCGAAGGGCGTGCTGGTGCCTCACCGCGCGGTCGTGCGCCTCGCATGGGCCCGCAGGCATTTGCAGGTGCAGGCGTCCGATGTGTTCTTGCAGTATGCGCCGCTCGCGTTCGACGCGTCGACCTTCGAGATCTGGTCCGCGCTGCTGCAAGGCGCGCGTGTGGCGATCGCGCCGGCCGGAGTGCTCTCGTTGTCGCAGCTGGGCGCGGTGCTGGAGCGGCACGGTGTGACGACGCTGTGGCTGACGGCGCCGTTGTTCCATCAGATCGTGGATAGCAGCGCAGAGATCCTTTCGGGGGTGCGCGCCCTGCTCGCGGGCGGAGACGCGCTGTCGCTGCGGCACGTGGAGGCAGCGCGTCGTCGGCTGCCGGGCACGCGAATCATCAATGGGTATGGGCCCACGGAAAACACGACGTTCACGACGCTCGGTCCGGTGGAGGGTCCGCTGCGTGGGCATACGGTTCCGCTGGGCACGGCGATTGACCAGACGCGGGTGTATATTCTCGACGACCGGCTCGAGCGCGTCGGGCTGGGCGTGGTGGGGGAATTGTATACCGGGGGTGATGGTCTTGCGCGTGGGTATTGGTCGCAGGCAGGGCTGACGGCCGAGCGATTCTTGCCCGATCCTTTCGCGGGGACCGAAGGGGCGCGCATGTATCGCACCGGCGATCTGGCGCGATGGCTGGAGGACGGCACGGTCGAATTCGTGGGCCGGCGTGATCATCAGGTGAAGCTGCGCGGCTTCCGGATCGAGCTGGGCGAGATCGAGCAAGCCTTGCTGAGGCATCCCGCGGTGCGAGAAGCCGTGGTCGTGGCGCGTCAGGACGCCGATGGGGACAAGCGGCTGATTGCTTATCTCGTGCCGGAGGCACCGGGGACGGCCCCTGCCGCTTCTCATTTGCGCGATGCGCTGAAGGAGAGTTTGCCCGAGTACATGCTCCCGAGCGCGTATGTCGTGCTGGAGCAAATGCCGCTCTCGCCGAATGGCAAAGTGGATCGTGGCGCGCTGCCGGAGCCTTCCCTCGCGCCCATGTCGGGAAGCGAAAACGATCCTGGCCCGAGGAGCCCGGTGGAGCAGACGCTGACCGAAGCATTCGCCGAGGTGCTGCGGCTGCCGCGGGTGGGCGTGTACGACGATTTCTTCGCGCTCGGAGGCCATTCGCTGCTGGCGACGCAGCTCGTCTCGCGCGTGCGTGCGGCGCTGGGCGTGGAAGTGCCGCTGCGCGCGCTCTTCGAGGCGCCGACGGTTTCGGGCCTCGCAGAGCGTATCGAGGTGGAGCAGCGAAAGGGGGGCATGGTTTTGCCGCGCGTCACGCGGCAGAGTCGAGAGGGCGAGCTGCCTCTTTCGTTCGCGCAGCAACGGCTGTGGTTCCTGGATCAGCTCGCGCCGGGCAGCACGGCGTACCACATGCCGTTCGCGCTGCGGCTCTCGGGCGAGCTCGACGTGGAGGCGCTGCGCAAGGCGTTCGAGGCGCTGTTGCATAGGCACGAGGCGCTGCGGACGACCCTGGAGGCGGTCGAGGGTCGAGCGAGGCAGACGATTCATCCTCCGGGCCCCTTCGAGCTGCGCCTGGACGATCTGTCGACGGCCGAAGACCCCGAATCCGCCGCGTACAGCGCCGGCGCCGAGGAGGTCCTGCGTCCGTTCGATCTCGCGGCGGGCCCGCTCATCCGCGTGCGCTTGTTCCGGCTGCGGGCCAGGCATCACGTGCTGGTGATGGTGATGCACCACATCGTCTCGGATGGTTGGTCGATGGGCGTGCTGATGCGGGAGCTCGTGGCCCATTACGAGGCGGCTCAGGCGGGGCGTGCGGCGGTGCTGCCCGAGCTTCGTGTGCAGTACGCCGATTATGCGCTGTGGCAGCGGAGCTGGCTGTCCGGCGACGTGCTGGAGCGGCAGCTCGGGTACTGGCGTGAAAAACTGTCGGGCGTAGCGCCGCTGGAGCTGCCCACGGATCGACCGCGTCCGGCCGCGCCGAGCCATCGTGGAGCGAGCGTGAAGGTATCGCTGGGCGCGGAGCTCACCGAGGGGCTTCGGGCGCTCGCGCGGCGGCAGGGAGTGACGCTGTTCATGGTGCTGCTGGCCGGCTTCCAGGCGCTGCTGCACCGTCTGAGCGGGCAGGAAGACATTGCGGTGGGGACGCCGATCGCGGGCCGCACGCAAAAGGAGCTCGAAGGGCTGATCGGGTTTTTCGTGAACACGCTGGTGCTGCGCGCGGATGTGGGCAGCAAGCGGCGGTTTGTGGACCTGCTGGCCGAGGTGAAAGAGACGACGCTGGACGCGTATGCGCACCAGGATATCCCCTTCGAGAAGCTGGTGGAGGAGCTCGCGCCGACGCGTGATCTCTCGCGGCAGCCGCTCTTCCAGGTGATGTTTGTCTTGCAAAACGCCCCCGTCGGTGAGCTGAACGTGGGGGGGCTCGGCGTGGCGCCGGTCGATCTGGAGGGCGCGGAGACCGCCAAGTTCGACCTCACGCTGAACCTCACGGATCAGCGGAGATCCGTCGAGGGAGTGCTCGAATACGCCACCGACCTGTTCGACGCGAGGACGGCGGAGCTGCTTGTGGAGCGGCTGCGGCTGGTGCTGGAGCAGGCGGCGAGCGCGCCCGAGGGGCGTATTTCGGACTGGAAGATTCTGACGGAGCGAGAGGAGCGGCTGCTTTCGCATTGGAATGAGACCACGGCGCCCTACCCGCGCGAGGCGGGTATCCCTGCGCTCTTCGAGGCACAAGTGGCGAAGACGCCGGACGCGATCGCGCTGGCGTGGGACGACGGCGTGCTCGCGTTCGAGGCGGTCAATCGACGCGCCAATCGCCTTGCGCGCCACCTTCGTGGTCTCGGGGTGGGTGCGGACGTCCCCGTCGGCGTCTTCGCGGAGCGTTCCCCCGAGGCCGTGATCGCGCTGCTCGCCATTCTGAAGGCCGGCGGCGCGTACGTGCCGCTCGATCCATCGCTTCCCGTCGAGCGTCTCGGCTTCATTGCGCGAGACACCGGGCTTCGCGTGGCCCTCGTGCAGCCTGCGCTCGCGGGGGAAAGCTCGCGGCTCGACGTGGCGCAGGTGCCTCTCGACGTGGAGGCGAGCGTTGCGGCGGGCGAGTCCGATGCGGACCTCGGGCTCCGAATGGCCGCCGAGCAAGGCGCGTACGTCGTGTACACGTCGGGCTCCACGGGCAAACCGAAGGGTGTCCTTGTGCCTCACCGCGCGGTCGTGCGCCTCGCATGGGCCCGCAGGCATTTGCAGGTGCAGGCGTCCGATGTGTTTTTGCAGTATGCGCCGCTTGCGTTCGACGCGTCGACCTTCGAGATCTGGTCCGCGCTGCTGCATGGCGCGCGTGTGGCGATCGCGCCGGCCGGAGTGCTCTCGCTGTCGCAGCTAGGCGCGGTGCTGGAGCGGCACGGTGTGACGACGCTGTGGCTGACGGCGCCGTTGTTCCATCAGATCGTGGATAGCAGCGCAGAGATCCTTTCGGGGGTGCGCGCCCTGCTCGCGGGCGGAGACGCGCTGTCGCTGCGGCACGTGGAGGCAGCGCGTCGTCGGCTGCCGGGCACGCGAATCATCAATGGGTATGGGCCCACGGAAAACACGACGTTCACGACGCTCGGTCCGGTGGAGGGTCCGCTGCGTGGGCATACGGTTCCGCTGGGCACGGCGATTGACCAGACGCGGGTGTACATCCTCGACGACCGGCTCGAGCGCGTCGGGCTGGGCGTGGTAGGGGAATTGTATACCGGGGGTGATGGTCTTGCGCGTGGCTATTGGTCGCAGGCAGGGCTGACGGCCGAGCGATTCTTGCCCGATCCTTTCGCGGGGACCGAAGGGGCGCGCATGTATCGCACCGGCGATCTCGCGCGATGGCTGGAGGACGGCACGGTCGAGTTCGTGGGCCGGCGTGATCATCAGGTGAAGCTGCGCGGCTTCCGGATCGAGCTGGGCGAGATCGAGCAAGCTTTGCTGAGGCACCCCGCGGTGCGAGAAGCCGTGGTCGTGGCGCGTCAGGACGCCGATGGGGACAAGCGGCTGATTGCTTATCTCGTGCCGGAGGCACCGGGGACGGCCCCTGCCGCCTCCCATTTGCGCGATGCGCTGAAGGAGAGTTTGCCCGAGTACATGCTCCCGAGCGCGTATGTCGTGCTGGAGCAAATGCCGCTCTCGCCGAATGGCAAAGTGGATCGTGGCGCGCTGCCGGAGTCTTCCCTCGCGCCCATGTCGGGAAGCGAAAACGATCCTGGCCCGAGGAGCCCGGTGGAGCAGACGCTGGCCGAAGCATTCGCCGAGGTGCTGCGGCTGCCGCGGGTGGGCGTGTACGACGATTTCTTCGCGCTCGGAGGCCATTCACTGCTGGCGACGCAGCTCGTCTCGCGTGTGCGTGCGGCGCTGGGCGTGGAAGTGCCGCTGCGCGCGCTGTTCGAGGCGCCGACGGTTTCGGGCCTCGCGGAGCGTATCGAGGTGGAGCAGCGAAAGGGGGGCATGGTTTTGCCGCGCGTCACGCGGCAGAGCCGAGAGGGCGAGCTGCCTCTTTCGTTCGCGCAACAACGGCTGTGGTTCCTGGATCAGCTCGCGCCGGGCAGCACGGCGTACCACATGCCGTTCGCGCTGCGGCTCTCGGGCGAGCTCGACGTGGAGGCGCTGCGCAAGGCGTTCGAGGCGCTGTTGCATAGGCACGAGGCGCTGCGGACGACGCTGGAGGCGGTGGAGGGTCGAGCGAGGCAGACGATTCATGCGCCGCGCGCCTTCGAGCTGCGCCTGGACGATCTGTCGACGGCCGAAGACCCCGAATCCGCCGCGTACAGCGCCGGCGCCGAGGAGGTCCTGCGTCCGTTCGATCTCGCGGCGGGCCCCCTCATCCGCGTGCGCTTGTTCCGGCTCCGAGACAGGCATCACGTGCTGGTGATGGTAATGCACCACATCGTCTCGGACGGCTGGTCGATGGGCGTGCTGATGCGGGAGCTCGTGGCCCATTACGAGGCCGCTCGGGCGGGGCGTGCGGCGGTGCTGCCCGAGCTTCGTGTGCAGTACGCCGATTATGCGCTGTGGCAGCGGAGCTGGCTATCCGGCGACGTGCTGGAGCGGCAGCTCGGGTACTGGCGTGAGAAGCTGTCGGGCGTAGCGCCGCTGGAGCTGCCCACGGATCGACCGCGTCCGGCCGCGCCGAGCCATCGTGGAGCGAGCGTGAAGGTGTCGCTGGGCGCGGAGCTCACCGAGGGGCTTCGTGCGCTGGCGCGGCGGCAGGGCGTGACGCTGTTCATGGTGCTGCTGGCCGGCTTCCAGGCGCTGCTGCACCGTCTGAGCGGGCAGGAAGACATCGCGGTGGGCACGCCGATCGCGGGCCGCACACAGAAGGAGCTCGAAGGGCTGATCGGGTTTTTCGTGAACACGCTGGTGCTGCGCGCGGATGTGGGCAGCAAGCGGCGGTTTGTGGACCTGCTGGCCGAGGTGAAAGAGACGACGCTGGACGCGTATGCGCACCAGGACATCCCCTTCGAGAAGCTGGTGGAGGAGCTCGCGCCGACGCGTGATCTCTCGCGGCAGCCGCTCTTCCAGGTGATGTTTGTCTTGCAAAACACGCCGACGAGCGCGCTCGCCTCGGGGGACTTCGAGGTGGCGCCGGTCGAGCTGGAAGGGGCGGAGGCAGCCCAATTCGACCTCACGCTGAACCTGACCGAACGAGGGGACACGCTCGAAGGGTCGCTGGTGTACGCGAAGGACCTCTTCGACGAGGAAACCATTGCGCGAATGGCGGAGCGGCTCGTGCTCGTGCTGCAAGGCGCGGTGCGCTCGCCTGAGGCGCGCGTGGCAGACCTGCCCCTCGTGACGGAGCCCGAGACGCGTCTCCTCGCGCAATGGAACGACACCGGCGCGCGTTACCCGGACGACGCATGCATTCACGAGCTCTTCGAGGCGCAGGTCGATCGTACGCCTGACGCCCTCGCCCTCCTGTTCGAGGGCCAGCACGTCACCTATGCCGAGCTGGATCGCAAGGCAAACCGGTTTGCCCACGCGCTGCGCGCGCGAGGCGTCGGCGCCGAGAAGCGCGTGGCGGTGTGCTTGGAGCGCACGGTCGATCTGATCGTGGCGCTGCTCGGCATCCTCAAATCCGGCGCGGCCTACGTCCCGCTCGACCCGGCCTATCCCCGCGAGCGCCTCGAATACATGCTCGCGGACAGCGGCGCGCGCCTCCTCCTCACGTCGCGTGCGCTCGTCGGGGCTTTCCCGGCAGCAGGCGCGCGCGCGTTGTGCCTGGATGACATCGTCACGGAGGACGATCCCGCCGGAGGGGAGCGATTGCAGGCCGGTTCGCGCGCGGAGAACCTGGCCTACCTCATCTACACGTCCGGCTCGACGGGGCGACCGAAGGGCGTATCGATGACCCACCGGAGCGCCACGCAGTTCCTGCGCTGGGCAACCGAGGTGTTCTCGCCCGCGGAGATGCGCGGCGTGCTTGCGGCGACGTCGGTGTGCTTCGACCTCTCGATTTTCGAGATCTTCGGCCCGCTCACGATGGGAGGCGTGGTGGTGCTGGCTCCCGACGCGCTCGCATTGCCGACGCTGCCCGACCGCGACCACGTGACGCTGGTGAATACCGTCCCGTCGGCGATGGCGGAGCTCGTACGGATGCGAGGGGTGCCGGGCTCCGTGAGGACCGTGAACCTGGCGGGCGAGCCGCTGCCGCTGTCGCTCGCAGAGCGGGTTCACGAGCTCCCGTTCGTGGAGAAGCTCTACAACCTGTACGGGCCGACCGAGGATACGACGTATTCGACCTTCACGCTCGTGGAGCGAGGGGCGCGCACGGCGCCGACAATCGGTCGGCCCATCCGAGGGACGAGGGCGTACGTGCTCGATCCGCAGATGCGAATCGTGCCGGTGGGCGTGCGCGGGGAGCTTTACCTCGCGGGGGTAGGCCTCGCGCGGGGGTATCTCGATCGTCCAGGCCTCTCGGCCGAGCGATTCTTGCCCGATCCGTTCGGGCCCGAGGCCGGCGCGAGGATGTATCGCACCGGGGACATCGCGCGGTGGCTGCCCGACGGGACGCTGGAGTATTTCGGCCGAGCGGATCACCAGATCAAGCTGCGCGGCTTCCGCATCGAGCTCGGCGAGATCGAGGTGGCGATGAGGTCCCATCCGGGGGTCCGGGACGCGGTGGTCGTCGCGCGCCAGGATCGGCTGGTAGCGTATCTCGTGGCCGAATCGGAGCCACCTCCGGCACCGTCGTCGCTGCGCGAAAGCCTTCGGGGGCTGCTCCCGGAGTACATGATCCCTGCCGCTTTCGTGGCGCTCCCGGCATTGCCGCTCTCGCCGAATGGCAAGGTGAACCGTGGCGCACTGCCGGAGCCTTCCCCCGCGCCCGTGGCGGGGAGCGAAAACGATCCTGGCCCGAGGAGCCCGGTGGAGCAGACGCTTGCCGAAGCATTCGCCGAGGTGCTGCGGCTGCCGCGGGTGGGCGTGTACGACGATTTCTTCGCGCTCGGAGGCCATTCGCTGCTGGCGACGCAGCTCGTCTCGCGTGTGCGTGCGGCGCTGGGCGTGGAAGTGCCGCTGCGCGCGCTGTTCGAGGCGCCGACGGTTTCGGGCCTCGCGGAGCGTATCGAGGTGGAGCAGCGAAAGGGGGGCATGGTCCTGCCGCGCGTCACGCGGCAGAGTCGAGAGGGCGAGCTGCCTCTTTCGTTCGCGCAACAACGGCTGTGGTTCCTGGATCAGCTCGCGCCGGGCAGCACGGCGTACCACATGCCGTTCGCGCTGCGGCTCTCGGGCGAGCTCGACGTGGAGGCGCTGCGCAAGGCGTTCGAGGCGCTGTTGCATAGGCACGAGGCGCTGCGGACGACCCTGGAGGCGGTCGAGGGTCGAGCGAGGCAGACGATTCATGCGCCGCGCGCCTTCGAGCTACGCCTGGACGATCTGTCGACGGCCGAAGACCCCGAATCCGCCGCGTACAGCGCCGGCGCCGAGGAGGTCTTGCGTCCGTTCGATCTCGCGGCGGGCCCGCTCATCCGGGTGCGCCTCTTCCGGCTGCGGGCCAGGCATCACGTGCTGGTGATGGTGATGCACCACATCGTCTCGGACGGCTGGTCGATGGGCGTGCTGATGCGGGAGCTCGTGGCGCATTACGAGGCCGCTCGGGCGGGGCGTGCGGCCGTGCTGCCCGAGCTTCGTGTGCAGTACGCCGATTATGCGCTGTGGCAGCGGAGCTGGCTGTCCGGCGACGTGCTGGAGCGGCAGCTCGGGTACTGGCGTGAAAAACTGTCGGGCGTAGCGCCGCTGGAGCTGCCCACGGATCGACCGCGTCCGGGCGCGCCGAGCCATCGTGGAGCGAGCGTGAAGGTGTCGCTGGGCGCGGAGCTCACCGAGGGGCTTCGGGCGCTGGCGCGGCGGCAGGGCGTGACGCTGTTCATGGTGCTGCTGGCCGGCTTCCAGGCGCTGCTGCACCGTCTGAGCGGGCAGGAAGACATCGCGGTGGGGACGCCGATCGCGGGCCGCACGCAAAAGGAGCTCGAAGGGCTGATCGGGTTTTTCGTGAACACGCTGGTGCTGCGCGCGGATGTGGGCAGCAAGCGGCGGTTTGTGGACCTGCTGGCCGAGGTGAAAGAGACGACGCTGGACGCGTATGCGCACCAGGACATCCCCTTCGAGAAGCTGGTGGAGGAGCTCGCGCCGACGCGTGATCTCTCGCGGCAGCCGCTCTTCCAGGTGATGTTTGTCTTGCAAAACACGCCGACGAGCGCGCTCGCCGCAGGCGACTTCGAGGTGACGCCGGTCGAGCTGGAGGGCGCGGAGGCGGCCAAGTTCGACCTCACGCTGAATCTGACGGAGCGAGGGGACGCGCTCGAAGGCTCGCTGGTGTACGCGAACGACCTCTTCGACGAGGAAACCATTGCGCGGATGGCGGAGCGGCTCGTGCTCGTGCTGCAAGGCGCGGTGCGCTCGCCCGAGACGCGCGTGGCGGACTTGCCGCTCGTGACGGAGCCAGAGACGCGTCTCCTCGCGCAATGGAACGACACCGGCGCGCGCTACCCGGACGACGCATGCATTCATGAGCTCTTCGAGGCGCAGGTCGATCGTACGCCTGACGCCCTTGCCCTCCTGTTCGAGGGCCAGCACGTCACCTATGCCGAGTTGGATCGCAGGGCAAACCGGTTTGCCCACGTGCTGCGCGCGCGAGGCGTGGGGCCGGAGGCGCGCGTCGCGCTTTGCCTCCCGCGGTCCGTCGATCAGATCGCGGCGCTGCTCGGCATCCTCAAATCCGGCGGGGCCTACGTCCCGCTCGATCCGACCTATCCGCGCGAGCGCCTCGAATACATGCTGCGCGACAGCGGCGCGCGCTTGCTCATCGCCCGCGGAGAGCCCGGCGAACGCCTCACGGCGCCGGGGTGCGCCCTGCTCGACGTCTCGCAGCTCGACGCGGCGAGCGACGCGCGAATCCAGAGCGGCGCGCGGCCGGACAACCTCGCCTACATCATTTACACCTCGGGATCGACGGGCAAACCCAAGGGGGTCTTGCTGGCGCACCGCGGGGCGTGCAACCTGGCGGAGACGCAGCGCCGTCTCTTCGGGTTGGGCGAAGGCGCGCGGGTGCTGCAATTCTCGCGGACGAGCTTCGACGCGTCCGTCTTCGAGTTGCTCTTGGCGTTGCCCGTGGGCGGTTGCCTGGTGCTGGCGCACGCCGAGGCGCTCCAGCCAGGCGGCGGCCTCGCGTCGCTGATCGAGGATCGTGCGATCGACGCGGCGCTTTTGCCCCCATCCGCGCTCGCGGTGATGCCGGAGGTCGCCGCCGCGCGGCCGCGCTTGCTCTGGGTGGGCGGCGAGGCTTGTCCCCCGGAGGTCGCGCGGCGCTGGTCGCAGGGCCGCCGGCTGATCAATGCGTACGGCCCGACGGAGATCACCGTGTGCGCGACGATGTTCGCCCACGAGCCCAGCGAGGGCAGCTTGCCCATCGGGCGGCCGCTCCCGAACATGCGCGTTTACGTCCTCGATCCGAGCCTGCGGCCCGCGCCGCTCGGCGTCCCAGGCGAGCTCTATATCGGCGGCGTCGGCCTCGCGCGCGGCTACGAGGGGCGTCATGGTTTGACCGCGGAGCGGTTCTTGCCGGATCCCTTCGCGCCCGGGCTCGGCGCTCGCATGTATCGTACGGGCGACCGCGCGCGGTGGCTGCCGGGCGGTGACCTCGAGTTCCTCGGCCGCGTCGACGAGCAAGTGAAGCTCCGTGGGTTCCGGATCGAGCTCGGCGAGATCGAAGCCGCGCTCGCCGCGCACCCGGGCGTGCGGGGCGCGGCGGTGAACCTGCGCGGCGACCGGCTCGTGGGGTATGTCGTGGCCGATCCGGAGCGCGCGCCGTCGCCGTCCGAGCTGCGCGACCACCTCGCGCGTTTGCTCCCCGATTACATGATCCCCGCGGCCTTCGTCACGCTGGACGCCCTGCCACTCTCGCCGAGCGGCAAGGTCGACCGACGCGCCCTGCCGGAGCCCGCCTCTGCGCTTGGTGCCGAGGCGCCGCGGCGCTCCCTCGATCGCCTGGAATTCGAGCTCGCGGCCCTCTGGGAGGAGCTGCTCGGCGTGCGCGGCGTGGGCCCCCGCGACGACTTCTTCGCCCTCGGAGGCCACTCGCTGCTCGCCGCGCGGCTCGTCGCCCGCGTCGAGAGCCAGATCGGCCGCAAATTGCCGCTCGCCCGGCTGCTCCGCGGCGCGACGATCGAAGAAGTGGCCGCCGCGCTTCGCGAGGACGGCGAAAGGCCGCGCTCGCCTCTCGTCACATTGCAGCCCCGCGGCGCGCGCACCCCCCTTTATTGCGTCCACGCCATCGGCGGCTCCGCGCTCTCGTACCTGGATCTCGCGCGGGCCCTCGGTGACGAGCAACCTCTCCATGCCTTGCACGCCCGCGGGCTCGATGAGGGGGAGCCCGTCGATGACGTGGTGACGATGGCCCAGCATTACGTGGATGCTTTGCTGGAGACGCATCCCGGGGGAGCCCTTCGGCTGCTCGGCTGGTCCTTCGGCGGCCTCGTGGCCTTCGAGATGGCCAGGGAGCTTTCGGCGCGCGGGGTCTCGGTCGAAGAGGTCATCCTCGTCGACACCCATTTGCCCTCGCGGATGCAGGATCCAGACGACGTCTCGCTGGCCCTCCTCTTCGCGCGCGAGCATGGGATGACCCTGTCGAGCGAGGAGGAGTCCCGCCTGCTCGTGGCCTCTCCGGCCGAACGGGACGCGCTTCTCGCGGCGCTGGCCGTCGAGCAGGGGATCTTCCCCGCGGGCATGGCGGAGACCCTCCTTCGTCGCACGTTCGGCGTCTACGAGGCGCACCTGCGGGCGCTGCGCACGTACGTGCCTCGCAATGCCGCCGTGCGGACGTCGCTCCTTCGCGCGACGGGCGCTCTGGCCGTCGAGGAGGAGGACGTGTCCTCCTTCAAGGATCCCACCGGCGGCTGGAGCGAGCTCGTCCCGACGATTACGACGTGGGACCTGCCCTGCGATCATTTCAGCGTCCTGCGCCCGCCTCTCGTCGACCACGTCGCGAAAATCGTGCAAGGTGCATCACGGTCTTCTTGAAGGGAGGATTGACTCATGACGTATAAATCTTACTGCCTGACACCGCTGCTCCTCGGAATCGCCCTGCTCGGATGCTCGGATCCGGATCCGACGCCTCCTGCTGCCGTCGGCCCGCTCGGCGACCGCGCGGATCTCCCCGTGGATGGGCGGATCCGCATCGACGGCCTCTCGGCCCCCGTGGATATCGTGCGCGACGACCAGGGCCGCCCGCACATCTATGCGTCGACCCTCGCGGACGCCATGCGCGCGGAGGGGTATATGGTCGCGATCGATCGCACGGTGCAGATCGATCTGTTCAGGCGCCACGCGCTCGGCACGACCGCCAAGTATTTCGCGACCGTCAATCCGGCCGCCATCAACCAGGACATCGGCCTGCGGACCGTGGGCGTGAACCGGATCGCGGCCGCGCAATACGCGTCCATCCAAGATCCCCAGGCGAAGGCCCTCCTGGAGGCGTACGCCGACGGCATCACCCAGGCGTTCCGCCGCATGCGCAGCGGAGAGATCCCCTTGCCGCCGGGCATCACCAATTACCCGCTCGAGGCGCTCGTGGATTGGACGGCCATCGATTCGCTCGCGGTCGCGCGCCTCCGCATCTATCAGCTCTCCAACCAGGGGACCGCCGAGACGTTCTACACCAACCTGTTCGCCGATCTCGGCAAGACGTTCCCCACGGGCAGCCCCGATCCTTCCATCGCGAAGCGCGCGGGTATGATCCAGGACCTCTGGCTCTTGGCGCCGCGCGAGCGCGTGTACACGTCCTCCTCGACGCCGCAGAGCCCGAACCCGAAGCCTGGGCCGCCCAAGCCACCCCCGACGGCACGGGAGCGTTTGCCTGCGTCGAGTGACGCCTTCTTCCGCATTCTCACGGAGTTCAACGAGCGGCTCTCGCCCGACGGATTCGGCTCGAATACCTGGGCCATCGCTCCCTCGCGCAGCGCCACGGGCCATGTCCTGCTCGCCAGCGATCCCCACCTCGGGCTCGGCGCGCCTTCGACCTTCTGGCCGGTCGCGTTGCACGTCGGCGCGACGGGCGAGGGGCTGCACGTCTCCGGCGTCGCGTTCCCCGGCGTCCCCGGGATCACGCTCGGCCACAACGAGCACATTGGCTGGGGCTCCGCCGTCGCCGGGTACGACGTCACCGACGTTTACACCGAAGAGCTCACGCCCGATGGCAAAGCCGTGATGTGGAAGGGAGCGCCCGTGCCCCTCGAATTCGTCGAGGAGGTCATCGAGGTGCAGGGCGGCGACCCGATCGTGTACAAACTCCCGATCGTCCCGCACCACGGCCCGATCGCGCCGACCATCGAAAATGGGAAAATCCTTCCCATCGATCCTGCGGCCGGCGCCGTCTCGGTGCGCTGGACGGGGCACGCGGCGACCCACGACCTGGAGGCGCTCTTCACCCTCATGCTCGCCAAATCGGTCGACGAGGCGCGCACGTCGCTCGAACAATTCGAGGTCGGCGCGCAGAGCTGGGTCGTCGGCGACACCACGGGCAACATTCTCTGGACCTCGCACGCGCGCGTCCCCAAGCGCGCCCCGGGCGCTCTCACGTGGGATCCCATGACGGGCGCGGGCAACTTGCCTTGCCTCGCGCTGCCCGGCGACGGGACCGCGGAGTGGGAGGACGACATTCCCGGCGCCATGATGCCGTGGGGCAAGAACCCCGAGAATGGGTACATCATCGCCGCCAACAATGATTCCTGGGGCGGCACCGACGACGGCGACCCCACGAACGACAAGTTCTCGGACGGCACCCCGGCCTACCTCGGCTGCGAATTCGACATCGGCTTCCGGGCGTCACGCATCAAGACGCTCCTGGAAGGCGCCAAGGCGCCCATCACGCCCGAGGACATGGCGACCTATCAGGGGGACGCGCGGTCGAACCTCGGCGCCCGCCTCGCGCCCTTCCTGATCGAGGCCATCACGCGCGGCGAGGCGGAGCGCGCCACGCCCGGCACACACCCGGATCTGACGGCCGTGGTGGCGGATCCGGCCTTCGCGCCGGACCGCGTCACCGCGATCAAGGCCGCGCTTCAGCAATGGGGGACGGAGGCAGATTATCTGGCCGCCGCGGGGATCGATGAGGACACGGGCGAAATCCTCTCCGACGCGGAGGGGGCGCCGAAGGCCGTCGAGGCGCGCGCCGCTCGGGCCACGCTGATCTTCAACGTCTGGCTCATTCGTCTCCTCCGGCGCACGTTCGGCGACGAGTACGTCCGCGCCGGTCGCGAAGAGGGCATTCCGCGGGCGATGCAGCTCGATGGCATCCTCCACCTGGTCGAGGACGACCATGCTTCCTTCGCGACGCTCGACCCCGCGACGAGCGACAGCGCCCTGTGGGACGACATCGACACCCCGGCGGTCGAATCCCGCCACGAGCGCGCGCTCCGATCGCTGCTCGACGCCATCGCGTGGCTGGACAAGAACGCGACAGAGAGCAAGGCTGTTTGGGGCGCGCACCACAAGGTCACGTTCGCTCCGCTCACGCCGATGTGGGTCGAGATGCACATTCCTTCCGCCTACGATCCCGTCTTCAAGACGGGTTTCCCGCGCCACGGGGACCTGCTCGCCGTCGACGCGAGCGATTTCACCACGTCCTGGGCCCTCGACGCCTCGCCCAATTTCACCTACGCGGTCGGCGCCGCGCAGCGCTTCGTCCTGGATCTCGACCCGGCCGGCCCGCGGTCTTGGAATGCCATTCCTGGCGGGAATGTCTGGGACCCCGCGAGCCCCCACTTCCGCGACGGCGCGGATCTCTGGCGCAAGAACCAGACGCGCGCCGTGCCCTTCCGCGTGGAGGACGTCGTGGCCGCCAAGGAGTCGAGGCACGTGCTTTCGACGCAGTGACGGGACCTCCCGGGGGAGCCGTTACGGAAGCTTTGGCAGGACGAACGTCCCCCCCACGGGTGGCATCGTGATCCTCGCGAGCCGCTGGCCCTGAAAACTCAAGAATCGCAGCTTCGGATCATCCAGCGAGCGGCCGAACGTGAACCGCACGCGCGCCGGGGCTCCCTCCCGCGCCTCCACCACCTCTGCCTCGAACTCGCCGGTGCGCACGCGCGTACCGGCGGGCACGACGGCGCGTCGCGACCGGAACACCCGCTCCTGAAAGCTCTCGAGCCACGGCCCGCGGGTCGACATTTCGAGGACGGACGGGCCCACGCGCGCGACGTCGTGCTCGTGCGGCGACAGGGAGAGGGTCCACCAGCGGTGGACGCGGGCGCCGCTGAGCATGGTCCGCGTCACGCCCCCCAAGGGCCGATGATGGGATCGGGCGCGCGCAGGACGACGACGTCCGCGGCGGGATCGTCCTCGATCGGCGCCGACCGCAGGGCGTCGTCGCGGGAGCGTCCGAAGTTCGTGAATTTCGTCGTGATGTGGGGGAGGAGCGTCGCCGGCACGAGGAGGTGCATGACCCCGAGCACGACGGCGCGGACGGTCGTCTCGACGCGTTCATGCCGGGTCCGCCGGGGCGAGGGCGGGTGTGTCGGCGGCGGCCTTGGGCGTCGATCCGGCGCGGAGCGTCGCGTCGGCTGCGAGGCGGCCGTCCTCGAGCTTCACCACGCGGTCGGCCAGATCGAAGTAACGATCGTCGTGCGTGATGGCGACCACGGTTTTCCCTTGGCTGCGCAGCTCCGGCAAGAGCTCTCGATAGAATACGTCCTTGAATTGAGGATCCTGGTCCGCGGCCCACTCGTCGAACAGGTAAATGGGCCTGTCCTCCAGGTACGTCGCCAGCAAGGCCAGCCGCTTGCGCTGCCCCTGCGACAGCGCGGTGGTCGAGAGGGCGCCGCCCACCACGGCCACCTTCTTGTCGAGAAGCAGCCGCGCGAGGTAATGCTTGACGCGCGTCTCCCGCTGCGCGGGCGAGAGCCCGAGCAAGACGTCGAACACGTGGTAATCGGAGAAGATCGCCGAGAAGAGCTCGCGGTAGTCTTCCCGGTCGGCGTCCGAGACGGACCGACCGTCGAGCTGGATTTCGCCTCCCTCCGGGGTGTACAGGCCCGTGATCAGCTTGGCCAGGGTCGTCTTCCCGCTGCCGTTGCCTCCCACCACGAACACGAGCTCGCCGCGCCGCAGCGTCAGGTCGATGGGGCCGAGGGTAAAACCCCCCTCTTCATTCTCTCGGTGATACGTGTGCGTGACCTTCGACAGCTCGATGACCTCGAAGGTGCGCGGCGCCTCCGGGGGCTCTGCGCGCGGCGCAAGATCTCGCTCCGCGCTGAGCGACAAGCCGAGCTTCTCGATCTTCTGCACGGCGACCTCTCCCTGTCCGATGACGGGGATCATGTCCATGAGCGCCCCGAGCGGCTGCTGGATGTACAGCGTCGCCAGGGCATACCCGGTGAGCGTCGCGCGATCGAGCGGGATCCAGCGCTGGTAGACGAACACGAGCACGCCGAGAAACACGAAGAAAAACAAAAGCCCCCAGGCGCTCGATCCCGTGAAGAAGTTTTGGCTCTTCACGCCGAGCCGCTGCATTTTGTCGATCGTCGGCACGAGGTGTTCGTCGAGGAACGCCCCGCGGCGTCGGCGGTGCAGCTTGAGCTCCTTGATGCCGCTCACGAGCGATTGAAATTGCTTGAACACCGTATCCTGCACGTTGCGCCCTTGTTCGAGGAGGCGCATCGCGTGGATCGTCGGGATCCAGTACGTCACGAGCCCGACGACGATGCAGGCGAGCATGACGCCGAGCGCGCCCAGGGACAGCCAGGCGAGGTACGACAGCGACGCCAGGATCACGATCACGTTCGTGAAGAAGAACGGCAGGATCGAGAGCCCCGTGCCCGCCGTCACCACGCCCTCCATCAGCGCGCCGAGGACGAGGTGCGGGCCTTGCTCCTCGAGCGACCGTAATGGCGCGGCGAGGATACGCGACGCGAGCTGATGGCGCATCTCGAGGAGCGCCCTGTGGCGGACCCAGGTCAAGAGAACCTGCGAAGCCACCCGCGTGACGAGCGCCACGGCCGCGACGGCGACGAACTTCGAGCCGAGGTCCCCGAGGCGCCCCTCGTCACTGGCCAGCGCCTCGTTGAGCAGCGCCACCAGCGCTGCGAATGCGGCGCCCGAGAGGAGGCCACAAAGGACCGAGAGAACCACGAGCCCGAAAGACTGCCGGAGGAGTAGCTTGACGAGCCTCATGACGATTGCATCCTTTTCCGTGGAAATCGAGCAGCGCGGCCCGATCCCCCGGCCACGTGATCCGCGCGCCGCGCGGGCACGGGGAGAACCTTGCGTATCGCGCGGGGCCCGTGGTAGGTTGCGCGCATGACAACGAGCGTGCTGGATGACGACAATTCGAACTTCATCGTGGTCGCGAACCACGAGGAGCAATACTCGATATGGCCCGTCGAGCGTGAGATCCCTGCCGGGTGGCGCGCCGTGGGCAAGACGGGCAAGAAGAGCGAGTGCCTCGAATACATCGAGCAAGTCTGGACGGACATGCGCCCGCTCAGCTTGAGGAAGCAGATGGAGGCCGCCGCCGACAAATCGAGCTGACGCCGCCTGGGCGAGCCATGCTCACGATCCCGAGGCGTCGCGGTCGATGAAGTGCGTGACCTGCTCGGGCCAGCCACGTGGGTCCATTCCCTTTTGGCTCAGAAAACCGTAGACCCAGCGCTCGATGCCGAAGCCCATGCACGCCGTCTCCGCGGCCGCGCCGTCGTGGTGCCGGATGTCGTAGACCGACGAATAGAACTCCCGGTGCAGGTTGAACGAGGACGCAGCCACGTCCATGTCGCGGTGGGGGATCCGCAGCATCAGCTCGTATTTGACCTCCCCGAGCCGCTGGTAGACGATCTTGTTCGTGTTCTCGCTGAGGAAGAAGGGGTCGTTGGCGAGCTCCAGTCGGGCCGTCAGATCCAGCGCCTCGCAGAGATCCATCGCCGCGTCCATGACCTCCTGGCGGAGCGCCTTCAGCCGGTCGAAGGCGCCCATGAACACGATATCGCGGACCTGGAAGTCCCACAGGCGAGCGAGTGCGTCGTAGGGGGTGGTCTCATGGCGGAAGACATGATTCTGCATGGTGACGCGCAGAACCTCGCCCTCCGGGATCCGCGCGCCGCGATGCTGACCATAACAAGGAAGGCAGACGGCGGGCTTGAGCGCGTGCGTGACGGTCTGGACGCGCGCGCGTAGCTCCTCGGCGAGCTTTCCCTGGTTTTCGTTTGCGGATCGCGCCACGGACTCGATGATCGGTAGATCCTCGGGCAGGTGCGTGCAGAACGTGACGTGCTGCGGGAAATGGCCGAAGTAGCCGACCTCCTCGAGGATCCGCATGGGCAAAAGGACGGGGTAGTGGCTCTCCTTCGCGTGAAAGCGGCGCGAGAGGCGGAGGAAGGTGTGTTCGAAGAATCGAAAGAGCGCGAGCACATCCCCGCGGAGGGCCACGAGCCCCGCGTCCAGCGTATGGACGTCAGGGGACGCCATGAGCGCGTCGTCGCCGTCGAGGCCGATCACGCGGGACGCGGTGCATTCACGAAGGATCTTCGTCCGGTACGCGCGCGGTTTGTTCATGCGCTCCTCGATGCAGCTGCGTCGGCAGAGCCGAGCTTCGCGATCATGATCTCCAGCATCTGGGTGCTCCCCTCGATGATCTCCATGATACGCGCGTCCCGGAGGTATCGCTGGATCGGATATTCGCTGCCGCAGCCGTTCGCGCCGTGGATCTGGAGGGCCTGATTCGCCACCTCGTTCAGGACGGTGGACGCCTGGTACTTGGCGATCATCGCCTCGTACGACGCGGTATGCATGCGCTCCGCGCGGGCGTGGCCGGCGCGCCAGCAGAGCATGCGCGCGCTCTGGACGCCGACGATCATCCGCGTGAGCAGCCGCTGGATGAGCTGAAAGTCCTTGAGCGGCGCGCCGAACTGCTTTCGCTGGTCGGTGTACGCGAGGCTCGCGTCGAGGCAAGCCTGGGCCTGGCCGACGCAGGACCATGCGAGGTTGTACCGCCCATTGTCGAGGCCCGCGCTCATCACGTGGGAGATGCCGAAGCCCTGCGTGCCGATCCGATGCGCCTTCGGGATGCGGCATCGATCGAGCACGAGCCTCGCCAGCATGTAGCCCCGGCAGCCGAGGATGCCTTGAATGGGCGTCCTGGAGAATCCCTCGGCGTCGGCCGGCACGAGGAACGCCGTGGGCGCGTCGCCCACGCGCGCGAAGAGGACGAACACGTCCGCGAGGGCTCCGCAGGTGATCCATTGCTTGGTGCCGGTGAGCAGGTAATCGTCGCCGTCCACCTCTGCCGTGGTCTCGACGAGGGCGTCGCTCCCGACGTTCGGCTCGGTCAGCGCGAAGGCGGCAAGCAGCTCGCCTTTGGTGAACCGAGGGAGCCACGCTTGCTTTTGCGCCGCCGTGCCCCAGCGCGCGAGCGCGGACGTCGCCATGTGGTGGACGTTCACGAGCCCCTGGATCGAGGCGCTCTCGTATCCGAGCGCCTCGTGCATCAAGCCGCGCACGATGGGATCGGCGTGCCGCCCGCCGAACTCCTCGGGCAGGCCGCTCGCGAGATATCCCTCGCGCGCGAGCGCCTCGACCACCGACCTCGGGATCCGCTCCTCGCGATCGACGAGCTCCGCGTGGGGCGCGACCTCCTCCTTGGCGAAGCGCTGGAACGTACGGCGCGCGAGCTCTTGTGCTTCGGAGAGCGCGATCTTCACGCGCCCTCCGCGTTGGCCCGGGCCCCGTCGCCCGACGATTTGCGCTCCACGAGCGCGGCGATCGCGTCGATGCTGCGGAAGTTGTCCATTTCGAGGTCGTCGGGCCCGATCTCGACCTCGAAGCGCTTCTCGATGAACTCGACGAGCTGCATGGCGAACATGGAGTTCACGAGCCCCATCGTGAAGATATCGTCGCTGTCCTTCACGTCCACGCCCCGGACGTGCCGCGAGAGGAACGACTTCACATCACCCTTGATCGTGCTTTGCGACATGTACTTGTGCTCCTTAATGAATAAGCGTTTGCGTGGCCCGGATCCCGGCCTCAGACATCGTATTGGTAGAAGCCGCGGCCGCTCTTGCGGCCGAGCAGCCCTTGATCGACCATCTGCTGGAAGAGGGGGCAGGGGCGGTATTTGTCGTCCTTGAACTCTCGGTGCAGCACCTCGATGGAGTAAAGGACGGTATCGACCCCGATCAGATCCGCCGTCGCCAGCGGGCCCATCCGGTGGTTGAAGCAGGTCTGGAAGAGGCGATCGATGTCCTCCGCCGAGGCGACGCCCTCGTGGAGCAGGAACACCGCCTCGTTGACGGTCAGCATCATGACGCGGTTCGTGACGAAGCCGGGCGAGTCCTTGACGACGATGCATTGCCTCCGCATCTGCGTGGTGAGCTGCTTGGCGGCGCCGAGGGTGTCCTCGGCCGTGGCCTCGCCGCGGATGACCTCGATCATCGGCATGAGCGGGACGGGGTTCATGAAATGCATGCCGACGATGCGCCCCGGCTTCGAATAAAGGGCGGCGAAGCGCGCCATCGGGATGGCCGAGGTGTTGACGGCGACCGGCACGGGGGGCATGTCGAGCTGGTCGAGGCGAGCGTGCAGCTCCTGCTTGATCTCCCATTTCTCGGTCACGTTCTCGACGATGAAATCGGCCGCGCGGAGGGGCGCGAGCTCCGTCGTGGTCTCGATCCGGCCGAGCGTCTCCGCGTCGTTCGCGTCCGCGCCCGTCGGCGCCCCCGAGGCGCGCGCTTGCAGGAGGCGGTACATGCGCAGGTTCTTCCGGATGTTCTGGCGGGCCTTCCGTAGCTGCTCCTCGCTCACGTCGTTGAGGATCACCCGGTGCCCGCTCTCGGCGAGGGCATGGGCGACGCCCGTGCCCATGACGCCAGCACCCAGGACACCAATCGTCTTCATTTGCATCGAGCCTCCTCCGGGAAACATACCAACCACGCTGCGAACTCCGCTCCCCTCCGCGTGGGCCGCTGCGTGACAGCTCGCCTCGTGGGAAAGGAATCAAAGTGAAGCCCCCAGCGCTTCGGCGCTGGTTTGTATATGAGACTACGGTTCGAGTCCAGAGGAAAATGAGGAGGCCTTCGGAGGAGCCTCACGTTCGCGTGCGGCGAGGGCGCGAAGAGCGGACCCGGTGCGCGGGGGTTGGAATGACCATAGCGTCGAGGTACCTCTGCACCTCTTGTTGATGCGCAGGGAATGAACCCTATGCCCGCGAATCCATCCCCATCAGGCCGCACGGGCTCTCCCACAGGATCATCCGCAGCGCTTCCTCGCCGAGCGCGGCCCGCTGGGCCATCATGTCGGAGACCATTCCGGGGCCATGATCGAGGTGCGGGAAATCGGTGCCGAACACCATCCGCGAGGCGCCGATCTCCGTCACCACCCGATCGAGCATCGCCTCGCTGGGTTCGAGCGCGATCCAGCATTGCCGCTGAAAGTATTCAGAGGGGGGCCGGCGCACGCGATGGCGCACCTCGCCGCGCATCTGCGCGTATTCGACGTGGTCGAGCCGCCAGAGCCAGTACGGTAAAAAGCCGCATCCCGCTTCGAGCAGGCCCACCCGCAGCGTCGGGTGCGCCTCGAGGACGCCACCTTCGAGGAGCGAGAGCAGCGCCATCATCGCCTCCATCGGATGAGAGCAGGCATGCTGGCCGAAGCGCGTCTCGAAGCGATCGGTGCCCGCCGTGGAGACGCGCGCGTGTGTGCCTTCGTGGAGAAGGACCGTGACCTCGTGGTGCTCGCACGCGGCCCAGAATCGCGCATGGACGGGCGCGCTCAGCGTACGGCCTTGCACCGGGTTTGGCCGGAGAACCACGGCGCGCACGCCGTCGCGGACCGCTTCCTCCAGGTCGATGACCATGGCCACGGGATCGTGGCGCGAGAGGAGCGCCGGGCCGAGGAGCCTCTTCGGCGCCGTCGAACAAAAGTCGCGCATCCATCGATTGTAGGCGTGGGCGTAGGCGCGCGAGCGCTCCGCGTCGATTCCGTCGTCGTTCACCAGGCAGGACGCGTAGGTCGGGAGCACGACGGCGACGTCGACGCCCGTCGCGTCCATTTCGGCGAGGTGCCCCCGAGGCGTCTCCGCGGCGGCGAGGACCTCGCGACGGCGCGTGGCGACGAGCCCGAGCTCGATGTATGCCACCTCGGGAACACGCATGAGGGGCTCGCCGGCCACGGAGAGAATGGGCGGCGTGGGCAGAAGCGCGTGCTCGCCCAGGCGATTCATTCGCTCGGCCAGGGTCTCGGGGGGGCCGAAGGGCGTGAGCTGGGGCGCATAGGCCCTCATCTGCGCAGGCAAATACTCGGGCCACAAGGAGATGGGCTCCATGACGTGACGGTCGACGTCCAGGATCCGGAATCCATCGCGCATGAAAAACCTCCTCGGCCGCTAGACGAACAGAGGGATCGGATTGAGCTCGCTCTCGACGAGCGGGCGGGCGAGCCAGCCGAGCGCGCTCGGGACTTGATAAAGCCTCCCCGGGCCGAATCGAGGCCAGAAATGGCGGAGCCCTGGGACGATCACCTGGACCACGGGCAAACCGATGTCGGGGCGGGTCTTGTCCACCACGACGAGCTCGAGGCCCGCTGCTTCGAGGCGCTTCGCGCAGTGCTCGATGTCGGCGCGCAGATCGGCGCCGTCGAAGGAAGGGAAGGTCGCGGGGACGGTCTGCGGAAGGTCGGGGTGGGGGAAGAGATATTCGCGGTCGGGTTGCCGCGAGATGTCCCACGGGGCCCGGCGCGCGCCTTCGGGATCGAAGAGCTGATTCAGCTCGGTGAGCGCCCGCTGCACGGCGAGGCGCGCGTCGAGGTGGCAGCCGAATCCGATGGCGAATCGATCCGCCCGGGGCTCGTGCGCGAGCGCGACACACGTGGGGATGCCGAGGTCGTGCGTGAGATCGAGCGCCCAGACGTTCCACCCGAGGCGAGCGTAATCGGCCTTCAAGGCGTCGAAGTACGGGTCGGAAAAACTGTCGAGATCGATGGCCGGCCGCGACAAACGGTTGTACCACCAGATCGCCGCGGCGTCGCGCTCCACGCATTCGAGCAGGCCCTGGAGCAGGGCTTCTTCGAGGCAGGTGCCGGCCGCCACTCCATTGCTGCAGGGGCCCGAATATGCGGCGCCGCTCTCGGCAGGCACCTCGGCATAACAGTAGGCGAGCGGGACGTAGCGCCGCTCGCGCTTGCTCAGCGAAAAGGCCGGGGTCCAGTCGATCCGGGTGCTCGCGTCGAGCGGCGCGGGCACCCATTGGCGCCGGTCCGCGCTCTGCGCATTGAAGCGATCGCGCCAGCGATATTGCGCCTCGCTGAAGTTCAAGAGATCCGCGAGGTCGAGCGCCGACGCGCCGAGCTCGTCCTTGCTTGCGCGGACGCGCGCCTCGTCGCCCTGGTAGACCCCGCTGTAGCGTTCGAGGGCCTCGCAGAGCGCGCTCACCTTCGCCTGATCCGCGCTGCGTCCCTTACCAGCGCAGCCCTTGTCGAAGACGTTTTCGCGCGGCACGCCGCCCCGCGGGCAGACCAGGTACCCCGATGCGTAGACGGCGCGGAGCTCGGTATCTCGCCCCGGCATCGGGTGGAGGTGCGTCACGGCGCCGGTGAGATGGCTGATGAGGTGCTTGTAGCGCTCGTAGGTCCGCCGTGGGTTCTGCCTGCGGTATCCCCCGTCCTCGTAATGCGCCTTCTCGACCGGCTTCAATTCGATCGGGCGCTCGCCGACGGCCTTCATCAGCGCCGGATCTCCGCACGTCGGGCATTGGGGCCTCCGGACGACCGCGTGCGCGGTGGTCTGAAGGGTGGCCCAATCGAGGGCGAGCACCCGCGCGTCGAGCAGGGGAGGGGCGCTCGTGTCCCCGCTGGCGAGCACGCGGGCAATGGCCAGGGCGCCGATTCCGCAGGCCGTCCGCAAGCTCGCTTCGGTGGCCGCCGTGGGGGGAGATACGGGGCCCTCGTGAGGGTGGTTCCGGTGCACGAGCGCCTCCACGGGGCGATTCTGGTGCATCCAGAACGACAGGCAATCCCAGCAGGGGCCCCCCGGCACGAAGACCGGCCCGATGAGCGGCTCGACGCCGGTGGGCTTGATGAGAAACCACGGTGTCCCCTCGTCCAGCGCGCGGCGGCTGATCGCGCCGAGCTCCGGCCGTAGGTAATCGTCGGTCACGACCACTTGCACGGGCGCGTCGCCGTCGACCCGCACGCCTGCCTGTGTGAGCGCCTCGGCCATCCACCCGACGGCGGCCGATTCGACAAGACCTCGCACCGAGACGGCAGCATTGCGCAAAGCCTCGGCAGCGTTTTTTCCGTCGAGGCCGACGCCGTGCCAGAACGCCAGGGTCTCCGGGGGAAGCTCCGGCGCTGCGGGCACGAGATAACCGCGCGCCGCGAGCTTGCTCAGGATGTAAAGTGCCTCCGGTTCGGAGACCCGAGCGCGCGCGGCGTGCAAGATGTCGTGTACGGTGCGCCGGCCGTCGACGAGCGTGACCAATTCGACCGTGCTCTCGCCGGAGAGGACGAAGCGCTCACGCTCGCCGATCAGGAAGACCGCGCCGGGATCCATGCGCAAGGCCCGCAGGGTGGGCTTGAACGCCAGCACCTGGCTCAGTTCCAGAGGCCGCATCGTCTGTCCTCGGGTTTCCCCGCTAGCAGCAGCAGGTGAAGGGATATTCTGCGCCCGTGGCGTTGTACGTCGCGAGCGCGACGGGCTCGGCGTCCGCGTTGCTCGGTTTCGTGGGCAAATACAGAGTGAGCTTGTTCAATTTGGAGAACGTCCAGTACGACTGACCCTGCGACGGCGGACTGGCCGACGCGTTGGGCGGCGTCCATTGCGCCGCGGCGTCGTCCAGGATGCCAATGGTCAGGTTCCACGGCATCTTGTAATCCCGGATGGTGTGCAGAGCGGCCGCGCAATCGATCTGGAGCGTCTGCTTGAAGCCCGGGTTCTTCCAGGCCTTGGCCAGCGCCGAGAGCAATACGACGTTGAAAGCAGAGAACTCATCGTCGCTCGGGATGTAGCCGCCGACGGGAGCGCCGCTGTTGTTGCTGATGACGGGGGCGTTGCTGAGGGGCACGCCTCCGGGGGCCGTCGGGCTCGTCACGGGCCCCGTCGGGCCGTACGGCGTTCCCCAGTCGTCGCTGAACAGCGACGGCCGTTGCCTGTAATAATCCGCGAGCGCCATGGCCGTCGCGTTCGGGTCCGTGGACGGGGCCGTGAGCGGCAGGTACATCGTCAGGCTGTCGAGCAGGTTCTGCGACCAGACCCACTGGTCGTCAATCCACTCGAACTTGCCCTGAGGCCCGTCGGCGGTCCGGATCTCGAGGGTACACGCGTTCTTCCACGGCCAGTCGAAGCCGAACGAATCCAGGAGCGTCCCCGTGGGGTCCGCGATCAGTTTGTTCTGGAAAGCCTGAGACGCCCACGCGGTCGCGATCGAACGCATGTAAACCGTGCGGAACTCGAGCAACTTGGTCATGCCCATCGAACTCCTCCTTTGCCGTCGTCGATTTCGATCCCTTGCAGACCCGGGTGGCGCCCGCGCAGCTCGTCGAGGCGCGCCCGGCGCTCTTCGGTCCTGCCAAAGCGCTGAGATAGCTCCAGCGTCGCCAGCGCCTCGATCCTCGGCATGTCCTTTTGCCGCCCGAGCCGCGCCGCTTCCTCCAGCGAGAGCCGTACGCCCTCGGACGCAGGATCCTTCCGCGCCTCGTACAGGGCTCGGCGAAGGTGGAGCACGGGCTCGTAGAAATGCTCGTCGTTCTCGCGGCACAACACGAGGCAATGGTCGATGCACGCGAGGGCCCCGTCGAGCTCGCCCCGCTCCGCCTGCGCATCGGCGACCAGAGAGCCGTAATACGAGAGGCCGAGCTTGCACCCGAGGTCCGAGAGGACCTGGACGATGGCCCGGGCGCGCATGCCGTCGCCGGTCGCCCAATCGTGCAGGGCCGCGGCATATCCTTCGTAGGCCGGGAGTCCGTATTTTCCGCTCAGGGCGAGCAGCTCGCCGGTCATGGACGCGACCGTGCCCCGGTCGCCGGCGAGCTGATGGACCATACCCCCGTAGAGCAACCCAATGGCAATCGAGGGCACGTGACTGACCTCGCGCGCCCATTCGAGCGTGCTCGCGACGAGCGCGAAGGCCGCGGCGTCGTCGCCGGAGAACCAGCAGAGCTGCGCCACGTAGGCCTTCGCCAGCACGAGCGAATCCAGCCCGAATCGCGCCCCATGATCGCGATGCAGCTCGGGGTCGTAGAGCTCGACGGCGCGCTCGACGGCGCGCCGCGCGTCCGCGTGGTCGCCATCCATGAAAAGGGCGAGGCCGTGCAGCGCTGCGGCCGCCGCGCAGAGTCCCCGGTCGCCGGAGCGCTCGGCAATGGCCACGAGCTCTTCGGCCACCCCGCGCGCCGTCCGGCGGTTGCTGGCCACGTGATGATACGTGAACAGAAACCACAGCATTGGCACCCGGTGCGCGCTGTCCCGTTCGAGCCTTTGCACCAGGCTGGCCGAGCGATCGGTGGTCGCCTTGACCTGGGGATCGGCCCAGCCCCGGGTCGCCATGAGGGCCTGGGTCAGGACGCCATTCGCGGCGAGCTCCGCCTCGACCCGCGCGGCGTCCGGCAGTGCGGAGGCCCACGCGACGGCATTCGTGGCGTGCGCGATCGACTCGGCATAGGTCGAGCGGTGGAGCCCGCGCTCCGCGGCCCGCTGCGCGTAAGGCACCGCCAGCCGCTTCTGCTCCGCCGCCGCGTGGTGATGCGCGAGCAGATCCGGTCGGGTCCGGACCACCTCCGGAAACCGCTCCTCCATCGTGCCCGCGATCCGCGCGTGCACCCGCTGCCGCGCGCTCGTGGAGAGCGACTCGTACGCCGCGTCCCGCACGAGCGCGTGCTTGAACGCCGCCACCGCGTCTTTGCCTCGCCGCTTGCGCAGCACGAGCCCCGCGCTCATCAGCCGCTCCAGATCGTCGGCCACCACCGCCGGGCCGTGCGGGCTCGCGGCCGAGAGCACCTCGACGCTGAACTCCCGCCCGAGCGCCGCTGCGAACTGGGCCGTCTCCTTGGCCCGCGAGAGCCGATCCAGCCGCGCCGTGAGCAGCGCCCGGAGCGTCCCCGGGATCGCCGCGCCCGCGATCGGCCCGGTGAGCTCGTAGCGATCGTTTTGCTCCGAAAGAAGTCCCGAATCGACCATCATCCGGAGCAGCTCCTCCACGAAGAGCGGCACGCCATCGGCGCGCTCCGCCACCTGCTCGATCACGGGCGCAGGAAGCGCCTTGCGACCGGCCAGCGCGGTGAGCATCTGCTCGATCTGCGGACGCTCGAGGCGGCTCAGCGGCAAGAGCAGCACGTCGGTCGTCGGAAACGACGACGAAAGCTCCGGGCGGGCGGTCATCAGGATGCACATGGGGACCGTGGGGGCCTCACGAACGAGCTCGGTGAGCAGCTCCATCGTGGTCGCATCGGCCCAATGCAAATCCTCGACCAGCAGAAAGACCGGCCGTTTGTCGGTCATCGCGAAGAGCAGCGACGTGATGGCCTGGAGCGTCAGCGCCTTCTGCCGCTGCGGCGAGACGTCGAGCGGGGCGTACGGCGCGCCGAGCGGCAAGGACAAGAGCGGCAGGAAGAGCGGCATCGTCTCCGCCAGCGCGAAGCCGTGGGCGGAAAGCTCCCCTTCGAGCCGCGCGATCTTGCGGTTCGCGTCGCGATCCTGATCGAGCCCGAGCGCGCGTTCGACGAGCTCGACCACCGGAGAGAGCGCGTTGTGCTGCGTGCTGGACGCGCAGCGCCCTTCGAGGAAGATCGGGTCCTCGCTCGAGAGCCTCTCGCGGAGCTCGCGCGCGAGGCGGCTCTTGCCGATGCCGGGCTCGCCCGTGATGAGGCACGACTGGCCCTCCCCGTCGCACGCGCGGCGCCATCGCTCGAGGAGCAGGTCGAGCTCCCGATCTCGGCCCGCGAGGGGAGCCTTCGAGCCGTCGGGGGTCAGCCACCTCGTCGCGCTCGCGCGCTCCTGCCCGAGGCGGAAGGTCTCCACCTGCGCCGCGATCCCCTCGATGGAGCGGACCTCGTCGGTCTCGAGCGCGAAGGAGACGCGCAGGAGCGCTTGCGACGCCGCGCTGACCGTCACGCTCCCCGGCGGTGAAAGCGCGGCGAGCCGCGCCGCGAGCCTTGGCGTGGCGCCGGTGACGAGGTTCGCGCGGTGCAGGCCCCCGAGATCGCCATCGACGACCGGGCCCGTGTGGACGCCGATGCTCACCTCGACACGGACGCCCTGCACCGCGAGCTGCTGCGCGGCCATGTCGTCCACGGCGCCGACCATCGCCAGCGCCGCGCGTGCGGCGCGCTTGGCGTCGTCCTCGGCCGCGCTCGGGTAGCCGAAGTAGATCAAGAGTTTGTCGCCGAGCGTCGCGGCCACGTACCCGCCGTGGAGGCGCCCGACGTCCGCGCAGAGGGCGAGCGCCGAGCGCAGGGGGCCGTCGAGCGCATCGACGTCGAAGTCCTGCTCCGCGGCCGCGCGCGCCTTCAGCCGGCAGCACAGCGCCGTGAGCTGCCGTCGCTCGCCGTCGAGCGCTGGTGGCGCAGCCCCTGGCCGTTCGTCGAGCGACGCGGTGAGCATCGCGCTCGACGCCAAAGGCCCGGGGCGCGCGCCCGCCGAGGCGCCCCCGGCGACGAGCATCCCCTCGCGCGACAGCCCACGCAGATCGCAGGCGTCGAGCGCGTCGAGCAGCCCGCGGGCGGTGACGTCCCGCGCGGCGACGTCCTTGCGAACGGCGCGGGTGAGCAGGTCGCCGAGGGGGTGGCGTTCGATCGCGGCCGGGATCGGGACCGGATCGGGATCGAGCAGCCGATAGAAAATCTCGGCCGCCGTGCCGCCGTACACCGGCTTTCCGGTCAGGCATTCGAGGAACACGAGGCCCCACGAGAACAGATCGGCGCGCGGCGAGGGATCGGCGCCGCGCCACTGCTCCGGCGCCCCGTAGCCGGGCGTGCCCAGCGCGTCGTGGCTACCGGTCAGGCGCGAGGAGAGATCGGCGTCGATCGTGGAGCCGATCCCGAAGTCGAGCACGAGCGCGTTACGGCGTGCGCCCGTGGGGATCACCATGATGTTGCTCGGCTTGAGATCGCGGTGGACCACGCCTGCTGTGTGGGCGCACGCGAGGGCGTCGAGCACCTGGAGCATCAGATGCCCGGCCTCGCGCGGCGCGAGCGCGCCTTCCCTTTCGAGCAGCGCGGCGAGCGTATCGCCGGGGGCGAAGGCGAACGCCGTGTAGAGGATCCCATCGCCTGTTTGCCCTGCATCGACGAGCTTCACGATGTTGGGGTGGTGAAGCTGGGCGCAGAGCTCGGTCTCGCGCAGAAACCGAGCGACGCGCGTGCCGCCTTGCGGGGCGCTTCCGTTCTCCGTGGGGCGCAGGATCTTCAACGCGATCGGCTGCCCCGTCGTGAGCTGCCGGGCCTTGTGCACCACGCCGAAGCCGCCCTCGCCGAGCTTGGCCAGGATCTCGTAACGATCCGCGAACGTGGCGCCGGGCACGAAGGCTTCATCGTAGCGCTGTAGGATCGAACTCACGGACGGCCCCCCAAGAGCGCTGGATGACCCCATCGCACGATTTCGACATCGCGCAAAACGACGCAGCCTGTCAAGCGGACGACGGCGCGGCGCGATCTTCGCGTTTGCTGCCTTGCTTCAAGCCTCCTCGTCGGCGTCGAGCACCGCCTGGAGATCCGGATCGACGTCCCCTTCGAGCAGGCGCAAGAGCTCGCGCACCCGCGAGAGCTCGCGCCGCAGCGCCCGGTGGTGGTTGCGGTTCTTGAGCAGCGGCTCCTGGCCGAGCAGCGTGAAGGCCTCGTCACGGTTGCCCATGCGGTGCACCGCGGCGGCGAGGACCAGGCCTCGGTACGCTTCCGCGAGCTCCAGCGAGAGCGCCGCGCCGCCGCCGCCTCGGCGTCGCTCGGCTTCGTTCACGAAGGTGAGCGCCGCCCGCCAGAGCAGGTTGCCCAGCGTGCTCGGCTCGGCGTCCCCATCGAAGGTGAGCGCGCGCTCGACGTGGCGCCGCTGGACCACCAGATCGCCGTCCGCGCTGCTCTGCCCGGCGAGCAGGAGCGCGTAGGCGCGCCGGACGATGTTGTCGAGCTGCCGCAGGTTGCCCGGCCACGGCGCGGACGCGAGCAGCTTCATGGCGTCGGGCTCGAAGCGCGCCGCGCCCGCGCCGCCGGCCTCCTGGTGGCGCCGGCTCAGCATGTACTCGGCCCAGCGCGGCAGCTCGTCGAGCCGCTCGGCGAGCGGGAGCAGCCGCACCGGCAGCACGTTGATGCGGTAGTACAGGTCCTCGCGGAAGCGCCCGGCGCGCACGGCGGCGCGCAAATCGGCGTTCGTGCCGACGAGGAGGCGCACGTCGGCGCGCCGCTCCCCCACGGCGTCGTCGCCGAGCGACCGATAGGCGCGCTCCTCGATGAAGCGCAAGAGCCCCGCCTGGGCCTTGAGCGAGAGCTTGTCGATCTCGTCGATGAAGAGCGTGCCCTTCGCGGCGCGTGCGATCGCGCCCGGGTTGTCCTTGATCGCGCCGGTGAAGGCGCCGCGCTTCCAGCCGAAGAGCTCGGCCATCTGCAGATCCTCGGGGATCCCGAGGACGTCGAGCGCCTCGAAGCGCTGCCCGCGGCGCTGCGAGTGCTCGTGGCAGAAGCGGGCGAGCCTGGATTTGCCGGCGCCGGTCGGGCCGCTGATCAGGATGGTGTCGTCGCGCGGGGCGAACGCGCGAAGCAGCTCGACGAGGTGCGCGGTGCTCTGCCCGACGACCGGCAGGAACTCGTCCGCGCCCGCGGGCATGTCAGGACGCAGCGGCAGTGCACGGGCGGCGATGAAGGCCCCGGCGATGCTGGCGAGGATCTCGAGCTCCTCGTAGCAGCCCGCCCAGCCGATCTCCCGGCCGATGGCGGCCCTCGAGCTCACCTCCAGCGTGATCATGCCGTCGACGCTGCCCCCGGGCGCGCGCAGCGGCACGACGTGCACGTGGGTCGCGTCGCGACCGAGCATCCGTTCGCGCGTCGCGTCGCCGGGCAAACCGGCCGCTTCTGACTCGTCGCGGTGCTCGATCGCCCCATCCGGTAGCCAGGAGCGGATCGAAGCGCGCTGGACGTCGATCGAGACCGAGCAGCGGTGCCTTTCGATCCAGCTCCAGACGGTGCCGGACGTCAGGTAGCCGGTGCCTTCGATCCGCGCGCCGCTCGGGCGGTCGATGCCGAAAAGACGCTGATAGTTGCCTTCGGGGCGGAGGTGGACGACGCCGCGGAGGAGCCGCGCGCGGTTTGTGTACAAACCACCGTTGAGCGCCTCTTCGGCGCAGGCGAACATCGCCTGCAGGACGGCCGTGGCGGCTTCTTCGAAATACGTGGCCGCGACGAGGCGGGGTACGAGCGAAATGAGGCTCTCGTCACGGGGCACGGTGGGATCCGAAGGAGAGCAGAAGACCGGGGGGGAGGTCCAGGCGGAACGAGCGTGGCGCGTGGCGTCTTTTGCGGACGCGGAGCGTCCGGCAGGGACGCGAGCGCTGTATCGCCGCGAACCCATTTGCTCCACGCGCTCGTGACGGGTAATGCCACGGTATGACAACTTCCCTCGAACGGATCCCCGTCAACAGCATCGATGGCCGGCCCTCCTCGCTCGGCGCGTATACCGGCAAGGTTCGCCTCGTCGTCAACGTCGCCTCGCGGTGCGGGCTCACGCCGCAGTACAAGGGGCTCGAGGCCCTTTATCGCAAGTACAAGGACCAGGGCTTCGAGGTCCTCGGCTTCCCCGCGAACGAGTTCGGCGCGCAGGAGCCCGGGACGGACGCCGAGATCCAGTCGTTTTGCTCCACCTCGTACGACGTCACCTTCCCGCTCTTCTCCAAGATCGTCGTCAAGGGCGAGGGCCAGCACCCGCTTTATGGCGCGCTCACGTCGGCCAAACCCGAGGCGCGCGCGCTGCCGGGCAGTGATTTTCGCGCGAAGCTCATCGGGTATGGCATCGACCCGGGCGCGCCGCACGAGATCCTGTGGAACTTCGAAAAATTCCTCGTCGATCGCAACGGCGAGGTCATCGAACGGTTTTCGCCCGACGTCGCGCCCGACGCCGAGCTCCTCGTGACGTCGATCGAGCGCGCGCTCGCGCAGGCGTGAAATCAACCCCGATTCTCATCGCAGGAGAAGCCTCGTCATGAACCACCCCGCTTTCGCACAGGGCGCCGTCGCCGTCGTCACGGGCGGCGCCTCGGGTATCGGGCTCGCAGCGGCGAAGAAGCTCGCGTCGCTCGGCCTCCGTGTCTGCATCGCCGACCTCGGCGCCGATCGCCTCGCGCGGGCGCGTGAGGCGATCGCCTCCGTGGCGAGGGGCGGCGACGCTGACGTGATGACCTCCGAGACCGACGTCGGCCGCGTCGAGGCGCTCGTCGCGCTCGAAGTCGCCGTGGCCGATCGGTTTGGCGGGACGGACATCCTCATGAACAACGCCGGCATCGGGCCTCGGAGCACCGTGCTCGGACCTGCGGAGAGCTGGGCGCGGACGCTCGACGTGAACCTCTGGGGCGTCATCCACGGCACGCAGGTGTTCGTGCCGCGGATGCTCGAACGTGGGCAGCCTGGCCTCGTGATCAACACCGGCTCGAAACAAGGCATCACCACGCCGCCTGGAAACCCGGCCTACAACGTCTCGAAGGCGGGCGTGAAGGCCTATACCGAGGCGCTCGAGCACGAGCTCCGCAACACCCCGGGCTGCCAGCTCCGGGCGCATTTGCTCATCCCTGGGTTCGTCTTCACCGAGCTCACCGCGTCCGGTCGCACGGAAAAACCCGCGGGCGCGTGGACGCCGGAGCAGACCGTCGACTTCATGATGGAGCGCGTGGCCGCGAATGATTTCTACATTCTCTGCCCCGACAACGAGGTGCCGCGCTCGCTCGACGAGCGCCGCATTCTCTGGGCGGCCGGCGATATCGTCGAGAACCGCCCGCCGCTCTCTCGGTGGCACCCGGACCACGCCGAGGCATTCAAGGCCTTCGCGTCGACGAAGAAATAGCTCGGTATCGTCGTTCGCATCGCGCGTCGAGGCTCGACGGCCGCCGTCCTGGGCCCGGCCTTCGAGGTCGCGTCGACGAGGTCGGTACAAGCGGTCCCGTCGGCGTATTGCAGCGGACGCGGACGGCTTGCCATCGTTGCGGTTTCTCCTGTTCTCGTTCGTCAGGCGCTTGACGCCCCTGGATGGGTGATGTGTCGTGGTGTCCCCCCATCGCAAGCGGACAGAGGAGTGCGGGATGAGCGATCCTTCGTCGACCACGTATCGCGCGTTTCTCGACGGCCATGCGCGCGACTTGGCGCTTTCGATTGCCGGTGACACCACGTCCGACGTCGCGTCCCTTGGCAAGGCGACGACGGCGGAGGTCGCTCTCTGGTCCGAGGCCGTCGTGGGCGCGACGATCGCCGCGCTCGTCGGGGACGAGGGGGCGACCGAGCGTGTCACGGCGGCGGCGGTGGACCTCGGGCATCGCGGAGCGCCGGTCGACGAGGTGCTCCGCGCGCTCTCGGTGGTCAGGCGTCATTTTCAGCGCGTGCTCCGCGCGTGGCAGGCGCCGCGGGGCGAGGCCGCGACCACCACCGACCCGCTCGACAGGCTGCTCGCCGTCTTCGAGGACGCGGCGTGCGCCCTCGCGCGGTGCGCTGTCACCGCCACCGCCGCCGTTCGTTGCGACGGTGAGGCGCGTTTTCGCAGCCTCGTCAACGCCGTCAAGAGCGTCGTCGTGATCCTCGGCGAGGACCACACCATTCTCGAGTGGAACACCGAAGCCGAGCACGTCTACGGCTGGTCGAGGGACGAGATCCTCGGGAAAAACTACGTCGAGATGTTCGTCCCGCCCGAGGCGCAGGCCGCCGTCGCGGTCGACATGCGCAAGGTGCTCGGGGGCGAGGAGACGCGCGGCTTCGAGAACCCGGTCACGTCCCGGGACGGCACCGTACGCATCTTGCAATGGAACGTCGGGCGCCTGCTCGACGGCGGGGGACGACCGGTCGCGGTGGTGGCCAGCGGCAACGACATCACCGAGCAGAAGCGGGACCGCGAGGCACGCGGGCGCAGCGAGGCGATGCTGCACGCGGTCATCACCAATGCGCCCATCTTCCTCTTCGTCAAGGATGTCGAAAGCCGTTATACCTTGACGAACCGCGGCTTCGACGAAGGGCTCGGCCTCGAACCGAACTTCGCCATCGGCAAGCTGGACTCCGAGATTTATCCGCCCGACGTCGTCGCGAGGAATCGTGCGGATGACCAGAGGGTCCTCGACGGGGGCGTTCCGATCCAGCTCGAAGTGCAGATCCCCACGAAAATGGGCCCGCGCGTCTTTCTCGGGTCCAAGTTCCCGCTGTTCGACGCAAACGGCAAACCTTTTGCGATCTGCGCGATCGGCACCGACGTCACCGACCTCCGGCGGGCCGAGGCCGAGCAGGCGACGTTTCAGGTTCGTATCATCGAGGCGCAACGCGAGACCTTGCGCGAGCTGTCGACGCCCCTCTTGCCGATTGCGCCGGGCGTCGTGCTCATGCCGCTCGTCGGCGCCATCGACGAAAGCCGGGCGGCGCTCGTGCTCGAAGCGCTGCTCCAGGGCGTCGTCGCGCACCGCGCCGAGGTCGCGATCCTCGACATCACCGGCGTTCGCACGGTGGACACGGGCGTGGCGCTCGGCCTCGTGCAGGCGGCGCAGGCGGCGGGCTTGCTCGGCGCGGAGGTGGTCCTGACGGGCGTGCGCCCGGCGGCGGCGCGGACGCTCGTGGAGATCGGGATCGACATGCGCGGCATCAAGACCGTGAGCACCCTGGAGCAAGGCGTCGCGCACGCCATCGGGCGCTCGGGCCGCCGCGCCCGTCCGAAGGCGCCGGCGCGATAGCGCGTTTCGCCGGGCCGCGCGGGCTCAGCGCGGCGTGCCGAGCCCTGCGGCGTCCAGCGCGGCGTCCACGGCTGCATGAATGTCCGTGGCGAGCCGTTTGCGCTGCTGCCGCGCCTCGTCATCCTCGATGCTGCGAAAGTAGCCGTCGATCTTCGACCGCTCGGGTCGAATCTCCTCGTAATGGAACCCGAGCTCCAGCAGGCTCCCTGGGCCCACGCCCTGCGCGGCGAACGAGCGTTTCGCGTTCAGGGTTCGCCCCTCGTGAAAGAACGCGTAACGAAGCACGTGGGTCGTGCGTCCCAGGATCTCGAAGCTCGACGGCAGACGCAAGGTCTCCACGAGCCGCGTCACGTAGACGCCCGCGGGCGCGTCGAGGTGCACGCTCATGGGCACGACGATTTCGCCGTGCGTCGATGCGACGTAGATCGTCGTGCCGTCCGGCTCGTCGTGCAGCGCGTGGCGCGAGGGAGCGACGCGACGATCGGAGGCGAGCTCCGCGCTCCGATCCGACCGCCAGATTCGCAGAATGGCATCGACGCCCTCGCGCATCGATGCATGGAATGGCACGATCGCCCGGGGGGACAGCCCCTCCGGTGCAGGCTCCCCGTCGAGCTCGCCCAGCACGACGAACACGCGGCTCCGCGCGACGGCCTCCGCGACCTCACGGACCCACGTCCCGCTCGACAATTCGATTGCGGCGCTGCGGGACCATAGCAGCAGGAAAAAGTCTCCCGCGGAAGCCATGTTCATTGCGTCTGCCAGCGCGTTCGCTCGATCGACGCATGACGTGACGAGCGGGAGCGCCTCGTCGTTTGCCCGGAGCGCCTGGTCGATCGCCCTGGCGGAAGCCTCGTCGCTCGAGGTGTGAACGAGCGCGAGCCGGCACGAATCTCTCAATCGCCACAGGTCCCTGCGCCGTGTGATTCGCCCGAGCGAGATTCGCGCCGGTTCGGCTTCCTGGAGGATGTTTTTGATCTGCGTATCCGTGTACCCCGTGATTTGCTGGACCTCGTGGAGGCGCCTCTTCGAGGTGGCCGTGTGCCCTCTCGCCCAGAGCCAGGCGACGATGAGCTGCAGATGGATCGATTCGAGCTCGCACACCCGGGAGGCCATGAGGTCGGCGAGCGAGGAGAGCCCGGTTTGCCGACGAATTGCGGTGACCGTCGTGGCGTCGGGGGGCGCCGTGGCTCCGTCGCGCGTGACGACGGCGTCGCCGAAGCCCTGCGCGAGCGCGAGCAGCCAGCTCTCGAACGAACGCCTTTCGGGGTCGAGCTCGTGGACGAGCGTCGGTTCGTCTTGCGACCACCTGCCCTCGAGCCACTCCAGGACTGGCTTGAAGCGCGCAGGGTCGAGTCCTCCGTGGGACGTCTTTCGCGCTTTCTTCAGCTTCCTGTCGTGGGGGTACGTCGGGGGCATGCCGCGCCATGATAAGCCGCTTCGACGCGCAGGGGAGGCCTGTCTCGATCGGGCCTGCGCGCGCCCCCGGGGAGCGCCTCTGCCCAACCCTTATCCGAGCGTCGCGTGTGAGCCGGCTTGATGTACATCCATACAATCGTATAGGATTTCAGATCGTGATGGCGGAGCCTGCGCAGGGTTCGTCCGATGGACGAGTCGACGGGGGCGATGAAGACGAGCTGCCATTCTACGCGGAAGGGATCGTGACCATGAATCGCCACAATCGCTGGATGCTGCTGCTGCTGGGAGTTCTTGTTTGCGCGTGGCTCTCGGCCGCGTCGCTCGGCTGCGCGGCGGCGCAGCCGACGCTTCGACCGATCGCTCGGCCCGAGGGGTGCGCCGTGAAGCCTGGCAAACCGAGCTTTTGTTTTCCCGAGGGAGGAGAGCCCTCCGTGATTGGCTTGCCGTCCGGGCATGGCTGGGCGGAGGGCGATTGGGTGATGTTCGAGGTCTACAAGAAAGCGTACGACGAGCCGATCCCGGCGGCGTTTGGCGTCGTGAAGCAGGTACCCGGCGGGAACGCGGATTTCGTGACTGTGCAGATCCTCCACCAGGCGGACGTCGGTTCGCTCGACGACGCGCGGGCGCGGAAGATCCCGAAGAGCGAGCGTGTTCGTCTCGGCAAGTTCGTCGGGCGCGTGCTCGAGGTTCGTCCGGGCGAGGTGAGGCTCGACGTCGGCGCAAAGGACGGCGTGATGGAGGGCGACGTGTACGAGCTCCTCTCCGACAGGGATCACGCGTCGATCGGGCGGCTGCGGATCACGCAGGTGGAAGACATGAATGCCTTCGCGCGTGTCATCGGGCTTGGCCCGCGGGAAGGGATCCGCCCGGAGCAGGCGGCGATCTTCGTGCCGTATGCGTCGAGCACCGCGGATCCGATCCGGATCCTCGTCGTGAATTTCGATCCGCACGTGACGACGGATCCGGAGGAGGCGAGGCTCGGCGCGGGGTTCGCGAAGGAGTTCGCCGAGGCGATGGCGCGTGCGGCCGACGGTTCGTCGATGGAGGTGCGTTATGCGCAGGGCGAGCGCGTGCGGCTCGGCGCGGGTGAGGAGGAGGCGCACGAATCGGCGCGGCAGATCGGAAAGAGAAACGGGGTCGACATCGTCGTGTGGGGGGCGATGCGGTGCCGGGAGAAGGCGTGCGCGCAGCCGAGATATACGGTGGTCCATCCGAGCGCGTTCGTGCAGCGCGGGTACGCCGGGGCGGACGTGTGGATGGAGAAGGACCTGCGCTTTGAAGAGAGCGCGGCGAAAGATCCTCTCGGGCTGGCGGCGGCGATGTTGGGGGAGGTGGCGTTCTACGCACATCGGTCGAAAGACGCGGCCATGTGGCTCGGCCGAGCGCTCGCGAGCGGGGTCCTGGTCGGGGACGACGAGCTTGTGGCTTTGCGAGAGATCGCGTTCTCGATGCTCGACCTCGATCAGCGCGTGGCGGCGAGGCAACACATAAACGCAATGTTGGCGCGCGCCAGAGCGATGAACGACGCGGGGTGGAAGCACAGGGCGCTCGCGGAGCTCGGGCGCATCGACCTGGAGGAGGGGGACCTCGACGCCGCGCAGGGACGGCTCGGCGCGGTGTGGCGATGGGCTCTTGCAAACGAGGACGTCGACGAGCAGGGGTTCGTGCAGCTGGTCTTGGGGGACCTGGAAGCAAAACGAGGTAACTTCGAGAGGGCGCGGACGCTGTACGACGCGGGGCAAGCGTCCTGGCATGACATCGACAAGGTGGATTGGGACAGCGCGATTGCAGTAAAGATTGCCAATGTCGAACGAATCCGCGGCAACACGGAGGAGGCAGTCAGGTTTTATACGCAAGCGCTCGAGCTGAGCCACCGAGGACAGAGTCTCCCGTGTGAACAATGCATTCTTGCCAGCCTGGGTGATATTGCCATGGACAAGGGCGAACTGGAGCGCGCTCGCATCTACCTGGAGAAAGCGCTCGTCACTGCGAACGGCAACGGTAGGAACGACGCGGGTTTCCTCGCGCTCGTGACCATTGCAAGGTTACGCAAGATCGAAGGAAACATCGACGAGGCTTTCGAATATGCAAAGCAGGCAGCTGCGATGACGAAGCGCGTCGGTGATGCCGGGAATGCGGCTGTGGCCCTTTCGCTCCAGGCGGACCTCGAGCAACATGTTGGACGGATGGACCAGGCTCGTCAGCTGTTCGAGCTCGCCCTCGCGGAGGCACGGCGCGTCGGCAACATGAGACACGAGGCGTCGGTCGTGAACAACCTCGGGCACCTGGATCTGGTCGTCGGCCGTCCCGCGGATGCACGGAAACGCTTCGAGCGTGCGCTCGAGCTGCGTCGGTACGGCAACAAGTTTCTGAGCGAGGGGGCCGTCCTGCACAACCTCGCTTGTGTGGAGAGAATGGAGGGGCACTTCGAGAAGGCGCGCTCGCTTTTCGCCCGCGCCATCGAGCTGCAGCAAAAGGAGAGCGACGAAATGGGCGTACGAGCCTCCATCTTCGCGCTCGCGGAGTTGGAGCTGCATGCCGGGCGCATCGAGGAGGCGCGCAAACTTTATGAGCAGGCGCTCTCGTCAGCGCGCCGCATGGGCGATTTGCATGGCGAGGCCGTGAACCTTCATGGCCTGGGCGCCATCGCCATGCATCAGGGGCGTCTCGACGAGGCTGAGGAGCTCACCCAGAGGGCCATCTCGCTGAAGCGCAGAATGAAGGTTCCCGGTGACGAGGCGGCCTCTCTGCATCAGCTCGCCGTGGTGTATGACGTCAAGGGAGATCTCGACGCTGCGGCGATGATGTACACGCGAGCTCTCGAGATGGCACGACGCTGCGGGAATATGGATCTCGAAGCGACGACGATCTATCCGCTCGCCCGGACCGAGATCAGGCGAGGCAATCTCGTCGAAGCCAGGAAGCTGTTTGTCCAGGCACGCGAGCTCCACCGGCGGGTCGGGTACGAGCTCCAGCTCCTCGCAACGGAACAGAACCTCGCCTGGCTCGACCATCTCGAAGGGCGAAGCAAGGACGCGCGCGCGGCCCTCGCCGGTCTCCTCGGCAAAGCCAAGGCGCTCTCTGCTCCCGTGCGGCAAGCGGAGATCCTGGACATGCTCGCGCGCATCGATATCGATGACGCAGACTTCGTGCTCGCCAAGCAGCGTTTCAACGAGGCGCTCGCCATCTTCCAGAAGCTCCAGATTGGAGCCGAGGTGCAGCGGGTGAACGAAGGGCTCGCCGAGCTTTTGCTCGTCCAAAAGGTCCACGAGGCCCGCAAAGCCCATCCCGAGCTCGCGGCCAGGGGCGGCATCCTCATCAGCGAGTTGCAGCCCGGCGGCCAAGCGGAAAAACTCGGACTCGCGCCCGGCGACATCCTCCTTCGTTATGGATCGACACGGGTGAATGAAGGCAAGGTTCTCCGCGACCTCGCGACCAGCACCGACCCCGCGAAGACCGTCACGGTCGAGGCCATCCGCGGTTCGCAGCGGCTCACCTTTCAGGCGCACGGAGGCCTGCTCGGCATTGCGATCGCCGACGTGCCGCCCGCCGCGAAGAGCCAGGCCAAACCAAACCCCGCCAAGGCGTCGAGCCCCTCGGCGGCGGCGCCGGCGTCGCGTGCCCCCTGAACCGATCTACCTCGTAGAAGATCGGCCCGCGACGGCGACGCGCTCGCGGACGCGGGCCGCGTCCACGCGCATCTGGAGCTCCTGGTACGTCGAGGAAGCCTCCTGCCAGCGCCGCCGCGCCTCCGCGGATTGACCTTCCACCCAATCGAGCTCGGCGAGCGCCTCGACGATCCGAGCACGTTGCTCCACGAGCATGCTCGTCCTCGCGAGCTCGAGGGCACTCTCCAGCGCATGGCGGGCCTCCTGCCGTCGTCCGCTCATCGCGTCGAGCCGCGCCAAACCCACGGCCGACGCAATCGTCCCCTCCACGTCGCCCGTATGCGCATCGAACTCGCGCGAGCGCGCGTGGTGTTTGCGTGCTTCGTCGTGATGCCCCTCTTCTGCTGCGATGGCGCCGAGGTCGTCGAGCGTCGCGGCCTCCCCGCGTACGTCCGCCGTTCGACGAAACCCACGCAGCGCCTTCTCGTGCAGGTCCTTGGACGCAACACGTGACGTCGAAAGCCGCGCGAGCTCCCGGAGGCACCACGTGCCCCCGTTGATATCGCCGGCCTCCGCGAAGCGGGCGATTGCCTCGTCGAGGAGCGAGCGTGCGGCGGCCGTGTTTCCGGCCTGCGCCTCGAGCGACGCCAGCGCATGGAGCGCGTGACCGACCTCCTCCGGCGGCGCGCTCGATGCCGCACGCTTGCGTATCTCCTCGAATGCGCGCCGGGCGACGCCCACCCGCCCCTCGCGCGCGTCGAGGCGAGCGAGCAGGCGACGCGCGCGCAGCTCCTTGGCCGTCGAGGTCGCGGCTTTGGCGCGTCGGAGGAGTTGATGCGCGGCTTCGCGCGCCTCTTTCGGGCGCCCACGAAAGAAGAGCGCGTGCGCCATTGCATCGAGAAAGGCGAGGGCGTCCTCGTCGACGAGCGCGGTCTCTTCCAAAGCTCGACCGAGGGCGAGCGCCGCGAACTCGTACGCTTGCGCCTGAAATGCAGCGTCGCCGACGAGCGCCGCGGCGAGCGCGACGGGGACCGTCGGCACGTCGCCACGAAAGCGATACCCCGCCGCGTCGCGCGGCACAAGCACCTCCGACCCCTCGAACGTGCTCCGATGCAATCGGTGCGGCCCGCGCAGCGTATAGCGAGGACGAGCGCGCATCTCCGTCGTCGAGCCTATCGTCCCCGAAACGACGATCTGCGCACCAAAACGCTGGCCGATGGCGCGCGCCGCCGCGTGCCACGCATCCTCGTCGAGCCCCGGCGGGATATGCTCGCGCGACGCATGGCGTACTGTGATCGGAACGTCCCGCGCGGAGCGAGCGATTCCATCGGCGAGGTCCTTGGCGAAGCTCTGCCCTGCGACGGGCTCCTCCGTGCTCTCCGGGTTCGTCGGCGTGAAATCCAGGACGACGACCGTGCAAGGCTCGGGTTCGTCGAAACTGAACACATGCGGGATGTGGACGGCGAGTTGCCCTGGGCGCATCTCTTCGCGAAGCCCGAATCCCATTGGCGCGGCCCAGGCTTCCCGTTCGAGCACCTCCGTGATGCGTAGCCTCCCGATAGGCCGGCGGTCACGCGCCGAGAGGACCTCGTAGACCTCGTCCATCGCGACGCCGTCCTCCGAACCGAGATCGAGCTTCACGCGCGCGAGGTCTCCCTCGCCCACGTAGGCGAGGAATTTCCCCACGTGCAGGCGCTCGCTGCGCGGGAGCTTTCTCGCCCGCATCCCGTCGAGGGCCCGCGCGTCCATTCTGTACACGACACGGACGACCACGAAATCGGTAGGACGATCGGGCCTCGCGGCGACGACGGCCAGCGCGACAGGGGTCAGCGGTTCGCCCGCAGGTCCGGGGATTCCAAGGGCCACCCAATCACCGTCGTCCCACCCATGACCGCTCGGCAGCCCCACGACGAACCCGCCGCCGTCCGCCGCCCTTCGGAACGACGGCAATGCCGGCGCCGTTTGCGCATTCGGCGCGGAAGCGGGGGGCTCGGGCGCGCTTCGTACGTGCGTCGATTGCATGCAGCCAGAGGTCGCACCCAGGAGGGCCACGAGCCCGACCGCGAGCCATTTTTTCATGGCTTCGCCGGCGGCGCTGGTTCCGGTTGCACGAGGTGCACGAGGCCCCCGCGGCTCCATGGCCCCGCGTGAACACGCGTGGGCACGAATGCGCCTCGATCGAGCTTGCAGAGCGCGAAGCCGATCCGGATCTCGTAGGGCTGCACGATGCACTCGCCGAGGTGCTCGAAGCCGGTCACGATGCGATTGAGGCCGTCCGCGACGGGGCTGCCGAGCACCTCGTAGCGGTCGCCGGGCTGGACGCCGTCCTCCTGGCCGAGGTCGAGCCGCAGCTCCACGGTCGGCGCATCGTCGCGCCACGCCGCGCCGGGTGGTGGCTCGTAATGGCCGAGGCAACGACCGACGCGCGCCACGCGGTCCTCGCCGATGCCGAGCACGGGCAAACCATTCCCGATGAGCTCGCGCTCCACGCTCCGTTCGGGCCGGCAATACCAGTGGACCTTGAGCGTCGTCCCCAGGCGGTCCACGCCTTTCACGATTCCGATCGTCGACCGATCCGTGGACCCAGGCACCGGGACGGGCGAGAGTACGTAGAGGAGCGCCCCGCGAATGTAGCCCTCGGGGAGCCCGGTGACATAGAGGGTCCCCTCGTCTGCGCGGAGAATGGGCTGCGCCTGCTCGCAGGCTGGGCTTTTCGGGCAGGCGGGGCACGGTGGCGGGGAGCTGCATGCGAGGAGCCATGCGGCGCAAAAAACGAGGATCGACCGGCTCGTCATGATCACCTGCACGCGCTCCACCGATACGTTCCCGGCGCGAGCGGCACTGCGCTCGCGATATCGCTCCGATCGCACGGGACCGTGAGGGCCCCTCGCGCGTGGCTTCGGGGCATACAGCGAACGGGCACGCCGCCGACCTCGGCATCCAGGCAAGCGACGATATCGCTGTCGAACGCGCCTTGATCGCGCGTCAGCGAGCACGACGTCCCCTTGCATTGGGCCGTGCCGCGGACGTCCGTGGCTGGGGGCCTCGGCGACACCTCGATCGAGGGCGGCGGTGCGGCCGGACGAGCGGCGGGCGCCTTTTCGTCGAGGCGCCCTTCGGTGGGTGGGGGCGGCATGGGCATCACGCTCGCGGCGGCGCTGTCTTTGCGAGGAAGGAGGGTTTCGGGCACGATACCGTCCACGGGCGTCCCCGAGAATGTCGTCGGAGGAGCGGGCGTCGTGTGCGAAGGGGATTTCCATCGCGCAATGCCCTGGACCGTCGCGGCGATCGCCACGGCGGTGAGCGCGACGAACGCGAGAGGCGGCACCTTTCGGCGTGGGCGCCGGCTCTCGAGGCCATCGCTGGGCCGCGGGGGCTCCTCGCGCGAGCGAGGGTCGACGGGCGCGACGAGGACGATCTGCGCGGGATCGACCGACGCGCGCGTGAACATCACGGGCGATCCGCTGCGTGAAAAACCGCCCAGGTGGATTGCGTTTTCTCCGAGCGCAAAGGCTTCCCGTAGCGAGCGCCCGAAGGCGATGGCCTCGTAGAACGCACTCGAAAATGCGATCGCGGCGTTGTCGGGGATTTCGTCCGCCATCCCGATCGCGCAGTCGATGTGCTCGACGAGAGCCTCCGCGTGTGCGCGCGAACCGCACGCGTTGAGAATCACGATGCGAACCCGCTCTTTCGAGAGGGCCAGGAGCTCGACGAAGGACGCGGCGACGACGGGCCTCTTTTTGCCCTGTTCGCCTTCGAAAAGAAGCGATCCGTCCTTCCCGTGGCCGCTGAAGTGCACGACATCGGGCCCGAGCTCCAGGAGCGCGCGGCGCAGATCCTCGGGGCTCGCCGCGTGCCTCTCCGCGATCTCGAAGGCGGAGGCATGCGTCGCGCCGCGAAGGAGGGCCCGGATTTGCCGGATCTCCCGGTCGGCCCGGACGCGCGCGGCGCCGCCGGGGTTCGCGTTGACGAAAAGGATCAGGAGGTGCGCTCGCAAGGCCCTCGTCGAGGTTGCACGAAGAGGTCGCTGCGATGCAAGCACTTCGATCCCGTCGTCGCCATCGCTCCACGCCCGCGCGTCGCACGCGAAGCGGTCCGAGCAGGCTACGAACGCACGGCCGTCGAGCGGGCCGAGACCTCCACCAGCGCCAGATACTCGTACGGCGCCAGCGGTTCCTCTGGCAAACCGATCGGCGCGAGGTATTTTTTTCGCATTGCTTCCATGTCCACGTGCTCGACCAAGGAAAAACCTGCTTCCTCCACGAATCCAGGAAGCCGCTCGGGCCGGATCCCCCAGCGCATCCGCTCCCCGGCCAATCGCAGCGACGTCCGGATCAGCCAATCCAGCGTCCCGAGACGCGGCCGCCCGGCGTCGTCTCCGTTCAGGTACGAGAATGCCACGCGGCTCCCTTTCCCCGTGTGCGCGTGGACGGTCCGGAAAAACGCCTTCACGTCCTTCGCGTCCAGGTACATGAGCAGCCCCTCGGCCACGACCACGCTCCGCGCGTCGCTCCGCCACGGCGTCTCGCGCAAAACCTCGCCGAGCGATCGCTTCGACAGATCCGCCGCGCAGAGGTGCAGGTTCGTCCTTTCGAGCCCCGCGCCCAGCACGCCTGCGCGCTTCGGCCCGGCCGTCGCCGGCGCGTCGACCTCCACGCACGTCACCTCCGGGTGACGCCGCGCGACCATCGTGGCCAGCGGATCGAACCCCGCGCCCACCACCAGGAGCTGCGTCGCTCCCGCCGCGATCGCTTCCTCCACGGCGTCCGCCATCCACCGCTTTCGCAGCCCGAACCAGAGGAGCTGCCCGCGGGCTGTCAATACCTCCGCCATCTCGTAGAATCGCTGCGTCCACGGCGCGCGCATCATGTCGATGTCGCGTCTCGGGATGGCCCCGGAGGCGCGCAGGATGGCCTCCGCCGTGGTCGCCGCATCCGCGGGCAAGAGGCCCGCGAATCGGGGCACGGAGTCGATCAGAAGCAGGAAGCGTGCGATCTTCTTCGCCGTCAGGCTCGTGCGCTCGTGGGACATGACGTCCCGAGCATAGCACCCTCACCAATCGAGCCGCAGCCGCCCGTCCGTGTAGATCCGGTTCGCCTTGCCGAGGTCCGTCGACCCGTTCTCGATCGCCCGGTGCACGTTCACGGCGGGCCGGAGCAGCGCATCCCTGCCGAGATCGAACCTTTGACCTCGAACGATCGCCCGATACGCCTTGTCGAGCGCGAGCGCGCGCTCGCGCGAGGGAAGGAGCAGGAAGGCGAGGTCGCGATCGCCGCCGGGCGCCGCGCGTCGCAGCTCGGACGCCGCGAGGACGCCGCCGGGGAAGAAGCGCGCGAGCATCTCGTCGTTCGCGCGCAGCTCGTCGCCTCCGCCCACGCGACGCAGGTACGTGAGCACCTCGGGCTCCGCGTGTCCGAGCTCGGGCGCGTCGGGCATGCCGCGCAGGTCCTGCGCGCGAAAGCCCTCCGCGCCCGGCACCTTGCGCGCGAAGGCGAACGTCTGATCGACCGTGACCCCGAGGCCGGAATGGCAGCCCATGCAGAATCGGTGCTCCTCGTCGGTCGACAGCCGGAGCCGCCCCTCGGCGTCCTCGATGAAGCCCTGCAACTGCCAGCCGAACGCATTGCGCAGCCCGCTCGTCGCCGACCCCGTGTACACGGGCAAGAGCCCCTCGTCTTTCTCGTCCTGCTCTTTTTCATAGGCCCGGAGCAGCGCCCATCGATCGAGCTTCAGCACCTTGCGTGAATACCTGAGCTCCTTCATGCGCCGCGCGACGTACCCCGGCGCGTCCGGATCCAGGTAGCGGACCGAATGCAAAAACTCCACGCCGCGCGGATAGATCCCTCGTTCGATCGGCTCGCCCGACGCGCCGCCCGCATACGTGCGCGGCAAGCGCCGCACGCGCGTCACGCCCGCGGCGAGCGCGCCGTCGCCATCGAGGTCCTCCCCGAGCAGACGCTCGTCCACCGGCTCGATCGCGCGTTCGATCCGATCCGCCGGCGCGTCCGGATCCGTCGTGATCGCCGCTTCGAGCAACGACAGGTTCAGCCTGTAGATCGCGCGTGACGGCGCGCCGTGCTCGTCCGTGCGAAACGCTTCGGGCAACCGGATGAACACGTCGTCCGTGCTCCCGTTCGTCGGCCAGAACGTCCCGGGAAACGGCTTGAAGCGCAGCGCGCGGAAGCCGCTCCCGTCGCGCGCGAACCCCTCGTCGTCGAAGCCGCGATCGAGATCGAGATCCGGCACGTAGCCTTCGTACCCGCGCGCGTTCGCGAGCGCGCGCCGCAGCGGCGTGTAGTTGTCCTCGCGCACGTAGGCGAGGATCGCCTCGTCGGGCACCAGCGCGATCTCCGCGCTCCGATCGACGAACAGGTTCTCGTAGTGGTTCGTGAGGGCTGCGTCCGAGAACGCGTACGCCTCCTGCAGATGCGCGTCCGCGCGCACGTTCGGGCCGTGCGCGCTCGTGTGGCAGACCCAGCACGGGTTCGAGGCGCCGCCGGTCTTCGTGTAACAGAGCGGCGGCACCGAGGCCTCGGGGTTCTCCACGCGCCCTGCCGCCTCGCGGGCGCGCGCGAGCGGGTCGTAGAGGCCCTCGGCGGCCCGCTCCTCGTGTTGCCCACAGGAGGCCGCCACGAGGGCCAGGACGAGCCCGCAGGCGAGCGCGAACGAGGCCTCTCGCGCCTTCACCGCGCCCCGTGTGGCCACACGCTCGGCACGTGCTCGCCCGGGTGCTGCACGCTCACGAACAGCGTGCGCATGTCCGCCGCGAGCGCCGGCCCTGTGGCCTCCGCGTCGCTCGGCAGCGCCACGATGCGGAACGCCTTGCCGAACGTCGGCGACGCGACGCCGGGCGCGCCCGCGGCGTGCGCGCGATCGAGGTCGAGGAAGTATACCGCATCGGCTCGTTCGTTCGTCGCGAAGTTCCCGTCCGTGCCGAACCACACGCCTCCCTCGCGATCGATCAGGATGTTGTCGGGGTTCGACGCATCGTACGGACCCGTAGCATTCGTGCCGGCCCAGACGCGGAAGAACGCGAACGTCGTCGACGCCGCCGGGCTCATCGCGTTCGCCTCCTGCAAGGCGAAGACGTTCCCGACCCTGTCGGGGCGCGTCACCGAGGCGAGCGCGTGCGCGGCCGGAGCGATCAACCTCCCCGCCTGATCGAGCTGCGTCTTGTGCCCGTGGTTCGTGAACGACACGTAGATCCTCGGCGTGCCGCTCGGATCACGCGGGTCGTACTCGACGTCCTCGGGCCGGTTCAGCTCCATGATCCCGACCTTCGCGCTCGCCGTGTAGAGCGCGCGGCGCACGTCGTCGTCGCTCGAAAAACCGCCGAGCCCGTTGTAGTCCATGTCGGCGAGCGCCTCGCCCACGGTCTTGCCTGGCTCGCCGAGCGCGGCCGCGTTCGGCGCGATCGCCGTGCTCGCCGTGCCGAGCTCGATCCACTGCCCGATCCCCGGCTGCGCTTCCGTCGGCGCCTCGCCCGTCGCGAGCATCGTCACGCCCGTCGTGTTGTCGAGCCCGGCGAAGTGCGCGGCGTAGACCTTCCCCTCGTCGAGCAGCGCGCGTGTCGCGGCCCGCGACATCCCGGGCGTGTACACGTGCTTCGACACGAACTTGTACACGCGACCGCCGCGCCGATCGTCCCCCGCGTAGATCACGATCGGCTCGTTCGGCAGAAGCTTCCAGCTCGCGTCGACCACGAACGTCGTGTTCTCCCACCGCGCGCGCCCCATCGCGCCGAGCTTCTTGTGCCCCACGCCCGGCGCGTGTTTCCCCTCGTATTCGTCGGGCGCTTTGCCTGGATCGATCTCCACGAGGTACCCGTAAAGATCCTTCGCGTGGCGCGAATTTTCATCCGGCGACATCCCGAACGTGCTCGTCGGGCTCGGCTTCGTGTCGAACGTGATCGGCCCACCGGGATCGGCGCCTGCGCCGACGACGAGCTTCTGCTCGCTCGTCCAGAACACCTCCATGTCGCCATGGAAGTCCTGCACGTTCTCCTCCGCGGTGATCACAGTTCCCCACGGCGTCTGCCCGCCCGAGCAATCGGCCATGATGCCGCTCACGACGCCCCGAGGCAGCGCGTGGCCTTCGTCGTCGTGATCGACGCCGAGCGGCGTGATCCCCGAAAGGCGCGCGAGCGTCTTGCTCGTCGCGTCGTACCGAACGGCTCCGGCGTCGCGATCGACGTGCCATTTCCCGGCCGCATCCCGCGTCACGTGAAACCACGAGCCTCCGACCTGGCGCTTGGCCTCGCGCACGTACGTCGCGAGATCCGCATCCGCCCACCGGTTCGACGTCACGTCGTTCGTCAGCACCTTCTCCGCCGCGAGGAACTTTGCGAGCGTGACGTGCTGGCCCGTCGGCGCCGTCGTCGACGTCGGAGCCTCGTTCGAGATCGACTCGTGGTTCACCCAGAGCCACGCCGACGTGCCGCTGCCGTGCCATTGCGGCGGATCGCCGGGCGTGTCGTTCCAGCGATCACCGAAGAACGCAATGTAATCGTCGTTCGCGCCGAACCGCGGCGCTCCGGGGCTCCGATCGAACGTCAGCGGATCGAGCCACGACACCACCACGTTCGGCGAGAGCCCGGCGATCGCCCGCACGTCGTCCGTCGACGCATTCGGAAGCGGGAATTCCACGCCCTCCGGCAACGTGCCTCGCGCGACCTGGTCCACGCGCGTCCTCACGTATTGGGCGAGATCTCCCGCGCCCGTCCCGAGGTCGTCCGTGAACGAGAATCCGACGACGCTCGAAAGCGGCCGCCCGCCGAGCACGCCTGCCGTCGCCGCGGAGCGCTCCGGACCCTCGCCGCCGCCCTCGCATGCGACGAACGCGACCGCGATCAGGACGCCGGCAATCCCGAGAGCCTGGAAATGACGCTGCACCCCGTGGCCCGTTTTCCGTGTCATTCGACGTCTCCTCGGGCGGCGCTCGCGAATGCGGAGCGCGCGCGCCCGAAGAGCTTGTCATTGTCGAGCTTCGGCACCAGCCGTTTCGCGGATCAGGCCGCCCGCCGTGAGAGCCACGTATCCCGATTTGAACCAGCCCGGTCAAGTCAGCCCGCAGCCGTACACCTAACCACGGGTGCCATTTCCTTGGCCCAGCTACGCGGGTGCACCTAGCGTCCGACCATGCGCAGTGGGTCCGATGACGAGCGCAATGCAAGACCGGGTGGCGCGAGGCCGCCCCACCCGGCCACGGTGGTGCAGGCAAAGCGGCCGCACGCAGCCGCCGGGCTTCAGCCGCATGTCTCGGCGCGCAGGCCCCACTCCGCCACCCGCCTCCCTGCGTCCGCGCCGCACCCCGCGCAGGCACTGCAGCAAAAGGCCGGTCCCGCCGGCCCCGCGCCCCGCCCGGCGCGCCGCGGGGTCCTCCAGCGGGCGATGATTGCGTTCACGATCCACGACATCGGCTTCACGCAGTCGAGTATCTCTCCCAGGTTCACGGATGGCACGCACCTCGACGCCGTGATTGCCAACCTCAGGGCGGGGAGGGTGAATCCTGACGCTTTCCCGCCGCTCCAGATCTTCACCATCACCGATCCCTGGGACAAAAGCGTCCATACCTACTCGCTCTCGAACCGCCGGCTCTATGTGTTCAGAAAGGCGAACGTCGACGACTTCCCCCACGCCGCGGCGTCGCTCGCCGACGTGGTCGCGTGCACCTGGCAATTCACGAACGTCACCGAGGATTTTCCGGTGGTGGACGTGAACCCTCGCAAAGACGTCGACATCTATTCAGACACTCTGCTCATCCGGTTCCGACGGGATGTCGAGAGCTGGGCGAGCGCGCTCGAGCTCAACTGGCACCCGTCGAACGAGGACACCTGGCAGGACAGGCTGCGCGACTACGTCATGGGCCGGTACAACTTCCGCCACACGCCGCCTTGATGGCTCGGGAGCGCCGCGGGGCAGCGGGTCCCAGCCGGGCCGGACCAAACTACTTGCCGCCTTTCCCTTTGCGGGGCGGTATCCAGATCGGATTCCAGTTCCCGCCGGGAGAGCTCGTCAGCTTCGTCATTCCGCTCCCATCGGCCCGCACGATCCATATCTGCTGGTCCGACCCGCGGGTCACGGTCACGGCCAGGTATCGCCCGTCGGGCGACCACGCGGGCTCGGTCACTTGCCCCGCGCCCCCTGGCCCGCGCACGAATGTCTCTTTCCCGTCCTCCATGGCGACGATTCCCACGCGGGACGGCTCCTCGGGGGCGCGCAGCGCGTACGCGATTTGCTTGCCCGTGGGCGACCAGGTCGGCTTGTCCTCGACGATCCGCGGCGCCGGCCGCATCTGCGTCATGCGCCGCGCCTCGCCGCCGGCGGACGGCATCAGCCATATGCGATCGGCGCCCTCGCGATCGCTCACGAATACGAGCACCTTGCCGTCGGGCGAATACCGCGCGCCCCATTCGTCGCGCGGCGTATTCGTCAGGCGGACGGGATCGCTCCCGTCGGGCCGCATGCGGTAGAGCTCGGCCACGCGGTCGCGGCTCGAAAGGAACACGATCGCGTCGCCTTTCGGGGAGAACGCGGGCTCGAAGTTCCCTTCGTCGTTCTTCGTGATTCGCTTGAAGCCGCTGCCGTCGCTGTTCACCCGGTAAAGATCGGAGAAATGTGCCGGATCCACCTTCCCGCCGTTCGTCTCGTAGACGACGAAGCGCCCGTCCGGCGAAAACGTGGGGAAGCGTACGCGCCCTGCCAGGGGTCCGAGGGGTTTTGGGGGGCTTCCGTCGAGGGGTTGGAGCAGGAGTTGTTGCGGCCCTTCCTCTCCTTCGACGCGGATCACGAGCAGCGCGCTGCCGTCCGGCGCGGCGGGGCCATTGTAATCGGCGTGCGGGCTCTTCGTGAGCCGCTCTTCTGCTTTGCCATCGGCGCTGATCACGTAGATCTCGCGGTTTCCATCACGCTCCGAGATGAACGCGACTTTTTCCGCGATTTTTTGCCGCTCTTCGGGGGGTATTTCGTCTCCTGCCGAGTTTTTCGGCCCCGCACCCCCCTGTTCCGTCAATTCCGACGGAATTGGTTTGTCCTTGGTTGTCGGGACATCCGGTTTGTTACCGGTTGTCAGGACAGGTGGTTTTCCCTCAATCGGTGCGGCGCTTGTACCGGTTCCCGGCATTGCATATTTTGACGGCGATGCATTGTCCGGCTCTTTCTCTTTTTTCGTGCAGGACGTCGCCGCGAGCAGGGCGAGGAGGGCGGGCGCGAGGCAGGAAAGACGGGGCAGGGAAGAATGCGGCATGCGTATTGGAGAGGGCCCGCGGCGCGTGGGACGCCGCGGGCCGTGGAGAGGGTTTCAGCGGATCTGCACGGCGTCGGCGATGACGTAATAACCGGTCGTCGTCCAGCGCGAGACGGTGATGCGGTTCCAGCCGGCCGTGAAATTGTACGTGCCGAGGAGCTGCCACGAGCCGCCGCCCGTCTGCTGGTTCTTGTTCACCGTGCCGAGCTTCGTCCCGGCCGCGTCGAAGATCACGTACGGCGTCGTCGTCGACCGGTCCGAGGCCGAGGTCCACCAGGCGTAGACCTGCTTGGAAGCAGCCGCGGACAGGTAGAACTCGAAATGCGCGCCGTCGGAGACCGCCTCCGTGGGCGCGGCATAATACCCCGTGCCGTAATACCCGGCCACGTTGGTGGACGAGGTCCAGTTCGCCGAGGGCGCCACGATGCGCGCCACCGCGCTGTTGTTGTTGGCGCTGTTGCTGTCGACCGTGATGGTCGAGCCGCCGCCCGCGCCCCCGCCGACGCAGGTGTTGATGCGGTTCATGTAATCGGCCCAGGGGAAATCCGTCCCCGGGTCGTTCGCCCGGTTCACCGGATCGGGCTGGTAATGGCCGATGATGTGCTGCCGGTCGCGGATGATGTTCTGCCGCTTCACGATGTCGCAGGAGAGCTTCGCCGACGCCGCGACCTGGCCCTCGGTCCACTGATTCGCGCCCGCGTACGGATACCCGCCGTGCTCGATGCCGACCGAGCGCGGATTCGTGGGGAGGCCATTCCAGCTCGCGCCCACGTGGTGCGCCGTGTTCGCCTCGTCGACGAGCGCCGAGATCTCGCTGCCGCTCTCGTTGACGACGTAATGCGCGCTCGTCTTGTACGGGTTCGTCGGGTACGGCGTCGTGAGCCAGCCCCAGCAGCCCGAATACCCGCCGGCGCAGGTGTGGACGACGAGCAGCTCGGCCTTGTACCCGCTGCGGCCCGCGGTGTAGTTCGACGACGGCGCCGGACGCCACACGGCGCCGGCATAAACGGCGTTCGCGGGCCCGGGCTTGCCCACGAACTGGGGCTTCGGGAACTTCGGCGTGGCGTCGGGGTTCGGCGCGAGGATCTCGCCGATCCCGCTGTCCTCGGCCGCTGCGATGCCCTCGCGCAGGTGGCGATAGACCTCGTCATGAACGAAATGCGCCTGCGCGTCGAGGCTCGGATGGTTGAAGTACGCCGCCACCGCGGGCGCCCACGCCCCGATGTCCGCGCGATCGAGCCCGAGCTCCTCGGCGTACGCGTCGAGCAGCGCGGCCGCGGCGCGAATGTTCGCCTCGGGCTCCGATTGGACCTCCTCCTCGCTCAGGCCCGCGAGCGACGCGCCTTTCGTGAGCGCCTCGCCGCGCAATGCCATCACGCCATACGCAGCCGGGACACCATCGAACTCGGAGGTATCACCGGGCACGTGATAAAGCTGCGTCTCGGTATACCCGATCGCCACGAGGAGCGGGGCCGGTACGGAGAACTCCTTCGCGGCAGCGTCGAAATGGGGCTGATAAGGGTGCATACCAGCGGTATGGCTGCCGGCAGCTTCACCAGGAATTTGTGTGGCGTCCCCCTCGCCGGTGCCTTCCTCGCCGCTGCAGCCGGAGAGGAGAGCGGAGGCGGAAAGCACGGGCGCGAACATCAGCAGGCAGAGCAGACGTCTCATGGCGTGAACCCTTCTTCGTTTGCGGGGTGGGATCGTGTGCGCCTTCGGAACACGATGCCGAGGCAAAGTACGAAAATGAGGCGTACGTTGAACGGTCGCCGAGCGCAAGCGCGAGTCAACGCTTGGCGCGCCGTGTCTGTCCGGAGCAATGATGACGCGTGGCGTAAGGCCGGAAAATCACGTCATTCGAGCTCGTCCGCTATGAAGGTCTGTGGGGACAAGATTACCGTCCCATTTTGAATCTTTCCAGTCATGGTGAACAGGCTCGTCTTGCCGTCCCCGTCGAGGTCACCCTCGGCCGAGATTTCGAACCCGTCCTTGCCCGGATCGGGCCCGCCGCGCTTCGGGCCTTTGTAGTTCCCGCCCACACGGTATTCGTACTGATACCGGATGGGCTGCACGAGCGAGACCTTGAGGCAACGCCAGCCCGACGTGTCATCGCCCTGCTCGAAATCCTGCCCCGGTTTGCCCGAAGGCACATACGTCGTGTTCCGGGGCACGACGTTCGGCACCGGCGTCGTCGATTTGCAGAGCTTGTGCGTGACCGCCTTGGCGTCGAGTTGCTCGCGCTCGTACGCCGCCACGGCCGCGCGCGCCATCATGCTCACCGTGCTCCTGGCCTCCGACGCTTTTGCGCGCGCCGTGTATTGCTTGACGGCGTTCACCGCGAGCGCCGCGCCGATCCCCAAAAGCTCCGCGGCGCCGTCCCCGGTCGCGGCGAGCTCGAGCCCCCGATCGCTCGGGAAAAGCACGAGCGACAGCATCGATCCGCCCCCGACCCGCGTGCCGGGCGCCGCGCCCGAGGTCGGATCGGCGATCGACCGGGCGAGCGCCGGATCGAAGAAGAGCAGCGCGTGCGACGCCGCCTTTTCCTTCGCGCGCGCCGTGAGGAACGCCGGATTCGTGGACAGCGTATTCGAGTCCTTGCCGAACCGCCGCACGGCGTCGAGCGCGACCTGTTTGTTGCCCATCCCGAGGAGGATGAACCCCGGCCGCGATTCGACGTGGAGGATCGAGCCGTCGCCCTTCTCCCGCGTGAACGAATCCCCTTGGACCTTGAACCTCTTGTCCCTCTTCAGGCCCGCCTGAAAACTCGAAAAACTCTTTTTCTGCGCGTCCGCATCCTTGGTCGCAATCACCACGAGCGCCGCCATGTACTTCGCAGGGTCGTCGCTCGCGTCGTCGATCGAGAATGGTTTTTTCGGATCCTTGTACAATCCGATCACGGCCTCACCGCCGAGCGCCTTTTCGAAGTCCGCGAGCTCGATCCCGAGGTCACCGAGCTCCCGCTTCAACAAGCTTTGCGCGTCACCAGGCGATGTCGAGCGCCCGAGTACCACCCCCAGAACGTCCGCCAGGGTTTTGCCGGACGAACGCTGCGTCGACAACCCAACGGCAGCAAGCGCGCCTTCCGGCAGCTTCGGTATGAGCACCTGCGGCGCCGCGTCGAGCACCGAGCCGAGCGCCGGGAAATCGGGCCCATACCCCGAGAATCGCAGGTCGAGCCCGAGCCCCTGCGATTGTCCCACGAGCGCGACGAAGAGGCGCGAGCCCGGCTCGGGCGGCGATTTCGTGCCGGCCCCGAGGCCATGCAAATCGACCGCGATGAACGGATCCCCCGCGCGCTCCTTGACGAGCAGCGCCGATCCCTCGACGGACGGCGCGCGCCCATGGCCGACCTCGAACGCGCCGCGGAGGTCCTCCTTTTGCAGGCATCCGACGAGCGTGCGCGGGCCTTCGATCCACGCTCCGTGCAGGACTTCGAGGCCCTTCGTCGAGCGGACGACGAAGAGACCGCGCTCCTTTTTCTCCGCCCCGAGCGCCTCGAGCCCCTTCGTCACGAGCGCCCCGTCGTTCATTCGGGCCGCATAACAAAACCTGTCCATCGGCTCGGGGCGACCGCCCGGCGTGGCCGGTCCCGCGAACACGACGGCGCCGTCGAACGATTTGACGAGGTCCGCGACGAGCGCCGGGTCGAGCCCGAGCTTGCCCGAGAGACCGCCCGCGAGCTCCGAGAGCAGCCCCGCCCGGAGGGCCGGATCCATCGCGGCCAGCGCCTTCTCGGGCGGCGGCACGTTTGCCACGAGCACGGCGTCGCGTGGCACGAGGCGGAGGAGCGAATCGATCTTCTGCGGCGGGTCGAGCTCCGCGCCCTTGGCGGGCGCGGCGGCGGTCGCGGCTGGCGCGGGCGCCGCCACGTCGACCGGGCCGTCGGATTTCGCCCCGCCCTGCTCGGGCGGCGTCTGCACGGCAGCGCCGCCGCACGAGATGAGCGCCAAAAGTCCGGCCCCGAAGAACCCCCCACGGGCACGCCGCATCGCCATACGAAAAATCTCCTCCGCGAACATGAGAGCATGAACGCCCCCATCTCGGCAAAAGGAGAATGGCGAGGCCGCGAGGTCGAGCTACCCCGCGAGCGCGGCCCGCACCCCATTCTCGAAGATGCGGAGGCCGAGGCCCGCGGCCGGGAGCGCGCCGGCGTCGCGTTGCCGGATCCAGTCGGGGTGGTTTTCCGGGTAGAGGTACGCGTCCGGGTGCGGCATGAGCCCGAAGATGCGGCCCGTGGGATCGCAGAGCCCCGCGACGCCGCCCGGCGAGCCATTGGGGTTGTCCGGCCAGACCTCCGTCGGCGCCCCGCTCGCGTCCGCGTACCGCACGGGCACGAGGCGCGAGGCGAGGATCTGCTCGCGGAGCGATTCGTCCTGGAAGAGCAGCTTGCCCTCGCCGTGGCGGCTCGGCATCTCGATCGTGGGGCCGACCCCGCGCGTCCACACGCAGGGGCTCTCGGCGTCGACGGCGAGCTTCACCCAGGTATCGAAATACCCGAGCCGATCGTTGTGCACGAGCGCCGCCTGCTGCGCGGCGAGCGGCGTGCCTCGCGCGCGGCTCACGCCCGGCAGCAGGCCGAGACAAACGAGCGTCTGGAATCCATTGCAGACCCCGAGCGCGAGGCCGCCGTCGTCGACGAACCGGCAGAGCGCCTCGCCGAGCCGGAAGCGCAGGCGATTGGCGAACACGCGCCCGCTCTGGATGTGATCGCCGAAGGAAAACCCGCCGATGAACGCGAGAATGTGATACCCGGCGAGCGCGTCGGCCCGCCCGCCGCGCTCCAGCATTTCGCTCAAATGCACGAGGTCGACCGTCGCGCCCGCGCGGGAAAACCCGGCGGCCGTCTCGGCCTCGCAGTTCAACCCGTAGCCCGTGAGCACGAGGACACGCACGTCGCGCGCCTCCTTCGGCGCGGGCCTCGTCATGGGGGTTTGGGGGCGTAGCTCGGCTTGTCCGAGCGTAGCTCCCAATCGTTGACCGTCAGACGGCATGGGATTCCTCCTGGAAAGCGCGGCGGAGCGCGTCCGAGCCGAGCTCGGCGAGCGTTTGTCCTCCCTGACGAATACGTAAATATCCCCGGCCCGACGCCCCTGGCTCGACCGAGCCGAGCCGGACGAGCCCGTGCGGCCCGAGGCGCGCTTCGAGCGCCGAGGCGTCCTCGCTCCGGGTGGTGAGCAGGATGCGCCCGGTCGATTCGCTGAAGAGCGCGACCGCCGGGGCGAGCCCTGGTGCCACGGCATCGAGCGCGACCGACAAACCAAGCTCGCTCGCCATCACCATGTGCGAGAGCGCGACCGCGAGCCCGCCGCGCGAGAGCGTGTGCGCCGAGCGGACGAGGCCCGCCTCGTGCGCCGCGGCGAACGCGTGATACCGGGCCGCGAAGCGCTTTGGATCCGTGCGTGGCACGCCGTCGAGGGAGAGCCCGAGCAGCCGCGAGAGCTCGCTCTCGCCGCACGCGTCCTCGGTCTCGCCGAGCAGATACACGACGTCGCCCGGGGCGCGCGGCGAGAGCGTGAGCGCGCGCCGCACGTCCTTCATTTGCCCGATGACGCTGACGAGCAAGGTCGGCGGCACCGAGATCTTCACGCCGCCCATCGTGGCGTCGTTTTTCATCGAATCCTTGCCCGAGATGAGCGGCAGCCCGTACGCCACGCACGCCTCGTACAGGCCCTCGCACGCGCGCACGAGCTGCGCGAGCTTGTGCTCGCCGTCGGGCGTGGTCGCGCTCTTGATCGGGTCGGGCCAGCAGAAATTATCGAGCGCGGCCATGCGATCGATCCGCGCGCCGGCAGAGAGGACGCGCCGCACGCCCTCGTCCGCGCAGGCGAGCGCCATCGCGTGTGCGTCGAGATCGCTGTAATGCGGGTGGATCCCCTCGCCGAGCACCACGCCCTCGTCGCGCCCGTGCCTTACGCGCATGACCGTGGCCGTGGCCGGTACGTCCCGAGAAACCCCGACGAACGGCTTGACCACGGCGAGCCCCTTCACCTCGTGATCGTAATGCCGCGCGTACCGCTCGCCGCTGCGGATGTTCGGCTGCGCGAGCATCGAGACGACGAGGTCCGCGACCGGCCGCGCCGCGAGCGCCTTCTCCCGGTCCGCGGCGGTCGCGAGCGTCCGCGCGGGCGGGCTCCAGCGCGCCGACCGCACGACCTTCGGCAGCCCGCCGTGCAGGAACGCGAGCGGGAGGTCACAGGCCTTCTCCTCGCCGTATCGAATGACGAGCCGCCCCGAATTCGTGAATGTGCCGATCTCGGTGGCCTCCACCTCGCGCCGCGCGGCGAGCGCGAGGAACGCCGGAAGGTTGTCCGGAGGCACGGCCACCGTCATGCGCTCCTGCGCCTCGCTGACGAGGATCTCCCAGGGCGCGAGGCCGGGGTATTTGAGCGGCACGCGCGCGAGGTCGACCTCCGCGCCGCCGGAGGCCTCGGCCATCTCGCCGACGCTGCTCGAGAGCCCGCCCGCGCCGTTGTCGGTGATGCCGCTGTAGAGGCCCCGATCCCGCGCCTCGGCGAGCATGTCGAACATCATCTTCTGCGTGATCGGGTCGCCGATCTGCACCGCCTGGACCGGCGAGCTCTCGTTGAGCTCCACGCTGGAGAACGTCGCGCCGTGAATGCCGTCCTTGCCTACGCGCCCGCCGATCATGACGATCCGGTCCCCGGGCGCGGTGAACTTTTCATGCGTGGGCCTGCCCGCCGTCTCGACGGGCATCGCCGCGACGGTGCCGCAATACACGAGCGGTTTGCCCACGAACCGGTCGTCGAAGAGCTCGAACCCGCGCATGTACGGGATGCCGGACTGGTTGCCGCCGTCGATGACGCCGTGGTGCACGCCCTCGCGGATGCGCCGCGGGGGCATGAGGCCCTTCGGGAGCGCGCCGCTGTGGTTGGGTTTGCCCAGACAATACCCCCACACGTTCGCGAGCAGGTCCGCCCCGAGCCCGCAGCCGAAGCTGTCGCGGTTGACGCCCACGATGCCCGTCATTGCGCCGCCGTACGGATCGAGCGCCGAGGGCGAGTTGTGCGTCTCGACCTTGTAGACGAGGTGGCATTCGTCCGTGAAGCGCACGACGCCCGCGTTGTCGCTGAACACGGAGACCAGGAAATCGCCGCCGTCCCCGTCGATCCCCGACGAAGCCCGGGCCTTGCGCACGTCCTCGGTCGCGGCGACGACGTACGTCTTGAAGACGCCCCGCTCGATGCGCCGGGTATTTCCCTGCGGATCGGTGTAATCGATCGGCGTATTGAAGATCTTGTGCTTGCAGTGCTCGCTCCACGTCTGCGCGATGCATTCGAGCTCGGCGTCGGTGGGCTCGCGGCCTTCCGCCTCGAAATGGGCGCGCGCCGCGTGCATTTCGGGCACCGAGAGCGCGAGGAGGCGCTCCCGGGAGAGCTTTTCGAGCGCCTCGTCGGAGAGGCCGCGCAAGGGGACGATCTCGGTCCGCGGCGTCGAGGTCGCGCCGGCGCGCGGGACGGAGAGGTCGGGCCTGCGCGGCGGCTCGTCGATGCGGATGCGCTGGATGAGCGGATTGTGCAGGACCTCGGCCGCGGCGCGCTCGACGTCGGCCCGCGGGAGGCCCCAGACGAGGTACATCGTGCCCGTGTACACCTGGCCCGCAAGCGCGCGTCCGAGCGCGTCCTCGCACGCGGTCTTGACGCTCTTGCCGACCGCGTCCGTCACGCCGGGCAAAAAGGAGACGGTCAGGATCACGGGCGGATCGCCGGGCTCGCCGTCGGGCAGGGCGCCCTTGGCCGCGACCTCGATGACGGGGTCGGCGATGGCGGCGAGCACCTTCTCGGCCTCGGCCTCCGACATGTCGAGATCACAGAGGTATACCTTGCGCGTGCGAATGCGCGCCGGGGAGAGGCCGAGCCAGGCCGAGAGCGTCTGCGCGGTTTTCGTGGCGAGCGCGTCCGGAACGGCCGGCCGGTTCTCGATCTCGAGCCGGTAGATGGGCATGGTGGGTAGGCTCCTCGTCCGCGCAGCCGTCTAGCACAACCTGGGGGATGTGGAAGGTTTGCGGGCGCGGCTTCGTTCGCTTCGCCGAGGAGGGCGTGCGAGGGCCGCGCGCACGTGCTTGGAAGGTCCTACGCAAAAGGATATTCTGCGGTGAAGGAGCGCGCCTCGTGCCTCGATGGATCCGGTGGGTCGCCTGTTTGCCCGTGCTCGCTTTCCCGCGCGTGGCGCGGGCGGAGGTGCTCGACAAGGTGGCGCCGCCCTGGGAGCCGCTCGTCCTCGGCTGCACGCTCGTCGCGCTCGTCGTGACGGTCGCGCTCGCCCTCTCCGCGAAGAAAGCGCAGCGCGTGGCCGGCTTCGTGATCGCGATCTTGTGGGCCGTTTATCGGATCGGCGGGGATGAATGGTTTTCGGACGACGTGGGGCCGTACATCCGCGTGGAGCTCTCCGCGGGGGAGGCGCGGGTTTGGCTGGGCACGATCGTCCTATCGGGGCTCGCGCCGCTCGTGGCCGCGACGTTGATCGTCGCCGTCACCACCAGCCGATATCAGCGACCAGATCACCCACGTCGCCGTGCTTGACGATGGCGCGGTTCTTCTTGATCTCGTAGGACTTCGGCGAAGCGTCCACGATGTCCTGCTCGAAGTGGTGCGCTTCGAGCTTGTACTTGCCCTCGCCGTGCATCAGGCCGCCCTTGAGCTTGATGAACGTGGAGTGGAACCGCGATTCGAGGTCGACGATCTGGGTCGCCGAGATCTGCATGCCGAGCTCGAGGTGGACGGTCTTCACCGCGTGCGGATGGGACGCATCGAATGCGAGCGCGAGATGAGCCCCGACCGTGAGGAGCGCATCGATGTCGGCCTTCGTGAACGTCTCGTAGATGGTGATTTTTGCCACGGATCCTCCTCCCGAAGTTCGTTTGGAACCCAAGCATCATGACACGAGGAGACCCGCCGAAGCAACCCGTCGCGCCCGCCACGTCTACACGTCGCGCCCCTCGGCCTTCCGCGCGTCGAACCGCCGCGCGATCAACTCCAGATCGTGCCCCTTGAGCGCCGCCTCCAGCATCGGCGGGAGCGCATTCGGCGTGCACGCGAAGCACGGCACGCCGAGCTTCGCGAGCTTCTTCGCGAGCTCCGCGTCGTACATCGGCGTCCCCGAATCGTCGAGCGCGAGCAGGCACATCGCGCGCACGCCGCTCTGCACCATCTCCTCCATGCGCTTGACCATCTGCTCCTGGTTGCCGCCCTCGTAAAGATCCGTCAGCAGAATGAAGAGCGTGCGGCGCGGGTTCGAGACGAGGCCCTGGCAATACCCGACCGCGCGATTGATGTCCGTCCCGCCGCCGAGCTGGATGCCGAAGATGAGGTCCACGGGATCCACGAGCCGCGGCGTCAGATCCACGACCTCGGTGTCGAACGCCACGACGTGCGTCTCCAACGCCGGCAAGCTCGCCAGGATCGAGCCCATCACGCCGCCGTAGACGACGCTGCTCGCCATCGAGCCCGACTGGTCCATCGCGACGATCACGTTCCACTCCCGCCGCCGGTGCTGGCGGGCGAAAAAGAAGAACCGATCGGGGACGATCGTGCGGCGGTCCTTTTGATAGTTCTTGAGGTTTTTCCCGATCGTACGCCGCCAATCGAGGTTCGGCAGGCTCGGGATGGGCTGGTGGCGCGAGCGGTCGAGCGCGCCGCGCACCGCGCGTTCGAGCTCGCCTTGCATTCGCTTCTTGATCTCCTCCACGACGGCCCGGACGATCTCGCGCGCGGCGTCCTTGGCCCGGTCCGGGATCATGTCCTTCATCGTGAGCAGCGTGCCCACGAGCTCGACGCTCGGCGTGATCTGCGCGAGCGACTCGGGCTCGAAGAGCAGCTCTTTCCAGCCCCTCTTTTCGATCGCGTCCTGCTGGATGACCGCGACGACGTCCTGCTCGAAATACTTGCGCACGTCGCCGAGCCAGGCCGCGAGCTTCGGGCGGCTCGCGCCAAGCCCCGCGCTGCGCTTGGTGCTGCTGCCCGTGCCATTGCCAGGGTCGGAGTCCTCGATGTCGTAGAGCGCGCCGAGCGCGGCGTCCATTTCCGCCATCTCGCGCGTCAGCTGGCCGCCGCCGCCGCTGCCCATGCTCGCGCCGCCGCCGCCGCACAACTGCGTTTCGACCCGCTTGCCGAGGATGAGCCGCCAGCGTTGGTGCCGGTCGAATGTCATCGGTCCGGCGGGCGCGGGCGTCGCGGCAGGCGGGTTTGTCGGGGCAGCGGTGGGGGCGGCAGGAGCCTTCTTTTTGGCCATGGCTTTTACAGATCCAGATCCAGATCGCCGAGGTCGTCCTGGAGGGCCGCGAGCTCGGCGTCGTCCACCTTCGTCTCGATCGCGCGGAGGAGCTCCTTTTCGCTGCCGCCCCAGAGCTCCGCGAGCAGGGTCGCGATTTTACGCGCCTCGCTCGTCTCGAACGAGCCGAACGCGCGGCGGAGCGCGACGACGGCGCGCCGGAAATCGTCGTGGTCCATCGCCTCGACAAACCCGCTCATGGCGGCCCAGAGCGAGCGGCGCGAGAGCAAGGCATACCGATTTCGCGTTGCGAGTCCCTCGAAAAACCCCGCGCCCTCGCTCGGCGAGACGCCGGGGCAGATGCGGCGCGAGATGCGGCGGTCGAGGACGTCGTCCGCGAGGACGCCGCGTTCGAGGAGGATCGCGCTCGCGACGCCCGCGACGTGCGCCGAGGCGACATCGTCGTCGGCAATCGCGTCGAGCACGCTCGCAAAGCGATCCCCGTCCAGTTTGTCGGGGAACATGAGCCCCACGCGGTGCAAGTGCCCGAGGGCGGCGCCGACGTTCCGCGAGGCCTCCTCGTTGCAGCGCGCGGCCTCGGGCGCGAGGAGCGCGCCGCGCAAGAAGAGCTGGGCGACGAGTGGTTCGAGCGGCGCGACGTCGATCTTGCGCACGTCCTTGTAGGCGACGAGGTGGCTCAATTCGAGGGCGGCCCCCGCGACGGCGACGAAATCCCCGTCGTCGACGGCGAGCGTCGAGACGCGCGCGAGCGCCGCCGCGGTCGCGTCCGAGAGGTCGCATTCGACGCTCCTCCGGGCGAGGTTCGCCGCGGCGTGCACGTTCTCGGCCGCGTCGAGCGCCTCGCCGATGGAGCGCGCCGCCGCGATCTCGATCGTGTCGCCCCGGAGCGCGTTCTCGACGAGCTGGATCTCGCAATCGGGTGTCCAGCGCGCGCCCCAGACTTCCTTGTACGTGCTCTGCGCCCGGTCCTCCGCGCTCGTCTTGTTCGCCGCGAATCCGATGCCGAGCACCGTGAGCCGGTGCAGGAAGATGGATCGATTGCGATCCCGATACGCCGCGTCCTCCGATTTTGCGAACCGGTCCTGCCGGAGGTCGAGCCAATCCTTGCTCGTCGACCCCTTGATGATCTGTTCCTTGTCCTTGAGGTATTCCTCCAGGCGCAGGTCTTTCACCCAGCGATAAAAATCGTCCTGGATCGAGGTGCGCAAGACACCCGGGGGCACCTTGCCGAGCGCGTCGCCGACCGCGACGTCGTGGATGAAACGCGCGACGTTCAGCGGCTCGCCCTGGCCGAGGCACGTCGCCGCGGCGTCTTCGAGGTCGCGCAGCGTCGGCGCGTGCGCGTCGCGCAGGGAGGCCATGCCCTCGGCGAGCCGCACGGCCTCGATGACCTCCGCGCTCGATCGCACCATGCCCGCCTTGCGCAGCCTCCCCGCGACCTCGGCGAGGAATCGCGTCCCGAGCCGCGCGGTCGAGCCTCCCTGGGCCTCCTCGTAGAGCGCCTGGAAATACCCGGGCGCCTTGTTGCCCGCGCCATATCCCGATTGCGAGCTCAATCGGAAGAAGCTGTACGGCATCAGCGTGCGCGTGACCGGTACCGTCGGGAGTTTTTCGATCTCCTCGTCCGTCATCGCCGGCTCCTCGGCGACGAGCACCGGCGCGTGATAAGCGCCGCAGATGACGACGATCCGATCCGGATCGTGCCCCTCGGCGATCGTGTCGCGGATTCGCCGGCGCATGAACGCCTCGCGCGTGAGCGTCTCCTCGCGCCGCCGCGGCGATTCGTACTCGAGCGCGCGGAGCTCGCGGCCGAGCTCGAAGATGCTCAGGCGATAAGAATCCGGCGACATCGAGTGCTCGAAATGGCGCTCCCACCAGGTGTCGTGATCCGGATCGCCCGAGAGCTGTGCAATCGCCTCGTACGGATCGCCAAGATAACGCTGCGTGTCCGTCGCTTGTTTCTCGTCCGATTCGCAGGATTCGTCGTCGCACGCGTGCGCGTGCTCCGGCGCGGGCTCGCTGCGGGCGAGGTACACGGAGGCCGGGAGGTCGATGAAGCGGCCCACGCGGTTTTTCTGGAGCGCCCAGCGAAGCGCGACCCACTCGGGCGAATAAGCGGCGAGGGGGAAAAGGACGGAGCGGACGGGCCGCTGCTGCGTGAACGCGAGGAGCGCGACCGGGGGCTTCGTGCGTTTGTCGAGGAGGTGCGCGATCTCGTCCGTCGCGTCGCTCGGGCCCTCGACGAGCACGGCCGTGGGATCGACCTCGTCGAGGAATCGCTCGACGTGCCAGGCCCCCATCGGCGAGAGGTGGCGCACGCCGAAGATGCGGGCGAGCGGCCCCGTGGTGGGCGCGGTTTTTCCGGGTACCACAGTCGCCGCCCCGAGGTTTGCCTTCCTCGCCGCCATGGCTGCCTACACGAGCTCCTTGCAGGCCGTATAGAGCGGCTCCCAGGCGCCGCCGCGCTTCTTCATGACGTTTTCGAGGTACTCGACGAACACCGCCTCGTCCTTCGAATCCTCCTTGACGATCGCGCCGAGCAGGCCCGCGGCGAGGTCGCGGTCGTTCACGCGGCCGGTGCCGAAATGGCCGGCGAGGGCCATTCCATTGCCGAGCACGGAGATGGCCTCGGCCGTGGAGAGGACGCCCGAGGGGCTCTTCAGCTTTTGCTTGCCGTCGATCGTCTGGCCCCGCCGGAGCTCCTGGAAGACCTGCACCACGCGGCGCACCGCCTCCTCGGCCGGAGGCGCCGCGGGCAATTTCAGGCTCGACCCGATCTCGCGCACGCGGCGGGCCACGATCGCGACCTCGGTGTCGATGTCGGCCGGCACGGGGAGCACGACGATGTTGAAGCGGCGCTTCAAGGCCGCGCTCATGTCGTTGACGCCGCGGTCGCGCGTGTTCGCCGTGGCGATCACGTTGAAGCCGCGCTTTGCCTGCACGTGATGGCCGAGCTCGGGCACGGTGAGGACCTTCTCGCTGAGGAGCGTGATGAGCGCGTCCTGCACCTCCGAGGGGCAACGCGTGATCTCCTCGAATCGAACGAGCTTACCGGCTTCGAGCGCGCGGTGAATGGGCGAGGGCACGAGCGCCTTCGGGCTCGGCCCCTCCGCGAGCAGCAGCGCGTAATTCCACGTGTAACGAATCTGCTCCTCGGTGGTGCCCGCCGTGCCCTGGACGAGGAGCTGCGAGTCATTGCAGATCGCCGCCGCGAGGTGCTCCGAGAGCCAGCTCTTCGCGGTGCCCGGCTCGCCGATGAGCAGGAGCGCGCGGTCTGTCGCGAGCGTGGCGATCGCGATTTCCACGATGCGCGGCGCGCCCACGTATTTCGGCGTGATGTTCGTGTCGCCGACCTTGCCGCCCATGATGTAGAGGAGGACGGCCTTCGGCGAGAGCCGCCAGCCCGCGGGTTTTTCGAACTTGTCGGCCGCCGCGATGGCTTCGAGCTCGTTCGCATATAGCCGCTCCGCCGGCTCGCGGAGCACGTCCGATTTCACAGAGCCCTCGCCGCCGTCCGCCTTCTGGATGTCCTTCTTCGTCGCCATGCTCTCGTCCCCGACCGTGCGTTCGATGGAAATACGTGGGTTTGTCGTGTCAATCGTCTTCGGACGCCGCCGCCCGCGCTCGTTCGAGGAAGCGCAGGCACTCCTCGAAGGGCGCCGCCTCGGCGCGCGAGAGGCGCTTTCTCTTTTGCTTCGCGTCGAGCCAGCCCCGAAGCATCGGGGCCAGGGCCGGATCGTCGTACGCCGTCATGACGTTGCAAGCGCGTCCATACTCGTAACCACCGCGCAAGGGCTCGAGCAGCCGCAAGAACGCGTGCAGGATGCGCGGATCGCGGTGCTTGCCGAGGCATTCGAAGACGAGCAGGGCCTCCTCGCTCGACAGACCTTCCTCGCGCGAGACCGAGAGCGCATCGCCGAGCGTCTTCGGCGAGCCCGCGTGCAAGAGCAGGGTGAGCGCGGAGATCCGCAGGCCCTTGTTCCCGAGCGCGGCGACCCCGAGATCCACCCAGCGCTCGTCCTTCCGGATCACCTGCGTGGCCTCGGCCGATTCCCCGTTGCCCGGCGTGCCGTCGTCCTCCTCTTCGAGCTCCACGAAATGATTCGCGATGCGCGCGAGAATGCGCTGCGCGAGGTCCAGGCCATTTTTCTGCGCGAGCACTGCAGGCTCGAAGAAACGCGCGAGGCGCTCGTGCGCCTTCGCCGGGTCGAGGGCGACGACGCCGCCGACGAAATCGTCCTTCGTGGCGTCGGGCGCGTCGTAGAGCGACGGCATGAGCTCCTCCCACGCGCCGGGATACCCGATCCGGAGCAGCGCGCGCGCCGCGGCGTCGCGCACGTCCTTCACCTTGTGCTTGCGGAACGCTTCGAGCACGAGGTTCGCGCCCTCGTCCGTGCCTCGGGTCGCGAGGAGGTCGACGAGATCGACGAGGTATTCGACCTGGTTCGTGTGGGCCTTTTGCTCCTTCGCGGCCGCGTCCTTTTCCTCTTTCGTTGTGGCCTTCTTGATGCGGTAATGGCCGAGGTCGCGGAGCTCGGGCGAGAAGAGCGCGACGATCCGCTCGTTCGCGCGCGGGTGCTTGCTCGCGGCGAGCGAGCTCTCGGCCGCCGAGCGTAGCTCCGCCGTGCCCCCGAAGGCGCGGAGGAGAACTTCGAGCGCCTCGTCGCTCGGGGCCCCGGCGAGCGCGTGCACCGCCGCGACCCGCACCTCCTTCGAGCGATCCTTCTCCGCGAGCACGAGCGCGATCGGCTCGGCGGCGAGCGCGTCGATCCGGCCAAGCTCGGCGATCGCCGCGGCGCGGATGTCCGGTGGGCCTTTTTCGATGCCCTCGCGGAGCATGGGCGTGGCCTTCGCGCCCTCGATCCGCGCAATGGCGCGGAGCAGCCGCACGTCGAGCGCGCGGCCCTTTTCGAGGTCGAGCTGCCTTTGCAGGCTGGGCACGATCGCCTCGCCGAGCGCCGGCACGAGGTATTGCACGACGACCTCGGCGATGGCGCCGTCCGAGAGCGCAGGCACGACGAGCGGCAGGATGCGGAGGTCGCGCGCCGCGCAGCGATCCGACGTCGCGTAATCGCGGATGACGCGCGAGCGCTGCCGCGAATCCGGGGCGTTCGTCAGGGCGCCGACGAGCGTGTTGAGCTCCGTGGGCGTGAGCGGCGTGCCGATCTTTCGCGCCGGCGGCAGCGGCTGCATGTCGCCGCTCGCCTCGGGCAGGGCCGGCGTCGCCTGCGCGCCGCGCACCTGCGCCATGAGCGAGGCGAGCGCGAGCAGCTCGCTCGCAGCGGCCTTGCCCGTGGCGTTCTGGAGTTTTTCGATCTGCTGGGTGACCTTGCCGAGCGCGGGCGCGCGCGCCGCGAGCGGGGCGAGCATGTCGCGCGCGCCGGCGAGGTTCGGGTCTGTCCGGGCAATCTGCGCGCCGGCGAAGAGCCAGCGGTCGACGTCGCGGTCGAGCTGCTTCAGGGTATCCTTGGCCATCGTCGTTCCCCTTCGATCAGGCGCGGAGGCGCAGGTGCTCGTCGCCCACGAAGAGCGCGAGCGGGTCGCCGTAGATGGCGCGCGTCACGAGGTCGTAATGGAGGCGGACGGCGAGCGTCCCCGGGCCGAACGCCGCGGCCGCGTGGCGCAGGGCGTCGGTGCTCGGGAGCCGTCCGTCGTTCGTGTTCCGTAGGACGAGCCGCATGCCCGCCTCGTCCTCGAGCACGAGCTCACCGCCCACGTCGCCGAATTTCTTCGCCGCGACGAGGAAGACCGCGTCGAGCGGGTGGAGCGGGTTCTTGAGCTGCGCGCGGAGCGCCCGCAGCACGGGGTCGAGCGGTTTTCCGTGGCGGTGGACGGCCTCGTAATCGGCGGCCTCGCGCGGACGCTCGCGGCAGACGCCCTCGACCTTTTCGTCCCAGCGGACGCGGCGGTTCACGATGTCGCCCGGATAAAGCGCGGCCTCCGCGATTTCGAGCGTGCCGAGGCGCGAGGCGCGGAGCTTCGTGAAAGGCAGGGTGTGGAACGGGAGCGACGTCACCTCGCAGACGACCGAGCCGTCGTCGAGGTCGATCAAGAAGCCGATCGCCGTGGCGAACTGGGTGATCTCGTCGTCCGAGCGCTCGTGCGCGAGCTCGAGGAACCTTCGATTCTTGACCCAGTAGCCGGCCTCCCGGAGATCGGGCAATCGCCAGGCCTTGCCGAGGATCGATTCGAGCTCCGCGTCGGCCTCGCTCTGCGTCGTGCCCTCCTCGGCGAATTTCCCTTCGAGCGCCTTTTTCCCGCGGCGAACCGTGGTGTAGAGCTGCGTGAGCGTGAAGGCGATGCGCGCCTCCTGCGCCTCGCCGAGGCCGCGCGCCACGTCGCGCACGCCGGGCGATTCGTCGTCGTCCTCGTCGCCGAGCCATTCGCCGGATACGTACGCCGAGAGGCGCGTGAGCACGCCGGCCGTGCGCTTCATGTCCGCGTCGGCCATGCGCTTCGCCTGGTGCTCGATCGCCTCGATGCTCTTGCCGGAGAGGCCGCCGAGCCCGCCCGAGACGAGGTCGACGAGGAACGTCTCCAGGGTATCGAGGGCGTCGCTCTGCTCCTTGGCTTTCTTGGCGAGCGCGGTCTTGTTGACGCGGAGTGGGGCCGCGGCCGGGGCAGGCTTCTTTTCGGCGGCCTTCTGGGCCTGCTTTTCGCGCTTCTGGACGAGGTCCTTCGGCGGCTCTTCGACGGGGAAGAGCGCGCCTTTTTGCGCGTACGCGAGCAGGAGCGCGAGCCCGTGCTTGCAAGGGAAGAGGCGCGAAGGGCAGGTGCAGCGGACGGTGGGTTTGTCCGCTCCGGTCGCGAGGTCCATGGAGACCGCATAAGGCGTGCTGCCAGAGCCGTCGCAGTGGCCGAAGGCGAGGGTCCCATCGTCGTTCTTGGCGAGCCTCTTCAGCGCGCCTTTCCGCAAGAGCGACTTCGCGTCGAGCAGCGCCTTCTCGTTCGGCGCCCACTCGGCGATTGCTTGCTCGGTGACGACCACAGCCATGCATCGGACCGTACCAGAAGGACGCCGGCCTGGGGAGGGGGAGTTTGGAGAGGTGTGACAGGAAAAGTCCGGGCCCGGACGAACCGGTTCACGGGGCGCAGCGCGGGGGATCGTCCTCGTGCGCGGGGTCGTCTCCGGCGGGCTTTCCGGCGAGGATCGTGGCGAGCAGGCCGCGCGTGAACGCGCGCTCCTCGCAGAGGTCGAACGGCATTCCGAAGCGGCCGGCGCGGCACTGGAGGCGGGCGCGGGCGGCGCAGGCGTTTTTGCCGAGCAGATCGGCGTGGCCTTTGCCATCGAGGACGTGGGCCGCGTCCTCTTTGTCGATGAAATGGACCGTGGCGGTCGGGCCCTTGCCCGTGGGGGATTGGAAGAGGAGCGTGCCGTCGCCCCAGCCCGTGGCGAGCCATTGGCCGTCGGGCGTGAAGGCCAGCGCGAAGAGGCTTGCATTCGGCTTTTGCATGAAGCGCGGCTCGCCGGTCGCGAGGTCCCAGACCCGGAGGGTATTGTCGAGCCCGCCCACGGCGAGGAGCGATCCGTCGGGGGAAAACGCGAGCTCCTGGACGCTCTCCGAGGTGCTGGGCTTCTTGTCGACCAAGGTTTGGCGAGACGCACCCGTCTCCGCGTCCCATACCCGCGCGGTCTTGTCGAGGGAGCCCGAGGCGAGGCGTTTTCCGTCGGGGGAAAACGCGACCGTGGTCACGATGTTGCTGTGCCCCGTCAAGCGGAGTTTTTCGGCGCCCGTGGCGACGTCCCAGATTCGCGCTGTCTTGTCGCCCGACGCGGAGGCGAGGCGTTTTCCGTCAGGGGAGAACGCGAGGTCCTGGATCAAGCCTGTATGTCCGACGAGAGAGCGCGGCGGCGCGTTCGGCGTCGTGAGCGAGAAGAGGAGGATCGTGTCGCCCGCGTTGACGACGGCCCACGCGCCATCGGGCGAAAGGGCGAAGGCCTGGGCCACCTCTTTGAGTTTTTCCTCGCGGACCGTGGCGCCTGTCTGGGCATTCCAGACGCGCATGTCCTTGCCAGCCGCGCCGAGGAGCTTGCCGTCCCCCGAAGATGCTATATTGCCCTCGGTGTCGGGGCGTGACGAGGTGCTACGCAGCGTTCCCGTTTCGAGGTCGAGGATCCGCAGCGTGCCGTCCCAGGGCTGCGCGGCGAGGGTTTTTCCGTCGGGGGAGATGAAGAGGGAGCTGATGCCCGCGGCCTGCAAGGAGATCTTCTTCAGGATCGAGCCGCTCGTCGCGTCGACCACGCACACCGCGGCGGAATGACATGTGATCGCGAGGCGGCGGCCGTCCGGCGAGAAGGCGAAGTCTCCATAATAGACGTACTGTTCGAGCTTCGCCCGGACAGACCCGGTTTTGGTATCCCACACGGAGACGCCGCCGAGGTTCGACGTGACGAGGAGGGAGCCATCCGGCGAGAGGGCGATCGTCATGGCGGGGTCGTCCTCGGGGATCGAGATCGTCTTTTTCAGGGCCCCGCTGCGCGCATCCCAGATCTGCACGCCGCCCTTGTCCGTGGAGGCGGCGAAGGTTTTCCCGTCACGCGAGAAGGCCGTACCCCAGATGCCCCCACGATTCCCACCGAGGGTCGCTTTCACGCGGCGCTTTTCGATGTCCCAGAGGCGGACCTTCTCGTCGGTGTAGGGAATGGCGAGCGTCTTGCCGTCCGGCGAGAACGTCGCGCTGAGCGGAAACTTCGGCTCTTCGTCGTCACGCAAACCGTCCTCGATCGGGATCTTCGAGCTATGCGGCGCGGTGACGTCGTGGATGACGGAGTCATCGGACTGGATCGCGACGAGGCGCATGAGGTCGGGAGAAAAGGCGGTGCCGTCGAGGGTGGGGAGGTTCTGCAATTCGCGCACGATGAGCCGCGACGAGAGGTCCAGGAGAAACCCACTCGAAGAGGTCTTCACGCCGAGGAGCTTGGCGTCGCTCGACAAGGCGACCGGATCCTGCGAGCTCCAGGGAAGGTAGAGGTGAACGTATTCGCGATCCGTCTCCGCGTCGAAGACGGAAACCTCGATGTCGTTGCCGTCCTCTTCCTGCGAGAGAGCGATGTACCGGCCGTCCGTCGACCAATCCAGCGACTTCGTGACGAGGTCGCGGTTTGGCGCGACGACGAGCGGCATGCGCCGTTCGGTTTTGCCGAGCAGCCCGGAGGCGCGATCGAAGAGCCTTTGGGCCTCGGCTGCGTCGCCGAGTTTGCGCGTCACGAGCGCCGCGCCGAGCAAGGCCTGGCCATTCGGGTGCGCCGCGGCGGCGCCGAGGTACGCCTCGCGGGCGGCGCGGAGCGAGGCCGGGTCGCCCTTGGCCGCGAGCGCGTCGGCCTGCTCGACGAGAGGACGCGCCACCTTCGTGATGTTCGGCGCGTGCAGGGATTCGAGCTTCTTGTCGATCTTCTGGGCCGCCTCGCGGGCCGCCTCCGCACGCTTTTTCAAAGCGTCGCTCGCGCCCGGCACGCGGAGGAGCTCGCGCGTGAGATCGTACGTATATGAAGTATCGTAGAGATCGACGGCGAGCTCGGCGCTCGTCGCCAGCTCCTCGGCCAGCACCTCGGGGGCCGCTTTGGGGCAGAGCTCCCGCGCGCGCGCCATCACGCGCAGGGCGCGGTCGAGTTTTCCTTTGCCGAGGAGCCCGGGGACCTTCTTTCGGAGCGCGTCCGCGGTCTCGCAAGGGGTCGGCGGGGGCGGCGGCGGGGTCGGAGCGGCCTTGGCGACGGACGGCGGCGGCGAGGGCAGGGGCGAAGGCGGCGCGCCGCCGCAGGCGAGGAGCCCGAGGAGCGATGCGGCGGGAAGAACCCCAAGGCGGCGGAGCGAGCGGGCAAACATGCGCGGGACGGTATCACGCCGGATCCGTCCGTCGCAATGCGGCTAGAGGGAGAGGCGCTCGTCTTCGGGCAAGAGCGCATTCACGCGCTCAGTGTCGCGGCGGAATTCGGCCCACCGGGCCTCGCGCTGGAGGAGGTCGCCGAAGGGGATGTCGCGGAGGTCGCGGAGAGCCGCGTCGGCGACCCGGCGGAGCGCAGCGCGATCGAGGAGGCCGAGCGCGTGCGCGTCGAGCGCATGGCCGATGTAGGTGTCATTGAAGGCGACGCCCTTCGCGCGCCAGGCGGCGCGGCCCTCGGCGTTCGTCGCGACGACGTCGTGGATGAACACGGCGCGCATGCCGCCGCCGGGGTGCGCCATCATGCGGGCGCCGGCGATCGCGTCGCCCTGGCCGCTGTCGCCGCAGAAGACGAACGCGTATTCGGGGAAGAGCTTGCGGTATTCGATGAAGCTCGCATATTTCTTCTCGGCCATCAGGTCGTGCGTGGCGAGGTGTCCGAAATCGCCGGTGAGGACCTTGGCATACGGGAGCCCGAGCGCGGCGAGGTGCTTGCGCGTGATCCCTTCGCCGAAGCCGACGCGGTCGCCGGGGCGGGCCGTGAGGAAGGTGAGATCGCCGAGCGCTTCCGTCGGGGAGAACGCGAGGTCGAGCTCGTTGTAAAAGGCGCGCACGCCGGGGTAGGGGCGGGGCTCCTTCGCGCGAGGATACCGGTCGTCTTTCCAGTTCGGATACAGCGTGTCGTCGATGTCCGAGAGGACCTTCAGGTCGGCGCGAGGCGCGGCGGCGACGCGAAAATGCTCGAGGAGCCGCTCGCGGACGAGGTCGTCGTCGAGGTCGCGGTAGATGAGCTGCTGGAGGTCGCGGTAATCGCCGCTGTCGTCGATGGCGTTCTTCAGGTCGGTGAGCTCCGCGCCGCGCGTGCCGAGGAGGATCGTTTCGATCAGCGCCTCGTCGGCGCCGTCGGTGCGGCCCCGCTGGAGCGCGATGATCAGCGCGGCGCGCGTGGGGATGGAGAGATCGGAGAGCCGCTCCTCGCCGAGGAGGCGGAAGAGGGCCGTGCGGTTGTCAGGACCAACGACGCGGTCGTCGATGCTGGAGAAGAGCCGCAAGAGCGGCAGGTGCACGAGGAGATGGTCGAGCTCGGCGGGGTGGGCGTCGCGCAGGAGAGCGAGGATCCGCGCCTCCTCGGTCCGATCGGTGTGGCCCGCGATGAGGCGCTCGATCGTCGCGATTTTCTCGTCAGCGGCGGTCTTGTCGAAGTCGTTCGAGCCCATCCATGAAACGATAAGGCCCGGGCTGCACGGCCGTCAACGGTCTGTCAAGCGGGGCCGCCCTCGCCCCCGGTCACGTTCGATAGGCGCGGATCTTTCGGCCCTTCCGTCGTTTCCACGGCGATGCCGTGGCGGATCAAATACTCCACGCCGTTCTCGCCCGCATATCCCTCGGCCACCACGATGACCTTCGTGATGCCCGCGTGGTGGATGAGCTTGGCGCAGAGGATGCACGGCTCGCCCGTGACGATGATCCACGCGCCCCGCGTGGCCACGCCGCTCGCGGCGGCGTTGCAGATGACGTTCATCTCGGCGTGGTGGCAGCCGATCTCCATGCGCGTGCCGCTCGGGATCTGCATGCTGTCGCGCAGGCACACGTCGCCGCCGCAGAGGTCGCCTCCGCCGCGCGGGCCGCCGTTGTAGCCGTCCATCAGGATGACGTTGCGGTCGGGGTCGAGCAGGAGGGCGCCGAACTTGCGGCGGGGGCAGTTCGACGCCTTGGCGAGGGCCAGGCATTGCTCGATCCGGATGCGCAGGTGTTTCGCCTTCATGACGGGGACGTCTCGGCGAGGGTTTTACCCGGCCCGCTCGATCGGCGCAAGGAGGATCCCGCGCGCGAGCGATCCAGCGAGCCGGGCCCGGGAGGGGCTCGAAATGGGCGCAGCGCGCCTCAATTCGTGCATTCGGTGTTCGAGAGCATGCCCGTGCCCGTGATCTTGTTGTCGCATCGCACGACGTTGCCCGTCGTGCCCGGGCCGATGTTGATGCCGAGGTTCGGGTTGTCGATGCCGTTTGCCGTGTTCTTCTCGAAGATGTTGTCGTTGCCCCAGCCCATCGTCGCCTGGCGCACGACGAAGCCGTCCTTCGGGCTCTTCTCGCCGACGTTCTCCGCGAAGAGGTACTTGCTGCCCGTCACGGCCACCCACGAGTCCTCCGAGCCGTCGGGCGTGATGCCCTCGCCATTGAAGGTATTTCCGCGGATCTCGCCGCCCTGCGTGCCCTCCTTGAGGTCGACGTGCTCGGTCTTGATCCCGGGGCCGAACTTGTTCCAGAGGATCTTCGTGCCGTCGCAGGCGTCGGGCGTGTTCGCATCCGGCCAGGCGCTGTCGTCGCTGCCGACGTAGACGCCCTCCGCCGAGTCCGGCATGGCGAGGCCCGTGTTCGTGATCTCGCTATACTCGATCGTGTTGCGGCTGGCCCCATTGCGGAGCTGAATGGCCATTTCGCCGACGTCGTGCACGGAGAGGTTGGAGAGGATGTTGTCGCTCGATCCGTCGAGGTAGACGCCCTTGCGGCCGCCCGTGATCGTGAAGCCCGAAGCGACCCAGTAATTCACCTGGAGGAAGCGGAGGCCCGTGTTCGAGGGCATCGCGCTCGTGTCGAGGATCGCGTCGCGCGGGCCGCAGACGACGATGGGTTTGTCCGCGGTTCCGCTCACGGCCTCGAAGTCGAACGTGTCGGCATAGGTGCCCGGCGCGAGGCGGATGAGCTGGCCGGGCGCCGCCTTGGAGAGCGCGTCCGTCAAGGCCGCCGCGTCGGCGACCTCGACCACGCTGTCATGCGGCCAGTCGCAAGGATCGGCCGGAGGACCGCCGCCCATGCCGCCCATGCCGCCCATGCCGCCGCCGGCTCCACCCGCGCCACCCGCGCCGCCCGAGGCCCCGGCGGCGGCCGATCCCCCCGTTCCACTCGAGCCGTCTCCACACGCGGAGACGATGGGAAGCGCGAGCAAGAGGGCCGTCAAGGAGACGACACCCGAGCTCGAAAGAAACGAACGGATCAGCGAGGAAGTGCGGGAGGTTCTGGCGATCATGAAGGTTCTCCAACGAAGAGCTTACCCGGAGCCGCGGCAGGCGGGAAACACTTTGCATCGAGCAGAAGCGTGCTCGTGCGGCCGACGCGCCCCCCATTGTCGGCCTCGCCGCATTGGATGGTTTGGCGATCCGGCGAGCGCGCCCGCGCGCGAGCGTATTCGGAAATGCGGGCCACAGGCCGATGGTGGGCAGATGCATGCGCCAGGGACGGACACCTCGGGCGCGAGCCGCGAAACCCCCACGAGGGGATGGCCCGCGCAGGGTGCGGGCTGGTAGGCTGCGGCCGCCCTCATGAAATTTCGAGCCACCGGGATCGTCTGGGTCGTTGCTTGTTGCCTGCTCCCCGCCTGCGGCGGCGAGAGCGCGTCGTCTCCGCCGCCGGAGCTTCCGCCGTCGAGCGGCGCCGCGGAGAGGGAAGAATCGCCGCCCCCGCCGCCCGAGGCCGATCACGGGCCGGAGCCCGGGGAGAGCCCCGTGACGAACGAAGGCGCGGCGAACGAGAAGGCGCCCCCGCCGCCCGAGGAAAGCCCCAAGGCCCCGGCCGGTGGCAACGCCGCGGCGGCGTCCGACGTGCCCGGCGCGAACCTGTCGATCGGGCAGCTCGAGGCGGACGGGCTCAAGGCGAAGGACATCCAGTGCAAGACCGAGGGCGGAGGAGGCATGGGGCTGCTCGGTGCGGTGCTCGTGACGGCGTGGATGTCGCCGCAAAAAAAGGCGCTCGACGCGTGCGCGCCGGCCGGGACGGAGACGCGCGTGGTGTGGAAGGCGCGCGGCGGGAAGGTGACGGAGGTGCAAGCGGCGGGCAGCCCCAAGGTGAAGGCGTGCGTCGAGCGAGCGCTCTCCGGGGGAAAACCCGTGCTCGAAGGGCATTGCGCCGCGACGGTCGTGCACGGAAAATGACGGGGAGGACGAGAGGATGACCCGCCGTGCATTTTCTGTCGCCGTGTATCCCCGATTCGAAGGTCGCATTCTGATGATTCGCCATCGGCGGCTCGGCATCTGGCTGCCGCCGGGCGGGGAGATGCTGCCGGACGAGACGCCGCTCGAAGCCGCCGCGCGCGAGCTGCGCGAGGAGACGGGGCTCGTCGGTCGGTTTCCCGTGGTGAGCGACGTCGACGGGACGCCGCCCGGGTTCATCGGCTACGAGGAGCACCCGGCCGGGAGCAAGGGGATTCACCTGAATTTCGTGTTCGTCGCCGACGTGGACACGGATGTGGTGCACCCGAACGACGAATTCGAGGAGTGGCGCTGGGTGAGCCATTTCGACGACGTCGGCGGGCCGCCGAACGTGGCGCAACTCGGGAGGATCGCGCTCGCAGCGCGGGCGCGCGAATGAAGGGCGCGCGGGGCCGTGACGAGCCCCGCGCGCCGGTTCATCGGGATCGAGACCGCGTCAGTACACGTACTTGATCCAGTCCTGCATGGCGCTCGGGCTGCAGCCGTACTTCAGGTGGCCATTGCCGAGGCTGAGCTCCTCGACGATCTGCGCGCAAGAGCAGCCGGCCGTGTCCTTCATGGTGAAGGTGAAGTTCGGGCTGTTCGGCGCGCCCGTTTGGAACTTGCCGTTGCTCATGCCCGTCCAGATGGAGTGTTGCGGGTTCAGGCCGCCGGGCGCCGTGTCGTACTTCGTGTACGGGCACTCGTCGACGTTGTTGCAGACGCCGTCGTAGTCGGCGTCACCCGTGCAATCGTACTCGCAGGCGTTGCCGACGCCGTCGTAGTCCGCGTCCTTCTGCGCGGGGTTCGCGACGTACACGCAGTTGTCGCAGACGTTGCCGACCGTGTCGTAATCGCCGTCCTCCTGGTAGGGGTTCGCCTTGTACGGGCAGTTGTCGCAGGCGTTGCCGATGCTGTCGTAGTCGCCGTCTTCCTGGTAGGGATTCGCCGCGTAGGGGCAGTTGTCACAGACGTTGCCGATGCCGTCGTAATCGGCGTCGGCCTGGTCCGCGTTCGCCGCGTAGGGGCAGTTGTCGCAGGCGTTGCCGACGCCATCGTAATCGCCGTCGGCCTGGTCCGCGTTTGCCACGTACGGGCAGTTGTCGCAGGCGTCGCCGATACCGTCGTAATCGCCGTCGGCCTGGTTCGCGTTCGCCGTGTAGGGGCAGTTGTCGCAGGCGTCGCCGACGCCGTCGTAATCGCCGTCGGCCTGGTTCGCGTTCGCCGTGTAGGGGCAGTTGTCGCAGGCGTCGCCGACGCCGTCGTAATCGCCGTCGGCCTGGCTCGCGTTTGCCACGTACGGGCAGTTGTCGCACGCGTTGCCTACGTAGTCGCCATCGCCGTCGGCCTGGTTTGCGTTTGCCACGTACGGGCAGTTGTCACACGCGTTGCCGACGTAGTCGCCATCGCCGTCGGCCTGGCTCGCGTTCGCCGTGTAGGGACAGTTGTCGCAGACGTTGCCGACCTTGTCGTAATCGGCGTCGGCCTGGTCCGCGTTCGCCTTGTACGGGCAGTTGTCGTAAGCCTCGCACACGTAGTCGTAATCGACGTCCTTGCAGTCCAAGTGACCTTCGGCCGTCCCGATCTCCAGCTCCTGCTCCTCGTCCTCGGGGAGCGCGGCATCCATGCAGCCCGCCGCGATGAGCGTCGTCAAGACCGCGGTCAAGGAGTAGAAGGCACTCTTTCGTTTCATGCGAAACACACCCCTCTTTTTCGTATCGTAACGAAGTGGCACGCAGGCGCGCTGTTCACCCCGATGTACGGGACAAACGCGCGACGCAGGTCCGGCGACGGCAAACCCCTCCGTGTGCGGAATGCGCACGCACACGAGGGCCGGGGGATATCGTGAGGGTTCCCGACCCGCGTCGAATTCGTGCGGGGACTATTCACCACGGCGGGGTGACGATCAAGGGGTTTTTCGGGAGGCAGAGGCGAGGAAGGAAGAGCCCTCGCGAGGGGAGGATCCACCGGATGGGAATGCTCGTGCATTCCATCCTGGGGAGCGATCCGGTATAGGGGAGGAGGCAAGGACCGTCCTCACCGGCTGCGGTTGTCAGGCCGGGAGGCGCGCGCTCGCGCGCGGCGACGGTGAAGGCAGGAGCGCCGGGTCAGGGGCTTCCCTGGTTGACCCACTGCTGCATGATGCCGGGGGGACAGCCGTGTTTGTCGATGCCATTGCTGTTGATGGCGACGCCGAGTAGCTGGCGGATCTGCTTGCAGGAGCAGCCTCGGGTGTCCTCGATGCTGAACGAGAATTTGGAAGGGTCTCCGTTCCCGAGGTCGCCGACGTCGAATTCCGGGCCCTGCGTCCAGATGGAGTGATTCGGCTTGAGGCCGCCAGGCGCTGAATCCGGTACCGTTCCCGGACAATCGTCCTCGGCGGCGCAGATCGAGTCGTGGTCCGTGTCATGGCAGGTGTCGATGTAGACGATGTCGCACGCGTCGCCCTTGCCGTCGCCGTCGCTGTCCGTCTGGCTGGGGTTCGAGACGCTGGGGCAGTTGTCGCAGGCGTCGCCGATGCCGTCGCTGTCTTTGTCGTATTGGTCGGCGTTGGCGACGGTGGGGCAGTTGTCGTTGAAGTTGCAGATGCCGTCGCCGTCTGTGTCGTCGCAAGGGGGAGGCGCATCGCAGGCGTCGCCATAGCCGTCGCCGTCGGTGTCGACCTGATCGGAGTTGGGGTCATACGGGCAATTGTCGCAAGCGTCGCCGATGCCGTCGCTGTCCTTGTCCGCTTGGTCGGCGTTGGGCACGGTGGGGCAATTGTCGCTGAGGTTGCAGACGCCGTCGCCGTCTGTGTCGTCGCAAGGGGGAGGCGCATCGCAGGCGTCGCCATAGCCGTCGCCGTCGGTGTCGACCTGATCGGAGTTGGGGTCATACGGGCAGTTGTCGCAAGCATCGCCGATGCCGTCGCTGTCCTTGTCCGCTTGGTTGGCGTTGGCGACGGTGGGGCAGTTGTCGTTGAAGTTGCAGACGCCGTCCCCGTCCGTGTCCGCGCAAGGGGGAGGCGGCTCGCAGGCGTCGCCGATGCCATCGTTGTCGGCGTCGGCCTGATCGGGGTTCGCTTCGTCAGGGCAGTTGTCGCAGGCGTCGCCGACGCCGTCTCCGTCGCTGTCTTCCTGATCGTAATTGGCGACCGTCGGGCAGTTGTCATCCGAGGTGCAAATCCTGTCCTTGTCGGGATCATTGCAGAAGAGCAGCTGCCCTTCGGCCGTATCGACGTTCTCGGCGTCCTCGAGGCTCGCGGAATCCATGCAGCCGACGGCGACGAGCGTGGCGAAAAAAGCAGTCGCGTAATGGAGGCCCTTCGTTCGGTTCATGCGAGACCCACCCCTCTCGTTCGTACGGAAGACGGTCATGGCCGAGCCCGACGCCTCGTTCGATGAAGGCGTCCGCTCGACCCCTCGAAATGCCATTGCGCTGCTCCGCCCGATGCACGTGGGCGGAACGCGCGGCGCTTGGGTACGGTGGCGGCAGAACCACCCCTCCATGCGCGGCTCTCCAGCCTACACGAAGGTCGGTACAATCAGGAGCACCGCGCCCGCGCCGAATTCGTGCCGCACTATTCACCACGGAGGCGCGGTCATCAAGGATAAATCGGGAGGGCGCGGCGAGGAGGGAACTGCGACGAACCCGCTCCGTCGGCGAAAACGCGGAGTCGTCAGGAACGCCGGGTTTTCCCCGGAGCGCCAATGATTGTCTGGAGGATCGGGAAGGGCGCCCGCGATATGGAGCGGGCGGTGGTAGATGGAGTTACCAGGCGAGCGCGCCGGGCCTAGCGCCGATTACGGGTTTACCTGGCTAATCCAGAAATTCATCGTGCTGATGCTGCACCCGTGGTCGAGCACGCCCTGGCCGAGGCCGAGCGCCGCGGCGATCTGCTCGCAGGAGCAGCCGCGGGTGTCCTCGAGCGTGTAAATGCGCTGCACAGGCTGGCCCTTCACGCCGCCCGTGTCGAAGACGGGGTCGCCGTCGACGAGGGCATAGCGGCTGTACCAGAGCGTGATGGCCGGCACGGTCGCCTCGGGGATCAACGTGCCCGGGCAGACGTCGAACGGCTCGCAGATGAAGTCCCGATCGACGTCGATGCAATCATCACAAGCATCGCCGAGGCCGTCTTCATCGAGGTCGACCTGGTCCGGGTTCGGGATCGGGCAATTGTCGACCGGGTCGCAGACGAGATCCAGGTCGAGGTCCGCGCAAGCGGGCGGGGGCGGCGGCGGAGGCGGAGGCGGGGGCTCGGGCGGAGGCGGAGGCGGGGGCTCGGGCGGGGGCGGCGGCGGGGGCTCGGGCGGGGGCGGCACGTCGCAGACGAGATCGCCGTCCACGTCGGCGCAGGCGTCGCACGCGTCGCCGAGGCCGTCCTGGTCCAGGTCGGCCTGGTCCGGGTTGACGTGGTGGGGGCAGTTGTCGTCGGGGTCGCAAACCGTGTCCTTGTCGGCGTCGGGGCATTCGCAGGCGTCGCCGATGCCGTCGCCGTCGCTGTCCTCCTGTTTGGGGTTGCCCCACTCCGGGCAGTTGTCGACGTCGTTGCAGATGCGATCGCCGTCGATGTCGGGACAGGCCGCGTCGCAGACGTCGCCGATGCCGTCGCCGTCCGTGTCCACCTGGTCAGGGTTTTTCCAGGTGGGGCAGTTGTCGTCGAAGCTGCAGATGAGATCCGCGTCGGGGTCCGGACAATCGCAGGCGTCGCCGAGTCCGTTGCCGTCGCCGTCCCTCTGCTCCGGGTTTCCAACGCCGGGGCAATTGTCGGAGCTGTCGCAAATTCCATCCGCATCGCCGTCCGGGCACGTCACCGGCGGCGCCGCCAGGTTGTCCCGGGAGGTCTCCACGCTTTCGCCAGGGGCACCGAAATCCATGCAGCCGGCGAGGATCAACGCCGTGAAGAGCCCCGTCGCGTAACTGAAGCGATTCCTTCGATTCATGGAAAGTATACCTCGTTTCCGTCGGACGGTTGCCATGGGCGGACGGAGTCGCGCCGTGCGCGACGGTACGCCCATACACGGGTGTCATAAGGACGCGGACGCACGCGGAAGCCCGTTTCGCTTCGAGGGTGGCTCGGCCGTGTCGTGCGCGAATTCGAAGCGCACGCGCGTCCGTGACGCACCGGGCCGCCTGCGCCCGCGTCAATTCATCGCGATGCAATTTAGCGGGCGAGGTTTGCCTTTCAAGCCGATTCCACGGTCACGAAGGCCGCGTCATTGCGGTGAATATCCAGGCGACGAGGAGACCTGGAGTCCTGGAGGGGCGCGAAGAGCGGGGAGGGGAGTCGCCGGTTTGTCCGGGCCGCGGGATGCCCAGGACGGGGCCCTCAGGGCGCCGGCGTCTTGGCGGAGGCGGCCTCGCGCAAGGAGGGCACGGGGCCGTCGGGCGCGGCGGCGAGCAAGAGCTTGGGCTCGACGCCCGTATGCGTGGTGATGAGCCGCGCGCCGCGCTTCCACGTGAAGTATTGCCAGATCCAGTTGAACATGACGAGGAAGCGGTTCTTGAAGCCGATCAAGAAAAAGACGTGGACGGCCATCCACGCGAGCCAGGCGAGGAAGCCCGCGAGCTCGAGCTTTCCCATCATCGCAATGGCGCGCTTGCGGCCGACCGTGGCCATCGTGCCCTTGTCGACGTATGTAAAAGGCTCGCGCGGCTTTCCCCGGAGCTCGGCGCGAAGGGTGCGCGCGACGTATTGGCCTTGCTGGATGGCCGCAGGGCAGAGGCCGGGGACGTCGACGCCATTCTTGTCGCGACAAGCGGCCATGTCGCCGATCGCGAAGACCTCGGGGTGGCCCGGGAGGGAGCAATCCGAGGAGACCTTGACCCGGCCGCCGCGGTCGAGCGGGGCGCCGATCGCACGCGAGAGCTTGGTGCCGCGGACGCCCGCAGCCCAGACGACCGTGGCGGCGTCGATGCGCTCGCCATCGCCGAACGCAATGCCATCGTCGTCGATCCGCGCGACGGCGCGGCCCTTTTCGACGGTGACGCCGAGCGAGGCGAGCTGGGCCTCGGCGCGTCTCCCGAGGTCCTCGGGGAACGCCGCGAGGATACGCGGACCGGCCTCGACGAGGACGACGCGCGTGGACGAGGGGTCGATGGCGCGAAAATCCTTCGAGAGGACGTGTGTGGCGAGCTCGGAGAACGCGCCGGCCATTTCGACGCCCGTGGGGCCGCCGCCGATGACGACGAACGTGAGCAGGCGTTTGCGTGCCTCGGGATCGGTCGTGCGCTCGGCGCCCTCGAACGCGAGGAGCATTCGCTCACGAATGCGGAGCGCCTCGTCGAGCGTCTTCAGGCCGAGCGCGTGCGTGCCCCACTCGTCGTGGCCGAAAAAGTTGTGCGTCGCGCCGACGGCGAGGACGAGGTAATCGTAGCGGAGCTCGCCTTTGTCGAGCAAAAGCCGCTTGCCCGGGAGGTCGACACCGGTCGCCTCGGCGAGGAGGACGCGTACGTTCCGCTGGCGCGAGAAGACCGAGCGGATGGGGACCGCGATGTCGGCCGGGGAGAGGCCCGCGGTCGCGACCTGGTAGAGCAAGGGCTGGAAGAGGTGGTGGTTCGTGCGATCGACGAGCGTGACGCGCACAGGCGCGCCCGCGAGCGACATGGCGGCGTTGAGCCCGCCGAACCCACCACCGACGATCACCACATGAGGCATGTCCTTGCGATCGGCCATGCAGCACCTCCCAGGCGGTCCCCGGGTTCGAGTAGAGCCCGGGCCCGCCGCGGAACGAAAGTCTTTTCGAATGCCTCCGTAGGGAAGGGGACACGCAGAGGCGAGAGGCAAGAGCCGCGCGCGGAGGTGATGGGCGTCGTATCATTCATGACTTACCATTCCGCCTCGTGGGGAGCGCCGCGCGCGAGCGCGAGCGCGGGGTCGTGCATGATCAAGAAAACACGAAATGAACGTCGTGTGTCGGGGAGCGCCCGGCCTGCGCGTCGCGCGGCGCCGTCCGAAGAGGTGGCGGGCTGGACGTTCCTGACGAATCACGCGCACGTGCTGTTCTGCCTGGCCGAGGACCCGGAGGTGCGGCTGCGCGACGTGGCCGAGCGGGTGGGGATCACGGAGCGCGCGGTGCAGCGGATCGTGACGGACCTGGAAGCCGAGGGGTTCGTGACGCGATCACGCGTGGGGCGGCGGAACCTCTACGAGGTGCATCCCGACAAGCCGCTGCGGCACCCGATCGAGGCGCACCGCGACGTCAAGTCGCTCCTCACGCTGATCCTCCGCGGCCGGGCGCCACGGGCAGCGCGCTGACCCGAAGCCCCTGCCCGAGGAGGAAAAGAACCAGAAACGCGCCGCCCTCCGCGTTTGGGGTTGGCTCGCGAGGAAGAGCCGTGCTACCTCGGTGGCGCTTTGGGCGCGCGTCCAAGGCCGTCCGACCAAACGGTCGCGGCCGATGGGTGTGTCGTCTGGAGGCTGGAGAGATGGCCGAGTGGCTTAAGGCACACGCTTGCTAAGCGTGCGATCGGGAAACTGATCCGAGGGTTCGAATCCCTCTCTCTCCGCCAGCCACGAACAGGAACCAGGAACGAAGAGCGCGTCACGGCGCGCGCCGTCCCTGGACCTGGTAGACGAGCTCCGCAAGCGCGTGGACGTCGAGGCACAAGCGCACGGCGTCGGCTCGCACGATCGCGCCGTTGTACGGGCCCGCGAGCGCCACGAGCGGCGGCGCCGCGTGCAGCGAGGCCTCCTCGATCTCGCCGACGGACGTGACCGAGACGAAGAAGGAAGGCTCGTCTTCGCGGCCCGGATCGAGCTCGAGGAGGTACGAAGGCGCATCGTCGGGGCCGAGCGCCTCGCCCGTCTCGAGCGCGCCGAGCCCGCGGACGCAAGCCGCGAGAGGAAAGGCGAGCGTGTTCGGGAGGTCGGCGCCCAAGGCGATGCGACGGACGAGGCGCGCCGGGATCGCGTAAACGGCCTCGCCCGCGCGGACCCAGAGGACACGCACGAGGCCTCGATCGAGCGGGACGTCGAGCGTGGCCGCGAGGCCCTCGGAAGGGCGGCTCGCGAGGCGCACGGTGCCACCGAGGCGGCGCACGGACTCACGCACGAGGCCAAGGCCGAGGCCGCGGCCCGCGAGGAGGTCGACGTTCTCGCGCAAGGTGAAGCCCGGGACGAAGAGGAGGCCAAGGAGCGCTTTGTGATCGGCCGAGACCGCGCGTGCAGAGGCGATGGCGCCACGCGAGACGGCCCGCGAGCGGACGCGCTCGACGTCGACGCCGGCGCCGTCGTCACGCACGACGATGCGGAGGGAGGCGCCGCGCTGCTCGGCGGAGATCTCGACGCGGCCGGCGAGAGGTTTTCCGAGGTGCGCGCGCGTGGTCTCGGGCTCGATGCCGTGGACGATGGCGTTCTGGACGAGCTGGAGGAGCGGGTCGAAGAGGCCCTCGGCGACGCGGCGATCGATGAGGGTCTCGCCGCCGCGCGCGAGGACACGGACGTCACGACCGAGCCTGCGCGCCTGCGCGCTCGCCGCGGAGACGACGCGATCGAAGAGGGTCGCGACGGTGGTGGTGCGCATGAGCGCGATGTCGGCATGCGCAGAGCCCGCCTCGAAGCGCGAGCGCTCGGCGATGCCGAGGAGCGTGGCAGCCTCGGCGTCGAGGGCATCGGAGAGGGCCGCGACGGCCGCCGTGGCCTTGCGGAGGCGCTTGGCGCGGCGAGGGACGGCGTCGTGCGAGCCGCGGGTCTCGGCGAGGGAGCTGCGGACGCGGCGCGCGCGGGTGGCGAGGACGCCGAGCTCGCGGCCCGCCGCGGCGATGGCGGATTCAGCGCGTTCGAGCGAGCGGACCCGATCGAGGAGGCGATCGAGCGCGGCGGTGGAGACGCGGAGGCTCTCGCCGGAAGGGCGCGCGGCGTGAGGATCGAGCGAGGGCTCGGGGGCGCTGTGCGGAGGCGGCTCGGGCGTGCCGTAGGAGGGCGGGGGCTGCGTGCTCGAACGGGCGCCGTACGCGAGGCGGCGGAGGAACTCGACGGCGCGATCGGGCGCGGCGACGAGCTCGCCGAGCAGGCCACGCCAGCGCGCGATCTCGCCGATGGCCCGGCGCGCCTCGACGTCGCTGCGGCTCGCGTCGCGCGCGCGATCTTCGAGGCCATGGCAAAACCACGCGGTGGCGTCGTCGCCGGCCGCGAGCGCGGCGGCCTTCATGGCGTGCACCTCGCGGAAGATGCCAGCGATGGCGCGCGGCTCGGGGAGCTCGCCGGCGAGCAGCTCGTCGACCCGCGCGAGGCGATCGGTCATCTCCGCCGCGTAACGCGCGCGTTTCTCGGGCGGCGCGGGGCGTCCGCGGAGATCCCACGGAGGCTCGGGCCAGGGAGGCGCCGGGATGGGGCGGCCCGCAGCGAGGGCTTCGCCCGCGATGGAGAGGACGGCGCGCGCGTCGCCGACGGCGCTCGCGTCGCCGTCGACGAGGCGTCGCTCGATCCGCGCGAGGGATTCGAAGAGCGCGCGTTCGCCAGCGACGCCAGCCGAGCCTTTGAGCGCGTGGATCGCGCGGCGCGGGGCGTCGTCGAGCGCGTCGCCGTCGAGCAGAGGGGCGTGGCGCTGGATCTCTTCGAGGAGGAGGCGGGAGAGCTCGCGGTCCGCCGTCACGACGAGGCCCCACCGTCGTCGCCCTGCGGCGATCCGGGCGAGGCTTCTCCGGCGCGACCTTCGTCCCCGAGCTCGCCGAGCAGGCGCGAGAGAGGCGCGAGCACGGGGCGGAGCGCGCCGAGCAGGAGCGGGCGCGCAGGGGTGGTGGCGCGGAGCGTGGAGAGCGCCGAGAGCAGGCCACGCGCATGCTCGGCCGCGAGCGCGACGGCCCGCGCGACCTCGGGATCGATGCCCGTGGCGCGGCGCAGGTGCTTCTCGACGTCGGCGAGCGCGAGGCCCGCGCGGCCGGCCGCGTCGCCGAGCGCGCGCGCGGATCCGCCGGTCTCGTCGGCGGCCATGAGAACACTCGTGAGCTCGCCGCGGAGCAAGCTCGTCTCGCCGGCCATCTCCTCGACGACCGTGACGAGGTCGCGCGTGGCCTCGCCTCCGCGCGCGGCGTGCGTGCGGATCTCCTCGGAGAGCAGGAGCAGCGCCTTGCCTTGCGGCTCCGGGGTGCGCGCGCCTTCGAGGCCCGCGTTCAGCGCGATCACGCTGAGGCGTTCGAACAGATCGGCGACGCGCGTGGCCGCGAGCGTGAGGCCGTCGGCGTGCGCCGCCATCGCGCCGGCGCGCTCGGAGACGCCCTCGATCGAGGCACGCTGCCGCGTGACGGCCTCCATCAGGCGCGGCGCGCCCTCGGCCGCCTCGCTCACCGCGCGTTGCGCCTCGCCGTGCGCCGACCAGAGCGCCGTGTCGATGTCCGCGGGCGTCTCGGGCGCGCTCGCGGGCTCGGCCGCGCGCCGGAGCACGTCGATCCACCTTCGCCTGCGCGGCCCGCTCACGACGCCGCCTCCGGCGAACGAAGCACCGCGGTGCGCGCGGTCCAGATGGACTCCTCGGCCTCGCGACGGAGGGCCGCGACGTCGAGGATCGCGGCGTCCGTCTCGCCGGCGCGCACGAACCCGTCGCGCGCCTCCTCGAAGAGCCCCGACGACTCGATCGCGCGGCCCACGATGGCGACAGGCTCGACGCCGAGGTCACAGAGGACGGCCGTCGTGCGTTCGTTCTGCGACGACGGCGAGAGCCCTTCCTCGTCGAGGCAGAGGACCGTGACGACCTCACCGTTCGCCAGCGCGACGCCCGCGGCGGGCTTGCGCAGGCCCTCGACGGGCGTGATCGAGGGGAGCACGAAGACTCCACGCACGACCTCCGCCGGCACGAGCACGAAGCGCCCATCCTTCGCGACCGAGACCCTCACGAGCACGCCCCCGCGTCGCACACGCCACTCCCTTGCCGCGCGCCTACCTCGTACGAAGGACGCGCGACTGCAAGAACTGGTAGATGATCTTCACCGCGTCGAACGAGCCGACGGTGCTCTCCTTGACGACCTCGCTCACCGTGCGCTGCCCGTTCACCGCGTCGAGCACGAGACGCTCGGGCCGCGCGAGCTGGCCGGGCGAGAGTCCTTCGAGCGCAAACTGATCGATCACGGGGACCTGATCGAAATGGATCGTGCCCTCCATGAGCCGCCACTCGTCGACGCGGCGGAAGCCTTCGAGGACGAGCGCGCTCACGCCGAGGGTGAGCTTCGCCATGTCGGCCTCGGGGCGGAACGGCTCCTTCGTGAAGGAGAAGCGGCCGTACGGCCAGCGGAGCATGTCGAAGATGAGCTCGCTCGATTGTTTGGTCAGGATGTCGACGAGCTCCTCGCGCGTGACGATGCCGCGGGCCACGACTTCTTCGCCGAGCAGCTTGTTCGTGCCGCGCAGATCGGCGAGGAGCGCGTCGAGCTGATCACGCGAGAGCGCGCCTTTCTCCAGGAAGTATCGGCCGAGGCGGTACTCTTCCGTGGCGCCGCGCGACTGCACGAAATCGATCTGCCCCTGCCGCATCGAGATCGTGATCGAGGTGCGGTTGTTCGTGACGTGCAGGACGCCCGTCTGGCGCTGCATGCCGAGGATCTGGAGGATCTCGGCGAGCGCGACGACCGAGAGGTCACCGCTCATCGCCTCGCGTACGCCGTCGCCCGGGTCGAGGTCCTTCACCGTGAGCGAGAGCGAGGCGAGGACGTCGGGCGTCATCGCGCGCGCGACCGCGGCCATGACCGCGGCTTCGCTCGCGCGGTCCTCCGGAGAGATGGCGAGGATCGCAGGCACGACGGCGTTCGCGACCTGCTGCGCGAACTCCACGCTGGCGCGCTGCCGCGCGTGCCGGATGTGCATGCTCGGGCGCATGCTCTCGGCCGGCAGCGACTCCTCCTCGGGCATCTTCTGGCCCTCGGGGACGGGGCGCGGCGAGCGGCCCTCGGCGGTCTTGGCGAGCGCGCCCTCGACCACGGCGACGAGCGCGCGCGCGTCGAACGGCTTCGTGATCGCGTCGACGGCGCCCGTCTGCTGGACGAACGTGCCGCGGATCTTGTCGCCCTTCGCGCTCATGAGCACGACGGGCAAGGTGCGGTGCGTGGCGTCCGAGCGAAGCTCGCGGCAGAACTGGTAGCCGTTCATCCGCGGCATCACGAAGTCGAGCAGGACGAGGTCGAACTTCGGGCTTTTGCGGATGAGCTCGAGCCCCGCCACGCCGTCGCGGGCGGTGGTGGGCTCGTAGCCGTTGCGGGCCAGGATGGCGCTGACGACCTTCAAAATGGTCGGGCTGTCGTCGATGACCAGGACACGCGCCGCGCTTGCCATGTGGGCGGCGCCAGCCTAACTCGGGCCGACGGAGATTCGCGCAGCGAAAAACCGTAAATCGTACCGCTCCGCCGAACGGCCGGGCGAGGCGGGGCACGGCGGCCCGAAACTTGGCCGTCTCCGGTGGTCCCTGGCACGAGGGACCCCGTGCCGAAGCCTCGTTCGTCCCCCGCGTCCGTCGAGACCCGCCTCGCTTGGCACGAGCGCGCCCTGCGCTTCGTCGCCGCGGCGTTGCCGTTCGGCCTCGCGCTCACGAGGGCCGCGGGCAGCGGGCAGTGGAGAGACGATTTACCAGCGCTGCGCGACCTCGGCCTGCTCGCGGTCGGCGTCGGAGGCGGCGCGTCGACGCCGCTGACGCAGGCGCTCGGCTTGCTCCCGCTCGGCCCCCGAACGTTCCGGGCCGCGCTCGGCGGAGCCATCGCGCTGGGGGTCGCGTCGGTCCTGCTCTTCGGCCTCGCGCGGCGGCTCTTGCGGGCGCTCGGCGCCGGTCCGACGCTCGCCTCGGGGCTCGCGGCGCTCGGGACGCTGACGGCCGCGCTCTCGCCGGTCTGGCAACGCGAGGCGACGGTGGGCGGCGGCGCGATGATCGCCGTCGCGCTGGCGCTGGGGACGCTCGTCGCGGGGTCATCGATGCTGCGCGCGGAAGGCTCGCTCGCGGTGCGTGGCGCCGCGCTCTTCGGCGCGCTCGCGGGCGCGACCCTCGCGGAGAGCCCGCCGGCCGCGTTCGCCGCGGTCTTCGCGGTGCTCGCGACGCCGATCGCCGAGCGGCTCCCGTTCGGGCGCACGGCGGGGATCACGCCGTCGCCGATCCCGTCACGCAAGCTCGTCGCCGTCTCGTTCGCGTCGATGGCGGCCGTCGCGCTCCTGCTGCTCGTGCCGCTCGCGGTCCGGCCGCTCGCGCCGCGGGCGTTCGCCGACGTCGGGCGCGCTCTCTCGGCCGCGGATCTGACGGGCTTCGATGTGGCCGGGCCGCGGCTCTCGAGCCTCGCGGCGTGGGCGCGCGAGGTCGGCGTGGTGTCCTTGCTGATCGCGCTCGGCGGCGCGGTGGCATCGCTCCTCGCGCCCGGCGCGCGTGGGCTCGTCGCGCCGCTCGTCGCGTTCGTCGCGCTCGACACGTTGCTCCCGGCGCGCGCGTTCGCCGCGCTCTACGCCGATCCGATGACGCCGGTCCGCGCGCTCGCCGTCGCCGCGCTCGCCGTGGGCTCGGCGCTCGGCGTCTGCTGGGTGGCGCGCAAGCTGCTCGAGCTGCGCCTGCCGATGGCGAAGAGCGGCGCGGTGCTCGTCGTGGTCTTTCACGTGACGCTCGTCGCGCTCTCCTCGGAGGAGGCGGGATACGTCGCGGATCGTGGCAAGCAGCTCGCCGCCGAGGAGTGGACCGACGGCGCGCTCGGGCGGCTCGAGCCGAGCTCGGCGATCCTCGTGCGATCGCCGGCGCTCGCGTTCCGGCTCTGGGCGGCGCGGCTCCTGCGCGGCGAGCGGCCCGACGTGCTGATCGTCCCGGAGAAGCTCTTGCACCGCGGGCGCGTGGCGCTCAGCCTGCTCGCGGTGGAGCCCGAGATCGAGCCGCTCCTCCGGGACTACGCGATCTCGGGACAGCCGAGCGAGTACGCGCTCTCGAAGCTCGCCGACGTGCGGCCGCTGCACGCGGAGATCGAGCGGAGCTGGCCGCGGCGTCTCGTCTCGCACCTCACGGTCGACGGATGCTGGCTCGAATACGCGCCGCAGCCGCTCGGGCCTTCGGACCGCAAGCTCTCGACGACCGCCTCGCTCCAGCCGATCCGGCGCGTGATGGCCGCGATCGCCGCGCCGATCGTGCCGGATACGGCGACGTCGACCGTGGTGGCCGGGACGCTCCGCGATCAGAGCGCGGTGCTCTCGCTGCTCGGTGAGCACGACGCGGCGCAAGCGTTCCTCGACGAGGTCGGCCATCTCGCGCCGGGCGAGGCGGGCCTGACGGGCGCCTCGATCAAGCACGCGGTCCTCGCGAAGGCGATGATGGTCGCCGCGAACGCGCGCGCGCCGCGCCGCCCGGGTCCCTCGGCGTCACGCGCGCCCTGATGCGACGATCCCGTCAGGACGCGGGCAACGTCATGGCCTGCTGGCTCGGCCGTTCCGGCTGACGGATCGCCTTCACGCGACGCTCGAAGCTCCGCCGTTCCTCGTCGGAGATCGTCACGCCGCCGAACCGCGCCGCGAGGTAGACCTCGGTGAGGTCCAGGATCTCCTCCGCGAGCGGATGCGACATCGACGCGAGCGCCTGCGCATGCCGGAGCGGCGGCACGCTCGGCGAACGGCCCACGCCACGCGCGCCCATCGCCGCGTCGAGCGACTCGTACAGCGCCGTCGCGAGCACCGCGCTCGCCGAGCGAGGATCCGCCGCGCGCGAGGCCGCTGCCGCGCGTTGCTTCTTCCGGCGAAGCCAGAGCGCCGCGCCGCCGGCCGCGACGGCGATCCCCGCCACGACCAAAAGGCCCGCGCGACCCCGCGGCCCGTCCGTGCCCTTCGATCCGCCGCGGCGATACCGCGAGGTGAGGCTGTTCAAGAGCCCCACCTGCTGGCTCAGGTCGTAGCTCACGACGTGCCGATCCCAGCGCTGGCTCGTCGCCTCGATGAGGTCGCGCAGGTAGGCCCACACGCCGACGATCTCGCTCTTCGGCGCGGCGTCGGCGGGCGGGGTCGGGTCGAAGGTGAGCCAGCCGTATTCGTCGATCCACGCCTCGACCCACGAGTGCGCGTCGCCCTGGCGCACGGCGTAAAACCGGCCGAAGCGGTTGTAGCTGCCGCCCACGAAGCCCGTCACGTTGCGCGTCGGCACGTCGAGCGTGCGCAGCATGATGGCCATCGCGGTCGAGTAGAACTCGCAGTGCCCGCGCTTCGACTCGAACAGGAAGTGGTCGAGCGGCTGCGGGTCCTTGCCGGAGGGCGAGGCGAGGTCGTACCGATAGTCCGTCCTCAAATGATTTTCGATCGCGCGGGCCCGCTCGAGCGGGCTCTTCGACTCCTTCGTCCAGTCCGCGGCGAGCTCGCGGATGCGCGTCGACATGTTCCGCGGCAGCGTGAGGTACTTCCAGCGCTCGCCGCTCGGGAGCTTGCGGAACGACGGGGTCTTCTTGCGCGAGAGGAAGATGTCGTACTTGATGCCGCGGTCGTCGATGGGCTGATAACGCAGCTCGCCTTCGGGTCCCTTGAAGGCCATCGCCTGCGGCTCGGGCGCCACCGTCGCGCGCGTCCGGAGCCGCACGCCCGAGGCGTACGGCGGCAGGAACATCACGGGCGGGTCGATCGGCTCGAGGTCGACCCGCATCACCGGATCGAGCGCGGAGTCGGGCCAGTGATCGTCGATCGGGAGGATGCCCGCCTCGTTCTCCGTCGCGCGCTTCCACGACTCGCTCTGCGTCCACGTGCGGCCGTCGTACGCGTCGAGCGCCGCGCCGCGCAGGTGCAGCGGGATCCGCGCGGGCGGCGGGTCCGGCAGGTTCGGCATCTCGATGCGCATGACGAGCGTCGGGTCGCTGCGCAGGACGCCCACCTCGCCGAGGTCGACGCGGCCCGAGAAGCCGATCACGCGGCCCGAGTGCCCGCGGTTCAGCAGCAGGAGCGAGAGCCCGACGCGCGGGAAGAGCACGAAGAGCAGCGCCGTGAAGACGAAGATCGGCACCGAGAGCAGGCACGTGACGCCGAGGAACGTGCGACCCACGACGCGGCGCGAGCGCAGGATGCGCGGCACGTCGACGGGCAGGCCCGTGCGGTCGCGCGCGCCTTGCCGGTAGTTGCCCTCGACCTCGCGCCGGAGGTGGCTCAGCACGAGCGCGCCCGGGGCCACGATGATCACGCCGAGGAAGCAGAGCCCGTAGCCGAGGCCTCCGCCGAGCACCGTGCCCGAGATCAGGTGCAGGAGCGCCAGCACGATCACCTGCTGGTCGTGCGCCGCGCCCTTGCGCGTCGCGAGCCGGATGATCTGCAGCGCCGCGGCGAACTCGATCACCACGTCGAGCACGTTCGCGTTCGGGTCGAAGAGCAGCCGCCCGATCTGCAGCGCGAGCACGCCGATCAGCGTGATCGCGTCGAAGTGCTTGAGCGCCGGGTACTTCTCCCAGACGTCGCGGATGAGCAGCGCGAGCACGAGCCCGCCGATGAGCGAGCCGCTCACCCAGGGCCCGAACTGCCCGCTCGCGAGCAGCGCGAGGATGCCGAGCACCGCGAGCGCGTCGGTCATCACCCGGTGAACGAGCCCGAACCTCATGCGTGCCCTCCGCTCGTCCGTGCTGACCCGCCGCGCGCGAGCCCGCGCCGCTCCTGGATCTCCTGCACCCGCTCCTCGTCGACGGCGTCGAGCAGCGCGAGGAACCGGAGGATCCGATCGGAGCCGATGTTCCGATCGCCGCGCGCCTCCTCGCCGAGGTTCGTCGCCACCACGACGCCGTCGCCGCGCTTGATGTGCGCGACGGCGCGCGAGGCGACTTCGCGGATCCGCTTCTCGAACTGCTGCGCGAACGCGTCGCCCGCGCCCTTCGGCCGCACCACGTCGATCACGAGCCGCACGTCGGGCCGCGTCTCGCGCGCCCGCTCGCGCAGCACCATCTGGCTCGTGATCGCGCTCTTCCGCCAGTAGATGTCGCGCGGATCGTCGCCCTCGCGCATCGGCCGGAGCGCGTACGTCTCGTCGCTCGTCCCGCGCCCCGCCGTGCCCACGCCGCCGAGCGCGCGGCCACGATCCTCGGGCGGCAAGCGCACCGGATCGACGGCCGGGTAGATCACGAGCTCGCCGTCGGCCATGACCTCACGCGACTTCTCGAAGAGCCCGAACGGAAACCGCGTCGCGATGCGGAAGCCCGTGTGCCGATCGCGTCCGCGGCGCGCGGGCGTGCGCCGGTAGGCGGCGACCTGCGCGCTCGACGGGCTGATCTTCAGGAAGAAGCAGCGTTTGTCCGCGGGCTGGCCGGCGCGCAGATCCTCGACCTCGATCGCGTACGAGGGGATGCGCTTCTTGTGGTTGTAGACCTCGATCTCCACGAGGTGCGCCCGGCCCACCTGCGCCCGTGTCGGCAGCCTCCGCGTCACCGTCAGCGTCCGCAGCGACAGCTCGCTCATCACGCTCGACACGACCATCAGCGACAGGAGCATGCCGAGCAGCAGGTAGAGGAGGTTGTTGCCCGTGTTGATCGCCGCGAAGCCCACGCCGAGCGTGATGCCCACGAAGTATTTTCCTTCGCGGGTGAACTTCAGCCGCCGCGGCATCTTGAAGGTGAAAAACGAGCGCCAGAACCGCGTGAGCGCGTTCTCCGGGCGCGGCGTACCGGGCAGCGGCGAAGGCGGGTTCGGCACGGGCAGCGGCGTCGCCTCCGGCCGCGTGACGCGGCTGTCCCGGGGCGGTTTGTCGCCTCGAACGGCGAGCGACTCGGCCTGCCTCCGGTCCGCCACCATGCGCGCCTCGCTCAGAGCGGGACCGGCACCCGCGCGACGATGTCCCGCACCGCGTTCTCGCACTCGTCGCGGCTCGGCATGTAGCCCTCGGCGTGCGCGGCGAGGCGGATGCGGTGCGCGAGCACGGGCACCGCGAGGTCGTGGATGTCGTCGGCGATGCAGTAGGTTCGCCCGTGCAAGACGGCGCGGCTCCGCGCGGCGCGGGCGAGGTTCATTCCGGCGCGGGGCGAGGCGCCGAGCGAGAGCGTCGGGCTCGCGCGCGTCGCCGAGAGCACCGCTTGCAGGTACGTCGCGAGCGACGCGTCGAGCTCCACCCGATCCACCTCGCGCTGGAGCGCGACGAGGGCCGACGGCTCGAGCACCTGCGGCACGGCCTTGATCCGGTCGCCGTCGCCGCCCTGGAGCAGGAGGCGCATCTCCACGTGCGGCGGCGGATAGCCGAGCCGGATGCGCACCATGAACCGGTCGAGCTGCGACTCGGGCAGCGGGAACGTTCCGGCGAAGTCCTGCGGGTTTTGCGTCGCGAGCACGAAGAACGGGTCGGGCAGCGGCGTCGTCACGCCGTCGATCGACACCTGCCCCTCGTTCATCGCTTCGAGCATCGCCGACTGGGTCCGCGGGCTCGCGCGGTTGATCTCGTCGGCGAGCAGGATGTTCGCGAAGATCGGCCCTTGCCGGAAGACGAACTGCCCGGTGCGCTGATCGAACACGCTCACGCCGAGCACGTCGCTCGGCAGGAGGTCGCTCGTGAACTGCACCCGCCGGAGCTCGCCGCCCACGGCCTTCGCGAGGGCGCGCGCCAGCGTCGTCTTGCCGACGCCGGGCACGTCCTCGATCAGCACATGGCCGCGCCCGAGCAGCGCGATGAGCGCGAGCTCCACGGCTTCGGGCTTTCCTTCGAGGGCCTGCTCCACCGCGGAGCGGAGCTCCTGGAGCACGGGCGTCGTTTCCCGCGCGATCGAGAGCGCCGACGTCATTGGGGCTGATGCTAGCACGATCATCGGGAGCGCCTGCGGTAACCTCCTGATTTCTGAAGCGTGGGGTACCGAGGCGTCGGTCCTTCCCGGCTCTCGCCCCCTGCCACCCTTCCTTTCAGCACTCGTGTGGCCCGACCCCCGGGCCGCATGTATGCTCCGCCGTCGTGGCCGTCCCCGGTCCTTCTCGGGCCCCTTCAAACGATGACGACGAGCGTCGGAAAGCCTCCTCCGCGGAGGCCGACGCGCTCGCCTTGACCCCGGCTCCGGGCGGCGCTGCCCTGGAGCTACCGGGCGCGAGCGCGCCGCTCTCGGAGCCGACGCCGCTCATCCCGCCTTCCAAACAGGGCAGCGTCTTCTGGCGAATCCGCGGGATGATCCGCACGGTTCGGCCGAGCCAGTGGGTGAAGAACCTCTTCGTCCTGGCGCCGGTCGTCTTCGCCAAGCACCTCACGCACCCGTCGATCATCAAGAGCGCGATCGGCGCATTCGGCGTGTTTTGCCTCCTCGCCGGCGCGGTCTACACGATGAACGACATCGTGGACGCCAAGGCCGACCGCGTGCATCCGGTGAAGCGCTTCCGCCCGATCGCGAGCGGCCAGGTCCCGGTCGAGCTCGCCAAGATCATGGCGATCGCGCTCGTCGTCACGGCGCTCGGCGGCGCGCTCCTCGGGCCGTGGAAGTTCCTCGTCGTCGCGGTCGCGTACTTCGCGCAGAACGTCGCGTACTCCTTCGGCCTGAAGAAGATCGCGTACGTCGACGTCGGCCTCATCGCCCTCGGCTTCGTGTTGCGCGTCCTCGCGGGTGGCTTCGCGACGAACACGCCGATCTCCGGCTTCATGGTCGGGTGCACCGCGCTCCTCGCGCTCTTCCTCGGCTTCGGCAAGCGCCGCCACGAGCTCGCCTCGGCGACGAACGCCGGCAAGCAGCGCGCCGCGCTCGAGGCCTACTCGCCGCGCGCGCTCACCTTTGCGCTCGCGGCCACGGGCATCGCCACGATCGGCACGTACCTCGCGTACACGCTCGACCACGACACACAGCGCTTCTTCGAGAACCCCTGGCTCTGGGCCACCACGATTCACCCGCTCTTCGGGGTCGTGCGCTTCCTCCAGCTCGTCGTGAGCCGCCCCAAGGCCGAGAGCCCCACGCAGGAGATCCTGCGCGACGTACCCTTCATGATGAACATCATGATCTGGGTCGCCGAGGTCGTGTTCATCGTCTACCGGCTGAGGCCTTCCTGATGGCGGACGAGGCGAAGGCGAAGGAAGAACCGGGCAAAGTCCCGGAGAAAAGCGACGCCTGGACCGACCTCGGCCTGACGCTCCCCATCTTTCTCCTCTATCACCTCGGCGTCGTCTTCCTCCCCGTGCGGAACGCCGCCGATCCCGTCACGGCCGAGCTCTCGGCGCTCGCGAAGAACAGCCTGCCCACGTACGCGGCCCTCACGGTCGCGGTCGGCATCGCGTTCGTCGTGGTCCTCGCCGCCACGGGACAGAAGCGCGCGCTCGAAGGGAAGCGCTTCGCGCTCATCGCCCTCGAAGGCACGCTCTACGCGATCCTCATGCGGTTCGCCGCCTCGTACGTCGTCGGATCGCTCACGCTCGGGCCGAGCGTCGAGACGCGCGGCATCTTCTCGGGCGTCGTCATGTCGATGGGCGCCGGCTTCTATGAAGAGATCGCCTTCCGGGCCGGGATCTTCGGCCTCGGCGCGCTCGTCGTGAAGGCGATCTTCGGCCCGGGCGTCCGCCGCCTCGTGCTCACGCTCCTCTGGGCCGGCGTCGCGGCGGCCGCGTTCTCGGCCTGGCATTACGTCGGCGCGCTCGGCGATTCGTGGGACGTCCAATCGTTCGTCTTCCGTGCCGTGTGCGGCCTGGTCCTCACGGCGATCTACGTGTTCCGCGGCTTCGCGCCTGCGGTCTGGACGCACGCCCTCTACGACGTGTGGGCGATGGTGCTTCACGGATGAATCGAACAGCCCGCTCGCTCGCCCTCGTTTTGTGCTCGCTCCTCGCCGCGTGTGTCGCCGGCGCACCGGAGACCCCGGCGCGGGGACAGGGCGCGCCTCCGCCCCTGCCGGAGGTGAAGACGGCGCCGCCTGCGCCGGGCATGCTCTGGATCCCGGGCGCCTGGCACGACGATGGCGTCCAATACGTATGGATTCCAGGTCGGTGGGAGTCCCCGCGGCGCTCCACGCAAAACCCTGACGGGTAGCAGAGGCCACGACGGGTTGCCGCGACACCAGCGCCGTGCTTTCTCCGATTATGTGACGCTCGCGCACGAGATCGCTGCTCTCCCGCCGGCCCTGCTCGCTCGCCTTCGGGCGCGTGGCTTCGATCCCGACCGCCTCGCCGCGTGGGCTGCCACGATCGGCCAGGATCGCGACAAGCGAAATCGTTTCCCGGGGGAAGTCCTTCCGCCCGCCCCCGGAGACGTCGTCGACGCACCGGCGCCGCGCAGCGCCGACGCCGCGCGCTTCGAGGCGCTCGGCCGCGAGGCGCTCGCGCGGGGCGAGGTCGCGCTCTGCGTGCTCGCCGGCGGCATGGCGACGCGCATGGGCGGCGTCGTCAAGGCGCTCGTCGAGGCCCTGCCGGGAAAGACGTTCCTCGATCTACGCCTCGCCGAGATGGACGCCCTCGCGCGCACGGCGGGCGCGACCTGCCCGCTCTGGCTCATGACGAGCGAGGCCACGGAAGGCCCGATCCGCGCCGCGCTCGGCGCTCGGCTCGACAAGGGCGACGTCGCCACGTTCGAGCAGTTCGTCTCGCTGCGCCTCACGCGCGAGGGCACGATCTTCCGGGACGAACACGGCGAGCCGAGCGTCTACGCCACGGGCCACGGCGACCTGCCCGACGCGCTGAAGGCGAGCGGCCTCCTCGATCGCTTCATCCAACGAGGCGGCAAGACCGTATGGATCGCGAACCTCGACAACCTCGGCGCCACCGTCGATCCGGCGATCCTCGGCTTCCACCTCGCGCACGGCGGTCCGCTCACCGTCGAGGTCGTGAACAAGGTCGGCAGCGACAAGGGCGGCGGCCCGGTCCGCTGGAACGGCCGGAAGATCATCGCCGAGGAAATGCGCCTCCCGCTCGGCTTCGACCCGGCGCAGATGCCCGTCTTCAGCACGAACACGTTCCTCGTATCGGCCGAGGCGCTCGCCTCGCTCGACCTCGCGTGGACGTACGTCGAGGTCGACAAGCAGGTCGGCGAGGCGAAGGCGGTCCAGTTCGAGCGCATCGTCAACGAGATCACGACCGCGCTCGATCCGCAGTTCCTCCGTGTCCCGCGCGACGGGGCCGCGTCGCGTTTCTTGCCGGTGAAGGACGTACCCGAGCTCGAGCGCCGCAGGCCCGAGATCGAAAAAGCGCTCCGGGCCCGAGGGATTCTTGCGTAGATAGGATTCGTTCAGTCCCGTACGGATCGCGCAAGGGAGCCACGGCATTGCACTTCGAGATCACGCATGAGTTCGACGTCCGCCTCGATGCTCTGGAGCTCGCGGTCCTCTCGCCCGACCTCGGCGCGATGATGGTCCCTTTCCTCGCGACCACGAGCGTCGCTTCGGTCGAGACGATCGAGCACGTCATCGCGAACGGCGAGCTGCGCCGCGTCCTTCGGTTCCAGGCGAACGCGCCGCTCGCCGTCTTCCGCGGCTACGACATCGCGCGCGAGGCCCTCTCCTGGGAAGAGCGCTCGGTCTATCGGCTCGCCGATCACGTCGCCACCTGGTCGGTCTCCCCGCGCCAGCAATTCCGCAAGTATTTCAGCGCTTCGGGCACCTGCCGGCTCGAAGCGGCGCCCGAGGGACGCGTGCGAAAGACCGTCGAGGGCGACATCGAGATCAAGGCTGGCGTACTCTCGTCGCTCGCCGGCCGTATGGCCTTGGTCGAGATCCGCAAGATCTACGACGCCGAGGCCGAGACGTTGCGACGCCTCTCGACCTTATGAAGAAGCTCTCCGCCCTGGCCCTCGGGGGCCTCGCCCTCGCCGCGCTCACCACGCAAAGCGCACCCCTCCACGCCCAGAGCGCGTACGTCCCCGCGCCAGGTCGCCCCGTCGCGGCCGGCGACGACGCGTCGAGCATCGCCTACAACCCGGCGAACCTCGCGTTTTTGCCCGGCGCGGAGCTGCGCTGGACCATGGCGCAGGCCGGCGCGGGCGCGGGCACGACGAACGGGCATGCCTTCGATCTCGGCCTCCCGATCCTCGGTTTGTCCACGGGCCTGCGCGTCGATCTGCTCGACGTCGGCACGCCGGCCTCGCAGCGGTGGCTGCGCTGGGCGCTCGCGGCGAGCCTCGGCGACAACCTCTCGATCGGCACCACGTTCGGCTGGTCCTACGCCGAGCGGCGTGACCTCGACGAGCAGTTTGGCGTGACGACCGGCCTCACGCTTCGCCCCTTCACGTGGCTCTCGGCCGCCGCCGTCGCGCGCGACTGGACCACGAACGCCGATCGTCGGTACGACGTCGGCCTCGCGCTCCGCCCCTTCGGGGGACGCCGCGCCGCCGAGCTCGGCCTCGAAGCCTCGATCCACGAGCGCACGGGCGACGTCACGCCGCGCGCCACGCTCGGCGTCGACGTCCCGGCCGTGGGCCGCCTGCGCGGCGAGCTCTCCGTGCGTGACCTCGCGTCGAGCCCCGATGTCATGGCGATGGTCGGCCTCGACGTGAACCTCGCGTCGCTCCAGGCCGGCGGCGGCGCCATCTTCGGCGGCGGCGACGTCGGGTATTACGCGACCGCCGCGCTGCGCACCTACCGCGAGCCGGGTTTGCCCTCGCTCAAGCACGTCGCGCGCATCCGCCTCGACTCCACGCCCGGCGTCCGTGCGCACGTAAAACTCCTCCGGCGCCTCTGGCGGCTCGCCGAGGATCGCAGCGTCGACGGCGTCGTCCTCCAGCTCCGCGCCGAGCCTGCGAGCTCGCTCGCGCACGCCGAGGAGGTCGGCGACGCGATCCGCATGCTCCGCGCGGCCGGCAAGAAGGTCCTTTGCCACCTCGAAGACGCGAGCGGCCGTTCGCTCTTCGTCTGCTCGCAGGCCGATCGGATCGCCATGAACCCGGCCGGCGGCTTGCGCTTCGCGGGCCTCTCCTCGCAGTACATGTATTACGGCGGTGTCCTCGACAAACTCGGCGTCCGCGCCGACTTCGTCCGCGTCGAGAAGCACAAGCTCGCGGCCGAGCAGTTCACGCGCAAGGACTCCACCGAGGTCGGGCGCCAGGACCACAAAGACCTCCTGATGCAGCTCGAGGGCATCTACATGCACGACGTCGGCGGCGGCCGGAGGATCCCGCTCTCCACGCTCCGCGCGACCATCGCGAAGGGCCCGTTCGTCGCGCCCGAGGCGCGCAATGGTGGCCTCGTCGACGTCCTCGCGTACGACGACGAGATCGACGAGGTCGTCGAGGAGATGATGGGCGGCCGCGCGCGCATCGTCGACGACGCCACGCCCTCGAACGCGCCCACCTGGTGGGGCACGCCTTCGAAGATCGCGGTCGTCTACCTCTCGGGCGACATGGTCGACGGCGAGAGCCAGACGATCCCGCTCGTCGGCATTCGCCTCGCCGGCTCGTACACCATCGCGAAGGCCCTCAAGCGCGCGCGCGAGGACGCGAGCGTGAAGGCCGTCGTCTTCCGCATCGAGACCGGCGGCGGCTCTTCCCTCGCGGCCGACGTCATTCTTCGCGAGGCCATCCTCACCGCGAAGGCGAAACCCTTCGTCGTCTCCATGGGCACGGCTGCGGCGAGCGGCGGTTATTACGCCTCCGTCGCGGGTGGCCCGATCTACGCGAACCGCGCCACGATCACCGGCTCGATCGGCATCTTCTACGGCAAGGTCGACCTCGTCGGCCTCCTCGGCAAGCTCGGCGTCGGCCTCGAACAGTTCCGCACCGCTCCTCGCGCGGACGCCGAGAGCCTCTACCGCCCCTTCACCGAGGAAGAGCGCATCGAGCTCGGCGTGAAGGTCAAACAGTTCTACGACCTCTTCATCGCGCGCGTCGCCGAGGGCCGCAAAATGAAGCCCGAGGACGTCGACGAGGTCGCGCGTGGCCGCGTCTGGACCGGCCAGCAGGCGCTCGAACGCAAGCTCGTCGATCGCATCGGCGGCCTGCGCGAGGCGCTCGACGACGTCCGTTCTCGCGCCGATCTCCCGCGCGACGCGCCGCTCGTCGAGTTCCCCGAGGACGACGAGAACGTCCTCATCGCGCTCGCCAAGCTCGCCGGCATCGCCGCGGTCTTCCCGCAAGCGGGCGCCTTGCCGATCGTCATTCCTCCGGCGCTGCTCGACCTCGCGCGTGGCCTTGCGCCCTTCATGGTCTACGACGGCACGAAGCCGCTCGCGCGCCTCGACCTCGTCGGCGACGTCTCCTTCGGCGGCGCTCCCGCGACCGTGGACGACGAGCTGCCGTGAGCGACGCTGCGCCTCCGCCTCTCCTTCACGCCGAGGACGCTCGCATCGCGATCGACGACGTCGTCGCGATCGACCGCCTCACCTTCCGCGCCCGCGGCGACCGTGTCCTTTGCACCGGCGAGGCCGAGGCGCTCTTCGCCGCGCTCACGGCCGTCCCGCTCCGCTCGCGCGCGCCCTCGCACGACGACGCGGCCATGCCGGGCGAAGCTTCGATCACCGCGGGCACGTTGCACGTCGCCGGCCTCGACGTCGCCACGCGCGCGCACCTCGACGCCGCGGGCATTGCTCCGCTCGACCCGCCCTTGCCCAAGGGCACGACCGCGCACGACTACGTCACCTGGAGCGCGCGCCTCGCCGGTTTCTCGCCCCGCGCGGCGCGTGACCTCGCGGCCTCCGCGCTCGAACGTGTCGGCCTCTCGTCCTTCCTTCGCCGCGCGGTCGACGCGTTCGAGCTCCCGCCGCGCCGCGCCCTCGTCTTCGCGCATGCGATCGTCGCCGATCCTGCGGTCCTCGTCCTCGAAGCGCCGCTCGCGGGCCTCGACGGCCCGGCGGCCGCGTTCGTCATGAACGCTCTGGGTCGCGCGACCGACGGCCGCAGCGCCATTCTCTCGGCCGAGCGCCTCGATCCGGGCACGCCCGAGGGCGACCTCGCGCGTGCGGCCAGCGACGTCCTCGTCTTCGCGGGCGGCGCGCTCGTCCTCGAAGGCGCGCCCGAGGCGCTTTTTGCCGGCGTCCGCGTGTATGGCGTCACGATCCGCAAAAACCCTGGACCTTTCCGTGAGGAATTGCTCGCGCGCGGGCTCGAGGTCACGGGCGGGCCATTGCGGATGAGCGTACGGCTCTCCCCCGATGCATCGACGAAGGACATCGTCGCGGCGGCGAGCAAGGCGCGGGCGCCGCTCGTGGAGATGTTCCCGATCGTGGGCTAGGATCTGCCCTCGGGGGAGGGTGGATCGATGGACAAGGACGACGTCGCGCTTTTCGCGGGCACGCTGCCGGAGGCGGCGACGGCCGTGGAGCCATCGCAGCTCGTGGAGCGGCTCTTGCCGGGGACGCTATGGACGCGAGAGCTCACCGTCCTTGCGGAGGAGCTGATCCAGGCATGGGCGCAGCGCGAGGGCTTCGACTTCACCGGCCACCTCATCGACACCGATCCGAGGAGCATCGACGATCCGGTGCGCATTCTCGATGTGCGCGCCTGGGAGAACGTTCGTACCGTGCGCACCTGGTCGAGGTCCGAGCTCGTCAAGCTCCTCCGCCTCGTCCCCGCGCTCTTTGCCCGTTATTATCCTGAGATTCCCGCGGCCCGCGCGCTCCTCCCGGGCTACGACGGCTTCGATTTTCACGCCTTCGGCCGCCTTTACCGCGAGAAAGTCGCCCGCGCTTTCGAGCACCTCAGCCTCCTCGGTTTTCCCCCGGACGCCCTCCGTCAAAAGGACGCCCGCGGCGACATTCGCCTCGCCGATCTCTTCGTCCCCACGCGGTTCATCACCGACGATCGTGATCGGAGAAACCCGACGCTCGCCGAGCTCCTCAAGCGTGGCAGCTCCGCCCTCGTTCTCGGCGACCCCGGCATGGGCAAAACCACGCTCCTCGCGTTCCTCTCGCTCTTGCATTCGGATCCGAGCGTCACCCTCGAAGGGTATCGAGCCCCGCCGTGGCGCGTCCCTTTTTTCGTCTCCCTGCGCGAATACGCCCTCGAATCGCACAAGTCCGAGCTCTCCCTGATCGATTTTCTCGCCGCGCGAGCGCACTCGGACCATTCTCTCCCGAATGCCCATCCCGCGTTTTTCGAGGCCACGCTCCGGATGGGCGAGGCCATCGTCCTTCTCGATGGACTCGACGAGGTCGGCTCCTCCACCACCCGCAGCCGCGTCGCCAAGGCCGTCCGTGAATTCCGCGCCGCTTATCCTCGTTGCCCTGTCTGGGTCACCTCTCGCATCCACGGCTACACCGCCGACATCGCGCTCCCTCGCATCGAATTCGAGCACCTCCGCATCGGCCCCCTCGCCGACCCGGACATCGACCGCTTCATCGATCGCTGGTACCGCATTCAGATCCGCGAAAACGACCGCCTCCGCGAGAGCCAGCAAACCTCGCTCCGCCGCGCCGTCTTCCGCACCGCGCAGGTCCGCGCCCTCGCCACGAACCCGCTCCTCCTCACGCTCATGGCGTTCGTCCACCGCTTCCTCGGCCATTTGCCCCAGGAGCGCGGCGAGCTTTACGAAAAATGCGTCGACATGCTCCTCCGCACCTGGCTCGACGCCAAGGAGCGCCCGGAAAAACACGCCTTCGAGCGCCGCGGCCTCCCCATGGAGCTGCCGCGCGCGTACCTGGAAAAACTCGCCCTCCACGTCCAATCCCGCGCCACCGGCGCTGACGTCCGCGGCCTCTTCTCCCGGGACGACGCCCTCGATTTTCTCACGCAGCTCCACCGCGAGCGCGCCGAGGACGAGGAGCGCGACCTCTCCTACGACGTCGCCCACGCCGAAATGCGCGATTTCATCGATTTCGCGTGCGACCGCATCGGCCTGCTCGTCGACCGCGGCGGCGGCAAGCTCTCCTTTTTGCACCTCACCCTCCAGGAATACCTCGCCGCGTACGCCGGCAGCTTCGACGTCGACCACGAGGACGAGGGCCAGTTCGTCCGGGAACACCTCGGCGAAGGCGCCTGGGAAGAGGTGCTCCTCCTCCGGTGGTACGTCCTCGCGAAGAAACGCGGCGAACGCCGGCGCAAGCTCGTCCGTGATCTGCTCGGCGAGATCGTCGACGAGCTGACCAAGACGCCCGAGCATCCGGGCTGGCTCACGCTCGGCCGCGCCATTCGTGACGGCCTCGTCTCTCGCGAGCGCGACCGCCGCGTCATTCTCTCGGTCATCGTCTCCCGCTGGGCGCAAAAACCCGCCTTCTCGGGTGACATCTTCGTCGTCCTCGACGACATCTGCGAATTCGGCGACGCCGATCTTCGAAGCGAGCTCCGCGCCACCTGCGCCGATCTCCAGGAAAAGGGCAACGCCGCCGAAGCCCTCGCCGCCCTCCACCTCGAAGGCAAGCTCCTCGGTGACCTCTCCGGCGCGGCCGACCGCATTCGCGCCCGCCCCGACCTCGCCGACCTCTTGCCCGACCTCGTCGTGTTCCGCGACGAACCCACGCTCGGCACGATTCTCGACGAGCGCTCCACCGTCGATCACTGGGCCACGGCGCTCGCCGCGCTCGGCGGCACGGCCGTTTATCGCACCACGCTCGGCTGGCTCACCGGCCTCTCCGAGGCCCCGGTCCCCTCGGAGGCCCCCTTCCTCGGCGCCGCGCGCTGGCTCCGCGACCGCATCCGCGCCGAAATCAGCTCGCGCCTCGCCTACACCGAGCATTACCCCGAGCGCGTCCATTTCCTCCTGCAATCACCCTACGGCTGGCGCCTCTCCGACTGGACCCATACCCTCGCGTCGCCGCTCGCCTTCCGCAAGATCCCGCAGGCCGTCTCCGCGCTCCCGCAGCCCGCGCCGATCACCACCACCCTCCGCCACCCGAAGCTCGCCCGCGACCGCATGGGCGACGCCGACCTCGTCGAGGTCCCCATCATCGAGCGGATGGTCCGATTCAACCAGGACGCGCTCGCCGCCTTCCCCCAGGGCGAGCCCATTCCCGAGGACGCCGTCCACCGCATGGCCGTCTCCTTCGTCCGCACCGTCGTCCGCACGTTTGCCTGGAGCTTTCCGCGCTCCTTCACCGGCAACCCGAAGCCCACGTTCGTCCGCGAATTCGTCCAGTCCCTCGGCCGCGACCTCCGCAGCGACATCCTCCGCTCCTTCGGCCGTGCATTCGCGCAGAACTTCGTCCGCGATTTCTTCCGCTCCCTCGGACGCTCGTTCTTGCGCTCCTTCGGCGCCGCGGTCGGCCGTGATTTCGTGCGGGACCTCGTGCCCGCCCAGGATCGCCGTCGTTATGCCGCGCTCCTCGGAAACGAGGGCGCCTCGGCGGACGCGCTCGACTGGGAGGCCCGCTGGGATCAGGCCCTCGGCCAGGAATCCCACGTCGCCCGCGTGATCGAACAGGACGATTTCTGGTGGCTCATCTACATCCACCGCCCGCGGCTCGGCATTCACGCCGAGGCCCGCCCGCCCCATTTGACGTTCGACCTGAAAAACCCGCTCGCCCTGCCCGTGCTCCTCGCCGACGTCGGCACCCTCGCGGCGAACGAGTGGCTCTTTGCCTTGAGCCGGCACCTCCACGTCCACCCGTCCGACGAAAAATCCTCGGACGAGGCCTGGGAGACGTGGCTCGATCAGAACCCGGTCGACGCCTTTTGGGTCGCATTCGCCTGGGACGAGCACGCCAAGCTCCTTCGCCAGCACCACGGCCGCCTCGACGGCCCGGTCGGCGCGCTCGCGCTCGCCCACGCCGATTACGCGTCCCTCATGACGGGCTTCGACCTCGTGGCCACGTGTCCCACGTGGAAAACCCTGCTCGACGAAGCCGGCCCCGCAAAGGTCGCCGCGCTCCGCGTCCTCGGAGCGACGCCCGCCTCTGCGCCCTCCTCGGTTCCCGCTCCCGCGCCCGTTTCCCCCTCCGTCCCCCCGCCCGAGGCCGCGCCGCTCTTCACGTGGCTGCACCTCTCCGACCTGCATTTCGGCCTCCCCGGCGCGGGCGACCGCCACAACCAATCGCAGATCCTCTCGATCCTCCGCGACGACCTCTCCATCCTCGACGGGAAAAAGCTCCCGCGCCCCGACGCCATCCTCGTCACCGGCGACATCGCCTGGAGCGGCAAGCCCGATCAATATGCCGAGGCCTCGAAATGGCTGCTTGACGTGGCCCAGCGCCTCGGCCTCGCCAAAGACCGCATCTTCGTCGTCCCCGGAAACCACGACGTCGATCGCAGCATCGACGCCGATCGCACCGTCAAACGCCTCCTCCGCGGCCTCCGCGGCGGCGACGACGACCTCGACGAGGCCCTCGAAAGCGGCGACGACAAGGACCTCCTCCGCCGCCGCCAGGCCGCTTACCTCGCGTTCGCCGCCAATTTCGCGCCCGCCTGCCGGGACCTCTTCTGGTCGAGCACCGACACCACCCGCGAAGGTCTGCCCCTCCGACTCATTGGCGTGAACACCGCGCTCCTCGCCGCCGGCGACGACGACGCGCGCAAATTACGCCTCGGCCAGCGCCAGCGCGCCCTCCTCAACGACGCCGCGCGTGAACGCGAGCTCGTCCTCGTCCTCGGCCATCACCCGCTCGAAGACGATTGGCTCGCCGAGCAGCGCGACCTCGCCCGATTCCTCGGGAGCCGCGCCCACGCCTACCTCGCCGGCCACGTCCACGACGCGAAGAGCGAGCGAATCGTCACGGGCGGCGGCGCCGACGCGCTCCGCATCATCGCGGGCGCGGTCTACGGCGGACGCGAGCGCGACATCCCCCACGGCCACGCCTACAGCGTCACATCCATTCACCGCGCCCCGACCGGCGCCGTCCTCCGCGTCCATCCGCGCCGTTTTTCCTTCAAGAACTACGACTTCCGGCCGGACATCGACAGCACGGACGAGGGCCGTCCCTATGCGGAGCACCCCCTCGCCCGATTGTCGCTCCCCCCCGCGGGCCCGCGCTTCGTCCGTTGAGCCCGCCGCCCTTCAGCGTCACGGGATCCATGGGCCAGACGCCTCGTCCCGCCGTCCCGGACGCGGACGCTTTGTACACAAAGCGCATCTTCTTCTGGCTCGCCGCGCGCAACGATCGTAAGCGACGGTCCGGATGACGCTCAAGGAGAACATCGGGAAGGACCACCTCCGCTACGACGCGGCGGCGGGGCTGGTCGTCTTTCTCGTCGCGCTTCCGCTCTGCCTCGGCATCGCGCTCGCGTCCGGGGCGCCGCTGCTCGCCGGCCTCGTCGCCGGCGTCGTCGGCGGCATCGTCGTGGGCTTCGTTTCAGGCTCGGACGTCAGCGTCAGCGGACCGGCCGCGGGCCTCACGGTCATCGTCGCGACCGCGATCCACTCGCTCGGCTACCAGGCGTTCCTCGCCGCCGTCATCGTCTGCGGCGTCCTGCAGCTCGCCTTCGGCTCCCTCCGCCTCGGCGCCGTCGCCGACTACGTCCCCACGGCCGTCATCAAAGGCATGCTCGCGGCCATCGGCATCGTCATCGTCTTGAAGCAGATCCCGCACGCCCTCGGCCGGGACCTCGACTTCGAGATGGACATGCGCTTCATCGAGCCCGACGGCAAAGAGAACACCCTCTCGTCCATCGTGAAGTCGGTCCTCAGCGCGAGCGGCGGCGCCGTGGTCATCTCGGCCGTCTCGCTCTTCATCTTGCTCACCTGGGACAAACTCGTCGTCCCGCGCGGAAAGATCTTCAAGCTCATCCCCGCGCCGCTCGTCGTCGTCATCGTCGGCACCCTGCTCAACGAGGCGTTTCGCCTCGGCACGAAGGGGTTTCACCTGAAGGGCGAGGACGGCCACCTCGTCTCGCTCCCGATCCTCAGCTCGCCCGTGGACATCCTCGGCGAGCTGCCGCGCCCGCTCTGGGAGGCCTTCAAGGATCAACGCGTCTACGTCACGGGCGCGACGCTCGCCGCGGTCGCGAGCCTCGAATCGCTCCTCGCGCTCGAAGCCGGGCAGCGGCTCGATCCGTACAAGCGCATCGCCTTGCCGAACCGCGAGCTCGTCGCGCAGGGCCTCGGCAACATCACCTCGGGCTTGCTCGGCGGCCTGCCCGTCACGTCGGTCGTCGTGCGCACGAGCGCGAACGTCTATGCCGGCGGCCGCACGCGCTGGTCGACGATCCTCCACGCCTGCCTCCTGCTCGCCGCGGTCCTCTTCCTCGGCCGCGTCCTCAATCGCGTCCCGCTCGCCGCGCTCGCCGCCATCCTCATCGTCATCGGCTCGAAGCTCGCGCCGCGCTCGCTCTTTCAGCAGATGTGGCGCGAAGGCCTCTCCGTGTTCGTCCCGTTCCTCGTGACGATCCTGGCGATCGTGTTCACCGACCTGCTCAAAGGCGTCCTCATCGGCCTGGCCGTCGGCGTCTTCTTCGTCATTCGCACGAACTCGCACGCGGCGATGATCGTGGTCTCGCAGGACAACTACTGGCTCTTGCGCTTCAACAAGGACATCAGCTTCGTGCACAAGGCGGAGCTCAAGGAGAAGCTCGCGGCGATCCCCGAGGGCACGACGCTCATCGTCGACGGCACCCGCGCCCTGCACATCGACAGGGACGCGTTCGAGGTGCTCGACGATTTCGTCGAGAACGCGAAGTTCAAGGACATCAAGGTCGAATTCAAGAACCTGCGTGGAAAGCGCCCGGACGGGGAGCTCCTGCCGGTGAGGAAATCGTGATGGACGCGTACAAGAAGCTCCTGCTCAGCAACAAGGCCTGGGTCGCCGAGAAGCTCGCCATTCGTGCGGACTTCTTCGAGCGCACGGCGACGACCCAGACGCCCGCCTTCCTGTGGATCGGCTGCTCCGACAGCCGCGTCCCTGCCGAGTCCGTCACGAGCACCGAGCCTGGCGAGCTCTTCGTGCACCGGAACATCGCGAACCTCGTCGTCCACACCGACCTCAACATGCTCTCGGTGCTCCAGTACGCCGTCGAGGTGCTCGAGGTGAAGCACATCATCGTCTGCGGCCATTACGGTTGCGGCGGCGTGCGCAACGCGATGACGAACCGCTCCTTCGGCCTCATCGACAAGTGGCTCCGCCACATCAAGGACGTCTACCGCGCCCACCGCCGCGACCTCGAGACGCTCGCCGACGTCGACAAGCGCCTCGACCGCCTGGTCGAGTTCAACGTCGCCGAGCAGGTGCAGAACCTCGCCGAGACGAGCTTCGTCCAGCACGCCTGGGCGCTCCACAACCGCCCCTCGCTGCACGGCTGGGTCTACGACATTCGCACCGGCTTCCTGAAAGAACACGCGCACATGAAGCCGGGCACCCCGCTCGAGGACATCTACCGCTTCGACTTCGACGACGTCCCGCGCTCGGGCTCGTGAGCGCGCGAAGGCAGGCCTTGCTCCTTCGCCAGCCGCTCGGTACGGTCGGCCCTCATGACGACCCCCGCTCCTGCCGTGCGCCCTCAGAGCCAGAGCACTGTCGCGGTCCCCATGGCGGCGCGCGCGCCGTCCGGCCGCCTCGCCGTGCTCTCCGCGGCGGCCATGGGCGCGCTCGCCATCCCGCTGCCGATCCTGCCGGACCGCATCGTGACGCGCCTGCGCGGCGCCCTCGCCCATGACACGGCCACGCGCCACGGCATCAGCCTCACCTCGGACGCCCGCGACATCCTCGCCAACATCGACAGCGAGCAGAACGCCGGCCGCGCCATCGCCCGCAAGGCCGCCGAGACCATCGGCTTCGCCATCCTGAAGCGTGGCCTCGGCCCCCTCGGCGCCATCACGAACGTCGCCCGCGCCCTCGAAGTGTTCGCCTTTGGCCACCTCTTCGACCGCTACATCGCCCAGGCTCGTCGCACCGGGGCCGTCCGCATCCACGGCGAAGAAGCCCGCAAGATCCGCGCGACCATCGACCGCGCCTTCCTGCACGCCTTCTCCCCGATGCTCCGCCCGACGCCGATCACCATGCCGGACTCCGTCGAGGATCTCCGCGACGAGTTCACCCGCTGGATCGACACCGCGATCCTCACGGGCGCCTCGCTGCCGAGCTACGTCGAGCGGCGCCTCGAAGCCGCCTTTGACGAGGTCGCGAGCCAAGATGGTTGAGCGCGACGCGGCCTCCTCGTCCCCTTCCCGCGCGATCCTCGCCAAGACCCGGCGCGCCATCCTCAAGATCGGCTCGAAGAGCCTCACCGGCGACGCGTGGGACCGCCTCGCCCAGGACGTCGCTGCCTACCGCGGCCACCGCTCTGGCCGTGGCGGCGGGCGCAGCGTCGTCATTGTCTCGAGCGGCGCGATCGCGCACGGCATCCAGAAGCTCGGCTTGAAGAGCCGCCCCAAGGACATCGCCTGGCTCCAGGCCGCGGCTGCCGCCGGCCAGAGCATCCTCATGCAGCGCTACGAGGAGGCGTTCGACAAGGTCGGCATCCCCGTCGCGCAGGTCCTCCTCACGCACGCCGACCTCGCCGACCGCGCCCGGACGAACAACGCGCGCGGCGCCCTCGGCGCGCTGCTCGAAGCCGGGTGCGTCCCGATCATCAACGAAAACGACGCCGTCGCGGTCGAGGAGATCAAGTTCGGCGACAACGACCAGCTCGCGAGCATGGTCGCGCCGCTCGTCGACGCCGACCTCTTGCTCCTGCTCTCCGACGTCGAGGGCCTGCTCGACGCCGAGGGCCGCCGCGTCCCCCTCGTCCGCAGCATCGCCCACGAGGCGCGCCCGCTCGCCGGCGGCTCGACCTCGGGCGTCGGCACGGGCGGCATGACGAGCAAGGTCGAGGCGGCGCGCCGGGCCACGCTCGCCGGGGCCCACGTCGTCATTGCGCACGCCCGCGAGCCGGGCATCCTTGGCCGCGTCGTCGCGGGCGAGGACGTCGGCACCTTCTTCCCGGCCGTCCACCAGCGCCTTGGCGCGCGCAAGCACTGGATCGCCTACACCTTGCGGCCTCGCGGCGTGATCCTCGTCGATCGCGGCGCGGCCGAAGCCATCTGCGCGAAAAACCGCAGCATCCTCGCGGTCGGCGTGCTCGGCGTCCGCGGCACGTTCCAGCCGGGGGACGCCGTCTCCGTCGTCGACCCGGACGGCCGGGAGATCGCGCGTGGCCTCTGCCGGCTGTCGCAATCCGATGCCGCGCGGGTAGCTGGGCAGAAGCGGGAAGAGGAAGGCGAGGAGATTGTGGTCATCCATCGGGACGACCTGGTCGTGCTTCCGTCCGAATAGCCACTTGGGTTACAGTGCTGGGACTATTTCGAAGTCCTGGCCGATGTCCCTTTTCAACCAGCGTCCTTTTTGGTTTCCGGCCGTTTGGCTTGTCGCGCTCGCGGCGCCGGGGGCGGCTGCGCAGGCCCCGCCCGCGGGTTCGACAACGGCGCCCGCGCCTTCGACAACGGCGTCCGCGCCTTCGACGACGTCGTCCGCGCCTTCGACGACGTCGTCCGCGCCTTCGACAACGCCGCCCGCGCCTTCGACAACGTCGTCCGCGCCTTCGACAACGTCGCCCGCGCCTTCGACAACGTCGTCCGCGCCTTCGACAACGTCGTCCGCGCCTTCGACAACGTCGCCCGCGAGTTCGACAACGTCGTCCGCGAGTTCGACAACGTCGTCCGCGCCTTCGACAACGTCGTCCGCGAGTTCGACAACGTCGCCCGCGAGTTCGACAACGTCGCCCGCGCCCATTGCCCCCAAGCCCGCGCCAGCCCCGGGGCTGACGAAATTCCAGGTGCAATCGCACGCTTACAGCGGCCTGCGCTGGCCGGGGTACACCGTGGGGGCCAGCATCCGCGGCGGCGGCGGCTTGTACGGCTCCTCGCTCGGCCAGGGCAATGCGCTCGTCACTGGCTACCGCTTCGTCGAGCGCGGCGGCTTCATCTCCGGCCTCGTGGTCGGCGGCATCTTCTACCTGCTCGGCGCGACCGTCGCGAGCATGCCCGACTCCGTCAGCACGTCGACCAGCACGGAGACCCGCACGAACCAGTACGGCCAGAGCGAGACCGTCACCACCACCACGTACACCGGGACCTACAACCGGAGCCCCGAGGCACGGCAGGCCACCCTCGACGCGGCCGAAGCGAGCGCCAAGGGCCTCATCGCATATCGCCAGCAATCCTTCGAGCTCGACGTCTACACCCGCGACTGGTTCGGCTCCGATCTCGGCGACGCCCGCGGCTACCGCATGAACTTCCTCTTCACCGTGTACACGGGAAAGCGCTTCATCATCGAGGGGGGCTTCGGCTTCGGCGACGTGAGCGCGATCGTCCCGGGCAAGGACATCCTCGTCGAGGAGAAATACATTGGCATTCCGATCCGGTTCATCGTCCCGTGGGGCCCGCTCTACGCGCAGGCCGCGCTCGATTTGAACTTCCGCGGCCTCGATTTCGGTGCGCTCTCGGAGGAGGGCGAGGTCCGCCAGGTCGACGGCCGGTCCATGACCGTCGACCCAGTGCGGCCGATCCCGCTGACCTTATCGATCAATGCGATGTTGTGGCGGCTCCACCTCTCGGTGGGCGTCGAGACGGCGCGGCCGTGGACGGGCCAGTTTGGATATGTCGCCACGGCGGGGGCGAGGTTTTGACCATGAGACTTCGCATGCGATGGCCTCACCCGATCGCCGCCGCCTCGGTCCTCTTTACCGCCCTCGCGCTCGCGCCCGACGCGGCGCGCGCCGACGACGACTGGAGCCCGCGGGACGAGTATTCGCTCGACGACAACTTCTCGCTGGCCTACGGCCTCGGCACGAGCCATTTCGCGAGCGTGGGCATCGTCTACATGCCCGGCTCCATCGTCGATTACGAGGAAGACGAGCAGAACCCGCCGATCTCGGGCACCGGGTCTTTCACGGTCGCTGCGGCCGTCCTCCCGCTCCCCACGCTCTTCGGGGGCATGGGCGGCATGGAGGCGGATTTCTCCATTGGCTTTCCGGCATTCAAGTCGTACTTCGGCGGCTTCGGCGCGAACCTCGGGCTCGTCGTGCAGCCGATCTCGTTCCAGCACCTGCGCGCGAGCCTCGCCGTGGGCGGCGGCTTCAATGCCCACGGCTATGGCTACCTGAAGCCGCGCATCGCCTTCACGATCGTGCCCGGCTACGTCGACGCCGATGCCACGTACCGCTGGATCCCCGATACCGCGAGCAACATCTTCGGCGGCCGGGAGGACGGGCTCGAGGACGAGGGCTTCGGCGAGCACAAGCTCCGCGCCTCCTTGTACGTCTCGTTCCGACCGAGGACGGGCAACCGCGAGGAGGATTTCGGCAAGGTGGGCGTGCACCTCTTCTACGAATACACCCGCGTCAGCGGCGACGAGGAAGAGCTCGCCCGCGTCCGCATCCGCCCCGGCGACTACATGAGCTTCGGCCTCGCGGCGGCGCTCTGAGTCGTGGGTGTCCCGGACACCTCCGACGAATCCTTCGAAACCCGGGAACCGACCCTCCCGAGCGCTGTCCGTCACACCATGCGCTCGGGCCTCCTCTTCACGAACGGCATCTTCCTCGCGGGCATCCTTGCAGTCCTGACCATCGGCCCCGGAACCCAGTCGAAGCGCCTCCTGCCCGCCGACGCCACCCCGGCCACCGAGACCCCCGTCGACATGGCCGCCCTCGAATCGGCCGCCTCGCTTTCGCCCACCGTCGACTCCATCGTGGCCCTCGCCTCCGCGTACGTCGACCGCGGCCAGCCCGGCCTCGCGAGCGCCGTCATTGAAAAGGCCCCCCGCGCCATCCAGCTCGATCCCCGCGTCGCCGATGTCGCCGCGCGCGCCCTCTTTCACCGCGGGCGGGCGCGCCAGGCCCTCGCCGCCGTCGAGGACGCGCTCGACGCGTGCGACGCCGACGCCGTCGCGTGCCGCTCGTGGCAGGTCGCCAAGGCCCGGCGCCAGGCCGCGTTCCTTCAGGAAGTCGTGGCCGCGGGCGTCGAGGATCCCATGGCGGATCCCGCCGCCGTCCGGGCTGCGTACGAGCGTTCGACGCAGAAGGTCGGTCTTGTCGCGATGCGTTGACGCTGCCGGGGGCGCGTGCGTCACCTGACGCAAGACGCACCCAAGGAAAATAGGGCGGCGTTGTCGGATGCCCCATCGGCGCCGCCATGTCACGATTCTTTTTCTGGTTCGTCTCAGGAAGCGATGTTTGTGAGCCATCGTCGCTGCGTACTCGGGAGGCGATCGCAAGCGTGCTGAACCGACGCGACCCACGCTCCTCCCCGCCCTCCTCCCTCGGCGCCCGCCTTTCGGGTGGGCTGCCTTGGGCGACCGTCTTCGTCTCCACGTCCCTCCTCATCGGCTGCAGCCAGCCCACCAAGCGCCCGATCGCGATGCCCGCATCGCACGGTCAGGCCGAGGAGCGCCCCTTCATCTTTCAGCCGCCCGTGGACCTCGACGTCGAAAACAAGGTCAACGCGGTCGTGCGTATCGTGGGGGATGTGACGTGCACGGGCACGCTCATCGCGGAGGACCTCGTGCTCACGGCGCACCACTGCGTCGCGGAGCGCGGCGCCGACGGGCAGGTGCAGAATCGCGACAAGGATCCGGAGAGCCTCACCATCGAGCTCGGCGGCGACGACCTGCCCTGGGGCGAGGTGAAGGTGCGCGCGATCGTGAGCCCGGATTGCGGCTACGCGTGGGGCGAAGGCGACATCGCGATCCTCGTGCTCTCGCGAAAGCTCGTCGGCGTGCCGACGCTGAGCCCGCGCATCGAGGAGGCGCCCGCGTCGAACGAGACGATTTACCCGATCGGGTTTGGAAGGTGCGCACTCTCGCACGCCCCGATCCACCGCATCGAGCGCGTGGGCGGGCCGATCGGCAAGGTGCGCAGCGGCGATTTCATTGCGGTCGCCTCGGTTTGCCCCGGCGACTCGGGCGGACCGGCCTACAGCCCGAAGCGGCAAGACGTGGTCGGCGTGGTCTCGGCCTCCGTGATGGATGGCGACGACGCCACGGCGGCGCCCTCGATCTTCGTGCGTCTCGACGCATGGCGTGAGCTCTTCAGCGCCGCCAAGGAGATCGCGAACGGCACGAGCCCGAGCGAGCTGCCGCCCTTCCGTAGCTGCCAACGCTGAGAGGGCGGCTCTGAGCTTCGCGCGCGGGCGCGGGATGCTCGCCCCTCGGGCCGCACCTGCGATACGATCCGCGCTTCGATGCAGAAATTCGGCAAAGCGTTCGGCTACACCGTCCTCGCCCTCGTGGCGGTCTTCGTGCTGCTCCGGGTGCTGCTCTTCAAGACCTGGACTGTGCCCTCGACGCTCCGTCTTTCGGCGTCGGTCGCCCCCACGCTCGACGGCGGGGATTTCGTCCTCCTCTTGACCCGGGGCACGCCGGGCTTCGGGGACCTCGTCCGCTGCAAGGACCCCGAAGACCCGACCCAGTACGTGGTCGGCCGCATCATCGGCGTCGAGGGCGACAAGATCGAGATCGCCGGCCGCAACGTCGAGATCAACGGCAAGCGCTACAACCCCGTTCAGGCGTGCCCGGCGCGCAAGTACAAGACCTTGCACCCCAACACCGAGGCCGAGGTCGAGCTCGAGTGCGGCGTCGTCGAGATGGGCGGGGGGTGGCATTACCGCGGGCAGACGAAGTCCAAGACGAGCCCCATGACCTTCAAGGCCGAGGTGGGCGAGGGCATGGTCTATCTGCTCAGCGACGACATCGACCTCTACGACGATTCTCGCGAGTTCGGTACGCTGGAGCGCGCTTCGTGCAAGGAGCGCGTGGTCTTCCGGTTCGTCGGCAAGAACGGCTGGGGGGACGAGGATGCCCGGATGACTGTCATCCGATGACCGGGATCCGATGAGGCGCTCGTCCGGATCCTTGTTTGCTTGACCCTTCTCGCGATCGCCGTCTAGAACCGGGTGTCCCCGAGGAACGACGTTGGGCAACGAGCAGCACGAGATAGGCATCGTTTGCGGTCAGTGCGACACGTGGAGCCCCATGGGCGCCGCGAGCTGCACTGCGTGCGACAACGATCTGGCCCTGTTCGGGAGCCGGCAATCCGTGCTGCCGACGCCGCCGCCGCCAGCGCCCGTGCGCCCGGCGGTCTCGGCGCGCCCCGCGACGACGCCGGCGCCGCCGCTTCCGCGGCCCGCTGCGCTGTCGCCCGCGACGAACCCCGTGGGACCTCGCCGCGCCCCCGTGGCCGGCGCCGTTGCCGCGCAGAAAACCCCAGCACGAAGCGAGTTCGCGGACCTATCGCAGGAGGAGCTCATGGAGCAAGCCCGTAACTACGTCTGCCGTTCCTGTTCGAGCGGCGTCCCCTCGGGCCACAAGTTCTGCGGGAGGTGCGGGACCGCGGTCCCGCTCGAGATCATGAACGCGCAGACGCTCTTCTTCGGGGACATGCAGAACCCGGCGAAGGCGAAGCTCATCTTGATCCGCGGCGAAGGCATGGATGGCCTGAGCTTCCACCTCAAGGCCGAGCAGCACATCGTCGGCAGGAACGGGCAGCTCGTCTTCCCCGACGATCCGTTCGTCTCTCCGAAACACGCGAACTTCTTCTACCGAGACGGCAAGCTCGTCGTGCGCGACGAGGGCTCGCTGAACGGCGTCTATATCCGCGTGCGCGGCACCGTCGACATCGTCCCGAGCGATACGTTCCTCGCGGGCGAGCAGCTCTTCCGGCTCGATGCGAGCCCCAAGCCCTCCGACGGGCAGGACCCGGACGGCACGTACTTCTATTCGTCGCCGAAGCACCCGAGCCCGTTCCGGCTCACGCAGATCCTCCAGGGCGGCGCGGTCGGCATGACGGTGTGCGCGCGCGGTTCGTCGCTGCAGATCGGGCGTGAAGGCGGCGACCTGAACTTCCCCGGTGACCTCTACATGTCCGGCTCGCACTGCCGGATCGAGGAGAGCGCCGGGAAGTTCTCGCTGACCGATCTGAACAGCCGCAACGGCACGTACGTGCGCATCAAGAGCGAGCGCGAGCTCGGGCACGGCGACTACCTCTTCATCGGCCGCAAGCTCCTGCGCGTCGAGCTCAACACGAACTAGGCGGGCTGCTCGTGACGACGAAGACCCCTCGGCCGCTTTGCTTCGCCGATGCATCCGGCGGCGCGCTCGCGGTCCTCGGCGCGGCGGTCGCGCGCGCGCTCGGATACACGGATGCAGTGGCGGCGACCTCGGGCGATGCGTCGCCGCTGCCCGCCGAGGTGCCCGCGGTGCTCGCGGAAATCGGCCTGGAGACGCCGTCGGTCCTGAAGCTCGACGACGCGCTCGCGAACCCGCACGCGGTCGTGTGGCTGGCCGATGGTGCGGCGCCGGTGGCAGATGCGCGGGTGTTGCCGTGCAAGCTCATGCCAGCGGACGCGGGCGAGCTCGAACGGATGTCGACGGCGCGGATCGTGCGGGATCGAATCGAGCGGATGCTCGAGGTCGAGCAAGCGGCGAGCTAGTCAGCGCTTGCGGTTCGCGCGGAGCCGCGCTTCTTCCTGGTGCGCGGCGATCGTGTCAGCCACGGAGAACGCGGCCTTCACGGCCGTGGTGAGCGCGCGCAGGACCGGCTCGGGGATCAGCGCGATGAGCCGTTCGAGGTCCACCGGGCCGTCCGTGTTCGGGACGTAGCGGTCCATCAGCTCGGCGAAGAGGTCGTACTTGCGCGAGAGGTCGTCGAGCCGCTTGCGGAGCGCGTTCGCCTCGTCGCCTTGCGCGTCGCCGAGCAGGCCGAGCGCGCGGCGCGAGAGGGAGCGTTTGTCCTGCACGACGCGGCGCAGGCGCGCGAGGTAGGCGCCGATGATCACGTCGGGGTACTTGCCCCGCAGCGTGTACGAGTCGTGCCGCGCGCCGGACTCGCGGCGGCGCTCGATGATGCCCGCGGCTTCGAGGCCGCGCAGGTTCGCGAAGATGTTGCTCTTCGAACGACCGAGCTCCAGCGAGAGCTCGTCCATCGAGCGCGGGCTGTCGGCGAGGTAGAGCGCGGCGACGACCTGCCCGCCGAGCCGCGTGATGCCCGGGAACGAGGCGGCGATCTCCGCGCCCACGCCTTCGAGCAGCGCCTGTCGCGCGGCGACGACGCGTTCGTCGGGGGCGCTCGTTTCTCCGTCCGGGTCGGGCCTGCGAGGGGTCATCGCGGGCGCCAATGTAGCGTCAGGAGTCGTCCATGCACAGGGACGCGTGTTTGCCGCGCGGCACGCCCTGGATGAAGTCGACGGGGCAGCCGAAGTCGAGGACCGCGCCCGAGGGCTTCTTGAGCATCTCGCCGATCTCGATGGCGCTCGCCGCGGACCAGTCCCGCGCGCCGTCGAAGCGGGCGCGGATGATGCCGTTCTTGTCGATGACCCACGTCTCGGGGAAGAGCTTCGTGCCGTACTTGCCGCCGACGACGTTCGAGTCGGCGTCGAAGAGCACGGGGAAGGGTGCGTCGCCGTCGAGCAGCACGCGCAGAAGGTCACGCACCTTCGTGCGGTCCTCGTCGATCGTGACGGTCAGGAGGACCATGTCCTTGCGGCCGTGGAGCACGCGCGCGAGCGTGGCGAGCGAGGGCATCTCCTCTTTGCAGGGGCCGCATGTCTCGGTCCAGAAGTTGAGGAAGACGACCTTGCCGCGGAACGACGAGAGCTTGACGGGTTTGCCGTCGAGGTCGGGCAGCTCGAAGTCAGGCGCGAGCCGGTCGCGGCCGGCGTACGCGGGGCCGAGGCCACACATCGCGGTGCAGCTCGCGCGGACCTGATCGTTCTTCGCGGCCGTGACGAAGCCGAAGACGGCGAGGGCCGCGGCCACGATGAAGACGATCTGCAGGAGCGTGGACGACTTCATGCCTCGACCTCCATAGCGCAAGGGCGCGCCTTCGCCCACAGGCTCACGGCGCATCCTCGCGGATCAGCCGCAAGAGCCGCGCCTCGTCGACGCGGTGTTTCATGATTTTACGCCCATCGAGCTCCATGACGGGCACGTCCCAATCGTAGGCGGCGCGCTTCTCGGCGGGGGCCTCGTGATCGAGGTCGACGACGACGAGCTCGAAGGGCTCCGTGAGGCGCACGCGTTCGAGGGCCTCTTTGGCCACGTCGCAGAGGTGACATTGCACCCGCGTGTACAGGGTGACCGTCTTCATGCGCTGGCGACGATGGAGAGGCTCTTCTTCGGCTTCTTCGGGGTGAACGCCTCGAACGCGCGCTTGTAGGCGGCGAAGGTGCCGCCCGCATGCACGGCGTCGAGCACCGCGCGGCCCTCGGCCTCGCCGCCTTGCGCGAGCACGGCCTCGACCCAGGCCCACTTCGCGCTCGTCGAGCGCACGTCGGCCCGGCCCTTGAGCCCGCGGCGCAGCCGTTCGAGACGCGCGTTGACGACGTCGATGCCCGCGAAGGGCGCGTGCGCGAGCGGCGTGTTGCGCTTCGGGCAGAAGGGCGCGATGCCGAGCGCGATGGGGACTTTTTGCGAGAGCTCGGTGACGAAGCGGACGCACTCGTCGACGTCGACGTCCTCCTCGCCGGGCACGCCGATCATCAGGTAGAGCTTCATGCGCGGCATGCCGTGCTTGCGCGCCATCTCGGCCGCGCGCTCGAGGTGGCGGACGCGCGCGCGCCGGTCGAGGATCTCGCGCACGCGCTCGCTCGTGCCGTCCATCGCGGTGGTGAGCGTGCGGTAGCCGGCGAGCTTCAGCGCGCCGACGAACTCGTCCGAGAGCTTGTCCGGGCGCAGGCTGGAGAGGCCGACCTCGCAGCCGCGCTCGGCCAGGGTGCGGACGATCTCCACGATTTTCGGGTGATCGCTGACTGCGGCGCCGACGAGCCCGATGCGGCGCGCGTCCTCGGGGATGAGGCCGAGGATCTTTTCCTTGGGGACGATGCGCATGCCGCCGTTCGTCGAGCGGCGCATCACGCAGTAGGCGCAGCCGCGCGAGCAGCCGCGCTCGGTCTCGATCAAGAACATGTTCGAGAGCTCGGTGTCGGGCGTGCGGATCGGCGCCCACGCGGGGAGCAGCTCGTCGTCGCACTGCGCGATGCCGGGCATGGAGGCGCCGTGGCGCGAGGGGACGAAGACGTGCGGGGTCTTCGCGAGCAGGTCGAGCGCGGCCTCGCGTGAGGGCGTGTCGCGCAGGATGCGAAGCACCTCGACGGCGAGCGTGTCGGCCTCGCCCATGACGATGGCGTCGGCGAAGGCCGCGAGCGGGAGCGGGTTCGAGTTCGTCAGCGGGCCGCCTGCGAGGATGAAAGGATCGCGGTGCGATCGTTCTTCGCGGAGCGGCGCGATGCCCGAGGCTTCGAGCAAGCGGATGAGACCCGCCGTTTCGAGCTCGTAGGCGACGCTCATGGCGATGACGGGGTAATCGCTGAGCGGCCGGAGCGACTCGTACGTGAGCGGGACGGCGCGCGGCCCGTGGTCGTCGTCGGGCAGGAACGCGCGATCCGCGGCCATGTCGGGCTCGTTCTGGATCGACTTGTAGATCTGGAGGAAGCCGAGCGAGCTCATGCCCGTGCGGTAAGGCGACGGGTAGGCGAGCGCGATGCGCCAGGGCGCGTGTTTGTCGAGGCGGCCGACCTCCTCGGCGAGCCGCCGCCGGATGGTCGCCACGGTGACGTCACGTGACATTCGGGAAGAGACTCCTTCAGCAGGCTCGGAGGCGCAAGCGATCCCAGCCGATTTCCTCACGGAAAGACCCGAGATCCCCGCGTCAGCGGGCGGAGGGGCGTGCGAGGTGTACGGCCTCGCCGTTGGTCTCCCAGACGACGTCGCCGCCCCGGTCGGTCCGGGCGATGGTGATGGCGCGGGCGCGGAGCGAGGCGAGGACGCCGGGATCGGGGTGGCCGTAGCGGTTGCGCACGCCGGAGCAGACGAGGGCGACGCTCGGGCGTACGGCGTCGAGGAAGGGCGGCGTCGTGGAGGTGCGGCTGCCGTGGTGGCCGAGCTTGAGGAGATCGGCGCGGAGCGCGGCGGGGTGTTTTTCGAGGAGCGCACGTTCGGCGGCTGCTTCGGCGTCGCCGACGAGGAGCGCAGAGTGCTTGCCGTAGGTGATGCGCAGGACGAAGGAGTTGTCGTTCGCGCTCTCGTCGGGGACGAACCCGGGGCAGGGGGCGAGGACCTCGATCGTGGCGCCGCCGATCTCGTGTTTGCCGCAGAGCGTGTCGGGCCTGCGAAGGGGAATCTTACGGTGGCGTAGATTCGCGAGCATCGCGGCGTACGTGGGACCGGCGCCGTGGTCCTCGCCCTGGCCCGTGTCCCAGAGCTCGCCGACGTCGATCGCGGGGAGCGTGGAGACGAGCCCGCCGAAGTGGTCCGGGTGCGGGTGCGAGAGGACGACCACGTCGACGCGCTCCTTGCGAAGCGCGCGCAGCACCGGGAGCACGACGCGCGTGCCCGTGTCGACAGGGCTCCCCATGAAGCCGCCGCCGTCGATGAGCATGGTTTTCCCGTCGGGCAGATCGACGAGGATCGAATCCCCCTGGCCCACGTCGAGGGCGCGGACGCGGAGCAGGCCGCTCGAGCTGCCCGCGTGCGCGGCGGCCTGCTCCAGCACGAGGAGCGCGGCAACACCGAGCGCGAGCGCCACGGCGCGCCGCCGCGCGTCCTTCGCGAGGGCCGCGGCGAGCGCGGCGACGGCCACGGCCGCGAGCTGCGAGGGCGTGGGCGGCGGGAAGGTGACGATGCCACCGAGATCACTCGTCACGCGGGCGACCGCGCGCACCACGACCAGCGCGCCCGAGCCGAGGAGGGCCGCGCCACGCTCGACCGGAGGCGCCCACGCGAGCGCGGCGTGCAGGAGGCACACGGGCAGCGCCGCGAGCTCGCCGATCGGCGCGGCGACGAGGTTCGCGAGGATGCCGAGCAGCGGCAAGGAAGGCGTCATCATCGCGAGGAACGGCGTGCAGGAGGCCATCGCGGCGAGCGTCGTGGCGATGGGGCGCAGCACGGCGCGGACGAGCGCGGGGCCTCGTACGAGTCGTTCCGCGATGGGTCGATCGAGGCCGAGCAGGCCCGCCGTCGCCGCGGCGGAAAGGACGAACGACGGGTCGCTGCCGACGAGCGGGTCGAGGATCGCCGCGAGAAGGAGCGAGCCTCCGAAGGCACGCACGCCGCTCGGGCGACGGCCGAGCGCGCGCACGAGCATCACCACGGAGAGCATGCCCGCGGCGCGCAGGGCCGAGCCGCTGCCACCCGCGAAGTCGGCGTAGAGCCACGACGTGGGGATCGCGAGCGCCGCGGAGATGCGGCCGACGTCGAGGCGCGCCGAGAGCGGCGTGACGCGCAGGAGCAAGGCGCGCGCGGCGGCCGCGAGGCCCGCGACGGCGAGGACGAGGTGCGTGCCGGAGACCGCGAGCAGGTGAGACAAGCCGCTCCGGCGAAAGGCCTCGTTGTCAGCATCGTCGAGATCCGTCTCGCCGAGGACGAGGGCGCGCGCGAGCGGCTCGGCCTCGGGGTGGAAGGTCGACTCGATGCGGCGGCGCACGTGGGCGCGGGCGCGATCGATCCACGCGCCGATGCCCTGGCCACGGGAGAGGCGTTCGAGATCGACGAGGCCTCCCGACGCGGCGACGCCGCTCCGCGCGATGGAGGGGCGCGGGTCGGGCAGGCTCTCGTTCAGGAAGAGATGGACCGGGGCGAGGTCCGCGACGAGACGCACGCGATCGCCACGCGCGAGGTCCTCGGGCGCGCCGTGGAGCCGCGCGCGGAGCGGCCCTTCGAGCGGGCCCCGCTCGCAAGCGCCCTGGAAAAACTCGACCTCGATGCGAGCCTCGCCGCGTTCTTCCCCCGGAGGCCCGGGTTCGCCGCGCTGCACCACCGGCGAACGCAGCACGATGGCTTCTCCTTCACATCGACCTGGAGGCCCGAGCGCCTCGGTCACGCGCGCGTGCAAGGCCGCGGCCTCGTCGATCGCCGCCCGGGCGCGCAGCGCGCCGATCGCGAGGACGATCGCGAGGCCCGCGAGCGCCCACCGTTCGAGAGGACGGCGCAAGAGGAAGAGCGAGATCACGGCCGCGAGCGCGGCGGGCAGGGGCGCGCGCGCCAGGGCGGATCCCGCCGCGAGCGCGAGGGCGGTGAGCAGCAGCTTGTCGGTCACGCGCCGCGATGCAGCAAGCGCCGGGCCGGCCTCGAATCCGCGGGAATTCCGCGTGATTGCTCACGCCAACACCCCGGCGCCGCCATGGCGGGCCCTTGGCGCCGCCACCTTGGCGAAGGTGCGTGGTCCGCCCTCTCCCCCACGTCATGCAATCGGATTGCAGGATTCCGCGCCGCGTAAAACTCGCGTCGAGGGTGCATCGAGACGCACAGAGAACGCGTGCGCGTCCGGGGGCGCCTTCCTACAATGGCGGCTCTCTTGCGCGCGCTCTCCCGAGCGCATCGTGGTGCGCGCGCCCATCGTCCCCCCTGGAGGTCGTTGATGTCCCCGTGTATGCCCCGCGCTCGTCTTGCCTTGTTCCTTGGCGCTTTCGCGCTCGTCGCCGGCTGCGGCGACATGTCGCAACCTGCGCCCGAGGGCGCCGTCGGCGAGGCGGAGCTCGACATCAGCGGCGGCTATGCGGATGACAAGGACACCGCGGTCGTCGGCATTTACGCGACGAACCTCGGCGGCATCTGCACCGGCTCGCTCCTCGCGCCGAACATGGTGCTCACGGCGCGCCACTGTGTCTCGCAGATCAACAACAACGATGGCTCCGTCGCGTGCGGCATCACCAAGTTCTCCCCGCCCGCCGCGGCGAGCAGCTACCTCGTCACGACCGGGCCCGAGCTCTCGCAGAACCCCGCCGATTACCGGGTCACCAAGGAGGTCGTGCTCCTGCCCGCCGGCGACGATTTCTGCGGCCAGGATCAGGCGATCCTGATCCTCGCGGAGAACATCCCGGAGGCGGAAGCCAAGCCGCTCGTGCCCCGCATCGACGATCCGCTCGTCGCGGGCGAGAAGTACTCCGCGATCGGGTTCGGCGCGACGGACGGCGCGGGCAACGGCGCCGGCGCGCGTCGGCGCCGCGACGACCTCACCATCACCTGCGTCGCCGAGGCGTGCCAGGACGGTCAGACCAAGGTGACCGAGTGGATGGGCAACGCCGGCGTCTGCCAGGGTGATTCCGGCGGTCCCGCGATCGATGCCAAGAACCGCGTCATCGGCGTGACCTCGCGCGGCGGCTTCAACTGCTCGACCCCGATCTACGGCTACCTGAAGGGCTGGGATCAGTGGATCAAGGACACGGCCCTCAAGGCCGCCGAGATGGGCGGGTACACCGCGCCCGCGTGGGCGACCGGCGCGCCCACGAACCCCGACTACACGTATACGCCCGGCGACGCCTGCAACGAGCCCGCCGACTGCGCCTCGGGCCGCTGCGTGAACGACGGGAGCGAGCAGTACTGCACGCGCCTCTGCAACGAGAAGGCGCCTTGCCCCGACGGCTGGTACTGCGACAGCGACAGCAACGGCGAGGGCGTCTGCTTCAAGCAAGAGGACGGCGGCTGGAACGAGGAGGATGACGGCCCCGAGCTCTCGAACGACAGCTCCTGCAGCGTGAACGCCGACCCGACGAAGCCCGTGCCCTGGCGCGGCGGCATCTTCGCGCTCGCGCTCGTCGCGCTCGGTCTGCGGCGCCGTACGCGGTGAAGCGTCGCTCGTTCACCCTCGCGCTCGTCGCGCTCGCCTTCTCCGCTTGCTCGCGGGGCACCGGCAAGGACAAACCTCTCCGCGTCGTCTCGCTCTCGCCGAGCACGACGGAGACGATGTTCGCGATCGGCGCCGGAGGCCTGCTCGTCGGGCGCTCGCGGTACTGCGATTCCCCGAAGGAGGCCGAGGCATTGCCCGCCGTCGGCGGCTACGCCGATCCGAACGTCGAGGCGATCGTCGCGCTCGCGCCCACGCTCGTCGTCGGCGCGCGCGGCCCCGCCGGGCCCGTGCTCGAAGAGGGGCTGCGCGCCCACGGCATCGATACGTTTTTCCCCGAGACCGAGTCGCTCGACGGCATCACGAGCATGATCGTCGAGCTCGGTCGCCGCGTCGGCCACGAGGCCGAGGCGAAGCGCGTCGCTCAAGGCATCGAGGACAAACGAAAAGCGCTCGCGGCGCAGATCGCGGGGAAGCCGAAGAAACGCGTGCTCTTCGTGTTCGACGTGTCCCCGATCGTCGTCGCCGGCCCCGGCAGTTTTCCCGATGAGCTCGTGCGCCTCGCGGGTGGCGAGAACGTCATCACCCGCGGCGGCGCGTACCCGACGATCGGCCTCGAGCACTTGCTTGCGCTCGATCCGGACGTCCTGCTCGACGGCGCCTCCGACATGCGCGCCACGAAGACGCTGCGCGAGCGCGTGGAGAACACGCCCGGCTGGCGCGAGCTCCGCGCCGTCCAGAAAGGCCAGATCCGCGTCGTCGGCTCGGACGTCTTGCGCCCCGGCCCCCGCATCGGTGATGGACTCTTCGCCGTCGCCCGCGCCATCCACGGCGAGGACCTCGCGCCCCCACCATGACCCGCTCGCCCGCCCGCGTTCGCGCCGATGCCCTCCTCGTCACCCTCGGCCTCGCCGAGAGCCGCGCCCAGGCGCAAGCCCTCATCATGGCCGGCAAGGTGAGCTGCGCCGAAACGCGCGTGGACAAACCCGGCGCGCTCGTCGCGCCCGACGCGCCCCTCCGCGTCGCTGCCCCGCCGCGCTTCGTCTCCCGCGGCGGCGACAAGCTCGACCACGCGCTCACGTTCTTCGCGGAAAAGGGCCTCGACGTCGCCGGCCGCCGCGCCCTCGACGTCGGCGCCTCCACGGGCGGCTTCACCGATTGCCTGCTCCAGCGCGGCGCCGCGCTCGTCGTGGCCGTCGACGTCGGTTACGGCCAGCTCGCCGAGAAGCTCCGCGCCGATCCGCGCGTCGACGTCCGCGAGCGCGTGAACGCGCGCGACCTCGGCCGGAGCGATCTCCCCGCGGGGGTCGACCTCGTCGTCGTGGACGCATCGTTCATCGGCATCGGCAAGCTCATCGGGTCGATCGCGGCCTTGCTCGATCCGGGCGCGGACCTCGTCGCGCTCGTAAAGCCGCAGTTCGAGGCGGGTCGGGAGGCTGCCTCGCGGGGACGGGGCGTCATCCGGGATGAAGAGACGCGGAGCGCCGCGATCGCCGCGGCGCGTCGGGCCGTCGAAGAAGGCGGATTCGAGGTCGTGGCCGAGGTCGACAGCGCGGTCCACGGGCCGAAGGGCAACGTGGAGCGGTTCGTCTGGGCGCGCCGCCGCGCCGGCTGATCCCGAGGCTGCGCGCGCTCGGGGCTGACGACATGCGGCGATGATGGTACTCATCGGCCGGCACGGGGCATGTGCGCGATTTCGCGGCCCTGACCGGCGAGGAGAGGTCGATGCTCGGACGACGGGGTTGGGTGATGACGATCGTGGCCCTCGGCGCGAGCGCGCTGGGGCTGGCCGCGTGTTCCACCCAGAAAGACACGCCTCAGAAGGATGCCGCGGGCAAGGATCCGAGCGTCCCCGCGGTGGTCGAGCCCTGGAAGGTCGGCGCGTACCTGAGCCTGTCGGGCGCCGAGACGCAGTTCGGCGCGGAGACCAAGGAAGGCATCGAGCTCGCGGTCGACGCGGTCAACAAGAAGGGCGGCGTGAAGGGCCGGCCCGTGAAGGTCTTCTACGAGGACGACAAGTCGAACCCGCAGGAGACGAACAACAAGGTCCTGCAGCTCATCACGCGGGACAAGGTCGTGGCGCTGCTCGGCGAGGTCGCCTCCTCGCGATCGACGATCGGGGGCATCGTCGCGAACAAGCACAAGGTCCCGATGATCACGTCCTCGGCGACGGCGCCGGAGGTCACGCAGATCGGGCCCTTCGTCTTCCGCGTCTGCTTCACGGACGACACGCAGGGCCAGATGGGCGCCGAGTTCGTGGTGAAGACCATGGGCAAGAAGCGCATCGGGATCCTCTACGCCTCCGACGACGTCTACTCGTCGGGCCTCGCGGCGCAGTTCCGCGACGCGGCGAAGAAGCTCGGCGGCGAGGTCGTCGTGGAGAAGAGCTTCATCAAGACCGAGACGAACTTCACGACGTACATCAACGAGATCCGCGACGCGAAGCCCGAGCTCGTCTACGCGCCGATCTACTACAACGCGATGGTCCCGATCGCGCGCCAGGCCAAGGCCGCGGGCATGCCGGGCAGCACGTTCGTCGGCGGCGACGGCTGGGACGCCGAGACGCTCTTGCAGGACGCGGGCGAGGAGATGGAGGGCGCGTACTTCACGAACCACTACGCGCCCGATGTCCCCTGGCCGAACGCGCAGCTCTTCCTGAAGGCCTACAAGGAGCGCTTCAAGCGCGATCCGTCGAGCCTCTCGTCGCTCGGCTACGACTCGGCGCAGCTGCTCTTCGACGCCATGGGCCGCGCCAAGGGCGACACGCCCGAGGCCATCCGCGACGCGATCGCCGAGACGAAGAGCTTCGCCGGCGCGACGGGCACGATCTCCATCGACCCGAACCGCAACGCGGACAAATCCATCGTGATCGTGCAGATCAAGAACAAGAAGTTCACCTACTTCGCGACGGTGAACGACAAGGCGGCGGCGAAGCCCTGAGGCGCGAGGTCGGGTGATTTCATGGCGATGAAGATCTTGAACGCCCTCGTCACGGGCCTCGCGCAGGGGTCGATGATCGCGCTCGTGGCCCTCGGCTACACGATGGTCTACGGCATCCTGAAGCTCATCAACTTCGCCCACAGCGAGGTCTTCATGATGGGCGCGTTCATCGGCTTCTTCGCCATCACGGCGCTCGGCGGCAAGGAAGCGCCGTTCCTCGCCGGCGTCGGCGGGACGCTCGCTGCCATGGCCTTCGCGGGCCTGCTCGGCATGCTCGTCGAGCGCATCGCCTACGCGCCGCTGCGCACGCGCGGCAAGGGCAAGGCGAACACGCGCATTACCCCGCTCGTCACGGCGCTCGGCATGAGCGTGCTCTTGCAGAACCTCGCGCAGCTCCTCTTCACCGCGCAGTACCGCGGCTACCCGCAGCTCTTGCCGATCGAGGACACGCGCAAGGTCATCTTCATCTCGGCCTTCTCCGTGATGGTCGCCCTCCAGCTCCTCGTGCACAGGACCTGGATGGGCAAGGCGATGCGCGCGCTCAGCGTGAACATCGAGGCCGCACGCCTCATGGGCATCCGCACGAGCCGCGTCATTTCGATCACGTTCATCACGGGCTCGGTCCTCGCCGCGCTCGGCGCCGTCCTCTACTGCCTCGATCAGTCGCAGGTCTACCCGACGATGGGCGTCGTCATCGGCACGCGCGCGTTCGTCGCCGCCGTCATCGGCGGCATCGGCAACATCCCGGGCGCGATGCTCGGCGGCCTGCTCATCGGCATCATCGGCGAGATGACCAAGCTGACGGCGTACTCCGGCCTGCAGGATGTCCTGGTCTTCACGGCTCTCATCGCCGTCTTGCTCGTGAAGCCCACGGGCCTGCTCGGAAAGGCCTCGATCGAGAAGGTTTGATGGGGTCGAGCCCTGACCGACGGGCCGCTTGCGTACTATCCTTGGTCCGATGATGCGGCGCTTGATCCTCGCCTCCGCCTTCGTCCTCGGCGCCTGCGCGCCGGGCGCCCCGGCCAACTGGGCCCGCGGCGGCGCGATGCTCGACGTGCCCCGCGCCCGCTGGGTCGTCGGCATCGCGGTCGTCGACGTCTTCCCCGACGGCCGCGTGACGATCAACGACACGCAGGAGATGACCGTCGACCGCGGCGGGCGCGTCTACGATCCGAACAACGACCCCGTCGCGCTCCTCGAGGCCGGCGGCAAGCTCGTCGGCCCCGGCGACAAACTCCTCGGCAACGTCGGCATCCTCCACGCCTCGCAGGGCGACGACACGCACGCCTGGCTCAGCGTCCTGCAGACAGGTGAGGTCGTCCGCTACGACGACGATGGCGGACGCAGCTCGCTCGGCGTCTGGATCGGCTGCAACCAGAACGCTCTGCAGCACCAGACGTGCACGCTCGTCAGCCACTTGCTCACGCCGCGCCTCACCTCGATGTCGCGCAACAACAACGCCGTCATGCCGAATGGCATGGGCTACGGCCCCGGTGGCTACCTGCCCGGCATGGGCTTCGGTTTGCCCTACCGTTGAACGGAACGCCGTAATTTCCCGCCTGGAACGTCACGATCGGCGCGATGGGCCGAACGCCTGGGCCATCGAATCCGGCGCACGGGTGTAGTCCGACACACGGTGGACTGACGCATCCTTCGGGGACGAACCTGCGGCGCAGGCCCGGGAGGCGTGTGTCAAACGGGGGGGTTTGTCGATGAACGTTCGAAACATGCTCCTCGCCTCGACGCTGGTGACGGCCTTCGTCGTGGCCGCGCAGGCGTGCGGCGGGAAAGAAGAGGGCGGCGGCGGGACGGGCGGGACCGCGGGCGCGGGCGGAGGAACGGGCGCGACGGGCGGTACGGGAGGTACGGGTGGGACCGGCGGGGCCGGCACGGGCGGCGCCGGCGGCATGGGCGGCATGGGAGGCGCTGGCGGCGCGGGCGGCGGCGACGCGGGCGTGAAGGTGATGTCGAGCGTGCGCTTCTCGCACCTCTCGCCGGACATGCAGGCGGCGGACGTGTGCCTCTTGCCGGTGGCGGGCGGCGCGAACGAGGGGGCGATCGGGCCGATCTTCAAGCAGCGGTTGAACCACGCCGAAGGCATGCGGTACGGCGAGGTCTCGAAGTACGTCGACGTGCCCGAGGGCGAGTACACGCCGCGCCTCGTCGCGCCCGGCGCGCAGAGCTGCGACACGGCGCTGCCGGGCACGCAGGGCGCCGTCGTCCCGACCGTCGAGGCGCGCGGGGGCGAGCTCTCCACGGTCGTGGTCGCGGGGCAGCTCGCGGCGCCGACGGGCGAGCAGAAGCTCACGGTGCTGCGGTTCTTGGACGACACCGAGCCGGCCGCGGGGCTCTCGCGGGTGCGCTTCATCCACGTCTCGCCGGACACGGCCGACGTCGACATCGGCACGCTCGACACGCAAGGCACGTTCACGCCGCTCTTCACGGGCGTCAGCTATGGCTCGACGGGCCTTTCGAAGGCGGGCAACTACGTGACGGGGGCGCCGCTCGACAACGCGACGATCGCGGCGCGGCTCGCGGGCGAGCAGACGAACCTCATCACGATCCCGGGCGTGACCGTCGTGGCGGATCGCGTCGTCACGCTCTTCTTGACCGGCGACCGTGCGGGCCAGCCGCAGCCGCTCCGGCTCCTGGTTTGTCTGGACGTATCCCCGAGCGCCCAGGGCGAGCCCGGCATGACGAGCTGCGCGCTCGTCACGCCCTGACGACGCCTGCGCCCAGCGTTTGAAGCCCGCGGCTTCTGCCCCCTCTCCCGCGAGGGAGAGGGGGTTGGGGGTGAGGGCGTCGCTCTACTTGAGCAGCCAGCCGAAGAGCAGCCGCTTCGTCGCATCCCGCGACACCTGCGCGATCGAATCGACGAGCGGAATCTCCTTCGGACAAACCTCGACGCAGTTCTGCGACTTGCCGCAGTCCTGCACGCCGCCCTCGCCCATGACCGTCTCCAGCCGCGCGTTTTTGTGCAGCGCGCCCGACGGATGCATGTTGAAGAGCCGCACGAGGTTCAGCGCGAACGGCCCGACGAACTGCGTCGAATCGTTGTACTGCGGGCACGCCTCGACGCAGCACCCGCACGTCATGCAGCGCGACAGCGGGTAGCGCTCCTGCTGCGCCTCGGGGCTCTCGCGCGGACCGGGGCCGAGCTCGTGCGTCCCGTCGATGTCGATCCACGCCTTGACCTTCTTCATGTCCTGGAACATGCGCTCGCGGTCGACGATGAGGTCACGCACGAGCGGGAACTTCGTCATCGGCTCGACCTGGATCACCTCGCCGTTCGGCGCGATCTGATCCACGAGCGCCGAGCACGCCTGACGCACGCGCCCGTTGATCACCATCGTGCAGGCGCCGCAGACCTCTTCGAGGCACGACGACTCCCACACGACCGGCGCGACGTCTTTCCCGTCGACCGTGCGCGGCTCCTTCTGCACCTGCTGGAGCGCGCTGATGATGTTCATCTGCGGCAGGTAGGGGACCTTGAACTCCTCCCACCGCCTCGTCTCCGGGAGATCGGGGCTGTCCTGGCGCTTGACGCGCAGATGCACGAGACGCCCGGTGCCCTTCGTCGTGTCGCTGTTCGCCATGGTCAGACGCTCTTCTGCTGCTCGGAGGCAGCCGGTTGCTGGATCTTCCCGGTCGCGGCGGCGCTCGCGGCGCCCGCCTGCTCGTACTTGCGCTCGCGCGGGGCGACGAGGCTCGCGTCGACGGCGTCGGTCACGTGGACCGACTGCCCGGCGCACGTGTAGTCGAACTCCCGCACGTACTTCACGGCGCCCTTCTGCTCGTGCTTCGCGAGCGTCGTGCGCATCCAGTCCGCGTCGTTGCGCTTCGGGAACGCGGGCTTGTAGTGCGCGCCGCGCGACTCGTCGCGGTTCTTCGCGCCCTGCGCGATCACGCGGGCGAGCACCAGCATGTTCTCGAGGTGCCGCACGAACTGCGCGCCCTGGTTCGCGCGCTGCGAGCCGTCCGGGCAGGCGACCTTCTTCACGCGCTCGTCGAGCTCGGAGATCTTCGTGAGCACCCCTTCGAGCGTCGCGTTGTCGCGCTCGATCGTCACGTCGCGCAGCATCATGTCGCCGAGCTCCTGGTGGAGCTTGTACGGGTTCTCCGCGCCGCTCGCGCCCTGGTTCTGCTTGAGGATGCGCTCGTAGTCTTCCTGGCAGCGCTTCTCGGCCTTCTCGAACGTCGACTTCGGCAGGTCGAACGCGCTCTTCGCGATGCTCTTCTGGTAGCTCGCGACCGAGGGGCCCGCGACCATGCCGGCGTAGATGCACGAGAGCAGCGAGTTCGCGCCGAGCCGGTTCGCGCCGTGGTACTGGTACTCGGCCTCGCCCACCGCGTAGAGCCCGGGGATGTTCGTCGCGTGGTTGCGCGGCGAGCCCGTCTTCAGCGATCCACGCGCGTCCTTCTCGAAGTCGACCCACAGGCCGCCCATCGAGTAGTGCACGGCGGGGAAGACCTTCATCGGGTTGTGGTAGGGGTCTGTCCCGGCGAACTTCTCGTAGATCTCGAGGATGCCCGCGAGCTTCGAGCGGAGGAACTTCTCGTCCTTGTGCGTGAGGTCGAGGTAGACCTCGTTCTCGTTGCGACCCGTCTTCGGGTTGAAGACGCCGCGCTTCTCGTGGAAGCACGTCTTGAAGATGGCGCGCGAAGCGATGTCGCGGGGCACGAGGTTGCCGTAGCCCGGGTACATGCGCTCGAGGATGTAGTCGCGCTCCTTCTCGGGGATCTCCTTCGGGTTGCGCTGATCCTTCGCGTCCTTCGGCACCCACACGCGGCCGCCTTCGCCGCGCGCGCTCTCCGAGATGAGGCGGAGTTTGTCCGCGCCCGGGATCGCCGTCGGGTGCACCTGGATGAACTCGCCGTTCGCGTAGACCGCGCCCTGCTGGTAGACCGACGAGGCCGCGGTCCCGGTGCAGATGACGCTCATCGTCGAGCGGCCGAAGATGATGCCGCAGCCTCCCGTGGCGAGCACGACGGCGTCGCCCTGGAAGTACTTGATCTGCATCGTCTTGAGGTCCTGCGCGACGCAGCCGACGCACGTGCCGTTGTCGTCGAGCACCGTCTGCAAGAAGTCCCAGAACTCGAACTTGCGGACCATCTTCTCGCCCGGGATCGACACGCCGTGCTCGTCGACGACGTCGGCGATCTCGTAGCGGCGCACCTGCTCGTCGAGGGCGTAGAGGAGCTGCTGCCCCGTCGTCGCGCCCGCGAACGCCGTGCGGTGGAAGAGCGTGCCGCCGAAGCGGCGGAAGTCGAGCAGGCCCTCGGGCGTGCGGTTGAACGGCACGCCCATGCGGTCGAGCATGAACACGATGCCCGGCGCCGCCTCGGCCATGCCCTTGACGGGCGGCTGGTTCGCCAGGAAGTCGCCGCCGTAGGCCGTCTCTTCGAGGTGGATCTGGGGGCTGTCGCCCTCGCCCTTGGTGTTCACGGAGGCGTTGATGCCGCCTTGCGCGCACACCGAGTGCGAGCGCTTCACCGGGACGAGCGAGATCAGGTCCACCGGGACCTTCGCCTCGCAGAGCTTGATCACCGTCATGAGGCCCGCGAGGCCTCCGCCGACGACGATCACCCTTCGAACCTTGCCCCCCTCGCTCCGGATCGTGCTTTTCGCAGCCATGGTGCTTGCTACCTCAATCGATGACCGGCCCGACGGAGGCGGGCTTCTGCGTTTGCTGGAGGATGTCGACGCACGTGCGCGCGTCCGAGCCACCCTTCTTGCCGAAGATCATGTCCTGCACGCTCGACCCGGTGGCGAAGTAGATCGCCGTGTTCGCGCCGAGCAGGAAGATCGCGACGCCGAGCACTCCGAAGACCGCCGCTGCCATCTGCTGCGAGCGGCGCGACACCGTCACGCCCCACGAGAAGCAGAAGCCCCAGAGCCCGTTCGCGAAGTGGAAGACGCTCGCCGCGATGCCGAGCACGTAGAGCAGCCCGACGACCGGGATGCCCTTCACCGTCGCCGACATGTTCTGGCAGAGCGCGGGGTAGAACTGCTCGGGCGCGAGCTTGCCCGTGAGCTTCTTGCCCCAGTACTCGTAGAGGTGGAACGCGATGAACGCGAAGGCCAGGAGGCCCGTGACGCGCTGGAGCGTGAAGGCCCAATTGCGCGTGGTCTTGTACTTCGAGACGTTGTACTTCGCGTCGAGCGCGAGCTTGACCCCGTAGCCCGCGTGGAAGAGCAGGGGCAGCAGGATCAGCCCCCACTCCGCGATCGCGAGGTACGGCGTGTGCGTGATTTCCGCGACCGCCTTGTCGAACGGCTCCTGTCCCTGGAGCGCCTTGGCGTTCGTCCACAGGTGAAACACCATGAACGCGCCGACGGGCGCGACGCCCGTCAGCGAGTGCAGCTTGCGCAGGAGAAACGCGCGGCGGTTCTGCGCGAAGAGAGATTGATCGGCGAGCGCTGCTTCGGACACGAATGCTCCTCGTCGTCTTGCGGGCGACCGGCGATGTATGGGACTCTAGCCAGGACGTCAAGGTGGCGCGATCTTTAGGTAACTCGCTCGGCCGCTGGCTCGGCGCGCTCGCAGGGCTGGGGTTGGCCGCCGCGGGCGCGGGCGCGTGTGGTGGATCGCGGAACGACGCCGTCACGCCGACGGTCCCGCTCTCGTCGTCGGTCGAGGCGCAGACGGAGCTGCGGAGCATCGAGGCCTCGTTCGCCCAGTCGAGCCGCGCCGAACGCCTGGCCCTGGAAAACCGGCTGCTCGCGTTCCAGGAGCGCTACCCGAAGGACGCGCTCGGCCCCGTGGCCGACGTCATGCTCGCGTGGATCGCCCTCGAGCGCGGCGACCTCAGCCGCGCCACGGAGCTCTCGTCCCGCGCCGAGACGCAGACGAAGGCCGTCGGGACGACCGCGGAGCTCGCCCGCATGATCCAGGGCGCCGCGCTGCGTCGTTCCGGCAAGGCCGAGGCGGCGCTCGGAAAGCTCCTGCCGCTGATCGGCAAGCTCATCGATCCGCACGCCCGGACGTTCTTGAACGAAGAGGTGACCGCGAGCGCGATCGGCGCAAAGCACCACGGTCAGGCCATCGAGCTGATGCTCGTGTGGCTGCACGAGGCGTCGCTCGAGGAGCGCGTCGAGGTGCGCTCGAAGCTCGCGGAGCTGCTCGCGAGCATCCCGCCCGCGTCGCTCGCGCCGATCCTCGAAGCGCGGCGCAAGAAGCACCCGGAGCCGCAGAACGAGGAGCTCGAGGTGCAGAAGACGCTCGTCGAGAGGCTCTCGGACGCGGCGATCTCGGCGCACGATCAGCAGCTCGCGCGGCGGCTGCTCGGCGCGGCGATGCCCCTGCTCGGGACGGGCGCCGACGAGATCGCCGAGCTCGCGGCGGGCGCGGGCGGCGCGCGCGTCGAGGCGCCGACGCTCGGCTTGGTCTTGCCCACGCGGAGCCTCGAAGCGCGGCGGCGGGGCACGCAGGTCGTCAGCGGCGTGATGTTCGGCCTCGGCCTGCCGGGCTCGAAGGCGCGGCTCGTGACGCGCGACGACCTCGGGCGCGACACGGGCATCGAGGACGCGCTCGAAGGCCTCGGCGCGGACGGCGCGGCGATCATCATCGCGGGCATCGATCGGGAGGAGGCGACGATCGCGGCGAAGTTCGCGGCGCGCGAGTCGATCCCGGTGGTGCTCTTGCATCCGCCCGCGCCGGACGTGGCCGACTCGCCGTTCGTGTTCGTGGTCGGCGAAGAGCCGGAGCGCGTGCGCAAGGCGCTCGTCGGGGCGTTGCCTTCGAAGGGACAGGTCGTGTGGGTCGGCGACAAGGGCAGCGTCGACATGGCGCGGGAGGAGGCGTTCGAGTGCACGCGCCTCCCGCCGTCGTGGCGCGGCATCGGGGGCGTGGCGGTCTACGGGAGCTGCGTGTCCGACGTGCTGCTCGCGGTCTCCGGGTCGAGCGTGAAGACCGCGGTGGGGCTCGACGTCGGCGGGGTGAGCTTGCCGAAGGGCACGTTCGCGGCGACGGCGGGGGCGTACCCGATCGATCCGCGTGCGCCGGGGCGGGAGTCGCTCGCGGCGTGGATGCAGGTGCACCCGGACGCGCCGAGCTTGTGGGCGGGGCTCGGGCGGGACGCGGCGGTGCTCGCGTGGGTCGGCGTGGAGGGTTTGCCCACGCAGGGGACGCGGGACCCGAAGGAAGTGAAGCGCCGGCGGGAGCAGGCGGCGACTGCGCTCGCGGCGGCGGAGCGGGACTTGTGGACGACCGAGGCAAAAGGGTTTGGCGGGGCACGCAGGCTCGCCCGGTCGATCGGCGTGCGCGAGGTGCGGTGAGGGGGTGGAGGGCGCCTGGGTTTCGCGGCGCTCTTGCATTACCGCTCACGACCCCGCCTCCGTCGATGCAATGACGCTCACGCTTTCGTGATGCACGTCAGTGCGTTGACGTCTTCCCTCTCGAGCGGCCCTTTCGTAACGTTCCGTTGTGTTTGCGCAGCGGCGGCGAGGGGGTCTCCTCGCGGGCCTTCGCGCAGGGGCGTGGGAAGAAGCGAATGAAGCGATCGTGGACCGTCGGTCAGCAGCTCATCCTCGGATTCATCATTCCAATCGTCGTGCTGTGCGTGCTCGGGTTCTCGTCGTTCCGCCTGAACCAGCAGATGCGGCAAGCGAGCGCGTGGGCCGCGCACGTGCAAGAGGAGATCGACGCGCTCCACATCCTCCTCGTCGATCTGCAGGACATGGAGAGCGGGCAGCGGGGCTACGTCATCAGCGGGACCGATGAGTTTTTCCAGACCTACGCGGACGCGCTCGGTCGCTACAAGTCGCACCTCGTGCGTGTGCGCGAGCTCGTGGGCATCTCGAATCCCGAGCAGGCGCGGCGGCTCGCAGAGCTCGAGCGGACCGTCGACGAGCGTGTGACATTTTGCGAGCAAAATATTCAGATCCGTAAGACCGAGGGGCTCGCGCCCGCGCTCGCGCACATCGGGACCGCCAAGGGCAAGCGCCTCACCGAGGCGATCCGCGCCATCATGGACGACATCACCGCCGCCGAGACCGCGACCCTCGAAGCGCGTACGCACGAGGCCCATCGCGCCTCGACGGCGCTCGATCGAATGCTGGTGGCGGGTACGAGCTTCGCGGTCCTCGTCGTGGCGTTCGTGGCATACGTCATCATTCGCCGGCTCGACCGGCAGATCGGCGATTCCGTGCAGCGCATGCAGAGCGCCGCGGCGGAGCTCGAAGCGGCGGCGACGCAGCAGGTGCGGGGGGCGAAGGAGCAGGCGTCCTCGGCGACGGAGGTATCGACCACGGTGCGGGAGCTCGCCGTGACGGCGCGGCAAGTCTCGGAGAGCGCGCAACGCGTCACGCGGATGGCGAGCGACACCGCGCAATCGGCCCGCGGGGGCGATCAGGTGCTCGTGACGGCGCAGGAGTCGATGGGGGCCGTGCACCGGCAGGTGCAAGCCATCGTGGGCCACATGCTCGACCTCGGCCGCAAATCGCAAGAAATCGGGGGGATCCTCGATATCATCAACGAGCTCAGCGAGCAGACGAACATCCTGGCCATCAATGCGACGATCGAGGCCGTGGGCGCCGGCGAATCGGGTCGAAGGTTCGGCGTGGTGGCGAGCGAGATTCGCAAGCTCGCCGATCGCGTGGGCATGTCGACGAAGGAGATCCGCCGGCTGATCGACGACATTCGAGGCGCGGCGAACACCACGGTGATGGCGACGGAGGACGGCGCGAAGGCGGTCGAATCCTCGACGCGCCGCTTCGACGACGTGGCCGAGAATCTGCGCCGCATCATCGATTACGTGAACGGCACGGCCGAGGCCGCGCGGGAGATCGAGCTGTCGACGAAGCAACAAACGACGGCGATGGAGCAGGTGAGCAGCGCGGTGATGGAGGTGGCGCAGACGGCGCGCGAGACGGAGGTGAGCTCGGCGCAGACGCTGCAAACGGCGTCGGAGGTGGTGGCCATTTCGGAGGGGCTGCGGCAGCTCATCGAGCGGCGAGGGGAGGGGGCAGGGGGGCTCGTGGCGGTGGGGTGATCGAAGGCAGGCACCGTCAGCGCGCCGCGGTCAGCGGCAGACAATGGCGGAGCGCCTGCCGGACCGTGGCGAAGGTGCGCAGCCCCCCGAGGTTGATCTGGGAGGCCGACAGCGTCCGCGCCACCTCGCCGCGCATCCCGGAGAGATGGCATTGCGCTCCGAGGAGCTCCACGGCCGACACGATACGCAAAAGCCCGTCCGCCGTCGCGGCGTCCACCGTTTCGACGCCCGTCACGTCGAGGATGACGCTCCGCGCCGACGAGCGAATGACCTCTTCGAGCAGCGTCGCCGTGATCGTCGCCGTTCGCCGCGCGTCGAGCGTGCCGATGATCGGCATTGCCAGGACGCCGTCCCAGACGCGCAGGAGCGGCGTGGACAGGCGATCGAGGGAGCGTTCGAGCTCCTTGTGAATGGTGCCGTCCGTCGACGCGAGCGCGCGCCGGTAGGGATCGGCCCGCGCGTCCCATTCCTCGGCCGGCTTGATCTCCCAGCGGCACGACGTCGCGCCTGCTGCGACGCATTGCGCTTCGACGCACAACATCGGCCGCCCCATGAACGCCGACGCGTACCCCGAGGCATATCCCGCCAGCGTGAAGCATGTCGGCACGCTGCTCTCGCCGATATGCTCCCGATGGGTCTCCGCCTCGTAGGAGCTCTCCCACGTGCCGTACATGTGGAAGATGCCTTCGGCGCGGTCGTAGCGGATATGCTCCGGCTTCGCGAGGACGACCCCCTCCCACGAATGCAGGATCGGCCCCGCGGCAAGACAATCGTCGTCCGTGTCCCACTCGAACATGGTGGTGAGCGCATGATAATCGCCTTGACCACACCGATGGCCGAACTGCGCGAGCACGCTGTGCGTCATCTCGACGCCGAGCCGCTCGAAGAGCAATGCGCGTAGCACACCGAACGCGGCCTGCCGGAAGATCAGCATGCGATCCGGGCCGAGGCGAATCTTGCCCTCGTGGGAGGAGAACTCCAGCATCGCTCGGAGGTCAATCGCGCCAGCTTTCATGAGGGGCGAGAAAGTGACGTCGTTCCTTCGCTTGTCAACAACATTCTCCTTTCGTCGGTCTGGCGTGAAAAGGAACCTATGCCGGATCATTGCAATCCATGAACTTCGAGATCGGATTGACGCGCTCGGGCATTCGACGCCGGCGCGACGCGCCCCCGACGCGCCTGGCTCCACGACCGCGGGGCCCGCGACCCCGCGCGCCCGCCTCGCCCCACCCGTACGCCCCCTCCGCCTCGCTCCCCGCGCAACCTTCTCGCCCCTTCGCCCCAATCGCGGTACATCCATCCCTGGCATGCGTCTCCGCGCCCCCGCCTTTTCGCTCGTCCCCTTGCTCCTCCTTTCGGCGGCGCCTGCGCTCGCCGATCGCGTCGTCGTCCTTCCTTCGCAGGGCAGCGCGTCTCCGGCCGCGCGCCTCGGGCTCGATCAGGAGGTCATGCGGGGGGCCGCATCGCTGAGCCATTCCATCGCGTCCGAGGTCGAGACCCAGGCCTCGCTCGCTCGGATCGCCGACGGCACCGCCGATACCCCGGAGGAGTACGCCACCATCGCGAATGTCCTCCGGGCGAACTGGGTCCTCGCGGCCCGCGTCGAGCCTTCGGCCACCACCACCCGCATCGAGATCGCTGCCTACCTCGCCACCCTCGGCCGCGTCGAGTCCGTCGCCCGCGACGTCGACCCGCAAAAACAAGCCGCCCAGGTCCAGGAGATGCTCGCCGTCCTCATGCGCCCCGAGGGCGTCGGCGTCGGCGCCCTCCCCTGGGAGCAACCCCTGCCGCCGCCTCCTCCGCCGCCCCCCGTCCCGCCGCCGCCCCCGCCGGCGCCGCCTTCGCAGCTCCCCCCGTTCGGGACTCCGCAAACCCCCTGGAACATGGGGCAGTTCATGCCGCCGCCGCCTCCGCCGCCGCCCCAGCCGGTGGCCAAGAACGAGGTCATGATGTCGTACCTCGGCGGCTCCCGACAAACCGTTTGGCCTTCCTACACCGCGGGCAAACCCGTCTTCCTCAGCGCGCTCATCGGCTTCTCCGTGGCCGCCTCCTCCTCGAGCCGCGCCACGGGCAGCGCCGGGGCCTTCGTCGGTGCGCTGCGCGGCGGCTACGCGCTCGGCGAATCGGGGTTCGAGCTCTTCGCCGGCCTCGGGGGCAACCTCGCTGGACCCTCCGCCATGTGGATCGACCTCGGCGGCCGATGGCTCTTTTCTCCCGCCGTCAAGACCGCGCCCGACGGCCGCAAGGAGGGTTTTTCCTTTCACGTCGGCCCCGAGCTCTTCCTCGGCCCCTTCATCCGCCTCGGCGGCACCGCCACCGCGCCGAACGGCGTCACCTACGAGGGCCGCAGCTCGGGGCATTTCTCCATCGGCGCCGCCCTCGACGTCGTCCTCGGCATCTCGCCTTCGCTCCGCCTCGACGCCCAGCTCGGCAACCTCCGCTTCGTCCCCACCGACGACGGCACCCTCGTCCTCATGGGCGCGACGCTCGGCGTGACGTACCGGTTCTGAAGCGAGGCGCCTTGGCCACGATCGTCCCGCTCCCCACGCGTCGCGCCACGATCCGCCTCGCGTGCGCCGTCGCCGCCGCGCTCCTCCCGGGCGACCTCCTGATCCTCTCGGGCGACCTCGGCGCGGGCAAAACCTTCTTCACGCGCGCCCTCTGCCGCGCCCTCGGCGTCCCCTCGGCCGAGCCCATCACGAGCCCCACGTTCACGCTCATCCACGAGCATGCGGGCCGCCTCCCGATCGCCCACGCGGACCTTTACCGCATCGGCGACGAGGAAGAGCTCGCGCAGCTCGGCTTGCGGGATCGGCGCGGCGAGGGCGCGGTCCTCGTCGTCGAGTGGGGCGCGCCGTATGCGGCGGCGCTCGGCGGGGATGCGCTCTCGGTCACGTTCGAGGTCGCGGCGGACGGGACGCGACGGGCGCGCCTCGAGGCGGAGGGGGTCCGATCGGCGGCGCTGCTCGCGTCGGCTTCACGGGGGCTCGGCACGACGTCCTGACGGGCGCCGGACGGCCGTGATAAAGAGGTCCTCGCGTGGACGACTCCGAACCGAAGCTCTTGCAGCGGATCCTCGATCCCGTGCTCGGCTTCTTCGAGAACATCGGGACCACGGTGAGCCTCACCCTCCAGACCGTGGCCTGGCTCTTCCGCCCCCCGTTTCGCATCAGCCAGATGCTCGCGGCGATGGATTTCATCGGCGTCCAGTCGACCTTCCTCGTCGGTTTGACGGGCCTCTTCAGCGGCATGGTCGTCGCGCTCCAGTCGGTCTACGCGCTCAAGCAGTTCAGCGCCGAGGCGAACGTCGGCGGCATCGTGGCCGTCTCGCTCATGCGCGAGGTCTCGCCCGTCTTCTCGGCGCTCATGATCACGGCGCGTGCGGGCAGCGGCATGGCGGCCGAGCTCGGCAACATGCGCGTCACCGAGCAGATCGACGCGATCACCACGATGGGCGTGAGCCCGGTCCAGTACCTCCTCTCGCCGCGGCTGCTCGCGGGCGTCACGATGGGCCCGCTCATGTGCATGCTCTATTCGACGATCGGCATGGTCGGCTGCTACCTCGTGGCCGTCGCCTTGCTGGGCGGCGACTGGGGTTTTTTCTTGCGCAGCATTCACGACTTCGCCCGCCCGCGCGACCTCTTCATGGGCCTCGTGAAGGGCGCGGTCTTCGGCTTTTTGATCTGCTCGATCGCCTGCCGGCACGGCTATTTCGCGTCGGGCGGCGCGCGCGGCGTCGGGATGGCGACCACGCGCGCGGTCGTCGAGAGTTGCGTGGCGATCCTCGTGGCCAATTACATTCTCACGCAGGTCATGCTGGGAGACATCTAGGGATGGCGCGTCCGCACGAGCACGGGCCCGAAAGCCTCGACGTCGAGGCGCTGAACGACAGGCTTGCCCGCGAGCACCCGATCGACGCCTACTACGAGCGCTCGATCCTGCCGATCCGGCTCATCGAGAAGGGCCGCCTCTCCATCATTCGCCGCTTCGTCGGCCCTTCGGACGGCCTCGACCTCGCCGAGATCGGCTCGGGCGGCGGCCACGTCCTGCGCATGTTCCCGCGCGCCCGCATCACGGCGATCGACGTCTCCGACGTCTTCCTCGACACGGCCCGGAAAAACCTCGCCGGATACGACGCGCGTTTCTTGAAGGGCGAGGTCGACAAGATGGATCTCCCGCCCGGCTCCTTCGACCGGATCATCTGCACCGAGGTCCTCGAGCATTGCGTCGACCCGCGGGCGATCCTCGGTGCGATCGCGCGGCTCTTGCGGCCCGAGGGCGCAGCCGTCATCACGATCCCGAACGACCCGCTCATCCTGGGGCTGAAGGGATTCGTCCGGCGCACGCCGGTCGGCTGGGCCTTGCGTGATCGTATCGACTGGGGCGGTGACCGATATCACCTGCATACGTGGACGCCCGGCGAATTCGGCCGCTTGCTCGAAGGGTTTTTCCGGGTCACCCACCGCGCCGCGTCGCCGTCGGATCTGCTCCCGATCCGGGCGTGCTTTCGTTGCGTGCTGCGGTAGCGGAAAGATTCTCCCCTTTTCGCCAGGCGAAGGCGCCGCTAGCATGCCCCCATGCTGAAACGCGCGCTTTCTTTGGGCCTGATCACCACCACCTTCCTCCTCGCCGCCTGCAGTGACGGCGGCTCCAACACGAGCGGCTCCGGCGCCGGCGGCAGCGGCGCTGCGGGCGGCGCCGGCGGCGCGGGCGGCATGGGTAGCACCGGCGGCGCCGGCGGCACCGGCGGTATGGGCGGCGGCGATGGGGGCATGGGCGGCGCCGGCGGCGCAGGCGGCGGCGTGGCGGAGGTCGATCCGCTCGTCGGCGTCGGGACCGTCGAAGAGGTCCAGGGCAACTTCATGTTCACGGAGGGACCGCAATGGAACCCCGCCACGAAGACCCTCCTCTTCACCGACATCCCCGCGAATCGCATCCACGAGTACACGCCGGGCGGCGCGATCACGGTCTTCCGCGAGCCGAGCGCCAACACGAATGGCCTCGCCATCGATCAGAATGGTCTCCTCGTCTCCTGCGAGCACAGCGGACGCCGCGTCTCGCGGGAGCTCGCGAATGGCACGCTCGCTTCCATCGCCGATGCGTACCAGGGCAAGAAGCTGAACAGTCCGAACGACGTCATCGTGCATTCGAATGGCACCGTCTATTTCACGGATCCGCCCTACGGCCTCGCCGATCCGGGCCTCAGCGAGCTCGGCTTTTATGGCGTCTTCCGCGTCACGCCCGCCGGCGAGGTCACGCTCGTCGCCGACGACATGGAGCGGCCGAACGGCATTGCGCTCTCGCCGGACGAGAAGACCCTTTACGTCGCCGATACCGCCACCGGCGAGCTTCGCGCCTGGCCCGTGAACGCCGACGGCTCGCTCGGGGCCGCGAACAAGCTCGTCACGACGAGCCAGGGCCCCGACGGAATGGCCGTCGACGAGAAGGGCAACCTCTTCATCGCCACGTCGGCCGGCGTCGAGGTGTACAGCCCCGCGGGCAAGCTCTACGGCGCCATCGCCGTCCCCCAGCAGCCCGCGAATTGCGCGTTCGGCGGCGAGGACAAGAAGACGCTCTTCATCACGGCGCGGACCGGCCTGTATCGCGTCACGCTCGTCGGCGCCGGCCTCTACTGATTCGCGTCACGTTCGCGTCGCCGCCCAGAGCGCCACCGCCACGCCCATCACGCTCTCGCCGGCGACGAACCCCGAGGCCGTCGCCATCGTGTAAAGCTCGTCCTTTTTGGGATATTTCCACGCCAGGATCGCCGCGACCGCGGCGCCGACGAAGAACGTGAAGCTCGTCGACGCCGGCAGGATGAACGCGAGCCCGATTCCCAGGGGCGACGGCACCCAGGGGGCGAGCCATTTCGGCCCGAGCTCGCGCGCGATCGTGCAGACCACGGCGCCGGCCGCCGCGATCGCCATCAGCAGGTACGCGTGCGGCGGCAGGCCGGAAAAGCCACGCGTCAATAGCTCCGCCGCGCTCCTGGTCATTTGCACGCCCGGGGCGGGGAATTTCGTGCCGAGGAGCTCGAGCGGGAACGCCTTGGCGAAGACCACCGCCGTGACAAACCCGCCCATCACGATCCCAAAGAGCTGCGCGAGGAGCTGTTTTTGCGGCGAGGCGCCGAGGAGCCGGCCCGTCTTCAGGTCCTGCATCATGTCGCCGCAGCTATTGGCCCCCGCGGTCGTGAGCCCCGCCGCCGTCAGGCTGACCTGCGCATTGCCGCCCGGGAGCGCGGCGAAGAGGAGCTGCGTCACCATGGCCATCGGGCCGATCGGATTCACGTCCGACTCGCCCATCGTCCGTGTCCCCACGAGCGCGAGCGCGCCGGCGAGCACGATGGCCGCGAGCGTCGTCCCCGGGTGCATCCCGAGCACGAACCATTGCGTCCCGAGCGCCAGGAGCACCGCCGCGACGAGGCCCCAGACGAACCAGCGCCGCGGCACCTCCACGTCCTCGCGCAAAGCCTCGCCCGGCGCATGCGCGTTCATCGCGCCGACCGACCGCACGGACGCCACGATCGAGCCCCCCTTCAGGGCAAACGACACGAGGCCAGCCACCACGAGCATCACCACGCCCGGCCAGACGGTGAAACCCACCGCGTCGCCATAGAGCGACGGCGCACCCGGCGTAGGCGTCACGACGCCGCGCCCGAGGGCCCAGGGGACGAGGCCTGCCCAGCAGAGCGCCGCGCCCACGGCCATCCACGCCGTCGTCTGCAGCCCGATCAGCGCGCCCGAGCCGAGCGTCATGAGCGACACGTCGAGCCCGAGCGTGAGCCGCGCCAAACTCATTCCGCCGACGCTCGCGAAGGCGAACGGCACCGCATCCGGGACGAGCCCGAGGCCCCCGCGCGCGAGGGTGAGCACGGCGGCGATCCCGGTCGCCGAGAGCAATGCGACGGCTTTCTGGGCCCCGCTCTCGCCCTCGCGGTGCAGCGCGAGCGTCGTCTGGGCTGCGGCGATTCCCGATGGAAATTTCAGGTTTTCGCGGTTGATCATTTGCCGCTTGAGCGGGACCGCGAACAGCACGCCGAGCAAGGCGGCGGAGACGAGCCACGCGGTGATCTCGAGGAGCGAGAGCCGCCGCTTCGTCAAGATCATGAGCGTCGGCATGGTCGTCACCATGCCTGAGCCGGCCAGCGCGGCCGCGGCCGAGGCGGCCGTCTGCATGGTGTTGTTCTCGAGCACCGAGAACGCGGGTCCGGACACGACGCCTCGCCAGAGCCGGAACACGATCCACGCCGAGACGGCCGCCGTGATCGAGGCGCCGTACGTGATGCCGATCGTGAACCCCGTGTAGAGGTTCGCGGCCGACAGGACCGAGCCGATCACGCACCCGAACACCACGGAGCGCAGCGTGAATTGTGGCTCGAGGGGCCGGTAGACCTGCGTGTACCAGGTGTCGTCCGAGACCCGCCCGTCCGCGTCCGCAGGCTCTTCGCCGTGCGGTTCGTTCGTGACGTCTGCGGGCAGGCTCGACATGGGAGACATCGTCCCAGCAGGAGAGGGTCGAGGTCAAGGCGAGCAGGGATCCGTCCGATGTTCAACCGTTTCCGTGGTGACTTCCCCCGCTGACATCCTAAACTCTCGAACATGCTTGGAAATCGAACGGCTTCTTTTGCTTCCGTTTTTCTGGTCCTCGCCCTCGCCGCGTGCGGGGGGCAAACCTCGGGCGGAGCGGGTGGGAACGGTGGCTCCGGCGGCTCCGGGGGCAGTGGTGGCTCCGGCGGCAGCGGCGGCTCCGGCGGTAGCGGCGGCAGCGGCGGCTCCGGCGGTGCCGGTGGCTCCGGGGGCGGCGGCGGCAATGCGGTCTGCGCCGGCAGCGCCGCCTCGACGCTCCCCGGCGTCTCCATCGAGTTCACCACGACCGATTGCACGTATACCCTCGCCGAGGCGGCCGCCGGTATCACCATCCAGTACAACATCCAGGTGGCGGCCGACCTCCCGAGCGTTTATCCCACCCCGCAGGACAACGGCTGCGGCGAGCCTGGCCCGAGTGGCCTCATTCCCTTCGAGGAGCTCTCCGGCAACAACAACAAATATTGCCTCTGCGACGTGGGCATCTGCCCGGCCCCGGGCGGTACGCCGAACGCTGTCCCCGCGGGCACCTACCCGAGCACGTTCACGTGGGACGGGGTCAACTGGACGGGGCCCTCCGATTTCAACAACCCCAAAGGCGACCCGTTCCCGCCCGGCGATTACACGCTGAAGGTGAGCGCCGTCGGCGAGTACGACGAGGCCGGCATGAAAAAACCCTTCGCGGTCGAAGGGACGTTCCTCCTGCACCTCGTGCCCTGAGCGAAAGATCGCGGCGGCCGGGAACTTCCGGCCGCGCCCGCGCTCGGAGCCGGCATGTTCACCCGCCGGCTCGCCCCCGCCCTCCTCCTCGCCCTCGCGGCTTGCGCCACATCCTCTCCAGGTCCGGACGTCGCCTCGCCCGCGGCGCCCGCGCCAAAACCCCTCGCCAAGACAACGCCCCCGCCCCTCGACGAGCCCCTCACACCTCCCGTTACGCAAACCGACGCGCCTCCGCCCGTCGCCGTCGCGCCCGTCCCTGACGAGCCGCTCGCGCCGCCCGTCGATACGCGTCACGCGTCCCCGCTCGAAGCGAAGGGATCGATGTGGGGGGCAGGGGGCGACAAGAAAGGGACCGGCGGCCTCGGTTTGTCCGGGGTGGGTGAAGGCGGCGGCGGGCGCGGGGAAGGCATTGGCCTCGGCACGATCGGCACGATGGGGCGCGGAGCCGGCACGGGCTCGGGCGCGGGGTTCGGATCGGGTCATGGAAGGCTCGGCGGCTCGCACGGCGTGACGGCGGGTGTACGCGTCGGATCGAGTGGCCTCGGCGCCTCCGCGCAATCCCAGGGCGGCGTGCGCACGGGTGAATGGGACGACAACGCGAACTATCGTGAATTCGCCCGCTGGCTCGGCAAGGAGCGCGCACCGGGCACAGCGACGCTCGACCTCTCCGCGCGCCGTTTCCTCGTCGTGCGGGACAGCGCGGGCAAACCCGTCCCGAGCTGCCCCATCGAGGTGCGCGACGCCGCGGGCACGACGCTCGCGCTCCGCACGACCGCGAATGGCCGCGCCCTCTTGTTTCCGCGCGCCGAGGGCCTGAAAGGCCCGGACCTCGTGGCCACGGCGCGCTGCCAGGGTGAATCCGTCGCGAAGACGACCACGATGTCGCCCGGCGACGGCGTCGTCGACCTCGTCCTCTCGGGCGCGCGCGAATTGCCCGCGGCGCAGACCATCGATGTCGCCTTCGTCCTCGACACGACCGGCTCGATGTCGGAGGAAATCAATGCGCTGCGCGACACGCTGGAGAAGGTGGCCGGCGCGCTCGCCACGATGAACGTCCGCCCGCGCGTGGGCCTCGTCGAATACCGCGACCGCAGCGACGAATACGTGACCCGCATGCACCAGATGACCACGGACGTCGCCGGCCTCCAGGGCCGGATCGCCGCCATCACCGCGGGCGGCGGCGGCGATACGCCGGAGCACGTGAACGAGGCGCTCCGTGTCGCCGTGCGAAACCTGCGCTTCCGGCCCGAGTCGCTCGCGCGCCTGGTCTTTCTGATCGGCGACGCGCCGCCGCACCTCGATTACGCGCAGGACGAGGGGTATGCCGGCGCGATGAAGGAGGCGAGCCACGCGGGCGTGCAGGTGTATTCGATCGCGGCCTCGGGCATGGATTCCCTCGGGCAAGTGGTCTTCCGGCAGATCGCGCAATACACCGGCGGCACGCACATGTTCGTCCTGCGCGGCGGCGCGGGGCCGGAATCGGTGGGCGGCGGCGATCCGCGATCGAGCTGCGGCGGCACGCACACGGATTACACGAGCGGGAACCTGGACGCGCTCATCCTGGGGAAGGTGCGGGGGGCGATCGCGGCGCGGGACGGCGATCCGATGCGGATCGCGGGGCTCCATCAGGACGAAAAGGAGCGGCCCTGTGATCAGCGAATCGTGATGGCGCAGTGAGGCCGCGGCTCGCGCTCCGGCTTGACACACCGAGCCGGAGGCGAGACAACGCGGGCCACGATGCCCGCACGAATCCTCCCGATATCGACGCTCTTCTTGATCGCAGCCTGCGGCGGCGCGCCCGCCGTCGTCGCGCCGCCCGCGTCCGAGCCGACCGGCGGCGCGGCTGGCCCGTCCTCGGCGTGGGTGAACGATTCGCCCTTCTCGGGACAAGCCCCGCCGCAGGGCGCCGTGGACTACGTGTCGCTCGCGGAGGGGTCGTTCGTCGTGGCGCAGTCGTACGGGTCCGAGGCCGAGCCGTTTGCCCTGCTCACGGGGAAGAAGGGCGCGCTTTCGAAGAGCAAGGCGCCGTGGACGTGCGCGGGCGGGCCCGCGGAGATCGACGCGAGCGGGACGTCGTTGTGGGTGCATTGCATGGGCCCCGAGGAGCCGGCGCGCGTCCATTTCTGGCACAGCGCCGACCTTGGCAAGACCTGGACCCGCGTGGGCGCCCTCGACGGGGCCGTCGCGCTCGGCTCGTACGCGATGGCCGGCGACAAACTGTTCGTCACCGGGAGGTTCGAGGGCCAAACGGCGCGCCTGCACGTCGTATCGCGCGGGAGCGACGGAAAGTTCTCTCGAAGCAGCGCCAAGGGAAACCTCGACTGGCCCGCCGACGTGCAGCCGATCCTCGCGGCGGCTTCCGACGGCAGCCAGATCGCGCTTCTCGGCTTCGACGAATCCAGCGAGCTCCGGATCGCGGCGTCGATGGATGGTGGGGCCACCGTTCGTCCGATCTGGAAAGGGGCCTCGAAATCGACCTCGCCGCCGTCCAGCGCTTCGATCGAAAAGGGCGTCCTCACGTTCCTGGCCCAGCGAGACAGCGGGCCGAGCGGCGTCGGAAAGATTGGGCTCGCCGACGGGAAGCTCGGGGCGGCGTCGAGTTTCCCCTCCGAGGCGGAAGATGCTTGCGTGTATGGATCGCACGTCGTGGTGAAGTTCAAGAAGGGCGATTGGGGGATCTCGAGCGATGCTGGCGCGTCGTTCGCGAGCCTTGGTGCGCCTCGGGCCGAGGAGATGGCTGCGCTGGAGTGCTCGCCCGGCGGGGCGCGGTATGGGTCGCAGGTGCTCGCGTGGTGATCGCGGGCCGCGCATGAGCGACCTGGCCACCACCGACAACGAGCTCGGCGCCGCCACGCCTCCGGCGACCCTCGGCGTCCTCGTCTTCGTCCTCCGTTACGAGGACCTCTGCGCGGCGGACTCCATGGCTTTGCCTCCGCTCACGCACGACGGCGCCGGTTTCGAGATCGGGCGAGCCTCCGAGGTCCGCCCGCCCGCAATGCAGGGAAAAACCTTTCTCCTGCCCGACCGCTTCGTATCACGCGTGCACGCCCGCGTGGTTCGTCGTGACGGCAAGGCCTTCCTGGAGGACGCCGGGAGCAAGCTCGGCACGTTCGTCCGCGGCGAGCGCATTCAAGGGCCCGTCGCCCTCGCCGACGGCGACGTCGTGGAAATGGGACAGTCGCTCTTCGTGTATCGGCTGGTCGACGAGCCAACGGCCGTTCGCATGATCACCCGTCCCGCGGGGTTTGCGTTTGGCCCGACGCGCACCCTTTGCCCCGAGCTCATGAGCCTCGCGATCGACCTCGAGCACCTTGCGCGCTCCGATCAGCCGATTCTCTTGCTCGCGGAGACCGGCGCCGGCAAGGAGATTGCCGCGCGGTACGTGCACGACAAGAGCGGTCGCGCGGGGCCCTTCGTCGCGGTCGATTGCGGCGCCATCCCCGAGCACCTCGTCGAGGGAGAGCTCTTCGGTCATCGCCGCGGCGCGTTCAGCGGCGCGCACGAGGAGCGCAAGGGGCGCATTCGCAGCGCGGAGGGGGGCACGGTGTTCCTCGACGAGATCGGCAATCTGCCCGGGAGCGCGCAGGCGAGCCTGCTCCGCGCCATTCAAGAGAACGAGGTGACACCCGTGGGCGCCGATCGGGGGCAACACGTGGACGTGCGGTGGATCGCCGCGACGAACGTGGATGTCTTCTCCGAGAAGAGCGGCTTTCGCGCGGACCTCCGGGAGCGGCTCGCCGGCTACGTGGCCATGCTCCCGCCGCTTCGAAAGCGCCGCGAGGATCTCGGTCTTCTGGTCGCGCACCTGCTCGGGCGGCGGGGCGTCGAACGGGCGTCGATCACGAGGCCGGCGGCGAGGGCGCTCTTCTTCGGCGACCTGCCAGGCAACGTGCGCGAGATCGAGCGCACCCTCGGGAGCGCGTCCCTGCTCATGGGCGACGGGCCGATCGATCTGCGGCACCTGAGCGCGCTTCGGGCGCGCGTGGCAAGCGAGAAGGACGAGCCGGAATCGGAGCCACCGGGCGCCGAGGTGATGGACGAGGAGCGGCGCTACACGAAACGTCCGCCGCGGGAGATGGTCGAGGCGGCGCTCTTCCGGGCGAAAGGCTCCCAGGTGGAGGCGGCGCGCATTCTTGGGGTGACCGACCGGCAACTCGCGCGGTGGATGGATGCCTTCGGGATCCCCCGGGCGCGGAAGGGCCTCTCCGGCGGGTGAGACGATGTCCCGCGAGGGCGGGATGGTTCTCCGGAAGGACACCGTGCCTCGCGGCGAGGACACAGCCGCTCGCGCCAACGGCACAGAGGTTCGCGCGAAGGACACAGCCGCTCGCGCCAACGGCACAGAGGCTCGCGCGAAGGACACAGCCGCTCGCGCCAGCGGCACGGAGGCTCGCGCGAAGGACACAGCCGCTCGCGCCAGCGGCACGGAGGCTCGCGCGAAGGCCACAGCCGCTCGCGCCGAGGGCACTGTCGCTCGCGCCGAGGGCACGACGGCTCGCGGCAAGGGCACGGTGGTTCCCCGCTCTGCCGCTTCGAATGTCTGGACAATTCTGGACATCCTCTGGACAAGTTCTCAGGCGCCTCCGCTTCCTGCTCGACCCCCAAGCCGCGTTAGGCGCTCTTTTGCCGTGATCTGCCGTGTTCGGAGCCGCTGCTGAGGGTTGGCATTCCTCATGCACTCACGCGGGGCCGACCCGACGCCGCATCACTCATCGCGTCGAGGGAGGAATCCTCATGAATACGGCTCTGATCGTGAAGGACACGCTGCCCCGGAAGAACTTCTCCGCCATCAGCCAGCTCGGCCTCAAGGCCTTGAACCTCGCGCTCGCGCACGTCGCCGCGCTCGGTCCGCGGCTCCCGCCGGGAATGGTCGAAGACCTTCTTGCCGACGTGGAGAAGCTCGGGGACGTCGTCCCCAGCGCGAAGCAGGCGCGGAGCGAGTCGGTCGCCGCGACGAGCGCGCAAAACGTCGCGCTCGCAGAGGGGCACACGCGTGTGCGGCAAGTCCGCGCCGCCGTCCGCCGCGCCAAGGCGCCCGCCGATGTGAAGCGCGCGTTTGGGATCGGCCGGAGGACGAGGACGCATGTCGTGTCCGACGTGAAAGCCGCGATTCAGCAGATCCTCGATCGCGCCAAGGAAAAGCCGGCCGAGGCCGAGTCGCTCGGCATCATGAAGAAAGACCTCGACGGCCTCACGCTGGCGCTCGCCGCGATCACGGACGCCGATACGAAGCAGGAGCAAAAACGCGCGAGCGCTCCGCTCACGACGCAGGAGCGGAATCGAATCGGCAATCGGATCCTCGCCGCCGTGGCGCGGATCGAGGGCGCCGGACGGCTCGAGTTCGCGAACGACGACGTGAAACGCGCGAGCTTCGAGGCGCTCGGCGCAGGGCCGAGGATCCGGCGAAACATGGTCTCCGGGAGCAGCGCGGCGGAGGCCGCGGCGTCGGGGTGAGCGCGCCGTAAACTTCGTTTCCAGCGCCGCTCGCAGAACGGCCGCGATCGACCGCGCGAGCCCGCGGGCAGATCCCCCACTTCCCCGACAAGCCCGGAACCACGCCCGAACCGTCTCGCCTCCCGGCGAGAACCACCCTACAGTGCAGCGCGATGGCCATCGACGCTGCCGAGCTTCGTAGGGTCCTCGGGCAGTTCGCGACCGGCGTCACGGTCGTCACCACCCGCCACGAGGGCGTGCCCCAGGGCATGACCGCGAACTCCTTCACCTCCGTCTCCCTCGACCCGCCGCTCGTCCTCTTCTGCGCCGACAAACGCGCCCGCTCCGGCATGCTCGTCGCCGCGGCCGGCTGCTTCGCCATCAACGTCCTCGCCGAGGAGCAACGCCACCTCTCCGATCTCTTCGCCGGTAAGGGGACCGACGAGCAGCGCAGAGCCCTGCTCGACGAGATCGGGCAAGAGGCCGTCACCGGCGCGCCCCTCCTGCCCGGCACCCTCGGCTGGCTCGATTGCAGGCTCGACCGCGCGATCGACGCCGGCGACCACGTCGTCTTCTTCGGCGAGGTCGTGGCCGCCGGCGCCAGCGGCCCGGCTGCGCCCTTGCTCTACTTCCGCGGCGGTTACCGGCGCCTCGACCCGGTCTGAGCCGCGCGCCGCCCGCGGTTGCACCCGTTTGTCTGCGGTGAAACGTCGCGCGCGCAGGCGGCAGAGCCCGGCGCGTCGTCACCGGCGTCCTCGCCGACCTGGAAAGGTGCCCGTTGAACAGCGCCGCCTGACCCTCTAAGGTACCCGCGAATCTCGCAAGGAGAGCGCATGGCCCTGGGTGACGTGGTCTTGGTGGCGACCGACCTGAGCGATTCCGCCGATGAGGCGATCAAGCTCGGTCACGAGTACGCGCAGCGGGCGGGCGGCAAGCTCGTCGTCTGTCACGTCGTGCACGAGGTGCTGCGTTCTGCGCCCCTCTTCCCGCAGGCGATCCAGGCCGACATGGAGGCCGTGATCCACGCCGAGAGCCTCGCCGCGGCCGCGGTCGAGGATCGCGTCAAGGAGGTCACCGGCCGCGTCGGCACCGGCTTCGAGGTCCGCATCGAGAGCGGCGGCGCCGACGCTTCGATCCTCCGCGTCGCCGAGGACGTCGGCGCCACGCTCGTCGTCACCGGCAGCCGCGGCCTCACGGGCATCGCGCGCCTCCTGCTCGGCAACGTCGCCGAGCGGATCGTGCGGTACGCGCACTGCCCCGTCCTCGTCGCGCGCCCGCACACCCGGACGAAGAAGATCCTCGCCCCGACCGACCTCTCCGAGCTCTCGCAGCCCGGCGTCGCGCTCGCCGGTCAGGTCGCCGCGCAGCAGGGCGCCACGCTCACGTTGCTGCACGCGCTCGACATCCTGCCGGCGCCTGCGTTCGGCTTCACCGTGCCCTTCGGCGGCGTGCCCGTCATTCCTCCGCCCGAGCTCATCGATCAGATGCGCGGCGCGGCGGACGGCGTGCTCGTGGGCATGAGCGAGCGGCTCGGGCTCAAGGCCGATCGTCGCGTGGTCGAGGGAGATGCCGCCACGGCGGTGCTCCGGACCGCCGAGGAGCTCGACGCCGAGCTCGTGGTGGTCGCGACCCATGGCCGCACGGGGCTCGCGCGCGTGGCGCTCGGCAGCGTGGCCGAGAAGATCGTGCGGGGAGCGCACTGCTCCGTCCTCGTTGCGCGCTCGCACTGACGTCCACGGTTGACGCCGCGCCGCGCCGGTGTCACGGAAGCAGCCGCGCCGGCGCCCGCCGGCCGCGTTTGGGAGGCATCATGGCGACCGATTCATCGAACGAGAAGGCCCCGACCGAGGACTGGAGCGTGCCCATGCTCCTCGGGCTCGCGGTCGTGGTCCTCGGCGGCTTCTTCGTGTTCATCAACGCGATCTCGCCCTGAAAGAGCGGCACTCCCGCTCTTCCAGGGGGGCCGTCATTTGAAGAAAAACCCGACCGACAGCTCCGTGTTCCAGCGGATGTCGCCGATGATGCCCACCTCGCCGGTGACGGACGCGAAGAACCACTTTCGCACGTGCGCCCGCGCGCCCGCGCGCCCCGAGAACGCGAAGCTCACCGCCCCGTAATCGGCCGAGTAGCCGTCGATCGCGAGCTCGGTGTCCACCCAGTGGACGCCGCCGAGCAGGTCCGCGAAGATCGCGACCTTCGTCCACGCGTACTCGGCGCCGATCCCGAACCGCAGCTCCTTCGCCGACAGCGACTGCACCGTCACCTCGCGCTGCGTGCCGCTCACGTTGTAGAACGCCTTCGAGTCGCTCACTTTGTAGGTCGGGAACGGCACGTCGAAGCCCACCGTCATCCGGATGTGGCTCATCACGAGGCGCAGGTCGTACCGGAGCCCGAGCACCGTCGCGACGTCGAAGGGCGCCTTGACGAACGGGTCGACGAGCCCGCCGCCGCCGATCCCCTCGGCCGCGCCCTCCTCGAACTTGAAGGACGTCTTCGAGTACGACCGCTGCCCTGCGAGGAAGCCCATCGTGAACTCGAAATGGTCTCCGTTGGCCCAGCCGTCGGACTCCTCGTCCTCCTCGGACGAGGGGGGCGGGGGCGGCGTGGGTTGCTCCGGCACCTGGAGCGTCTGTTGCGGCGGCGGGGTCGGGGGCGGCGCGGCCACCTCCATCGGGTCGGCCTTCTTGTCGCCCGGGGGCAGCGGGTCGGGCGCGGACTCTGTCTGCGCGTGCGCGAGGGCGGGCGCGGCGAGACCGACGAGGGCGAACGCGGCGAAGGACAAGGCGAACGTAGAAGATCGACACATACGGAGCGGTTCCTTCCAGGGCGCATCGTAGCCGAGTCTCGACCGCGAAACACCCTCGAGCGAGATGCCGTGAGGCCGCCCAAGCAGGAAGCGTCCCATGCCGCGTCGCCGAGCGATTGCGATTTTCTACGAAACGCGCATTGACTCGCTGCGCCAGGTGCTCGATCATCGAAAGACGCCCAAGGAAAACGGGAGGGACGCTCGATGACCCAGCAAGACCCATGGACGCGGCTCGCGGACGAGGCGCTGGAAGGACAGGGCGCGCTGGAAGCGGAGCGGCGGTTCCACGACCTCCTCGAGCGTCTCCCGGCGGCGGCCTATACCTGCGATTCCCAGGGGCTCATCACGTTCTTCAATCGGCCCGCCGAGAAGGTCTGGGGGCGCGCCCCCAAGCTTCGTCACGAACGGGATCGTTATTGCGGTTCGTTCCGCCTGTTCACCCCTGAAGGAGAACAGATCCCCCACGACCAGTGCTGGATGGCGAGGGCGCTCCAGACGGGAGAGCCGCACAACGGCTTCGAGATCGTCATCGAGCAGCCCTCCGGCGAGCACGTGGTGGCGCTCGCGCACGCCAATCCGGTGCGGGATCGTCACGGCCATTTGATCGGCGCCGTCAATGTCCTGGTCGACATCACCGACCGAAAACGCGCCGAAGAGGAGCGCCGTGAGCTCGAAGCCAGGGTGTTCCACGCGCAAAAGCTCGAGAGCCTCGGCGTCCTCGCGGGCGGGATCGCGCACGATTTCAACAACCTGCTCACGGTCATCACCGCGCAGGCGAGCCTCGCCATCGCCGAGGTGTCGCACCCGTCGCCGCTCTCCGCGATGCTCCAGGAAATCACGATCGCGGCCGAACGCGCCGCCGAGCTCGCCCGGCAAATGCTCGCCTATTCCGGTCGGGGCACGTTCGTGACCCAGCACGTGCGGCTCGATACCGTCGTGCGCGAAATGGCCGTCCTCCTCCGGACGATCGTATCGAAGGGCGCGACGCTGGAGCTCGATTTGTCGAGGGCGTGCGTCGACGGAGACGCGACCCATTTGCGGCAGGTCGTGATGAACCTCATCACGAATGCCTCGGACGCGCTCGAGGGCAAGCCCGGCGTCCTCCGGCTCCGCACCGGCGTGCAAAAGCTCACGGCGCCCCGGCAATCGGCCTGCATGACCGACCCCATTCCGCCCGGCGATTACGCCGTCGTCGAGGTCGAGGATTCGGGCGAGGGGATGAATGAATCGGTCCTCCCCCGGATCTTCGATCCGTTTTTCACGACGAAGATCGGGGGGCGCGGCCTCGGGCTCGCCGCCGTGCTCGGCATCGTCCGCGCACATCGAGGCCTCGTCGACGTGACGAGCCGGCCGGGCCACGGGACGACGTTCACGTTGCTCCTGCCGAGCGCCGTCGAGCACGTGTCCACCATGCCCCGCGCGAGCGACGAGCCTCCGCCGAGCTGCGTCGGCTCGTACGGCACGATCCTCGTGGTCGACGACGAGGACGCCGTTCGTCGCGTCGCGCTGCGGGTGCTCGAGCGCGCCGGCTACCGTGTCCTTCTGGCCTCGGACGGGCGCGAAGCAACGCGCATCTTCGGCGAGCGTCGCCACGAGATCAGCGCCGTCGTCGCCGACCTGACCATGGGCGAGATCGGCGGCATCGAGCTCATCCACGCGCTGCGCGCGATCCACCCCTCGGTGCCCGCGCTGCTCATGAGCGGCTACAGCAGCGAGGACTCGGCCTCGATCTCGGCGCTCGGCGTGCCGTTTCTCGCAAAGCCGTTCACCGCGAACATGCTCGTCGCCGGCGTGCAAGAGGTGCTCAGCGGCCGCGGCGCGAACGCGGGTATTTCGGCGGCGTAGGAATTTGGATCAGCCCGCCCGGAAAGGCAGCTTCGCGCGCGCCCGCGCCGCGGCCTCGCGCTGCGCGGCGACCGCCGCCGACTCCTCCACGCGGTACGACGCCGGCGCGCGCAGGTACGTCACCGCCTCGGGCAAGGTCGCGCGCGCCGCGATCGATCGATCCCGCCCGAGCGACGGCGCCTCCGGCCGCTCGAGCGCGCGGCCCTGTCGCACCCGCGGCCGCGACAGCGGCGCGAGCGTCGTCGCCCCGAGATCCTGCGCCGAGCGCATCCGCTCCGCCATCAGGTGCACCACGTCGGCGACGAGCCTGCCCGCGTTGTCCGTGTAACGCACGACCATCTTGCGACCCGGGCGCGGCGCCGTCTCGTCGCCGAGATCCGCGGGCGGCACGGCCCACGCGCCGCCTTGCTCGAGCGCCACGAGCTCGCACCGCATCGGCAGCGCCCGCGCCTCCGCGTCGTCGAGCCCGCGCGCGATCCACCCGCCCGCGCGACGCCCGCGCCGCTTCGCCTCGATCAGCATCGCCTCCTCGTCGTCGCCCGTGCCGAGGTCCGCGAGGTCGTCCGTGTCGAGCGCGCCCCAGCCGTCGACCACGGTCGTCTCCAGCGATGGCCCCGTCGGACCGAGGACGAGCCCGGGGCTCGCGCGGAAGGGCACGCCGAGCGCCATCGCCGCGATCACGTTCGTCGTGGCGCTCGCCCCGCCCACGTACGCCGCGCGCGCGACGAGCATCGACGCCTCGGCCCCGGCGGCGTGCGCGCTCGACCCGTCGATCACCGGATCGCCCGCGGCCGCCTGGTGCAGCCGCGCCGTGCGCGTGGCGATCGCCGTCGCGCGCCGCGCCGCTGCGCGCAGGAGCGAGGCGAGCAGCGACGCTTCGAGGAAGGGCCCTTCCACGGTGGCGATGGGCGCGCCGGGGAAGGCGATCGTGCCGTCGGGGACCGCGTCGAGATCGATCGCGGGCACGAGGTGGGCGAGCCTCTGCGCGAGCGCGTCCGAGAAGCCGACGAGGCTTTGCGCGGCGGCGACGGCGGCGGGATCGATGAGCGGCCGACCGAAGAGCTCGAGCGAGCTCTCGAGCCCGGAGACCACGAGGAAGCCGGTGTGCGGGGGCGCGGCGCGGAACGAGAGCTCGAAGCTCGCGCGGCGATCGGCGAGCTTGGCGTCGAGCAGACGATCGGCGTCGAGCAGCGCGCGGCCATCGAGCAGCAGGGGGCTACGGTGCGGCATCCCTCCAAAAGGACGCGCTCGCTCGCCCTTGTCAACCGCCCCACGTGCTCGAAAAGGGTTCTTTGGTGGCATGGCCTCGGGATCGCCGTCGTGATACCCCGGCCTGACGGCGACGATCCTGGCCCGCGCCACCCCAAGGAAGCGTCGTGCCAACCTGGGTCCAGTCCTCGTGGGATGCCCTACGTCGCTCCACGGCGGACCTGAAAGGGTGCAATCCGCAGGCCTTTCACAACTGCAAGGGTCACCCAGGCAAGCTGGTGCAAGGCGACGAAAATTCGTCACGAAGGGCTTGGCCCAGGGGTTGCTCTATCTCTACGCGAGCGCCTGCTCCGGTCCCCCCCCCCGCCGTCGAGTAGGCGCTCACTTTTTTTGTCTCTCGCATCGTTGCTCCGCGAGAGCGTTGTTCTTTCGCGTCGCGCTATCTTCGGCTTCGGAGACGGAGGAGCGGATGCGCGACGCGTGGACGTGGTGGAGAAGCGTGGCCGTGCTGGGCCTGGCCCCGGCGATTGGGTGCCTCTCGCTCTCGACGGGTGACGGAGGCCAGGGCGGCAGCGGCGCGGGGGGTCGCGGCGGCGGCACGGGCGGCCTCGATGGCGTGCCCGGGGGCGGCGGCGCCGGTGGCGCGGGCGGCGACGAGAGCGGGGCGGTCACCGCGTCGTCGTCGTCCTCATCGAGCGGGGCCACGTCGTCGAGCAGCAGCAGCGGTGGCGGCGCCGGTGAGAACGGCCAAGGGTGCACCGAGGCGATGGATTGCGTGAGCGGCTTTTGCGCGGACGGCGTGTGCTGCGTCGTGGCCTGCATGGGCACGTGCGTCTCGTGCGCTCGGCCGGGCAGCGTCGGCGAGTGCACGTTCCTTCCCGCGCAGGAGGAAGATCCGGGGACGTGCACGATCACGAGCGCCTGCAATGGCGCCGGCGCCTGCAGGCTCAAGAATGGCCAGAAGTGCACGCAGAATGCGGATTGTCTGAGCGGCAATTGCCTTGGCTCGGGCGCGAACAAGAGCTGCGCTCCCTGATCGGTGTTTCCTTCGGCGAGACCGTCACCTCGGTCCGGCCGCGAGCCCGGTGTCCCCTTGGCGCTCCTCGAGCCGACGTCGGAAGGCACCGGGGGTCTCGCCCAGGTGTCGCTTGAAGGCTTTCACGAAGGCGCTGTCGGTCTCGTAGCCGACCGCCTGCGCGATCGCGCTCGTGCCCATGTCGCCCCCCGCCAGGAGCTGCGTGGCCTTGTGCATGCGCCAGCGCGTCAGATAGGTCAGCGGCCCCTCGCCGACGACGGCCTTGAAGCGCGCCGCGAACACCGAGCGCGACATGCTCGCGAGGTGCGCCAGGCTCTCGACCGTCCAGGGTTTTTCCGGGGTCTCGTGCAGGCGTTGCAGCACGACGCCGATCTGCGCGTCGGTCAAGGCGCGTAGCCAGCTCGCCCGTTCGACGGGCAAGGACGCCACGTGCGTTCGCAGCGCTTGCACGAACAAGACCTCCGAGAGCCGGCTCGCCACCGTCTCGTAGCCGGGTTGTTCCGCTTCCATCTCCGAGGCCACGAATTGCAACGTGGATTCGAGCCACCGCGCGGCGACACCGCCGTCGCCCTTCACGTGGATCAGCGCCGGCAAGCTCGCGATCAGCGGGTCGAGCGACGTGCCTTCGAAGAGGAAGCAGCCGGAGACGAGCGTGGTCGGGGCGCCCGCGCCGCCGTGATGCACGAGCCCGCCACAACGCCCGCCGCGTATCGCATAGATCTCGGCGACCGGCATGGCCCGCGTCCCCGGAGCATCCCGGAGGACATGGGAGCAGCCGCCCAAGAGGAAGACAAAATCCCCTCCCGAGAGCGGGATGCGCGCGCCGTCGACCTCGAGCAGGCAGCTCCCGCGCGAGACCGCGTAAAACAGAGCGTGCGTGGGCTTTTCGACGCGCATGCCCCACGGCGCCCGCATCTCCAGCCGCCCATACACCTTCGTCCGCAAGTGAAGCCCGCGCAGCACGTCCGCGAGAACGTCCATCGTCCCTCCGTGTCGGACGATCGAACCACAAATACGGACGCGATGCCAATGATCGTCCGAGGACCTCGGATTACGGTCTCCTCCACGCCATTCGATGCGAGAGGGGCGGGACGAGGGCCCGGTCCTCGGGGCACGGGTGCGCCTGAAAGAAGGGATGGAGAGCTCATGAGCAAGACGGGGACGTCGAACAAGATTCGCGTGGGTATCGTCGGGGCAAACCCGGACCGGGGCTGGGCGTCGCATGCGCATGTGCCCGCGCTGAAGGCGCTACCCGCCTACGAGGTCACGGCGGTGAGCACCACGCGACGAGCGAGCGCGGACGAGGCCGCGCGACGCTTCGGGGTGCCCCACGCCTTCGACCGCGCCGAGGCCCTGATCGAGCATCCGGACGTGGATCTCGTCGTCGTCTCCGTCCGCGCACCGCTGCACGCGGGGATCGTGCGCGCCGCGTATGCCGCGAAGAAGCACGTCTTCTGCGAATGGCCCCTCGGCATCTCCCTGGACGAGACCGCCGACCTCGCGCGCCGCGCGGAGTCCGCCGGCGTCCGTACGTTCGTCGGCGTGCAGCGGCGGTTTGCCCCGGGCGTGCGTTACCTCCGCGATCTCCTGGCCGAGGGGTACATCGGCAAGCTTCGCTCCGTCACGCTCCATGTTTCGGTGCCGCACCTCGGCCCGCGGGTCCCCGAGGCCCTCGCGTATACGACCGACGCGAAGAACGGCGCGAACGCGCTGTCGATCATGGTCGCGCATTACCTCGATACGGTGCTCGCCGCGGTGGGCGACGTGAAGAGCCTCTCCGCGGTGGTCGCGCGGCAGTTCGACCAGGCGACGATCCTCGAGACGGGCGAGACGCTGCCCATCACCGTGCCGGATCAGGTGCGCATCCACGGGACGCTGCAGAATGGCGCGGTCCTGTCCGCGCACATCGAAGTCGGCAAGCGCAATGGCGGGGAGATCTGGGCGACCTTCACGGGCACCGAGGGCGACCTGCGTTGGTCCCACGATTTCACCGTCTCGGGCGCACGCGGCGACGGCCAGCCGCTCGAGCCGCTGCAGATCCCCGAGCGATATCGATCACCCGCCCAGGGGGATCTGAACGACGACGCCTATCAAACGGCGCATCTCTACACGGCGCTCGCGAAGGATCTCGCGGAAGGGACGGAGGTCGTCCCGACGTTCCGGGAGGCCTGGAAGCTCTACCGGCTGCTCGACGGCGTCGCGACGTCCTCGGCGACGGGCCAGCGCTTCGAATCGAAAGCGTGAGCGGCCCGCGGGAAAGGCCGGCCTAGAGCAGGTTCGCGAGGAGCTTCGTGCCCTCCACCGTCGACGCCTCGTCGAAGAGGTGCGGCAGCGTGATCCGCGGCAGATCGATCTCCTTCGCGATGCGCTCCAGGCTCTCGGCCTGCACCTTCTCCCGCACCGCGCGCCGCGCCCCCGCCACGAGCGCGCTCTCCGCCGTGCCCTCCGTTTGGCCCGGCGCTTCAATCGTGAGCAAAGACGTCTCCTGCGCGAGCCGCTCGCGCTCCTCGGGCGAAAAGAGCGGCGTGAGGACCGCGTTCACCACGAGGCGCAGGACCGGCAGGGTGAGGTCGTCCTTGATCGCGTCGACGAGCTCGATCGTCTCCTGCGTCGGCATCTCCTCCGGCAGCGTGACGACCACGATCCCGCTCCGCGCAGGGTCGCGGAACATCGCCCACGCCTCCTCGGCGTCGCGTCGCAGGACGCCCGGCGGCACCACGTCGAGGATCACCTTCGGCACGCGCATCATGTCGAGCCCGTGGCCCGTCGCGGGTGCGTCGAGCAGGACCACGTCGAAGCGCGGACGGCCGTCGGGGGCGAGCTCGGTCGTGTGAAACCACGCCTTGCCGAGCATCGCCCACTCGTAGAGCCCGGGCACCGCGCGGAAGAAGGTCTTCGTGTAGCGGTTGTCGAAGACGGCGTGCGCCACGCTGCGCACCTTGAGGACCATCTCCCCGTACTCGGTGAGCGCCTTCTCGGGCGAGATGTTCACGGCCCACACGCCCTCGGCGACGGGCATGATCTCGTCGCCGATCGGCTTCGTCCCGAGGATCGCCGAGAGCCGCTCTTTCGTGTTGCAGAGCGCGACCAGGACCCGCTTGCCCTCCCGCGCCAGCGCCACCGCGAGGGCCGCAGCGAACGTCGTTTTGCCCACGCCCCCTTTGCCCGTGATGAAGAGGAAGCGGCGCCGCCCGAGGTCATCGACGAGCCGCCCCGGCGCGTGGCCTTGCGAGGGAGAAGAAGGGGGCATGCGATCCGGCGATCCTCTAGGCGACGAGGAACGGAAAGGCAACCGGCTTCTGCACGCCGAGGCCAGGCGAGCCGAGCCAGGCTCTGCTACCTAGAGGGGCATGCGCGTCACCGATGCGGGCCTCGAGGCCCTGAACGGGCGTCTCGCGAGCGCCGCGCCCCTCGATGTCCTGCGTTTCGTGCACCAAACGTTCGGCCGGAGAGCCGCGATCCTGACGAGCATGCAGCGCGCCGGCACGTGGCTCTGCCGGCTCGCCGACCAGGCCGGGCTCGACTTCGACGTGCTCTTCGTCGACACGGGCGTCCTGCACGAGCAGACGCGCGCGACGCGGGACGAGCTCGCGCGGACGCACACGAACCTGCGGGTGATCACGCTCTCTCCGACCCGCACGTTCGCCGAGCAGACGGCCGAGGAGGGCCTGCTTTACCTCTCGGTGGAGGGCCAGGAGCGCTGCTGCGATCTGCGCAAGACGGCGCCGCTCCACGCGCTCCGGGGCCGCTACGACGTGCTCGTCTCGGCGCTGCGGCAGGGCGAGGGCGGGGCGCGCAGCAAGGTGCGGCCTGTCGGGATCGACCTCGCGATGGGCGCCTTGCGCGTCCACCCGCTCGCGCACGTGACGAACGAGGCGCTCGACCAGGCGATCGCGGCCGATCCCGGCGTCGTCGTGAACCCGCTGCACGCCATGGGATTTCGCACGATCGGCTGTTTTCCTTGCACGACCCCGGTCCTGCCCGACGAAAGCGAGCGCGCCGGCCGCTGGCGGCATTTGGCGAGCGTGCAGTATTGCGGGATCAATCCAGTGGACCGCGGCGTCGCCGAGGGCGGGATCGAATTGGACGATCGTTATGCCGAGGCGCTCTCCGGCGCCGGGGCGTAGGCGGACAAACACTGTCCACGCCGCCCATCCGCCAACTTGGTCTTCCTGTCAAGAGCATCCATCGTGTGGGATGACGCTCCTGTCTGGGTCGCGAAAGCGCGAGGTGAGGGCCGAGCGGACCGAGAAGTTCCGGCGCGAAGCTCCTTTCGCGTCACCTTTGACTTGACGAAAAGCCTTCGAGAGGTGATTCCGGGACGCAAATGGCAGCGAGCTACTTCGACGTGGACGGCACGCTGATCCGCACGAACCTCGTCCACCCCACGCTCTATTACGTCCTGAACCAGAACACGCCGCTGCACAGCCTCGCGAAGCTCGGCGGGGCGCTGGTGAAGGCCCCGTGGCTGGTGTGGGCCGAGACGCGCGACCGACGCATCTTCAACGAGCTGCTCTTCACGTCCTACGGCGGGATGAGCGAGGACCGGCTCGTGGGGCTCGCGGTCGAGACGTTCGAGCGCGTGATCAAGCCCAACATCTACCCCGGCGCGCGGGACCTCGTGCAGACGAGCCTCGACAAGGGGCACGACGTGGTGCTCGTGTCGGGCGCGCTCGACTTCCTGATGCGCCTGCTCGCCGAGCACCTCGGCGCGACGGACGTCATTGCGAACCGCCTCGAGATCAAGGACCGCTTCGCGACGGGCAAGCTCCTGCGCCCCGTGGTCGCGGGCCCCGAGAAGTCGCGGCTCATTCGCGAGCACGCCAAAGACCGCGGTCACGACCTCGACGAGTGCTTTGCTTACTCCGACAGCTACTCCGACGTCCCCATGCTCAGCATCGTCGGCCACCCGGCCGCCGTGAACCCGGACCGCAAGCTCTCCCTGCTCGCGAACGCCTACCACTGGCCCATCATCCACGTCGACTGAAGCGGGCGGGATTGCCGCCGAATACGAGAATGCCATGAGCCATCCCTGTGTCGTGACGATCGACAGCCGCAGCGCACCCCGCGTCCTCTTCTCGGGCGACCGGCTCGTCGAGGTCGACCTGCCGACGGGCAGCCGCGTCATCTACCCGAAGCCGCCGCTGAAGCCCTTGAAGGACGTGGACGCGGCCATCCGGTACGCGATCAACCACCCGTACAACTCCGAGCCGCTCTACGCGAAGCTCCGGCCGGGGATGAAGGTGACGATCGCGATGGACGACATCTCGTTGCCCTTGCCGCCGATGAAGCGGCCGGACATCCGCGAGCGCGTCCTGACGATCGTGCTCGACCTGCTCGCCGATTACGGCGTCGACGACGTCGAGATCATCATCGCGACGAGCGTGCACCGGCGCATGAAGGACTGGGAGATCCGGCACGTCGTCGGCGACAAGATCTTCAACGCGTACTGGCCGAAGAAGCTCTACAACCACGACGCCGAGAACCTCGCCAACATGAAATACCTCGGCACGACCGAGGAGGGCGAGGACGTCGAGCTCAATCGGCGCGCCGTGGAGAGCGACCTCATCATCTACGTGAACCTGAACCTCGTGCCGATGGACGGCGGCCACAAATCGGTCGCCGTGGGCCTCTGCGGGTACCGGAGCCTGCGCGCGCACCACAATCCGCGCGTGATGCGGCAATGTTATTCGTACATGGACCCGAAATCGTCGGCGCTCAATACGAGCGTCGTGCGCATGGGCCGGCTCGCGAACAAGAAGCTCAACGTCTTCACGATCGAGACGACGATCAACAACCGGATGTTCGATACGCCGCTCGAGTTCCTCGCGAAAAACGAGGATGACCTCACGCGGACCGAGCGAAACGCGCTCCAGGCCCTCCGGTTCACCCTCGACAAGCTGCCGCAGCCCGCGCGCCAGGCGATCTTCCAGCGCGTGCCCTCGCCGTTCGGCGTGACGGGCGTGTTCGCGGGCGAGACCGAGGCGGTGCACGAGCACACGCTCCGGCGGAGCTTCGAGCAATATTGCGTGCCGGTGGTCGGGCAGAGCGACATTCTCATCACGGGCATTCCGTTCATCAGCCCGTACAACGTGAATTCGTTCCTGAACCCGCTGCTCGTGCAGGTGATGGCGAACGGGTATCTCTTCAACCTGTATCGCAATGCGCCCATGGTGAAGAAGGGCGGCACGATGATCATCATGCATCCGTGCACGGACCTCTTCGACAACGAGCACCACGCGCCGTACATCGAGTTCGTGCACCGCGTGCTGCCCGAGACGCGCGACGCGATGGAGCTGCACAAGATCTGGGAGCCGAAGTTCGCGAAGAACCCGGCCTACATCGAGATGTACCGATACGGTCACGCCTATCACCCGACGCACCCGTTCTTCATGTGGTACTGGGGCGAGGCGGGGCGGCAGCACCTCGGCCGGGTGATCGTCGTCGGCGCGGACAACGAATACATCCCGCAGCTGCTCGGCTGGGAGACGGCGCGGACGATGGATGAGGCGCTGCGAATGGCGAAGCAGACCGCGCCGCCGAACCCGGACATCATGGCGCTGCATTGCCCGCCGATCTTCATGGCGGACATGTCCGTGGAGAAGCAGCGCGCGCCGATTTCGGCATTGCCCGAATCGCAGGGCTGAGGGACGCCCACACCCCCCGAGCCCCCCTTTCCCTCGCGGGAGAGGGGGGGTTTGTTTTTCGAAAGGCGTTTCAGCGGCGATCTGCGCTAGGGTGACGCATGATCGAGGTCCTCCGCGCTGCCGTCTTCGACATGGATGGCACGCTCGTCGACAACATGGCCTTCCACAATCGCGCGTGGGAGATCGTCTCGGAGCGGCTCGGCGTGCCGACCACGGCCGAGCGTTTTCAGCGGGAATTTGCGGGAAAGAAGAATGAGGAGATCTTTCCCGAGCTGCTCGGGCGGGCGGTGCCGCCGGATGAGCTTGCGCGGCTCGCCGAGGAGAAAGAGGGGCTCTACCGCGCCACGTACCGCCCGCACCTCGCGCTGACGCGCGGGGCCGATGCTTTCCTCGAACGGTTGAGGCTCGGCGGCGTGCGGCTCGCGATTGCGACGGCGGCGCCGCTCGGGAACCGCGATTTCGTGCTCGATGGGCTCCGCCTCCGCGAGCGCTTCGAGCGCGTGGTGGGCGCCGAAGAGGTGACGCGCGGCAAGCCGTCGCCCGATATCTTTCTCCGCGCGGCGCAAGACCTCGGCGTGGCGCCGGCCGCGTGTGTCGTGTTCGAGGATGCGGCGAACGGCGTGCGCGCCGCGAAAGCGGCGGGAATGGTGGCGGTCGGGGTGACGACCGCGACGACGGCCGAGGAGCTACGCGACGCGGGCGCCGATTGGACGTCCGCGGATTTCGCGTCGCTCCCGGCGGCGCTGCTGGAGCGGCTCGGGCTCGTGTAGCCCTCGCAGGAGAGAAGGCGTTTTCAGCGCGGGCGCGTCGCGGCCGGCAGGTCGATGTCGTTCACGCGATCGCCGTAGACGATGCCGCGAATGCGGGGCGAGCCGAGGAAATCGTGCGGGAAGCCGAGGTCGATCCGGCTCACCTCGTTCAGGCGGCGGAGCTGGTCGTCATTGAGCGTGAAATCGAGGCCCGCGAGGACGTCCTTGATCTGCGACGCTTTGCGGGCGCCCACGATGGGCACGACGTTCGTGCCGCTCTGACGCACCCAGTTCGTCGCGACCTGCGCCGACGTCTTGCCGAGCTCGTCCGCGATCGTATCCACGGTCTTCGCGATCGCGAGGTTTTTCGGCGAGAGGCGTTGCTCGTTGCCCGCCGCGCGCTTCGTGTCCTCGGGCGCGCCGCCGCTGCGCGAATACTTGCCCGTGAGCACGCCGCCGCCGAGCGGCGCCCAGGGCGTCAGCGTGATGCCGAACGCCTCGGCCATCGGGATGAGCTCACGCTCCACGGTCCGCTCGATCAGGCTGTATTCGATCTGGAGCGCCGCGAACGGCGAGAGCCCCCGCAGCGTCGCGAGCGTGTTCGCCTGCGAGACGACCCACGCGGGCGCGTCCGAGATGCCGATCGACAGGACCTTGCCCGCGCGGACGAGGTCGTCGAGGCCGCGCATGACCTCCTCCACGCCCGTCGTGAAATCCCACGCGTGGACCCACAAGAGATCGATGTAATCGGTCCCGAGCCGCCCGAGGCTCTTGTGGACCGCCTGGACCATGTTCTTTCGCGAGTTGCCCGAGGCGTTCGGATCACCGTTCGCCGTCGTGAGCGTGAACTTCGTCGCGAGCACCCAGCGGTCGCGGTTCGTCGCGATGATCTTGCCGCAGATCTCCTCGGTATGGCCCTCGTGATACTTGTTCGCCGTGTCGAGGAAATTGCCCCCGGCCTCGGCGTATGCGGCCGCGACCTCGATCGACGTCGCCTCGTCCGCCCCGAATCCCCACCTGTCGCCGAAGCTCATCGTGCCAAGGCACAGCTCCGACACCTTGATCCCCGTACGACCCAAGAGCTTGTAACGCATGGTTCCTCCCGCGGATTGCGGATCGGGACGTGCGTACGCGCGCTCGGGCGCGGAATCAAGGGGAGGGCCGGTTTTTGGCTTCCTGTTTTTCTTTCCAGTATCCCGCGCCCACGCGGATCCCCACGAGGACGATCGCCGCGAGGCCGATGCCCGCCATGCGCGGAATCTCGAACGCGAGCCCGAAGATGAACACGAGCACGCCGAGCGCCACGCCGAGCAGCGGGCCCTTGATGCGCAGGTCGCGCTCGGCCTGCATCATCGCCGCCGTCGCCTTGTCGAAGCAAGCCTTGCAGCGCACCGCGTCCACCGAGACGCACCGATTGCAGAGCGCGGCGCGGCAGACCCCGCAGGCGAGCTTCGCCTCGGGCATGGCGCCCGGCTCCCGATACACCGCCTTGCCGCCCGGATGCGCCTCGCAGATGCCGTCCTTCGGCGGCTTGCGCCGCGGGATCGGGTCCTCCGAGGGTGGCACCTTCACGCCGTCGATCCAGATCTCGCTCCGCGCCACGTCGAGGTTGCGCACGCGCTTCAGCACGACCTCGCGCTTGCCGATCTTCAGCGGGTATTCGCCGAGCAGGTGCGTCGGGATCGTATTGTCGAGCATCTTCTCCTCGTCGACGAAGATGGTCAGGAAAGGCGCGCGGACGTCGACCTGCACCCAATGTCTCCCGATGGACCAGCCGGCCATGCGCTTCGGCTTACCACGGCGCCATCGCGGATTGAAGCCGCGCGCCGCGCCCCTTCTCGCTTGTCGCCTCGCGCCCTTTTGCCCACAATGGCGCCGTGCCTCCCGCCCTCGCCACGCGCCCGATCGAGCCGCCCGAGGACCTCACGATCCCCGCGCCGGGCTCGGAGACCGCCAAAGGCGTGCTCTCGCGCGCGCTCGGTCGCCTCGTGCCCGAGCTCTTCGTCGTCGGGCAGGGCGTCGCGCTCTCGCCCGAGGCGCGCGCCGATCTCGCCGTCTTTCAGGCGCTCACGCGCGACGTCGCGGGGAAGAACCCCGGCTCGCTCCCGAGCGTCCTTCGGCGTACGGCCATGGGGACGCTCGTCCGATGCCTGCGAACCCCGCGTCCCGATTCCGAGGCGCACGTACGCGAGCTCGTGGGGGTGTTTCTTTTGCACCTCGCGCGTGCCTCCGCGCTGCCGCGACGCATTCGGCAGAAAGCGCCGCCGAGGCAGCTCGTCTCCACGACGGCAGGCATTTCCATTGGTTTGCCCGAGGATACGCGTGCGGTCGTGTTCGAGAACGAGGGAAAGATCGTCGTGGAGCGCGCCGAGGGCGTCCACACGCTGAGCCTCCAGGCGCTCGAGGCGCAGCCGCCAGGGTATTCCGCGGCGCGCGGGGGCGTGACGGTGTCGCGGCCGTTTTTCCCGATCGATGGGGGCACGGTGCTCGCGCTCGTCGACACGAATCCGCTCGCCATGGTCGAGGCGCACCCCGACAAGGAGGGAAATGCGATCGACCTCGGCGGCAAGGACGTCGCGGAATGGACGACGTCGCTCGCCGCCGCGCTCGACCTCGTGCGGGAACACCTGCCGGACCTGCGGGGCGAGATCGAGCTCTTCGTGCAGCAGATCGTGCCCGTCGGATACCACGCCGAAAAACACCTCTCCGCGTCGTACCAGGAGGCGATCGGGACGATCTACATGTCCCTGCACCCGAGCCTCATGACGATGGCGGAGGCCGTGATCCACGAATTTTCGCACAACAAGATCAACGCGCTCTTCGAGATTGATTCCGTGCTCGAAAATGCGTTCTCTCCGCTCTACACGTCGCCCGTGCGGCCCGATCCGCGACCGCTCCACGGCGTCCTGCTCGCGGTCCACGCGTTCTTGCCCGTCGCGCGGCTCTACGAGCGCATGATCGAGGCGGGCCACCCGCTCGCGAAGGCTCCGGGATTTTCGGAGAGATTCGCGCGCATCCGGCAGATCAACGCGGAGGGAGCGGAGGTGGTCCTCGGGAACGGAAAGCCGACCCGCGTGGGCAAGGCGGTGCTCGACGAGATCCAGCGCTGGCACGATCACTACAAGAAAATGGACGGCTGAGGGGCCGCGTGCGTCCCGACGAACGGTTCCTCCGCGACACGTTCCGGGAGCAACTCGCGCGCCTGCGCTCCTTGCGGGTCGATCTGCGCACGCTCGGAGCGCGGGCCACCGAGGCGCACGCGGCGCGCCTCGCCGAGGAGTTCGTCGAGCCAGACCGGAGCGTCGCCTTTCGGGAGGCGCTCGATGGGAAGGGCGGGGCGGTCGACTTTGAAAAATGGCTGCGCCAGGACCGGCTCTCGCCGCGGGAGACGCGCGGCTGCCTCGAATGGCTCGCGGCCGGCGACGAGGAGCTCGTTTGCGTGCGGTTCGATCGCCGCGCCGGGTTCCCGGCCGTGACGCTCGTGGTGCGCACGCTCGACGAGACCTGGGCGAGCTCGTGGCCCGGCGTGTACGTGCATTTCGCGGCGGGACGAGCGCTCGCCGTGACGGTGCATTACGAGGTGTTCCAGTGTGAGCTGCGGATTGCGGTGGGATCGCCTTATCGGTAGGAGCGCTTCCTTTTCGCTTCCGCTTCGCATACGATCACGAAATGAAAAAGGCTCTTCTCTTTGCCCTCGTTCTTCCGCTCCTCGCGTGCGGCACGAGCTCCAACCCGATGACACCCGTCGACGGCGGCGACGGCGGAGCGGGCGGTGGCGCGGGCGGCGGTGGCGCGGGCGGTGGCGGTGGCGCGGGCGGTGGCGGTGGCGGGGGCGACCCGTGCTGGTCGAATCAACCGGGGCCCGACAATACCGGCGTCCCCAAGGGGACGGTCCTCACCCCGAGCGGATCGATCCAGGTGACGACCAACGGCGCGATCGTCGAGGACCTCGACATCCAGGGCGAGGTCCAGATCCTCGCCGACGACGTCACGATCCGGCGATGTCGGATCACGAGCGGCGACTACTACCCGATTCGCTACTTCGACAACGACAACAAGGGTCTCCTCGTCGAGGACACCGAGATCATCGGGACGAGCGCCGACGTCACCGCCGGGCTGTCGTTCTCGAACTACACCGCGCGCCGGGTCAACGTCCACGGCGGCGCCGACGGCTTCAAGGCGGACGAGAACGTGCTGATCGAGGATTCGTGGATTCACGATCTCGGCAATTATCCAGACCAGCACAACGACGGCGTCCAGTCGACCCACGGGCTGAACGTCCATCTCCGCTACAACCGGATCGAGGGCGCGAGCAACGCCTGCGTCCAGACCGGCGACGAGAGCGGAGATACGACCGACCTCCTGATCGAGTGCAACTGGCTCTCCGGCGGCGGCTATTCGCTCAATCTGCGCGGACAGATGCCGACCGGGATCAAGGTCCTCCGCAACCGCTTCAAGGGCGATTGGGGGTACGGGCCGTGGACGATCGACGATCCGAATCCGACCGTCGTCGGCAATGTGAACGACGCCGACGGGACGCCGATCGAATATCCGTGACATGCCCCGGCGAGCGGGGCCGGGACAGCGTCGTCAGGGCGCCGCGATCGCGCGGTCGACGATGCCGGAGACGTGCGAGAGCGCGTGGTCGAGGTCGAAGCATCGATCGAGCTCGGCCTGCGAGAGGCGCGCGCTCACGTCCGGATCGGCCGCGAGCAGGTCGCGGAACGTGCCCTCGCCGGCGAGCGCCTTCATCGCGTTGCGCTGCACGAGCACGTACGCCTCCTGCCGAGGGAGCCCGTACGCGACGAGCGCGAGCAGCACGGCCTCGCTGAAGAAGAGCCCACCCGTGAGCTCGAGGTTCTTCCGGAGGTTGTCTTCGCGCACGACGAGGCCTTCCACGAGCGAGCTCGTTCGCTCCAGCATGAAGCCGAGCGTGGTCGTCGCGTCGGGCGCGATCATGCGCTCGACCGAGGAGTGCGAGATGTCGCGCTCGTGCCAGAGGGCGACGTCTTCGAGCGCGGGCAGGGCCGCGGCGCGCACGATGCGCGCGAGGCCGCAGAGGTTCTCGCTCAGGATGGGGTTGCGCTTGTGGGGCATCGCGGAGGAGCCTTTTTGCCCCTTCGTGAAGGACTCTTCGGCCTCGGCGACCTCGGTGCGTTGCCAGTGCCGCACGTTCGTCGCGAGCCGCTCGATGCCCGCGGCGACGAGCGCGAGCGCGTTGAAGAACGCGGCGTGACGATCCCGCGGGACGACCTGCGTCGCCACGGTCTCGGGGCGCAGGCCGAGCGCGGCGAGGGCCTGGGCTTCGATGTTCGGCGAGAGATGCGCGTAGGTGCCGACCGCGCCGGAGATCTTGCCGACGGCGATCTCGCTGCGCGCCTCGCGCAGGCGCGCGCGGCCGCGCTTCATCTCGGCGAGGTGGCCCGCGAGCGCGAGGCCGAAGGTGATGGGCTCGGCGTGGATGCCGTGGCTCCTGCCGATCATGGGCGTGCGGCGATGCTCGTCGGCGCGGCGCGAGAGCGCGACGACGAGGCCGTCGAGCCGCTCGAGCAAGAGATCGGCGGCGCGGACGAGCAGCACCGCGAGGCTCGTGTCGAGCACGTCGCTCGACGTCATCCCGCGGTGGAGCCACCGCGCGTCGGGCCCCGCGAGCTCCTCGACGTGCGTGAGGAACGCGATGACGTCGTGCTTGACCGTCCGCTCGATGTCCTCGATGCGCGTCGGGTCGAGCTTGATGTCCTTGCTGCGAAGCGCTCGGGCCACGCCGGCGGGCACGAGGCCTTCGGCTTCCATCGCCTCGCAGGCGGCGAGCTCGACGTCGAGCCACACGGCATAACGAGTCTCGGACGACCAGAGCGCAGCGAACGCGGGCGGGGTGTATCGCGGGATCATTCGCCGCGAAAGCTGGGAGAAGTCGCGCGCGCCGTCAAGCGGGCCGGGCCCGAGCGGCGCGGCAGGAAAGGCGACGGGCCCGGCCGGGCCGTGCTAGGCTCGGCTCGTACTTTTCAGGGGGCCATCGCTCCATGAGCACCGAGAAAATCCAGCCCGGACTCGTGATCGCCGGCCGCTACCGGATCGTCAAGCAGCTCGGCGAGGGCGGCGTGGGGGCCGTGTATCTCGTGCAGCACGTCCACACCGACGAGCGCCTCGCGCTGAAGGTGCTGCACAACGAGACGCTCTCCGATCCAAGCACGATCGAGCGGTTCCGGACCGAGGCGCGCGCGCCGGCGCGCATCGACAGCGACCACATCGTGCGCGTCACGGATGCCGACGTGGCACCGGAGCTTTCCGGCGCGCCGTTCCTCGTGATGGAGTTCCTCCGCGGGCGAGACCTGGCGGGCGAGGCCGAAGCGCGTCGGATCCTGCACCCGAAGGAGGTCGTGCTCTACCTGCGGCAGGCCGCGCGCGCGCTCGACAAGGCCCACGCGATCGGCATCGTGCACCGCGATCTCAAGCCCGAGAACATCTTCCTCAGCGTGCGCGAGGACGGCACGCCCTGCGTGAAACTGCTCGACTTCGGCATCGCGAAGCTCACGGGCGCCGCGTCGAGCGCGATGGGCGCGTACTCGAAGACGAAGACGGGCGCCGTCTTCGGGACGCCGCTCTACATGGCGCCCGAGCAGGCGCGGGCCCAGGCGCAGCTCATTGGTCCTCCTACGGATGTCTGGGCCCTCGGCCTCATCGCCGCGCGGCTCCTCCTCGGCTTCGATTACTGGCAGGCGGAGACGATCAGCGACCTCGTCGTGCAGATCGTGGTGGATCCGATCCCGCCGCCCTCGCAGAAGGGCAGCCCCTTCGGCCCGGCGTTCGACGCGTGGTTCTTGCGCTGTTGCAACCGCGACGCCTCGCAGCGCTTCCGCACGGCCGGCGAGACGATCACGCAGCTCGCCGCCGCGCTCGGCGTGGTCGAGGGGCCCGCGCTCGTGCTCGAAGTGACGGAGATCCTGCAGAAGGCGCAGGCTTCCGAGGGAGCGCCGAAGAACACGGTCGCCGGCGCGCCGATGCCGATCGCGCAGAGCGACGCGAGCGCGCGGCCCGTCTTCGCAAGCACGCCCGATCCGCAGAACCCGATGGCGCTGACCCCGGTGGGCGGCGGAGCCATCTCGCCGAAGACGGCCATGGGCGCGACCGTGCTCGCCGCTTCGACGGCCGTTCCGCTCACGCAAACGGGCAGCACGCCGAATGCGTCGGGCGGCAGCAAGGCCCCGATGTTCGCGGCGATCGCCATTGCGCTGATCGGTATCTTCGGCGGGGCCGTGATGTTCGGCGCGAAGAGCGGAAGCAAGGATCCGAAGGGGAACACGGCCGCCGGAGAGGCCGCCCCTCTGCCCCTGCCTGCGCCGACCCCGAAGGCCCCCGTGGCCGCGGATCCGCCGGCGATCGTCGAGCCCGCCGCGGCGGTCTCGGCCGAGCCTGCGGCCGCGCCGCCTCCCGCCTCCGCGAAGCCCGCCGCGCCCACGCAGACCCCTCCCTCGGGCCGCACGAAGCCGGCGCCGCCCCCAACCACCAAGAAGAAGCCGAACGATGACGACCTCATGTCCGGTCGCCGCTGATTTCGAGCGGCGGAGCCCTCTTCGTTTCATCGCCCCGGCCCTCTTGGGCGCGGCGCTCTCGCTCGCCGCGGCGCCGGCGCTCGCCGACGATCCGGCCGCGGCCGAGGCCCTGTTCCGGGTGGCCAAGGGCCTGATGGAGAAGAAAAACTACGCGGAGGCCTGCCCGAAATTCGAGGCGAGCTACAAGCTCGACCCGGCCGTCGGCACGAAGCTGAACTGGGCCGATTGTCTCGAAAAACAAGGCCTGCTCGCGCGGGCCTGGGCCGTGTGGGGCGAGGCGCGGGATCAGGCCAAACGCGAGGGCGACAAGCCGCGGGGGGACCTCGCCGCGCGTCGGCAAAAAGAGCTCGATCCGCGCCTGCCGCAATTGACGGTGCAGGTGAAGGGCAGCGTCGAGGGGCTCGCCGTCTATCGCGACGAGGTGAAGCTCGACCCCGTCACGTTCGGCGTGCCGCTGCCGGTCGACCCGGGCAAACACGTGGTGACGCTCCGGCGCGGCAAGGACGTGCTCAAAGAAGCGAGCGTCGAATCGAAGGAGAAAGGCAAGGACGAGGTCACGCTCGACGCGACCGATGTCCCGCCGCCGCCGCCCGAGCAGCTCACGCAAGCGCAGCCGTTTCCGGGCCCGGGCCCGGGGGACAAACCCAAAGACCAGGTCACCATGGTCCGCCGCAGCAAGGGCATGCTCGTCGGCGGCATTCTCCTCGGCATTGCCGGTGGGTTTGTCACGATCGGCGGGCTCATCGCGGTGGACGCTTCGCACGGCTCGCCGGGCGCGTGGGGGTTCACGGGCCTCGGCGCCGTGATGTTCGGGGGCGGCATCGCGATGGGCGTCATCGGCAACCAGAAGATTCCGCGCAAGCCCGAAGTGGCGTACGTGCCCGAGGTCTTCATCGGGCCGAGCTCGGTCATGGTGCGCGGAGCTTTCTGACGAGGGACGCGCCATGCGCCGAGGCATTTCCGCGATTTGCCTCCTCGCGCTCCCCGCCTGCGTCGCCCCCTTCGGGACGCCGCCGGTCGCCGTCTCCGTGGGCGGCGGGGTTCGTCTCGGCGCGCCGAAGATCAAATCGACGGACCCCGCAATGGTGCACGTCGACGTGGGCCTCAAGCCGCTCCAGCTCATCCGCGAATGGCAAAAGCGGCGCGCGGACATCAACCTCGGATACACGTTCGAGGCGGGCGCCGGGCCCAGCCGGCACGGCGCCTTCGCCGAGGGGACGGTCTTTCCCGTCGTGGATCGAAGCGGCCGGATCGGCATCTCGGCCCAGCCGCGGCTCTGGTACGAGCCCGGGACGGACAAGATGGGGCTCGGCATGGCCGCTCGCATCACAGGCGAGTTGACCACATTCGTCGACAAGCCGTTCTCGGGGAGCAGCTCGAGTGGCGCCGGCGCCGGGATTGCATATGGCGAGGCGGGTGCTGGCCTTTACCTCGAAGGCGCGTATGCGAAGATCGGGGAGCGGCCGAACGTGACGATCGGGCTCGGTCTGACCGTCCGCATTCCCGCCACGGCCGGCGTGGGCATTGGATTCCCACGCTGAGGTCGCCCGCGCCGCCCACGGCGGCCGGGCCCGTCTGCCCGCGCCCGCGCGCCCGTCTCGGAATGCTTCCGCTCGAAGAAGCAGCGAAAGGGGCTTGCGACCACGCGACGCGATCCAAACATTCGCTGGCAATGGTCGCATTAGCTCCGTCCACGGTAGAGCCCGGCCCCGATTCGCCCGCCCAGGACGACGCCGAAGAAACGACGCAGCCGAGGCTGCGCGCCGTCTCGGTTCCCCCACCGGATTCGGCGGTCCGCAGGCTGACGCCGCCGGCAGCGCGAAAAAAGGACCCGTACATCGTGCTCGTGGGGCTCGACCTCTCGGAGCCGGGTGGCCGGGCCTGGCGGTTCGCTTTTGATCTGGCGGAGCTCCGGGGCGAAGAGACCGAGATTCACGCCGTGGTGATCGGCGCGCGCGGCATGGCGCCGCGAATCAAGGACGTGGCGACGCCGCGGGTATCCACGTCGCACGCGAGCGAGGCAAAGCTACCGCCGCTGAAAGTGCTCGAACATCGCTCCGCGGGCGGGCAAGCGCGGCTCATGGCGATGCATTACCGTGACGGCCGGCCGGACAAGGCGATCGTGAACCTGGCGCACGAGATTGGCGCCGACCTCATCGTGGTGGCGAGTCACCCGCCGAGCCGCCTGGAGCGTCTTTTCGGGGGCCCGCTCGCCGATCGAATCGCCCGCAATGCGCCGTGCCCCGTGGTGATCGTCCGCCCGAAGCGCGACGAGGACGACCCAGGCGTCGATCAATACGATCCGCGTCTCCGTTAAGGACGGGCGACCTTCGCCTTTTCCGTTTCCACCTCGGTCCGCGAGACCCCCTCGGCCGTGCCTCCCTCGCGCGGATCGGCGAAGCCGTAGGCGATGCCCGTCTGCGGGTCGACGAGGATGTCGTTCGCGTCGCCTTGCGTGAGGTTGCTCTGCTCGATCGTGTGGCCGCGCCGCGCGAGCTCGGCGAGCGCCTCCCGCGACGGCGGGCGTTGCTTCTCGACGCGCAGTTTGTCCGGCTGGAACTGGTGGTGCAGGCGGCCGCTCGCGACGGCCTCGTCGATCGTCATGCCCCAGTCGACGAGGTTCCTGAAGACCTGGGCCACGGTGTTCGGGATCGTGTCGCCGCCCGGCGAGCCGAGCACGAGCGCGAGGCGTCCGCCTTGCGTGACGATCGTCGGCGACATCGAGGTCGCCATGCGTTTGCCCGGCGCGACGACGTTCGGGCCGTCCTTCGAGAAGCCGCCGAGGGCGTTGCCGAGCAGGACGCCCGTTCCAGGCACGACGACCTTCGCGCCGAACCCGGCCGAGAGCGTGTACGTGCAAGCGACGGCGTTGCCCTCGGCGTCGACGACCGAGAAGTGCGTGGTCTCGGGCGATTCATGCGCGGCCTCGGGCATCGCCGCCGCGAGCGTGGTCGAGGGCGTGGCGCGCGCCGGGTCGATCGCGGGCTTGCGTGTCGCGAGGTACGCGCCCGAGAGGAGGTCTTTGAGCTTCGCGTCGAGGTCCTTCGGTCCGAAGTCCGGATCGGCCGCGACGAGCCGGCGATCGGCGTAGGCGCGCCGCGCGGCCTCGACGAAGAGGTGCAGCGCGTCGGCCGAGCCCGGCTTGTGCTCGTAGGCCCGCGCGCGCTCGAGCGAGAGCATGATCTGCGCGAACGCGACGCCGCCCATCGACGGCGGAGGCGCGGTCTCCACGGAGAACCCGCGGTACGAGAAGCGCAGCGGGGCGCGCAGCTTCGCGCTGTAGTCGGCCATGTCCTTGGCCGTCACGTACCCGCCGCCCTTCTTCATCCACGCGTCGATCGCGCGCGCGAAAAATCCCTCGTAGAAGGCGCGCGGGCCTTCCTTCGCGATGGACTCGAGCGTGCGCGCGAGGTCGGGCTGGCGCACGCGTTCGCCCTCGCCGAGCGGCTTTTTTCCTCGGCCCCAGATCGCGCGGGCCGAAGGGTCGTGCTTGAGTTTGTCCCAGGCCCAGGCGAGCGTGAGCGCTTGCCGCGGGCCGAGGGCGTGTCCGTTCTTCGCGAGCTCGATGGCGGGCGCGACGAGATCGGCGAGCGGGCGCGTGCCGAACCGTTCGAGCGCGAGGGACAAGCCCGCGACGGTGCCCGGCACGCCCGCCGAGCGGAGGCCGATGCCGCCGTCGTGGTCGAGCATCGCGAGCACCTTCTCGGTCGTGGCGCCGGCCGCGGGCGCGGTTTCGCGGAAGTCGACGAAGTGGGTCTCGCCGCTCTTCAGGCGGATCATCATCACGCCGCCGCCGCCGATGTTTCCGGCCGAAGGATGCGTGACGGCGAGCGCGTAGGCGACGGCCACGGCGGCGTCGACGGCGTTGCCGCCGCTGCGCAGCACGGTTGCTCCGATGCGCGTGGCGTTTTTCTCGACAGAGGTGACGAGTCCGGCCTCGCCGCGCGCGGCGCGCTTGCCGCCCGGTCGAAGGGCGACGGGCGGATCGGGCGGCGGTGGGGCCGGGTAAGCGTCGGGCGCGGGCGCGCTCGCGGAGGCCGACGTCGCAGGGACGACGGCCGCGGGGGCGGGCGTGGAAGCGCTCGGTGCGGCGGCCGTCGCGGGCGGGGGAGGGGGCGCGGCGTCGTCGCGCGGCGCGGGCGTCTGTGCGACGCAGGCCGAGACGAGCGCCGCCGCGAGGAGGAAAAATCTCGGACGCGCGGGCATCGGCGGGGGGACTCTATCGCCGACGCTCGGGGGGCGGCGACTACTTCTTCTGGTTCTTGCGGCGGCCGAGCGCGAGGCCGAAGGCCGCGATGGCGCCGAGGATACCGGCCGCGCCGCTCGACGCGTTGCCGGGGCTCTGGGCGCAGGAGACGCCCGCCTCGCCCGAGGCCGTGCAGCGGCCGCCGCTGCAATTCGCGTCGCCGCGCGCGTAGCCCTCGACCTTGATCTCGAGCAGGCTCTCGAGCTGCGCGACGCAGTTGTCGATCTGCTCACCGACGTCGACGTACTGGCCGTCGCAGAAGAGCGCGCCTTCCGGCCTCGAGCACGCGACCTCGCAGCCGCCCTTGAGATCGGCCTCGCAGTCGACGAAGGCCTTGGCCTGGCAGTCGATCTGGCAGTCGATGTTGGCCTGCGCGTCGCAGGAGCCGCTGCAGCACGAGGAGCACTGCGCCTTGCACTCCGCGCTCGGCGGCGTGGCCTCGCAGCGCGCGTCGCACTCGCCGCCGCACGTGGCCTCGCAGGAGGCGCGGCAGCGGGCGCCGTCCGCGTCGCCGGCGCAGGCGCCGTCACAGCTCGCGCCGCAGTCCGCGCGGCAGGAAGCGCCGCACTCGAAGCTGCCGGGGTCGACGTTGCACTCGGCCTCGCAGCTCGCCTGGCAGCTCGCGCTGCACTGGGCGTCGATCTGCGCGTTGCACTGGCCGTTGCAGCCGACGTAGAGGTCCGCGGCGCACTGGACCTGGAAGCTCACGGGTTCGCACGCGGCGGTGCAGCCGCCCTCGACGCGCATCTCGCACTTCGCGTTCGCGGCGAGCTCGATGCCGCCGCAGGCGGTGATGGTCTTGGCGTCGGCCGAGGAAGCAAAGCCGAAGGTCGTGGCGGCGGCGAGAGCAGCAGCGGCGAAGATCGGGGCAAGGGAAGTACGCATGTGTTCGTTCTCCTGTGTGGACGAGAGGGGTCCCTCGATCGTGGCGCCCCCCCGGTGCAAGGGGGCGACCACCCACGAGGGTAGGTCCTTCGTTCGACGATGCGCGGGGGATTTCGAAACGGTCGAGCGTCGCCGTTCACGCCGCCTCGGGCGGCGCTGTCATACCGGCGGTCGCCCGTCCGACCAGGTCGAGCTCACGGAGCGATCTGACTTGTGATCCTGCCCGGGCCGTATCGCGCCACGATGCCCTCGCGCGCCGCCCCCGGCATGCTGCTCGTCACGAAGTTCCCGCCAACGGCCCAGTACGTGCCAGTGCCATCGGCCCAGGCCGCGTGCAGATCGGCATAGGGTGGCACGTCGAACTCGTCCACCCACGCGCCCGCGTCGAGGCGCTGCTTCGAGCCGCCGAAGCCCACGACGAGCACCTCGCCGGGCGCGTTGCAAGCCACGCCGTTCACGCCGTTCGTGAGTGCGACGTCGACCTTCTGCCAGGCCGCGCCGTCCGAGCGGAGGACGTCGAACGTGCCGACGGCGTAGACCTCGTTCGGGCCACAGCCGGCCACCGTGAAGAGTGTGCCAGACGCGAGCGGCGGATCCGATTCGAGGGCCCACGCTGCGCCTTTCTTATGCCAGATCGTGCCGTACTCGCCGACCACGTAGAGGTCGTCCGAGCTCGCGCCCCAGACCTTGTAGTGCGCGCGGCCGAGCGGCATGCCGGGCAAGGTCACGGGCGTCCAGGCGCTCCCGTCCCAGTGGAGGATCACGTCGTTCGGGGCGCCGGTGCCGCCCTCGGGCGTGCCGCCGACCGCCCAGGCGTCCGCCTTCGAGGCCGCCCAGACCCCCCAGAGCGTCGCCGTCGTGCCGGAAACGTGCTCCGTGAAGGTCGAGCCGTCCCAGTGGGTGATGCGGCCCTCTTCGCCGACCATCCAGACGTCGTCCGGGCCCGAGCCGGAGACCCACCAGTACGTCTGGTCGCCGCCGGGCTGGAGCTCGCGGAACGAGGCGCCGTCGAAGTGGACCACGAGCGACGCCCGGCCGTTTCCGAGCGGGCCGCCGACGGCAAAGACGTCCTTCGGGCCGCTGCCCCACACGCTGAGCACCGCACGATCGAGGTCGCCCCCGTCGAGCGCGACTTGCCACGCGGACGGTTCCGAGGAAGGCGGCGTGTCCGGCGGATCGGAGCAGCCCGGCGTGAGCGCGGCGAGCGTGAGCACGAGCGGGAGGCGAAGGCGCTTCACGGCGGTCCTCCGAAGGCATCCGGAGCGCTCGCGTCCGCGCCGGCATCGAGGTCCGGATCGAACACGCCTGCTTCGGGATCACACTGCATGCCGAGGACGTAGTCGCCGGCGCACATGCAGAGGCATTCGGCCTCGCGCCCGGGTTCGTCGCAGCGCGGGGTCACGGTCATGATCTTCGTGACCTTCTTGCCGTCGCGATCCGTGAGCGAGACCGTGAGCTCGTACGGTTTGTCGAAGAGGTCCTGTTCGGCCCACTGATTCGGACACGCCGCGATGTTCGAGAACGAGGAGATGTCCGCCGGATCGCTGCGCCCGTAGCCGTCGTCCGTGGGCACGAGGTTGAGGATGCGATTGTCCAGGCGAACTTGCTTCGTCGCCGGGTCGCGCAGGGCGCCCGCGACGCGGACGGCGCACGGGTCGACGTTCGTCGCACGCACGCCGGCGAAGACGACGCGGCCGCCCTGCGGCGGGAAGATGAGCGAGATGCTCGAGCCGTCACTGACCGACTGGATCTCGCCCTCGGGGCCGAGCGCGATCACCTCCATGATCGGCTCGGCCGAAGGATCCCCGAGATACGCGAGCTTGCAGCCCCCGATGATGCCGGCGTCCGGCTCCGTCTCCGGCGGCGGCGAGGGGGAGCTGCAAGCAGCGAGCGCGAGCACGAGGGGGAGCCAGGGTTTGTCCACGGCTAGAAGCAGTTGATGTTGTCGGACTTCGGGTAGTAGTAGACGAAGATGTTGCAGTGCTCGTTCGCCTCGACGATCGGGCCGAACGTGTAGCAGCAGTCGTTCGCGCCCTGCTTGTCGAGCGCGTTCAGGCCGTCGCAGCCGAGTGAGGCCTCGGGCATCTGCCACTGGTACGAGCACGTGTAGAACACGCCGCCGCCCGCGGGGACCTCACGGTCGAGCTGGGGCGACGTGAGCATCGGCGGCTCGTCCCAGGTCTGCGACCCGTAGAAGCGCTGATCCATCGGCGGCTGGTCGACGCTCACGCCGTCCCACGTGAACATGTCGAACTGCTTGCCGCGGCTGTGGAAGTGGCCGTTCGCGCCGATGATGTGGACGGGCGTGTCGCTGTTGAACTGGCAGGAGCCATCGAAGGAGGGCGTCGGGTTCGAGGCACAGACGCGGATCGACTGCTTGGTCGCGAAGAGCGTGCCGAGCTGCGCCTTCACCTTCTCCTTCGGGATGGTCCAGAAGTTCACGTTGACCTTGCCCTCGCCCGAGGGCGTGCCCTGCGTCGAGGCGTTGACGTAGTGCGTCTGGAGCATGAGCCACTCGTCGGGCTGGAACTCGTTGGCGACGCCCTCGGGGAAGGTCCAGTCGAGCTTGCCGTCGATCTGCGAGTTCGCGACGAGCGGCCAGTCCGCCCAGTTCGAGCTCTTGAAGCACTCGCCGACGTTGTTCGTGCCCTCCTGGATCGCGCCCTTCTCGGGGTCGAGGCCCACGATCGTCCGGACGCGGAAGACGTTCATGTGGTGCGAGCCCTCTTTCTGGGCGATCTGCACGCGGTTGACGTAGACGGGGCTCTCCGGATCGAGGCCGTTCGCGGCCGCGAGGTCACGGACGCGGAAGAAGTAACAGTCCTGCTTCTCGACGCCGGCCGGGACCTCGAAGAGGTTGGTCTCGATCTGGAAGCCCTGACCCGCCGGCGGTGGGTCGATATGTGCCGGGTCTGCCTCCGTTGTCGGGGGGGGATTGGGCTCGCTGGAGCAGGCAAAAAACAGGGGCGCAGCGAACGCGAGCAAGATCATCGAGCGGAATGCAGACATAGGGTTCTCCTCCCCGGGGCTGAGAAAAAGGGGACGGTAGGGACGCTACACGAAAGCAAGTCGTCGGCCATCCGGGCCCTGCTGCCCCACCGACCGTCCTTTCCCCGGAGGAGGCGCGCGCGGAGAGGCGCGCGCAGGGCGCCTTGCTGCTATTGTCGCCGGACGGAGGATTTTCGTCGATGGCTGGCAACAAGCAGTGCGGAGAGCACACCGAGCTCGCGTCGAACAGCGCCGTGCGCGTGACGCGATGCACGTGCGGCACGGTCCACGTCACCATGCTTCAGAACGGGGTGACGGTGCGCATGTCGGCCGACGCCCTCCGCAACGCGTGGGCGGGGATGAAGGCCGCGATCGATCGGATGGACGAGCCCGTGCCGAGCTTCGGCAGCTCGATCATCAACTAGCGTTCGCGAGGAGCGGGGGGAGGGAAGCGCGGGGGAGGAGGCCCTCCCCCACGCATGTCCGAGGCGGGAAGCGCAGGAGCCTTAGCTCCGGTCTTCGATGGAGATGTAGTTGCGCTCGACCTCGCCCGTGTAGATCTGGCGCGGGCGGCCGATCTTCGTGGACGAGTTCTCGTTCTGCTCTTTCCAGTGCGCGATCCAGCCGGGCAGGCGGCCGAGCGCGAACATGACGGTGAACATGTTCGTCGGGAAGCCGAGCGCCCGGTAGATGATGCCGCTGTAGAAGTCGACGTTCGGATAGAGCTTGCGCTCCACGAAGTACGGGTCGCTGAGCGCCGCCTCTTCGAGCTTGCGGCCGATGTCGAGGAGCGGATCCTTGATGCCGAGCTTCGAGAGAACCTTGTCCGCCGCAGCCTTGATGATGCGCGCGCGCGGGTCGTAGTTCTTGTACACGCGGTGGCCGAAGCCCATGAGCTTGAAGCCCGAGGTCTTGTCTTTCGCGAGCTTCACGAACTTCGAGACGTCGCCGCCGTCCTTGCGGATCTCCTCGAGCATCTCGATGACCTCTTGGTTCGCGCCGCCGTGCAGCGGGCCCCAGAGGGCACAGATGCCCGCCGCGATCGAGGCGAAGAGGTTCGCCTTCGCGCTGCCCACGAGCCGCACCGTCGACGTCGAACAGTTCTGTTCGTGATCGGCGTGCAGGATGAGCAGGAGGTTCAGGACCTTCACGATGTCCTCGTCGATCTCGTACGGCTCCGCCGGGACCGAGAACATCATGTTGAGGAAGTTCGCACAGTACGAGAGCGAGTTCTGCGGGTAGACGAAGGGCTGGCCGATCGACTTCTTGTACGAGAACGCCGCGATCGTGCGGACCTTCGAGAGAAGGCGCGCGATCGTCATGTCCACCATGTCGCGGTTGTCCGCGTCGATCGCCTCGGGATAGAAGCTCGAGAGCGAACACACCATCGACGACAGGATCGCCATCGGGTGCGCCGTCGAGGGATAGCCCTCGTAGAAGTGCTTCATGTCCTCGTGGATCAACGAGTGCCGCGTGAGGAGCGTCGAGAAGCGCGAGAGCTCCCCACGGCTCGGGAGGTGGCCGTAAATCAGGAGGTAGGCGACCTCCACGAACGTGGACTTCTCACCGAGCTGCTCGATCGGAATACCCCGATACCGCAGGATGCCCTGCTCCCCGTCGATGAAACAGATCGAGCTCGACGTGGACGCGGTGTTCACGAACGCCGGGTCGAGCACCACGTAGCCGGTCTTTGCGCGGAGCGTCGAGATGTCGATGCCCTTCTCGTTCTCCGTCCCGGTCACGATCGGAAGCTCGATCGTCTGCTCCTGTCCATCTTTGTTCAGCGTGAGCTTGGCCGATTCCTGCACGCGTCCTCCTTTCACCACACCCGCCGCAGCGGCGGCATAAGTACCACGGCTGCTCGACATAAGCCGAGCGGAACCACGCGGGAAGTCTCCACGTGGGCTCAAATCTCGTGAGGGCGCCGGAAAACACAGGGTTTCTGCTCTTGAAGTGTTGGTCTGGCCACCAAGACGAGGCGAGCGACGGGCTCCGCGGGGCAAACCGCGCGGCGGCCCTGGAAAACTTTGGTAGGTACACGAGGATGGCCGCGCTCGAGCCGATGATCCGGGGCAAGCTCGCCTCCCACCCCGATGCGACCGCGTTCGCCGCCGAGGTCCTGCGCGTCCATCGGCGCTACGCGACGGAGATCGTGCAGGCGTACGCGCTCTGCCCGTTCGTCCGGGATGTGGACGTGGCGTTCGGGAAGTTCTGCGTGATGCTCGACCACGAGCCAGACCTCGACGCGACGCGCGAAGCGGTCGTTGCGGCGCAAAGCAATGTGCTGCACGTGGTCTTCCCGCTGTCGCTGCCGCCGCCGAACGTGTTCGAGCGGTTCGCGTCGACGCTGCTCACCCGTTTGCAAGGGTTTTTCGCGGAGGCGCCGGTGATGGCGGCGTTTCACCCCGCGCTCGTCGGCGATCGCGACGCAGCGCATCGCCTCGTGGGGCTCTTGCGCCGCGCGCCCGACCCGTTCGTGCAGTTCATCCCCGCAGGCGTGCACGAGGGCGGCACGGTGTTCGCGACGTCGATCGAGGAGTTCGAGGCGAGCGCCGTCGACCGCTCGGAGCTCACGTTCCAGAAGCTCCGCGGCGAGCCGATCGAGGCGCTGCTCGCGCGGGCCGAGGAGATCCGCGCGGATCGGGATCAGGCGTACGCGCGGTTCGCCGGTCTCGTGGGCCCGGCGAGCTAGTCGCGCGACAAAAAAGAAAACGGGCCGCGCGCCGGCTTCGCTCAGCGAAGACCGGCGTTCCGCGACCCGTGCCCCGCCCATGAGGGACGGGAGCGAAGGCTCAGCCCATCGCGTCTTTGACCGCCTTGATCGGGCGGGCGCGGACCGTCTTGCTCGCCGGCTTGGCCGGGAACGTCATCGGCTGCTTCGTGAAGGGGTTCACGCCCTCACGCGCCTTCGTGGCCGGCTTCTTCACGACGCGGAACTTGGCGAAGCCGGGCACGGTGAAGATGCCGGCCTTCTTGAGCTCGCGGTGGCCGATCTGCGCGAGGTTGTCGAGGACGAGCTTGACCTGCTTGCGCGTGATCTCGCCCCCCGCCTCCTCCGCAATCGCGTTCAGAAGCGCGCTCTTGCTGATCGAGGCCGCCTTCTTCGTCTCCGTCTTCTTGCCAGCCATGATGTGTTTCCTCCGAGGTAAAAGCCCCTCTCGCGGCCCAAACAACCACAAGGAACGCGTTAGGTCGAGCGGGAAATCGTCGTTCGGACCGACAAAAATAGGCCATTCGGCGAAGCTCCCGCCCGAGGGCGCGGGCGGAAGGGGCCCTCCGAGCGGAGGCGGAAGTGGCCCAAGGAGCCCCGATTTACAGGCAAAACGCGCGATCTTCCGGGAGAACCCTCGCGGCGCGGAGCGGAGGATCGCGGCGCGGTGGGAGGTTCGGCTACCACGAAAACGGCGGATCCCGAAGGGTCCGCGCAGATCCGGCCCCGCCGGGGGAGCGCGCGGCGCGCGGTGACGCGAGGCGAATTTTTTCACGGGACGGCCGAGAGACAGGCCTCCGGCGAGGGGACACGCGCGGACGAACCCCTCTCGAAAGCTCAGCGCGCGTGGTCGTCGCGGCGCGCGGCGCGGCGCGGGACGTGCGGCGCGGGTTCGTCATGATCGACGCCCCAGCGCCGCGTGGGCGCGATGCCGAGCACGGTGAGGTCCTCGTTCGCCTGCGTGAACTCCAAGAGATCGCCGACGCCGACGTCGATCGTTCGGTTCGGCCCGTCGATGAAGAGCTTCGCGTCCGTCATCTTGCTGCGCACGACGAGCGGCGTCCCCGGCGGGATGAGCGCGTGGCGCAGGCGATACCGCTCGCCGTGCGGCGTGTAGGGCTCGCGGACGACGAGCTGCAATCGTTTGGACGTCAAAGCAATCACGCGGCCACCCGCGGAGCGCTGCGCGGCGGTGGAGCCGGCCGCGGGGCCGATCCAGAAGCCGCTCGACTTCTGCTCCTCCTCGATGCCGCCGAGCCGGACGATGTAGCGCGAGGTGGCGGCGGGCGAGACGTGGCAGAAGAGCGCGTCGTTGAGCACGCGGGCTGCGACGACGTGGCCGTTCACGCAGACCTGCATGCGCGTGAGCACGGCGCGGCGGAGCTCGCCGTGGAGCGCGCGGCTGATGGCGAGGGCGGCGTCGCCGCGGCGCGCGCCGCAGAAGAAGCCGACGGAGTACCCGGGCGCGCTGTTGATGCCGAGGATGGGGACATCCGCGACGGAGTGCGAAGCGCTGAGGAGCGTGCCGTCGCCGCCGACGGTGATGACGAGGTCGAGGCCGCGCGCGTCGAAGGCCTCGCCGACGCTGCCGCTGAACGCGACCTCCACGCCGAGCACGGCGAGCGCGGCTTTGACCTCGCGCACGGTGGCCTCGTGTTCCTCGTGCGCGGCGCGCAGGTGCGCGACGGTGGGGTCGTGCGCGGCGAGCAGGCGCTGGATGCGGCCGTTCTTGCGCTCCTCTACCTGCACCCGATAGGCCGAGCGCTTGACGATGAGCGCGACCTTGAACGTGGGAGCGCTGCGCGCCGCGAGGCCGTTCGTGCCCGCGGGCGTCGTCTTCTTCGCGGCGCGCGATGAGGCGCGGCTCACGCGTCGAGCTCCGCGAGGCGGCGCAGCGCGAGCTCGGTCTTTTCATCTTCGAGCAGACCGCTCCGCGCGAGCGCGAGCGCCTCGTCGAGCGGGAGCGCGGCGATCGTGGCCTTGCGTTCGAGCACCGAGCCGTCCTCGGTCGGCGCCGTGCGCCGCGAAGGATCGACGGCGACGTGGAAGAAGAAGTGCCGCTCGCCGACCATGCCGGGCGCCGGGAACGAGGAGGGGCCGAGCGGCACGAGCGCGCGTGGGTCGACCTCGAAGCCGAGCTCTTCCTGGAGCTCGCGCGCGGCGCAAAGGAGCAGGCCCTCGGGGCTGCGTTCGTCGACTTCCACGAGGCCCGCGGGCAGCTCCCACAGGTTGCCGAGCTCGTCACGCTCGGGGACGGGCGAAGCGGCACGGCTCCGCAGCGCGACCGGGGGGCGCACCGAGGAGCGGAGGTAGACGTGGCGGACGCCCTCGTCGTCGCGGAAGTGCGCGGCGATGACCACGGCGTCGAGCCGCTCGCGAGCGACGATATCGTAGGAGAAGGGCTCGCTCTGTTCGCCGTCCGGGAAGGAGGCGCGGAGCATGACGCGCTCCACGCGCAGGAAGGCGGGCGAGCTCGGTTCTGCGTGCTGGTCCTGCGTGAGCTCTATGCGTGGCAAGGGGGGCAGCGGCATCGCCGGAGCCCGGAGCATACGCCGAACGGTCCGTGCGTTACAGGACTTTTCCGGCCCAGAGCGCGGCGTTGTACGCGAGCTGTTTGCCCCACGTGTAGCCCGAAGCGAGCGAGCAATCGGACGTGAGGTAATGAAAATCGAGATAGACGACGCGGCCGCCGCCATAGGGCCACTTCGCGACCGCGATCCGGCTCGCGTCGCCGAGCCACACGACCGAGCTCTTCGCGCCGGGCTTGAGCGTGAACTGAACCTCCTCCCAGCCGACGAAGTCGCCCTTCTGGAAGGTGACGCCTTGCAGGAGGACGTCGGCCGGATCGGTCACGCTCACGCTGAGCGGGTAGCTCTGGAAGCTGTTGATGTGCTGGCCCGTGACGGGCAAGCAATCGAGGTCGCCGTAGTTGCTGTAGAGCCACGGCGTGGCGATCACGCCGCCGCCGCCCTGCACGTAGGTGTTGAGGGTGGCGGGGCTGAAGCAGCTCATGAAGCCGTGGAGGATCACGACGTCGAACTTCTGGAGCGACGCGAGCGAGCAATCGGTGTTCACCACGGCCGAGCCGACGAAGGGCTGCGAGGCGAGGTGGGCGCGCAGGTCGTCGACGTAGAACGGTCCGCCCATCACGCCGATCTTCAAGAGCTTGCAGTCGTCGTCGGTCGAGAGATCACAACCCGCAGGGCAGCATCCGTCGCCGTTCGCGCACGCGAGGATGGGCGTGCCGTCGCCGCACGTGCCGGCCGAGCACGTCTCGCCCGTGGTGCAGGCCGTGTTGTCGTTGCACGTGGTGCCCGCAGGCACGGGCGCGCCGACGCCGCATGCGCCGGCCGCGCAGACCTCGCCCGCGGTGCAGCTGTTGTTGTCGTCGCAGGCGGCGCCGTCGTTGCCGGCCGCCGTCGTGCACGTCTTCAGGATCTCGTCGCACTGCGGGATCTGGCAAGGATCGGCCGTCGGCGCGCACGGGTTCGGCTTGCCGATGCACTGGCCGGAGACGCAGACGTCCTCGACCGTGCAGAAGAGGTTGTCGTCGCAGAAGACGCCGTCGTTTTGCGGGACGGCGACGCAGCCGCTGGCCGGGTCGCAGATGCCGACGGCACAGTTGTCGTTGAGGAACGAGCAGTCGATCGGCGGGCCGAGCTGGCAGGAGCCGGCCTTGCACGTGCCGAGGTCGGTGCACAGGTCGCCGTCGTTGCAAAAGCCGCCCTCGTTGACGGGCGCGAACTCGCACGCGTCGTTCGCCTCGTTGCAGCTCCCGATCTTGCAGGACTCGCCGTTCGACGGGCAGAGCTTCGAGGTGCCCGCGGTGCACACGCCGCTCAGGCAGACGTCGTTGATGGTGCAAAAGAGCCCGTCGTCGCAGGGGCCGAAATCGTTCTTCGGCACGAGCTGACAGCCGCTCTCGCCGGCGCACACGCCGTCACTGCAAGGGCCTTCGAGCGGCACGCAGTCGAGGTCCGTTTCGCATGGCGTCCCGGGTGTGACGTCGGGGCCCGCGTCGAGCCCTCCCGCGCCGCCCATCCCGCCCGCGCCGCCCGCGCCGGCGTCACCGCCTGCGCCGGCGCCGACGTCGTCGGGCTTGTCGATGGGATTCGCGCAGGCAAAAGGCGCCGCGGCGAGCGTGAGGAGCGGAAGCAGGAGAAGCGGTGATGTAAGCGAAGAAGTACGCATGGTCGCCATACTTACCGTGACGAACGTGCAGCGTCACGGCGAGGGCGACTTCTCGACGAGGGCGTGTCGAGGACGGCTCAGTCCTGCAAGCAGGCGCTGAGCTGCTGTCCGCATTTCTGTTGCAAGCAGCCGGAACACGCCTGCGAGGGTTGCCCGCCGCTCTGGCAGGTGTTCGCGCACTCGACCGTGCAACTCTGCTGGCAGGTGCACGTGTAGAGCGCGCCGAGCAAGGCGTCCGAGCCCTGGCACGGCGGATCACTGCCGCCCTGGAGGAGGTCGGAGCACGAGCTGCACGCGGGGCCGCCGCCGCCCGTGCCGCTTGCGCTGCTGCTCGTGGTCGTGCTCGCGCCGCCGCAGTAGCTGCCGCACTGCGCGCTGCACGAGGCACACGTGCAATCGTAGGCCGGTTGGGCCTGGGGGTACTGCGTCAGGCAATCGTCGACGCAGGCCTTGTCGGCGCAGTTCTGCCCGCACGTGAAGAAGCCCTGGCACGCCTGGCCGCAGGCGAAGATCTCGGCCTGGCAAGCGCCGAACGCACATGTCCCGCAAGCCTGCGGATCGAAGCCGCCGCCCTGTCCGCCCTGTCCGCCCTGTCCTCCGGAGCCCGCGCTGCTCGAGCTCGGGCCCGTGCCCGTCGCAGCGCTGCTCGAGCTCGACGCGGCCCCGCCTTGTCCGCCCGCGCCGCCTTGTCCACCCGCGCCGCCGAGCCCGCCCTGTCCGCCCGCGCCGCCGCCTGCCCCGCCGTTTCCACCGGCCGTGCCGCCTCCGGAGAAGAGCGACTCCACCTCCGCCGCACAAGCGGTCACGGAGCCAAGGCCGAGCACGATCGACAAAAGTCCAAGTCGAAAAGAAGTACGCATGAAGGCACCTCGCGCGCGCATGGTAGCTCTCCCTGCGTCGCATGTCGTCGTCCACGCTGGCCCATCCCCCCGCGCCCCTTCCGCACGCGTCCGTGGACGCGCTTGCCGCCACGAGCGCGCTTTTCGCGCAGGTCTGCACCGCGACGGCGTCGAGGCTGGTTTCGTACCTCGAACACGTCGAGGTCCCGCCGACGTCGGTGGTGATGCGCGAGGGCGAGTTCGGCCGGGAGATGTATTTTCTCGTGTCGGGCGAAGCGCGCCTCCGCCGCGCGAACGTGGACCTCGGGCGCATCGGGCCCGGCGCGCATTTCGGCGAGCTCGCGCTGATCGCGGGGCGCCTGCGGACGTCGAGCGTGATCGCGGAGTCGACGCTCACGCTCGCGCGGCTCTCGCGTGAGCAGTTCGAGCAGATGTCGAAGCGAGACCCGGAGCTCGCGCTCTGCCTGACGCAGGCGCTCGTGACGTCGCTCGGACATGAGCTCATCGAGATGACGGAGAACGTGGGCGCGCTCCTGCACGAGCGCTCGCTGCCGCGGCGCGTGTTCGTGGACGTCACGGTGAACCGCGCGTGGACGCGGGTGCGGACGGGGACCTTGCTCGGCGATCTCTTGCCGCGCGACGTCGACGGCGATCCGGTGGTCGCGGCGCTCGTGAACAACAAGGCCGTGGCGCTCAGGATGCCGATCACGTCGGACGCGCACGTGGAGCCGCTCTGCGCGTCGCACTGGGAAGGCAAGCGCGTGTATCGCGCGAGCCTCGGGCTCTTGCTGCTCGAAGCGGCGCGGCGGGTGGATCCGGACGTGTTCGTGCGGCTCGGGCCCGGCGCGGGGTTCGGACAATCGATCGAGCTGCTCCGTCCGGGGGTGCTCTCGCTCGCGACGTGGGCGGAGAGCGTGATGGGGAAGATGCACGAGCTCATCGCGGCGGACGTGCCGTTCCAGCAAGAGCTCTGGACGGTGGACGAGGCGCGCAGCCACTTCGCCGAGGAGGGCGCGCGGGACCTGCTCGCGCTCCTGCGCACGTGGCGGACGGGGCACGTGCAGCTCGTCTGCGCGGGGTCCGTGGCGGTGCTGTCGATGACGCCGCTCCTGCCGAGCGCGGGGCACATCGCGCCGTTCCCGTTCCGCATCGAGGTCGACGGCGAGGCGGTGATGCTCCGCTACGGCGACGAACCATGCGTGACGCCCGAGGGCGGCGCGGCGCCGGCATCGACGCGCCTGCACGAGGACATCCAGCCCGAATCGGCGCGGCACGGGGTGCGGCAGGACGAACCCTGGCTCACGACGCTGGGGATCACGAGCGTGGGCGCGTTCAACGACGCGTGCGTGCGCGGCAAGACGCCGGAGATCATCCGGGTGAGCGAGGGCCAGCACGAGAAGCGCATCAGCCGCATCGCGGACGCGATCGCGGGACGCGGGACGATCCGGGCGATCTGCGTGGCGGGCCCGTCGTCATCGGGGAAGACGACGTTCCTCTCGCGCCTGACGGTGCAACTGCTCGTGAACGGGATCCACCCGGTGGGTTTGTCGCTGGACGACTACTACGTCGACCGGGAGAAGACCGCGCGGGATGCACGAGGCGAGTACGACTACGAGTCGCTCGAAGCGATCGACGTCGGCGCGCTGCGGGGCCACCTCGGGCGCATCTTCGCCGGGGAGACGGTGAAGACGGCGCGCTACGATTTCGTGTCGGGCAAGAGCCACCCGGACGGCGGGCGCGAGGTGACGCTACGCAGCTCGGACGTGCTCTTGATCGAGGGCATCCACGGGCTGAACCCGAAGCTCCTCGACGGGATCCTTCCGCGGGACAAGGTCTTCCGCATCTTCATCCAGCCGATGACGGCGCTGCCGTTCGACCGGGTGAACCGCGTCAACGTGTCCGACGTGCGGCTGCTTCGGCGCATCGTGCGCGACCGGCACGGGCGCGGGGCGAACGCGGCGGCGAACATCCAGCGCTGGCCGTCGGTGCGCGCGGGCGAACGCACGAACATCTTCCCGTTCCTCGCGCAGGCCGACGCGATCTTCGACTCGGCGCTCGTCTACGAGCTCGGCGTGATCAAGGTGTTCGCCGATCGCTACCTGCTCGAAGTGTCGCAGGATCATCCGGCGTTCGTGACGGCGTACCGCTTGCGGCAGCTCATCGACAAGGTGGTGACGATCTACCCGGATCACGTGCCGCCGACGTCGATCCTGCGGGAGTTCATCGGGGGGAGCGGGTTCGAGTACTGAGCGTCACTTCGGCTGATCGTCGTCCGTCATGATCCGGAACCCCGGATCCTCCTCCGTCGGCCCCTTCGGCTTCTGGCCCGGCGGGTACCGCGGCGGATCACGATCCTCGCGCTTGCGCTCGTCTTCCGGCTCGGGCTCGCGCTTCTTGTCCTTGTCCTTCGGTCCGAACAGCATCTCCGTCCCGAACCGGCTCACCACGTTGTTCGCCGCGCGGTAGATCTCCCGACCCGCGACCTCGACTTGCTTGCCCACGTCCGTCCGGTCGAGCTCCTTCTTGATCCCGCTCGCCGCCATCGTGGCCGCGCGGAACAGGTGGCCGAGCCCTTGCACCAGGTGCGTCTTCGCCCGCTCGGATTGCTCGTTGCGATCGTCCCGATCGTCGTTCGCGCTCATACGCAGAGTGTAGGGGTCGTGTCAGCGCGCTCGCAAGCCATCAGGCCGCGTGTTGCGCTTTCGACCCGGCCGCGCGGGTAGGCAAGGCCGCGTGGGCGGTGACGCGGTTTCGTCCGCCGCGCTTCGAGGCGTAGAGGGCCTCGTCCGCCGCCTTGAAGAGGTCTTCCCAGGTCTCGCCGGCCTCGGGGAAGCTCGCCACGCCGATCGAGCAGGTCACGCGGATCGTCACGGGCTGTCCGTCCGGGCCCGGCTTCGGCGCGTGGAAGATCGTCTTGCCGAGCTCCTCGCGCACCCGCTCGGCCAGGAGCATCGCGCCGCGCGCGTCCGTCTCCTCGCAGATCACCACGAACTCTTCGCCGCCGAAGCGCGCGGTGGCGTCGGTCGCGCGCCGCTCGCGACGGAGGATTTCGCCGAGGCCCTTGATGATCACGTCGCCCGCGTCGTGCCCGTAGGTGTCGTTCACCTTCTTGAAGTGGTCGATGTCCGTCACGAGCACGCTGAGCTTGCGGCCGAAGCGCTTGGCCGCCTTGATCTTCTGGTCGGCGATCTCCAGCATCGCGCGCTTGTTGTAGAGGCCCGTCATGCCGTCGAGCGTGGCCATCTCTTCGAGCCTGCGCATCATGCGCGCGTTCGCGAGCGAGACGGCGACGTGGCTCGTGAGCACCTCGAGCGTGCTGCGCGCGGCGTCGCCGAACGCGGCCCTGCGGCGCGAGCCGAGCACGAGCGTGCCGAGGGGTTTGTCGTGCACGAGCATCGGCAGCACGATCATCGACGGCATGCTCGGGGGCGCGAGCTTCTTCGTGAAGACGATCTGCCGCTTCTCGTCGTACTCGCCGCGGTAGGGCAGCGGGTGCTTGTTTTCGAGCGCCATCGAGACGAGGCCGGCGTTCTTCTTGTACTGCTGGCCGACGAGGTTCGCCTCGTCGCCGCCGCTGACGGCGCGGATCTCGTGGGCCTTCTGCGACTCGTCGTAGAGCGTGACCGCGGCGAAGTCGACGCTCGTGATCTCGCGCGCCGTGCGCAGGCCCGCCTCCACGACCTCAGCCTCGGTCGTCGCGGCGTTGAGGCTCTCGACCGCGCGGTAGAGACGGCCCTGCTCCACCTTCGCGCGTTCGAGCTGCACGAACACGCGCTCGTTCTGGATGGCCCGCACCGCGTAGCGGCAGGCTTCCATGGCGAGCTCCTGTTCTTTGAGGCCAAAGGGTTCGTCGGTGAGGCGGTCGAGGACGAGCACGCCGCGGATGGCGCCGTGCTCGAAGACCGGCAACGCGAGCGCGGCGCGGACGGGGCAGGGGCCCGTGTAGTACGGGAGCTTGTGGCGCGGCTCGAGGCCGCGGAGCGCGACGGCCTCGCGCTGCGTGATCGCCGCGCCGAAGATGCCGTCGCCCGCGAGGAAGGGGCCCTCGGCGACGTTCGGGTCGTCCGTCGACAGCTCGCTGATGCGCAGGTGCGTCCCGGCGTCGTTTTGCCAGAGCAAGACGGCCGTGTGCAGGTTCATCGCCTGCCGGAGGAGCCGGAGCGCGAAGAGCACGGACTGGTGGATCTCCTCCACGCCCGAGCGCACGAGCCGCTCCTCGTCGTTCGTCCGCGACGATGCACGCCCGCCGCCCGGCGCGCCGAGCAGTCGGTAGCTGCGCGCGTCGTCGCGGAGTTTCTCCACCTCGGCCTGGATGCGCTCCTTCAGCGCGCTCCTCGCGCGGGCGATCTCGGCGCGGAGGAGCAGCGCGTTGAACGACGCGAACACGACCATGAACGCGCCGGAGTAGGCGAGCCGCTCGAAGCTCGACGCCACCATGGCCCAGTGCCGCACGGATGCGTCGAGGCCGAGCGCGAAGGCGAGGACGAGCACCGTGGCGATCGGTCGCGCGAACGCGCTCACGAGGCCGACGCACACGTAGACGAGCGGGTAGAGGCGCCCGTCGAGCGCGCCGTCGCTGCGCGTCACGATCGCGTACACGAGCACGGTGAGGAGCGCGCCGACCTCGAGGTCGAGGCGGAGCGTGCCCTCGATCGCCCGGGAGCGCCGCGACGCACGCGCCGCGAGCAGGCCGAGCAGGAGCGCCGAGGCGGGCGCCTCGATCCAGAGCGAGAGTGGGCTCGCCGTGGACGCGACCACGACCGCGCCGAGGGCGATCGCAGCGAGGAGCGGCAAAGCCGCGCGGCCAAGGCGCCGAAGCTTGAGCACGAGGACCACGAGCGGAGCCATGCGGGTGCTAAGGGCCCCGTATCAGAGGGCGTCACGCCGGGCCTAGTTTTGGGAGAAGACGGCTACCCTAACGCCTGTGCGCCCCGGCATACGCCTTCAACTCCTCGTCGCGCTCGGCACGCTCCTCGTCCTCGCCTTCCTCCCTCTCTTCTTCGCGGTCGTCAGCTTGCACCGGGCCAGCATGGCCGGCGTCATCCCCACCGCGCCCCTCATCCGGCTCCTCGCCCTCTACATGGGCATCTTCGCCCTCGCGCTGCTCATCTTCATGTACCTCGCGATGACGCGGCTCGTGGTCGATCCGATCGAGCGCCTCTCGCGCGCCGCGGGCCGCGTGGCGGAGGGCGCGCGGCGGCTCGAATTGCCGCGCGTGGGCGCGCGGGAGCTCGCCGAGCTCGCCGACAGCGTGGCGCGCATGACCGAGCGCCTGCGCGCCGACGAGGAGAGCCTGCGCGTGAAGATCGACGAGGCCACGCGGTATGCGAAGGAGCTCGAGCGCGCGCAGGAGCGGCTCGTGCGATCGGAGCGCCTCGCCTCGGTGGGACGCCTGTCGGCCGGGCTCGCGCACGAGATCGGAAACCCCATCGCGGCGCTGCTCGGCTTCGAGGAGCTCCTGCTCGCCGGTGGGCTCGACGAGGCCGATCAGCGCGACTTCTTGCAGCGCATGAAGCGCGAGACCGAGCGCATCCATCGCATCCTGCGGGACCTGCTCGACTTCGCGGGGCCCGCCACGAGCGTGCGCGGCGGTCGTTCCCCCGAGAGCGGCGGCTCGTTCGCGCAGGCGCTCGACGCCGCGCTCGCCCTCGTCAAACCGCAGAAGGCCCTGCGCGACGTGGCCATCGCGCTCGACGTCGAGAAGGACCTGCCGCTCGTCGCGCTCTCCGAGGAGCGCCTCGTGCAGGTCCTCTTGAACCTGCTGCTCAACGCGGCCGACGCCGTCCCGAAGCCCGGAGGACGCATCGAGCTCTTCGCCCGCCGCGCGCCCGAGGGCGTGCGCGTCGAGGTCCGCGACAACGGCCCCGGCGTTGCCCCTGCCATCCGCGATCGCCTCTTCGAACCCTTCGCCACGACGAAGGAGGTCGGCAAAGGCACGGGCCTTGGACTCGCGGTTTGTCGTGGACTCCTCGAATCCGTGGGCGGATCGATCGGCGTCGAGCCCGGCGAGCAGGGCGCGGGCGCGCGCTTCTTCTTCACGGTCCCGCTCGCCGCGAAGGACCTCAGTTGAACGAGCGGCTCGCGCTGGGCCGGGCGAGGATCGCGCGGCTGCCGCCGAGCCGCTCGAGCTCGCGAGACAGCTCCGGCGTCGGCGAGAGCGCGACGAGGTGTTCGAGCACGTTGCGCAGCCGCTCGTCGTCCTTCCGCGATGCGTGGATGCTGCGGAGATTCGAGAGCATGCGGACCAGGATCTGCCGCTTGCTGCAAGGTTCGAGCAGCCGCGGATCGACCCGCGGCCCCGCGCCCGTCACGCGCGCGTGCAGGGCTTCGAGCTCCTGCCCCGCGAGGATCCGCCCGTGGAACGGATCGATCACCAGGTTGACGCTCGGGGCGCCGGATCGCCGGACGGCGCCCTCTGCCTTGAACACCGGCCGCGGCGCTTCCTTCTGCCGCTCTCCCGCGCCGACCAGGAAATGCCCTGGGAACGAGATCCCTCGCGCGTCGATCCCCGCGCGCGTCGCCACGTCGAGCAGCACGACCGCGAGCGTGATCGGGATGCCCTTCTTCCGGTCGAGCACCTCGTTCAAGTAGCTGTTGCGCGGGTCGTAGTACTCCTCGGCGTTGCCGCGGAAGCCTTGCGAGCCGTAGAGCCATTCGAGCACCACGCGCACCCGCTCCTCCGTCGTCCCGTGCGGCGCGGCCTGCGCGATGCGCCGGGCAGCCGCGCGGCCGAGCCCTTCGAGCGTCGCCACGTAACGCGCGACGTCGAGCGACGGGTACTCGCTCTCCGCGAAGACGAGCGAGGCTTGCACGAGGTCGATCTCCGACTCGGGAAGCGAGACGAGGTGGGCGAAGAGGGTCAGGCTCGGACGAGAAGGCACCATGACGATCCGTCTTCGTTCGTAGCGCTCTTCGGGGCCCTAGGCCGCACCTTCCTCGCGGCTTCCTTCCATCAATTCCGTGACGGTCACGCCGTCGAGGTTCTTCGCCCGCATGCCTTCGAGGATCCTCGGCAGCGCGGCGAGGCTCGCCGGCACGTGATCGTCGCGCTCGGCCGCGTCGTGCAGGAGCACGATCGCCCCATCTTCGAGGCCTCGCGTGACGCGCGCCGTCACCCTTGCCGCGTCGGCGGAGGCGAGCCCGTCGATCGCCCGAACCGACCAGCCGACCACCGTCAGATCGAGCTCGTCCACGACCTTCGCGATGCGCGGGTTCGTGTGCCCGATCGGCGGCCGGAACAAGGACGGCCTCCGGCCCGTGATCTTTTCCAGCACCACGAGCGATCGCTCGATGTCGGCGCGCACGGCGGACGTGGACAGCATCGCGAACGTCCGCGGGTGCGCGTAGCCGTGCGACCCGAGCGCGTGACCTCGCGCCACGATGTCGCGCACGATCTCCGGGTGCGCCTCGGCCTTCTTGCCGATCACGAAGAACGTCGCCTTCACCTTCGCCCGATCGAGCTCGGCGAGCACCTTCGGCGTGTGCCTGGGGTTCGGCCCGTCGTCGAAGGTCAGCGCCACGCCGCGCGCGTCGTTCGGCCCGCGGCAGACTGCGTCGACGAACATGCGCAGGCGCAGGAAGAGCACGCCGGAGAGGACGATGGCCGTGTACGCGGCGAGCGCAGAGAGCGTGATCCACGTGGGCACGGGCCCGATCAAGAGCGAACGCGCGACGAGCGCGAGGGCCCCGAACGTCGCCATGTAAAACAGGATCCGCGCGGGCGGCACCGCTCTACTTCTTCGCCTTTTTCTCGTCCGCCGAGGTCTCGAAATCCTCGTCGAGCTCATCCGCCGCCGGCTGCGCGATGCGCTTCTGCGGCCCGGCCTTCGCTTGCGCGGCCGGCGCTTCTTCCTTCGCCTCGCCCTCGGGCTCGGGCGTGTTGTCCGCGTCGTAGAAGCCGCCGAGCACCGCGGCGATCGTGGCGAGCGCGGTGATGGGGAAGGAGCCCAACGAGATCGCCTCGCTCTTCGTCATCACGCCGATCTTGCTCAGGAGGTCGGTCGGCAGGGCCATCGTCAGCCACTTGCGCGCGGCGAACATGAGCCCCGCGCCGAGCAGCGCGCCGACGACGGCCTTCATCCCGGCCTCGATCTTCGCGTCCTTCGCCCAGATCGGTTTGCCCGCGACGAGGCCGATCACGACCCCGGTGATCGCGGCGGCGATGTACGCGAGCCACGCAGGCAGTACGGCAAATCCGAGCTTGAAAAGCCCGAACCCGATGAGCCCGCCTACGACGAGGCCTTTGATGATCCCTACGATCAGGCGCCCGAGCATCACCGTAATCCTTGGCACGGCAGCCCGCGCCGTTCAACATGCGGCCCGCTCGTGAACTTCATCAGCATCGAGTACGCGGTTTTCTTCGCCGTTGCGTTCGTCGGGTGGTGGGGCCTTTCGACCCTCCGCCCCTCGTTCGCGACGTCCGGCGGGCGCCTCCTCGCCTCGTGGCCGCGCATCATCTTCCTCCTTGCGATGAGTTACGGCTTCTACGCCGCCTGGGATTGGCGGTATCTGCCGCTCATCTTCGGCTCGTCGACGGTCGACTTTTTCCTCGCGCGCATCATCGCGAACGAGAAGAGCGCCTCACGCCGCAAGGCGCTCCTCACGATCACCGTCGTCCTGAACCTCGGCTTCCTCGGCTTCTTCAAGTACTGGAACTTCGGCGTCGAGAACGTCGAGCTGCTCCGCGCGTGGCTCACGGGAACTGCGCCGAAGACGACCGAAGCGATGCGGGTCCTGCTCCCGCCCGTCGGCATCTCGTTCTTCACCTTCGAGTCGATGAGCTACGTCATCGACGTCTACCGCGGCGATCTCCCGGCGCACCGGAGCTACCTCCGGTACCTGCTCTTCGTCTCGTTTTTCCCGCACCTCGTCGCGGGCCCGATCGTTCGCCCGCGTGATCTTCTGCCGCAGCTCGAAGCCGTCCCCTCGCTGCCGAGCCACGTGGGCACCGAGGCCCTGTTCCTGATCGCGACAGGCCTCCTGAAGAAGGTCGTCTTCGCCGATCAGCTCGCGATCCACCTCGTCGATCGTGTCTTCGAAAGGCCGGAGAGTTACTCCGCGGTCGAGGTGCTCGCGGGCGTCTACGGCTACGCGGTCCAGATCTACTGCGACTTCTCGGGCTACAGCGACATCGCCATCGGCTCGGCGCTCCTGCTCGGCGTGCGCTTCCCGCCGAACTTCGACGCGCCCTACACCTCGTCGAACCTCGCCGAGTTCTGGCGACGCTGGCACATCTCGCTGTCGAGCTGGCTGCGCGACTACCTCTACATCCCGCTCGGCGGAAACCGCGGCTCGAACGTCGCGACGTACCGCAACCTCATGCTCACGATGCTCCTCGGCGGCCTCTGGCACGGCGCGTCGTGGACGTTCGTCTTCTGGGGTTTTTTGCACGGGCTCGGCCTCGCCGTCACGCGCGCCGTCGAGCGCGCCGGCGGCAAGAGCGCGGGCAAGCCGAAGAGGCTGCTGCCGAAGCCGATCGGCGTGCTCCTCACGTTCCACTACGTCTGTCTCGCGTGGATCTTCTTCCGCGCGCCGACCTTCGACATCGGCACGCGCATCCTCAAGCAGATCTGGACGAGGACGACCTTCCACCCGAACCTGCCGCCGATCGTCGTCGCCTTGCTCGCGCTCGGGATCGCCGTGCACTACACGCCGCGCGTGATCTACGATCGGATGCGCGCCGCGTTCACGGCCCTGCCGGCCCCCGCGCAGGGCGCCATGCTCTTCCTCGTCGCCGTCGTGCTGCACGAGGCGGCGAGCGTGAAGGCCGTGCCGTTCGTGTACTTCCAGTTCTAGCCATGCGCCCCTTCGCCCTGCTCCTCCTCCTCGGCCTCGTCGGTTGTGACAGCACGATCAACGGACGCGGCGCGGCCACGCCGCTCGTGCGCGTGCACGCGGCCAAGGACCTCGATTGTCCCGACGAGGAGGTGCGCGTGACCGAGGAGTTCGGCGGGGTCTACAAGGCCATCGGCTGCGGCAGGAAGGCGTACTATCGCACCCTCTGCGAGGGCCTCTCCTGCGAGGTGAGGGGCGAGGGCGACGGGCCCGTCGGCTGGCGTGATCGGGCCGATCCGAACGCGCCCGTGCAACCGAGGTAGATTTCCCGCGAGCGCTTTGCGACAGGACCGAACGATGAGCGAGACGAACGAGGGCGCGGATCAGCAGGGCGAGGCCGAAGAGCCGAACGAGGCCGCGCGCCCCAAGAAGAAGCGCAAGAAGAAGGCGAAGGCGCCGCGCGAAGGCGTGCCCTCGTTCGCGCAACGGTTCCCGCGCGACGAAGAGCTCGACGCGCTGCTCGCCGCCTTCGACCGCGGCGACTACGGTCGCGTCCGCGAGGACGGCGCGCGCCTCGTGAAGAGCACCGAAGACCCGGCCGTGCGTCGCGCCGCCGAGGAGCTGCTCCGCCGCATCGAGCCCGATCCGCTCGCGAAGTACATGCTCTTCGCCGCGTGCTTGCTCCTCGCCTTTTTCACGGTCTGGTACTTCTCCCACCGGCTCGCGCCCACCCCATGACGTCGAGGCGCAAAGCCCTCGCCCGGAGCCTCTCCGGCCTCGCGCTCGCCGCGTGTGGGCCTGCCGCGCCCGAGCCCCGGCCTTCGTTCACCGCCCCCGGCGACGGCGCCGTCGGCGTCTCCTCGGGCACGCAAATCGAGCGGTATTTCCCGCTCGTTCACGGAAACCTCTGGCACTACGAGACGACGAGCGACGACGGCGAGCGTGGCCTTTTGCTCGTCCGCGCCCGCCGCACGAGCGCGTCCGAAGGCGAGCTCGTCACGCCGACCGGCGCGCGACGCGTCGCGTTCACGAGCGAAGGCGTCGCGCTCCTCGGCCGCTCGGTCTACGTGCTCCGCGCGCCGATCGCCGCTGGCATGAGCTGGACCGGCGAGCATGGCGGATGGACGCGGATCGTGGCGGTCGGCCAGAGCGTGACCGTGCCGGCGGGGCGCTTCGACGGGTGTGTCGTCACGGTCGAAGATCGCGGCGGGGATGTCCCCGTCCGCTACACGACCACGTTTTGTCCCGATGTCGGCATCACCGTTCTCGACGTCGAGGCGCGCGCGGCCCACGAGCGAGCCGAACTCCGGAGTTACGGACCACCCGTGAACATCGGACCGGAAGGCACGAGCGTCACCACGACGCCCTGAATCACGGGGGCAGACGTTACGTTAGCGGCGGTCGCGAGCGCGCTGCGGGCGCGCGCTCGTGGCTTCCGTTTTCGCCGGCCGGAAGTAGACTCGCCTCGCGTCAAGGAGCCGGGGCATGCGTAACTACTGGGACTACATCAAGGTCGAAGAGCTCCTGTCGCTGCAGGGCGGCTTCGACAACGACGAGAGCAAACTCTCGAACGACGAGGTCGTCTTCATCGTCGTCCACCAGGTCTACGAGCTCTGGTTCAAGCTCATCCTGCGCGAGCTCGAGACGGCGCGCGATCTCTTCTGCCAGAACCCCGTGCCCGACATGAAGCTCGCGAACGCGGCGACCTCGCTCCGCCGCGTCGTCGCGCTCTTCGAGCAGGCCGTGCCGCACTTCCGCGTGGTGGAGACGCTCACGACGCGCGACTACCTCGACTTCCGTGATCGCCTGATCCCGGCGAGCGGCTTCCAGTCGGCGCAGATGCGCGAGATCGAGATCCTGCTCGGGCTCGACGACAACCTGCGCATCCCGCTCGGCCGCGAGGGCAGCTACATGGCGGCGCTCCGCTCCTCGGACGGCTCGGCCTCGACGGCGCTCGCGCGCGTCGAGCAGCGCAGGGAGAGCGGTCCGAGCCTGAAGACCGTGCTCTACGACTGGCTCGCGCGCACGCCGATCGACGGCCCTGCGACGCAGGAGTCGGCCGAGCGCTTCGCGAAGGCGTTCATCGCGGGGCACGAGAAGGAGATCGAGAACCGCATCCGGCTCGCCAAACAGAACGCGCTCACGCCTGACGACATCGCGCGGCTCGAGCAGCGGTACCGCGCCGAGATCAAGTTCGCCGAGCGGTTCCTCCAGGCCGAGGACGAGGAGGGGCTCGACGACGAGGCGCGCGCCTTCCGCCGCCGCCTGCGCGCGGCGATCGTGTTCCTGGAGAGCTACCGGGAGCTACCGCGGCTCGCGTGGCCGCGCGAGGTCATCGACCTCGTGATCGCGGTCGAGCAGCAGATGATCATCTGGCGCCAGCGGCACGCGCGCATGGTCGAGCGCGTGATCGGCCGCCGCACGGGCACGGGCGGCTCCGCGGGCGTCGATTACCTCGATCAGACGGCGCTTCGATATCGCATTTTCAACGACCTCTGGGCCGTGCGGACCATCCTGCTCCGCAAGCCGAGCGTCCCCTTGCTCTCGCACGAGGACGAGTACCGATTCCGGGTCGAGGATTGACGTGGGCAAACGAATTCTGTCGAGCTTTCTTACCATCGACGCACGCTCCCTCGGGCTCTTTCGCATCACGATGGCCCTCGTCCTTCTGGGCGATCTCTTCCGCCGCTGGCCCTGGGTGCGCGCGTTTTATTCGAATGAGGGCGTCCTCCCGAACCACAACCACATCTTCAACCTGCGCGACAAAGGCCAGGTCTGGAGCTTCCTCCACGCCTTTTCGAGCCCCGGCGAGAACCACGTCGCGTTCGTCCTGATCCTCCTCGTCTACCTCGGCTTTCTCCTCGGCTGGAAGACGCGCGTCTTTCACGCGCTTTCGCTCGTCTGCCTCGTGAGCCTAGGCTCGCGCAACATCCTGCTCGAAAACCAGGGCAACTACGCGGCCGTCGCGTTCCTCTTTTTCACGCTCTTCTTGCCGCTCGGCAGCCGCTTCTCCATCGACGCCCTCGCCCGCTCGTACGCGGATCGCGACGAGAAGACCGACGCCGATCTGAACGATCGCCGACGGCCCACGGAGGCCGAGCTCCGGGCCAGCCGCGGGCCCGGCTGGTCGCCCCTCTCGTTCGCGGCGCTCGCCGTCACGCTGCAAATCGTGATCATCCTGATCGCGTCCGCGGCCTGGCATTTCGCGGGGCCGTGGCGGGACGGCAGCGGGCTTCATCAGGCGCTCCACGTCGAGCGCTGGGTGAGCGACCTCGGGGCGCGGTTTCAACACGCGCCGGCGGGCCTTTTGAAGGGTCTGTCGTATCTGCTCCTCGCCACGGAGTGCGCCGTGCCGCTCCTCGTGCTCGTCCCCGTGGCGCGCCGGCCTCTCCGCGGCGTCGCGGTCGCGCTCCTCGTCGTGTATTCGCTCCTGCTCGGCGTCCTGTTCTCGCTCGGCCTTTATGCCTGGACGCTCCTCGCCGCCGCGGCGCTGCTCGTGCCCGCGGAGAGCTGGGACGCCTTCGAACGCCGCTTCTCCCCCGAGCGCGCGCGCAGCGTCGTCTACGACGAGGATTGCGGCGTTTGCTTGTGGCTCGCGCGCCTCGCCAAACGCCTCGACGCCCATCAGCACCTCGTGTTCCAGGGCAATGGCGACCTCGAGGGCCTCCGCCGCGGGAAGGCCGACGGCACGATCGAGACCGTCGAGCTGCCGGCAGACATCACCGCGGAGCTCGTGCAGAACACGATCGTCGTCGTCGACCCAAAGGGCACGGTCGTCACGCGGTGCCGCGGCATCGCGGAGATCGTGCGGGCCTTGCCGTTCGGCGCGCCGCTCGCTTTCGTCATGCGCCTGCCGGGCATCTCGAACCTGCTCGACCTCTTCTACGATGCCTTCGCCAAGCGGCGCGCCGACATCAGCGTGCTCCTCGGGATGGACGCGTGCGGCGTCCCTGCGCCGAACGATGAATCCGAGCCCGACGCGGCCGAGGCCCTCGAAGTCCCGTCTGCCCTGCGTGTGAAGCGACTCCTTTCGGGCGGCCTCCGCGAGGCATTCGTGCTCGTGCTCTTCGTCGCGGCGCTCGCGCAGGCGGCCAAGGAAAATCCGCTCCGTTTCTCGATTCCCCAGGGCAAGGTGCTCGCGGCGGTCGTCGCCTGGCCGCGCATGCTGGAGCGCTGGGACGTGCTCGCCGTGAGCGCCGAGGACGGCGTCTTCGTGGTCGACGGCCAGAACCGCAAGGGCGCGAGCATCGACCCGCTCACGGGCGCCCCGCCTGCGATCGACCCGGCGGCCTTCAACGCGCGCAAGCTCGGCCAGCTCTGGAATGATTACCTGAACCGCGTCCGCCTGCGCGAGTACGAGCCGTTCCAGAAGGCCCTGCGTGATTATCTCGGCAAGGGCGGCCCCGCGCTCGAAGGCCGCGCGCCGGACGAGCAGCTCTCGGGCTACGACGCCTACTGGGTGAAGTACGCGATTGGGAAGCCCGGCGAGGGCCCGGCGCGGGTCGAGAAGGGTCGGGAAAAACTCTTCACGCATTCGCGCGGCGGACGCCTCGGTGTCGACCGGCTCCCCATCATCAAGCCCGAACTCCGCCGGCAGGAGTAGGCGCCGTGGCCGACATAGCCGCCGAGGGCGAGGTCACGGCCGCCGGGCCGGAGGAGAAGCCGCGGGAGGACAAACCCGCAACGCCGCGGTTCTCCCGGCTCCGCGCCGGGTTCGCGTGGCTCCGCGACCATTACATGACGATGGATCCGCGCACGCTCGGGCTCTTCCGGCTCGTGATCGGGTTCCTCGTCACCGCCGATTGCATCCGGCACTGGAAGGAGGCGCGCTGGTTCTATTCGAACGAGGGCGTCCTCACGAACCATTACCACCTCTTCCGTCCGAGCAGCGGCTTCAATTTCAGCATCTTCCACGCGTTCTCCTCGCTCGAAGAGGTCCACGTCGCCTTCGCGATCGCGACGTTCTGCCATTTTTGTTTCTTCATCGGCTGGCACACCCGCATCTTCTCGGTCCTCTCGTTCCTCTTCGTGACGAGCCTCGACAACCGGCTCGTCATGGTCGAGAACGGCGGGTATGTCGTGGAAAACCTGCTCATCGGCTGGGCGATGTTCATGCCCACCGGCCAGCGATTCTCCGTCGACGCGCTCGTGCGCTCGTTGCGCGAGCGCAAGGAGCGCTCGGTCTCCGAGCTCAACGCCCGCGCGCCGTTCGCCTGGGCCACGAAGCCCTACGTCTCGCTGATCGGGCTCGTCACGACCCTGAACATCGCGGTCATTTATTATTTCAACGTCGTCAACAAATCGGGCCACATCTGGCGCAAGGGCGACACGGTCCATTACGTGCTCCACCTCGATCGCATGATCACGGGGCTCGCCGTGCCGTTTCGCGAGTACATGCCGCTCTGGATGATGCGGCCCGTCACCTGGAGCGTGCTCGTCGTCGAGGCGCTCCTCGTGCCGCTCATCCTCGCCCCCGCCGGCCGCCGCGTCACGCGGCCGCTCGCCATGCTCCTGATGACCGGCTTGCACGGGAGCTTCGGCGTGATGATGCGCCTCGGCCCGTTCTCCTGGTTCATGATCGCCTGGAGCTTCCTGTTCCCCCAGCCCGTGCACTGGGAGATCCTCGGCCGCTGGTACACGAAGAAGGCCCGCGCGTGGATCGTGGTTTACGATCGGCGCTCCTCGCTCGCGTTTTTCCTCTGCCGCCTCTTCGCGCGCCTCGACCTCTGCGAGCGCCTCACGTTCGAGGAGAGCCCCGAGGACGAACCCGCGCCGGCGCTCCTCCGCGTCCGTGATCCCGCCTCGAACGAGGTCCTCGACGATCACGCGGCGCTCGCGGCGATCGCGCGATCGCTGCCGGCGGGCCGCTTTTTCTGGCCCCTCTTCCGCGTCCTCTCGCTCGGCCTCTCGGCCCCGCTTTTCGGCTACGTCGCCCGCCGCCGCGACGCCGTTGCCCGCGCTTTCGGCCTCGACGCGAGGCCGCGCGGCCGTGCGGCGAGCGCAGGGCCTTCCCCGCTCGCCGCGCGCGCGGGGCGGGTGCGCGCGGGCCTGCGCGAGGCGCTCGTGGCCTGGTTTTTCGCCTGCGCGCTGAGCCAGACGCTGAACGAGAACAAGTCCGTCCCTGCGCCCCTGAAGCCCCCGCAGCCGTGGCTCATGCAAGCGACCCTCGGCTACCCGCGCATGTATCAGGGCTGGGGTATGTTCGCGCCGAACCCGATCAGCGACGACGGCTCGATCACGGTCGACGCAGTTACCATCAGCGGTCGCCACGTCGATCCGTTCACCGGCGAGGAGCCGGACCTCAATCTCTCGGACGCGCGCGGCCTCGGCTTGAACCAGATCCGGCAGGACTACTTCAACCGTATCCGGCTCGATCGCAACAAAGTGTTCCGTCAGGGCCTCCGGGAGTACCTCCTGCGCTGGCACGAGGAGACCGGCCGCCCCGAGGACGAGCTCGTCGCGTTCGACGTGTACTGGCTGCGGGATCAGTGCCCTCTGCCTGGACAAACACAGCCCTACAAGCACGAAAAGATTGCAATCTTGACATACCGAAAGCCTGGATACAGGCCTGCGCCGGGCAATCCTTCGCTCCCGCCCGAGCCAAAGGTCGAGAGCGCGGGCAACTGATTCTGTCGTGACACACCCGCGGGCCGTCCGGAGCGCTCCTCGCTTTGGCGTTCCGGTGTGGCCGTGCGGGCTGGCTTGCATCGCGGTCCGAGCACCGAACGTGCGATGGGCAAACGGTTCGGGTTCGTTTAGGATTCTCTGGACTGTATGTGCGACGTCCTCCCTGCTTCGATCGATCTTCGGCGGGGAACCGAGGGCGAAGGGCGCCGACGCTCTCGCCGCGGGGAGGTTTGCCGTCATGGTCGCCGCGGTGCGCGCTCGCCGGGGTGGGCGAGAAACGCGCGATGCGGGCTACCTCGTGCGTCGCTTCGCCTCCTCGGGGTATATGCTGCTTCCGGGAGCGCGCCTTGCAGCGCGCTTCGAACGCTCGAGCAGGGTTTGAGGCTTTTCGCGGCACATGAGCACGAAGGACCGCGACGAGGCCGATGGGCGGCCTCCAGGAGACGAGGTCGGGTTACGCGTCGATGACTCCACCCAACGCAGAGAGCCTTTCGGCCTGGCTGATCTCCCGCCTCGCCGAGCTTCGGGGGATCGATCCGCGGACCATCGACCCACGCGAGCGGTTCCATCGCTACGGGCTCGACTCCCTCGGGGCCACGAAGCTCATCGCGGATCTGGGCAAGCACCTCGGCCGTAGCCTCTCGCCGACCCTCGTCTGGGAGCACGCGACGCCGGCGTCCCTGGCGAAGTTCTTGTCGTCGAGCGCGGGTTTGTCCGCGGGGGCCGGTGGCTTGCCAGGCCCCGCGCTCATGCCGCCTTCGTCGCGCGCCACGCCGGTGGGGAACGAGCCCATCGCGATCGTGGGCATGGCGTGCCGGTTCCCCAAGGCGCCGGACCTCGACGCGTTCTGGCGCCTCTTGCGCGACGGCATCGACGCGATCACCGAGGTGCCGCGGGATCGCTGGGACGCGGCAGAGCTCTACGATCCGGACAACAACGCCACGGGCAAGATCAACACCCGCTGGGGCGGGTTCCTCGATCACGTCGACACGTTCGACCCGCAGTTCTTCGGCATCTCGCCGCGCGAGGCGGTGCAGATGGATCCCCAGCAGAGGCTCGCGCTCGAGCTCGCGCTGGAGGCGCTCGAAGACGCCGGGATCCCGCCGCCGTCGCTGAAGGGCAGCCGCACGGGCGTCTTCGTCGGCGCGCTCTTCCTCGACCACGCGCTCCTGCAGGATCGCGCCGGGCGCGAGTCGATCACGGCGCACACGAGCACGGGCGGCGCGTCGTGCATCATCGCGAACCGCATCTCGTATGCGTTTGGCCTCGAGGGCCCGAGCATGACCGTGGACACGGCGTGCTCGTCGTCGCTCGTCGCGATGCACCTCGCCAGCCAGAGCTTGCGCAGCGCCGAGTCGAGCGTCGCGATCGTGGGCGGCGTGAGCTTGATGCTCGTGCCCGAGACGACGATGGGCTTCACGAAGCTCAACGCGATGAGCCCCGACGGCCGCTGCCGCGCCTTCGACGCGCGCGGCAACGGCTACGTCCGCAGCGAGGGCGCGGGGCTCGTGATCCTGAAGCGCCTCTCGGACGCGCTGCGCGACGGCGACCGCATCTACGCGGTCGTGCGCGGCAGCGCGGTGAACAACGACGGCGCGAGCAACGGCCTCACGGCGCCGAACCCGCACGCCCAGCAGTCGATGCTCAGGGACGCTTGCCGCGCGGCCGGCGTCGCGCCGGCGGACATCCAGTACGTCGAGGCGCACGGCACCGGCACGCCGCTCGGCGATCCGATCGAGGCAGGCGCGCTCGGGGCGGTGATCGGCGGCGAGCATCCGCCGGATCAGCCGCTCTACATCGGGTCCGTCAAGACGAACGTCGGGCACCTCGAGGCGGCCGCGGGGATCGTGGGGCTCATGAAGGTGGCGCTCGCGATGCACCACGACGCGCTGCCGCCGAGCCTGCATTACGAGTCGCCGAACCCGAACATCGACTTCCTTCGGCTGAACCTGCGCGTCGTCACGAAGGTCGAGCCCTGGCCTGCGTCCGAGGGCGCGCTGCGACGCGCGGGCGTGAGCTCGTTCGGCTATGGCGGCACGAACGCGCACGTGATCCTGGAGAGCATGGCCCGCTCGACGGCGAGCGTCGCGCTGATCGAGGCGGGGGCTCCGGAGGCGATGGGCGCCTCGATCGGGCTCGCGCTCGAATCGATCCGCGGCGAGGAGGTGATCGCCGGGCGGGTCCTGCGCGGACCTTCGTCGGGCGTGGGCCAGCGGCTCGCGGTCGTGGCGAGCACGAAGAGCGGCCTCGAAGCGCGGCTCGTCGAGGCGCGGGGCGGCGCGGAGGGGCGCGGAATTTTCCGCGGCGCGGCGCGTGGCTCGCGTCGCGTCGTGTGGGTCTTCTCGGGGCAGGGGTCGCAGTGGGCGGGGATGGGTCGATCCCTCGTGCTGTCGGAGCCGAGCTTCCGCGCGGCGCTCACGCGTTGCGATCGGGTTCTCGGGCCGCTGCTCGGCTGGTCGGTGCTCGACGAGATCATGGCCGGCTCGCCGCGCGTCGCGGCCGATCGCATCGACGTCATGTGGCCGGTGCTCTTCGCGTTCCAGGTCGCGCTCGCGGAGCTGCTCTCCGACCTCGGCCTCGAGCCGGGCGCGGTGATCGGCCACAGCATCGGCGAGGTCGCGGCGGCGCACGTCGCGGGCGTGCTCTCGCTCGAGGACGCGGCGCGGGTCATCGCGCATCAGGCCATGCTCGTGCAGCGCTCGGCGGGCCAGGGGATGATGCTGCTCGCGGGCGTCGGCTGGGACGAGGCGGAGTCGATCGTCGCGTCCTCGGGCGGCCGCATCCACAGGGCCATCGCCGCGAGCCCGACCACCACGGTCTTCTCCGGGGACGGCGGCGCGCTCGTCGGCCTCGCGGCGTCCTTTGCTTCGCGCGGCGTCTTCGCCCGCCCGGTCAACACGGGCGCCGCCGTGCATGGGCCGCAGATGGCCTACCTCGTCGACGAGCTGCCGCCCCTGCTCGCCGGTCTTCACCCCATGAGCGCGCGTGTCCCGGTCGTCTCGGGCCTCGCGGGCGAGCGCATCCGGGGCGAGGACCTCGACGTCCCGTACTGGTCGCGGCAGCTCTGCGAGCCGGTCCGGTTCGCGAACGGCATTCAGCGCCTCCTCGACGATGGGCTCGCGGTCTTCCTCGAAGTCGCGCCGCACCCGATCGTCAAGCATGCGATCGAGGAGTGCATTCGCCACGTGGACAAGCAGGCCACGGCGGTCGCGGTGTCGGCGCTCTGGCGCAACGAGGACGAGGGCCGATCGATCCGCGAGGCCGTCGGTCAGCTCTTCGTGCACGGCGCGAGCGTGATGGATCGCCGGACCGAGTCCGACGCGACCGAGATGGGCCACGTGCACCTCTTGCCCCTCTCGGGCCAGACCGAGGCGGCGATGCGGGACGCGGCGCGGCACCTCGTCCAGCACATCGAGAAATCGAGCGAAATCGCGCTGCGGGACGTCTGCTACACGATGAGCGTTCGTCGCGCGCACCACCGCACGCGCGGGGTCGTCGCGGCGCGGAGCCGGGCGGAGGTGCTCGATGGGCTGCGCGCGCTCGCCGACGGCCGCGAGCATCCCCTGGCGCGCGCGGGCACGGTGCCGATCGTCGGCCGGCGCGGCCTGGTCTTCGTGTTTCCGGGGCAGGGCTCGCAGTGGGTCGGCATGGGCCGCTCGCTCTTCGTGCAAAAGCCTGTCTTCCGCGAAGCGATCGAGGATTGCGACGCGGTGATCCGGCGCGCGGCGGGCTTCTCCGTCATCGAGGAGCTCCTCGCCGACGAGACGCGCTCGCAGCTCGGACGCATCGACGTCGTGCAGCCCATGCTCTTCGCGATCGAGGTCGCGCTCGCCGCGCTCTGGCGCGCGTGGGGCGTCGAGCCCGACGGCGTCATCGGCCACAGCATGGGCGAGATCGCGGCGGCGCACGTCGCGGGCGTGCTCTCGCTCGACGACGCGGCGAAGGTCATTTGCCGCCGGAGCAAGCTGCTTCGTCGCGTCGCGGGTCTCGGCGCGATGGCGCTCGTCGAGCTCGCGATGGACGAGACGGAGCGGGCGCTCGTGGGCTACGAGGACCGGCTCAGCGTCGCGGTGAGCAATGGCCCGCGCTCGACCGTGATCTCGGGCGAGCCGGCGGCGCTCGACGAGGTCGTCACGAAGCTCGAGGGGCGCGGGGTCTTTTGTCGCCGCGTGAAGGTCGACGTCGCCTCGCACAGCCCGCAGATGGACGTCCTGAAGCAGGACCTCTCGACCGCGCTCGCTGATCTCCGGCCGCGGGCGGCCAAGATCGCGATGCGCTCGACCGTCACGGGCGATCTCGTCGCGGGCCCGGAGCTCGACGCGTCGTACTGGGTGAAGAACCTCCGCGCGCCCGTCCTGTTTGGCAGGGCCGTCGCGAAGGCCGTCGAGGAGGGACAAACCCTCTTCGTGGAGCTCAGCCCGCACCCGATCCTCTTGCATTCGATCGAGGAGACGCTGCGCGCGCTTTCGAAAGAGGGGGCGGCCATTGCGTCGCTCAAGCGCAACGAGGACGAGCGCCATTGCCTCGTCGACGCGCTCGGCGCGCTGCACGTGAAGGGCCATGAGCTCGCGTGGGGCAAGCTCTTCCCGCGCGGCGGCCGGTGCATCACGCTGCCCGCCTATCCTTGGCAGCGCGATCGGTACTGGCTGTCCGACGAGGTGAAATCGCGGATATCGCCGTCGCGGTCGTGGCTCGCGCACGTGGCGCACCAGGATCCCGCGGCGCACCCGCTGCTCGGCGCGCCGCTCCAGCTCTCCGTCGAGCCCACCCTGCATTTCTGGGAGCAATCGCTGAGCACCACGGCGCTGCCCTACCTCGCGCATCACCGCGTGCAGAACGACCCGATCTTCCCTGGCGCGGGCTACGTGGAGATGGCCCTGTCCGGCGTCGCGGAGGTGCACGGCAAGGTCTCCGTCGCGCTCGAGGAGGTCTCCTTCGATCGGATGCTCCCGGTCGGCAAGGATCCGGATCGGCGCGTCCAGTTCGTCCTCGTCGACGAGGAGCCGGGGCGCGCGTCGTTCCTGGTATCGAGCCGCGAGGCGGGCGCGACGACGTGGACGCGGCACGCGGCGGGCAAGGTACGGACGGGCGTGGGAGCGCCGGGGGCCCGGATCTCGCGCGAGCGTCCTCGTGTGCTCCAGGCGCGTTGCCCGACGATGCTCGACGCGGAGTCCTTTTATCGCCGCATGGAAGAGGGCGGGCTCTTTTATGGTCGTAGCTTCCGCGGCCTCGAGCAGATGTGGCTCGGCACCGAGGAAGGGCTCGCCCGCGTCTTCTTGCCGGCCGACGTCGCGGTGAGCGCGGACCAATATCAGGTCCACCCGGCGCTGCTCGACGCGTGCTTCCAGACCCTCGTGGGCGTCCACGTCGCCACGGAGACGGAGCCGCTCGGCACCTACGTGCTCTCCGGCATCGATCGAATCCGGCTCCATCGCACGCTCGGTCAGGAGGTATGGGTCCACGCGCAGCTCCACGCGAGCGACGACATGTCGAACCCCGCGGGGGACGTCTACGTCATCGACGCGGATGGCCGGGTGCAGGCGGAGGTGCAGGGCCTGCGCATCAAGCGGCTGGAGAGCGGGAAATCGGCGTCGGCGAACGCGCTCGACGATGCCATTTACGCGATCGAGTGGCGCAAGAAGGACCTCGACGGCGAGTCCATGCGGATCAAGCCCGCGGGCAACCCGGGCGCGTGGCTGTTTTTCGTGGACGAGGGCGGAACGGCGGCGTCCATGGCGTTTCTCCTGCTCGCGCGGGGTGAGACGTGCGTGCGGGTTCGCGTTGGCAGCCGGTTTGCTCGCCTCGAAGCGGGCCTCTTCGAGATCGACCCGACGAACCCGGAGCATTACCAGCGCGTCCTCCGCGAGGCGTTTGGCCGCGAGGTCCATTGCCGCGGCATCGTCCATCTGTTCGCGCTCGACGCGACCCCGTGGGAGCGGACCACGAACGACACGATCGAGCGTGACGTCGAGCACGGCTGCCTGAGCGCGCTTTACCTGGTCCAGGCCGTCCTGCGGCAGGGGTGGCGCGACATGCCGCGGCTCTGGCTCGTCACGCGCGGCGCGCAGGCCGTGCTCTCGTCGGGGATGCCGCTGTCCATCGCGCAATCGACGCTCTGGGGGCTCGGCCGCACGATCGCGCTCGAGCACCCGGAGCTCGAGTGCACGCGCATCGACGTCGATCCGAGCCGCAGCGCCGACGAGGCCTCGGTCTTGCTCCGCGAGATCGCTGTGCGCGACCGCGAGGATCAGGTCGCTTATCGCAAGGAGGGCCGGTTCGTCGCCCGGCTCGTGCACAGCTCGTTCGACGCGATCGGGGTTGTCAAGGCAAACGTGCCGCCCGAGCCGGCGAATGGAAGGCCCTTCCGGCTGGAGAGCCTCGAAGTGGGGGTCCTCGATCAGCTCGTGCTCCGCGAGGCGCCGCGTCGTCCGCCGGGCCCAGGCGAGGTCGAAATCGAGGTCGAGGCCGCGGGGCTCAATTACGTCGACGTGATGCAGGCGATGGCGGTCTACCCGGGGATGACCGGCGACGCCGGCACGCTCGGCCACGAATGCGCGGGCCGCATCATCGCGCTCGGCGAGGGCGTCGAGAACCTCACCGTGGGACAGGAGGTCGTCGCGTTTGCGCCCGGCTCCTTCGCGTCGCACGTGACCACGCGCGCCGTGTTCGTGGCGCCGAAGCCCGCGAAGATCGGCTTCGCGGAGGCCGCGTCGCTCCCCGTGGTCTTCATGACCGTCTATTATGCGCTCAATCGATTGGCGCGCCTCGGCCACGACGAGCGTGTCCTCGTGCATACGGCGACGGGCGGGACGGGCCTCGCGGCGATCCAGATCGCGCGCGTGCTCAAGGCCGAGATCTTCGCGACCGCCGGCAGCGAGGAGAAGCGGGCGTACCTGCGATCCATCGGCATCGAGCACGTCATGGATTCCCGCACGCTCTCGTTCGTCACCGAGATCATGGAGAGCACGGCCGGGCAGGGCGTCGACGTCGTGCTCAATACGCTGACCGGCGATGCGCGCACGCGGAGCCTCGAGCTGCTCGCGCCTTATGGCCGCTTCGTCGAGCTCAGCAAGCGCGACATCTACGAGAACAACCAGCTCGCGATGACGCCGTTCCGGCGGAGCGTCTCGTTCGCGTCGGTCGACCTGCCTGGCATGTCCGTCGAGCGGCCTTCGCTCCTCGGATCGCTGCTGAACGAGGTGATGCAGCTCTTCGAAATGGGCATCTTCCAGCCCTTGCCCGTGAAGGTCTTCCCGGCGTCGGAGGCGAATGCCGCGTTCAAGCTGATGTCCGAGGCGAAGCACATCGGCAAGGTCGTGCTCGTCATGAACGAGCCCTCGGCCGCGATTTTGCCCGCGGAGCAGCCGCGCCCCGGCATTCGGCCCGACGTGTCGTATTTGATCACCGGCGGCTTCGGTGGCCTCGGGCTCTCGCTCGCGCAGTGGATGGTGGATCAGGGGGCACGGCACCTCGCGCTCGTCTCGCGTCGCGCGCCTTCGACCGCGGCGCGCGAGGCCATCCGGACCATGGAAAAGGCCGGCGCGCAGGTCCTCGTCGTCGAGGCGGACGTCGCGCGGGAGGACCAGGTCGCGGCGCTGCTGGCGCAGATCGACCGCGCCCTGCCGCCGCTTCACGGCGTCGTGCACGCGGCCGGCATCCTCGACGATCGGACGCTCCTCGAGCTCGACGAGGAGCGATTCCGCCGCGTGCTCGAACCGAAGGTCGCGGGCGCGTTCAACCTGCACGCGCGCACCCGGGACAAGCCGCTCGATTTCTTCGTGCTGTATTCGTCCGCCGCCTCGCTCCTCGGGGCGCCGGGCCAGGGCAATTACGCGGCGGCCAATGCTTTCCTCGACGCCCTCGCGCACGCGCGCCGGCGCGCCGGTTTGCCCGCGACGAGCATTCACTGGGGGCCGTTCTCGGACGTCGGCCTCGCGGCCGCGCAGGGCAATCGTGGCCAGCGGCTCTCGCATCGGGGCATCGAGAGCCTCACGCCGCAGCAAGGCCTCCTCGCGTTCGGCCGCTTGCTCGAACGATCCCCGGCCGAGGTCGGCGTCCTGCGCCTCGCCGTGCACCAGTGGCTCGAATTCTACCCGCAGCTCGCGGGCAGCCCCTTCTGGTCCGAGCTGCAGCGCGACCCGAAACATGCGACGGATCGTCCGGCCCCGTCGAGCCGCGTCTCGTTCCGGGGCTTGCTCGAGCGCAGGCCGGCGCCGGAGCGGCTCCCCATGCTGGAGAAGCACATCCTGGAGCACGTGGGCCAGGTGCTCCGGCTCGATATCGGGCGCATCGACCGGCTCGCCTCGTTCACGAGCCTCGGCATGGACTCGCTGCTCAGCCTGGAGCTGCGCAATCGGCTCGAATCGAGCCTCGGCGTGCGACTCTCGGCCACGCTCCTGTTCACGTATCCGAACCCGGCGTCGCTCGCCGATCACCTTCTCGATCGAATGAGCCTTTCGCCCGGGAGGCGCCCGACGGACACGTCGCCCCCGTCCCTCGCTGCGCCGCGCGCGGAGCGCTCGTCGGCGCTCCCGGCCAGGCCGAGTGAACCGATCCGGGTGCAATCGCCCCGGCACATAACGCAGTCGGAAGCCGATATCCTGCTCGAGCTCGAGGAGGAGCTGGCTCGCTCGGAGGATTACCTCTCGTGACCACCAGACGTCCCGATGCCCCGTCGAGCATGACGACGCAGCACGACGACGATGCCCCGCCGGCGTCGGGGCTCTCGTCGATGCAGCGCGCGATCATGACGATCCAGAAGATGCGCGCGAAGATCGAGAACCTCGAGCGCGCGCGCGTCGAGCCGATCGCGATCATCGGAATGGGATGTCGCTTCCCCGGCGGGGCGAACACCCCGGAGGCGTTCTTCGAGATTTTGAAGGAGGGCGTCGACGCGATCACCGAAGTCCCCCCCGAGCGATGGAAGCTCGCGTCGGATCATTCGACGGATCCGGAAGCACGCGCGGTGCGCTGGGGCGCGTTCCTGCGCGACGTGGACCTCTTCGACGCCCGATTTTTTGGCATCTCTCCGCGTGAGGCATCGAAGATGGATCCCCAGCAGCGGATCCTGCTCGAGGTCACGTGGGAGGCGCTCGAGCGCGCCGGGCAGGTCCCCGAGCGGCTCGTCGGGAGCCGCACCGGGGTTTTTCTCGGCATCATGAACAATGATTATGCCGAGCTCTCCGCGGTCGCCGGGGCGGAGCAGGAGGACGCGTACACGACGACGGGAAATGGCCATAGTTTTCCCGCCGGGCGGGTCTCGTACACCTTCGGGTTCCAGGGGCCGAGCGTCGCGATCGACACGGCCTGCTCCTCGTCGCTGGTCGCGATTCACCTGGCCTGCCAGAGCCTGCGCACCGGAGAGTGCAACCTGGCGGTCGCCGGCGGCGTCAACCTGATGCTCGTGCCCTCCACCACGCGCAAATATGCGAAGACGCAGGCTCTTTCGCCCGACGGACGTTGCAAGTCATTCGACGCGACGGCGAACGGCTTCGTCCGGGGCGAGGGGTGCGGGATGCTCGTGCTGAAGCGATTGAGCGACGCCGAGCGTGACGGGGATCCGATCCTCGCGGTCGTTCGTGGATCGGCCGTCAACCAGGACGGCCGATCCACGGGGCTCACGACGCCGAACGTGCTCGCGCAGCAGGCGATGTTGACCCAGGCGCTCGAGAGCGCCCGGGTGGCGCCGTCCGACATCGGGTATGTCGAGACGCACGGGACGGGGACGTCGCTCGGGGACCCGATCGAAATGGACGCGCTCAAGGCCGTGCTGGGCGGGCCTCGGCCCGAAAACTCGCCGTGCGTGCTCGGGGCGCTCAAGACGAACATCGGGCACCTGGAGGCGGCGGCGGGGGTCGCGGGGGTCATCAAGACGGTCCTCGTGCTCCAGAACGCGACCATCCCGAGGAACAACCATTTCCGGACGCTCAACCCTCGCATTCAGCTCGACCGGACGTCCTTCGTGATACCCACGGCGACGAGCCCCTGGCGCGGGCGGATGAAGCGCCGGATCGCCGGCGTGAGCTCGTTCGGCATGAGCGGGACGAACGCGCACGTCGTCGTGGAGGAATGGCCCGCGAGCGCGGAGGAGGACCTCACGCCGGAGCCTTCGGCGTATTTGCTGCCGCTCTCCGCGAAGAGCCCCGAGGCGCTCCTGGAGCTCGCGGGGGCCTATCGCGATTCCCTCGCGACCTCGCAGCCCGACGTGCGGATGCGCGACGTCGTGTACACGGCGAGCCAGCGGCGGGCCCATTTCGAGCATCGCCTCTCGGTCGTGGGCGGCAATCGGGAGGAGACGATCCGGAAGCTGGACGCGTTTCTCCGTGGGGACTCGGCCCCGGGGCTCGTGACGGGAAAGTCGACGCCGGCGCGGGCCAAGGTCGTGTTCGTCTTTTCCGGGCAGGGCTCGCAATGGCTCGGCATGGGGCGCAAGCTCTATGAAGAGGAATCGGCATTTCGATCGGTCATCGATTCTTGCGACGCGCTCATGACCCCGCGGCTCGGATGGAGCCTGCTCGACGAGCTCGATACGACGGAGTCGATGTCGCGGCTCGGCGAGACCCAGGTGGCGCAGCCGCTCATCTTCGCCATTCAGGTCGCGCTCGTGGAGCTGCTCCGGTCCTGGGGCGTCGCGCCGGACGCGGTCATCGGGCATAGCGTCGGCGAGATCGCCGCTGCGTACATTTCGGGAATTCTTACCCTCGACGAGGCCGTCCGGCTGGTCGCCATCCGCGGGCGGATCATGCAAAAGGCGAGCGGCATCGGGAAGATGGTGTCGGTCGCGCTCGGGGTGGAAGCGGCGCGCATGGCGATCGCCGGGTACGAGGATCGCGTCTCGATTGCCGCGGTGAACGATCCGGGCTCGGTCGTCCTCGCAGGGCAGGCCTCGACCGTGGACGAGATCACGACGAAGCTCGAGCGGGAGGGCGTATCCTGCCGCGCGTTGCGGGTCAATTACGCGTTTCACAGCCCGCAGATGGAGCCGCTCGCGAAGGAGCTCGTCGACCGGCTCGTGCGCGTCGATGCGCGCCGGGCGACGTTGGCGATGTACAGCACGGTGCTCGCGGAGTGCGTCGAAGGGAAAGAGCTCGACGTGCGGTACTGGGGCCGGAACGTGCGGGAGACGGTCGATCTCGCGGGCGCCGTCAGCGCGGCGATTCACGACGGATATCAGCTCTTTCTCGAAGTGGGGCCGCACCCGGTGCTCGCCGAGAACGTACGGCAAATCCTCGCGGCGAAGAAAGCGGATGGGATCGCGGCGTTTACCCTGCGGCGAAACCAGGACGATCGACGGGCGCTGCTCGAGGCCGCGGGGGCGCTGTACACGCGCGGTTGTTTTCCGGAATGGGCGCGGCTCGCGCCGGGCGGGGCCAAGTGCGTCCCGATGCCGACGTATCGGTGGCAGCGGGAGCGATACTGGCTCGACCTTCCGAACGCGCCGTGGGGCGCCGTCGCGAAGCGGGAGGAGGTGGCGAGGTCGCGGCCCGATCCGCTGGACGCTTGCGTGCACGCGGTGGAATGGCGCAAGGTCGACGCGGGGACGCGGGGCGTCGAGGAGGGCGGGCGCCCTCTGGCGGGCCCCTGGTTGATTTTCGCCGATTCGGCCGGCGTGGCCACGGCGCTCGCTCGGCAGCTCGACGTGCTCGGCGAGCCCTCGATCCGGGTGGTCCCGGGGGAGCGATACGAGAGCATCGAGCCCGGGATGTACCGCATCGATCCAGGCCATCGGGACGGGTATCGGCAGCTCCTTCGCGACGCATTCGGGAAGGGCACGAAGTGCCGCGGTGTGATTCACCTTTTCAGCCTGGATGCCGCGCCGTGGGACCGGACGACCGCGGAGACGCTCGACGCTGATCAGCGCCACGGGAGCCTGAGCGCGGCGTTCCTCCTCCAGGCGATCCTCCAGTACACCTGGCGCGACAAACCGAAGCTTTGGCTCGTCACGCGGGGAGCGCAGCACGTCCCGGGGCAGCAGAGAGGGGTATCCGTGTCGCAAGCGCCGCTCTGGGGTCTCGCGCGCACGGCCAACCTCGAGCACCCGGAGCTCTCGTCCGTGCTCGTGGACCTTCCCCCCGAGCCTTCGGACGACGACGCGGGGATGCTTCTCCGTGAGCTTGGCGCGCGTGATCAGGAGGACCGCGTGGCGCTGCGGCCGGAGGGGCGATACGTCGCCCGGCTCGTGCGCAGCTCGTTCGACAATGCCCCGCCGCGCGAATTCCGGTTCCGCGAGGATGCCGTGTATTTGATCACGGGTGGGCTCGGCGGGCTCGGGTCGATGGTCGCCCGGTGGATGGTGACGCAGGGCGCGCGGCATCTCGCGCTGGCGGCCCGGAGCGAGCCGAATGAAGCGGCGCGTGACGCCATCCGGACGATGGAGGAGGCCGGGGCGCGGGTGCTCGTCCTGCGGGCGGATGTTTCGCGACCGGACGATGTGGCAGCGATGCTCGAACAGATCGACCGAGCGGGGCTCCCCTTGCGCGGCGTCGTGCATGCGGCCGGCGCGGCGGGCGACAAGAAGCCCTTGCTGGACGCCGGCGAGCAGGAGCTATGGGCCGGGCAAGCGGCGAAGACGCGGGGCGCGTGGAACGTGCACAAGGCCACCCTCGATCGCCCGCTCGATTTTTTCGTGCTGTATTCGTCGGCGTCCGCGGTCCTCGGTTTGTCCGGGCACGCGGGTTATTCGAGCGCGAATGCATTCCTCGACGCGCTGGCCGAGGCGCGCTCGGCGAGCGGCGGGGCGGGGATGAGCATTCAGTGGGGCGCGTTCGCGGACGCGGGACTCGCGGCTCGCGAGGGACGCGGGGAGCGCATGGCCGCCGCGGGGATGGGCGCGCTCAAGCTCGAGGAGGGGCCGCGCGCCCTCGGGCGCCTGCTCGAGCGCCCGCGGGCCTCGATCGGGATCTTTCGGCTCGACGTGCGTCAATGGCTCGACGTGTTTCCTCAGGCGGCGTCGTCCGCGTTCTGGTCCGAGGTGCGGAAGAAGGGAGCGCCCGCGGAGACGGACAAGGTGGACGAGGCCAGCGCGCGGCTTCAAAAAGTGCTGGCGGGCGCGACGCCCCTTGCGCGGCGCGCGCTGCTCGAAGCGCACGTCCGGGAGCAAGTGGCGCAGGTGTTTCGCATGGAGCCTGCGAGGATCGACACGACCGCCCCATTCGCGACCATGGGAGCGGACTCGCTCATCAGCCTGGAGCTGAAGAACAATTTGGAGCGCAGCCTCGGCCTCCGCTTGCCCGCGACGCTCCTTTTCACCTATTCGACGATGGCCGTCCTCGTCGAGCATTTGCTCGTGAACATCACGCCCGAGGTCGAGGAGAAGGAAGCTCCGCGCGTGCCTGATACCCTGAGGCCAGGGCCGATGCCGGAGGAGCCTGCGAGGGCGCCCATCGACGACGACGATCTCCTTGCCCATTTCGACGCGACGATGCAATCGTTCAAGGAGAAAAAACGGTGAGTGGTCCCTCGCTGGACGAGTATCGAACGCGGCTGCGCGAGGCGTTGGGAGTCATCAAGCAGCTTCAATCGGAGCTCCAGCAGGTCGATCAGACGAAATCGGAGCCCATTGCGATCGTAGGGATGGCCTGCCGCTTGCCAGGCGGCATCGGGGATCCGGACGCCTTGTGGAGGGCGCTCCGGGAGGGCGTCGATGTCGTTCGAGAGATCGAACGGTGGCCGGAGGACGCGATCCCCGGCGCGAAGCAGGGCGTGCGCTGGGCGGGGCTGCTCGACGACATCGAGACGTTCGACCCGGGTTTTTTCGGGATCTCGCCGCGTGAAGCGGAGCGCCTGGATCCTCAGCAACGCCTCCTGCTCGAGGTCGCCTGGGAGGCGCTGGAGGACGCGGGGCAGCGCCCCGACCGCCTCCTCGGCAGCCGCACGGGCGTTTTCATCGGGCTGACGACGCTCGATTACCAGGAGCGCGTCAAGGCCCTCGGCGCCGGCGCCGTGGACGCCTATTGCCTCACGGGGAACCTCTCGTGCACGGCCGCCGGAAGGCTCTCCTTCGTGCTTGGCCTCCAGGGCCCGTGCATTTCGACGGACACGGCGTGCTCGTCGTCCCTCGTCTCGGTGCACCTCGCGTGCCATAGCCTCCGGACGGGGGAGAGTGATCTCGCGATTGCAGGCGGCGTCAACGTCATTTTATCGCCTTCCGTGATGGCCATGCTCGCCGAGACGCGGGCGCTCTCGCCGGACGGTCGATGCAAGACGTTCGACGCTTCGGCGAACGGGTACGTCCGCAGTGAGGGCTGTGGAATCTTGGTCCTCAAGCGCCTCTCGGACGCGCAGAGGGACGGCGATCGCATCTGGGCGCTGATCCGTGGGTCCGCGGTGAACCAGGATGGTCGTTCGACCGGGCTCACGACCCCGAACGTGCTCGCGCAGGAAGCCGTGCTCACGCAGGCGCTCGCGAATGCGCGCGTATTGCCCGAGGAGATCGGGTATGTCGAGGCGCACGGGACGGGGACGTCGCTCGGCGATCCGATCGAGATGGACGCGCTCGCGAAGGTGTTCGGACGCCCGACCGGAGGCGGGGCGCCGCTCGTCGTCGGTGCGCTCAAGACGAACCTCGGGCACCTCGAAGCGACGGCGGGCGTGGCGGGTCTCATCAAGACGACCCTGATCCTGAACCACGGCGTCATCCCGAGGAACAATCATTTTCGCACGCTCAATCCGAGGATCGTCCTGGATCGGACGAGGATTACCGTCGCGGCCGAGGACCGCGTGTGGCCACGTGGAAATGTGCCCCGCCGCGGCGGCGTGAGCTCGTTCGGGATCAGTGGAACGAACGCGCACGTGATCCTGGAGGAGCCGCCCGTCGAGGAGGCGAGGGCAGCCGGGAGGGAGGCGTCCGCATACCTGCTCCCGCTGTCGGCGAAGAGCCGAGAGGGCCTTGTTGCAATGGCGCGTTCGTATGGGGAATGGTTGACCCAAACGAACGATGTCTCGCTGGCCGACATGGTGTACACGGCGAGCGTGCGTCGAACGCACCACGCGCATCGGCTGTCGGTGGTGGGCGGGACGCGTGAGGAGCTCGGAAAGCGTCTATCCTCGTATGCGCGAGGCGAGGCGCCGGCGGGCGTGGTGCAAGGTCGTACGTCGGCGGAGGGTCGACCGAAGGTCGTCTTCGTGTTTCCGGGCCAGGGCTCGCAATGGCTCGGGATGGGGCGAACGCTGTGGGAGGAGGAGCGAGCGTTCGGCGCCGCGCTGAAGGAATGTGATGCGGCGATCCGCGAGGAGGCGGGCTTCTCGGTGGTGGAGGAGCTGTTCGCCGAGGAGGGGCGGTCTCGACTCGCGGAGATCGACGTGGTGCAGCCGGTGCTGTTCGCGATCGAGGTGGCGCTGGCGGCGTTGTGGCGCGCGTGGGGCGTGGAGCCCGATTGCGTGGTGGGCCATAGCATGGGCGAGGTGGCGGCGGCGCACGTGGCAGGCGTGTTGACGCTCGGGGACGCGGCGAAGGTGATCTGCCGGCGGAGTCGGCTGCTTCGTAGAATCAGCGGGAAGGGGGCGATGGGGCTCGTCGAGCTACCGATGCCGGAGGCCGAAGCGGCGATCGCCGGCTACGAGCGCGTGCTCGGAGTCGCGGTGAGCAATGGGCCGAGGTCGACGGTGTTATCGGGGGATCCCGGCGCGCTGGAGGAGGTGCTGGGAGCGCTGGAGAAGCGAGGGGTGTTTTGCCGGCGCGTGAAGGTGGACGTGGCGTCGCACAGCCCGCAGGTGGAGCCCTTGCGCGAGGAGTTGCTGGCGGCATTGCGGGACGTGCGGCCCGGGGAAGCGCGCACGGCGATGCGGTCGACGGTGACGGAGGGCGCGCTGAAGGGGGGTGAAGCGACGGCATCGTACTGGTGGGACAACCTGCGGGAGCCGGTACGATTCTCGCAGGTGGCGCGCGCGCTGATGAACGAGGGGCACGCGTTGTTCGTGGAGATGAGCCCGCACCCGATTCTGCTGCCGTCGGTCGAGGAGAACCTCGAGGAGGCGAAGGTGGAGGGTGCAGCGATTGCGTCGTTGCGACGGCATGCGAAGGAGGTCGAAAGCATGCTGGAGGCGCTGGGGGCGCTGCACGCGCGCGGGTATCCGGTCGACTTCACGAAACGGTTTCCGGACGGAGGCCGGGTGGTCGCGCTGCCCCGGTATGCGTGGCAGCGGGAGCGGTTCTGGGTCGAGACGCCTTCGAGCCCACGAGCCGTTCGTGGACAAGGGGTTCATGCATTGCTCGGCGCGGGGATCGTACCGGCGTCACAACCCGAGATGCATCTCTGGGAGCAATGGATCAGTACGGACGCGCTCCCCTACCTCGCGGACCATGAAGTGCAGGGCGAGGTCGTCTTCCCGGGGGCCGGTTATGTCGAGATGGCCCTCGCGGCCGCGGCTTCCGTCTATGGCGAGGGCGCGGCCCGGATCGACGCGCTCGAGTTCGAGCGAATGCTCGCGCTGCCCCGAGGCGGGGAGCGGCTCGTGCAGGTGTCCGTCGTCGAGGAGGGCGGGGGCCGCGCGACGCTTTCGGTGTCGAGCAGGCCGGAAGGTTCGAAGGAATGGGTGCGGCACGCCAAAGGGGGGCTTCGCGTGGAGGCGGCTCCGGCACAGGCGCCGGCAATGGATTCCCTCGACGACGTGGAAAAGCGTTGCCCGGAGGTCGTGGAGAAGGCGACGCATTACCGGCAAATGGAGGCGCGGAGCCTGTCGTATGGCGAAAGCTTCCAGGGGGTGCAGCGGCTGCGGATCGGCAAAGACGAGGTCGTGGCGCGCGTGCAATTGCCGGAGGCGGCGGGCGCGAACGTGGGGGATTACCTCGTACACCCCGCGCTCCTCGATGCGTGTTTTCAGGCGGCGGGCCCGTCGCTTCGTTCCTTGATGGGAGAAGGGACGTTCGTCCCTGTCGAGGTGTCTTCCGTCCGCGTGTACGAGCGGCCCGGGCGTGAGGTATGGGTGCACGGCCGGGTCGTGAGGGAGCCGGGGCAGGTCGATCCGGTGCTATCGCTCGTGATCCGCAATGGAGCGGGGCGAGCTGTTGTCGAGGTCGGCGCGCTGCGATTGCAGCGGCTCGTCGAGGCGGACAACCCCTCGCAAGACCCGTTTGCCGATTGTGTCTTCGAGCTGTCCTGGCAGAGGAAGGACGCCGTCGAGGGGGTCGAGCCGCCCGCCGGCGCGTGGCTCGTCTTCGCCGATGGCCACGGCTTCGGCGCGACCCTGGCCGAGCGGCTCCGTGCGCGAGGGGACACGTGCGTGGAGGTGAGGGCCGGGGAGGGATACGCGCGGACGTCGGAGCGGCAGTATTCCCTGGATCCCCAGAACCTCGCGCAATGGCAGAGGCTCCTCGGCGAGGCGTTAGGCAAGAGCGCCTGCCGAGGCGTGATTCATTGTGCGTCGCTCGACGGCGCGAGGTTTGGCGAGACGACCGAGGCGACGCTGGAGGCGGACCTGCGGCGCGGCGCATCGAGCTTGTTGCGGCTCGCGCAGGCGATCCTTCGCCAGGGTTGGCGAGACATACCGCGGCTCCACGTCCTCACGCGCGCCGCGCAGGCCGCGGGGACGGGGACGGGCTCGCTGTCCTTCGCGCAATCCGCGGTGTGGGGGCTTGGTCGTGTCATCGCGATGGAGCAGCCGGACCTCGGGTGCGCGCGAATCGATTTGCCGCCCGAGGCGCTCGCGAACGAAGTGGACCTCGTGATGCGCGAGCTTTTCGCGGGTGGTGACGAGGATCAGGTGGCGCTGCGGCCGGAAGGCAGATACGTGGCGCGCCTCGTCCGAGGACGCCTGGGGAACGAGGCTTCCGAAAAGCAGGAGCCTGCGGCCGGGCGTCCCTACCGCCTGGAGAGCCGCGAGCCTGGTGTGCTCGACCGGCTCTGCCTGAGGCCCATGGATCGCAGACCGCCGGGCCCTGGGGAGGTCGAAATCGAGGTCGAGGCGGCGGGCCTGAATTTTCTCGATGTCCTGCTGGCCCTCGGCGCGCTCCCGGATGACGTCGCCGGGAATCGCGAGCGAGGTCCCCGGCTGGGTGTGGAGTGCGCCGGGCGGATCGTGGCGCTCGGCGACGGGGTCCTCGATCTCGCCCTCGGGCAAGAGGTGATCGCGCTGTCGTCGTCGGCCATGGCGACGCATGTGACGGCAAAGCGGCTCCTCGTCGCGCCGAAGCCGGCTTCTCTCGGCTGGGAAGAGGCCGCGGCAATGCCGGTCGTCGCCTTGACGGCCTATTATTCACTCGCCCATGTCGCTCGCCTCCGGAAGGGGGAGCGCGTGCTGATCCACGCGGGCGCGGGCGGGGTCGGAATGGCCGCGATTCAATGGGCGCGGCACGTCGGCGCGGAGATCTTCGCGACGGCCGGGAGCGAGCCGAAGCGGGCGCTCTTGAGGGCCATGGGCGTCCACCACGTCATGGATTCACGCTCGCTGTCGTTCGTCGCGGATGTCGAGCGAATCACGAAGGGCGAAGGGGTGGATGTCGTCCTGAACTCGCTCTCGGGCGAATTCATCCAGGCGAGCCTCGGGCTGTTGCGAGATCACGGCCGATTCGTGGAGATCGGAAAGCGCGATTATTACGAAAATCGCCCGCTCGGGTCGAGGCCCTTCCTGAAGAACCTCTCCTTCTCGCTCGTCGATCTGCGGGGAATGATGTTCAATCGCCCGGAGGTGGTGGCGTCGTTGCTGGAGGAGCTCGCGCCCCTGCTCGCGTCGGGCGTCGTGGGACGCATTCCGTTCCAGGCTTTTCCCGCCTCCAAGGCCGCGGATGCATTCGCGTGGATGGCGCAAGGGAAGCATACCGGCAAGCTCGTGCTTTCGATGCGCGACCCCGACGCGCGGCTCTCCGTCCCGGTGCGCCGGGGCGGAGCGGCGCCGCGATCCGATGGGACGTACCTCATCACGGGTGGCCTCGGAGGCCTGGGCTCGTCCCTCGCGGAATGGCTCGTGGAGCGGGGAGCCAGGCACGTCGCCCTCATGGGCCGCGGAGCGCCGAGCGAGGCGGCACGAAGAGCGATCGAGAAGATGCAGGAGGCAGGCGCGGACGTGCGTGTCCTCCGCGGCGACGTGTCGCGCCGCGCGGACGTCGACGCCGCAATCGCAGAGATCGAGCGTGAAATGCGTCCGATTCGAGGTGTGGTGCACGCCGCGGCGGTGCTCGACGACCGCACCGTCGTCGAGATGACGGAAGAGCAATTCTGGAATCCGTGCGCGCCCAAGGTGTTCGGCGGGTGGAACCTGCACGAGGCGACCCGTGGGCGGGATCTCGATTTCTTCGTGGCGTACTCGGCGGCGGCAGGCCTGCTCGGTTCGCCGGGGCAGGCGAATTACGCGGCGGCGAACACGGCGCTCGATGGGCTGTGTCAGGCGCGCGCGGCGGAAGGTTTGCCCGGGACGAGCATTCAATGGGGGCCTTTCGCGGAGGTGGGGCTCGCGGCGGCGGAGGCGATCCGGGGCAAACGAATCGCGTCACGCGGAACCGAGAGCTTCAAGCCCGCGGAGGGGAACGAGCTCTTCGGTCGGGTGCTCGGGCGCCCGCGGCCCGAGGTGGCGCTGATGCGCCTCCACGTGCGGCAATGGGTGGAGTTTTATCCCCAGATGGCAGGGGCCCCGTTTCTCTCGGAGCTCACGGAGGGAAATGGTACGAGCGCCGTCCGAGGGGGAAAGGAGGGCATGTTCCGCGACGTGGTGCTGGCAGCGGCGCCGCACGCGCGGGCAGGTCTATTGGAGGCCCATCTGGCCGAGCAACTCGGCCGTGTGCTGCGGCTGGATCCCGGGCGGATCGACAAGCGCGCGCCCTTCACGAGCCTCGGAATGGATTCCCTGCTCAGCCTGGAGCTGCGCAATCGCCTCGAAGCGAGCCTGGGGCTGAAGCTGTCGGCCGCGCTTTTGTTCACCCACGCGACGACGGTCGCGCTCGCGGTCCATCTCCTCGATCGCCTCGTCCCGCCCGTGGCGCCGACGGGCGAGGGCGCGGCTGCGCAGGTCTCGGGCGAGGCGAGGGACGAAGGGCCCGCCGAGGATACGCCCCTCGACGATAGCGATGAATCGGCGCTCCTCGACAAACTCGAATCCCTGGAGGAGTACCTGCGATGAGCAACGGAGCCGGCTCGGAGGATCCCGCGCGTCGAGACCCGGCGCGAAGCGAGGCGACTCCTCTCCAGCGGGCGATCGCCGCGCTCGAGAAGATGAAGGCCCGCCTCGACGCGATGGAGCGCGCGGCGAACGAGCCCATCGCCATTGTGGGAATGGGGTGCCGCTTTCCCGGCGGAGGCGACGGGCCCGAGGCGTTCTGGGAGGCGCTTGGCAAGGGAGTCGACGCCGTCCGCGAGATCCCGGCCGATCGCTGGCCGAGCGACGCGATCCCCGGGGAGCGACCGGAGGCGCGCTGGGCTGCATTGCTCGACGACGTCGCGGGTTTCGACGCGGCGTTCTTCGGAATCGCGCCGCGCGAGGCGGAGAGCCTGGACCCGCAGCAGCGCTTGTTGCTGGAGGTGTCGTGGGAAGCGCTGGAGGACGCCGGGCAACGTCCGGATCTGCTGCTCGGCAGCCGCACCGGGGTCTTCATCGGTCAGTGCAGCAATGATTATCAGCAGCTCGTGCTCGACGCGCGCGCTGGCGCATACGATGCGTATTGCGCCACGGGGAACATGCTGAGCACGTCGGCGGGGCGGATCTCGTTTTTCCACGGCTTTCAGGGGCCGGCCTTGACGATCGACACGGCGTGCTCCTCGTCTCTCGTGGCGATCGCGCAGGCGAGCCAGAGCCTGCGCGCGAGGGAGAGCGATCTCGCGCTGGCCGGGGGCGTGAGCGTGATCTTGTCGCCGCGCATCATGGCCATGGCCGTCGAGACGCAAGCGCTCTCGCCGGATGGCCGCTGCAGGACGCTGGACGCCCGGGCGAATGGCTTCGTTCGAGGCGAGGGCTGCGGGCTCGTCGTGCTGAAGCGGCTCTCGGATGCATTGCGCGACGGGGACCGAATTCGCGGGTTGATCCGCGGCTTCGCGGTGAACCAGGACGGCCGCTCGACCGGCTTGACGGCGCCGAACGTGCTCTCGCAGCAGGCGATGTTGCGGCAGGCGCTGGAGCGAGGCCGTTTGTCGCCCGCGGATGTTGGGTACGTCGAGATGCATGGGACGGGGACGTCGCTCGGGGATCCCATCGAGGCGGAGGCGCTGCGAGAGGTATTCGGCGAGCCGAGGGCCAATGCGTCCCCGTGCGTGCTGGGGGCGGTGAAGACGAATATCGGACACCTGGAGGGGGCAGCCGGCGTGGCGGGCCTCATCAAGGTCGCGCTATCGATGGAGCACGGGCAGATCCCGATGAACCTGCATTTCCGGAGGTTGAACCCGCGGATCTCGTTCGACGGCACGCCGCTCGTCGTTCCGACGGCGCCCGTCACGTGGCCGCGTGGAGCCGTGCCCCGCCGCGGCGGCGTGAGCTCGTTCGGGATCAGTGGAACGAACGCGCACGTGATCGTGGAAGAGGCGCCCGTCGAGGAGGCGAGGGCAGCCGGGAGGGAGGCGTCCGCATTCCTGCTCCCGCTGTCGGCGAAGAGCCGAGAGGGCCTTGTTGCAATGGCGCGTTCGTATGGGGAATGGTTGACCCAAACGAACGATGTCTCGCTGGCCGACATGGTGTACACGGCGAGCGTGCGTCGAACGCACCACGCGCATCGGCTGTCGGTGGTGGGCGGGACGCGTGAGGAGCTCGGAAAGCGTCTTTCCTCGTATGCGCGAGGCGAGGCGCCGGCGGGCGTGGTGCAAGGTCGTACGTCGGCGGAGGGTCGACCGAAGGTTGTTTTCGTGTTTCCGGGCCAGGGCTCGCAATGGCTCGGGATGGGGCGAACGCTGTGGGAGGAGGAGCGAGCGTTCGGCGCCGCGCTGAAGGAATGTGATGCGGTGATCCGCGAGGAGGCGGGCTTCTCGGTGGTGGAGGAGCTGTTCGCCGAGGAGGGGCGGTCTCGGCTCGCGGAGATCGACGTGGTGCAGCCGGTGCTGTTCGCGATCGAGGTGGCGCTGGCGGCGTTGTGGCGCGCGTGGGGCGTGGAGCCCGATTGCGTGGTGGGCCATAGCATGGGCGAGGTGGCGGCGGCGCACGTGGCAGGCGTGTTGACGCTCGGGGACGCGGCGAAGGTGATCTGCCGGCGGAGTCGGCTGCTTCGTAGAATCAGCGGGAAGGGGGCGATGGGGCTCGTCGAGCTACCGATGCCGGAGGCCGAAGCGGCGATCGCCGGGTACGAGCGCCTGCTCGGAGTCGCGGTGAGCAATGGGCCGAGGTCGACGGTGTTATCGGGGGATCCCGGCGCGCTGGAGGAGGTGCTGGGAGCGCTGGAGAAGCGAGGGGTGTTTTGCCGGCGCGTGAAGGTGGACGTGGCGTCGCACAGCCCGCAGGTGGAGCCCTTGCGCGAGGAATTGCTGGCGGCATTGCGGGACGTGCGGCCCGGGGAAGCGCGCACGGCGATGCGGTCGACGGTGACGGAGGGCGCGCTGAAGGGTGGCGAAGCGACGGCATCGTACTGGTGGGACAACCTGCGGGAGCCGGTACGATTCTCGCAGGTGGCGCGCGCGCTGATGAACGAGGGGCACGCGCTGTTCGTGGAGATGAGCCCGCACCCGATTCTGCTGCCGTCGGTCGAGGAGAACCTCGAGGAGGCGAAGGTGGAGGGTGCAGCGATTGCGTCGTTGCGACGGCATGCGAAGGAGGTGGAGAGCATGCTGGAGGCGCTGGGGGCGCTGCACGCGCGCGGGTATCCGGTCGACTTCACGAAACGGTTTCCGGACGGAGGCCGGGTGGTCGCGCTGCCCCGGTATGCGTGGCAGCGGGAGCGGTTCTGGGTCGAGGCGCCTTCGAGGCGCGCGCAGGTCTTTCAGGCGCCCCTTGGCGCGGCGATCGAGCCCTCGCCTGCGGAAGGGCAGGCCCACGAGGCGAGCGCCAAGCCTGACCTCGTTGCGACATTGCTCTCGGCGCCGCCGATGGAGCGAGAGCGCCTGCTCGAGGAGCACGTCGTCGAGCAAATGGGCAGGGTCCTGCGGATCGAAGCCACACGAATCGATACCTCCGCGGCCTTTTCGAGCGTGGGGATGGACTCGCTCATGGCGCTCGAGCTGCGCAGGCGGCTCGAGGCGAGCCTCGGGGTCAAGCTCTCGGCGACGCTCGCCTTCGCCTACCCCACGCCGGCGAAGCTCGTCGAGTATCTGCTTGAACGGCTCGAAGCCGCGGGCGTCGAGCAAAACGCGGTGGAGCCGGTCGTGGGCGAAATGCGAGCGGAGCCGGTCGCGGGCGCGGAGGAGCCGGAGGCGAGCGACGACATCGAGGCAAAACTCGAAGCCAAGCTCGCGGCGTTGCAAGGGCTTCTCGATTGAGCAGCAGCCTTCAGCCGAGGTTCAGCTCTTCGAGGACCTGACGGAGCACGCCCGCCGTCTCCCGGGCGGCAGGCTCGACGAGCAAGCTGAAATGGTGGCCCGGTACCTCATACGAGCGGACGTGCCCCGAGCAGAGGGCGCCCCAGCCGAAGGTGGGATCTCCGGAGAACAGCCCGTTTCGAGCGGCCCACACGGCCGTGTCCCGCGCGCGCAACACCGTGAGCGCGCCTTCGTACGCGGGCGGCTCGTAATCGATCAAGGCGTCGAGGTGCGCGCGATACAGCCGCAATTGGCGGCTCGATTCGCCGAGCTCCGGGGGCAACATCAGCCGCTCTCCGACGGAGCTCGCCATGGAGGCGATTTGCTCGTCCCGGCTGAGCGCCCGAAAGCTCGGTTCGTCGAGGGAGAGCTCGAACATGCGCGCCATGTCGAGGAGCCGCGCCGTGCCGCTCGGCGTCCGCGGGGCGGGCGGATCCACGAGCACCAGCAGATCGACCCGCTCTCCCGCGCGCGTCAGGACTTGCGCCATCTCGTAAGCCACGAACGCGCCGAAGGAATAACCGCCGAGTCGGTAGGGGCCGCGGGGCGCCACCTGCCGCATCGCCTGGATGAAATGATCGGCGAGGGCCTCGACCCGGTCGCACGGCGGCGCGTCGGTATCGAGGCCGGGCGCGTTGAAGCTATGGAACGGCTGGTCCTCCCCCATGTGCTGCACGAGCGCCTGGAAGATGAGCGCCGCGCCCGTCAATGGCGGAGCACAGAAGAAGGGGGGCTTCGCTCCTTTCGGGGCGAGCTCGACGAGCAGCCCGCGACGGCTGAGCGGGCTGATCGAGGCGGGATCCTCGGCGCTGCTCGGCTCGTCTGGCCGTAGCATTCTGGCGACGCGGGCCGCGAGCGAGCCCATGGTGGTGTTTTCGAGCAGGGCGCTCACGGGCAGGTTCACGCCGAAAGCAGCGCTGACGTTCGTGAGCACCTGGATGCCCATGATCGAATCCATCCCGAGCGTCGAGAGATCCTGCGTGCTCGCGGGGAGGTCGGCCTGGTTTCTCCCGACAACCCGAGCGACCTCGTTGCGGACGACGCCCTCGATGAGCCGGCTCGCTTGCTGGGGGTCGGCGGCGGCGACGCGTCTGCGGAGCTGGGGAGCGCCCGCTTTGGCGCCGCTCGAGGCCCCGAGCCCCTCGAAGAGGGAGCGCCCGGCGCGCGCCCGGTGCGATTGCTCGAAGAGATCCCAATCGATCCACGCGACGGTGGTGACGCCCGCGCCCTCCGCCACCGCCAGCTCCGACGCCAGCAAGACCATGGACGCCGGCATTCCCTGGAGCCCAGCGGCCACCATTTCGTGCTCGAGGTCGGTCCGGAGCGGCCGCGCATCGATGGGAGATGCGACCCGTACCGCCGCAGCACGCTGCCCGGCGCAGCGGCGGTTTCGCGCGAGAGCGCCGACGCATTCGGCCGCGAACGCGTCGATCCCGAGCCCCTCCCAGCCGAGCGCGGAGGCGGCCGACGAGAACGTGACGAAGAAATCGAGCGAGGCGGCCGCGGTCAGGGTATGCAGGACCCACAGCGCAACGCATTTCGATCGAAAGGAGGCGCGCAGCGCGTCCGCGGTGTCACGGCTCGTCAGCCGGTGCAGGTGCCCATCCTGAAAGCTCGCCGCGTCGAAGATCCCGCCCAGGGCGTGCGGCGCGCGCGAGAGGAAGACGCGCATGGCCTCCATGTCGGCCGGATCCGGCGAATCGACGAAGACACGGGCCCCCTGCGCCTCGAGCGCCTGGACCCATTCGCCGGGCGTTTGTCCGCTCTCGATGGGCAAGAGAAGGCTCCTCGCGCCGCGCTGCACGAGCCAGCGCGCGAGCTCCTCGCCGAGCGTGGTGCATGCACCGGTGACGAGGTATGTGCGGTCCGGACGAACCTCGAGCGGACGATGGACGGGGAGCGCCGCCCGCGAGAGCCGCGCCATGTATCGCCTGGCGCCGCGCAGCGCGACGTACTCCTCGGAGCTCTGGGCCGTGAGCGTCTTGCAAAGCTCGGTCGTCTCGTCCGCGCTCGCGCTCGGATCGAGGTCGATGAGGCCTCCCCACATATCGGGGCGCTCCAGCGAGAGCGTGCGCCCGAGGCCCCAGAGTCCTGCCTGCGCAATGGCCGGAGCCTCGTCCCCGACGGCCTGCGCCCCGCGGGTGACGAGCCATAGCCGCGGCACGTGCGCCCGGAACGAGAGGCGATCGATGACGCGGAGCGCGGAAAGCGGCCCCTCGCGCAGGGCGTCCTCGAGCGATCCGGGCGAGAGCGCGTCATTGGAGGGCGCGTCGAGCGCACCCAGATGAACGATCCCGTGGAAGGATGCGCCGACCGCGAGCGCGAGGTCGAGCTCGGCGATTTGCTGCTCGAGACGAGCCGCAGGCAGCGTGATGACGGCGTCGCCCGCGGCTTTGAGCTGCGCCGCGAGGGCCTGGCCCACGCCCCCCGTGTCCGTCAGGAGGATCCACGCGCGTCGAGCGGCCACGCGACCCACGGGCGGCGGTATCTCGCGCCAAACGAGATCGATGAACGCACCTCCGAGCGGATCTTCATTCTGCGCGCGGAGCGCCGAGGCAGGGTCCTGCGCGCGAAGAGCGATCCGGCGCGCCGACGCGAGCACGTCGCCGTCTTCACTCACGAGCTCGGCGCTGACCCGCGCCGACCAGACATCATACGCGTCCCAATTCACGCGCAGCCACGCGCGGCCTTCGGCCGACGTCGAGGTCCTCGTGAGACCCTCGACCGACTCGACCATCCAGGGCCGACCATGCGCCGCGGGATGCGTGATCGACGTGATGGCGGCGACGGCTCGCACGAAGATGTCGGCGCGGTTTTTCCCGACGACCCCGCGGGCGAGCGTCTCGCCCTCCCTTCGCCAGAGCTGGTCGATCGCAAAGGCGGCGGGCTCGACGCCGAGCAGCTCGAGCCGATGTGTCCAGAGGGCGGCGGGGACGCTTTGCCGGCGGCCGGGTCGCATGCTCGGCGGGGCGAGCTCCTCGTCGTCGTCGGACGGCTCGACGAGCGAGAAGCTGCCCTGGGCGACGCGTTTCCAGGGGGAATGGCTCCGATCTCGAAAGAAGAGCCCGATCGTCGCTTTTCGATCGCCGTCCGGGGTCGCGATGATCTGCATCGTCGCCGCGTCCTCGTCGCGGAGGGCCGGTGGGTCGCCGAGCGATAACGAGAGCTCGAGGGGCGCGTCGCCGAACGTCTCGCGCGCCGCCGCGCTCGCCATGGCCACGAGCCCGCCCGAGGACAACCACGAGCCTCCGACCAGGCGCTGGATCCCGATGTTCGCCCTCGCGGAAGGGCCGAGGCCGATCTCCCAGGCGCGCACCTCGGGCCGATCCGCGCGGGCCGGCAGGGCATGGCCGAGGAGCGGATGCCCCTCGGGGACGCTCGGCTCCTGGCTCGGGGCGGACGCCGCGTCGAACCAGTAGCGCTGCCGTTGAAATGGGTACGACGGGAGCGGCGCGCTTCGATACGCATGCGGCGCGTCGAACGCCTCCCATTGCGGATCGCTGCCGCGAACGTAGAGCGAGCCGAGGCCGTCGAGGAGGGACCGCAAGGGTGGCACGCCCGGAGCGAGCGAGGGGAGCATCGCCGAGGCGGTCGCCACGAGAGGAGCACGCTCCGTCCTCGTTTGTCCTGGCCCAATCTCGACCAGCGTCACGTTCCCCTGGAGGGACGACGCGGCGAGGATCGTGGCGAGCGGGCGGGCCTCTTTGGCCTGTCGCTCCCAGTAGGCCTTCGTGAGCAGGGAGGAGGCCTGCGCGTCGCCGCCGAGGCTCGGGATCACGGCGCGCCGCGGGCTCGTGGGCTTGGCCTTCGCGAGCACCTGCGCGAGGGCGCTCGCGTCCCGGGCGCCGGAGGAGATGAGCTCCGCGCGGGCCAGCGCGAGCGCCATGGCATCGCCGAGCGGGAGCATGCCGCTCACCCACGTCGCGACGCATTCGCCCGTGCCCTCTCCGATCACCACCGAGGGCTCGATTCCCCACGCTTGCCACATCTCGACGAGCGCGTACTGGAGGACGAACAGCGCAATCTCGTGGTCGACGGCGCCGTCCGGAGGAGGATCGATTGCTTCGCCCGTCACGATGGGAAGGATGCTTCGTCCGAGGAGAGCGCGCGCGGCGTCGTCTCCGCGCTGCAATGCTTCGCGCAAGGCCGGCGGCGCCGCGTCGAGGGAGGAGAGCGCGCCCCGCGCCTGCGATGCATGGCCCGAAAAGACGAACGCAATGCGTCTGCGCGCCGCGCCTCCCTCGACGCGCCCCGCGACATATGCGCCCGGCGCGCCCTCGACGAAATCCGCGAGCGCGGCGGACGCGTCCGCGCGAGAGGCGACGATCGCGGCGAAGCGAAACTCGAAATGGCTTCGCCCCGCGCCGAGCGTATGACATACGTCCCCGAGAGGCTGCTCCGGATGCGCGGGCAGGTGCCGGAGCATCTGCTTGGCGCGATCCCGCAGGGCCTCCGAGGTCTTGCCCGAGAGCACGAAGAGGTGCGCCGGCCGCTCGGACGCCGCCTCGACGCGCGGCGCGCGCGGCGGCTCCTCGATGATCACGTGGACGTTGGTGCCGCTGAGCCCCGTCGAGCTGATCCCTGCGAGCCGCGGCAAATCACCCCGCTTCCAGGGGATCTCCGCGGTCGGAATGACGAGGCACGTGTCGTCGAGCGAGACGTGCGGCGTGAGGCTCTGAAAATGAAGATTCGGGGGGATCGTCTCCTGCTGGAGGACGAGCACGGCTTTGACGAGGGACGCCATCCCCGAGGCGGCCTCGGCGTGGCCGATGAGCGTCTTCACCGAGCCGAGGACGCATGTAGCCCCGTCGGCTCGTGGCTTTCCCACGGTCTCCTTCAGGGCCTCGAGCTCCACGGGATCGCCGAGCGGAGAGCCGTTGCTATGGACCTCCACGTAGCCGACGCGCTCGGGCGCTACGCGTGCATCCTGACAGGCCGCGCGGATGACGGCCGCCTGCGCCTTCAGGTTGGGCGCTGTCGGGCTCGCCGCGCGGCCGTTGTGGTTCATGGCCGAGCCGCGCACGAGGGCCAGGATCCGGTCGCCGCGGCGCTCGGCATCCGAGAGCCGCCGGAGGACGACGACGCCGACCCCCTCCGCGCGGGCATATCCATTCGCGCTCGCGTCGAACGTGCGGCAGCGGCCGTCCGGCGACAGGATTTGCAATGTCGCGAGCAGGGACGTGAGCTCCGGCGAGAGGAGGAGGTTCACGCCTCCCGCGAGGGCGAGGTCGCATTCGCCGCGTCGCAGCGATTGGCAGGCGAAATGCAGGGCGACGAGCGACGAGGCGCAAGCCGTCTCGATGGTGGCGCAGGGGCCCTGGGTCCCCAGCGAATGAGCGATCCGACCTGCAATGAAGGACCGCGCATTGCCTGCGGGCACGTACGGGTGGGGCTCGGTCAGCGTCGGCGTGATCAGCTCGAGGTATTCCGCCGACGACACACCCATGAAGACCGCGGTTTTGCTGCCGGAGAGCTGCGTCGGCGGGACGGCGGCGTCCTCGAGCGCCTCCCAGCTCACCTCGAGCAGGAGGCGCTGCTGGGGATCCATGTCCGCCGCCTCGGCGCGACCGATCCCGAAGAATGGCGCATCGAATTGGTCGACGTTTTCGAGCAATCCGCCCCATCGCGCCGCGGGGTGAGGCAGACGGGCGCCGCTGCTCCATCGCTCGGGGGGAATCTCGGTCACGCAATCGACGCCTGCGCGGGCGCGTTGCCAAAGCAACCCCGGCGTCGTCGCCCCGCCCGGGAATCGGCAAGCCATCCCCACGAGGGCGAGCGGCTCCGCCTTGGCGCGCTCCACCGCAGCGAGCTTGGCCTCCATCTTCTCGAGGGCCAGGAGGGCCCGTTCGAGCGTCGAGCCACCGGAAGGCTGCCGTGTGGTCACAGAGTGCCTCGCCTACGTAAACGGATACCTTCGTAGGGAGAAAAAGGGCTCGTCGTGCCCCAGGTCATCCCCGAATGTCCGGATCAGGAAGCGTGTATGTTGTCGAGAGAGAGGCGATCGCCGCGGCGATCACGCCCGCGCATCGAGGACGCGAGCATCCATCCGAAGAGCGACCCCAGGGGGTCAGCTCTTCACGCCGGCATCGATACCGATCTTGATGACGGTCATGTTCACTTCGATGAACCACCGCGCGAGGAAATCAGCGATGTTCTGACGGTGCTCCTCGGCCGCGCGCGGGACGAGAATGTTGTACAGAATCATCGCGTTGGCAGTGATCTGGCCGACCAGGCCCGAGATCGTCGCGCCCTGCCCGTAGAACGCGGGGATGACCGAGTCCATGTACGTGTCCCACGCGATGGTCTCTTTCCCCTCGAGCTTCTCGATCATCATCGCGAGCGATCCGTCGAACATCTGATGGACGTCCGGGAGCGCGTACTTCACGGGGAGGAAGGGGTTGCTCCTGATGTGCTCGACGATCGTTACGCCGATCAGTTCGCGGTTGGCTCGCCACAGCTCGACGAAGTGATGTGCCCACGCATCCATGAGGGCCTGGTACCACGGGGGCCGTCCGTCCACAAGTGCTCTTCGATCCCAGGCTTGCGCGGGTGGTCGTGGTCCGTTCGCCGTCACGCCGCGACCAACGGCGCCGCGCGCTTCGAGCACCGCGGCGTCGTGGGCACGGAAACGACTCTTCCGTTCGCGTGAGGTTTCGACCAGGCTGGTCGTTCGGCGTCGGCAAAGGGCGCATGCCACTCCCACGGGGACGCCCGAGGCGACCGTGGAACACCACTTGACAGGATGGATCGAACATGTGTCGACGTGGAAACGTCGACCGCTTCGCCCCCGCGCGCTCGGCGATCCGTCGACATCCGCGCCTCGGGATGCTTTGCGAACATTCGTCGCGTCCGTGGATGCGGTCGTCGTGCTCTGGAGCACGGCAAAGTACACGTCATCGCCTTTGCAGGGTCTCCGCGGCGTGGTGCGTTCGACTCGAATTCATCGACCTCGGCGCAGGACGTCAGCGCACGCGGCGTGTATCGGCGGTATCCGATACGGGCATCTTCGACCACGCGAAGCACGGCCGGATCCGAAGGTCTCTGTTGACGAACCACCGAATTTGGTAGATGTTTCTTGGCATTCTATGAAGAGCGCGTCTGCCACGCGAGACGTCGCTCCGAGGGCAGCCTCATGGGTACGCACGAGCACGGTCGAGCGCGCATGGGTGGTCGTTCCAGCGGTGACGCTGCGGGCGGGCCCGAAATCAGCGAAGGGCAGCTCGATCCTTTGGGCACCGCGCCCCCGGTCCTCACGTGTCGCGTACAATACGAGCAGCAGTCGTTCGTGGTGCAGGTATCGAACATCAGCGAACGTGGGATGTTCATCCCTGCCGCGAGTCTCCCCGCCCTGGGCAGCGTGGTCTCCGTTCATCTGGTTTGTCCCGGCGGTGAGGACGTCGTCGCCGAGGGCGAGGTCCGCTCGACCGGCCTCGCTCCAAATCCCATTGCAGGTATCGGCGGCTTCGTCATCCGATTCACGAAGGTTTCGAGCGGCGCGTCGACGTTGCAGGCGCTCGGAAAACGTCGAACCGCGCTCCTGCGGCAAGAAGATGACCCCGGTACGAAGCTGACCCCGCTTTTGTTGCTGCCGGAGCTCTCGCTCGTCGCGATGCGGGACCGGATCAGCCGATATCCGCTTTCACCGCTGCTCGAATCCTTCATACGGGAGTACGAGGCCGTCGGTATGCCCCACAGGAACAGGTTCCTGTGGAAGTCGACGCGGATGGGGATGGACGTCGTGATGCTTCCGTCCGTGAACCCCGATCTGAAGCCGCTGCTCAACGACATCAAGACCTTGGGGGCGATGGCCGACGTCCTGCTCGACGATCTCGCGGACGAAAAGCAGGATCGAGAGCGGCTCGAAACAATGATCGGGCTGTTCAGCCACCGCCTGACGGGGCAGGGGACGGTATCCGTCCCCGTCGGCGATCCCTACCTGGCATTCGCCTCGTCCCTGTGGGAGCGGATGTGGGACATGATCGAGCGATTGCCGAGATATCACGAATTCTGCCGGGTGCTCCAGTACGACTGGCATCAGGTCATCAATTCGATGCGATACTCGCTGCTCGTCAATCAGATCCCCGCGCTGCAAAATGCAGCGGAGCACGATGCGTATGTCCCTCACAACATGCACATGATGTGCAATGCGACGCTGGATCTCATGTGCTCGCCAGGCGTCGCCATGGCCGAGCTCGGCCCGATCCGCAAGGTCGCGCTCCTCGCGCAAGAGCTCGGGCGCATTGGCAACATGGTCACGACGTGGGAGCGCGAAATCATGAGTCGAGACTTCACGAGCGGCGTCTTCGCGCACGCCGTGGACCAAGGTGTCCTGTCGGTCCGGGAGATCGAAAGCCAGCCGCCGCGGGCCCTCGCCAGCCAGCTCCGTCACTCCGGCGTCGAGACGAAGCTCTTGCTCACCTGGGAGCGCAAGCGGGCCGAGGTGCTAGGGCTGCGGAGCAGCACCCGCGTCGACCTCGACGCGTTCGCGGAGGTCCTCGACGAGATGCTGGCGATTCAGGTCGCCTTGCGCGGCATCATCTAGCAGGCTGTTGATAAGCTTGCTGCGCGCCCTGGATCGTCGGTCGTCGTCCTCGGAATACGCCTGTATTCCTGCGCCCTCCTCCCTAGCTCCAGGGCGCTCGCGGCGCTTCTCAACAGCCTGCTAGCCTAGCGCAACGGCCGCAGGCTGCTCACGGGGCCGCCTTTCACCGAAATGATGCGCGTGACCCACGTGGCGAAGAACTTGGACAGCCAGTCCATGGTGGTTGCCCGGATATCGGGGTTCACGTGCCGGCCCACATCGTCGGCCATCAGGACCATCATGCCCACCGTGACGTGAACCATGCTGTCCACGCGCTCTCCGGCGGCCACGAGCGACGGAATGATGGTCTCGAAATACATCGTCGCGATCTCGGGCGGATCGCGACCTTCCAGGGCCTCGGTAATCATCGCCATGTAACCTTCGATGATTTGCGACAGCGCATCGTGATCGTATTCCGGGCGCGCGACCGGAATGATCTCCTGAGAATTCTTGATTGCGGTCCCCAGGGCTTCGATGTAGATTTCCCTACGGGACTGCAGAAGCGCCAGCAGCGTGGGACCGAAGGCCAACATAGGTCCCCAGCGTATCGGTGTTAGCAGGCTCATGTCAAGGCGCTCATTTTGATGCGTGCGCCGAGATCCCGCGCTGGGTAGGAAACCGTCGACCCGCGATCGATGGCGATTTCATGCCAAACTGCGGTCTGGCGGCACGTCGTGTGGCTCGTCGCTCCACACGCTTTCCCACGCCTTTCGTTGCCGTCCCCCCTCCCTCGGTGCACAACCACGCCCCCGATGGCCCGCCCCCAGCTCCTCTCCATCCCCGAGCGCCTCGACGCCAACCCGCGCTTCACCGGCCGCGGCGTCGTCATCGCCCTCGTCGACAGCGGCTTCTACCCGCACCCCGACCTCATGCGGCCGAAGCGTCGCATCAAGGCCTACGCCGACGCGACCCGCGACGAGGCCGTCGCCGACGACTTCTTCACGCCGCGCGCCGCGTCCTGGCACGGCACCATGACCGCCTGCACGGCCGCAGGAAACGGCTACGTCTCGGGGGGGCGATACCGCGGGCTCGCGTCGGAGGCCGAGGTCGTGCTCGTGAAGGCGATGAGCAGCGAGGGGAAGATCACGGGCAAGAACGTCGCGCACGCGATCCGCCTTCCGCTGCGTTACCCGCACCTCGGCATCCGCGTGCTCAACGTGTCGCTCGCCGCGCCGTCGAGTGATCCCGACCTCCCCGAGGTCGAGGCCGCCGTCGCCGAGGTCGTCGCCGCCGGGATCACGGTCTTCGCCGCCGCAGGAAACACGCCCGGGAGGCCCTCGCGTCCGCCCGCGTCCGCGCCCGAGGCGATCACCGTCGGCGGGCTCGACGACAAGGGCGAGCGCGAGGGCGACGCGTCGCTCTGGCCGTCGAGCTACGGCACGATCCGCGAGGGGCTCGACAAGCCGGACCTCGTGGCCCCGGCGATCTGGGTGCCCGCGCCGATGCTGCCCGGCACGCTCGTCGCGCGGGAGGCGGTCGCCCTCTTCCAGCTCCTCTCCGTGCTCGAAGAGCTCTCCGTGGAGCAGGGTTTCTCCGAGCAGAAGCAGCGCGCGAGCCACGACGAGCGCAGCAGCGTGAACGGGCTCATCGACGCCGTCAGCGCGCGCATCAACCGGCAGAAGTACATCGGCGTCGACTACCAGCACGTCGACGGGACGTCGTTCGCCGCGCCGATCGCCGCGAGCGTGGCGGCGCAGATGCTCGAAGCGAACCCCTCGCTCACGCCCGCGCAGATCCGCGAGGGCCTGCTCGCGACGGCCGCGCCCATGCCGCAGTACCCGAAGATCCAGCAAGGCGCCGGCTTCATCCGGCCGCGTCAGGCCGTGATGTGGGCGCAGCAGAAGAAGCAGGACAAGTTCGTCGCGGCGGTGGAAGAAGGCGCGCTCGAATGAGGCTCGATTCGCGATGGTATGTGCACCTCGTTGGTGCCCATACCATCGCGAGCCCGAGGCGCGCCCAGGGGATCGATCAGGGGAGGATCGCCGGATCGAGGACGCCGCCGGTGTTCGTGACGCCGCCGCCGGGCGTGACGCCGCCCCAGATGACCATCTTGCTGCCCGTGCTGATGGCCGTGTGATGCGCGCGGCCGATGGGCGCCGTCGGGATCGGCTTTGCGCTCCAGGTGTTCGTCGCCGGGTTGTAGAGCGAGCCCGTGTTGAGGTAGCTGCCGTCGACGTTCTGGCCGCCCCACACGATGAGGCGCGGCGCGATCCACACCGCCGTGTGGTACTGCCGGAGCTCGGGCGCGCCTTCGGTCGTCATGAAGCTCCACTCGATCTTCGGCTTGTACCGCGCGCCGATCGAGGCCGGACCGAGCAGGTCGTAGCCGCCCCAGACGATCATCTCGGTGCCCGTCCACTCGGCCGCGTGACGCGCGCGCGCCGGCGGCTGGCCGTCCTTGACGAGGCTCCAGACGCCCGTGCCCGGGTCGAACTCCGCGCCGTCGCCGAGGTAAGTGACCTCGACGCCGTTGAAGCCGTAGCCGCCGAACACGATCATGTCCGAGCCGGTCCACACCGCCGAGTGATCCGAGCGCGGACTCGGAGGCGTGCCGCCCGCCGGGATCGCCTCCCAGCGGTCCTCGGTCACGTCGTACGCGCCGCCGTCGCCGAGGTAGTTCGTCCCGTCGAACCCGCCCCACACGATCACCTTCGAGCCGGTCCACACCATCGTGTGACCGGAGCGCGGCGAGGGCGCGCCGGCCGTGGTCATCGTCGACCACGTGTTCGAGAGCGGGTTGAACACGCCGCCCGTCTTGACCGGCGTCCCGTTTTCGCCGCCCCAGACGACCATGTGCGTGCCGGTCCAGACGGCGCGGCCGCGCGCGCGCGGCGCCGGGACGTTCGCGGTGCTCGTCGGCGTCCACGTGCCCGTGCCGAGGTCGAGCATGCCGCCGGTGTTCGTGTTGCCGCCGGCGGTGTTGCCGCTCCAGACGATCATCTTCGCGCCGGTCCACACGGCGACGTGATGCGAGCGCGCGGCGGGCGCGTCCTGCGTCGGCGTCGGCTCCCAGGCGTCCGCGCACTTGCCCTCGGTGCACGCGCCGAAGCACGCGTGGCCGCACGTGCCGCAGTCCTGGCTGCTCGTCTGCTTATCGACGCAACGGGCGGGATCGCCGCAGAACGACTCCCCCACGCCCGGACAGACGCACTCGCCTTCGGAGCAGATCGTGCCAGGGCGGAAGGCGCAGTCCGTGATCTCGAGGCACTCGACGCACGTCGACTTCTTCGCGTCGCAGACCGCGGTGGGCGCGGGGCAATCGGAGTTCGAGACGCAGCTCGTGGGCACGCCGCCGCCGTCGCCGCCGCTCCCTCCTCCTCCGCCGGGGCCCGCGCCGCCCGGGGTCCCGGTCGGCTCCCCGGTTCCCAGGGTCAGCGCATCCTGGCATGCACCGAGCAGCATCACGAGAGCTGCCGAGACTCCCACGAGCCCCCACGGCCTTCGGCGAGTAGCACCCATCTCGAACCTTCCCATTCTCACGGCCTCCGAGGCGCGCCGCGCGCGCAACAATGGAGCCGAGACGTTATCAGAACGCTCGATTTTCGTCGCGGTCGTCGGGGCCCGCCCGACGCGTCAGGGGTTCGTCGCTCGCCGGAGCCCGTCGACGAGCCGATCGATGTCCCGCTCGGCCACGGAGCAGAGGCCGACCCGGAGCGCGCCCTGGACCGGGACCACGAAGATGCCCTCCGCGCGCAGACGCGCCGCGGCACCCGGAGCGTCCTCGCAAAACACGGTCGTGAAGAACCCGCCGTCGTAGCGGGGATAGCCGAGGCCCGCGGCGGTCGCGAGCGTGTTCCAGCGCGCGACGCGGCGGTCGAGCAGGTCCTTGTAGGCCGCGCGCTCCTGATCGACGCGCGCGCGGAGATCGGGATCGGCGAGGACCCGGCCGATGGCGTTCATGCCGGTGGCGTTGCAGTTCGACCACGTGCCGCGGCTCGCGTACGTGAGCGCATTCTGGACGCGCGCGCGCTCGCCGCCGTCGGGGCAGAGCGCGACGAGCGCGCCGACGCGCAGGCCGTACTGCGTGAACGACTTCGACGCGGACCAGGCGAAGAGGACCATGGCCTTGTCCGCGAGGCGCAGCGCCGGCGCGAACGTCTCGGTGAGGTTCTGCTTCGCGTACCGTCCGTAGGCGACGTCGAGCAGCACGGTGATGGGCCCGCGCCCGGCGGCACGACTGACGACGTCGACGATGCCGTTCCAGTCTTTTTCGTCGAGCGAATACCCCGTCGGGTTGTGGCAAGGCGTGTTCAGGAAGACGAGCGCGCGGCCCTGCGCGTCGAGGACGCCGGCGAGCTTGCGCTCGAAGTCGGCGACGTCGAGGCGGCCCTTGTCGTCGAACATGCGGAACGTGGCGAGGGTGCGATCCGCCTCGTCCGCGAGGGTCTTGTACGGGCTCCAGTAAAAGCCCGTCGTGAGCAGCATTTGCTGCGGTTCGAGGAAGGTCGTGATCGCGTGGCGCAGCGCGCCGGAGCCGCCGGGCGTGGCGACGGCGGTCGCCTGGGAGGCCTCGGGACGGCCGGCGAAGAGGTCGTCGATCACGCCCTGCAAGAAGGCCGGCGGTCCGGCGATCGGGGCGTACGCGGCGCCGACCTCGGGCGGGACCTGGCGCAGCGCCTCGACGACGGCGCTGATCACCGCGAGCTTGCCGTCGTCGTCGAGCAGCGCGCCGACGGTCGCGTTGATGACCGGCTCACCGGACTTCTTTCTCGCCTGCGCTTCCGCGTTCAGCGCGAAGATGGGATCGTCCGCGGGGCGCGCGGTTCGCGAGGGAATCAAGAACTCCATGGAAGCGGCCGCTACCACGACTGAGGGAGCGCTGCCAAGCCGCGACATGCGCCGCGATGCGTCCAAGGTCGTCCCGCTCGCCGGCTCGATGCGCGCGGGACCCGGCTTCTGCGCTGCGCTAAGATAGCGACATGCGAACGCCTGCCGCTCTCCCGACCGCGCTCGTCGCGACGCTCGTCGCATCCGCGCTCGTCGTCACCGCAAGCGCCGCGAGCGCCCAGCGACCCGAGCGCTCGCTCGTGGATCCCTCGCGCGCGGGCGGCGTGCCTTCCACGTACGCCGACGCGCTCGGCCCGCTCTACGAGCCCGTGGCCATCGCGACGGAAGGGTTCCTGTCGACGCCGGCCGATCTCGGCGAGACGAGCTGGGACGTGCCGGGGCAGATCGTGGTGGACGCTCGCGACGACCTCGACGCGCCCGATCTGCTCTCGCTCGCCACGGACTTCGGGCTCTCGTTCACGCCGACGCGGCTCGAGCCGACGACGAAGATCCAGATCGCCACGGTGCCCATGGGCGACATGGCGAGCGTGCTCGGCCGGCTCTCGCGTGATCCACGCGTCGAGTTCGCCGAGCCGCTCGCGCGCGTGCGTGCGTCGTTCGTCCCGAACGACCCGCTCGCCGGCGAGCAGTGGCACATGGAGCGCATCGGCGCTCCGCGGGCGTGGGATTTTTCGGTCGGCCGCGGCGTGACCGTCGCCGTCGTCGATACGGGCATCGCCTGCGAAGATCACGGTCCGTTCATGAAGGGCACCGACCTCGCCGCGACCGAGTGCGTCGCGGGCTGGAACTTCGTGACCGGCGACGAGCATGCGAACGACGATCAGGGCCACGGCACGCACGTGGCCGGCACGATCGCGCAGTCGACGAACAACGGGATCGGCGCGTCGGGCGTGGCGTTCGGCGCGCGCCTCATGCCCGTGAAGGTGCTGAACGAGAGCGGCTGGGGCACGACGGCGGACGTGGCCGACGGCATCCGCTGGGCGGCCGATCATGGCGCGCACGTGATCAACCTGAGCCTCGGCGGCCCGCGCAATTCGAAGGTGCTCCAGAAGGCGATCGACCACGCGACGAGCATGGGCGCCGTGGTCGTCGCGGCCGCGGGCAACACCGGCGGCAGCGTGCAGTTTCCCGGCGCATCCGACGGCGTCATCGGCGTGAGCGCGACCGATCCGGGCGACAAACTCGCGTCGTTCTCGTCGCGCGGCGAAGGCGTGGACCTCGCCGCGCCCGGCGTGAAGGTCGTGCAGCAGACGGTGTGCAACAAGGGCCGCAACAAGTGCGAGCAGTTCCCCGGCTGGAACGGCACGTCGATGGCCTCGCCGCACGTCGCCGGCGCGGCCGCGCTCGTGATGGGCCTCGGCGTGACCGATCCGGCCGCGGTCGAGGACGCGCTGCGGAAGAGCGCGCGCGTGGTCGACAGCTCCGACGGCGGAAAGCGCCTCTACGGCGCGGGCGTGCTCGACGCGGCCGAGGCGGCCGTGGCCGTGACGAAGCAGCACGCGTTCACGCGCCTCGTCGCGCTCGTTCTGATGACGGCCTTCGTCGCGCGCGCGGCGCGCAAGAAGAACAAGGACGCGAAGAGCCCGCTGCGCCTCGACTTCCTCCTGCCGGCGCTCGCCGCGGGCCCGGGGCTCTTCTTCTTCGCGCCGTGGCTCCTGCCGCGCGCGGATTTCTGGGTCGACGTCGCCGCGCGCCCGATCGCGGACCTCGACCTGCTCGTGGGCGTCTCGCTCCATCGCTTCTTGCCGCTCGCGAACGCGTTCGTGCCGTTCGCGCTCACCGCGGTGGGCTTCGGCATGAAGCGGCTGCGCCCGGCGATCGCGGGGATCTCCGTGGGCACGGGGGCGTATCTGCTCTCGCTCGTCGCGCTCGGTGACGCGGGCGGGCCCTTCGGCCGCGTGGCGCTCGTCGCGTGGTGCGTCCTGAACGCGGCGATCTGCGCCTGGATCGCGCGTACGAACCTCGCCGAAACGCGCTAGCGTCCCTGCCGGCCGAGCTCCCTCGGCTCGGTTATAGTCCGCGCATGCGTTCGCGTTCCCTCCTCGCCCTGCTCGTCCTTTCGCTCTTCGGCTGCGGCGGCTCCTCCAGTGAGACGCCGTGGCCCGCGGAGCCCGAGGGACCCGCGCTCGGCCCCGCCGGCGAGACGTCGCCCGGCGAGCTCGACGATATCCGCAGCGCCGCGCCCGACGCCGGCGGCGGGGGGACGGGCGTCGAGCCGTGACTGCGCCCCGGCGCGCCTGGTCGTTCGCGCTCGCGACGTTCGTCGCGATGCTGCTCGTGCCGCTGCTCGTGTGGCTCGTGCTGCCGAGCCCCGGCGCGCCGCCTGCGCGCCCGCCGCGCCCGCGTACGACCACCGCGGCCCTCGCGCCGCCCGTGGAGACGACGCCGGCGAGCACGACGGACGCGCCGCGCGCGCCGTCGAAGCCTGCGATCGCCAAGGAAGACGAGCCGCCGGACGACGACGTGACCGGGACCGTGCTCGACGCGGAAGGACAGCCCGTCTCGCGCGCGGCCGTCGGCTGCGACGATCGAAGCGCGCAGCTCACGACGACGACCGACATGGAAGGTCATTTCCGGCTGCCCGCGGAGGCCGCGGGTTGCATGGTCGTCGCGCATCACTCGCAGCACCCGTCGTCCGAGCGCATCCGTGTCGAGGCGGGCAAGGACAACGTCGTGAAGCTCGGCAAGGGCGGCGCGATCGAGGGCGTGGTCGTCGACGAGCAAGGCGCGCCGGTGACCTCGTATCGCCTCACGATCGAGCTCTTCTTGCCGAACACCGAGGGCGTCGACATCGGCGTGCGAGGCCGGCCGAAGAAGGTGGACGATCCGGCGGGAGCGTTCCGTTTGGAAAAACTCCCCGCCGGGAAGTACGTGCTCGGCGCGAGCGCGGAGGGGCATCCGCCGGGCAAGAGCGAGAGCGTGGAGGTCGAGGTCGGACAAACCGTGCGCAACGTGCGGATCGCGCTGCCGCGCGCGGCGACGCTCTCGGGGACGGTGCGCGACGAGGAGACGCGCAAGCCCATCGCGGGGGCGACGGTGCGGCTCGACGGCGTGGCGGGCGGCGGAGGCTTCGACATCGCGGCGCCCGTGACGACGGACGCGGAGGGCGCGTTCTCGCTCGTGGGCGTGCCGCCGGGGCCGTTCTCCGTGCGCGTGGAGCGCGACGGCTACAAGAGCCGGATCGTGCCGGGTTTGACCACGCGCGGCGCGTCGGTCATCCGCGAGGAAATCACGCTGCGATCGCGCGGCGACGGCGGCAGTGAGAGCGAGCTCGAAGGCATCGGCGCGATCCTCGTGCCCTCGCCGAGCGGCATCGTGATCTCGTCGCTCGTCGAGAACGGGCCCGGCGCGAAGGCGGGGCTACGGCGCGGCGATCGTCTTCTCCAGATCGACGGCGTATCGGCTTTGGAGATGACGCTCCCCGACGCGATCCAGAGGCTCCGCGGGCCCGCCGGATCACGCGTCACGGTGTCGGTCGCGCGTGAAGGTGAGGGCAACGCCGAGGTGACGGTGACGCGCGAGCGCATCGAGCGGTAGCGATCGGCTGCTCGACCTATCCGCCTCGCGACCGTGCTACATGCTCGCCCCATGGTCACCCGCAAGGCCGAGCTGCCGCCGCCGGGCGCGTCCGATGTCCTCTACATCATCGACCTCTCGGGGTACGTCTTCCGCGCCTACCACGCGATCCAGACGCCCCTGACGAGCCCCACGGGCGAGCCCACGCACGCCGTGTACGGCACCGTGAGCATGCTGTCGAAGCTCGTCGACGAGCGCAAACCGGCGTTCCTCGCGGTCGCGATGGACTCGCCCGGGCGCACGTTCCGCGACGATCTCGACGAGCGGTACAAGGCGCATCGCCCGCCGCCGCCGCCGGACCTTCACGTGCAGATGGCGCGCTGCAAGGAGATCGTCGAGGCGTACCGCATCCCGATCTACATCGCCGAGGGCCTCGAGGCCGACGATCTGCTCGCGGTCGCGGTCGCGCGCGCGAAGGAGCGTGGCCTCCGGGTCGTGATCGTGAGCAGCGACAAGGACCTGATGCAGCTCGTCGACGCCGATCGCGTGATGCTCTGGGACGGGCGCGACAAGGTCTACGGCCCGACCGAGGTCGAGGAGAAGTTCGGCGTGCCGCCGACGCAGCTGCGCGACCTGCTCGCGCTCGTGGGCGACACGAGCGACAACGTGCCCGGCGTGCCCGGCGTCGGCGTGAAGACGGCCGCGGACCTCTTGAAGGAGTTCGGCACGCTCGACGCGATCTACACCGGCCTCGATCGCGTCAAGCGCCAGAAGATCCGCGACAACCTGCGCGAGCACGAGGCCGACGCGCGCCTGTCGCAGAAGCTCGTCAGCTTGCACATGGAGGCGCAGGTCGACTTCGACTTCGAGGCGCTTCGTTACGGCGGCGCGGACGTCGCGCGGCTGCGGACCCTCTTCACGGAGCTCGGCTTTACGCGCTTCATCAAGGCCGTGCCTGCCGCGGCGCCCGTAGGCGGGAGCAGGCGCGCGATCGCCACGCGTGACGAGCTCGCGGCGTTCGCCGCCGAGGCGCAGAAGGCCGGCAAGCTCGCGATCGAGGTCCACGCGACCTCACGCGAGGCCATGCGCGCGCACGTCTGCGGCCTCGCGCTCGCCTACGAGCGTGGCCAGAGCGTCTACGTGCCGATCGGCCACCGCTACCTCGGCGTGCCCGCGCAGCTCGGCATGGCCGACATCGCCGCGGTGCTCGGCCCGATCCTGAGCGATCCTTCGATCGCGAAGCTCGGCCACGACCTGAAGTTCGTCGACGTCCTTTTGCGCCGCAACGGTCTGTCGCTCCACGGCGTCACGTTCGACACGATGCTCGCGAGTTACCTGCTCGACTCGGAGGCGTCGCACGAGCTCACCGACGTGGCCGAGCGCGACGCGGGCGTGAAGATGCAGCCGTTCGAGGAGCTCGCGCCGAAGAAGCGCGGGCAGGCGCAGCGCGCGCTCGACGACGTGGAGATCGAGCTGGCGACGGGGTATGCCGCGGCCTTCCCCGAGGTGGTCCTCACGCTCACCGAGCAGCAGACGCCGCGCCTCGACGCCGCGCACCTCGGCGACCTCTTCACGAAGATCGAGCTGCCCCTCGCGTCGGTGCTCGCGCAGATGGAGTACACGGGCGTCCTCGTCGATCCGAAGGCGCTCGCGTCGCTCGGCGAGGAGATGGCGAAGGAGCTCGCGGTCCTCGAAAAACGTGCGCACGAGGCCGCCGGCAAGGAGTGGAACCTCGCGTCACCGCGGCAGCTCGAGACGATCCTCTTCGACGAGCTGAAGCTGCGCAGCCTGCGCAAGACGAAGACCGGACGCTCGACGGACGCGGACGTGCTCGAGCAGCTCTCCGAGGATCACCCGCTGCCGGGCATCGTGCTCGAACATCGCGCGATCGCGAAGCTCAAGGGCACGTACGTCGACGCGCTGCCGAAGCTCGTGCACCCGGAGACCGGGCGCATCCACACGCGCTGGAGCCAGGCCGTCGCGGCCACGGGCCGCCTCTCGTCGCAGGATCCGAACCTGCAGAACATCCCGATCCGGACCGAGCTCGGCCGCCTCATCCGGCGCGCGTTCGTGGCGCCGCCGGGGTTCGTCGTGCTCTCCGCCGACTACTCGCAGATCGAGCTGCGCGTGCTCGCGCATCTGTCGAAGGATCCGGTGCTCGTCGACGCCTTCCGCACGGGGCAGGACGTGCACACGCGCACGGCGATGGAGATCTTCAGCGTCGAGGCCTCGGAGGTGACGGCCGAGATGCGCCGGCGCAGCAAGACCATCAACTTCGGCGTGATCTACGGCATGGGCGAGGCCGCGCTCGCGAGGCGGCTCGACATCCCGCGCGTCGAGGCCGCGCGCTTCATCAACGCGTACTTCCAGCGCTACCGCGGCGTGCACGAGTTCATGGAGCGCACGATGACGGAGGCGAGGCACACGCAGGTCGTGCAGACGATGCTCGGTCGTCGTCGCATGGTCCCCGACGTGCACAGCTCCGATCGCGGCCGACGCGCGTACGCCGAGCGGATCGCGCAGAACACGCCGATCCAGGGTTCGAGCGCGGATCTGCTCAAGCTCGCGATGGTTCGTCTCGGCGAACCCGTCGTGCCGGGCGCGCGCATGGTGCTGACGGTGCACGACGAGCTCACGTTCGAGGTGCCCGCGGAGCGCGTGGAAGAGGCGAAGGCGAAGGTGCGCGAGGTGATGGAGTCGGTGTTCCCGCTCGACGTGCCGCTGGTCGCCGAGGCGGGCGCGGGGCCGACCTGGGCCGACGCGCACTGAGCCGCATCGTCAATCGCACCCCCGACCCCTCGTTTACCGCTTGGGGGCTACGCTCGGACAAGCCGAGCCGTGCCCCCAAACCCCTCACGGAGAGGGGAGGGCATCGGTTTTTCGAGGACAAAATGCAACAAACCGCCGCACGCCTCGAAACTTCGAGGTGTGTAGCGGTCCGATGCGTGCTCGGCCGGGGCCGAGGATCAGCTACGCGGCCTTGCTGGCCTTGTGCAGCGCGCGGGCGAGGCGGCCCTGCAGGCGCGAGGCGCGCTTGCGGGGGATCGTGCCCTTGTGCGCCGCTCCATCGAGCGCGCCGATGGCCTCACGAACGATCTTGGTCGCGTCCGCGGGGGTGGCCGTGATGGTCGCGCGAGCCTTCTTCAGCTCGGTGCGGAGGGCGGACTTGGCGGCGCGGTTACGAGCCGTCCTCTTGATGCGCTGACGGTTGCGCTTCTCGGCAGATGCGTGATTGGCCATGGAGCAAATCCCTACTTCTTCGCGGGCGCGCTCGCCACCGCCGTGCGGGGGGCATCGGGCGCGTTCGGGTCGTAACCCTCGAGGTGGATCGGAAACTTCGGCGTGCCGTGGGCGCGGAGCTCGCGCTTGCGGGCGGTGCCTTCGCGCCGCGACTTCCGCTTGCGGATGCGGCTGCTTTGCTGCGTTGCGGAGACCATGGGGGGGCGGAGTCTATTCGGAGGGTCCCGCCTGTCAAGGCGAGATACACGTTATTCCGCACGATCCGTCGCGCCGGCCGAACCACGAAGCCCGGGGCCGGCCGGCGCGGTACGGCCGTTCAGGGCCGGATCGTCGCACCGACGGTGAACGAGGGCTTCGAGAAGGCGCCGACGTTCGCGCCCTTCAGCGCAGCCTTGACGCACCCGCTCTGCCCGTTGCTCGCGGCCCAGCCCGTCACGCTGACGTTCGTCACGGTGCCGCTCGACGAGAACGTGATCTGCGCGCGAGACACGTCGTCTGCGCCCGCGACGCACGCCTTCGCGCCCGGCATCACCGCGCCGATGGCGCTCGCGACCGAGCCCTGCGACGGCTGCTCCGGGATCGTCTGGTTGCCGCCTTTGTTGCCGCCCGCCGCGGGGACCATCTCGCCGGTCCCGTCGTTCTTCTCGGCCGAACCACCGACGGCCTGCGCCATCGCGCCCGCGAGATCACCCGGCTTCGCGCCGATCGTCGGGGCCGGACCGGTCGGGCCCGTGGGCGTCGGCGCCGCGGTGCCCGCAGGAGGCGTGGCTGCGGCGACCTTCGGATCCGCCGCTCCGCCGCCCGTCGGCTGCGCGGGCTTCTGCGTGTCTGCCGAGGGCTCCGTCGGGAGCGAGTCCAGCGACAAACCCGTCGACGCCGGCGGCGGCGCCTCGGCAATCTTCTGCTCGACCGGCTTCGGCGCCTCGGCCACGACGGCCGGTTTGTCCTGCCCGACGTTCGCCGTGGTCGTGTTCTCCTTCGGCGACTGACCACGCATCAGGATCACGGCGCCCGCGGCGATGCCGACGACCGCGACGAGCAGGCCCCACATCGCGCCGCCGCCCTTCTTTTCGGCCTTCTTCTCGCGCGCCTCGGCGAGGTTCTTCACGTTGCCCGCGGTCGCCGCCGCGACCTTGTCGTCGCCCTCGAACGCGAGGTCGTGCGCCGCGGGCTTGGCCTTCTCCGCCGCCGCGATCTGTTCGGCCGTCGCCGTCTTGTTGATGAGGTTCAGGTCGACGACGCCCGAGTCTTCCTTGCTGGCCTCCGAGGCCCTCGGGGGCGGCGCAGAGGGAAGCGGCGTGCGCGAGACGGGCGCGGGCGGCGGCACCTCCGACGGGGGCTTGCTGATCGCTGCCGGCGGGATCGAGCTCGGGCCCGGGATGCTCGGGCGGGACGCACCCGCTTGGCTGGCCCGCGCGGCGAGCTCCTTCAGCGAAGGACGCTTGGAGGTCGCCGCGCTCGTGGGCATGCTCTCCGGGGGCTTGACCGACGACGACCCGGGGTTCGAATCCTGCTGAGACATCGTTCTTTCTCCTGAAAGGACAGGCCGCGCGGGGCCCTCCAAAGCAACCAAGCGTTCTGCCTCTCCCCCCTCGGGCGATAGCGAAGGCGGTGCGAGCAGCGCCGTGAGCGCCGCGTCGTCCGCGCGCGGAGCGGCCTCTGCAGCCGCGACGATCGAAGCCGCTCGCGCCTCCCACGCCGCGTCATCCAAATGCGGCGCGGGCCAGGAGCCGAGCAGCTCGTCGACCTTGGCACCGAGATCGGTCTTGTCGGTCTTGTCTTGGGGGCTCATGCCGCGTCCCCTCCAAACCCTTGCTTTTCGAGGTGCTCGCGCAGCTTGCGCCGCGCTTCGTGCACGCGCCAGGCGACCGTGCCCTCGGGACAATCGAGCACCCGCGCGGCCTCTTCATGGCCCATGCCGTCGATGCACACGAGGACCAACGTGGTCCGGAGCGTGTCCGACAGCTTGTCGATGCCCTCGCACAGCGCCTTCGTGAGCTGACGCTCCTGCGCGATCCGCGCCGGATCCGAGCCGTGCGACGAGCGGTGCTCCGCGAGGAGCGGCTCGATGCGCGGGTCGTCCGCGGGCACCGCGTCGCGCTTCGGCTTGCGAGCGCGGATGGTGTTGAGCGAGAGGTTGACGGCGATCCGGTAGAGCCAGGTGAAAGGCTCGCTTCGGCCGTCGAAGCGGTCGAGCGCCTGGTAGGCGCGGACGAAGGTCTCTTGCGTCACGTCCTCGGCCTCCGCGCCCGTACGCACGAGGTGGAACGCGAGGCGGAAGATGCGCCGCTGGTAACGCTGCACGAGCGTCCCGAACGCTTGCGCGTTCCCGGCGCGTGCCTGCTCCACGAGCTCACGATCCGTCGGTTTGCCCATCTTGGCTGGCTCGCTGGTGCGTGAAACGAAGGGAGGGCGCCCTGGGCGGGTCCCGCCACGGTCGGACCACGCACGACTTCCGTGAGTCCGACGAGGAGCGCGAAGGTGTGATGTGCCCGAGGTCCGTGGCCGGGAGCGAGGGATCGCCGAGAGGAAGGCCCCACGGAAGGGTGCCGTGCCCCCGACGGTCTCCCCGATGAGCGCCCCGAGCCACGTTCAGGCGCGCGAACATAACCGAACATGGCCGGTTGGACAAAGCAACGCGCCGTTGCTTGGGACGAGCTTCTCCGGGGCGTGCCTGGATTTTGCTCCCCCAGGCGGGCACGCGTCACGAACGGGGGCCCCTCGCCCGGCTCGCGGGCCCTCTCGACCAGGCCGTGATCCAGGCCGCGGGCTGCTATGGTCGGGGCATGCGCATGTCCGCTCCCCGATGGCTCCGGACCGCCGGACTCGTGCTTGCCGCCTTCGCCGGCGGCGCCGTGACGAGCCAGGTCGTACACGCGAGGAACCAGTCGAGTAGCCCCTACGACCCGTTCGACCAGCTCTCCTGGGTCCTCGTGCTCGTCGAGAACCACTACGTCGATCCAGCGCAGCGAAATAAAATCGTCGAGGGTGCGATCAAGGGGATGGTCGCCGAGCTCGACCCCCACTCGGCGTACATGACCCCGCAGGAGTACGCGCTCTTCCAGAGCGATACCGAGGGGAAATTCGGCGGCATCGGCGTCGAGGTCGACTTCCGCGACGAGCGCGTGACGGTGCTCGCGCCGATGGAAGGCTCGCCCGCCGCGCGCGCCGGCGTGAAGCCAGGCGACGAGATCGTGGCGATCGAGGGCAAACCCGTGCGCGGCGAGCGGCTCGAGAAGATCATCGGATTGATGCGCGGTCCCGCAGGTTCGCGTGTGCGGCTCACGCTGCGTCGTCAAGGCGTGACGGAGGCGATCCAGCTCGACCTCGCGCGCGAGGAGATCCGCGTGGCGAGCGTGGTGGGCAAGCGGCTCGACAGCGACATCGCGTACCTGAAGCTGCGGCAATTCCAGGCCGGGACGCACGACGAGCTTTTGCGCGTGACGGCGAAGCTCCGCGCCGAGAGCTCGCGGCCGCTGCGCGGCGTGCTGCTCGACATGCGCAACAACCCCGGCGGGCTCGTCGACGAGGCCGAGGCCGTGGCCGACGAGATGCTCGACACGGGCGTCATCTACACGACGCGGCATCGAGGCAAGGTGATCGACGAGGTGAAGGCGAACGGCGGCGGCGCGCTCGCGAGCTTGCCGATCGTGACGCTCGTGAACGAGTACTCCGCGAGCTCGTCGGAGCTCGTCGCAGGCGCGCTGCAGGACAACCGGCGCGCGTCGGTGATCGGTTCGTCGACGTTCGGCAAGGGGAGCGTGCAGACGATCTTCGATCTGCCGGGCGGCGCAGGGATGCGGCTGACGACGATGCGGTACTACACGCCGAGCGGGCGATCGATCCAGGCGCAAGGGATCCAGCCCGACGTGCGCGTCGAGGCGCACCGCCCGCTGCAACCCGGCGAGGTGGTGCGCGAGAGCGATCTCGATGGGCATCTGACTGCCGAAGCAGGAGGCGGGACCGGGAATACGAACGTGGCGCGCGGGCCGATCGTGCGAGCGACCGCGGACGATACGGGGCCTTCGCGCGAGGTGCCGACGGACCCGACGAAGGGCTCCGATTTCGTGCTGGCGACCGGCTACAAGATGCTGATCGAGAGGCTCGGCGCGGCGCCGCGTTAGGCCGAAAGAGCGGCAGCGCGGCCCGCGCGCAGGCCCGAAGCGACGGCTTCGAGAAGGGTGCGCGGGCGAGCCGCGAGGACGTCGCCCGCGGCGAAGATGCCGGGCGCGGCGCGGCCGCCGGGCGCGTGGATGCCGACGGCCTCGAGCGTGGAAGGCGCGGCGTCCTTGGGCCACGCGGTCTGGTCGAGCTCGGGGCCATGCATGGAGGCGACGACGTCGAGCGGCCCGCGGTCGAGCGCGAGCGCGACGGGCGCGTCAAGCGAGAGCGCGAAGGGGACGGCGCCACGCGCGGGGAGATCCTCGCCGGCCCCGTGCTCGGGCGGCTCGTAGACGATGCCGCCGCCCACGACGCCACCCATCGCGATCACGGCCGCGTCCGCGGTGATCTTGGCGGTGTCACGCGCACGCAGGAGGTGGATTCCATCGCCGTCGCGGTCGAGCGACACGGCGCGATCGACGATGCGCTGCACGCCGAGCGCGTCGAGGAATTTTTTCTGCGCAGCCTCGAAGCGCAGACCCGCGGCGGATCCCACGCCGACGAGCGCTTCGCCGACGGGAAGACCGGCGAGCGCGGAGAGCTCCTCCGCGCGGGCCGCGCGCGCACCGAGCCAGGAGCCGAGCAACACGGCGGAGGCGGGTTCGTTCGGGTGAAGCCGCGCGTCGGTGGTGGTCGCTTCGCGCAGGCGCTCGACGAGCCAGGCGAGCCGCGCCGGATCGTCGTGCCGCGCCGCGAGATCGCCGTCGGAGATGCGCGCCTCGTCCGCGAAGCGCAGGATCGACGCGTCGATGGCCTCGAAGCGCAAGCCCGTGCGGCGCGCGAGCGGGTCGTCGGAGAGCGTCGCGGCGATCGCGTCGGCGTCCCAGCCGGCGCGCGGGGCGCGGGGCAAGAGCACGCGTTTGCCGCGGAGCGCGCCGAGGTCGAGCAGGCCCTTGTCGCGGCCGCGCGCGGGGCGCAGGCGGCCCGCGATCGTCGCGACGAACGGCGGCGGCGCCCGATCCGGGAGGTCCCAGACGCCGAGCGCGTTCGAGAACGCGGCGACCTCCGGCGGCAGCGTGTGGAGCTCGATGGGGCTGCCGAGCACGCGCGCCGCGTGCATGCGCTCTTCCCAGGGGACGTCGTCGACGGCGCCTCCGCCGAGCGAGCTCGCGCCCGCGCCGGCCGAGACGAGGACGACGTCGGCACCGCTTTTTTTCGCGGCGAACGCGGCCGAGAGGCCCGCGATGCCCGCGCCGAGCACGAGGACGCGGCGGCTCACGCGGCCTCGCCTTCGTCGAGATCACGCACGTCGACGCCGAGCTCGGCGCGAACAGCGGCGATCGCCAGCGCTTCCTGCTGCGCCTGCTCGGGCCCGAGCGCGACGGCGCGTGTCTGCGCCTGGCGCGCGAGGAAACGTGCCGCTTGCTGGAGGCCCTCGCGCGGCGGGAGGTCGAGCTCCTGTGCGACGATCTGCCCGCACCGCGCGGCGCACCGCATGCCGCCGCACGCGCCGAGGCCGAGCCGCGTCCTCCGCGCGACATCGGAGACCGAACGCGCCCACTCGGTTCGCACGACGTGCCGTACCTCCGCCTCGATCACCGGCTCGCATGCGCAGACGATCGCCGCCTCGCGCGGGCGCTCTTGAACGCGCTCGGCGATGTGGAGCGAGCGCGAGCCGTGACGGAACACGAGACGCCGCGCCGCGACAGGATCGATCTCCATGCGCGCGGCGAGCTCGATCGCGTCGACGGGTTTGTCGCCGCCGGGAAGCGGGCGCTCGTGCGTGGCGCAGCGCGCGCCGATGTCGAAGCGCGCCGCGAGGACGTCGGTCATCTCCTCGGCGAAGATGCGATAACTCGCGAGCTTGCCGCCGACCATCGAGTAGACGCCCGGCGCGCCGTGGCCTCCGTGGTCGATGATCTGGTGCTCACGCGAGAGCCGATCCTCGTGCGGGCCGTAGGCGTAGAGCGTGGGCCGCACGCCGGCGTAGGTGCCGATCGCGCGCGCCGTGTGGATCTGCGGGAAGACCCGCGCGACGCCTTGCACGAGGTAACGCACCTCCTCGCTCGTCGCGCGGACCTGATCGAGGTCGCCGTAGAAGTCGTCGTCGGTCGTGCCGACGATCGTCATGTTCTGCCAGGGCGCGACGAAGATCTGCCGATCGTCGATGGTCTGCGCGGCGACCGCGTAGTTCAAGAGGCGCCGGTCGTAGACGATGTGGATGCCCTTGCCGGGGCGGACGCGCGCGCGCGTCGGCGCGATGCGGCCGAGCGAAGCCGTGATCGGGGCCCACGCGCCCGTCGCGTTGATGACCGTGCCCGTGCGCAGCTTGCCCACACCGCCCGTGCGCCGATCGCGGTAGTGCACGGCGACGACCTCGCCCGTGTCCTCGCGCCGCTCGATGCGCTCGACCGTGCAGCCGACGAGGATGCGCGCGCCGCGCTCGCCCGCGTCGACGGCGTTCGCCGCGCAGAGCCGCGCGCCGTCGATGCCCCACTCGTCGAAGCTGATGCCGCCGACGATGTTGCCGCGCAGCCCCGGCTCGAGCTGCTGCATCTCCTCGGCCGTGAGCAGCGCGTGTTTCTTGCCGCGCTTCAGCGGCTGGTAGCGGTCGTACGCCTCGAAAAAGGCGTCGATGAGGGCGAACATGATCTTCGCGCGGCCCTTGTTCTCGACCGGCATCAAGAACGGGACGCGGTGCAGCATGTGCGGCGCGATGCGCTGGATGTAGCCCGAGTCGCGGCACGAGGTCGCCGTCACGTTCGGGTCGTTCAGCATGTACCGCGGGCCGCCGTGGATGAGGCCGCTGTTGTTGCCGCTCGCGCCGAAGGCGAGGTCGTTGCGCTCGAGCAGCGCGACCCGGAGGCCGCGCATCGACGCGTCGCGCGCGACGCCCGTCCCATTCACGCCGCCGCCGATCACGACGATGTCGACGTCGTGGTCGGATCGTCGAGGTTCTACCTTTCCGGAGCTGTTGACGGGGCGCGGCATGGTGCGCGTCATAGCACGCCGCGGCGAGGGTCGCAGAGGCGCGTGCTCGGCTCGGTCGGCCCTGCGACTAGCCCTTGATCCGGATCGCCCAGGTGAGCTTCGCGAGGCTCTTCAGCACGTTCGGCACGCGCTTGGCGAGGTTGATCGAGGGGGGACGCTTTTCCTTCACGCGGACGGGGATCTCCTGGATCGACAGGCCCGCGCGGTAGGCGCGGATCACGAACTCGCTCGCGAAGACGTCCTTCTCGACGACGCACGCGCGCGCGATCGGCAGGAGCGTGCGCCGCGTGAACGCCTTGAGCCCGTGTGTGTCCGTGCCCTGGAAGCCGAGCGTCACGCGCAGCAGGCCGTTGTAGAAGATGCTGGCCGCGTGCCGCGCGAGCGGGCGCTCATCCGCCGAGCCGTCGAGGAGTTTCGAGCCGATCACCATGTCGGCGGAGCCCGTGGCGAGCAGGTCCACCGCGCGCTTGTGAAAGTCGGCGTCGCAGAGGTCGATCTCGTCGCAGATGACGATCTCGCCGCGCGCCTCCTCGACGATGCCCCGTCGCAAGGCGCCGCCGTAGTTCGGCTCGCCGAACGAGAAGAAGCGGACCTCGGGGTACTTCGCGGCGAGCTCGGCCGCGATCTCGACCGTGCGGTCGCGCGAGCCATTCTCGGCGAGGACGATCTCGTAGGACCAATCGAAGGGGCGCAGCCGCTCGCGCAGGTCGACGACCGCGGCGTGGAGGATGGCCTCCTCGTTGTAGACCGGGATGACGATCGATATCCGGGGATCCATCGGGCTCACGGCTCCTTCGCCGCCCCTTCGCCGAGAGAGGAGATCGCCTTCGACGCGGCGTCACGGCCGAACCGCAGGGCGTCCTCCATCGACGAGTAATTCCATCCGCCGTAGCGGCCCGCGGTCACGATGCCGTTCCGTTCGAGGAACGGCAAGACGACCTCGAGCGACTCGAAATACGCGTGGTCGAAGATCACGTACGCATGGTCGATGCGGCGCACCCGCGCGAAGCGGATCTGCCTCGGCGAATCGATGAGCCGCATCTCGGTGAGGCCGTCGGCGACGCGGGGCAAGAGCGCCTGGAGGTCGGGCTCGCCGCGATCCGCGAGCTCCACGTAGAGGCTCGCCTTGCCGGGCGGGGCCATCGCGTCGGAAAAATTCGAGTAACAGCCGACCCGGTAAAACGGATATTTTTCCTCGGGTACGTACACCCAGTGGAGCGGCTCTCCGCAAGGGCCGTCGAGCGCGACGTCGAGGTAATAAAGGTGCGTGCAGCGCAGGCGTCGCGCCGCTTCCACGACGCTCGCCGGTGCGCCCGCGAGGCGCTCGACGAGCACGGGCAAGGGCGCCGTGGAGACGAGCACGTCGTACGGGACGGTCTCGTCCTCGAAATGGAGCTCGCGCGCGGCGAAATCGATCGAGGCGGGCGCGCGGCCGAGCTCGATCCGCGCAGGCAGGCTCTTCGCCATGCCCTCCGCGAGCTTGCCGATGCCGAGCCGCGGATAGACGAATCGGGCATTGTAGCCGAGCTCCCGGTCGTTCAGCCCCACCGCGCCCGCGAGCACGTCCTCGAGCCTGGGCAGAGGTACGAACCGGGAGCACCACGCGGCCGTGATCTCCCGCGGAGAGACGCCCCAGAGCCGCGTGTTGTAGGGGATCATGAAATGCTTGCTGATCCCCTCGCCGAAATGCTGGAGGCAAAACTCCTCGAAGTTCGCGGGCGCCGGTTTGTCGGGGTTATGGTACGCCCGGACGAACCCGTGCAGGCACTCGTAGGCGACCTCGGGCGGCAGGCCAAAGGTGTTCGCCTGGAAGGGGTAGCGGGTGTAGGTGCCGTGCGACCAGATGCGTGAGCGGCGCTCGACCTCGACCCAGTCGTCGCCGATCCAGCCGAGCGCGAGCGCGCGAAGATCCGGGTCGCGCAGGTGCAGGAGGTGGCCCGTCCGATCGAAGCGGTAGCCCTCGTCCTCCAGCGTGATCGCATGCCCGCCCGGACGGCCGAGGCGCTCGAAGATGCGATGCGACGCGCCCGCGCGGCCGAGGTGGAACGACGCCGACATGCCAGTCAGGCCAGCGCCCAGGATCGCGACGGGGGTGCGGGGAGAACGAATCATCCGGTCGAGTCGGGAATCCCTGCGGCCGAGGCGCAGGGAGCGCCGGACTCTAGCAGGCCTTCGCCAGGCCGGGAGAGGCGTTCCGCACGATCCGGCTAGCGCCGCCGCAAGACGCGACCGCGCGGCCGGTCGAGCCGCGTCGCGCCGCGATCCACGACGACGTGGCCGCCGAGGACGACCTTGTCGATGCCGACAGGCGGCGCGTTCGAACCGCCTTCGCCGACCAAGCGCGGATCGAAGAGCACGAGGTCGGCCGCGTAGCCGGGCGCGAGGCGGCCGATGCCCGGCAAACCCACACGCTCGGCGGGGAACGAGGTCATGCGGCGGACGGCCTCTTCGAGCGAGAAGAGGCCGAGATCGCGGCTGTAGCGGCCGAGCACGCGAGGAAAGGTGCCGAAGGAGGCGGGGTTGTGGAAGCGGCCGCGGCGCGTGAGGATCGCGTCGGTCTCGAAGGCGCAGAGCCGGTGCGAGAGGACGGCGCGGAGCGGCTCTTCGTGCGTGTCGTCGCCGGAGTAGGTGCCGATGAGGACACGCGCCGCGCCGGAGCTCTCCCGCGAGACGTGGACGTACGCGTCGAAGGGCGAGACGCCGAGGCGGCGCGCGATCGCGGCGATGTCGAGGCCTTCGAGCGGTTCGAGCGAGGCCTTGCCGCCGCCCCAGGTGACGGTGATGTCGGACCAGTCGAGGCCGAGCGCGAGGCGGAACATCGCGAACTCGCGCCGGAGACGTGCGAGGACCTTGGGGTCGCGGATGCGCTCCTCGAAATGATCGAGCACCCACGCGGGCAGGATCGCGTTGATGGTCGTGTTGCCGACGGTGTAGGGGAAGGCGTCGAAGGCGACGTCGACGCCGGATGCGACGGCCTCCTCGATGCGCCGGAGCACGGTGCGGTAGGTGCGCCAGGTGCGGCGGCCGATGAAGATCTGGTGCGAGAGCTGGAGGCGCGCGCCGCCGCGCTTCGCCGCCGTGACGAGCTCGTCGACGGAGCGCACGTTGTGCGGCGCGCCGAGGAGCATCGGCTTGTAGAAGGGCGAGATCCAAACGTAGGCGCGGCCGTGCACCGTGAAGATCGCGCCCTCCTCGGCGACGACGCTGCACAGCGAGGCAAGCTCGTCCGATTGCGCGAACACGCCCGGCTTGTAGGCGAGGCCCGCGGAGAGGCCGAAGGCGCCTTCCCGCAAGGCTTCGCGTGTCGCGCGCCGGAGCGCGTCGAGCTCGCTCGGCGAGGGCGCGCGGGGCGCGTTGCCCATCACCGATTGACGGATCGTCCCGTGCCCCGCGAGGAACGCCACGTTGAAGGCGACGCCGCGCGCCTCGATCGCGTCGAGCATCTCGGCGGTCGAGCGCCACGCGTAGGGGAACGCGCGGTCGCGCAGGATCTCCGAGGACGCGTCGGCGAGGCGGGTGGACTCTTCGGTGACCGGTGCGAGCGAGTGACCGCAGTTGCCCACGACGAGCGTGGTCACGCCCTGGCGCAGCATCGGCGCGAGGATCTCGCCGTGATCGCCGAGGGGAAGCAGCCAGTCGGCGTGCGAGTGGATGTCGACGAAGCCCGGCGCGACGACGAGGCCGCGGGCGTCGAGCGTCTCCTTGCCCGTGATCGCGCCCGGGACCGTGAGCGCCGCGACGCGGCCTTCCTTGACGCCGACGTCGGCCGCAAAGCGTGCCCTGCCGGTGCCGTCGATGACGTCGCCTCCGCGCACCACGAGGTCGAATTCGCCGGTCATCCCCGGCAGGGTACCACGCTAGGATAGGCCTCGTGCTCGCCGTCGCCCTCGTCCTTTGCCTCTGCCTCGCGGCCGTGCTCGTGCTCGTTCTGCTGAGGCTCGGGCGCAAGCAGGACGCGGAGCGCGCGGAGCTCGATCGACGCTTCCTCGCGCTCGGCCAGTCCGTCGACGCGGAGAGCGAAGGCGGCGCGCTGCGCGTCACGGCGAATGGTCAGCCGTTCGTGCTTCGGCTCCGTTATGGGCGTGGGGGGCGGGCGGAGTTCGAGGTCGAGGCCGCGGGCAGCGGCGCCGCGGCGCGGCTGCCGATCGTGATCCGTCGCGAGACGTCGCTCGACATGCTCGGCAAGAAGCTCCGGATCAACCGCGAGGTGCAGACGGGCGACGCCGCCTTCGACGCCGCCGTGTACGTCGAGTCGGACGCGCCGGACGGAGACGTCCAGCGCGTGCTCGGCGAGGCGCGCGTGCGGCAGAAGGTCCTCGCGCTGCTCGACGCAGGTTTCTCGTCCGTCGCGATCCACGACGGCGGCGGCAAGCTCTTCGCCCTGCGGGACGCGGGCGAGCGCTTCGACGAGGGCGCCTTGCGCGCGGCGTGTGGCGAGCTCGGCGCGATCGCGGAAGCCTTGCCGGCGCCGAGCGCGAGGCCCGGTTTGCCGCCGCTCTGGCTCGCCGGTCCGATTGCGGCCGTGGTGTCGGCCGTGCTCGCGTTCGTCGGGTTTTACCTCCTTTCGTGGGCGCGCGGCGCGTATTACCCGCTCGGCAGCAGCGCGACGATCGTGGGCGTGGCGCTCGGGCTCTTCGCGTGGCTCTGCGTGCTGCCGCTCGTGGGCGTGCTCGTGCGCGGCCGCTCGGTGAGCTTTCGCCTCTTCGGCGCGTGTTTCTGCTTCCTCTTGCTCGCCATGCCGCTCTCGGGCGCGGGCACCGCGATCGCCATGAACGGCCGCATGGACGCCGATCGGCCGACGTGCCTGAAGGCGCGCGTTTCCTCGAAGGGATCACGCTCGTACAAGACCAGCACGTCGTACTTCGTGCACCTCGACGGCCTGCCGCGGGAGAGCGCGCCGATCGAGCTGCCGGTCGCGCGCGAGCTCTTCGCGTCGCTGCACGAGGGGCAAGACGTGTTCGTGGAGGTCGGTCGGGGTCGCTTCGGCTGGGAGTGGCTGAAGGGGATCCGGCTCGACGACGTCGACTGCGGCGGGTGGTAGATCGCGTCCTGCCACGATGCGTCAAGGTGCGCGAAAAATTTGCGGAAAGTCCGCCTTGGATCCCGCGTCGGGATCGGGATAAATCACCGGGACGGCGCGAGAGGTTCCGTTCTCTCGCCGTGTGAGGGTCGAGGAGGAACATGCCCATCCCCCGTCGCACATCGGTCCGCCCGAGCGGACGTATCCTGTACCTGACCGAGGATCCCGAGGCGCTCCGCGCGCAGCTCGCCGGAGGCTCGATCGAGTTCGAGCCCGAGCGACACGCCCTCGTGAACAACATCTCGACCGACGAGCTCACGCCGGGCTGGGTTTGTTACTACTACGACGAGACGCTCGCCCGGTACTGCCTGGTCGGCCTGCGCGGCGGGCTCATCGAGCGCGACTCCATCAAGAACGGCGGCTTCGGCGTGATCGTCAGCGGCCGCTCGAAGGGCTGCGGCTCGTCGCGCGAGACGGCGCCGTACTCCGAGCGCGAGGCGGGCATCCAGATCGTCGTCGCCAAGAGCATCGAGAAGATCTACGGGCAGAACTGCCAGAACATCGGCCTGCTCACGACCACGGACTTCAGCGTGCTCGACCGCGTCAAGCGCGGCGAGGAGATCCCGATCTCCGAGTTCACGCGCGGGCTCGACCCGATCAGCCGCGACGTCGTCGAGTACGGAGGCCTCTTCACGTACAACAAGGCGCGCCTCGCCGGCGAGGTCTCGCCGCCGACGCTCGACACGCCGGCGCGGCCGATGACGCTCTGCGAGAAGATCCTCGCCTCGCGCGCGATCGTCGACGCGAAGACGGGCGCGCTCGGCGTGAAGGCCGTCAAGCCCGGCGACTCGCTCTTCGTGCGCACCGACGTCCGCTTCTCGCACGAGTACGTCACGCCGATGGCGGAGTCGCTCTTCCGCGCCGGCTTCGGCCCCGACGCGAAGGTCGAGGCGCCGGAGAGCGTGTACGCGTTCCGCGATCACCTCACGTTCCTCGACCTCGTGATGCCCGAGGCGCACAAGAAGATGGGCCTCCAGGAGCAGGCCGCCTCGCTCGCCACGGTGCAGGAGACGTTCACCCAGAAGCACCGCGTGAAGCTCTACGGCGAGGTCGTACGAGACGGAAAGACCGTCGGGTCCGAGGCGATCTGCCACAACAAGGTGATCGAGGAGATCGCCCTGCCCGGGCAGGTCGTGGCGGGCACGGACTCGCACACGTGCATGGCCGGCGCGCTCGGATGCTTCGCGTTTGGCGTCGGCTCGACGGACATGGCGAACGCGTGGCTCACGCGCGACATCCGCGTCGCCGTACCCGAGTCGGCGCGCTTCAACCTGCACGGGAAGCTGCGCCCCGGCGTCACCGCCAAGGACGTGATGCTCTACCTGCTCTCGCAGCCGTTCTGGAAGAGCGGCGAGGGCATCGGCAAGGTGCTGGAGTTCGCGGGCGAGGGCGTGCGCGCGATGGGGCTCGACGAGCGCGCGACGCTCACGAACATGGCCGTCGAGGCGGGCGGCTTCACGGGCATCATCGAGGCCGACGAGGTCGTCGTGGAGTACCTCGTCAAGCAACGCGGCCTCGACGCGGACGCGGTGCGCGCGCAGATCGTGCGGGCCGACGAGGGCGCCACGTACATGGCGGTCTTCGACGTGGATCTCGGCGCGATCGAGCCGATGGTCGCGACCCCGGGCGACCCGCGCAATGGCGTGCCTCTGCGCTCGCTCACCGACGTCGCGGGCGGCGACGTGAAGATCCACGTGGCCTACGGCGGCTCGTGCACGGGCGGGAAGAAGGCGGACATGGACATGTACGCCGAGGTTCTCCGGGCCGCGGTCGAGCAGGGCAAGCGCGTCGCCGACGGCGTGCACCTCTACATCCAGTTCGGCTCGCAGGACATCCGCAGGTACGCCGAGCAGAAGGGCTACATCGAGATCTTCCAGCGCGCGGGCGCCGAGCTCGTGGACCCTTCGTGCGGCGCGTGCATCAAGGCCGGGCCGGGCGTGTCGTTCACCGCCGACGAAGTCACGGTCTCCGCGATCAACCGCAACTTCCCTGGTCGATCCGGCCCCGGGAAGGTCTACCTCGCGAGCCCGCTCGTCGTCGCGGCGAGCGCGATCGCGGGGCGGATCGTCGAGCCTGCGGCGATCGCCTGAGCGATTCGCTCCCTCATCCCCTCATTCACCGTTTGGGGGCTACGCTCGGACGAGCCGAGCTACGCCCCCAAACCCCCCTTTCGGGAGAGGGGCGCTCGCCTAGCTCCCGTTTCGCGACGACTTGATCACCTGCTCGACCTCGAGCCCGCGGAAGGTGCCTCGCATGGCCGCCTTCTCGGCGGCGAGGTCGGGCTTCGCGCTGCGCACACGCGTGGACGTCCGCTCGGACTCGGGCACGGCTGGCGTGGGCGTCGTGCGCTGATCGAAGCTCGTCAGCGTGCTCGTGAGCTCCGCCGGGGTCGGCGCAGGCGGCGCGGGCGGCGCAGGCGGTGCCGGCGGCGCGGGCAGCACGGGCGCGACCTTGCCGCTCGTCGTGGTCCCCATGCGGATCCCGGCTGCCGTATCCCCGAGCTTGATCCCCGCGACCGACTCCGCGAGCCGCGTCCCTGCGACCGTACTCCCGAGCCGCAGCCCCGCCGCCGTGTCGCGCAAGAACTTCCGCCCCGCGGCCGTATCTTCGAGCCTTAGCCCCGACGCCGTCTCGCCGAACTTGAGGCTCGCCGCCGCGCGCAGCCCTGCGATCGACTCCGTGAGCTTCAGGCTCGCCGCCGTCTCGCTGAAGAGCCGCTGGCTCGCCTCGATCTCGTGCGCCAGCCGATCGCTCGGCTCCGTCTCGTTGAACGCCGCGATGAGCAGCGCCCCGAGCTGCTGTGCGCCCGGCGGCGGCGGCGTCGGTTCGCGTGGCACGAAGCCGAACTGTGTCCCCGACCACGTGAGCGCCGCTTTGAGGGCTTCGAGCGCGGAGATGTGCTCCTTGTCGAGCGTCCCGCCGACGATCATGCCGGAGGCGATGTACATGGCGAGGCGGCTCGGGCTCGTGGCGCTGGAGAAGCGCAGCTCGCCGCTGCGTTGTTCGAGCTCGAGGGCGCCGAGCACGCTGGCGATCGACATCTTCGTGGGGTCGCCGAGCACGGCGAAGGCCTCGCCGTCGCTCGCGGGGGGCAGGATCGACTGGCCGCGTTCGAGCTCGCGGATGCGCTCGCCCATGGCGATCATGGCGTTCACCTGGGCGACGAGCTCCGCGGGATCGATGGGGGCGGAGAGCACGACGTCGGCGCCGCTGCCGAGCACGGCGAGGCGCGTGGATTCCGTGTCCGACGTCGTGAGGACGACGAGCGGCGTGTAGGCGACGCGCGTATCGTGGCCGCGGATTACCGAGGCGAGCTCCAGCGCGTCGGCGTCGGGCAGATCCAGCGAGGCCACGATCACGTGCGGTTCGAGGGCGCAGGCCACGTTGAATCCGGCGCGCGCGGTGGCGACCGAGACGACGTCGTACGTATCGGACGGCAGCCCCTCGACGAGCGCCCGGTAAGCGGAGAGATCCGCATCCACGACGAGCACGAAATCGCCCGACATGAGGCAAACCTACCATGCCGGCTGACGAGAGCGGAGCGTCCGTGCGTGGACGGACGTGGGGTTCGGCGGAAGGTAAGATTTCGACGTTTTCAATGTGGGGAAGACCACTGGGTGAGCGTGAGCTTGCTCCCGCGGCGCTTCCTCGTGCATCCCGCGTGCGCTAAGGTATTCCCTTGTAGCTAGCTCACGCCTTCGGGGAGCCATGAACGACAAAGACACGCTGGCGAAGAACAACGAGGCGTCGAAGACCGACAAAAGGAAGCAAAGTCTCTACTTCCCGGAGTCGATGCTCCAGGAGATCAAGGAAGAAGCGGCGCGGCTCGATCGGTCTTTGTCGTGGGTGGTCCAGCGCGCGTGGAAACTCGCCCGGCTGGAGATCAAGAAGCTGCCGAGCGTCAACGAGGTCGGTGAAGGCGAAGAGGATCTCGGCGATTGACGACGAGCAGTCTTCCCCCTCCCTCGAGCGGGAGCGCCCCCCAGACCGCCTCGTTCGCCATTGCCCCCGACACGACGCGCCTCTTCGTGCGGCGCAGGCGGGGCCCCTCGGATCTCACGGTCCTGCTCACCGACGGGATCGCCTGCGACGGGTTCATCTGGAAATACCTGTGGGACGACCTCTCCTCCGTCGCCAGCGTCGCGCACTGGAACTACCGCGGCCACGGCCGTAGCAGCCTTCCCGCCGATTCCCGGCGCATCGAGCTCATCGACCACGCGCACGACCTCGATACGGTCCGGCGCGCCGTGGGCGACCCCGAGGTCGTGCTCGTGGGCCACTCGATGGGCTGCCAGGTCTCGCTCGAAGCCTACCGGCTCCGGCCCGAGAAGGTGCGCGCGCTCGTCCTGATCTGCGGCGCGCCGGGGCGAATCACCCACACGTTCAAGGGCACCGACGTGCTCGCGCAGATGCTGCCGAAGCTCATCGCGCGCGTCGACGCCCACCCCGAGATCGTGCGGGCGCTCTGGGGAAGGGTGCCCGCCGAGGCGGCCTTGCGCCTCGCGATGCTCACGGGCGAGATCGATCGGTCGATCCGTCCCGACGACGTGATGCCGTACCTCAAGCACATGGTCGACATCGACGTCTCCATGTTCCTGCGGATGCTCCGGTCCGCCGGCGATCATTCGGCCGCGGACCTTTTGCCGAAGGTCACCGTGCCCGCGCTCGTGCTCGCGGGGGATCGCGATACCTTCACGCCGCCCCGGTACGCCGAGGAGATGGCGGCTGCGCTGCCGCACGGCGAGCTGCTCATGGTGAACGGGGGCTCCCACGCCGTGCCCATCGAGCGCCCCGACCTCGTGCGCGACCGCATCCAGAAGTTTCTCCGCGAGCGCGTGCTCGCATGAAGAGCCCGGGCGGCGCGCTCTCGCGGATCGCCGCGGCGGCGCTCGTCCTCGGGGCCTGTGCGCGGGAAGGGCAACCCACGGAGGGCGATTCGAAGGCCTCTGCGAAGGCCGCGCCGTCCGCTGCGATCGTCACGAGCTTGACGCCCGCCGCGAGCGCCGCCCCAAGGCCCGCACCGAAGGAGCTCGACGTCGAGGCCGATCCCGTGCGCCGCGAGCTTCTGCACGCCCCGATCAAGTCGGTCGCGCTCGTCGGTTGGAGCCGGCCGGGGATGTTCGACGTCACGCTCGAACGGCAAGACCCGCCCCGCTTGGCGCCCGCGCGGATCCTGCTCGCGCTCGCGGAGCACCCCGTCGCGTACCGGCGCAGCCTCGCGTTCGAGCGGCTCGCGCGGGCGCTCGGCATGCGCGTCGTCCCCGCGGCCGTGCTCCGGCGCATCGGCACGGGCGAGCTCGGCGCCCTCTTCGCGGGCCAGCGCGACCTGCGCGACTACCTCTCGCGCCACGCCGCCGTGCAGAACGACGGCACCGTCGACGCCTTGATGTTCGCCCCCGGCCGCGGCGACGGCCCCGGCGCGTGGTCCTTGCCGGCCGGCCACAACGTCACGCTCGAAAACTCCCTCGAAGCGGAGACCTGGGCCCGCTGGGCCGCCTCGCCCGACCCGCTCCCCGGCGAAACCTCCTCGCTCCTCGCCGACTACGTCGAGACCCTCGTCCTCGACTACCTCGCTGGCCACGTCCTGCGCCGCTCGGTCCACTTCGACGACGTCGCCGGGTCGATCCTTCTCACCGACAATGCTGCCGCGTTCCCGTCGAAGGTCGATCCTCGCGCGCTCGACGTCCTGCTCTCGCGCCTCCGCCCCGTCACGCGTTTCCCGCGCGGCCTGCAAAAAGCCCTCCTCGCGCTCGATCGAGACCACGCGCGGGATTTGCTCGCGTCAGGGCCGTTCGAGACCTGGCTCGTCTCGCCGCGCACCCTCGTGGACCTCGACGAACGCAGAAAAAGCCTGCTCACGCTGATCTCGGCCCGCGTCGCCGAGCGCGGCGAGGCCGCGGTCCTTTCCTTGTGAGATAATTCTCGGACGTTGCATCGTTTCCGTGCTCTGCGCGGCCGATCGCGGTATCCTGGCCGACTATGTCCGACCCAGGCGGCGAAGCATCGCTTGAGGAGTTGATGGCCGTGATGGCCCACGACCTCAACAACCCCATCGCCGCGCTGATCACGAACCTGAGTTTCCTCGAGAGCACCCTCGCGCCGGGGACGAGCGCGGAGACGAACGAGGCGCTGGCCGACGCGCAGATGCTTTGCGACGTCTTGCGGCGCCTCGCGGGCAACATCGATCTCGTGGCGCGCCGAGGTGGGCATGCGGGCGCCCCATCGGCATGTGACCTCGTCCTGTTCGGGCGGGAGGCGATCGGGCGGCTCGGCAAGCAGGCGGAGGCGGCGGAGGTCGAGCTCGCCCTGGATCCGGCGCTCCGGCATGGCGAAGTGATCGTGCGGTGCGATCGGGCGCTTTGCGCGCGGGCGATCGACAACCTCATCGCGTTCGGGATCGAGCGCGCGACGCCGCGGACGGGGCTCGTCGTGTCGGCGACGCAGGACGGGGCGGAGGCGCGCGTCGAGGTCCGTTACGCCTCGCGATCGCAGCTCACGGTCGATCCGCCGCCCACGGGCGCGCCGCCGGCGCAGCGTCGCCGGTACATCCAGGCGGCGTATGGCCGGGGGCTCTCGCTCTACTGCGCCCGCATCGCGGCGACGCTGCTCGGCGGCCGGCTCGACACGACGCACGAGGCGGATGGCCGGGCCCGGCTCTGTCTCGTCGCATCTTGCCCGGAAGAACGCTAGGCTCCGTCGCGATGGACGTCGAGACGGTCCGCGGTTGGCTCGAGAGGCTCGATTACGAGGTCAAGGACGAAGGCCCGAAGACGACGCTGCGCGTCTTCCCTCGGCGGCCCGGCAACGAGTCGCTGCCCCCTTACTTCATCCAGTGCAGCGAGCACTGGCTTTTGCTCTCGCTCCTGCCCGTGCTCTCCTCGCGCATCCAGCCCTCGCCGGAGCTGCCGCGCCGGCTCCTGCTCCTGAACCGCGACATGCGCATCGCGAAGTTCGCCCTCGGCGGCCAGGGTGAGGTCGTGCTCTGCGCGGAGCTGCCGACCGAATCGCTCGATTTTCCGGAGTTCGCCGACGCGACCGAGCGTCTCGTGAAGTATTTTCACCACTATCACGATTACCTGGCGTCGCCGTGACGAGGGGCGCCACCGCTCGTCGGTTCATTCTCGTTTGATCTCGACCGCATTCGGCACGGTCGGGGCAAAACAGAGCCGCTCGGGCGACGCGTCCGGCACGTTCGCGCGGATGTGCGCGATGACGGCGTCGGCCTGCGCCCAGTCCTTCACCTGAATACCGAAGTGCTGGCCGCCGCCCTCGATGTATTCGATGCCGCGGATCTCGGACAGCGCGGGGAACGTGGTGAGCGCGTCAATGGTCGTTCGGAACGTGTACGAGGCGCCCTGGGGCAAGGGCATCTCGCCGACGTACACGAACGGCGTCGTGCATGCGTCTTCAGGGGGCTCGTTTTTTACTTCGCGCAGCCTGGCGGGCCAGGCGTACCGGACCCAGATCGTCCCCGCGTCGTCCATTCCGATCGACCTGAACGTCAGGGGATAGGAGAGGTTCGCGATGCGGGTCCACCGGCCCTCGTCGAAGCGGAAGATCCCGCGGCCCGCGAGCGCGTGGAGCTTGCCGGACGGCGAAACGAAGAGCTTCTGGAGCCTCGGCCCGATCGGCGGCAAGGCCTCGAACGTCCCGGCCTTGTAATGGATCACGGGGCTCGTGCTGAGCCACAGCTCGTCGCCTTTTCCGGGGACCGGCACGGCCCCGACGCCACCCGTTGGTTTGACCATGCCGGAGAGCTCGACGATGCGCGACGCCCCCTCTTGATCCCAAACCTCCACGGCCAGCGCATTCTCGCGGTTGCAGAGGTTGCCGATCGTCATGAACGTGCCGGCCCCGGTCGCGCTGATCCACCAATAGGGCAGGGCCAGGGGCACGGGCTCCTGCGATTTCGGGACCTCCTCGGGCTTGCAGCCGCCCTGCTCGGCCGAGATCGGCTCGAACTGGCGCACGGGCCCTCGAATCACCGAGCGGCGCCGGCCCTTGCGTGACCCCGAGGCCACGATCGTCGTCGGGCCGAGGCGCGCCGTGCCCTGGAACCAGCCGCCGCCGTCGTCGTCGCCGAACGCGAGTCGCGACCCCTTCCCCGTGAGCGGGAAGATCGTCGGGCGCCACCCGTAGCCGCGTTTGCCCGACGAATACACATCGACGCCGTCCGGCCAGGAGCCCCAGACAGCCCGGATCTCGGTCCCGCCGATGTCTTTGTTGTCGTCCGGGACCTGGCCGATCCACTTGACAGTCTCGCCTTCGACCCGGCCCACGCGCACGCCCTCGGCCACGAGCACCGCACCGTCGATGACGTGGACCGTCGCCGTCAGGCTTCTTTTCAGGGGCGCGAAGGGCTCCGGCATGAGCGTCGGCACCTTCTCCTGCGGAGGCGGAGGTGCGGGGGGCGCGGCGGCTTGACTCGCGCTCGCCGTGACCGGCGGCGGTTTGTCCTCGGGCGGGGGCGGCGCCTTCTTGCACGCGGCGAGCGCGCCTCCGACGATGCAGAGCGCGAGCGCGTGCTTCATGGTCATTTCTGCGTGATCACGACGCGCCCGTCGTCTCGGTATGTCACGTTCCCCGATTCCCCCCGGCAATCCCAGCAGCTCGCCCACGACAAACGTTTGCGCACATAACCATTGAAGCCGAGCGAGATCGGACCCTTTTCGTCCTTCAGCACGAGCGTCGAGGCGATGCGGTATCGATCCCCCGGCAAACGGTAAAACGCGACGACGAACGAGTCCTTCGCGGCGCGGCCCGCGAGCACCACGATCTGCTCGCCGGGCACCGGGTTCCAGAGCAAGGGCGACGTCGTGAGCACCGTGTTCGCCGGCGGCGCGCCCGCGTCGCCCCGCGCGAGCACCACGTTCACGTCGTCCGGCTCCTTGAAATACGTGATCTCCCGGTCGAGCGTGGAGAGCGCCGGCACCGAGGCGAACATCTCCCCGAGCTCCTTCGCCGGCAGCTCCACGCGCCGGTAGGTCTGCTCCCATTGCGGCGAGGGGATCGTGGCCGCGTTCGGCGCGCCGCGGCAGCAGCGGAAGCCGAGGTCCTCCGCGCTCGCGCCCGGATCGATCGCGGTCCGATGCGCGCAGCGATGATCCGGTCCCACGGCGCTCCCGCGCGCCCCGCGCACGGCCGCCGCGCGCGGCTGCATGTCCTCGATCGGCAAGACCTCGCTCGCCGTCCATTCCCGGTACGCCGCGCCCATGCCGAGCACGCCGAAGCCCGACGCGCACGAGGCCGGCTCCTTCGCGCATTTCGCGTCCCACGACGCCTGGCCTGCGTACGTCGTCCCCTCGGGCCCCTTGCAGGCGCGCTCCCATTCGAGCTCCGTGCAGAGCCGCCCGCCTGCTTGCTCGCAGAGCTCGGCCGCCTTCCCGCGCGACACGCCCGTGAGCGGCGGCTTCGTCGGGTCGTTCGGGTAGAGGTACCGATCGATCGCGTAGGGCCCGAGCTTCACCTCGAGCTCGGCCGGTTCGAGCACGGGATCGCGCCCCTTGTCGCCCGGAGTCGAGCCGGCGACGAGGGCGCCGCCGGGGATGTCCACGCGTTCGCTCTTCGCGGCCTCCGCCTTCGACGCGCCGGCGTCTGGATCGGCCTGGTTTTCGGCGGCTTCGAGCACCTTGCCCTTCGGCGAGAGCACGACGGCCGGCCCGCCGTCGGCGCCGCCCGTGGAGGAACCGCCTCCGCCCGAGGTGCAGCCCGCGAGCGCGACGAGGGCGCAGAGGAGCGCGGCGTTGGTCTCGTTTCCCGGGATTTTCATGCGGGGACGGCGGTTTATGCCAGACACGGCGCGCCACGGCAAAGCCTCGCGCTATGCTGCGCCTCCCGTGCTGATGCTCGGCGATCTGCCCCTCACGTTCCTCTACGGCTTCGCGCTGGTCTTCGGCCTGCTCTGGGGCAGCTTCCTGAACGTCGTGATTTACCGTGTTCCGCGCGGGATGAGCGTCGTAAGGCCCGCCTCGCGTTGCCCCGCGTGCGAGACCCCGATCCGGCCGTGGGACAACATCCCCGTCCTCGGATGGCTCTTTCTGCGCGGCAAGGCGCGCTGCTGCGGCGCAGCCGTCTCGCCGCGCTACCCGCTCGTCGAGGCGATCGGCGGCCTGCTCTCCGTGGCGATCGTGCACGTGATCATCGCACCGCTCGATCCGACGACCTCGATCGCGCGCGCCGGCGCCATCTACATCGCCGACCTCGCACTCGCGCTTGGCCTCGTGGCCGCGGCGTTCATCGACCTCGAGCACATGATCTTGCCCGACGAGATCACGCTCGGCGGCGCCGTGCTCGGCCTCGCGACGGCCTCGCTGCGCGAGCTCTCGTTCGTCGACTCGTTGATCGGCGCGGCCGTGGGGTTTGCCATCGTCTGGCTGCCGTTCATCGTGATCTACCCGCGCTTGCGGGGCGGCGTGGGGATGGGGCTCGGCGACGCGAAGCTCTTGATGCTCGCGGGCGCGTGGTTCGGCTGGGGAGGCGCGCTCGTGGTGCTCTGCGCGGGCGCGGTGCAGGGCACGCTCGCGGCGATCGGCGTGCTCGCGGTGCGCGGCAAGATCGAGGAGCCCGAGGCGGTGCGGCTCGAGCGCGAGGAGATCCGCAAGGAGCTCGCGGCGATGACGCCGGAGGAGCGCGCCGAGGCGGAAAAAGAGCTCGCCGAGGATCCGCTCGCCGAGGAAGCGGGCGAGGGGCTCGGACAGGCGCGCGTCGCGTTCGGGCCGTTTTTGGCGCTCGCGACGCTCGAGTATCTTTTCTTCGGCCGTGTGGCCGTCGAGGCGTTTTTCGGATGGGCCGGGGGCTGATCCTCGTCGCGCTCGTGGCGCTCGTGGGCTGCGGCGGCTCGCCGCTCCCGCTGCCGGAGATCGGCCCGCACGTGCGCGAGGCGCCGGTGCTCGTGCCGTATCCGCCGCCAGCCGCGCGCGTGGAGATCGTGCCGGCGCGGCCGGGCAAACAGGAAGTGTGGATCGACGGCGAGTGGACGTGGGAGCGGCGGCGCTGGGTGTGGCGGCGTGGTCGCTGGGAGGTGCCGCCGCCGAAGAGTTACTGGGCACCGCCGGTGACGGTGCGGCAATCGGATGGATCGCTCGGGTTTTTCGCGGGCGGATGGCGGACGAAAGGCAGCGGCGCGCCGATCGGTGAGACGGCGCCGGGTCAACCTGCGCCCGCTACGTCTGCCCCGCCCGCCGCGCCCGTTGCACCCGCCGCGTCCGCGGGCGGCGCGACGTCGAGCGCCCAGCAATAAAAGCTCAGTTCGTCCACGTCTTGTTCGACGAGCGCCGTCATCGTGGTGCCGCCGCCGTGGCCCGAGGCCCGGAGCGGCAGCAAAAGATACGGTCCGCCGCGCGTGTTTTCCGCCTGGAGCCGTGCGACCATTTTGAGGGAATCGTACGGAGGCGCGATCCGATCGTTCAGCGCCGGGACGAACGTGATCACGGGGTAACGGCGATCCGATCGAACGTTGTGATAGGGCGAATACCCGGCGAGATAGGCGCCCTCGACGGGATCGTCGGGCGAACCGTATTCGACGGTCGCCGAGCTCATGAAGCCGAATTTGGGAAATTGCAGCATGTCGAGCGTGGGCGCGCGGCAGAACACGGCGCCGAAGGCCTCGGGCGCTTGCATGGCGGTGACGGCGACGAGCACGCCGCCGTTGCTGTTGCCGCGCGAGGCGAGCCGCGCAGGCGTCGTGTATCCGGCCGAGACGAGAAAACGCGCTGCGGCGATGTAATCATCGAACGCGTTTTGCCGCCGCGTCTTCACCGCGGCCTCGTGCCAGGCACGCCCGTATTCGCCGCCGCCTCGAATGTTCGCGAACGCGAGCACGCCGCCGAGCTTCAGCCAGGCGGCGGTGACCGCCGTGAAGCGCGGCTGGAGCGAGACGTTGAATCCGCCGTACGCGCTCAGACGCACGGGCATTTTTCCGTCGCGAGGCAGGTCCTTGGGGTGGATGATGAACATGGAGACCCGCGTGCCATCGGGCGACGCGTACCACACCTGGTTTGTCACGTACGCCGCAGGGTCGAGCGCGACGTCGGGCACGTGGTAGGGCGTCAGGCGGTCCGTCGCGTAGTCGTAACGATAATGGGAGGGCGGCTGCACGTACGACTCGAAGCTCACCCACACCTCGTCGCCGCTCCAGGCGCCGCTGACGCCGCTGACGACGCCTTCGCCTTCATTGCGATTGACCGATCCGAGCGCCGGCAGCACGAGCTCGCGGAGATATGTACCGTCCGCGGCGTGAATCCGGATGCGATGGGAGGCCGCCTGGCAATAGACGGCATAGAGCCGGCCGCCGACCCCGGCGACGGTTTGCAGCGTGTCCTCGTTTTCGGGGAGGATCGTCCGCCACTCCGTCGGCGCCGCGAGCGACGCGACGCAGGCACGACCGCGCGGCGCGTCGAGGTCGGTATGGATGAGCAGCGAATCGCCGATCACCTGCACCTGATGGAGCGAGCGCATCGCGGGAGCCACCGGCAAGAGCGCGTCGTCGGCGAGGCGAAGGAGGTAGACGACGTTCGCGTGCACGAAGTCCCATTTGAAGAGCACGGCGAACCGGCCGCACTCGCTGACCTTGACGGAGCACCAGTACTCCTTGTCGTGATCGTCCCCGAAGACCCGGCGGGCCGGCGCGTCCGAGCCGAGCCGGTGCTCGTAAATGGCGTTCCAGTGCGCCTCGTCGCCCGCGGGCACCTCGCCCGGGTCGGGGCACGCCGAATAAAAGAAGCCGGATCCGTCGGGTCGCCAGGCCAGCGAGGCGTGGCCCGTCCCGCGAGGTCGATCGGGCAAAAGGCGCCCCGTTTCGACGTCGAGCACGTGAATCTGCGCCTCGTGGGTGCTGCCCACGGCCTTCCCGAACGCGACACGCGCGCCGTCGGGCGAGGGCACGGCGAAAACGAGGGCCTCGTCGCTCGGCCACGTATTCGGGTCGAGCACGGTTTCGAGCGGCGCGCCTTTTTCACGCCGCATCAGGAGCTTGAGCTTCTCGTCCTCCGCATCCGCTTGCCAGAGGAACTCGCGACCGTTTGGGCCCCTACGAATCGGCGGCGACAGCCGCGCATATCGCGCGGAGCGAGCGACCGCGTCCCGGAGCCAGTCGCGCCCCGGCACCGCGTCGAGGATGCCGCGCGTCACGGCCTCCTGCGTAGCGATAAAGCCTTGCGTTTCGGCGTCGTCGAGCCGTTCGAGCCAGGCGTACGGATCGTCGAAGCGCTTTCCGTGCGCCGTGAAGCCGCTCTCCGGATCGCGTCGCGTCGGGGGAAAGGGTAGCGGTCCGGTCGGCTTTTTCATGCAGGTGCGCGCTTCATACCATGGCGGACGAAGGGCATGCTCGCGGTGACCGGGGGGCAGGTGGGACGTCTTGCCCGTCAGCCTTCTCCGAGCCGCCGGAGATGAGGGCGCCCTCCGGCTTCTTACAGCGTGCGATCAAGCGCAAGTCGAGCGGTCGCGCCTGCGCGGTGGTGCTTGCGTCGGCGCAAGAGGACTCCTGACGAGTGGCTGAAGGCATTTGCGTCGGCGCAAGAAGGTTCCTGGCGAGCGCCGGCAGGCGTTTGCGTCGGCGCAAGAGGGTCCCTGGCGAGCGCCGGCAGGCGTTTGCGTCGGCGCAAGAGGGTTCCTGGCGAGCGCCGGAAGGCATTTGCGTCAGCGCAAGAGAGGTCCTGGCGAGCGCCGGAGAGTGTTTGCGTCAGCGCAAGACACGCCATGCAGATGGCCTACCGGCCGTTGCGCCAGCGCAAGGCACTCCCCCCACGCTGGACGAGGCGCCTCGTGCCACACCCACGCGCGCACCACCGCCCTCATCCATCCTCTCGCCGCCTCCCCACCTTGTGCGGCAAGAACCAATCCGACCGATACCGCTCCGTCGCCGTCCGCACGAGCCGCTCGACGAGCCCCTCGAACGTCATCCCCGCGGCATACGCCGATTTCGTGAAGCACGAAATGTACTCGAGGTCCGGGTAAATCCCCGGCAGCGGGTTGATCTCCAGCACGTACGGTTTTCCCGCGCCGTCGAGCCGCAGATCCACCCGCGCCCAGTCGCGGATCCCGAGCACCTCGCACGTGCGGATCACCAGGGACTCGATTTCACGCTGGAGCCCGCCGTCGACCTTCGCCGGGCAGAGCATGTGCTTCGTGCTGTGCCACGTGAACTTCGCGTCGTAGCCATACACGCGCCGAGGGCTCCGCGGAATCGCCGTGAAATCGATCTCCACGAGCGGCAGCACCTCGAACGACCCTCGATTGCCGATCACCGCGGCCGTGAACTCCCTGCCCGGCAAGAACTCCTCCACGAGCAGCGGCTGTCGATATCGATCGAGGCACGTGCTCACGATCGCCGCGAGCGCCGCGTCGTCGTCGACCACATTCGCATCGTAGATCCCCTTGCCAGCCCCTTCCGCGACGGGCTTCGCGATCACGGGAAAACCCAGGCCGAGCGCGCGATCGAGCGGGCGATGGATCACCTCGGCGCGAGGCGTCGGAATGCCGGCGCGGTCGAGAATGCATTTCGTGTACCACTTGTCGTGCGTGATTCCGAGCGTCACCGGGTCGCTGCCCACGTACGGCCATTGCAGCCATTCGAAGAGGGCAGGGGCCTGGGCTTCACGGCCGGTCCCGAAAATCCCCTCGGAGAGGTTGAAGATCAGGTCGGGCCGGCGCTCCGCGGCGATCTCCTTCGGCGACATCGTCGTGGTGTCCCACACGCGCACGCAGCCGAGGCGTTCGAGCGCCCGGACGACCGCGTCCCGAAGCTCCGGGCTGTCGAGCTCGGCCAGGTCTTCGTCGCCGAGGTGGGAGGTGTCCTTCGGGGTGACCGAGATGCAGAGGGCGAGGTCCATGGATGACCTGCACTCATATCATCGCGCGCCTCGCTCCTGCTCGTCCCCGTCCTTTGCTATCTTCCGCGCCGTGAACCGGAAGGCCTTCGAGAGAACCCCACGCCTCGTCCTCCTCGCGCTCCCGCTCGTCCTCTCGCTCCTCGCCGGCTGCAAGCGCGGCGTCGAGTGCACGACGGAGATCACCGCCGGCTCAGGGACGTTCAAGGCGACGGCCCGCGGCGAGGGCGACGAGAAAGGGCCGGTCATGAAGGCCGCGCTCCGCGACGCTTGCCAGCGCATGTGCGTCGAGACGAAGTCCCCCATGGTCGACGCGTGCGTCACGCGCTGCACCGTCGACGTCGGCGCGACGAAGATCGGCGCCCGTACCTCCTGCAACGACTGAAGCGATAAGACCCCATGATGCTCGCCTGGTCCTTCTCCGCGCGCACCCTCGAAGAGATCGAGCGCCTCCTGCGCGCCCTCGGCAAACACCGCTACGTTCGCGAGGTCGATCATCGCATCCACTGGGCCGTCGATCGCGCCCTCGCCGACCTGCCCGCCTTCGCCCCGCACGCACAGGCCTTCGCCGCGCGACAGAGCCGCGAGAAGGGGATCGAGATCTCCTCGCGGGATCCCTCGCTCTGGCGACCGGCCACCGCCGACGAGGTCTGCGCCGTCTTCCGCGCATTCTGGACCCCGGGCGAGTCCGCCGAGCGCTACAAAAAATCCCTGCGCGCGGTGCTCGCCGAGACGGGTTTGCCCCCCGCGATCCACGCGCCCTTCGAGGCCTCCGCCGACGCTCCTCCGCACCCCGAGCTCGTCCTGCTCGACTGGGAGCTCTTCCCCGTCGACGAGCTCGACGCCGATCGGCACCGCGGCGCGCTCGAAGCGATGGAAGAAGCGGGCGAGGAGGTCGACGCCTCCGCGCCCGTCTTCCAGGAAGGCCCGATCCTCGCCGCGCCGGAGCTGCTCGACGGAGCCCCGGGCGGCGAGCTTCGGGAAGACTTTTTCGTTTGGTCGGATGGGCCCTACAGCTACTCGGATTACGTGTTTCGTGGCGCTGCGAAGGTCGCGAAGCTCGCCGAGCCGCCGGTCGGGTACAACGACATCGACTAGCCCCTCTACGGGCCCACCATCGGCCGCGATCGGCCCGGTTCGCCCGGGAGCGTCACGCCGGGCAGCTCTGCCTTGTGCACGCCCTCCTCGACCGGCGTCTCCGTCCTGCTGATCGGCATGCTCGCGCTCACCCGCCCCGAGCGCATCGCGCGCACCGCGCCGAAGAAGGCGACCACGAACAGCACACCCGCGAGGATCGCGAGCCGGCCCGCGACCGAGGGGATGATCGCCCCGAGCCCGATCATGATCGCGATCACCGCCACCACGGCCCCCACGGCCCCGCAGGTGAACGCCACGACGCCCCACACCACGCGCGGCACCATCTCGCCCACGGCCCGCTGCGCTTCGAGCTTTCCGAGCGCGATGCCGTCACGCACGAGCTCCGTCGCCACGTCGATCGTGTCGCGCGCGACGGCCGCGAGCGCCTCTCCGGTCGACAGACCCTCGCCGGCCGGCCGCCGCGCGATCGGCGGCAGCTCGCGCTCCGTGATGCCGGCCGGCATCGTCGCCGAGCCGCGCAGGCGCGCGTGCCCGTTTCCGTTCGATGGTCGCTCCTGGTTCATCGCTCGCCCTCCTTCACAGCGGGCGCCACACGAGGCGCCGACGGCGGCGCACCACGGCCGTCACGATCCCGAGCAACAAGAGCCCGCCGATCGTGACCGCGGCGCGCACGATGTTCTTGCGCATCGAGCCGGCGCTCGATTTCAGCATCGACGAGACACGACTGAGATCCGCGACGAGGCGCTCCTTCGCCAGCTCCAGCCTGTGCTCGAGCGCTCGCCGCTGTTGATCCACGGGCAACGTCATCGCGCCCGACGCCCTCAGATCCTGTTCGCTGAGTCGGTTCACGCCCGGGCGAACGTGCAAGTCGCGTTCCCCGCCCACGGCCCGCCCGTGCGCAGCGAGCGGCCCGACCCCGGGCGAACTTTGGGGTTTCGTTCCCTCGCCCGACGTGCCAAATCCGCGGGCGAGTAGGCATCCTCATGAAGATCCCGCGCCACATCTTCCGCGAGTACGACATCCGCGGCGTCGCCGATCGAGACCTCGAAGACGACCTCGCCCGCGAGCTCGGCCGCGCCTTCGCGTTCGTCCTTCGCAAGGACGTGGGAACTCCCCGCGTCGCCGTGGCGCGCGACGGCCGCCTGTCGAGCGATCGCCTCTTCGCGGCGCTCACCGAGGGCCTGCTCGCGGGCGGCGCCGACGTGATCTACGTCGGCGTGGGACCGACGCCGATGCTCTACTTCGCCGCGCATCACCTCGAGACGCACGGCGCGGTGATGATCACCGCGAGCCACAACCCCGCGCCCGACAACGGCTTCAAGATGATGCGCGGAAAGGCCTCGTTCTACGGCAAGGACATCCAGGCCCTCGCCGACCTCATCGAGCAAGAGGTCGCCCTCGCCGAGCCGCCCGCCGCGCGCGGCAAGCTCACCGAGACCCGCGTCGAGGCCGCGTACATCGAGTCGGTCCGTCAATCGAGCCGCCTCGCGCATACCAACGTTCGCTTCGTCATCGACGCCGGCAACGGCGCGGCCGGTCCGCTCGGCGTCGCGACGCTCTCTGCGCTCGGGCTCGCGCCCGAGGCCCTTTATTGCGACATCGACGGCACCTTCCCGAACCACCACCCCGACCCCACGGTCCCCGCGAACCTCGCCGCGCTGCGCGAGCGCGTGCTCGCCACGGGCGCCACGCTCGGCGTCGCGTGGGACGGCGACGGGGATCGCATCGGCGCGATCGACGAGACGGGCGAGGTGGTCTGGGGGGACAAACTGCTCCTGCTCTACGCCCGCGCGCTGCTCCGCGAACATCCCGGCGCCACCATCCTCGGCGAGGTGAAGTGCTCCGAGACGCTCTACGCCGACATCGCGAAGCATGGCGGGCGGCCGCTCGTGTGGAAGACGGGGCACTCGCTGATCAAGACGAAGATGAAGGAAGAGCACGCGCTGCTCGCCGGCGAGATGAGCGGCCACATGTTCTTCGCCGACCGCTGGCCGGGCTTCGACGACGCGGTCTACGCCACGGTGCGCCTCGTGGAGATCGTCGCGGCCGAGGGCAAGACGCTGCGCGAGCTGCTCGCCGACGTGCCGCCCACGTTCGTCACGCCCGAGATCCGCGTCGATTGCCCCGACGCGCTCAAGTTCGCCGTCGTCGCGGACGTCGTCGCGCACTACCGCGGAAAGCGCCCCGTGCTCGACATCGACGGCGGTCGCTTCGACTTCGGCGACGGCGCGTGGGGCCTCTGCCGCGCGTCGAACACGCAGCCCGTGCTCGTGCTGCGCTTCGAGGCGAGCACGCCCGAGCGGCGCGACGAGATCCGGCGTGAGGTCGAGGGCGTGGTCGCCGAGGCGATCCGCCGCGCGGCCGAGGCAGGCGGCCGCACGTGACGGCGACGCGCGGCGAGGCGCCGGGTGAGGCGTGGACGATCCGCCGCGTGCTCGCGTGGGCGGTGGACGACCTCAAGAAGCGAGCGTTTACCTCGGCGCGCCTCGATGCCGAGCTCCTGCTCTGCCACGTCCTGCGCATCGACCGGATCAAGCTCCTCGTCGACGCCGAGCGCCCGCTCGACAAGGCCGAGCTCGCGCGGTACCGCGAGCTGTTCCTGCGCCGCCGGAACGGCGAGCCGATCGCGTACCTGCTCGGCGTGCGCGAGTTTTACGGTCGGCCCTTCCGCGTCGATCGACGTGTCCTCATCCCGCGCCCCGACACCGAGACGCTCGTCGAGGTCGCGCTCGCGCGCACGCGCCACCTCGACCTCTCGGCCCGCGTGCTCGACCTCTGCACGGGCTCGGGCTGCGTCGCGATCTCGCTCGCGCGGGAACGACCGACCACGTGCGTGCTCGGCCTCGACCTCTCGCCCGACGCGGCCGAGGTCGCGCGGGAGAACGTCGTGCGCCTCGGCGCCACGAACTGCGCGATCGGCGTCTCGGACCTGTTCTCCGCGCTCGAAGGCCGCGGCGTCGTGTTCGACCTCGTCACGGCGAACCCGCCGTACATCCCGGAGGCCGAGATCGACACGCTCGCGGTGGACATCCGCGGCTTCGAGCCGCACCTCGCGCTCTCGGGCGGGTCGGACGGGCTCGTGCTCCTCCGGCGCATCGCCGCCGAGGCGCCGCGTTTCCTCGCCCCGGGCGGCGTGATCGCCGTCGAGGTGATGTCCGGCCAGGCCGAGGACGTGAGCGCCCTCTTCGCCGCGCAGGGTTTTACCGCTATCGAGATCCAGAAAGACCTCGGCGGACACGAGCGGGTTGTGTCGGGGGCATGGAAACCGTGAAGGCGCCTGGGGGACGCGCGTCGGGGGATTCGCCCGTGGATGGCGAGGCGCTGCGCATGATCCGCCAGCGCTCGCTCTTCATGGCGCGTCGGCTCGGGTATCCGGTCGACGTGAGCTTGCCGCTGCTCACGGACCGCGGGGTTTTACGGGACAAGGACGAGGTCGTCGACCGCATGCTCGCGCTCGACGCGGTGATCGCTTGCGCGTCGGGCATGCCGCCCGAGATCGCCTCCGATTGGGTCTCCGAGATCGGCATCACGGGCGCGCTCTCGCCCTCGGAGGCGCGCGTGCTCGAGGGGCGCGCCGAGGACGTGCCCGCAGTCCTGCTCGAACGCATGGAGGCGCTCTGGGCGCTCGGCTGGGCGTCCTCGCTCTTCCGGGCCCTCGATTACTCGCGCATTTGTGGACCCGAGCTCGCCATGATCTTCGGCGAGCTCGACGACGCCCGCGACGTGCGCGCCTTGCGCAAGCGCTGCCGATTGCGCCGCCTCGACGAGGTCCTCGCCGCGTGCGACCTCGCTCGCTGCTTGCACCGCGGAATCGAGATCGCCGCGCGCAAACGAATGAGCTTGCCGGGCAAGATCCAGCCGAACGTCATTTTGGAGCGACGCAAGGCGCTCGAATGGCTGCTCGGCGAGCAGGAGTGGGACGAGGTATTCGTCGGCGTTTAACAGCCTGCGGGGGTCACTTCTGCAGCGGATAAAGCGCCGTCCGCCACCCGAGCACGAACGCCCCGCCGCGGATCGACGTGCCGTACATGTAATCGTACGAGAGATACGGCCCCATTCCGACCTTCGATCCGAGCCGGAACCCCTCGTAAAACACCCCGAGCCCGAGCGCCGAGGTCAAACCTCCGTCGACGAGCAGCGTGTCCTGGTCGTCGGCCGGCGTCACGATCGCCGTCCCCACGCCCGTCTCCGCCATCAGCCCGAGGTCGCGCAGCGCTCCGCCGAGCGTGTAGAGCGGGTAGATCTCCGTGTGAAACCCGACCATCCCGCTGAACATCACCTTGTCGCCCGCGCTGATCCCGAGCGATCCGAACGTCAGGCCGAACGTCAAGAAGTCCCGCAGCGCCACGCCCACCCACGCGCGCCCGCCGAAGCCCGCCCCGATCCCGGTGTCCGTGTAGTACCGCAAGAGGCCGATCTTCGTCGGGTCGTTCGGGAACCCCGCGACGCTGCCGAGCGACGCGCCGATCGCGAGACCAAACGTGAAGCTGCTCCGCCGCTCCGCCGTCACCTCGCGTAGCGTCGGGTCTTTCTCGTCTTCGAGGCCGCTCGTCCCGAGCGTGCGCACGCCGGCCTCTTCCTTCTTCGCCTCGGCTTGCGCCTCTGTCGTGCTTCGGCCGCCGCGCGGGCCTTCTTGCGCGCTCGAGGGCGAGGACCACGAGGCGATCGCCGCGGTGAGGGCGACGGAGAGTGCGGCCACTTTTTTCGGGGAAACAACCTTCGCCATGCGGAGCCCTTCCCTTATACGATACGGCGGATGTCTCGCATCGCGATCGTCTTCCCTCCGATCCGCGTCTCGCGCGACTTCATCGACTACCCGTACTTCGCCGACCTCGGCGCCCTCCAGGCCGCCGCGGTCCTTCGCGCGTCGGGCTTCGAGGTCGACCTCGTCGACGCGCTCGCGATGGAGGGCGCGACGCTCGCGAGCCACGACGACGACGCGGGCCACGTGTGGCTCGGCGCGCCGCTCGGCAAGGTCCTCGCGCGTGTTTCTCCCGAGGCCGACGCCGTCCTCGTCGCGTACACGCCGTTTCACAGGCCGCCCTTGCGCGACGATCTGCTTGGGAAGCTCCTCGCTGGTCTCGCCGCGCATCGTCCGGATCGTCCCCTTGTCTTGGCAGACCTCTACCAGAGCGGCCAGCACGTCGTCGACGTCCCGTCGCGCGAGATCCTCGCCGCGTACCCCGAGGTCTCCGCCTTGATCCGCTACGAGGCCGAAGGCGTCCTCGCACAGGTTTTTTCCGATCTCGTTCGACGAGGCCGGCCGGAGGAGCCGTTCGCCACCGTCCCCGAGGAGCCGCCGCGCCTCGACGACCTGCCCTTGCCCGCGTGGGACCTCGTCGATCTGCCGGCATATTTCGCCTTCCACGAGGCCATGATCCGCGGCCTCGGTCGCCCTCACTGGGCCTTCCCGATCGACGGGCAGAGCGCGCCGATCCTCACGAGCCGCGGCTGCCCCTACCGCTGCGTCCACTGCTCCTCGAACCCCACGGCCCGCAAGGACGGCGAGCTCATCGCGCCGAAGACCCAGCGCCGCTACAGCCCCGCCTACCTCGACCGCCTCCTCGGTGACCTCGCCGCGCGTGGCGTGCGTCGTGTCCACCTGCTCGACGAGCTCGTCAACGTGAACGAGCGGCACTTCGACGCCGTGCTCGACCTCGTCGAAAAACACGATCTGCGCTTCGAGATCCCGAACGGCGTGCGCGCCGACTACATCCTTCCGCGGCACGTCGAGGCCATGAAGGGCCGCTTGACCACGCTCAGCGTGAGCGCCGAGAGCGGCGTGCAACGCGTCGTCGACGAGGTCGTGGACAAACAGCTCGACCTCGGGGCCATCCGGGAAGCGGCGAAGCTCGCGCAAAAAGCCGCGCTCCCGATGCTCGTGCACTTCATGATCGGCCTGCCCGGCGAGACGAAGCGCGACATCAACGGCACGCTCGCCTTCGCGCTCGACCTCTTCGAGGAGACGGGCGCGTTCCCGAGCGTCCAGTTCGCCACGCCCCTGCCCGGCACGCGCCTCGGCGCCGAGGCGAAGAAGAAGGGCCGCGCGCTGCCCGTCGTGAGCGACTGGGGCCCGCGCTTCCAGCAAGCGCCGACGATCGAGACCGACGCCTTCACCGAGGACGACCTCCGCCGCTTCAAGTGGACGTTCGATCAGCGCATCGGCGCCTCCGAGGGCCCGAAGAAGGTGATCATGAACGTCACCTACAAGTGCAACAACCGCTGCACGTTCTGCGCGACCGGCACGCGCACGCAGTTCGACGGCGACCTCGACCGACAGCGCGAGTTGCTCGTGAAGTACCGGAAGCTCGGCGTCACGTTGCTCGACTTCGACGGCGGCGAGCCCACGCTCAACCCGAACCTCGTCCGTCTCGTCGGCTTCGCCCGCCGCATCGGCTACGAGCGCGTCAACGTCACCACGAACGCGCGCATGTCGAGCTACGAGGACTACGCGAAGAAGCTCGTCCACTCGGGCGTCACCTCGATCCTCACGAGCATCCACGGCCCCGACGCGCAGACCCACGCGCAAAACGTGGGCGTCGCCGAGGCCTTCGATCAGACCGTCGCGGGCGTGAAGAACTTCGTCCGCCTTGCGCCGCCCGGCGTCGAGCTCGGCGCGAACATCACGCTCACGAAGTCGAACCACAAAAAACTCCACGACGTCGCCGCGCTCGTGTTCGACCTCGGCCTGCGCTGGTTCAACATCCAGTTCCTCACGCCGTTCGGCCGCGCCACGAGCTCGGTCTGCCCCGACACGAGCGCCGCCGCGAAGGAGACGATGCGCGTCATCGACGACTTCCGCGATCGCATGAAGATCCAGGTCATCAACCTGCCGTTTTGCTTCATGCCCGGCTACGAGGCGTTCCTCCTCGGCGACATGCTCAAGCTCGAACGGCACATGCTCTTCGTGAACAACGAGGAGGTGAACCTCTTCGAGTACCTGCGCGAGCGCCGCGTGAAAAAGCCCGTCTGCGAGGCGTGCCCGCACGAGGTGTTCTGCGGCGGCTTCTACGAGCTCGAGGACGTCCCCGAGCCGACGTGGCTCATCCAGCCCGAGGATCTCGTCCGTCCGATCGCAGCGGATGTTCCGCGACCGTTCGCGCGCCCGTGAAGAGGCCCTTCGCGACCACGGCCGCGACGAGCACCACGAGGCCAGCGACGCGCAAGGGCCAGCCGAGGTAGAGCACCCAGCCGTCGTGCTCCAGGCTCACGAGCGCGAGCGAGAGCCCCACGAGCCCCGCCACGATCTCCGTCACCCGGCTCCGCGCGTTCTCCTCGCTCGCCTTCGGCGCATGCGAGAGCGCGTGCAGCAAGAGCCCCGCCACGGCCGCGATGATCCACGGCCGGATCGAGGCGATGCGCGCCTCGCCCACGAGGTCGAGCGAGAGCGCGCCGCCCACGGTCGCGAGCGCGCAGCCGGCGAGCGAGAGCGCCGCGACGGGCTTGCTCTTCGGCCCCGTCACGTGTTCGAGCGCCTGGATCGCCACCACCATCGCGAGCGGCACCGTGTGCCCCGCGATCGCCAGCACGATCGTCGGGTTGAGCTCGCCCGCGCGCGCGAGCGAGGCGACGGCCGTGCCCTCGCCGGCCTGATGCAGGAGCACCGCGACGTACCCCATGACGAGCGTGGGATCGTCCGCGTGCGCGCCCCGCTGCGGCGCGAGCCGCTCGATCAGGAACGGCACGAGGAAGCCGGCCGCGGCGGCCGCGAGCGCCAGCCAGCCGGCCTCGGCGATGGCCTCGGGCAGGAGGTGCAAGAGTGCGATCGCGGCGGACGCGACCATCGCGAACGTCCCGAGGCCCGGCATGACGCGGTGCCCGTGGTCGCGCCAGATCGCAGCGATGCCGCCGAGAAGGACGGCGAGCGCGAGGACGGCGAGCCCGACGGGGAGGGACACGGCGCGCGTCGTAGCATGAATTCGGGCCGGTCCGGTCGAGAGCCTTCTTCCCTCGCGGTGTGTCCCGGACAAGTGTACTGTCGGGCCCGTTCGTCGACGGAGCGCCGAGCGGCGCGTGGGAGGATGGATGAACCCGGCAGAACGTGGTTTTTTGTCCGTGATCGGGGGCGTCGGCAGCGGCGTGCAGGTCCTGGTGGCCATCGCGGTGCTCGTGCTGGGGATCGTCCTCGTGCGGCCCGTGAACCAGAACGCGGGGGTCGTCTTCGCGGCCGCCGGGGGCGTGCGGCTCTTCGGCCTCGTGCTCGATTTCCTCCTCGACGCGATGACGGTGAAGGGCGACGCGTTCATGTTCATGCACGCCATCGGCACCGTGATCTGGCTCGTCACGGGCACGGTGTTCTACGGCGGGATCGCGTTCGGGTCGTACAAGCTCGCCGAGACGCGGCAGCAGCCGAAGGGCGGTGGGGCATGGGCGGGCTGAGCGGACTTGGGATGGGCCTGCTCGGCATGGCGAGCTCGGGCGTGCTCACGCTGCTCGGGGTCGCCCTCGTCGCCGTGGGCCTCGGCACGGTGAAGAAGACGCATGCCGCCGCGGGGTATTGCCTCGCGGGCGCGGGGGCGATCATGTCGTTCGCCTCGGTTTTGCGTCAGCTCGTGAATTTCTCGCTGAGCTTCGCGGGCGCGGGACTCGGGACGCTCTACACGCTCTCGCAGGTCCTCACGACGCTCATGCACATCGTCGCGGGCGTGCTTCTGCCGGTGTCGATTTTCCTGCTCGCGAACGCGGTGAAGCAGGGAGCCGGACAGACCCAAGGACCGCGCATCCACTACTGATTTCGGGCCGCGCCTGCTCGCGCGGCGTTTGCCCCCGACGCTCCGCAACTCGCGCCCGGATCCAGCATCCGAAGGGCATGGGCAGCGAGACCTACCACGAGCCATACGACGCCCTGTCGCCCGCGGCTCGCGACATGCACCGAGCGCTCTGGTCCCTCATCGAGGAGCTCGAGGCCATCGATTGGTACGCGCAACGTGCCGAGGTCACGGACGACGCGGAGCTTCGTGCCGTCCTCTTGCACAACCGTGCCGAGGAGATCGAGCACGCGATGATGAACCTCGAATGGATTCGCCGACAGGACTCCCTATTCGACAAGAATATCCGCACCTATTTGTTGAAGGACGTCCCGATCACGGAGATCGAGGCGAGCGAGGAAGGAAAAGCCGCGGCCCTAGGCGAAAGCGAGGGCGCGGACGCGTCGCCGCCCGAGCGAGGCGGCCCGGGTCGTGGGCTCGGCATTGGCAGCTTGAGGGGGAGGTGAATCGTGGCCCTGGATCTGCTTCGTCGTGACCTTGCACCGATCCTGCCCGAGGCCTTCGCGCTCATCGACGCGGAGGCGCGGCGCGTGCTCCAGTTGAGCCTCGCGGCGCGCAAGCTCGTCGATTTCCGCGGGCCGTTCGGCTGGGGGTATGCCTCGGTCAACACGGGCCGGCTTCGCCCGCTCGGTGAGGGCCCCGTGCCCGGCGTGTCCATTGGACAGCGCACGTCGCAGCCGCTCCTCGAGCTGCGCACGCCGATCGTGCTCGACCTCGCGGACCTCGACGCGGCGGCGCGCGGCGCGGACGACCTCGACATGTCCGCGGTGGTGCAGGCGGCCGAGCGGATCGCGCGGGTCGAGGACGGCGCCGTTTTTCATGGATATGCCGAGGGCGACATCCACGGCATCGTGCAGAAGAGCCCGTATCCGCCTGTGCGCATCCCGAGCGTCCCTGCATTTCCGGCCGCGGTCGTGCAGGCGAAGGAGGTCCTCCGGTCGGCCGGCGTGACGGGCCCGTACGTGCTCGTGGCGGGCTCGCGTGAATACGACGAGCTCGCGGCGGGCTCGGACGACGGCTATCCGATCCTGAAGCGCATCGAGCGACAGATCATCGATCACCCGGTCGTGTGGGCGCCCGCGCTCTCCGGCGCGGTGCTGCTCTCCGTGCGCGGCGGCGATTTCGAGCTCACGGTCGGGCAGGATCTCTCGATCGGATACGCGTACCATGAAAAACAGCGGGTCGAGCTCTTCCTGACCGAGTCGTTCACGTTCCGCGTCCTCGAACCGCAGGCGGCCATCGTTCTCCGCCGCGGCTAGATCCCGCCCTTCCGTTCCCCCGCGCCCTCGTGTACGGTGCGCTGCCGCCCGAACGGCAGGAACACCGGCCTCATGCAAATCCACACCCCGCGCGCCTTCGCCGCGCTCGTCCTCGCCTTGTCCATGCTCGCCGTCGGGTGCTCGAAGGAAGCGAAGGCCAAGGCGACGCTCGAAAAGTACGAAGCGGTGTTCCGGGTTTGCAAGGACGAGACGGAGAAGGCGAAGCTCTCGCCCGGGGAGCATCGTTGCTCGCTCGTGGCGAGCATCGCCGTGGATCTCGGCCTCGAAGAATCGGGGCTCGAGGAGGCGAAGCGGCGCGAGCTGCTCTCGGCCTGGCTCGAAAAAAAGGGATTCGGGGCCCATTATTTGCCGCCGGAAAAGCGGCCCAAGGAAGAGCGCTGAGGCGCGAGAAAGGTTTGTCATGTCCGAGGAAGGGATCGACGATCCGCGGAGCGTCCTGTCGCTCGCCGCGAACGAGCTCGGCGCGGGGCAATTCGAGGAGGCGCTGAAGCGCGTGAAGGCGCTCCAGCCGTCGCTCGCGGCCGTGCCCGACCTGCTCGCGCCCTCGCGCGCGCTCGAAGCGCGGGCGCTGGCGAGCCTCGGTCGCGAAGAGGAGGCGCTCGCGGTGCTGGATCAGGCGCAGAAGGACGCCCAGGCGGCGAACCTGACCGAGCACGTCGAGGGCCTCGGGCGTCTGCGCGCCGGGCTCGCGCAGGCATTCGAGATGGAGCGGCTCGCGTCGATGTCGGCGGATGATCTGGAGCGACAAGCCGAGGATCCGGCCCAGCGCGCCGTGCTTTTTTCGAACAAGATCGTCGCGGCGCTCTCCGTGGGCGACATCGAAGGCGCCCGCGACCTCTTGCCGCGCGCGCGCGCGGCCGCCGAGCAGGCCGAGGATCCGGCTGCGCTCCTGCCCGTGCTGCTCGCGACGACGCAGCTCTGCGTGGCGACGAACGACGTGAAGACGGCGACGCGCGCGCTCGAAGCGGCCCGCAAGGTCGCCGAGGTGCACGAGCCGGACGCGATTCCGCTGATCGATGAAATGGCCGGGTATCTGCTGCAAGATCCCGAGGCCTGAGCTTCCCCGGGATCCCGCAGAGGCGCGGATTCAATCCCTCATTTCGGCTCCACCACCATCGCGCTCCCGCCATTGCGGCGCACGGGCTCCGCGACGGCCGTCACCGTCCCATCGTCATTCAAACGAATCGCCGTCGCCGCGCCGATGAGGCCCGCGTCCGAGAACGCATGCCCGCGCGCCTGGAGCGCCGTCGCCTCGGGCGAGCTCATGAACAGCGGCTCGGCGCTGCTCGTGGCGTTCGGCGCGTTTCGTTGCGAGACGCGCGGCGCGGCCAATGCCTCGTCGATCGGCATCTTGAAATCGAGGTGGTTCACGAGGATCTGCATCACGGTCGTGATGATGGTCGCGCCGCCGGGCGAGCCGAGCGCGAGCACGGGCGCGCCGTTCGCGAGCACGATCGTCGGGCTCATGCTGCTGCGCGGCCGCTTGCCCGGTTCGAGCACGTTCGGGTGCGGCGTGTCCGGCGTGGCGGGGATGTTGAAATCGGTCAGCTCGTTGTTCAGCAAGAACCCGCGCCCCGGCACCACCATGCCATTGCCGCCCTCGTATTCGATCGTGCAGGTATAGGAGACCAGGTTCCCGAAGGAATCGGCCACCGTGATGTGCGTGGTCTCCGGATCGAGGTCGGCGGGCGATTCTCCGGCGGAGACCCAGGCCGGCGGCTTCGGCTTCGCGCCGCTCGGATCCATTTGATGCGCGAAAGGATTGCCCGCGGGCTTCGCCTCGACGGAGGCCATCGTCGGATCGAGGAGGGCCCGCCGCTCGGCCGTGTACGCCGCGGAGAGCATTCCCTCCACGGGCACGTTCACGAACTCGGGATCGCCCATGAAGGTATTTCGATCCGCATACGTGAGGCGGGAGGCTTCGAGCCACAGGTGCAGGAAATCCGCCTTGCTCATGGAAGCCGCATCGAATCCGTCGAGCAGGTTCAGCGTCATGCCCGCGGTGAGCCCGCCGCTCGAAGGCAAACCGACGCCGAGGATCGTGAGCCCGCGATAGGTCGTTTGCACGGCGGGGCGCACGCGCGCCTCGTAGGCCGACAGGTCCGAGACCGCCATGAAGCCCGGGCGAGGTACGATCGTCGCGTCCGCCGTGAACGGCGGGTTCGTCACGGTCGCGACGATGTCCTTGCCGATGTCGCCGTCATAAAAGACCGCCGGGCCATTCTTCGCGATGAGCTCGTACGTCGCGGCGAGGTCGGGGTTCGTGAAGATCGATCCGACGGGGAAGGGGTCGCCGGCTGCGTTCAGAAAGAGCGCGCGCGTGCTCTGGATCTGCCGGAACCGATCGATGTTGCGCGTCGTTTGATCGAAGAACGTCGGGTCGACATCAAACCCCTTCTTGGCCACGAAAATGGCGAGCTTCAGCGCGTCGGCGAGCGGGAGTTTTCCATAACGACGCAGCGCCTCGTCCCAGCCGCGCAGCGTGCCGGGCACGCCGACGGAGAGGCCGCTCGTGAGCAGATCGTTGAATGCAATGGGCGCGCCGTTCTCGTAATACGCCGTGTGCTTCATTCCCTGCGGCGTCGTCTCGCGGTGATCGATCACCACGGCCTGCTTCTTGTCGGCGAGCCATACGAGCATGAACCCGCCGCCGCCGACGCCGCACGAGAATGGATCGGTCACGCCGAGCATCGCGGCCGCGGCGACGGCCGCGTCGATCGCATTGCCGCCGGCCTTGAGCGTCTCGATCGCGGCCCACGTTCCGCGGTGATCCACCGTCGCCGCGGCGCCGCCCTTGCCGACGGCGGTCGGCACGAACATCGTCGGCGGGACCGGATCGGGCGGAGGCTCCGCGTCGGCCGGGGCATCGGGCCCCGCGTCCATCGGTTCGCCCCCCGCGCCGCCGCCGCCGCCGCCCGCGTCCGGATTCGTGGTGGGAGGGGTCTGCTGCGAATCGAGCGAGCAGCCGAGGAGCGTGGCCGTAAGAAGAAGAGCGAGACTCGTGTGACGCATGGCGTCGAGGAGAACATGGCGGCAGCGGCGAATCCATCGGGAAATGCTGAATTCGTGGGCACCGTCCTGGACGCGGAGGCTCGATCAGCCCCCTTCGGAGAGCCGCTGCGCGAGCCGCACGTGCAGCGCGTGCCCCGCCTTGAACGCGAGGTAATGCGCCCGCGGCAGCGGATCGAGGAGCGCCAGATCTCCCACGAAATCGAGGAGCTTGTGGCGCGCCGGCTCGTTCGGGAGGCGCAGCGGGCCGTTCAGCCATTGCGTCTCGTCGCAGACGAGCGCCGCGTCGAGGCTCCCGCCCGCGAGCAGCCCCCGCGCCTGCATCGCCTGCACGTCCGCGAGGACCCCGAACGTCCGCGCCGGCGCCACCTCCGCGAGGAATCGCTCGGGTGAGGCCACGAACGAGGCCCATTGCTCGCCGATCGGCGCCGCGTCGAACGCGATTCCACAGGAAAACCTCAATTCCAGCGCGGGGATCGCCGCGACGAACGCGTCACCGCTCGAAGGCACCCAGATCGGCGCCTCCAGGACCGTTTCGAGCCGCGGCGCATACGCTGCCGACAGCCCCACGCGCGCGATCGCCTCGGCCCACGGCAGCGCCGAGCCGTCGAGGATCGGCACCTCGGGCCCCGTGATCTCGATGCGCGCGTCGTCCACGCCCATCCCCGCGAGCGCCGCCAGCAAATGCTCCGGCGTCCGCACGGACGCCCCTGCATTCGCGAGCGTGGTCGAGCGCGTCGTATCGACGACGAACGCCGCGCGCGCCCGGATCACGGGTTCGCCCGGCAGATCCATCCGCACGAAGAAACGGCCCTCGCCCGCTCCGACGGGGCGGATTGTCACGTCCGCGTGCGCCCCCGTGTGCAGGCCTCGCCCCGCGATCACCACGTCTTCGGCTACGGTTTTTCGCTGGTCGACCATTGTTCGCTCGCGGGCCCCTCGCCTCGATCGTCGCCTTCGTTGTCTGGTGGGAGGCGCGAAAAACATTTCGCGGCGCGCCCGAGAGTGGAGAACGAGGCCGGTTCGATCTTGTGGCGCGCGGTCATGTCATGGCAAGGGTTACATCGATGAAGCCGCTTCTCATCGTGAACCCCCAGTCGGCGGGAGGGAAGACGGGCGCGCTCTTCGAGAAGATGCGCGGTCCGATCGAGCGCCACCTCGGGAGCGTCGACGTCGTGTTCACCGAACGTTCCCGGCACGCGGTCGACATCGCGCGCGACGCGGCGAACGAGGGGCGGGAGATGGTGATCGCGGTGGGCGGCGACGGCTCGATCCACGAGGCCGTCTGCGGGCTCATGGAGGCGCGCGAAGGCGGCAAGAAGCTGCCGAAGTTCGGCATCCTTGGCGCCGGCACCGGCGGCGACTACCGGCGCACGCTCGGCCTCGAGAACCGCCTCGATCGTTATTGCGAGGCCATCGCCGAGGGCAAGACGCGCGCGGTCGACATCGGCCGATTCTCCTACGCGACGCACACCGGCGAGAAGAAGAGCTCTTACTTCGTGAACATCCTCTCGGTCGGCATGAGCGGCCTCGTCGATCAGCTCGTGGCCGAGTCGACGCGCACGCTCGGCGGCACGATGGCCTATTTCACGTCCTCGGTGAAAGGCCTCGCGCAGAGCGTCGTGGGCCGCGTCAAATGCACGATATGGCGGGAGGACGGCTCCCGGGAGGAGACGATCGAGACGCGCTGCCTGGCGATCTGCAACGGCCGGTACTTCGGCAGCGGCATGCAGGTCGCGCCGATGGCGCACCCGGACGACGGGCTCTTCGACGTCGTCGACCTCGGCGCCGCGTCGCGCCTTCGTTTTTTTCTGGTCTCATCGCGAATGTACACCGGCACGCACGTGCACTCGCTCGACGTGAAGCACTACCGCTGCGAGCGCATCCAATTGGAACTTTTGAACGAGGACGTCGCGGATCGTTTCCTGCTCGACGTCGACGGGGAGCCGCTCGGCCGCTTGCCGCTCGAGGTCGAGATGGTGCCCGGCGCCCTCGAGGTCTTCGTCCCCAAGCAATAATGCGTCGCGGCATTGCAGAATTGCCTCGCGCAGCTCTGCATTCGATGTAGAATCGAAAGTCCCATGAGCCAAGACGGCGTCTCGAGCGGCGCGCGATCCTCTGGACCGCGCTTTCTTGTCGTTGGATGCGGCGGTATCGGTGGCCTCGTGGCCGCGCACCTGTTCGCGGGTGGGCACGACGTCACGGCGCTGACCACGAATGCACGGATCGCGGACGCGATCAATACGAAGGGCCTGCGCGTGCTCGGCGAGAACAGCCCCGGCACCGTGCGCGGGCGGGCGATCCCCGAGCTTCCGCCGGGCACCGAGCCGTTCGATTACATCCTGCTCGCCACGCAGCCGCCGCAGGTGGAGGAGGCCGCGCGCTCCGTGCTGCCGTTCCTCGCGGAGACGGGCGCGATGGTGACGTTCCAGAACGGCCTCTGCGAGCCGCGCCTCGCGCAGATCGCGGGCCCGGAGCGCGTGCTCGGCGGCGTGGTCGCGTGGGGCGCGTCCATGGTCGAGCCCGGCGTGTACGAGCGCACGTCCCCCGGAGGGTTTGTCCTGGGCCGCATGGATGGGCAGCCCGACGACAGGCTGTATCCGCTGGCGAAGGCGCTCGGCTCGATCGGCGAGACGATCCTCACGGACAACCTGGCCGGCGCGCGCTGGTCGAAGCTCGCGATCAACTGCGCGATCACCTCGCTCGGCGCGCTCGGCGGCGACCGGCTCGGCGCGCTCTTGCGCCATCGCTTCATTCGTCGGCTCACGCTGGAGATCATGACGGAGGTCGTGCTCGTGGCGCGCGCTTCGGGCGTGAAGCTGGAGAAGGTCTCGGGCACGCTCGACCTCGACTGGATTGCGCTCTCCGACGCCGATCGTGTCGCCGTCGCCTCGCCCTCGCTCTTCGCCAAGCACGCCATTTTGCTCGCGGTCGGCACGCGCTTCCGCAAGATGCGCTCGTCGATGCTCGCCGCGATCGAGCGCGGCCGCCCGCCCGCGGTGGATTTCTTGAATGGGGAAGTCTCGAGCCGCGGCCTCTCGCTCGGCATCGCGACGCCCATCAATGCGGCCGTCCAGGCCGAGGTGCACGCGCTCGCCGCGAACCGGACGCCGCCCTCGCTCGCGCTTTGCCGCGCGCTCTACGAGCGGACGCGCTCGCTCGTGAATGCGCCGTTCTCGATCCCGCCGCCCCCCGCGGAGGCGGACCCGGCCGCGCTCGACCCGGAGATCCCGCCTCCGCCGCGCAAGGCGACGGTCCGCGCCACGTCGCCCTCGTCGCTCGAGTTATGACGTGACGCCGAGCAGCCGCTCGGCGGCCGGATAGATCGGACGGATATCCACGGGGATATCGCCGAGCTTGCCGAGCGCGCGCGAAAGCGGCTCCGACATCACGCCGTATTTCGACAGCATGGCCCGCGCGCCTTCCTTGTCGCCGCGGGCTTGCACGAGGAGGATCTCGCCGAGCAGCGCGCGGATCGCGCCCGGCACCTTTTCGTGGTCGATCGAGAAGAGCCCGCTCGCCGCATCCTCGCGGATCACGCCCTTTTCCATCAGCCAGTGGAGCTGGAGCGCCGTCCCTTTGCCGTGCGCCTCCTCGATTCCGAAGCGCGTCGCGCGGAACATGCCGGCGAGGAACGTGGAGAAGAGCGCGGACCGCCCCTCGGCCGGCAGGACACCGCGATCCATCAAAAAGAGGAGGTTGTAGATCCCCATCACGTCCGCCTTCGCCTCCTCGAACGGCGAATGCAGCTCCTCCAGGCGCAGCCGCACCTCGGTGGAGGCGCCGTCCACGACGATCCGGCCGGGACCGAGGCCGTGCGAGAGCTCGTGCAAGAGCGTGTGATGAAAGAATGCGTCGGCCGAGAGGCGCGCGAGCTCCTCGGGCGCGAGGACCCGCGCCGCGATCGGCTTCAGGATCCCCTCGAATTTGGCCTTCATCACGTTGCGGAGCAGGACGTTCTTGCTCCCCTTCGCCTCGCGGACCCGCTCATCATTGGGGAGGTTGAACGCGAGCGTCTGCACGCCGGCCCGCGTGTCGCCGGCCGAATACACGAGGTCGGCCACGCGGATCGGCGAATCGGTGCCGCGGTTCGGGTTCTTGTGCGCGTCCGGAATCGGGAGGTTCTGCTCCATCGCGGGCAGCTCCGACTTCAATCGCGCGAGCGTGCTACTTGCGGACGGATCGATCACGGTCACGAACGAGGTGAACGCGGCCTTGTACCCGAAGAGCCGGTCCTCGTAGGTCTCGTACGGGCCGATCGTGACCTCCACGCGGCTCTCCATGTCCATCCAGGCGAGGTCACTCTCGTAATACTCGTCCGCCCCGAGCGATTTCCCCACGGCGCCGAGGTACCGCCGAAGCCCGGCGTCCTTCGTCGTCGCCGCCGCCTTTTCGAGCTCCGCGACGACGGGCCCGAGGAACGACCGGAACGCAATCGAATACGGAGTCGTGACGAGCCCTTTTTCAGAGCGCCGGACGAGCGTGTAGAGGCTCCGGAGCGCGTCCGCCTCGGCCGGATGCGCGGCGATCCTCGCCTCGAATTCGTCCTTCGTCATGTCGACCGGGTAATACCCTGCGCCGGGCGGCCTCGGCATTTCGCCCACGAACGGCTCCTGATCGAGCCGATCCCAGGGCCCGGCCGACAGATCGAAATACGCGAGCGCGTCCTTCGCGTGCGGCGACGTCTCCTTTGCCAGCGCCTCGCGCATGTCCGGCGCCTCGGCGAACGATTGCCGCAGGAAGATCGCGTCGATCGGCAAGGACGCGCGGACGAGGTGGAGGAGCACCTCGCGTTCTTCCGGCGCGAGCGCGTCGAGGTCGGCGTCGATGGGCGTGGGCACGAAGCGCGCGAGGCGCGCCGAGACGTCGGGCAGGATGTGCATGGCTCCTGCCGGGAGGTGTAGCGGCGTCAGGGCGCCTTGGCGAGACTGCTCCTCGCACTTCGGCCCGAACGAGCTCGTCTCCTCGTAATGGTCCCCAGCCGCACGTCGTTCACAAATGGGGGAGCGTCGCAGCGCCTCGAAAGGGTCGACGCCGCGGCGCGTTCACCGATCGGTCGTGGTCTCTAGCGCGACCACTGCGACGACTGCTGATTGTTTTGCCGAGCCGCGCATCCGCAGCCGGGATCGGCCGCGGGAGGCGGCGCCCGGTGCGAGCAGCCGGCGAGGAGACCCGAGAGCGCGACGAGAGCGACGAGGAAGTGACGCATGCATGCATCGTTTCCGAGCCGATGCGGCAGGTCAAGCGCCCGCGCTTTTCTCGGGGTGCGCTTCGGCGATAACCTCCGTTTCGCATGGGACGAAATGTTGGGCCCCGCATCCGCCGCGTGGTCCTCTCCAAGGAGGGCCTCGCCCACGTCGAGCGGCGCGGCAGCGCAGACGGCAGCTTCGAGTTGCCCTTCGGCCGCGCCGAGCTCGGCGAGGTGCTCCGATCGCTCGTCGTCTGGGTGGAGCGCGGCGAGGGGCGAGCGACGGCGCTCGCCTTCGACGCGCCCGAGGACCCGGACGCCGCGCTCGCCGAACGAAAGCTGCGCTTCGAGCCAGGGACGACGCTGCGCGGCATCGTGCACGCCGCGCGAGGTCGGCGCGTGCGGGCCTTCGGCGGCGACGGGCCGATCGAGGGCGAGGTGCTCGGCTTCGAGGAGTCGACGAGCGGGCAAGGGCCACGCAGGTGGCTGCTTTTGCGCACGGGCGCGGGGCAGATCGAGGTCGTCGACATGGCGTCGGTGCGGCAGATCGAGCTCGCGGATCCCGCGCTGCAAGGGAGCCTCGACGTGCTCGTGAACCGCGGGCGCGCCTCCGCGGGCGGGGATGGTCGCACCGTGCGCGTGGTCCTCGCAGGCCGCGTGGAGGACGTGCGCGTGCTCTACGTCGTGCCCGCGGCGCCGTTTCAGCTCTCGTATCGGCTCGCGCTCAGCGGCGCGGAGGCGAGGCTTTTTGCGTTCGCGCTCGTGCAGAACCCGCTCGACGAGGATCTCGACGACGTGGAGCTCGTGCTGTCGTCCGCGCAAGCCGCCGCGGCGTCGAGTGATTCGTACGGGCGCGGAGATCGGCGGAGCGACGACGAGACCGAGAACGCCACGAAGCTCGAACGCACGCGGAGGGCCCACGGCCAGCCGGCGACGATCCGCGCCGCCGCGCCGATCGGCACGCTCGTCGCGCTTGCGGGACGGCCGCCGGAGCGCCTCGACGAAGCCGACACGATGGACACCGAGCAGGCCGCCGCCGAGCTCGCCGCCGCGGCCGCCGCCGAGCCGAGGGAGTGGGTCGCCGAGGGCCCCGTCTCCATTTCGCGCCGCGGCGCCGCGATGATCCCCGTGCTCGCCGCGAGCGTCCGCGTGCGCAAGGAGCGCCTCTTCCGCGAGGGCGCGGGGCCGAGCCCCGACCTCGTGCTCTGCTTCGACAACGACACCGGCGTGCGCCTCGAAGAGGGCCGATGCGCGGTCTACGACGACGGACGTTACGTCGGCGAGTCCGCGGTCGGGGCCGCGGCGCGCGGCGCGCCCGTGCGCGTCTCGTTCACGAAAGACCCCGGCGTTCGTTGCCACCGCACGAGCCGCAAGGACACGACCTTCGCAGGCCTCGTCTTCGAGGCGGGCGGCCTCATCGAACAGCGGCGCATCGAGGAGCGCCACGCGTTCCGCGTGCGGAGCGATCACGCGACGGTCGTGGACGTCGCCATCGAGATCCCGCGCAAGGACGGCCGCACGCTCACCGGCGAGGGCATCGCGCCGATCGCGGAGACGCTCCGTGCCGCACGTTTCCGCGTCGAGGTCCCGCCGCGCGGCGAGGCGACGCTCGAGGTGCGCGAGGCGTGGACCGAGTCGACGCGCCTGGCCTACGAGTCGATCGAGGCCGGGCACATCGAGGCCTGGCGTTCCTCCGGGCGGGTCGACGTTTCGCAGCTCGACGTTCTTTCCGAGCTTTCCCGCAACGTCGAGGAGGCGGCGCAGCTCGAAGCCGAGCGGGTGCGGCTCGATCACGAGCTCGTCGAGATCTTCACCCGGCACGGAAAGATCGCCGAGCAGCTCGCGGTGCTGCGCGACGCGGGCGCGGAGGGGGCGCTGCGGGCGCGGTACGTGAGCGAGCTCGACGCCATGCAGCAACGCATCGGCCCGATGGAAACGGAGATGCGGCGCCTGCGGGACGAGGCCGACACGCGAAGGCGCTCTGCACAGCGAGCGCTCGCGAGCCTCGCGCGGAGCTCGTAACGCGCTTCGACCTACGCGGCGTGGCCGTATACTCGCCGCGTGCTGCCCCTGCTCGCGCTCGGCGTCATCGTCGTCCTCACCGTCGGCTACTTCTCCTACGGTCGCCTCATCGCGCGGAACTACGTGCTCGACGACGCCAAGGAGACGCCCGCGGTGCGGCGCGCGGACGGCGAGGACTTCGTGCCGACGAAGCCCTTCTACCTGCTCGGACAGCACTTCAGCGCCATCGCCGCGGCGGGCCCCATCGCGGGCCCGATCCTCGCGGCGCAGATGTTCGGCTGGGTGCCGTGTGTGCTCTGGATCGGCTTCGGCGTGATCTTCATCGGCGCCGTGCACGACTTCTCCGCGCTCGTGGCGAGCGTGCGTCACGAGGGCGAGAGCGTGGCCGAGATCGTCCGGCGGCAGCTCGGCCGGCGCGCGTGGCTGCTCATCCTCACGTTCATCTGGCTCGCGCTCATCTACGTGATCGTGGCCTTCGCCGACATCACGGCGAGCACGTTCGTGGGCAAGACCGAGGAGTTCGAGGGCGGCAAATACAGCTTCAACCCGGGCGGCGCCGTGGCCGCGGCGAGCACGATGTACCTCGGCCTCTCGGTCCTGATGGGCCTCATCGACAAGCGCTGGAAGCCCCCGCTCTGGCTCACCACGATCATCTTCGTGCCCGCGACGCTCGGCGTCGTCTGGCTCGGCACGAAGGTCTCCACCTCGTTCGTGCTGCCGTTCGAGAACCCGCAACGCGCGTGGGGCCTCGGCATCCTGGTCTACTGCTTCATCGCCTCGCTCTTGCCTGTGTGGCTGCTCCTGCAGCCGCGTGGCTACCTCGGCGGATTCGTCCTCTATCTCGCGCTCGCCGTCGGCACGATCGGCCTCTTCTTCGGCGGCTTGCGTTATCCGGGCGAGTTCGACATCCGCATGCCGGCCTTCAAGACCTTCGACGCCGGCGGCCCCTTCGGCTCGCTCTTCCCGTTCCTCTTCGTGACCATCGCGTGTGGCGCCTGCTCGGGCTTCCACGGCCTCGTCTGCTCCGGCACGACCTCGAAGCAGATCGCCAAGGAGTCGCACACGCACCCCGTGGGTTATGGCGCGATGCTGCTCGAAGCCTTCGTCGCCATCATCGCGCTCACCACGGTCATCACGCTCGCGCCAGAAGGAAAGCTCCCCGGCCCCGGCAAGATCTACGGCGACGGCGTCGGCCGCTTCATGACCGTGATCCTCGGCAAGGAGCACTTCCTCTTCGCCGCGACGTTCGGCGCGATGGCCTTCTCCACCTTCGTCTTCGACACGCTCGACGTCTCCACGCGCCTCGGCCGTTACGTCCTCGAGGAGCTCTTCGGCTGGAGCAAGAAGCGCAAGGCGGGCGCGATCGCCGCGGCGCTGACCCTGGTCCCCCCCGCGTACTTCGTCGCCACCGCGCGCCCGCCCGGGCCCGGCGTGCGGCCCGCCTACCTCGATTTCTGGACGCTTTTCGGCACGAGCAACCAGCTCCTCGCCGCGCTCACGCTCCTCGCCGTCACCGTGTGGCTCCACCGCGAGAAGCGCCGCGTCTGGTACACGGCCGTGCCCATGGTCTTCGTCATGACCGTGACCCTCTGGGCGCTCATCGCGCAGATCCGCCACGCCTTCGGCACCATCCGCGAAGGCGGCTTCTCCTTGAACACGGCGACGATGAACGGCGTCGTCGGCGTGCTGCTCGTCGGCCTCGCGATCGCGCTCCTCATCGAGTCGTCCCGGGCGCTCCTCGGTCGGACGCCCGCGCCGGCCGAGACGCGAGCGAGCTGAGCCCCCGGCGCCGCCCATTTCCCTGCGATCCCCGCTGTTTCGGGTCCATGTCGCTTTTCTGGAACCCGCCCCCGATCTCGCTGTCGTTAGGTACGTGGACGCGATGCTGAACGCCGGATGAGACGCGAGGACGCCCTGGAGAGGGCATCCGACGAGTCGCCCGCGTAGCAGAGCTTCACGAAAACAGACGAGAGCGATCCCCGCCGTGCGCGGAGGAAATCAGGAGAGGTTTGTCATGGATCATCGCAACGAGAAGAAGCAGGCACTCGACTCGAACAACCCGTTCGTCGCCAAGGCGCCCGTGGATCTTTTCGGCGCGACCCAGGCGCGCCCCTTCGATCCCCGCGCTCTCTTCGCCGACAAGGCGAGCGAGCCCGAGACGGTGGCCGCCGACGCGCCCGAGGGTTCGTACACGTACGCGCTCGTCAAGAGCGGCCCCGAGGTCCCGGCCGAGGAGTGCGAGCGCGCGGACGAGGCGGTCGAGATCATGATCCTGTGGGGCGACTCGATCCTCCACGTCGCGCACCTCTCGCCGGTTCGTCCGTTCCACGTCGGCGAGGAGAACGCGGACTTCGTGATCCCCGCGGCCACGCTCGGCGCCTCGCAGCTCCCGGTCGTGCTCGTGGGCGCGGATGGCAAGGCGCGTGTCGTGGTTCCCGCGACGGCGAAGGCCTCGATCGAGACCGAGGGCCGGCGTGCTCCGGTCGACGCGACGAACGCGATGCCGTGCGCGGCGCTCGCGGGCAGCGTCGAGGTTTCGCTCTCGCTCGGCGCGCGGGTGAAGGTGGAGATCGGCGGCCTGACCATCCAGGTCGCGAGCGTGAAGGCGGGCCGCAAGGTCAAGGGCTCTGCCGTGGCGATGCAGGGCAAGGGTCTGTCCTGGCACGGCGTCTCTCTCGCAGTGCACGCCGGTCTGCTCGCGGCGGCCGCGTTTTTCCTCCCGCCCCTCGGCGTGACGGACGAGGGCGCGATCTCGGACGAGGACAAGTACTTCATTCAGCACGCGCTCGACGTGAGCGCGGAGCGCGAGGAGGAGAAGAAGGAGACGCCCGAGCTCGTCGAGACGACCGACAAGGCCCCCGGCGGCAGCTCCGGCGCGCGCGCCCAGGACAGCGAAGGCAAGATGGGCAGCACGACGAGCAGGAAGAGTGACGGCCGGTTCGCGATCTTCGGGGACAAGAACAACACGGACCCGCAGATCGCGCGCCAGGCGGCGATCAGCGAGGCGCACAACTTCGGCATGATCGGCCTGCTCAACGTGATGAACGGCGGCGACCCGAGCGCCGTCACGGCGAAGTGGGGCGGCGACACTTCGTTCGGCAGCGACGATCGAAGCGCCCTCGGCAACATGTGGGGTTCGTCGATCGACGAGGCCGCGGGTTCGGGTGGTCTCGGCGTGTCGGGCCACGAGGAGGGTGGTGGTGGCAAGGGTGAGGGCATCGGCATCGATCGCATCAACACGATCGGCGTGAACCTCGGCGGCCCCGGCGGCTTCAACCGCCAGCTCAAGCCGAAGGATCACAAGACGAGCGCGCCCATCATGCGTCCGCAGGGTGTCACGACGACCGGTCGTCTCCCGGCCGAGATCATCCAGCGGACCGTGCGGCAGAACTTCGGTCGCTTCCGGTTCTGCTACGAGCAGGGCCTGCGGACGAACCCGAACCTCCAGGGCCGCGTGGCCGTGCGGTTCGTGATCGGTCGCGACGGCAGCGTCTCGCAGGTGTCGAACGGCGGGTCGGATCTGCCCGACCAGAACGCGGTCTCCTGCGTGGTCCGCTCGTTCTACGGGATGAGCTTCCCGGCGCCGGAGGACGGCATCGTCACCGTGACGTACCCGATCATGTTCCAGCCCGGCAGCTGATCCAGCGCAACAACGCCCCTCTCTCGCCCGCCGGGGCCACCTCACACACGTGGGAGGTGGCCTCGGCGGTTTCCTTTTGTCGTTCCCACACGCGCCACGCGTCCTCACCGACGTGCTTCGCCCACCTGGGGCGCGTGGGATGCGTCCGCCCCGACCTCCTCGGGGAGCTGTGACGTGTGTGGGTCGCCCGTTCCGACCTCTCCCGCGCGGCTGTGACATGTGTGGGTCCTCGGATCCGACCTCCTTCGGCCGCTGGCATGTGTGGGAGGTGAGCTTCGGAGGGCTCGTTCGTCAGCTGTGACGTATGTGGACCCTCGTTCGAGGATCGGAGCTTCGTCTGGCACGCGTGTGAGGTCGTCGCCGAGCGCGCGTGCGCGCGTGAACGCCCTCCCTTCCTGCGCGTGCCCCCCTCGTGTACCTTTCCTCCAGGCGCAGGTCCTCGGCTGGAACGATCGGGAGGGTGTCGTGGTCGGTGTGTCCGTGGCCTCCGATCCGCCGGTTCGGGATGCAAGGGTGAGCGCCGCGGCGCGCGCCGTCGACGTCGTCGTGCGATGGGGGAGCGACTGCGTGCTCGCCGCCGTGGAGCTCTCGCCGCCGCGCTCGTTCTTCGTCGGCGACGAGGAGGGTTGCGACGTCGCATTGCCCGCGGAGATCGTGGGCGCTTCCCGCGCGGCCGTGCTGCTCGCGCGCTGGGACGGCGACGTGCGCGTCATCGTGCCGAAGGGCGCGCGTGTCGTGATCGGCGGCGAGGGCAAACCCATGACCCCCGCGCGCGCCATCGCGCGTGGCTTCGCCGAGACCTCGCGCGTTTCCCGCGACGCCGCCGAGATTCCGCTCGGGTCCGGCGGGACGATCGCCGTGCGCATCGGGCCGATCACGATCGAGATCACCGGCAGCGACGGCGCTCCCCGCGCGCCACGCGAGCCCATGCTCGAGCGTCGCCTCGGGCTCTCGCACCTCGCTTCGGTGCTGCTCCACCTGCTCGTCTTCGTGTTCGTGGCCTCGCGGTTCCAGCCCATCGACGACGACGACTTCGACGGCATCACGGACGATCAGCGGTTCTACATCCAGCAGATGATCCAACGCAGCAACGAGCGGGAGATGGAAGGGCTCTACGCCGACGAGATCGCGGGCCTCGAGCGCAGGGCACAGCGCCGGCAACGCAAGAGCCGCACGGAGATGGAGATCGAAGCGGCGTGGATGCGCTCGCTTCAGGCCGCGGGCGAGCGCTGGAACGCGGAAGAGTTTGCCCGTGCGCGTGCCGGTGAGCCCGAAGACGCCCGCGAGACCGGCCTGATCGGGCTGCTCTACGATCGGCCGCCGAAGCCGCCAAAGGCCGCGACGCCGATTCGCTACGACGAACCCCCGGAGCCCAAAGGGCGCGGCGCCACGCAGACGCGACCGGGCGCAATGGCCCTGAGCGGTCGGCTGCCTCCGGAGGTGGTGCGGCGGATCATCCGGCAGAACTTCGGGCGCTTCCGGCTCTGTTACGAGAACGGCCTGCGCAACAACCCGAACCTCCAGGGGCGCGTCTCCGTGCGCTTCGTGATCGGCGCCGACGGCGCGGTGTCGAACGTGGGCAACGGCGGGTCGGACATGCCCGACGGCGGCGTCGTGTCATGCATCGTGCGCTCCTTCGAAGGCCTGAGCTTCCCGAGGCCCGAAGGCGGGATCGTGACGGTGGTCTACCCCCTCATGTTCGCGCCGGGCGGATGAGCCAATCGCCGAACCTTTGCTAGTCTCGCGCCCGTGCGGCTCTTGCTGATCCACACGGGGGGGACGCTCATGATGCGCGGCGGCGATCCGACGCCGCTCGAACCCGACGTGTACACACGCGACCTCGTCGCGGAGCTGCCCGTCCTTCGCAAGCTCGCCGAGATCGAGACGAAGATCCTCTACAACCTCGACTCGGCCGACTTCCAACCTCACCACTGGGTCGAGCTCGCCGAGACCGTTCACGCCTCGCTCGATCGCTACGACGGCTTCGTGATCGTGCACGGCACGGACACGATGGCCTACACCGCGAGCGCGCTCGCGTTCCTCCTGCCCGGGCTCGATCGTCCCGTGATCCTGACGGGCGCGCAGAAGCCGCTCGCCGACGTGCGCAGCGACGCGCGGACGAACCTCGTCGACGCCTGCCATCTGGCGACCACGCGGATCCCGGAGGTCGGCATCGCGTTCCACTCGGAGCTGCTGCGCGGCTGTCGCGCGACGAAGCTCGACGCGTGGGGGATGAAGGCCTTCGGTTCGCCCGCGTGTCCGCCGCTCGCGGAGCTCGGCCTCGGCGTGAACCTCGCGGGGCACGTGCTCGCGCCGCGACCTCGGGCCTCGTTCGACGGCCGGCTCGAGCCTCACGTGCTCGCGGTGCGCACGTTCCCGGGGCTCGATCCGCGGCTCTTGCACGGCGCGCTCGCGGCGGGCGTGCGCGGCATGGTGATCGAGGCGTTCGGCGCGGGGAACGTGCCGCGGCTGGAGAACTCGCTCGTGCCCGTGCTCGAAGCGGCGCGCGCCGCGGACGTGCCCGTGGTGATCGTGAGCCAGTCGACGCGCGGCGCGGTGGATCTGACGCGGTACCACGGCGGCGTCGCGGCCGCGCGGGCAGGGGCGATCGGCGCCGGGGACATGACGACGGAGGCCGCGCTGACGAAGCTCATGATCGTGCTCGGTCGCGCGGCGGACGAGACCGGGGGTCGCGCCTCCGCGGCGCGCGCGGCGTTCGCCGCGTCGTGGGCCGGCGAGATCAGCCTGTGAGCGAGAAGCTCGAGGGCCGCGGTCGCGCGGCGCTGTTCATCACGATCGCGAGTTTGTCCTTCGCCGTGAGCGCGCCGATGGCCGTGGTGGCGAAGCCCGCGCACCCGCTGTTCCTCGCGTTCGGACGCGTGTTTCTCGCGTCGCTCCTGCTCTTCGCGTTCGATCCGGCGGGCGTCGTGCGCCACGCGCGCGCGCTGCCTTCCGGGGTGCGCCTCCGCATCCTCGCGTGCGGGGCGATGCTCGGCGCGCACTTCGCGCTCTTTCAGGTCGGGCTCTTCGCGACCTCGCTGCCGGCGGCCGTCTCGCTCGTCTCGCTCGAGCCGCTCAGCGTGGTCGTCTTCGCGTTCCTCGTGCACGGCGTGCGACCGACGCGCCGCGAGCAGGTCGGCGTGCTCCTCGCGACCGCGGGCGCCGTGGTGATCGGGCGCGCGGCAGGCACGGGCGAACACAAGCTCACGGGCGATCTCTTCGTGCTCGGCGCGGTCTCGCTCTACGGGCTCTACGTGGCGGCCGCGCGCGCCATCAAGGACGCCTTGCCCGCGCGGCACGCGGGCTCCTTGATCTACGGCGTCGCCGCGATCGTGACCTTCATCGTGTTGCCGCCGCTCGGCGCGCTCGACGGCGTGACGAGCTTGCCCGCGACGTCGTTCGTGGCCCTCGCGGCGATCGCCGTCGTCCCCACGCTCATCGGGCACACCTCGGTGCAGGCCGCGGCGCGCACGCTCCCGCCTGCGATCGTGGCGCTCGTGTCGCCGGGCGAGACGCTCGGCGGGCTCGTGATCGGCGCGGTGTTCCTCGGCGCCAAACCCACGGGCATGGAGCTGCTCGGCGCGGCCATCATCCTCGCCGGCGTGCTCGTCGCGATCCTCGGACCCGAGGTCCGGACGGACGCGCCGCGCGCCGCGGAAGACCCGGACGCACGCAAGTCGCCCGGGGCGTGATCGAGGCCGATTTCCCGCTGGATCCAGCACGGCCGCGCGCTTGACACGGGCCCCTCCGAGGGGACGCTCGCTGCGATGTACGCGAGCCTGTTCCAGTCGGTGCTTTTCCCGCTGTACGAGACCCACCTCCGGAAGCGCGACACGCTGCGGGCGCTCTCCGAGCTCGAACAGTCGCAGTGGCGCACGCCGGAAGAGGTCGCCGAGGACTCGTTCCGGCGGCTCCTCGAAGCGCTCCGCCACGCCGAGAAGAACGTGCCGTTCTACCGGCGTCGCTTCGCGGAGCACGGCGTGCGCGTTAGCCAGGTGAAGGCGCCCGAGGACCTCGCGGCGTTCCCGATCCTCACGAAGGAAGACGTGCGCCTCTACAGCAAGGAGCTCGTCGCCGAGACGCACGTGGGGACGCTCCATCAGAGCGCGACCGGAGGCTCGACCGGCGTGCCGGTGCGCTTCGCGTACGATCATCCGACGTACGAACGACGTGTCGCGGCCGCGCTGCGCGCCGACGGATGGGCCGGCGCGGAGATGGGTGAGAAGGAGCTCCACGTCTGGGGTCGTGCGCCGAGCGAAAAGAAGGGATTCGTCACGGCGAAGCGCGCGGTGCAGGAGATGCTCTGGCGGCGCAAGTACATCTCGACCTTCCATTTGCGCTCCGATCGGCTCGCCGAGACGGTGCGCGAGATCGTGGACTACGCGCCGCGCATCATCGTTGGTTACACGACGCCGCTCTTCCTCCTCGCGCGCGCCGCGCTGGAGCACGGCATCACGATCCCTCGGCCGCGCGGCATCATCACCTCGGCGGAAAAACTCTTCGAGCCGCAGCGCGAGGTCATCGAGCGCGCGTTCGGCGCGCCCGTTTTCGATCGGTACGGCTGCCGCGAGGTGATGCTGATCGGCGCCGAGTGCGAGCGGCACGAGGGGCTGCACGTGCACGCCGAGGGCGTCTTCGTCGAGCTCTGTAGCGGTGGTCGCCCCGTCCCCGTGGGCGCGCCCGGCGAGGTGATCCTCACCGACCTCTACAACCGCGCGATGCCGTTCATCCGCTACCGCAACGACGACGTGGCCATCGCCAAGGCCGGCGCCTGCGCGTGTGGTCGAGGGCTGCCGCGGCTCGCCTCGGTCGAGGGACGCGTGCTCGACCTGCTCGTCGGCGAGGACAGCCGCATCGTCGCCGGCGAGATGATTCCGTTTCTGTTCAAAGATTTGCCCGTCGAGCGCTACCAGGTCCACCAGCGCGCCGATCGCACGGTGACGCTGCGCATCGTGCCGGGGCCGAGCTACGGGCCCGAGGTGACGAAGCTCGTCGACGAGCGCCTGCGGCTCGTGCTCGGCGCGAACGCGCCGCTCACCGTGGAGCTCGTGCGTGACATCCCGCTCACCGCCGCGGGCAAACATCGGGTCACGGTCTCCGAGGTGCCCGTCGACCTCGGCAGCGTGACGATCAAGAAGCCGAACGAGGAAAAACCCGCGTCACGCGCCGCGACGCCGAGGCCCCGCACGCGCGTCGCGCACGTCGTGCTCGGCCTTCGAGCAGGCGGACTCGAGCGTGTCGTGCTCGACCTCGTGCAAGGCATCGACCGCGCGCGCTTCGATCCCATGGTGGTCGCGCTCGACGAGCCGGGCGAGCTCTCGCCACGCCTCGCGCCGATGGATGTGCCGCTGCGCCTCCTCCGGCGCGGCAAGGGGCTCGATCCGGCCGTGATCGGCGAGCTCGCGGATCTGTTCGGCCGTGAAGGGATCGACCTCGTGCACACGCACAACCCACGCCCGCACGTGCACGGCGCGATCGCGGCCCTCGCCGCGCGGCGCGTGACGGGCAAGCGTCCACGCGTGGTCCACACGAAACACGGGCGCAACTACCCCGACGACCTCGGGCGCGTGCTCGCGAACCGCATGGCCTCGGCCCTCTCCGACCGCATCGTGGCCGTGAGCGACGACGCGCGGCGCGTGGCCCTCTCGATCGAGCGCGGCAGCGCGCGGCGGCTCGTGACGATCCGCAACGGCGTCGACACGCGCGCCTACAAGCCCGGTGACGCCACGCGCGCGAGGCATGCGCTCGGCGTGCCCGCGGGCGTGCTCCACGTGGGCTGCGTGGCGCGCCTCTCGGCCGAGAAGGACCACGCCTCGCTGATCCAGGCGTTTGCGCGCGTGCGCACGAGTCACCCCGGAGCGCGGCTCACGCTCGTCGGCGACGGGGCCGAGCGCGCTTCGCTCGAAGAGCTGGTGAAGAAGTTCGGCCTGCAAGGCGCGGTGAGCTTGCTCGGCCACCGCGACGACGTCGCCGCGCTCCTGCCCGGCTTCGACCTCTTCGCGCTCGCGTCGCGCACCGAGGGCACGAGCCTCACGCTCCTCGAAGCCGCGGCCGCAGGCCTGCCGATCGTCGCCACGCGCGTTGGCGGAAATCCCGAGATCGTGACCAATGGCGAGACCGGCCTCCTCGTCCCCGCCGGAGAGCCCGCCGCGCTCGCCGATGCGATCGGGAGCGTGTGGGCGCGACCCGATCGCGCGCGCATGGGCGCCGCCGGCCGCGCGCTCGTGGAGGAACGTTATGGGATCGGAAAGATGATCTCCGCCTACGAGACCCTCTACGCCGAGGTGCTGCGCCTCGCCTGAGGCTGCTTGGTCTCGCCGAGCGCGCGCCGGCCTCCGAGCGGGCGCGCGCGGCGTGCGGATCGCGCATTCCGGGCTTGGCGAGATGCGCGCTTACAGGGTATCGGAGAGAGGATGTCCGACGGTCACCAGAAGCTCCCGCCCAAGAAGGAGGTCGCGCTCGCTCTGCTCGAGGGGCCCAGCATGTTCGTGCACCTCGACCCGCGACGCTCGGGCGTGTCGGTGCCGAAGCGCTTCCTCGACAAGCCGCAGCTCGTCCTGCAAATCGGGATGAACATGTTCGTCCCGATCCCCGACCTCAAGGTCGACGACGAGGGCATCACGTGCACGCTCTCGTTCGATCGGGCTCCCTTCTGGTGCCGCATGCCCTGGAACGCGATCTACGCGCTCGTCGGCGAGGACGGCCGGGGGATGATGTGGCCGACCGACATCCCGCCCGAGGTCGTGGCGCAGATGCAGGCCCCGCCGCAGCAGGCGAAGGACGCGCCGAAGCCCGCGCAGAAGAAGCCGCGCGCCAAGCTCGCCGCCGTCTCGGACGCGCCGCCGGAGCCCGAGCCGAAGCCGCTCGCCGAGGAGCCCGCCCCGGCGCGGACCGAGTCGGACGAGGAGGCCGCCGCGAAGGAAGGTTCGTCGGGCGAAGCGGCGGCGGCGGCGGCGACGGCGGAAACGACGGAGAGCAGCGCCGAAGAGCCGAAGACCGTGGAAGCGACGGAGTCTCCGCGTCCGCAGGCGGCGCCCGCACCGGGCCCGGGTCGCAAGCCGCGCCGCGAGCTGCCGCCCTACCTGCGGGTAGTGAAGTAAGATCCCGCGTCGCTCCTGCTTGACCGTGGGAGCCGGCCGCGCGAGTTTTCCACCGCCCATGTCCCCCTCGACGCTGGGAGACGCCGCTCGGTCGAGCCGAGCCACGTCGCCCAACCCCCTCCTGCGCCGCATCCTGGTCACGCTGGCCCTCCTCGGCGCCGTCGTGGGGCTCGAGTTCGCGTTCGACACGCTCGTGCCCGACGCGGCTCTGCAGCAGCTCGTGCTGTTCGCCCTGGTGAACGTCGTCGTGGCCCTCTCGCTGAACGTCATCAACGGGATGGCGGGACAGTTCTCCATCGGCCACGCCGGCTTCGTCGGGATCGGCGCGTACACGGCCGCGATCGTCGCGGGCCACATCCACAAGGCGCTCGGCGCCGACGACATCCTCTTCTCGAACTCGTTCATCGTCATGCCCGCGGCGATCCTCGCGGCGGGCGCGGTGGCCGCGATCTTCGGGTTCGTCGTGGGCCTGCCGAGCCTCCGGCTCCGCGGCGACTACCTCGCGATCGTCACGCTCGGCTTCGCCGAGATCTTCCGGCTGGTCATCGCGACGGCGCAGACAGGCGGCGACGTCGAGGGGCCGGTCGCGCAGTTCCTCGCCTACCTCGGCGGGCAGAACGGCTACGCCGGGCCCGATCGCAACGGCGTGCCTCAGTATGCCGGCCCGTTCTGGATCTTCGGCGCGGCCGTGGTCGCGGTGATCATCGCGTGGCGGCTCAAGTTCTCGGGCTGGGGGCGCGCGCTCCGTGCGCTGCGCGAGGACGAGATCGCGACGGCGAGCGTGGGCGTCGATCCGACGCGGTACAAGGTGACCTCGTTCGTCATCGCGGCGACCGGGGCCGGCATCGCGGGCGCGATGCTCGCGTCGATGCGCAACGGCAACCCCACCGTCCAGCCCGATCAGTTCACCTTCGCCTACTCGTTCGACGCGATCACCATGGTGATCCTCGGCGGCTCGGGCAGCGTGTCCGGCGCGATCGTCGGCGGCGTGTTCGTCACGTTCACCGTGAAGATGATCGAGCAGCTCCAGCGCTTCGAGTCGGTGCAGGCGCTCCAGGCGGCCTACCCCGCGCTCGACCTCAACGCGCTGCGCATGGTCGTCTACGCCTCGGTGCTGATCGGCCTCATGATCCTGCGCCCCGAGGGCATCTTCGGCGAGCGCGAGCTCTTCCGGCGCAAGCCTCGCCAGCGTGTCAGCCACGCTCCGCCCGAGCCCGTGCCTGCGCGGACCGAGGTGGAGGCGAACCCCGAGAACGAGACGGGTCCGTTCACCGGGAAGGCGGACAAGTGAGCGCGCTCGATCTCCAGGGCGTGACGAAGACCTTCGGCGGATTGCGCGCCGTCGGAGGCGTGACCTTCAAGGTGCCGGAGCGCTCGATCTTCGGCCTCATCGGTCCGAACGGCGCGGGCAAGACGACGGTCTTCAACCTCGTGACCGGCGTCTACAAGCCCGACAGTGGCTCGATTCGCTTCGCCGGCGAGGAGCTCTCGCTGTTGAAGCCCGCGCAGATCGCGCGTCGCGGCGTCGCCCGCACCTTCCAGAACATCCGCCTCTTCGGTCAGCTCACCGTTCTCGAGAACGTGCTCGTGGCGTGCGAGAACCGCCGTCGCTCGGGCCTCCTCTCGGCCCTGCTTCGCTCGCCTTCGTTCTTCCGCGACGAGGCCGAGATGCAGCGCCGCGCGATCGAGCTGCTCGCGATCTTCGACCTCGACAAGCTCGCCGACGAGACCTCGACCTCGCTCTCGTACGGCAACCAGCGCAGGCTCGAGATCGCCCGCGCGATGATGCTCGAACCGAAGATCCTGCTGCTCGACGAGCCGGCCGCGGGCATGAACTACGGCGAGGCCGAGGGCCTGAAGAAGCAGATCCGCTGGCTGCGCGATCGCTTCGATCTGACGGTCATCCTCGTCGAGCACAACATGCAGGTCGTCATGGGCGTGTGCGAGGAGATCCACGTGCTCGACCACGGCGAGACCATCGCCCACGGCACGCCCGAGGAGGTCCGCAAGAACCCCAAGGTGCTCGCCGCGTACCTCGGCGAAGAGACCCCGGACGAGGCCGCGTCCGCCGCCCCGGCCGAGGAGGAGGCCGCGACGTGAAGACCGCGCACCCGACGCGAAAGGCCCCCACGGCCGAGGTGGGCAAGCCGCTGCTCGTCGTGGAGAACCTCGCCGTCTCGTATGGCGGCATCAAGGCGCTGAAGGGCGTGAGCCTGGAGGTACGCCGCGGCGAGATCGTCGCGATGATCGGCGCCAACGGCGCGGGCAAGACGACGACGCTGAAGACGATCGTGCGGCTCTTGCCGATCGCCGCGGGCAAGGTCGTCTACGACGGCAAGGACCTCGCGGCTGTCCCGGCCGAGGAGATCGTGAGCCTCGGCGTCTCGCTCGTCCCCGAGGGCCGCGCGATCTTCCCGAACCTCACGGTGCGCGAGAACCTGGAGATCGGCGCCTGGAACCACAAGAAGCAGGCGACGATGGACGAGACGCTCGAGGACGTGGTGCGCCTCTTCCCGCGCCTCGGCGAGCGCATGAAGCAGGAGGGCGGCACGCTCTCGGGCGGTGAGCAGCAGATGCTCGCGATTGGCCGCGCGCTGATGGCCAGGCCTTCCATGCTCCTGCTCGACGAGCCCTCGCTCGGCATCGCGCCGCGGCTCGTCGCGGACATCTTCGAGGCGATCGCCCGCGTCGCGCAGGCCGGCACGACCATCCTCCTCGTCGAGCAGAACACGCGCCTGGCGCTGAAATACAGCATGCGGGCGTACGTGCTCCGTACCGGCGAGATCGCGATGAGCGGCGACTCGAAGGAGCTCGCGGCGAACGAAGAGGTCCGCGCGGCCTATCTCGGCGGCTGACGCTCGCCCCGATCGCTGCTGCGAAATGACGCGGCACGTGATGTGCAATCGCGATCGCACCGCGCCACCCGGTACGCCGCGCCGAACCCGCAGTCTGCGCGTTCGCCGGTTCTTGGGCCCACGGGCGCGTCTTTTGCTAGGGGCGAATCATCATGGATAACGCAGCTGCGATCCGCGTCCTGGTCATCGACGAGAACCCCGCGAGCGCCGGGGATCTGGCCTCGTTCCTCTCCGCGCATCATTACGACGTGTCGACGTGCTCCGCTCTGGACGGGGCCCGGAGCGCGGTCTCGTCGCGCAGGCCGCACGTGCTCGTGCTCGCGACGAAGGATCATCCGCACGCCGAGGTCGAGGAGGTGCGCAAGGTGTATCCCCGGCTGCCGCTCGTGCTCCTGACGGAAGAAGCGGGCCAGGAGCTCCTGCTCGACGTCGAGGCGTTCGCCCCCGCGGTCCCGGCTTGCCCTGCGCGCGGCTTCGGCCACATCGAGGCCGCCGTCGAAGCTGCCGCGCACTTTTCCTGACCTCCTTCCACCTCGATCCTCGCGCGATCCACATCCGAAGGGCCGGCGGGTTCGTCGTGGCTCGACGGACACGCCTGCGTGTCCTTGCGCCATGCTTGCGCGGCGCGGCGGGAAAGGCGACCATTCGGCGCCCCTGGTCGGAAGATCGACCAAGGGGATGTTGAGGCGCGCCCACGTTCCCGCCGGCGCGCCCACGCCGAGGCCCCCGCCTCGTTCGTGCCCTCCGGAGGACCGATGTCGAAATTCAAGGGCTTCCTCGCCGTCCTTGCGGCGCTTTGCGTCTTTGTGTTCGCAGGGCGCGCCGAGGCGACGCATTTTCGCTACGCCAGCATCATTTACACCGTTCCCGACCCCGTCTCGGCCCCGCGCTCGGTGCGCTTCGAGGTCACGATGGCGTGGCACAAAGACTCGTTCATCGGGTCGAGCACGCTGAACTTCGGCGATGGCGGATTCAATCCGAACACGCAGGGCACGTACGTCGGCTCGGGCTACGACGCGTCCGGCGCCGAGTACCAGTTCTATCGCTACACGGTGAGCCACACGTACACGCAGTTCGGCCAGTTCGTGGCCTACATCTCGGACTGCTGCCGTGTCGAGCCCATGGGCAACCAGCCCACCCAGGACAATTACCGGATCGAGGCGAAGGTCGACCTCACGACCGGCAACACGGGCAATCCGGCCTCGGTGCTCCCGGCGATGATCCAGATGCAGGTGAACGGGATCCGCACGATCCAGATCCCCGCCGTCGATCCCGATGGAACGCCGGTCTCATGCCGCTTCGCCACGAAGGCCGAGACCGGCATGACGAACCCGGACTCGGTGCATCCGCCCGTGCTCAACGGCAACGTGCCGACCCTCGCGCCGAGCAGCAGCCCGCCCGGCTGCACGTTGACCTGGAACACGAACGGCGGCGTCGCCGGCACGCGCTACGCGACGCAGGTCATCCTCGAGTCCCACAACGCGGCCAACAACAACATCAGCAGCACCACGCTCGACTTCATTATCGAGCTCGTACAGAACCCCATCCCCTCGTGTACGGGCAGCGGCGACTTCGTCGTCGACATGGGCCAGACGCTCAACACGAACTTCACGGGCACGTCGAACTCGTTCCTGAAGATGACGTCGATCGGGTCGTTCGGAACGCTGAACCCCGTCCCCGGCACGACCAAGCCGAGCCCCTTCACGACGAACCTCACCTGGAAGCCGGGCCTGGGCGAAGAGGGCACGCACGTCCTCGCGGTCATCTACACGAACCAGCAGAACCTCGCGAACTACTGCACCCTCACGGTGACCGTTCCCGAGTGCCCCATCTTCGGCACACCCTGCTCGACCGGCATCGGCGCCTGCCTCGGTACCGGCATTCAGCAGTGCGTTGGGGCAACCACCGAATGCACGGCTGTGGCGAAGGAGCCGAGCGCCGAGCTCTGCAACGGCAAGGACGATGATTGCAACGGCACGGTCGACGACAACAACCCCGAGTCCGGCACGGCCTGCACCACGAACCTGCCGCCGGTCTGCAGCGCCGGGGTGAGGAACTGCAACGCGGGCGTGCTCGAGTGCGTGCCCACCGTCGCGCCGGGCAGCATCCCCGAGATCTGCAACGCGATCGACGACGACTGCGACGGCACGACCGACGAGGGCTTCAACCTCGGGACGTCGTGCATCGTGGGCGACGGCGTGTGCGAGGCGGCCGGCAAGGTCATCTGCGACGGCGCGGGCGCCACGACCTGCGACGCCGTTCCCAGCGAGCCCATGCCGGAGGTGTGCGACGGCGCGGACAACGACTGCAACGGCACGCCCGACGACGGCCTCGGCGTCGGCGAGCCCTGCATGAACGGCCAAGGCGAGTGCACGGCGGGCGGCTTGAAGGTCTGCGACGGCATGGGCGGCGTCACCTGCGACGCGGTGCCGGGCGCGCCGGTCTTCGAGGTCTGCGGCGACAGCAAGGACAACGACTGTGACGGCACGGTCGACAACGGCTGCGGCGACCAGGACGGCGACGGCCTGCACGACGGCCTCGAAGAGCAGGTCGGCACGGATCCGAACGACGCCGACAGCGACGACGACGGCGTGCGCGACAACGAGGAGCCGAGCTGGGACGAGGACTCGGACGGCGACGGGCTCATCAACGCGCTCGACCCCGACAGCGACAACGACGGCCTGTTCGACGGCACCGAGCTCGGCAAGGCCTGCAACGACCCCGACACGGAGGAGCAGTTCGGCCACTGCCGTGCCGACGGCGACTCCGGCCAGACGGGCACCGATCCGCTGAACCCCGACAGCGACGACGACGGCAAGAGCGACGGCTCGGAGGACCCGAACCTGAACGGCGTCGTCGACGCGAACGAGGGCAACCCCGAGAACCCCGGCGACGGCAACCTGACGAAGGACTTCGACGGCGACGGCCTCGGCGACGCGCTGGAGAAGACGCTCGGCACGAACGAGAAGGACGCCGACACGGACGACGACGGCCTGCTCGACGGCGACGAGGCGAACCCGAGCGACGACACGGACGGCGACGGGCTCGTCAACGTGCTCGACGTCGACAGCGACAACGACGCGCTCTTCGACGGCACCGAGGCGGGCAAGTTCTGCCAGCACCCGGCGACGAACGCGATGGCCGGTCATTGCCGCGCCGACGGCGATCTCGGCGGCACGAAGACCTCGCCCGTCTCGCGCGACACCGACGGCGGTGGCGTGAGCGACGGCGCCGAGGACAGCAACCTGAACGGCGTGGTCAACGCGGGCGAGCTCGATCCGAAGGACGGCGCCGACGACGTGAACGTCGCCGACGCCGACGCCGACGGTCTGAGCGACGGTCTCGAGAAGGCGCTCGGCACGGGCGTGAACGACGCGGACTCGGACGACGACGGCCTCGCCGACGGCGCCGAGCCGAACCCGAGCGACGACACCGACGGCGACGGCGGCATCAACCTGAAGGACGCCGACAGCGACGGCGACGCGCTCTTCGACGGCACGGAGGCGGGCCGCTCGTGCGACGGCGAGGGAACGGACCCGGCCGCGCAGAAGTGCATCGCGGACGCGGACAATGGCGAGACGAAGACGTTCGTGCTCCTCGCGGACACGGACGGCGGGTCGAAGGCCGACGGCGCCGAGGACACGAACCTGAACGGCGTGGTCGACCCGGAGGAGACGAACCCGCTCTTCCCGGGCGACGACGTCCTGCAGGCCGAGTGCACGACGGATGCGGACTGCGGCAACGCGACGAGCGGCCTGATCTGCCAGGAGCAGCGCTGCGTCGCCGGCTGCCGCGGCGTGGAAGGCAACGGCTGCCCCGACAATCAGGTGTGCACGTCGACGTCGAACACGGCGGGTCAGTGCCAGCCCAAGCCGCCGACGGACAACGTCCCGGGGACGCCCGAGAACCCCGACGGTTGCGGTTGCCGCACCGCGCCTGCGCAAGGCGGCGCGTTGCCCATCACGCTCACCCTCGTCGCGGGCCTCCTCCTCGCGACGCGCCGCCGCCGCGCGGCCTGAATCCCCGCCTCAGGCTCCCCTCTCCCGCAGCGACGGGGGAGGGGAGGGCCTACCCCACCTCATCCGAAGCCACGAGCCCGTCGTAAAACTCGCTCACGATCGACGCGAGCCATGCTTGCGCGGCCGGCGTCGAGATCGTCGCCGTCAGCGCGGGGAACGTCGCGTCCGCGAGGGCCGTGGTGATCTCGCGCGGAAGTTTGTTCGGTAGCCCGAACGACGCGAACACCTCGGACACCGGCTTCGCCTCGTTCTCCTTCACCCACGCGAGCACGAACGCGCGCCGCCGCGCCGCGAGCTCCTTGTTCGCCGCGACGTGCGCCGCCACGTCGACGGCGATCCGCGCGCCTTGTTTCGTCGCCTCGACGTCGAGCAGCACCTCGGCGAACCGTTGCTCCAGGAGAAACCCCGCGAGCCGCTGCCGCAGCGCCACGAACGGCGGTTCCCCCCCGCGCGCGAGGATCGACTCCGCCGCGTTTTTCACGGCCTTCTGCGAGAAGCCGAGCAAGAACTTCCGGATCTCCGGATCGAGCCGCTTCTCGAAATCCACGCGCATCCCGTCGATCGACTTGCCCACGCCGCCGAGGCCGAACGGCCCGAGCTTCTTCATCAGCGAGGGCAGCCCCCAGTCCGCGACGAACGGGTTCACGCGCTCGGAGAACTGCTTCAGCGCGTCGTGCATCACCTCGCGCATCACCTCGCGCGCGGCCTCGCTCTCGGCGATCTCGCGCACGAGCTTCGGCGGCAGCACGTCGGGCCGCGCGAAGAGCTCGGCGAGGCCTTTTTGCGCGTGCTCCGGCACGAACGATCCGATCGTCGCGCGCTCCTGCACGAGATGCGCGTGCGCCTCGCGCGCGAGCCGCTCGATCGCGGGGCGCAACGAGCCGTCCACGGTCTGCTTCGAGATCGCCGCGTCGAGCGCGGAGGCGAGCGAGCTCGGCTCCACGAGTCGACCGAGCGGCGCGAACCGGAGCTCGTCGAGCACGTCGGCCACGGTCTTCTGCCACTCGGCGCGCGCTGCGGGCGAGGTGAGCCGCGCTTTCAGGAAGGCGATGTGCCGCGTCTTCAGGTCGTCGAGCGCGGCGCGGGTCGTCTGCACGGATCGGTCGTTCACCTCCCGAAGGTAACCCGCGTGCGTGGAGGCGTCTCGCGTGGTCCGCGAAGTGTCGAGGTTCGTCAGGAGTTGTCACGGGGGGCCGGCGAGCTCGGGCAGGTGCGTGACGAGCAGAGACAAACCGAGACAACGTTTTACAAGTCCATGACAACTATGGCGGCCGGCCTCTGGTACTTGCTCGTTGTTCTGCTGTTTTTTTGCGCCCGAGGGAGGCGCGCACGATGCTCCACACGATGCTCGTCGTCCTGTACTTCGCCGTCCTCCTCGCTCTCAGCGCTTACGGTCTGCACCGGCTGCACCTCGTGGTGCTGTGCCTGCGGCATCGCCGCCAGATCGAGCGCGCGAAGCAAATGCCCCACGTGGCCGAAGAAGACCTGCCTCGCGTGACGATCCAGCTCCCGCTGTTCAACGAGTCCACCGTCGCCGCGCGCCTGCTCGAGGCGACCGCGCGCATGGACTACCCGGCGGACAAGCTCGAGATCCAGGTCCTCGACGATTCGACCGACGAGACGCAGGCGCTCGTCCGCGCGCACGTCGACCGCCTGCGCGAGCGCGGCATCGACGCCGTCTACCTGCACCGGACGAACCGCGTCGGCTACAAGGCGGGCGCGCTCGACGAGGGCCTCAAGGTCGCGAAGGGCGACCTCGTCGCCATCTTCGACGCGGACTTCATCCCGCAGCCCTCGTTCGTTCGCAGCATCGTGGGTCACTTCGCGGACCCGAAGATCGGCATGGTCCAGACGCGCTGGGGCCACCTGAACCGCGAGCACTCGGTGCTCACGAAGGTCCAGGCGCTCATGCTCGACGGCCACCACCTCGTCGAGAACCGCGCGCGTTACGGCGCCGGCCTGCTCTTCAACTTCTCGGGCACCGGCGGCATGTGGCGCAAGAACGCGATCCACGAGGCCGGCGGCTGGCAGCACGACACGCTCACCGAGGACCTCGACCTCTCCTACCGCGCGCAGCTCGCGGGCTGGAAGTTCGTCTACCGCGAGGACGTGGTCTCGCCGTCGGAGCTGCCCGAGGACGTCTCGGCGCTCCGCGCGCAGCAGTACCGCTGGGCGAAGGGCACCGTGCAGACGGCCCGCAAGCTCCTGAAGCGTGTGCTCTCCTCGGACATCAGCCTCGCGCAGCGCATCGAGGCGCTCTTCCACCTCACGCCGCACTTCGCCTACCCGCTCATGGTGACGCTGAGCGTGCTGCTCCTGCCCGCGCTCGTGCTCCTGCCGGCCACGGACACGCTCACGATGCTCATCGTCGACCTGCCGCTCTGCGTGGCGACGACGGGCTCGCTCGCGGCGTTCTACATGTTCGCCGAGGCGGCCCAGGGCCGGAGCCGCGCGAACGTGCTCACGCGGCTGCCGATGCTCATCGCCCTCGGCACGGGCCTCGCGCCGCACCTCTCGAAGGCGGTCTTCGAGGGCATGCGCCACATGGCCGGTGAGTTCGTCCGGACCCCGAAGCACGGCACGAACAAGGGCCGCTACCGCGCCCGCGCCGACCTCCCGCTCCTCGAGACGGGCCTCTGCCTGCTCTCGTTCGGCTCGACGGTCGCCTCGATCCAGACGGGCCACTACTTCGCCACGCCGTTCGCGGCGCTCTTCACGATTGGCTACGGCTACGTGGCGATGCTCGTGGCGCACGAGCAGTCGACGCGCCGCCGCGAGGCCGCGCCGATGCTCCTCGGTGCGTCGAGCGAGCGCCCGAGCGAGCCCACGGCTGCCGAGCAGCCCGTCGGCAAGCTCGCTGCCTGATCGCGGTTCCCTCCCTCACGCGCCGCCGCGGCGCCCTCCCTCGCAACTCCACATCACTCCCCCCTGGATATTCCGGGCCCGGGCTTTTATCCTCGGCCTCGCAAGGGCGGGACTTCGTCTATGACCAAGGCCGAAATCGTACAAGCCGTCTACGGTCGGCTCGGGGGGTTCTCGAAGAAGGAGTCGGCGGACCTCGTCGACCTCGTCTTCGAGACGATGAAGGAGACCCTCGGTCGCGGGGAGAAGATCAAGATCTCGGGCTTCGGCAATTTCGTTCTGCGCGACAAACGCCAGCGTCAGGGCCGCAACCCGCAGACGGGTGATCCGATCGTGATCACCGAGCGCCGTGTCCTCTCCTTCAAGGCGAGCCAGATCCTGAAGCACGCGCTGAACCCGCGCGTCGCTGGGACGAGCGGCGCCACGGCTTCTGCCGTCGCGGAGGAGTGAGCGGCTTGTCCGGGCGCCGAGAGCTTCCTGCGAAGCTCTACTACCGCATCGGAGAGGTCGCCGGGATCGTCGGCGTCGAGCCGCACGTGCTCCGTTACTGGGAGAGCGAGTTCCGCTCCATCCGGCCGCAGAAGTCCGCCAAAGGGCAGCGTGTCTATTCACGTCGCGACGTGGAGACGCTCCTCAAGGTGAAGGACCTGCTCTACGCGCACCGCTTCACGATCGCGGGCGCGCGCCGCAAGCTGCGCGAAGGCGGCATCGAGCCGCCGGGCGAGGACGATCCGAGCGTGGAGCAAGCGCGCAAGATGCGCGAGGCGCTGCTCGACATCCGCAGCGAGCTCGTCGCGATGATGCGTGAGCTCGACGAGCCCAAGGCCCCGGGCAAGAAGAGCTAGAGCGGCGCGCGATGACCGAGCGGCGCGAGGAGGCGCTCTCCGGCGGGGCCATCGTGCGCTTCGGCGTGCCCGCGGGCGCGACGGAGGAGCGCGCCGAGGCGCTGCCGCAGATCGTGGTGTCGAGCCTGAAAGGCGCGCGCGTTGGGCTCCGGCGTGGCTTCGTGGACGAGGCGGGCCTGCGGCTCCGCGTCGCGTGCGTGGAGGCGCCGTCGGATCGGTTCGCGCCGGGCGTGGAAGAGATCGTGCTCGGCATGGCGACGTCGATCGCGCGGGGCGCGGCGTCGGATGGCATCACGCTCGACCGCTGGGACGCCGAGGGCATCACGCGGCACGAGGGCCGCTTCGAGCAAGCGCTCACGGGGCAGGGGACGCGCGGCGAGACGCCCGTCGTGCTCCGGGGCCGGCACGTGCTCGGCTTCGAGGGCGCCGCGAGCGAAGCTGTGCTGTGTACGTTCGTCTGCGAGGAGCCACGAGCGAGCGAGCGCTGCGCCGAGCTCGTGGCGAGCGCCGAGCTCGCATCGCTCGTGCCGCCGCCGCCGCCGAGCTTGCTTGTGCGTACGATCTTGATGGCAGCCGAGCGGCCGCGGGAGGCGGCCTTGCTCGGCCTGGGGATCGGCGTGCTCCTGGTCGCGGTGCTGCTCGCGCGGCGACCGCGACCTCGGCCCTGAGATCAGAACGGGATGTCGTCGCCGCCGTCGTAGCCGAAATCATCCGCCGGAGGCCCGGGATCCGGCGCGGGACGACCGCCGCCACCACCGCCACCGCCGCCACGACCGCCACCACCGGCGCCGCCGCCACCACCGCCGCGACCGCCGCCGTAGCCGCCACCGCCGCCGCCGCCGCTGCGACCACCACCGCCGCCGCCACCGCCGCTGAAGTCGCCGTAATCGCCGCCGCCGCCACCACCGCGCGCGGGCGGGCCGGAGAAGTCGGCGGGCGGGCCCATGTCTTCGCCGGCGGGCGCGCCGCGACCGCGGCTGGCGAGGATCACGTTGTTCGCGATGACCTCGGTCTTGTAGCGCTTGTTGCCGTCGCGATCGTCGTAGCTCGACGTGCGCAGCGAGCCCTCGACGAAGAGCGACGTCCCCTTGCCGAGGATCTTCGCCAGCGCCTCGCCGCGCTTGCCCCACACGACGACGTTGTGCCAGTCGGTGCGCTCGCGGCGGACCTTGTCTTTGTCGAGGTAACTCTCGGTCGTGGCGAGGCGGAGGTTGAGCACGGCCTGGCCACCCTGGGTGAACCGAAGCTCGGGATCCGCGCCCAGATTTCCGAGCAACATGACGCGATTGAAGCCTTCCGCCATCGACTTGTCCTTCCTTACGACGCTCCGCGACACGCGACCGTGTGCGGCCTCCGGTCTCCCTTGTTCCGCACCGAGCGTCAAGGGAGAGGCGTGCCTCTCCCATTTGTTCGTTTTTCGGATCCCGCTCGGCTCGTTCGTCCGCGCGGCGTTCGTCAGTGCGCGGTCTTTGCGGCCTGCGCGATCACCTCGGCGAGCAGGAGCTTGGCCACGTTCAGATAGATCAGGATCCCGAGCACGTCGATCAGCGTGGCGATGAACGGCGTCGAGCTCGTCGCCGGATCGAGGCCGAGCTTGCGCAGGAAGAGCGGCAGCATCGAGCCCACCGTGCAGCCCATGATCACGATGCCCATCAACGTGATGCCGACCGTGAACATCAGCGCGTAGCCGTCGCCCCAGAGGTAGATGCGCGTCATGCCGATGATCGCGAGCATCAGGCCGAGCACCACGCCCTGGCCGATCTCGCGCACGATGACGCGCTTCCAGTCCGTCGGCTTCACGTCGCCCACGGCGAGGCCCCGGATGATGAGCGACGACGACTGCGAGCCCGTGTTGCCGCCCGTCGAGATGAGCATCGGCACGTAGTAGGCGAGCTTCGAGACGGCCTCGATGATCGCGTCGTAGTGCCGGAGCACCGTGCCCGTGATGAACTCGCTCACGAGCAGCGCGGCGAGCCACGGCGCGCGCTTCGTGAAGAAGGTCCAGAAGCTCGTCTGGAAGTAACCTTCCTCGATCGGCTCGACGGCGCCGAGGCGCTGCATGTCCTCGGTCTGCTCCTGCGTGAGCACGTCCATCACGTCGTCGACCGTGATCACGCCGAGCAGCTTTCGATCCGGCCCGACCACGGGCATCGCGGCGAAGTCGTACTTCGCCATCTTCCGCGCGACCTCCTCCTGATCGGTCTCGGGGCTCAGCGCGAAGATGTTCTCCGTCATCACGTCGGTGATCCGGTCCGTGGGCGCGGCGAGCAAGAGATCACGGAGCGACACGATGCCGAGGAGGCGCTCGTCGTCCGAAAGTACGTAGACGTAATAAATCGTCTCGGCGTCCTGGGACGACTTGCGGATGCTCTCGATCGCCTCGGCGACGGTGAGCGAGGGCGGCACCGAGACGTAGTCGGTGGTCATCAGGCCGCCGGCGCTGTCCTCGGGCCACTTCGCGAGCTCCTCGACCTCGGCGGCGGCCTCGGGATCGACCTTCTCGAGCGACTCGAGCAGGTTGTCGCCGACCTCCTCGGGCAGCGCCTCGATGAGGTCGGTCCGCTCGTCGGCGGCCATCTCCGAGACGATCGGCGCGGCGTTCTCGACGCCGAGCTCCTCGACGAGCGCCTCCTGCTGATCCTCGTCGAGGCGCTCGAAGATCGGCGCGGCCTCCTCGGGCTTCAGCGTCTTGAGGATGAGGGCCGCTTCGTGCTCTTCGAGCATGCCGAGCAGGTCGGCGAGGTCCTCGTCGTGGATCTCTTCGAGCAAGGCGCCGATCTGCGCGGGATCTTCAGCGAGGAGCTCTCGCACCTCGGGCAGCATCGCGACGGCGACTCGCATCATCGGGCGCCAATCAGCCAGAGGAGCCGCTCGCCCGCAAGCAGGATCGCGGGGGCGCGGCGAGACCCGCGCGTGCGGCTGTCCGGGTCCTCGGCCTCCGGTCCCGGACCGGCTCGCTCGTTGTCCATTGCGCCAACTGAGTTGGCAGTTGAAAGAGCAGGATCTCCACGCAGGTCAGGATCGCGGGTCGGCATGGCCGTTGCGTAGCCCCCCGTTTGATCGCCGGCTTTTCTGCAAAAGGGCCGTTCCGAGGCCGGATCTCGAATTGACGCGTTCGCGGGACATCCCTAGCATCGAGGCCATCGATCACGGACGGGCCCGGCAGCATGGAACCGTTCGTCGCGGCAACTCCGTTTCTGGGACGAGCCCAGCGTAAGGTCGGCTAAGGAGCTCAGCATGAAAGGCTTACAGCGTCAGAAAAGCTTCCTGGGGAAGCGCGCGGCCCGAGCGGCCCTCTCGATGGTCGTAGCCACCATGGCGGCTGGCGCCGCAGGCTGCCTCGATCGCCCGATCGAGCCCGTCGAGCCCCGTATCACGGCCACGATCGTCGAGCGGCTCACCCAGAGCTCGGTCGACAAGATCGACATCCTCCTCGCCATCGACAACTCGCGGTCGATGGCCGACAAGCAGCAAATCCTCGCGCTCGCGGTGCCCGACCTCGTGGCGGGCCTCGTGAACCCGCGCTGCGTCGACGACAACGGCGTGCCCGTGTCCGCGATGCAGCAGCCGAGCTACCCGACGCAGGACTGCCCCGCTGGCACCAAGCGCGAGTTCCAGCCGATCCTCGACATCCACATCGGCGTCATCAGCTCCAGCATCGGCGGCCACGGCGCCGACTCGTGTCCGAACTCCATCGCGAGCAGCAAGGAGTGCTCGCCGCAGCCGAACACGACGAACAACGACAAGGGTCACCTGCTCTCGCGCCTCAACCAGTGCGGCGGCGCCTCGGTCGACACCTATCCGTACGGCACGGGCAGCACGGACAAGGGCTTCCTCGCCTGGGATCCGGAGCAGAAGCTCTCGCCGCTCGGCGAGGCCGACATCCCGAGCCTGCAGCAAGACCTGCGCGACATGGTCATCGGCACGGGCCAGATCGGCTGCGGTTACGAGTCCCAGCTCGAGAGCATCTACCGCTTCCTCGCGGACCCCGAGCCGTACGAGACGATCTCCATCGTCAACAACCGCGCCACGCCCGACGGCACGGACACGATCCTCCTGCAGCAGCGCGCCGAGTTCATGCGGCCCGACTCGCTGCTCGCGATCGTCATGCTCACCGACGAGAACGACTGCTCGATCAAGGAGTACGGCCAGTTCTACTACGTCGGTCAGCTCCAGATCGGCAACACGAACGTGCGCATGCCGCGCGCGCGCCAGGAGTGCGCCGCCGATCCGAACGACCCGTGCTGCAAGTCGTGCGGCATGGACAAGGGTAGCTGCCCCGACGATCCGACCTGCGTGAACCCGCAGGGCGGCAATGCGGTGCTCAGCCTCGAGGAGGACGACATCAACCTGCGCTGCTGGGATCAGAAGCGCCGCTTCGGCATCGACTTCCTCTACCCGACCTCGCGCTACGTCCAGGCGTTCTCGGCCGCGGACATCCCGAACCGCGCGGGTGACCTCGTCCCGAACCCGATCTTCTCGGACCTGAACCCCCAGGACGACATCACGAACATCCGCGACGCCGGCCTCGTGTTCTTCGCCGGTATCGTCGGCGTGCCCTGGCAGGACATCGCCCGCGACAAGACCGACCTGTCGAAGGGCTTCAAGAACGCGAACGAGCTCAACGCGCCCATCGGCGCGAGCGGCGAGTCGACCTGGGACGTCATCCTCGGCAGCGAGAAGACGGGCAACAAGCCGCTCGATCCGCTCATGATCGAGTCGGTCACGAAGCGCACGGGCACGAACCCGATCACGGGCGATCCGCTCGCCGATGCCTCCACGCCGAACGCGAACCCGCTGAACGGCCACGAGTGGACGATCGCGAACGACGACCTCCAGTACGCGTGCATCTTCCCGCTGCCCGCCGCGAGTCAGCTCGACTGCACGAACACGAACCTCACGGCCTGCGACTGCTTCGAGGCGAACAACGACAACCCCCTCTGCCAGCAGGACCCGAACAACGGCAACGCGCCGACGCTCCAGGTCCGCGCGAAGGCGTACCCCGGCATCCGTCCGCTCGAGGTCATGCGTGACCTCGGCGATCAGGGCATCGTCGCCTCCGTGTGCCCCGCGAAGATCGAGGACGTCGACCTCGACAAGCCGGACTTCGGGTATCGCCCGGCCATCGGCTCGATCATCGACCGCCTGAAGAGCGCCCTCAAGGGCCAGTGCCTGCCCCGTACGCTCACGCCCGACGGCAGCGGCAACGTGCCGTGCCTCATCCTCGAGGCGCGCAACACGCAGGGTGCCGGTTGCGTCTGCGACCCGGCCTTGGCTCGCACCGACATCCCGAGCGAGGGCCCGAAGGCGAAGGCGGTCGAGCTCGCGAAGGCGGATCCGGCGGCGGCGAAGGCCGGCTGGGACTGCTTCTGCGAGATCACGCAGCTCGGCGTGGAGGAGGGCACGCAAGACGCGCGCGCGGCCTGCCAGGACGACGCGAGCGAGGAGCCGCAGCTCAACGGCCAGCCGGTCAACGGCTGGTGCTACGTCGACGGGACGACCACGCCCCCGACCGGCAACGTCGAGATCGTCCAGGATTGCCCGGCGAACGAGAAGCGCATCATCCGCTTCGTCGGCAAGGGCGAGGCGCAGCCGGGCTCGACGCTGTTCATCACCTGCTCGGGTGATACGGGCGGCGGCTGAGCTCGACCGCACCTGACCTCCTGAGACCGTAACGTGACGAGGCCCGGCATCGGGCCTCGTCGCGTTTTGTGATAAGACGGCGCCCCGAGGTGACGTCGAAGAAGAAGATCCTGATCATCGAGGACGAACCCCACATCGTCCTCGGCCTGACCGACGCGCTCGAGTTCGAGGGGTTCTCCGTCGTCTCGGCCGGCACGGGCAACGCGGGCGTGCAGCTCGCGCGGCAGGAGAAGCCGCAGGCGGTCCTGCTCGACCTGATGCTGCCCGACACGAACGGGTTCAAGGTCTGCGAGGAGCTGCGCCGCTGGGATGCGTTCATCCCGATCATCATCCTCACGGCGCGTGGCCAGGAGCTCGACAAGATCCGCGGCCTCGACGCGGGCGCTGACGACTACGTCACGAAGCCCTTCAGCGTCGGCGAGCTCATCGCCCGCATGCGCGCGATCTTCCGCCGCACCACGCGCGGGCCTGGGGATCCGACGCCCGAGATCTTCACGATCGGGCAGGCCAAGATCAACATGACGACCCACACGGTCGCGCGCGGCACGAAGTCGAGCCCGCTCTCGTTCTACGAGGTCGAGCTCTTGCGCCTGCTCTACGAGCGCGTCGGCCAGCCCGTCTCGCGCGAGGAGATCTTGCAGAAGGTCTGGGGCATCGAGGGTTCACCGACGAACCGCACCGTCGACAACTTCATCGTCAAGCTGCGCAAGAAGGTCGAGAAGTCCCCGGACAAACCGCAGCACATCCTGACGGTGTACGGACACGGCTACAAGCTGGCGCCCTGAGATCAGCGCAGGGGCAGCGCGTTGCGCACGTCGACGGGGACGCTGACGATGTCCTTCCGGAGCCGCGCGGCGTCGAGGCCGCCGAGGCTCGTGCCTTCGCGGAGCTGGCGCGCTTCGAGGTAGAGGCCGGGGCGACCGCGGAACGCGCTGTCACCGACGAAGCCGAGCTCGTCACCCGCTTCGAGCGGCGCGCCGACGACCGCACGTTCGCTCGGCCGATCGAGGTTGCCGTGCACGAGGAGCACCTGCCGCAGACGGCCTCCGTCGCGCACGAGGTGCGCCGTGACGACCGTCGCGCCGAGCATCTCCCCGACGAACGCGACCTCCGCCGGGCCCTCCTGCCCTTCGAGCGCGAGCGACACGACCGCATCTCCGCTCGACGCATCGAGGAGCACGGCGCCGGGCCCAGGCGCGACGTCGCCCGCTTCGAGCGAGAGGCCGAAGGGTCGATCGAGCCCCGCGAGCACCGACGGCGTTGCCTCGGCCGCGAGCGGGAAGCGGTACGCCGCGACCTCGACGGGCCGCTCCGGCCGACGCGGCACGAGCGTGCTCCGCTCCGTCGCGGCCTCCGGGCCCTCGGCGAGCTCGTCCTGGCCGTCTGGCTGCGCCCGACCCGGCGGGGGCAGGGGGATGCACACGTCGCCCTCGGGCAACGTGCGCGGGCCACACGACGCGGCCACGCCCGGCGCGACGGTGGAGGGCGTTGGCGCGGCCTCGGGCGCCTTTCGCCTGGGGGTTTTCCCGAGCGCACCGAGGGCCGCGAGCAGGGCGGCGAGGGCGGCGGCCCGGACGAGCGGCTGCATCGTCCATGGCTATAGCCCAGGCCGAGGCGCTGTTCGAGTCGAGGACGGGCGCCTCCGCCGAGGACGGCGCCCTACGAACGTTCAGGGGGCCCCTGCAGCGCGTCCGTGGGCGGCTCGGCTTGCGTCAGCGCGAGGCTGTTGATAGCTCCTGTCTTCGTGCAAGACCGCTCCTCGATCGAAAAGTCTCTGAACGCGCTCTTTGACGCCGAACGCACGGTCCGCCGCGTGCATGACGAGCTCGCCGACAAGTCCGAAGGCACGCTCCTCGACGTGCTCACCGATGCGATTGCGGTCGCCCTCAAGGAGAGCGACGAGGACGAGTCCGCGCTGCGGCTCGTGCGGATCGCGTCGCTGCTCGGCGAGCTGCAAGGACCGCGGGTCGTCGACGCGATGATCGACGTCCTGTCGTCCGAGCACCCGGAGGCGCGCCGCGCCGCGGGCGAGCAGCTCGAGGAGCTCAGCTTCGAGCGGTTCAAGGAGGTCGCGCTGGGCATCGAGCGCGCGCTCCGGCGCCTGCCCGTCGGCTCGCCCGCGTTGCCCGAGCTCCCGTACATCCTCGCCGAGGTCCCCGAGCCCGGCGTCCCCAAGGTGATCGGCCAGTTCTTGAAGCACGAGGACGCCGACGCGGTCGCGGCTGCGATCGAGGCGCTCGTGCAGATCGGCGACCCGGCGTCGGCCCGGCTCATCGAGCCGCTCGTCGACGACACGCGCTCCGTCGAGCTCGAAGAGGACGGCTCGGACGCGACGACGGAGGTCACGATCGGCGAGCTCGCCGAGGAAGCGCTCGAGATGCTCGAGGCCGTGGGTGAGGACGAAGGAGACGGCGGGAACGGGAGAGCTTCGTGAGCCTCGGGACCCCGCTCACGGGGGCGGAGGCCACGATCTTCGACACATCGATCATCCCGCGGTACCTCACGTATTTCGGTACGTCGGCCGTGGACATGGTGATCCCGTATTCACCGGCGACCGTGGCCGACATCGGCTGCCGCACGGGGTACGTCGAGCCCATGCTCGCGGAGCGCCTGCCCGGCGCGAACATCGTCGGCGTCGATCCTTCGCCCGAGGCGCTCACGCTCGCGCGCGCGAAGGCGTCGGCGCTGACGGGCGTCAACGTGAGCCTCGAGCTCGCGACGGGCATGCCGCTGCCGCTGCCGGACGCGAGCTTCACGCATGGCCTGCTCGTGCATCCGGTCGTGAGCGCGCAGGCGCGGTATGCGCTGCTCGCGGAGCTTCGGCGCATCCTCGTCGTCGGCGGGCAGGGCCTCGTCGCGCTCCCCGTGCGCGGCTCGTTCCCCGAGATCTACGACATGCTGCGCGAGTACGCGTTGCGGCAGGACCTCGCGGATTTCGGCAAGGCCGTCGAGGTCGCGGCGGCGAGCCGTCCGACGATCGAGTCGCTCTCGGAGGAGCTCGAGAAGGTCGGGCTCGGCGAGGTCGACGTCGACGTGCAGCTCATCGGCGTCGCGTTCAACAGCGGCAAGGAGTTCCTGGACGATCCGATCGCGCAGATGATCGTCTTCCCCGACATGCGCGCGCTGCTCGAAGCCGACCCCGGCGGCGTCGAGGCCGGCTTCCGTTACGTGAGCGACGCGATCACGAAGTACTGGTCCGAGGGCACGTTCGAGCTGACGGTCAACATCGGCTGCGCGAGCGGGCGCCGGTTCGAGTAGTCGCTTCGAATCAGCGAAGCACGAAGAACGGCACGAGCGCCCAGCCGCCCGCGTCTACTTTGACGTCGAACGTTCTGCGCTGCCCCCGCACTTCGAGCGTGATCGCATGCTTCCCCGCGGGCACACGCGCCCTCGCGATCGCGATCCGCGCCGGCAGGGTCGACCACGAGCGCGTGTCGGGCGTGTCGAGCGCTGACATCGTCAGGCTCGTCGCGAAGCCGAGCAGCATGCCCACGGCCTCCGCGCTCCCGTCTCTGCGCTGCCGCTCGTCCTGCGCGGCGTTGATCCCTGCTGCCGTCGCGCCTGCCACGGCCACGCTCGCCGCCGTGCGCGCGAGCAGCCGCGTGATCGCGGCGAGCACCAGCGTCCCCTCGCGCTTGTGCCAGGCCGACCGCACCTCGCCTTCCACGTCGAGCGCCTGCTCCAGCGGCAAGATCTCCTCGCCGATCGACGCCTTCGGCACCTCGTAGCCGCCGCGGCCCTGGCCCAGCGTGGGGTAGTTGATCCACGCCACGGCGCCCTGGAGCACGAGCGAATCGACCTCCCTGCGCTCCATCGGCGAGAGCTCCTGCCCGACGATCTGCATCGCCATCCCGATCGGGATCCGCACCGGTGTCTTCGGCGGCACCCGCCCGAAGCCCACGACGACCAGGATCTCCGCCTCGCCTGTCTCCTCCACGGGCGCGAGCGGCTCCGCGCCCTCCACGAGCGCGTCGACCGCCTCGTGGATCGTCGTCTTCTGCCCGCGCGTCAGCGCACGCAACGGATCGCGCAGCGACTTGTAGCGCGCGTATTCGAGCGCCTCGTCGTAGTGCAGGAGCGCCTCGTCGCGCGCCTTCGACTTCTCGTACGTGAAACCTGCGAGGTAACTCCCGAGCCCGAGCAGCGCGCCCTCGTCGCCCAGGCTCTCGATGTACTTCTGCATGACCGCGAGCCGCCGCGCCTCCACGCGCGCGCCGTTGAGGTCGTGCCGCGCGAGGTAGCTCAGCATGTTGAGCGTGTTCAGCAGGAGTTTTTCGTACGCAGGCGCCTTGTATGGCCCCGCGTCGTCCGAGAACACGTAGCGGCCGATGTCGGCTGCTTTGCTCGTCGAGAGGTCAAGCACCTCGATGGCCTGATCCGCGGCGCCGAGGTCGCGCGAGGCCTGCTCGTACTTTCCCATCGCGAGGTGGATGCTGCCGCGGTCGAGCAGGAGCAGCGCTTCGTCGCGCGAGACGGGCGGGATCTCGCCCGGCGACTTCACGCCGAGCTCCTGATCGAGCGCGGCGACGGCTTGCTCCATCGAGCCGCGATCGAGCGCGGCGAGCGAGTCGCGCACGCGCACGTCGTGCCCGGCGCAGCCCGTGTTCGCGAGCGCGCCGAGCGCGAAGGTGATCACGCAGGCGGCGCGCCGGAGGCCGACGAGCGGGCCCATATCAATCCTGGTTGATGAGGGCCTTCGTGAAGGCCGCCTTGTTTTGCCAGCGGACCGCGCTCGTCTCGGTCTCGATGACCTGCATGAACATGAAGTACTGCACGCGCCGCCCGCCGGCCGTGCGCTCGTCCGAGGTGTAGACCTTGCCGGTCATGTAGTACTTCGCGCCGAGCTGACGGCCGTACTGGGCCGCGTGGTTCGGATCGAACTGGCCGCCGTGCTGACGCTCGACCTCGGCGATCATCTGGTTTTGCCGCTCGCGGCTCACGACCGTGACGAGCTGCGAGTTCACCATGAAGGTCTCGGCGTCCGAGAGCACCGCCTGCAGCTGGCTGTCGATGTGCTGGCTCGTCTCGTTGAGCATCGGGAAGATCGCGAGCGTGGGATCGTCGCCCGCGTCGGCCCACGTCTTGGCGAGGGGCGAGGCCAAGAGGTGCTTCATGTTCTCGTGGAGCAGCTGCTCCATGTCGCGCTTGTCGATGCCCGTGCTCATCGGCGGGTCGTCGAGGCCCTCGACCTCCGAGCCGCGGACGAACACGGGGTCGCTCGAGCAGCCGGCGGCGAGCGACGCGAGCAGGGAAACGGCGAGGGCCGGGACGAGGCGAAGGAAGCTTCCGTTTTTCATGGTGATGGGACGCTCAGGCGACGACGAGATTCACGATCTTGCCGGGTACATAGATGAACTTTTTCAAAGTCTTGCCGGTCGTGAACGCAGAGACACCCTCGGCTGTGAGCGCAGCTTCACGGGCCTCGTCCTCGCTCGCCTTGACGGGCAACGTCACGCGGCCCCGGACCTTGCCGTTCACCTGCACGGCCATCTCGATCACGTCGTCGACGCAGAGCGCCGGATCGAACGTCGGCCAGGCTTCGAGCGTGATGGATCGCTCGTTGCCCCACAGGCGCCAGACCTCCTCGGCCACGTGAGGTGCGAACGGCGAGACGCAGAGCAGGAGGGCCCGCGCGGCCTCGCGCGGAAGCTCCTTCAGCGAGCCGAGGTGGTTCAAGAGGACCATCATCGCCGAGATCGCCGTGTTGAACGAGAGCGTCTCGACGTCCTCCGTGACCTTCTTGATCGTCTTGTGGACGAGGCGCTTCGTCGCGTCGTCGATGGCATCGACGAGCGGCCGGCCCGTGAGGATCGAGAAGATGCGATCGCGGAAGCGGACGACGCCCTGGATCTGCGCGGATTGCCAGGGTTTGACCGCTTCGAGCGGGCCCATGAACATCTCGTAGAGGCGCAGCGAATCGGCGCCGTAGGCCTTCACGATGTCGTCGGGGTTCACCACGTTGCCGCGCGACTTCGCCATCTTCTCGCCGTCCTCGCCCAGGATGAGGCCCTGGTGGACGAGCTTCATGAACGGCTCGGGGTGCGACACCTTGCCGATGTCGAACAGCACCTTGTGCCAGAAGCGCGCGTAGAGCAGGTGCAGCACCGCGTGCTCGCCGCCGCCGATGTAGAGGTCGACGGGCATCCAGTCGTCGTAGGCCTTCTGGCTCCACGGCTCGGCGTCGTTCTTCGGATCGAGGAAGCGCAGGTAGTACCAGCACGAGCCCGCCCATTGCGGCATCGTGTTCGTCTCGCGCGCGTACCACTGCCCGTCTTTCTGGAAGAACCTCCAATCGACGGCGCGGGCGAGCGGGCCCTGCGGGTCCTCGCCGGGGCGGAAATCGACGAGGTTGGGCAGGCGCAAAGGCAGCTCGTTCTCGGGCACGGCGATGGGTTTGTCGTAGCGGATCACGTACTCGTCGCCCTTGCGCGGGTCGCCGGCCGGATCCTTCATCTCGACGGGGAAGTAGACCGGGATCGGCTCGCCCCAGTACCGCTGCCGGGAAAACACCCAGTCGCGCAGCTTGTACGTGACCTTCGGCGCGCCCTTCCCCGAGGCGACGAGCTCGTCCACGATGGCGCGTTTGCTGTCGGTCGACTTGATCCCGTCGAACTTGCCGCTCCGCACGAGGACGCCCTCGTCGACGTAGGCCGCGTCGAGCGAATCGTGAAGCTTGCCGTCGGGGCTCACGACCTCGATCACGGGCAGCTCGAACGTCTTGGCGAACGCGTAGTCGCGCTCGTCGTGGGCCGGGACGGCCATGACCGCGCCCGTGCCGTAGCTGCCGATGACGTAGTCGCCGACCCAGATCGGCACGGCCTTGCCGGTGATCGGGTGGACGGCCATCGCGCCCGTGGGCACGCCGGTCTTCGTCTTCTCCGAGGTGCGATCGAGGTCGCTCTTGCGCGCGGCGGCCGCGACGTAGGCGCGCACGGACGCGAGGTTCTCGGCCGAGGTGATCTTCTCGACGAGCGCGTGCTCGGGCGCGAGCACGACGTAGGTACACCCGAGCAGCGTGTCGGGGCGCGTCGTGAACACGTCGATCCGCGCGCCCTCGAACCCTTGGACGTCGAACGAAATGGTCGCGCCCTCGGATCGCCCGATCCAGTTGCGCTGCATGCTGACGGTGCCTTCGGGCCAGGTGAGGAGGGACAGATCCTCGGCGAGGCGGTCGGCATAGGCGGTGATGCGCAGCATCCACTGGCGGAGCGGCGTGCGGACGACGGGGTGATTGCCGCGCTCGCTCTTGCCGTCGATGACCTCCTCGTTGGCGAGCACGGTGCCGAGGGCGGGGCACCAGTTGACGAGGACCCTGTCCTGATACGCGAGCCCGCGCTCGAAGAGCTTGACGAAGATCCACTGCGTCCAGCGGACGTAGTTCTCGTCGATGGTGCCGAACTCGCGCTCCCAGTCGTAGCTGAAGCCGAGCATCTTGAGCTGGCGCCGGAACGTGTCGATGTTCTTGCGCGTGGTCTCGGCGGGGTGCGTGCCGGTCTGGATCGCGTACTGCTCGGCGGGCAAACCGAAGGCGTCCCAGCCCATCGGATGCAGGACGTCGAACCCCTTCATGCGGCTGTAGCGGCAGAAGATGTCGGTGGCCGTGTAGCCCTCGGGGTGCCCGACGTGGAGGCCCGCGCCCGAGGGATACGGGAACATGTCGAGCACGTAGCGCTTCGGCCGACCTTCGTGGCGAACGGCGCGGAAGGCGCCGGTCTCTTCCCAGAAGCGCTGCCAGCGGGGCTCGACCTCGGCGTGAACGTAACGAGCGGGCTCCTGCGCGGCCGCAGCGCCATCCGCAGGCGTGCTCGGCGAGGGCGTGTTCGCGGTGGGGGACGTCATGGCGACCGTACGATTAGCACCGACACGGCGCATGTGTCAGCGGGCGGGCGCTGGAGACGTGGCGCCCACGCGAAGCAGGAAAGCTCGCGTAGCCGTCGGGACGCATGGAAACGCCGGGCAGCCTCATCGCGCGGGGGCCTTCGATCGCCTCGACAGCGCAAGCTCCGCGGCCACCCACCGCCGCAACATCTCCGCGTCCTGCGCCTTCGCGAACCGCGCTTCGAACCTCGGCTGTGTCATCGCTGCGGCCAGCTCCTCGGCGTCGAGCGGCCTCTTTTTCGCGCCGTCGATCACGATGAAAAGCTTCCTCGCCGCCTTGTCGACCACGAGGCACGCCCAGCCCGGTCCTTCCTCCGCGTGGACGAGCGTCCCGGCGATCACGCTGTCGAAGGCCGTCGACGCTCCATCGTGCACCACCCGCATTCGCTCGCCGTCGTCCGCGAGATACGCGTGATGGTGCCCGTCGTCGCTGAACGTCAGATCTGCCGCCCATGCAAACGGCCTCTGCTCGCGCCCGTCGATCACCACGAATCGGGCCCCGCGGCTCGCGGCCACATATCCGAATTTCGACCCGCGCCGCGCGAAGACCGGCCGATCCACCGCGTCGTAGGCCGGGCCCTCCTCCCCATTCACGACGATGTGAAAGCTGCGCCCGCGCCGCGCCGCATACGCCACGCGCCCGCCCTCGGCGCCGAGGACCAGGCTCCCGGGCGCGATTTCCTCGTACGGCGGGCCCTCCACGCCGTCGAGCACGAGGACCTCGCCGTCCGCCCGCCGTCCAGCATAGGCCACGTGCGTGCCGTCCGCGCTGAACAGCACCTCCGAGATGCGAGCATAGGGCGCGGATTCGATTCCATCGACCGTCACACGCCATTGCCCGCTGCGCTTCGCCACGTACGCGAATCGGGCCCCGCGCGGCCCCAGCGCATGGTGCGCGATCGCCTCCGCGGGCGGCGACTCGCGTCCGTTCATCCAGAAAAACGCCTCCTCGGCGCGCCGCCCCACGTGCGCCACCGCGGCCCCGTCGTCGCTGAATCGTAATGCGCCGATGCCGTCGTAAAGCGGCCCGGGGGCGCCGTCGACGACCGCGCGCACGGAAGCGCCCGTTCTCCCCACATAGGCGAAGCGCCCGCCGCGGCCGAAGAGCATCGTGCCCTCCAGAATGGCATCGAAGGCGGGCCCGGGCCTCTCGTCGAGCACCACGCGCCACGCGCCTTTTTGCTGCGCCGCATAGGCCACGTGCACGCCGTCCGGGCTCAGGACGACCTCGCCCAATCCGTCGAACGTCGGGCCCGCGCGCCCGTCCACCACGAGCGACCAGCCTGTTTCGCGACGCGCGGGGTAGGCGAGGCGGCGGCCGTCCGCGCTCCAGACGAGCGATTCGATCCCGATGCCGAGATATTCGGCGCCGTCCACGCCGTCGACGCGCACCCGCTGCTTGCCGGCGCGCTCCAGCACCTCGACGTGATGGGCTCGATCGGGGCTATGGCCCAGCCAAACGAGCGTTGGCACGCAGCCCATCGAAAACAAGAGGGCCAGGCCGAGGACAACCGCCTTCATCCGAAGATCGGCGCGGGCAGCGGCGGGATGCTGCGGGTGCTGGTCATCACGCCCTTCGCCACCGTGCGCCCCTCCACGCGGGCCTCGACCTCGTACCGCGCGAGGTCTTCCATGAGATGCGATTGCGCGACGATGTACTCGATCCGCTGCCCGGCGAAGACTGGCTGGAGCAGCTTCACGTCCACCGACGCGCTCATCCCCACGTGCAGGTTCGAATGCGTCTTCAGCGATTCGACGAGCGCCGCGGAGACCTCGGGCTTGTATCCCGGCTGCAGACGATATCCGAGCGCCAGGTTTTGCAGGGCCTCGATCACCTCGTTCGGGTCGCGCCCCTGCGCCTCCCAGGCGTCCTGGTAGGCGGCGATGATGCCGAGGAGGTTACCGCTCTGACCGAGCCCCTCGATCGTGTACACGCCGGGCCAGAGGTGCAGGCCGGGGAAATGGCCCTCGAAGACCGGCTCGTTCGCCGAGACGTGGCGCGCGGCGCGCAAGGTCGGCCGTGGCCTGCGCTCGTACGATTCGATCACGTCGACCATCGAAAACGGGCGACGGTGCGGGATCAGAAGATTGATCACGTCCGCGCCGAGGGACAAGCGGGAGCTCGTTTTCATGAGAGGCGCCTCCGCAGCGCGTCCACGGTGCGCCGGATGTCGGCTGCATTTTCGGTCGCGTGAATGCGCACCTCGGCGCCGAGGTTCGTCCGGACGAGCGAGCGTAGCACCGCGCCCGGGGCGATGGTCACGAAATCGGTGACGCGGCGTTCTTCGAGGGTCGCCATGACGTCGGTCCAGTGGATGGTATGGACGAGCTGGCCGGCGAGCAGGCGCGGGACGAGCCCTTCCTCGTCGACGAGTTTTCCGGTTGCATTGAGCACCATGGGGACCTGCATGGCCCCGCGACGGGCGCGCGTGAGCGCCGCCTCGAGCTCGGGGACCGCGTCTTTCATCGATTCGCTATGCCAGGGGCCGGCCACGGGCAAACGTCGCGCGTGACGCCAGAGGTCGACACCGAGCGCCTCGCTGAGGGTGCGCACCATCGCGCGAATGGCCTCCTCATCGCCGCTGAGCACCACTTCCCCATGCGCATTCAAGGCCGCCATGTGGATCCCCGGCCGCGTGGCCGCGCGCTTCAGCGTACCTCTCCAGAAGACCGGCGAAAGTCCCGTCGAAGGCTCGGAGAACGCGATCATCGTCCCCGGGTTCCGCTTGGCTTCCCGCGCCATCAGCCGACCACGGAGCGCCGCGGTCGCAATCGCATCCTCGGGCGTGATGGCGCCCGTCGCGGCCCAGGCCGGGAGCTCTCCGAGGGAATGCCCTGCCACGATGTCGGGCTTGATCCCCGCGGCGAGAAGCTCGCTGTGGACGAAGAGCGCAATCGCGGTGAGCACGGGTTGCTGGATCTCCGTGCGTTCGAGGGCTCGGCCGCCCTTTGCGAGGAGCTCGCCCGGTGCGATATCGGCGGCCGCCGCCGCCCGATCGAGCATTTCCTTGCCCCGCGGCGCGCTCTCCGCGAATTGCACGGCCGCGATGAGCCCCTTCGCGCCCTGCCCTGGAAAGAGAAACGCCACCGTCACAACGTGAGCCCCCCATCCACGACGAGCGCCTGCCCGATCACGTACGAAGCCTCCTCCGAGGCCAGAAACAAGACCGCCCGCGCGACCTCGTCCCCGGTCCCGAAGCGCCCGAGCGGAATTTGCCCGCGCGCCTTCTCCGCGATCCGTTTGTCCAGGCGCTTCGCCATTCCCGTGCCGAGCAGCCCCGGCACCACGGCGTTGACCCGGATCCCGCGCGGGGCGAGCTCGGCCGCGAGCGTGCGCGTGAACGCGAGGATCGCGCCCTTCGAGGCCGCGTAATTCGATTGTCCGGGGCTCGCATGCTGCCCCGCGACCGAGGCGACGTTGACGATCGCGCCCCGCCGCTTCGCCATCATCGGCCGCACCACCGCGCGGCAGCCGTGAAAGGCGCCGCCCGCATTGACGCGCATCACTTCGTCCCAGCTCTCCTCGGCCATCAGCGGGAAGAGCTCGTCCGCTGCGACGCCGGCATTGTTCACCAGCACGTCGACCGCGCCCCGGGCCGCGAGCACGTGCTCCACGGCCGCGTTCATCGACGCCGCGCTCGCGACGTCCATTGCGAGCCATGCGCCCCGCCCGCCGGTCTCCTCGATCGCTCGAAGCGTCTCTTTCGCCTCGTCCTCGCGCGTCCGGTATCCGACGAAGACGAACGCCCCCTCGGCGCCGAACGCCGTCGCGATGCTCCGGCCGAGGCCTCGCGAGGCGCCGGTCACGATCACCGTGGTGTCTTCGAATCGAGCGCTCATGAAGGCAACACGAACGGCGACATCTTGGATTCGTCCCGTCCCCGGTAGCTATGCCGCTGCGGGCTCACGTACAGGCTGCGGTTGTTGATGAGCGGCGCCGAGAGCGTGCGGATCGGCCGGCGCTCGCCCGCGCTCCGGGCCTCGTACCGATCGATACCGGCATATGCATACGGTCGATCGAGCAGCAAGAGCGCCACCCATTCGCCGCGAATGACGGAGAACCCGACCGCGAGCACATGGCCGATCCGCTGGTCGTCCAGAAAAACCTCGTCCCCCTCGGACACGGGCGCGCCTGAGACGGCCCAGACGACCCGCGCCTTCGCGCCCGCCTCGCGCCGCGCCCGCAGCGCGGCGGAGCCCACGTAGTCCTTGCGGTACGAGACGCGCCATTGCAGGCCGAGCTCCAGCGGCGAGAGGCCGGCCCGGCCCTCGCGGCGAATGTTGAAGAAGCCATTTTCGAGCGCGCATTGCTCCAGCGCGGGCAGGCTCGCGTGCGCGAGGTCGAACGCCGCGCCCTCGCGGACGAGCGCCTCGCGCACGGCATCGACCTCGCCCGTGGGAATCAGCAGATCATATCCATACTCGCCGGTTTTTCCCGACCGAAAAAAGACCCCGCTGTCGGTCCGGTAAAACGCGAGGTACGGGAGGCTGCCGACATCGGGCCCGAGCACGGTCGTGCAGAGCTCCCAGGCATAAGGTCCGTGCAACGAGAGGAGCGTCCCGTCGCATCGCTCGACCGTCGCCTCGACGCCCGCGGGAAAATGTTCTTTCAGGAACGCGACGAGCGCCTCGGGCGAAGGCCCCTCGGCGAGCAAAAAGAACGATTCGTCGTCCCGGGCCACGTGGATGTCCGCGAACGGGCGGGCCTCCTCGTCGAGCAAGAGGCTCGGGCGCATCTGGCCGTCCTGCAGGAAGAGGTCGCAGGCGACGACGTGGTCGAGCGCCTCGTACGCGCCTTCGCCCTCGACGCGCAGGCACGTGACGTGATCCCCCGCGGCGAGCGCCACGCTCGTGCGCAAGGCGCGAATTTCGTCATCCATCGACATCGTCCGTCCTCCCGTGGGCGAGGGCCAGGTCGACCAGCGTATTCACGGTGCGCATGGCGGGCCGCGACAACCTCTCGTTCGGCAGCTTCACGCCGAGCTCGGATTCCATGCTCACGAGCAATTCGACCGCGTCCACCGAATCCAGGCCGAGCCCCGTGCCGAAGAGCGGCGCGTCGGGGTCGATCTCGTCGGGCGCGCGGCTCACGTGCAGGCGCTCGACGAGGAGCGTGCGCACCTTGTCGAGGATACGCTCGCGACGCTTGATGTACCGGGCAAGCTCGGGGTTCATGCGGCTCCTTTTCGGCTGAAGACGACGGCGGCCGCGGTGGTGCCGCCCGGATCGGGGACCAGCACGTGCTCGGAGGTCCCTCGCAAGATCGAGGTTACGGCGAACGCGCAGGCGAACATGGCCGCGGTCGCCGGCGCAGGGCCGAGCACGGGCGTGATGGACGGCGCGACGACGACGGTTTTTGCGTCGAGCCCGGCCATTCGAAGCGCGAGGCGCGAGGCTTGCTCCACGTCGCCCGGGCCGGCGAGGCCGAACCCCGAGAGGCGCACGGCTTTTGCTATCGATGCGTCCGACGCCGGGTCTTTGCCGAGCACCAGGCACGCCGCTCCTTCCCCCTCGTGCGCCTCGAATTCGAGGGAGACGCGCTCGTCGACGCCGGCCGCGAGGAGGAGGTCGACGTCGGAGCGCGTCGAGAGGTGCATCGCCGCATAGATGAGCGCGACGAGGCCGCTGCCTTCGCCCGTCGTGAGCGTCGTGGTCGGCCCCTTGAGCGCGCAGAGCTTCGTGCACGTCCCCGCCGACGCATTGAGGACCATGCGCGTGAACGCCGTGGCCGAGAGGCGCACGAGGCCACGGTCGCGAATGCTGTCCCTGAATTCACGCTCGCTCTCGGTCGAGGCGCGCGTCGTGCCGACGAAGAGCCCCGCCCGCTCCCGTTTCGCACCGCGGAGCGTGACGCCTGCATCGGCGAGCGCGAGCGCCGCGGCGGCCGAGAGGTATCGCGAGGCCGGATCCATCCCGCGGCCATCCGCCGTGGGAATGAGGCTCTCGATGCGGAACGCAGGCGCGCGGCGGCGGAGCGGGACGTTCGCGGCGAGCGCGGCCCCGAGCGCGTCGAGATCCATCCCGTGCGGCCCCACGGCCGAGGCGCCGAGGATCAGCAACTCGGCTTTGGTTTGTCGCGGCGTGACGCCCTCCGCCCTGCCCACGACGACGGCGGCATTCGCGCCCCCGAATGCCGAGTTGTTGCAAAGCGCGCGCTCGACGCGGGCCACGCGGGGCCGGTCGCCGGCCACCGGATCGGCCGGAGAGCGCGGTCGCGCCTTTTCGTAATGCAAGGTCGGAGGGATCTTGCCCTGCGCCATGCCGCAAAGGGTCGCGATGAGCTCGAGCACGCCCGCGGCGCCCTGCGCGTGGCCGAGGAAGCTCTTCGTGGAGCTCACGGGCAAACGCGCTACGCGCTCGCCGAAGACCTGCTCGATCGCCCGGTATTCGGCGGCGTCGTTCGCCATCGTGCCCGTGCCGTGGGCGTTGATGTAATCGATGTCGTCGGCCGCAGTCCCCGCGTCGAGGAGCGCGCCTCGCAGCGCGCGCGCGACGCCGGCGCCCGTCGGATCGGGCGTGGTTGGATGATAGGCGTCGGCCGAGAGGCCATACCCGAGCAACGTCGCGAGCACACGCGCGCCGCGGGCGCGGGCCTCGCTCCCACGTTCGAGCACGAGAAACCCCGCGCCTTCGCCCAGCGTCGTCCCCACGGGCTCGCTGAACGGCGCGCATTTCGAGGGGCAAAGCAGCCCGAGCGCGTGAAAGCCGGAAAAAATCTCCGGCGTGAGCTCGTCCGTGCCGCCCGCGATGCAAACATCGCAATGCCCGGCTTCGAGCAGATCCCGGCCGAGCCCGATCGCGTTCGTGGAGGAGGAGCACGCCGTCGAAAGGGTGAGCGTCGGGCCCTCGATCCCCAAGGCGCGCGAGACCTCCGCGGCGACGAGGTGCAGGCCGTCCACGTGCATGCCGAGGCTCGTGCCGAGGACCAGGGCCACGCGGCGCTCCTCGACGCCCCCCGGCCCGATCGAAACGCCCGCATTCGCGAGGGCCTCGCGCGCGGCGGTCGTGGCGAATTCCACGCAAAGATCGCCGGAGCCCGCGCCGGGCACCATCCCGCCGAGCGACACGGAAAAACCCTCGGTCGAGAATCGCTCGATGGGGCGAATGCCGTCGCGGCCCTCCTCGATGGCGGACCACAACGCGGACGTGCTCGCGCCGAGCGCCGAGACGGCGCCCATTCCGGTGATGGCAATCGAGAGGCCCGCCTCCATGGAGGCGCGGGCTTCGGGGTCCAATCGCGGGCGCATGCGGCCGGGCGAGATCAGCCCTCGGTCGCCCGCATGATAGCGCCGACGATGAGCGTGATGAGCCCCGCGATGCCGAGGAGCGCGCCGACGGTCATCACGTACACGCCGCCGCCGGACGCGAAGATGCCACCGATCAAGAGGGCGAGCACGCCGACGCCGAGGAGAATGCCGCCCACCGAGAGCACCATGTTGCTGCGGGCATGCGGATTCGCAGCGGCAGGGGCCTGGGGCGCGGCGCCGTCGTTCGCGGTCGCGCCCGCGCTGGCCACGTTCCAGCGCCGCGCGTGGGCCTCGGTGCGCTCCCGGAGCTGGAAAACCGCCTCTTCGCCCATTTGCGCGACGAGACGGCGCTCGAAGTCGGCAATTGTCACCGGCCGTGCGGCCACCTTGTTCACCTTCGTCACGTATTCGTCGATGAGCAGCGGCGTCGATTGCTTCATGCGGGCGCACGCCTCGACCGCAATCGAGCGAAGATGCAGCCGCCGCTCCATCGAGATTCCGGCCTTGGCCGCGTCCTCGTCGATTGCCTCGATGATGCGCATTCCGAGCCCCGGATCTTTCCGCATTCGGAGACCGATGTCGGCGCGTTCGGTGGGGGTCAAAGCTTCGAGCTCGCTCGTCATGCCGAGCATCGCTTCGTCCATCTCGCCCATCCCGTTCCTCATCCGCGCCTGCATGCCGGGATGCGCGCGCCCCTCCTCGGGCAGATCGTTGAACGAGCCCACGAGGAGCAACGAGCGGAGCGTCTTGCGGACGACCTGCTCCTGCTTTTGATATTTCGGATCCGTAGCATCGCGCGCCGGGATCATCGACGGGATGCGAGCTTCACGGGTCTTCAGCGCGTCGAGCCCTCCGTCGAGGCGCGCGAGGAACCGGTCCATTTCCTCGGGGCTGACCATCAACACCGGCGACGCAGCCGCGCCGGTCGTGCCCGCGCAACCCAAGCTGCCTGCCGCCGCGGTCCCCGCCCCTCCGAGCACGCCCACCTTCAAGAAATCACGTCGTTCCATGGCCCACCCCGAACGTTGGTGAAGGAAGCTGCGAAAGGAGGATGCCCGCTCCGAGAGGGAGGCGTCAAGCCGCGCCGGGTGACGCAACGAGCCATGCCGCCGCGAGCTCCAGCGTGCGGGCGTTGTCCGGAACGGCGCGCAAGAATCGCTCGCGCCGCGCCGCATCGCCGATCTTTTCAGCCCGACCGAGCAGATGCGCGCGCGCGGCGGAGAGCGCCTCCTTCGCGCGCTCATGCTCTCCATTCGCGTGGAGCGCCTCGGCGTACACGAGCCGCACGAGCGGCTCGTCCGAGAGGAGCGCGCCGATCTGTTCGAGGAGCTGCTTGGCCTCCTCCGCCGCCGACAGCGCCTCCGCAGGACGTCCACAGGCGAGCAGCACGCGCGCCAGCGTCGCGAGGTACGAGCAGCGGCGATTCGGCGGCGCGTCGACGAGCGCCACGGCCTCGATCGCGGCGCGCTCGGCGGCTTCGCTGTCGCCCTGCCGCACGAGCACGAGCGCGAGGAACTGCCGCACGTCGTGCGCCGAGAGCACGAGGCCGGCGTTCGCGAGCGTCTCCAGGATGTCTTCGAGCAGCGCGCGCGCCTCGGCGAACGCCCCGCGCGCCGCGAGCGCCTCGGCGAGCCCGTGGCGCGCGCTCGCCGCGAGCATCGGCAAGCACTGCGCCTCGGCGCGCGCGACGAGCGTGGCGAGCTCCTCCTCGGCGCGGGCGTGATCGCCGAGGTCGCAGAGCACGAGCGCCGCGTAGATGCGCATCGAGATGCCGAAACGATCGACCTTCGCCTCCTCGAAGGACCGCGCCGATTCGAAGAAAAACTCACACGAGGATTCGAGGTCGCCCTCGACGAGCGCGCGCGTCGCCGAGACCGCCGCCCACTCGGCCCGCACGATGGGCTCGCGCCGCGCTTCCTCGGGCGCCTGCGTGAACCGCTCGGTGAGCGTCTCGGCCGCGCTCCGCTGCCCGGAGCGCAGGAGCATGCGCGCGATCCAGCCCATCGCCGCAAGCCTGCGCGTGAACGGCGAGGCCTCGCGATCGGCGCGCTCGAGCATCGACTCTGCGATCCCGAGGAGCTGCCTTCGCTCGCCACGCGAGCTCTCGGCCCACGCCGCCGCGCTCGCCGCGCCGAACCAGAGCGGGCTGTCGGGCGAGAGGAGCTGCATCGCCTCGCGCGCCCGCCGCGCCGCCTCCGCGAGCTCGCCGCGGTAGAAATGCGCCTCGGCCTGCGCTTGCCGTACCTCGCCGAGCAGACCGCCGTCCGCGCCGCAGGCCTCGGCGCGCTCGCTGCGCTCGAGCACCGCCTCGAAGTCGTTCGCGCTGAGGGCCTGCGTCGCCGCGCGCACGAACCACCCCGCGGCCTTCTCGCGGTCCTCGCCGCGCTCGCAGTGCTCGGCGAGCACCATCGCGTCGCGCTCGCCCGCGGTTTCGAGCCACTCGGCCGCAAGCCTGTGGCCGAGCGCTCGATCGACCTCCGTCAACGCCGCATACGCGACTTCGCGCAGGAGATCGTGCCGGAACGCGAGCTCCTCCTCGCCGGGAAAACGGCTCTCGCGGCGGCGCATGAGCAGCTCGCGGTGCACGAGCGTCTCGATCCATCGGCCCACGTCGACGACGCTGCTCTCGCCTCCGAGCAGCGCGCGTGCGCCGCCGCTCCAGAACGTCTCGCCGAAGATGCTGCCCGCGCGGAGCAGCCAGCGCGCCTCGCTCGGCAGCGCTTCGAGCCGCGCCTGGAGCATGGCGAGCACCGTCTTCGGCAGCGCGGTCGCCTGGCCCTCGGCCACCGCGCGCAGGAGCTCTTCCAGGTAAAACGGGTTGCCCGCGGCCTGCGCCACGACGCGCGTGAGCAAGGACGGCGGCGCGTCGTCGCCGAGCACATGCCGCGCGAGCCGCTCGCTCGCGCGCCGCGACAGCTCGCCGAGCCGGATCTCCTGCACGCCTCGATCCGCCCAGAGCCCTGGGAACCTCTCGTGCACGTCGGGCCGCGCAAACGCGAGCACGAAGAGCGACCGCTCGCGCGCGAGCCGCAATGCCGCGTCGATGAGCAGCACGCTCGGCGTGTCGGCCCAGTGCAGGTCTTCGAGCACCAGCACCACCGGCCGCGCCGCGCTCGCCGCGCCCACGAAGTCCTCGAAGCCGCGGCGGATCTGATCCCCCATGAGCACGGGATCTTTTCGGGCCGCGCGCAGGAACGTGCTCGCCTCCTCGGCCGCCCACGGCGCGCCCACGAGCTCGCCGTAGAGCTCCATGACGCGCCCCGCGTCCGCGCCGAGGTGCCGCGTCACCGCGCCGCGGATCTTTTCCCGACGCACCTCGATCGGATCTTCCTCGTGCAGCGACGAGGCCCGCCGCAAGAGCTCGGCGGCCATGCCGAACGGCGCGCCCGTGCGCGTCGGATCTCCCTGCGCGAGCCAGATCTCCGGCCGCGGCTCCGCCTGTTCGAGCTTCTGCAAGAGCTCGTGCCGGATGCGCGATTTCCCGATGCCGGCCGCGCCCGTCACGAGCACCGCGCGCGCCGCGGGCTCGCTCGTGCACTCCTCGTAGAGCGCGAGCAGCGTCGAAAGCTCGCGCTCGCGGCCCACGCACGGCGTCACCCGCCCGAGCAAGAGCCGCGATCCCTCCTGCGCTTGCGCCTCGCCGAGGAGCGAACGCACCGCCTCATTCCCTTCGATCACGAAGCGCGCTTCGAGCAGCTCCGCCGTCAGCTCGTCGAGGCGCACCGGCCGCCGCGCGCCGCTCTCGTCGGCCTCGCTCCTCGTCGTGCACCGCTCCTCCTCGCGCAAGAGCTTCGCCGCGCGATCGATGCCTTCCCCGACGGGCAGCGCGTGCGACAGCACCCCTCGCCCCGTCACCAGCACCATCGGCGCGTCCGGCACCATCGCCCGCAGCGCGAGCGCGCACCGCGCGGCCTGCGTCGCCTGATCCGTCGCCATGCCTGCGCCCGACAGCACGAGCGCCGCCGACCCATCCGCCAGCGCCTCCACGCGCGCCCCGTACGACCGCGCCACCGCGCGCAGCGCCGCGAGCGGCGCGATGCCGGCCGAGTCCAGCGTGCCGCCCAGCGGATCGACGGGTAGCACCTCCTTCGGCGCGGACAGCAGGATCACGCTCACGAGGCGCTGCTCGCCGCTGCCGAGCGCGCCCTTCGATCGCAGCGTGTGCGGCGGTTCGCTCGTGATCTCGTCGTTCGCCACGCGCGCGAGCGCGCCCATCACCGCGTCGCCGTCCGCGAGCCGCTCCTCGGGTTGCTTCGCGACCATCCGCGCGATCAGCATGTCGAGCGCGGGCGGCACGCCGGGCCGGAGCGCCGAGACCTTCGGCACTTCTTCGAAGAGCACCTTCGCCAGCACGGCCACCACGTGCTGCCCGGTGAACGCGGGTTTCCCTGCGAGGCATTCGAAGAGCACGCAGCCGAGGGCGAACACGTCGGCCCGCGCGTTCACCGCGCGATCCCCGCGCGCTTGCTCGGGCGCCACATAGCCGGGCGTCCCCATGAACACGCCCGTCTTCGTGACCACGTTCGGGTCCGACGCGCGCCGCGCGATCCCGAAGTCGAGCACCATCGCGCGCCGCACGTCGCCGCCCTCGAGGAAGATGTTGCTCGGCTTGATGTCGCGGTGGACGATCCCGTGCCGGTGCGCGACGGCGAGCGCGCTCGCGATGCGCTCGGCGAGCGCCATCGTCTCCTCGACGCTCAGCCGCTCCCGCGCGATGCGCGCGTCGAGGCCCTCGCCCGAGAGCCACTCCATCACGAGGTACGGCTCACCGGATTCGAGCTCGCCGTAGCCGAGGTAACGAACGATGGCCGGGTGCGAGAGCGTGGCGAGCACGCGCGCCTCACGATCGAACCGCGCGCGCTCCTCGACGCTCGCGCCGTTCATGATCTTGATCGCGACCTTATTGCCGGTCTCGCGATCGCGGGCCTCGAACACGGCGCCCATGCCGCCCTGGCCAGCGAGACGCACGAGCTCGAAGTGCTCGCCAACCGACACACCTACCCGCATCTCCAGCATTATCGCACGTCACGCATGGGCTTCGGGAAGGCAGTTCGGCTCTGTTGCTTCTTTCCCGGTCTGTCGCGACCGGTTATCTTGCGCGCCTCTTTTCCCCATGTCCATCCCTCTCGGAGAGCTCGCTGCCCTCGGCACGGCGCTTTGCTGGACCGCGAGCTCGCTCGCGTTCGCGGCCGCCGGACGCCGCATGGGCTCTTTGTCGCTGAACCTCGTCCGCCTCGTCCTCGCGTTCGTGTTTCTCAGTGTATACAATTTCGGTCGTCGAGGCCTCCCATTGCCGCTCGACGCGTCCGCCGATGCGTGGGGCTGGCTCTTCGCGAGTGGTCTCGTCGGATTCGTCCTGGGCGACATGTGCCTCTTTCGGGCGTTTTTGCTCATTGGCCCGCGCGTCGCGATGCTCATCATGGCGCTCGCGCCGACGATCGCCGCCGTCCTCGGCTGGTTCGTCCTGGGCGAGCGGATTTCCGGCCTCGGCATCGTGGGAATGGGCGTGACGCTCGTCGGAATCGCGACCGTCGTGCTCGAACGAACCGGTGATACGAATCCTGCGGGCGCCGGAACGAAGGCGGAATCGGGCAAAGGAATCCTGCTCGCGTTCGGCGGCGCCGCCGGACAGGCCGTGGGGCTCGTGCTGAGCAAGATCGGCATGAAGACCTACGACCCGTTCGCCGCGACGCAAATTCGCATCATCGCGGGCATCGTGGGTTTTGCCGTTCTGTTCACGTTCATCCAGTGGTGGGGACGTGCGGCGGCGGCGGTCCGCGATCGTACGGCGCTCGGATTCGCCGCGCTCGGCGCGATTGCGGGCCCGTTCGTCGGCGTCTCGCTGTCGCTCCTCTCGATTCAGCACACGGAGACGGGCGTCGCGGCCACCATCATGGCGACGACCCCCGTCCTCCTCATTCCGGCCGTCATTCTGTTCCACAAGGAATCGGTGAGCCTGCGCGCCGTTCTCGGCGCGCTCGTCGCTGTGGGCGGCGTCGCGCTGCTCTGGATCCGGTAACGGAATGCGGTAACGGCCTCCGGTAACGGAATGCGGTAACAGCCTCCGGTAAGCGATTGCGGTAAGCCGAACGTGCACTGGTTTGGCGAATTTCCATAGCGAAATTCGTGCTGAGCCAGGCGACACGGCGTCGGACCTTTGTTAGGGTCGTCATCGCTTCGCGAAAACGAATGGGAGGTCCTTCGATATGAACTTCCGAACGCTTTCTTGGCTCCAGGGCGCCGCGTTTTCCCTCGCTTTCGCCGCCATCGGCTGCGGGCCCACGCCCGAAAAGCTCGGCGACGCGTGCGAGACCGACGGCGATCCGTGCCCCTCGGGCTCGGTCTGCGCCCCCGGCGGCGAGGACAACATCTGCCAGATCGCTCCGGGCGGCGCCTGCACGCCCGGAGGCACCGATTATTGCCAGGGCCCCACGGTCTGCGGCCCCGACAGCAAGTGCTCGATCCCGCTCGGCGAGGCCTGCGAATCGGCCACCCCCGATCACTGCATCGCCGACGCGGTATGCACCGACGCGAAGATTTGCGAGATCCCCGTCGGTGGCGCCTGCGACCCGGCCGGCCCGGACCACTGCCAGGGCGACAATGTCTGCGGCAAGAACCTCGACGGCACCGGCACGTGTGGCATCGCCGAGGGCGGCGCCTGCGATCCGGCGAATAACCAGTGTGCCGGCGGCCTGACCTGCGCCGAGCTCACGGCGGGCGGCCACGCTTGTTATCCGCCCGTCCTCATCAAGGGCATGGTGTTCGACTCCCAGACGAAGGGCGCCGTCGCCGAAGCCCAGGTCATGGCGCTCGACGATCAGGGCGCCTCCGTGAGCGACGTCGCGATCACCGACGCCGAGGGCAAGTATCTCCTCGCCGTGCCCGTCCCGCGCCAGGACGACGGCGTGCCGGCCCCGGACGTCGCCTTCACGCTCCGCGCGAGCGCCGCCGATTACCAGACCTTCCCCGGCGGCCTGCGCACCGCGCTGCCCATCCTTTCGAGCGAGGCGAAGTCGGACGTGGACGGCTGGAACATCGCCTCGACGCTCACCGACATCGCGCTCATCGGTTTGCCCGCGGATCAGAAGGGTTTGCCCTCCATCTCCGGCAAGGTCGCCGCCGACGACCTGTCGGCCGGCGTGCTCGTCGTCGCCGAGGACGCGATGAACCACGGCTTCTCCGCGATCACCGACAAGAGCGGCGCGTACACGATCTTCAACGTCCCGGCCGGCGCCTACACCGTGCATGGGTATGCCGCGGGCCTGCAGCTCACGCCCGCCTCCGCCGACGTCGCCATGGCGAACCTCACCGGCATCGACCTCGCGCGCTCGCAGAATGGGCTCGGCGTCGTGTCCGGCAACCTCAACATCGTCAATGCCCCCGGCGGCTCCGCCACGAGCGTCGTCCTCGTCGTCGCCTCGACGTTCAGCGACACGTTCGTCCGCGGCGAGGTCCCGCGCGGCCTGCGCACGCCGCTCTCCGGCCCGCCCAACGTCACGGCGGCCTTCAGCATCAAGGACGTGCCCGAGGGCCGTTACAAGGTCCTCGCCGCGTTCGAGAACGACGGCCTCGTGCGCGACCCCGACCCGAACATCGCCGGCACGCAGATCGTCGAGGTCACGATGCCGAGCCCGGGCGTCGACATGCCGCTCTCCGATTCGTTCAAGATCACCGAGGCCCTGAGCGTCGTGAGCCCCGGCGCCGACAAGGCCGAGGCCGTCACGACCGCGCCCATGCTCACCTGGGCCGACGACAGCAGCGAGGATTTTTATACGGTCGTCGTCTACAATGCCTACGGCGAGCTCGTCTGGTGCCTCTCCGACCAGATGATGAATTGCGCCGGATCGAGCATCCCCGCCGTGAGCGGCCAGCCGAACGTCACCGTGCCTTATGGCGGCCCGCTCGAGCCCGGCATGTATTACCAGTTCCGGGCGACCGCGTGGCGCGCCTCCGGCGGCATGCCCGGCCCGATCTCGAACACCGAGGATCTCCGCGGCGTGTTCTACGTCGACGTCATGCCCTGAAAAGGGTCTCTCCCGCCAAACCCACCCGACCTATTCGCCCGGGCCGAGCCAGACCCGGGCGAGCTCCAGCGTCCGCGCGTTCTCGGGCACGTCTTCGAGGAAACTCCGCCGGTATTCGGGGTTTGGCGTCCGCTCCGCGATCCGATAAAGACGCTCGCGCGCCACCCGGAGCGCCGCCCGCGCCTCGGCCCGCGCGCCCGCCGCGTCGAGGCATTGGGCGAGCGTGACGAGCAAGAACCCGCCGCGATAACCGAACCCGCGCACGGCCTCGTACCGCGCATGCGACGCGCGCGCCTCCGCGAGCGCCTCGTCCACGCGCCCCATCGCGCGGAGCGCGCTCGCGAGCACCGCGCCCGCCGCGGCCTGATCGAGCGGCAGCACCCCGCCGAGCTCCATCGCCGCCCGCGCGTGCCGCGCCGCCTCCTCGTGAAGACCTCCGCGCCGCGCCACCTCGGCGAGCGCCCAGCGCCCGCGCGCCTCGTCCGCCTGGTTGCCGTTCATCTTCGCGCCCGCGAAGAGCCGCGTCGCCTCCTCGCGCGCCTCGTCGAGCCGTCCTCCGTCCGAGAGCGCGAGCACCCGGAAGAGCGCGCGGAGCGAGGCCACGATCGCATATTCCTCGTCGAGCCGCGCCTCCGGCCGCAGCGTCTCGGCCGCGCGCGCATTCGCCCCGAGCAGCCACTCGTTCATCCCGACGAACACCCGCGCGAGCACCCCGCCGCGCCGCGAGCCGGCCTCGTTGAACGCCTGGAGCGCCGAGCGCGACCGTGACAAACTCTCCCAGGGGTTCTCCTGGATCCACGCCTCCCAGCGCGGATAGGAGAGGTGCCAGAAGGCCCGGGCCATCGGGTCGCGATCGGCTGCGGGCTCGACGAGCACGTCGAGCCTCCGTTGAATGGGCTCGACGATGTCGATCCGCCCCTCCGTCAAGAGCAGGACCGTGGCCATCGCGAGCGCGAGCGACACCGTGCCGAGGACCTCGGGCGCGGGCTCGATCGCAGCAATCGCGTCGAGGATCCCGATCGACTCTTCGACGTGCTTCATTCGAAGCGCATAGGTGAATTGCGCGAGCGCGCCGCGCACCCACGCCGCGCTGCCCGGTGGGGCCCGTCGCGTGAGCCGCGCGCCGTGTGTCGCCGCCTCTTCGAGGTGGTTTTGCCACATGCGCGCCTCGGACACGATTCCGAGCAGCCCGATTTCGGTCTCGGGATCGGGGCCGAGGGCGAGGGCACGCTCGGCGCGGCGAACGGCGTCCTCGTCGTCGCCTGCGCGATGCGCCTGCTCGGCCGCGCGCAGGAGGTGGCGCACCGCGCGGCTCGGCTTCTGGCCCCGCTCGAAATGGGTCGCCAGGACGAGCGGATCGGTCTCGCCGTGGGATTCGAGCCACGTCGCCGCGAGCCGATGGCCGAGCTCGCGATCCTCCTCGGTCAGCATGGTATAGGCGCCCTCGCGCACGAGCGCGTGCCGGAACGCGACCTCCTCCTCGCCGGGGAGGCGGCTTTCGCCGCGGAACGACAAGAGCTCGCGCTCTTCGAGCGCCACGAGCCGCTCGCGCACCACATTCTTGGCGACGGCTTCGCCGAGCAGCGCCCGCGCGCCGCCGGTCCAGAACACGTCCCCGAAGACGCTCGCCGCGCGGAGGAGCCGCCGGTCCTCGTCGTCGAGCGAGGCCAGGCGCGATTGCACCATCGCCACCACCGTCTCCGGCAGCTCCGCGTCGCGCCCCTCCGCCGCGGCGCGGATGAGCTCTTCCAGGTAAAACGCATTTCCCTGCGCCCGCTGGACGATCCGCTCGACGACCTCCTGCGGCGCGCCTTCGCCGAGCGCCCCGCGCACGAGCTTCTCGCTCGCCCGCTTGCCGAGCTCCGTGAGGCTGATCTCCTGCAGTCGGCGCCCCTCCCAGAGCCGCGGGAATCGCTCGCGCACGTCGGGGCGCGCCGTCGCGAGGACGAAAAAGGGTTTGTCGGAGAGCGTGCGCAGCGCCGCGTCCACGAGGCGCACGCTCGGCAGGTCGCCCCATTGCAGATCCTCGAGCACGAGGAGCACCGGCGCCGCGTCGCACTCGGCCCCCAGGAAATCGAGGAACGCCGCGCGGATCTGGTCGACCATGAGCTGCACGTCCGCGCGCGCCGCGCGGAGCGGCAGGTCGTCCTCGTCGGGGAACGGCGCGTCCACGATCTCGCCGAGGAACCGCGCCACGCGCCGCGCCTCCGGCTCCGCGAAGCGCGCCGACACCCGCGCGACGAGTTTGTCGCGGCGCACGCTCGGCCCATCCCCCGCGGCGATCCCGAGCGCCATGCAGAGCGCCTGCGAAACGAGCCGGAACGCCGATCCCGCCCGGCGCGCGTCTCCGCCGGAGATCCACGCGTTCGCGAGCGGCGCGTCGCGCAGCGCGCTCTGCACGAACTCCTGCGCGAGCCTGGATTTGCCGAGGCCCGCGGCCGCCGTCACGAGCGCGGCCTGCGCGGCCGGCTCCTCGATGCAGTCCTCGAACAGGCCGGAGAGCGTGCGCAGCTCGCGGTCGCGCCCCACGCACGGCGTGGGATTGCCGAGGAGCGTGCGCGTGCCGAGCAGCGCCGGACGCTCGCCGTGCAGCGAGAACCCCGCGCCGTCCTTTCGCACCTCGAAGCGCGCGTCGAGCAGGCCCGCCGTGAGCTCGTCGAGCGCGATCGGGCACTCCTCGTGGCTCGCACCGCGGTGCTCGGCGAGCGCGTGCGCCGCGCGGTCGATCGCGTCCCCGAGTGGGCTCGGCCCCGCGAGCGATCCCCACCCGACGGCGAGGGCGAACGGCCGGCCGCCGGCGAGCGCCCGCAGCTCCATCGCGATGCGCGCCGCGCGCGCCGCCAGGTCCTTCGCTCCCGCGCCCGCGGTCCAGAGCGCGAGCGATCCGTCACGCAGGATCTCGCACGGCACCCCGCGCGCCTCGGCCTCGGCTTGCAGGGATCGATCGAGCTCCGATGCGCGCCGCTCGCGGCTCTCGAACGATCGGCCGAGCGCCGGGGGCGGCAGCGAGTGCTTCGATCGCCCGATGAGCAGCGCCGCGACGGGCCGGCGCTCGGTGCTCGTGAGCGAGGGCGGGCGGAGCGAGAGGGGCGCGACGGCGCGCACCGTGGCCGCGCCGCTCTCGAGCGCCTGGAGCTCCTCCACCACGGCGCGGCCGTCGCGAGGCCGGTCCGCCGGGTCCTTCGCGAGCATGCGCATCACGAGCGATTCGAGCTCGAAAGGGACGTCCGGCCGGAGCTCGACGAGCGACGGCGGCTCGGCGAACAGCACCTTCGCGAGGATCGCGTGCAGGTGATCGCCGGGGAACGCAGGCGCGCCGGCGAGACATTCGAAGAGAAGGCAGCCGAGCGCGAAGACGTCGGCCCGCGCGTCCACCTCGGCCTCGCCGCGCACTTGCTCGGGCGCCATGAAGCCCGGCGTGCCGACGATGCTGTCCGCCCCGGTGATGCGCGTGCGCCGCCCGAGCTTGGCGATGCCGAAGTCGAGCAGCTTCGGCTGGTCGGGTTTGCCGTTCACGAGAAAGACGTTCTCGGGCTTGAGATCGCGGTGAACGATGATCTGTTCGTGGGCCGCGGCGAGCGCCTCGGCGACCCTCCGCGCGAGGGCGACGGTGTCGTCGATCGAGAGCCGCCCGCGCGCGAGCACGCGCGCGAGCTCCTCGCCGTCGAGCCATTCCATCACGAGGTAACGCGTGTTGTTCGCGAGCGTGCCGTGCCCGAGGTAGCGGACGATGCCCGGGTGATCGAGCGATCCGAGCGCCTCGATCTCGCGGTCGAAGCGCGCGTCGTCGACGGCGCTCGCCTCGGAGACGAGCTTCAGCGCGACCGGCACATTGCTCTGCCGATCCCACGCCCGGTGCACCTCGGCCATGCCGCCGGTCCCTGCAAGGTGCAGGATCTCGTACCGCTCGGCGAAGACCGTACCTTCCCTCATCCTCAACGAATCAGTCTACCGGCAGCGCAAGGACCTTGCAAACCCGGAAGCACGCCACGCCGCCCCGGGCATCCCGCCGCGCGATTGCCCGCGCTCAGCGCGTGGGAGGCATTTTGGCAATCTTGCGCTGGAGCGAGCGCCGGTGCATCCGCAGCCGCCGCGCCGCCTCGGAGATATTGCCGCCGCAATCGCCGAGCACCCGGTGCAGATACTCCCACTCCACGCGATCGAGCGAGGGCACGTCGTCCGGCGCGCCCTCGGCGGACGGGCGACCGGCGAGGGCGCGCTCGCACGCGGCCGCGTTCACCGGCTTCGTCAGGTAATCGAACGCCCCTGCGCGCATCGCCTCCACCGCATTCGCGATCGTCCCGTACCCGGTGAGCACCACGATGCGTGTCCCCTCGTCGACGGATCGGAGCGATCGCACGAGGTCGATCCCGCTGCCGCCCGGCATTCGCACATCGACGAGCGCATATTCGAAGACCTGCCGCGCGGCGAGCGAGAGCGCCGCCTCGGGCCCCTCGGCAAGCGACACCGAAAAACCCCGCCGTTCGAGCGCCTCCCCGAGCGCGGCCCGGAACGCGTCGTCGTCGTCCACCACGAGCAGCGTGGGTTTTCCCTCGGCCGCCGTCACGCCCGCGCCTCCCCGAGCCGGATTTCCACCCGCGTCCCCCGCGGCTCCCGCGGACCGATATCGAGTGTTCCGCCGGCGATCTCCACGACCCGCCGCACGAGCCAGAGCCCGAGGCCCATTCCCTCGCCGGGCTCCTTCGTCGTCAAGAACGGCTCGCCGAGCCGCTCGCGCAGATCCGCCGGCACGCCCGTGCCTTCGTCCTCCACCGCCACGAGGATCCGCTCGCCCTCGCGCCGCACGTGCACGCCGATCGGCGCCGTCACCGCGCCGGCCCGGCACGCGAAGAGCGCATTGTCGAGCAAGGCCCCGAGCGCGCCCTCGAGCTCGGACGCGGACAAACCCACGCGCGCGGCCGGATCACACGACATGGAGATCGTGACATTCGCGTCGGGGTGCGCCGCTCGCCAGGCCGCGACGGCGCGCGTCGCGGCGTCCGTGATGCTCGCGTGCTCGCCCTCGGCCGAGCGCGTGCTGCCCGCCGAGAGCCGTGTGATCACCTGCCGGCATCGCTCGATCTGCGCGCCGATCGCCGCGCCGTGCCGCTTCGCCGCCTCGGGCTCGCAGCCGTCGTTGATCTCGTAGGCGAGGACCGCGATCGTCCCGAGCGGCGTGTTGAGCTCGTGGGCCGTGCCTGCCGCGAGCGTCGCGAGCGCGCGGAACCGCGCGTTCACCTCGGCCTCGCGACGCAGACGTGCGATCTCGCGGCCGCGCGCGGCGAGCGCGCCGCGCACGTGCGTGACGAACGTGGCGATGATCCCCGCCGAGATCGCGAAGGCGAACCACATCCCGTAGAGGTGCGTCGAGAAGGCCCCGTTCTCCGGGTGGCTCGGGCAGCAGGCCCCGGAGGGCACGCTGAAGAGCGCGAGGAAGAGGCACGCGGCGAAGCCCGAGAGCGCGAGCGTCGTGCCGAGCGGCAAGACCGCGGCCGCGAGCGCGACGTGGATCAAAAAGAGCGCGCTCCAGGGGTTCGCCGCGCCTCCCGAGCACGCGAGGACCACGAAGATGCCGGCGAGGTCGAGCGCGAGCCCGGCCGCGAGCGCGCGCGGCGAGGGCGGCGGCCGTCCGCGCCCCGCGCGGGACGCGACGAGGGCATTGGCCGCGGCCACGAGCAGCGTCGCGGGCACGGCGATCTCGTAGCGAACGTGAAACCCGAGGACGTACGCGCTGAAGGGCAGCGTCGCGAGCAGGAGACCGGAGACCGCGATCCGCAGGCCGGACAGGCCTCGCTCGACGATCCCGATCGCGCCGTCTTCCTCGTGGGCCGCGGGCAGGCCGAGGGGGGAGCCTGACATGGGGCCGAGCGTAGCAACGGCGGGGCGCGGCGGGGTGCGTCGGATCGTCGCACCATCGTGCTCGGACGTCCGCACGATGCGACAACGTGTCTCATGGATCTTTGCGCCGCGCGGCTCCATGGATGCTTTCGTGCTCGGCGCCCGCAAAACCTTCGCTTCGGCTCTGCTCGGCAGCGCGCTCTTCTTCGGCGCGCGTGAGGCCTCGGCTTCCGCTTGTTGCGGCAGCGGTCACGGCCTCGGCCAGCGGCTCGGCCCGTTCGAACGCGGGGCGATCGGGCTCTCGTTTCGATTCTCGGATCGGTTCGGCTCGCACGGACACGCGGGCGGCTTCACGCTCGCGCCGGCCGGCACGCTCGACGCCGAAGGCCGCGCCGAGCTCGGCGGCTTGTTCGCGCCGATCCCGCGCCTTCAGCTCGGCCTCGTCGCGCCCGTGCTCCTCAACATCCGCGGCTCGCGTGACGACACGGCCGTCGTCGGCGGTGGCTTCGGCGACCTCTCGCTCTCCGCGCGCTTCGACATCGTCTCGCTCACCACGACGAGCGCCTGGCCCGCGATTGCCCTCACGACCGGCGTCAGCCTCCCGACGGGCCGATCCGCGGCAGCCGCGAAAGACCCGCTCGCCACGGACGCGACGGGCCTCGGCGCCGCGGAGGTTCGTCCGGGCGTGTTCGTCGAGAAAAACTGGGACAACCGGGCCTCGGCCGTCTTCAGCGCGTCGATCGGCCTCCGCACGCCGATGACCGGGGCGCGCGGCGAGCGGATCGGGCTCGGTCCGCGGGCAAGGTTTGTCGCGGCGGCGGGGCCTGTGTTTTCCTCGGGCTGGTCGCTCTCGGCGGGGCTCGTGCACGAGCGTGAATCGGCGCCCTCGATTGCCGGCGTGGTGACGCCCGACGCGGATCGGCGACGCACGGCCGCGCTGTTGTTTGCCGGATACGACCTTTCCGAGCGCTTCACGGCGCTCGCCTCGCTGGAAGTGGACCTGCCGGTCCCGTCCCTCGGCAAGAACGAACCATCCGCCGTGGCGTTCGCCATCGGCCTACGGAGATCATTTCCGCGTTATGAATGAAACGAACCGCATCTCCCGTGCCCGTTTTTCGAGGATCCTCCTCTGCTCGCTCGCCTTTTCATGGCTCGCCGCGTGCGGCGGGGAGGGGACGGCCGCGAGCCCGGAGCAGGAGACGATCGGCTTGCGCGGCGCGATGGAATTCAAGCTCGTCCCCGAGGCGCCGCTCGTGCAAGGCGAAAACGATCTGCGATTGACCCTGCACGACGCCGCGACCGGCAAGGTGGTCGAGGGGGCGACGATCGAAGTGACCGCGATCATGCCGGCGATGGGGCACGAGGCGACGAGCCCGCCCTCGATCGAGGATGCGGGCGAAGGCGCCTACGCCGTGCGTGGCCTCGCCCTCTCGATGCCGGGCCGCTGGGACGTCCACGTGAAGGTCGAGCACCAGGGCACGACCGACGAGGTCCATTTTTTCTACGACGTGCCCTGATCCCGCCGGACATCCTCGAGCACCGCGCGCAGCGACTCCAAAAACGCCGCCTTCGATTGCTCGAACAGATAAAAATGGCCGCCCTCGAAGAGCCGCGAGGTGAAGGCCGCGCTCGTGTGCTCGCGCCACGGCTCGAGTTGCTCGGGGCGCGTCGAGTGATCTCGCTCTCCGCCGAAGGCCGTGATGGGGAACGGGAGCGGCGCTTCGGCGCCGATCGTGTACGTCTCGTAGATTGCGAGGTCCGCGCGGAGCGGCGGCAGGAACAGATCCATGAGCTCGTCGCTCGCCAGGACGGCCTCGGGCGTCCCGCCATAACGGCGGAGCTCCTCGATGAGGCGCGGCCTCGGCAGGTCGTGCAAAGGAATGCGCCCGAGCGGCAGGTGCGGCGCGCGGCTGCCGGAGACGACGAGGGCCCGGGGCGCCGCGGAGCCTCGCGCGCGGAGCGCCCGCGCCACCGCGAATGCGACGTGTCCGCCGAAGCTATGGCCGAAAAGCACGAACGGGAGATCGAGCTTCGGCGCGAGCACGGAGACGACCGCCGAAGCGAGCAGGGGCATCGATCGATGAGGTGTCGCCGTGAACAACGACTCGCGGCCGGGGAGCTGCAAGGCGTGAAGCTCGACCCAGGGCGGCAAACCTTGGGCGAGCGCGCGGTAGGGAAATGCGCCGCTCCCCGCGTGCGGGAAGACGAAGAGGCGAAGCGCGGGCGCCTCGCGGGCGGGGACGGTGACGAGGGCAGGGGACGGAGGCGGGGTCTCGGCCATGGGATGCTTGAGCCTTAGGCATCACGAAGGCCCGCGGAGGTCAAGCTCGTCGCGTGGTTGACGGCCCGCGCGGGTGTCCGTAGCCTCACCCGCATCATGAACAACTGCCCCGAGGCTCTCGCGAACGAGCCGATGCTCGAAAGGCTCGTGCACGAGCTGGTCGAGCGGCATGGCTGCCATACCGTCGTTCTTTATGGCTCGCGCGCGCTCGGGATGGCGACCGCGGAGAGCGACTGGGACATGCTCGGGATCCGCGCGGAGGGCGAGGCGACGCGGGACGCCCGGCTCGTCGACGGGGTCTTTTTCGACGCATTCATCGTGCCCGAAAAGAACGTCGTGGACGCGGGGGCGAATTATCTGCACGTGCGCGGGGGCATTGCCGTCCTCGATCCGCGCGGACTCGGCGCGCGCCTCCTGGAGGACGCCGCGGCCGCGCTCGCCTCGCCGCCGAAAGGTTTGCCCGAGGCGGAGATCGCGGCGCGGCGGGCCTGGTGCCAAAAGATGCTCGGGCGCATCCGGCGCGGCGGGCCCGCGGACGTGGAGGCGCACTATCGGCGCACGTGGCTGCTCTTCGACCTCCTGGAGCTCTATTTCGTGTTTCGGGGCCGCCATTTCCTCGGGCCCAAGGAGAGCTTCCGCTGGCTCCTTTCCGAGGACGCGCCAGCGCACGCGGCGTTCTCGGCCGCGCTCGCGCCCGGCGCGCCCGTCGAGGCCATCGAGGCGCTCGTGGAGCTCGTGCTCTCGGCTTGAGGGCGCTCCTCAGACCCCGCAAAAGCTCGCCGGCCGTGCCCGCGACGAACGAGGAAACCCGGCCCGGGGGGCGCCGAGCTCGGCCCCTCGCGACCGGAGGAGGAGGCAAGCGGGCGTGTCGCGGACGATCACCGCGTGCTTGCCGAGCGCCTTCACGAATTGCACGGCCGTCTCCACCACGGTAGGCTGCGTCCGGTTCGTCACGGACACCTCGCAAAACCCGGCCAGCACTGCGGGAGCGAAGAAATGCAGTCCCACGAAGTTTTCACGTACGTGCAGGCGCGTCGCGAGCGCCCGGAGCAGAGCGGTCGGGGCCGTCGTGGCCAGAATGGCGTGCCCGTGCGTGGTGCGCTCGGCCTGCGTGAGCAGGGTTTGTCGCGCTTTCCAGGGCGCGTCGGCCGATTCGAGGACGAGGTCGGCGCTCGCCGCGGCCGCGATGTCGCTGGACGCACGGAACTGCCCGAGCGCGCGCTCGACGGCGTCTCGGTCGAGCCGGCCGGCGTGGCGTTTGTCCTCGAGCGAGGAGGCCAATCGCCTGCGCGCCTCCGTGGCGCCGCCGGGCGTGGTTCGAATCATCGTGGCGGACAGGCCTGCGAGCAGGCAAGCCTCGATGACGCCCATGCTGCCCGCACCTCCACCGATGATGGCCACGTCCACGATCGCAGAGGCCGTCGCGTCGCCGTTCGCGTTCTCCAGCGGCTCCATGGTCCCCCTCCCAAGCAACCTCCGGGACGCTCGAGATCGAGCGCTCGGGGTACGATGTCGTATGGCTCCTACATGGGCGCCGTCAATCCAGTCGAGTTCGTCTGGGCCAGTCGACGCCGCGGGCGTACGCGCGGCGGTGCGTGCGCGCGAGGCGTAGGCGAATGAGCCGCAGCGGATCGTCTTTGCGAGGGGCGGACGAGGCGCTCCGGCGCGCGCTCGAGGACGTGCGGGCGCGTTGCGACGTCGAGGCGCGCAAGGCGGCCGATCCGGTGCATTTCGTGCATCGTTATGCCCGTCGCGACGACCAGGAGATCGTGGCGATGATCGCCTCGGCGCTGGCCTTCGGCAACGTGAAGGCGCTCTGCGCGAAGATCGAGGACGCGCTCGCGCGGCTCGGCCCGCGCGTCGCGGAGATCGCCGACGATCCGGCGGCGGTGCGCGCCCGGCTCGCGGGGTTCCGGCATCGCGTGTATCGGGACGAGGATCTCGCGGGGCTCGTGATTGGCGCGCGGGCGGTGCAGCGCGTCCATGGCTCGCTCGGCAAGGCGCTCACGGACAAACTCGCGGCGAGCGGCGATTTGCGGGAGGCGCTCGGGGCCTGGGTCCGCGAGATCCGGGAGCGGGGCGAGCTCGGCGCCGGCGCGGGGGGGCGGCGGGGCGCCGAGCACATCTTGCCGGATCCGAGCAAGGGCAGCGCCGTGAAGCGAATCTTGCTCCTCGTGCGGTGGATGGCGCGGCCGGCGGACGGCGTGGACCTCGGGTTATGGGACGTTCCGACGTCGCGGCTCATCATTCCCGTGGACACGCACATCCACAAGCTCTCGCGAAACCTCGGGCTCACGGAGCGCAAATCGGCCGATTTCCGGGCGGCCGAAGAGATCACGGCCGCGCTCGCGCGGCTCGATCCCGAGGATCCCGTGAAATACGATTTTTCTCTGTGCCACCTCGGCATGCTGCAGACGTGCCCGTCGAAGCGGGACCCGGAGGCGTGCGAGGGGTGCGGCGTGAAGCCTGTCTGCCGGCACTGGCGGGCTGACGCGACGGGCGGTCGGCGCGGCACGCGACGTCGTTCGTGAACCGACCCAAGCCGGACGAATCCGTATACAATGCGTCCTTCCTTGTATCGAAGGAGGGATTTTCATGCTTGCATTCATTCGTCCTGCGCTCGGGATCGCTTTCCTTCTTGGTTCGCTCGCCGCCTGCTCGGGCGGCGGGACCGGCGATGACGGCTCCGGCGCGTCCGGAGGCTCGGGCGGCGCGGGCGCGTCGGGCGGCTCGGGGTCGGCCTCGGGCGGCGGAGGATCGGGCGGAGCCGGCGGCGGGGGCGCGCTCGGCGGGCCGTTCCGCTATGGCGTCAATTATGGATTTCCGAACCCTGGCTGGAACGATCAGGACCTCGCCTTCCTGTCGCACGAGGCGGGCGCGAACAGCGCGCGGCTGAAGCTCTCCGAGGGGCACCTCGCGACGTGGGGCTACGAGATCGAGGTCGGCGACATGAAAGGCTACGAATCGCTCGGCATGGGCGAGCACGTGGCCTTCCTCGGCGCGCCCACGGCCGAGCACTCGACGGCGCCGGGGGGCATTCCGAGCTGGGAGCTCGAGCATTACATCCCGAAGAACCTCTACGAGCCCGTCTTCAAGGAGGACGGGTCGATCAACCCGAACAATTACTGGGGCGCGTACGTGTACCAGACCGTGACCACGTACAAGCCGTGGGTGCGGGTGTGGGAGGTGTGGAACGAGCCGGACTGGGTCTCCGATTGGCAGGTCACGCAGACGTGGGACACGGAGCCGCCGACGAAGGAGCAGCTCGTGCGGTTCGGCGGGTCGATCTACGATTACGTGCGCATGCTGCGCGTGAGCTTCGAGGCGGCGAAGAAGGCCGATCCCGAGGCGCGGATCGCGCTCGGCGGGATCGGGTATCCGAACTTCCTCTCGGCCGTGCTGCGGTACACGGACAACCCCTCCGGCGGGGCCGTGACGAACGAATACCCGAAGACGGGCAGCTCGTATTTCGACGTCGTGAGCTTCCATTATTATCCGGTCTTCGGGCCCGAAACCTCGGACGACGGCGTCGCGGGGTTCTTGCAACTGAAATCGGAGCTCGAAGGAAAGCTCACGGCCGCGGGGGTGACGGGCAAGGGATGGATCGTGACGGAGACCGGCGGGCCGCACGTCGCGGTGGGTGGCGCGCCGGGCGGGGCCGACTACGCGCCGAATTATCTGGCGAAGGTGATGGTCGCCGCGCAATCGGCGGGGATCGAGCGGGTCGATTGGTTCTGCCTGTCCGATGGAAAGCCCGTCGGAGAGAGCACGAATGCGTTCGATTACATGGGCCTCTACGTCGACGTCTCGAAGCTCGGACAAACCAGCGAGGCCGTGCGCACGGAGGCGGGCCGCGCGTACCGTACGCTCAGCAAGGTCCTCGAGGGCGCGCGGTACGACACGGCGGGCACGACCGCGCTCGCTTTGCCCGGGTCCGTCGGCGGCGCCGCATTCAAGCTGCCCGACATGCGCCGCGCAGTCGTGCTCTGGGCGAGGGCGACGGAGGGCAGCGAGACCGCAAACGGGGTGCACTCGTTTGCTGCCGAGGGGCCGTACGAGATGTACGCCCTCGATTGGAGCGAGACGGGCACCGTGTCGACGCTCGACCCCGTGGACGGCAAGATCACGACCATGATCTCGGACGAGCCGTGGATCTTCGTGCAGAAGCCCTGATTCAGCCGCCGTAGACGCGGCCGTAAAACTCGATGAGGCCCGCGGCGTAGCCGAGCGCGAGCGCGCCGAGCGCCGCGGGCATCAACCTGTCCATGAAGAAATGGTCGAGGCGCGACGAGAGGCTCGTCTTGGCTTCGAGCGCGAGGCGCGCCTTTGCGGCGACGTCACGGGCGAGCGCGGGCGCGATGGGCGCGTCGGGCAGGCTCTCGATGGCCCGGACGATCGGGTCTTCTCCGTCGGTCGTGTTCATGGGCGCAGGCTTCCCTTCCTGACAGCGCGATTGTTTCCTTTTTCGATGGCGGTCGCAAGCTCGGCGCGCGCGCGGCTCAAGCGCTGCCGCGCGGCCTCGGGCGAGATGCCGAGGACCTCGGCGACGCGCGGCGCTTCGAGGCCCTCGCCGACCGCGAGCAAGAGCACCTCCTTTGCGGCGGGGGCGAGGCTCGCGAACGCCTCGCGGGCCGCGCTCGCCTCCGCTCGAGCGGCGACTTCCCCTTCGGGGGAAGGGGATTCGACGTCCTGCTCGGCGCCGAACGAGAAGACGCGGGTGAGGTCGAGCATCGCCCAGCGGCGGTGGCTGCGGTAGCGGTTTCGCGCGAGCGTGAAGATCCAGGCGGCGAGGTCCGAGTCGTCGGCGAGGCTCGTCGCGTCGCGGGCGACGGCGAGCCACGTCTCCTGGAAGAGGTCTTCGGCGACCTGCCTTTTGCCCGAGAGCCGAAGGAGGAAGCGGAAGACCCGCTCGTGGTAGCGGGCATAAACCTCGTCGAAGGCCGACGGGTCTCGGTCGCGAAGGCGCGCGACGAGGGGAGCGAGCGCGGGGTCCACGTCTCGCCAGAGCGTACGAGGCGGCCGAACGTGACGGAGAATTTTTTTTCGTCACACCTGCCCCGCTCGTGCGCTTTCAGGGGTGAAGGCCGGCAATCAAGCCAGGCCACCGAGCAACCCGAGACTAGGGAGGCGATCATGTGGGAGTTTTTTCAGCAGGGCGGCTGGCCGATGTGGGCGATCCTTTTCGTGGGATCTTTCCTGATCGGTGCGTCCCTCCGGTTCGCGGTCCGTCCGGACCGCGCGAAGGTGGGTCTCCTGAAGTACCTGTCGCTCGCCGTGATTGCGGCGTCGATCCAGGGGATGGTGATGGACCTCGGCACGGTGTTCAAATACACGGTGGACCCGGACCGGGTGCCGGATGCCGAACTGACGCGCACGCTGCTCCAGGGCTTCCACGAGAGCACGCGGCCCGGGACGTTCGGCGGCGGGCTGCTCACGATCGCGCTCGTGCTCATGGCGATCGGCTCGTCGCGGCTCGCGCGGAAGGAGTCGCCGGCGGCCTGAGTCAGCTCGGCCACTCGATCCGGAAATGATCCATCGACGACGTGCGCGTCCCGCCCTTCGGCAGGCCGTGGGCGCGCACGTCGAGGCCGGTGTATCCCGGTGCGAGGGTCAGGAAGTGAAAATCGCGAATCGACGGGCCGTCGAAGAGGTCGCGGAACGCCTGTCGCGCCTTCGGGAGCAGCCGATGCCGCGGCCCTCCTCCGCCGCCGCAGACGACGAAATGGCGGCCCTCCCGGACGAAATGCTCGTAGGCGTGCACGTGCCCCGAGAGCATCAGCACGGTCTTTCGGGATCGTAGGAACGAGGGGACGAACGCGCGCTGGGTGAGGGCCGAAGGGCCGGTGACGGTGCCGTTCGTGAACGGCGGATGATGGACGAGGACGAGAATGCCCCGCAGGCCCGGATCCGCGTCGAAATCGACGAGGGTTTCCTCGTAAAAACGGGATTGCTGGTCCCATTGCCGCGCTGTCATGAAGGGCCGGTTCGAATCGAGCGCGACGACGCCGAGAGGGCCGATGCGCGCCGTGTAGAACCGACGTCGCTCGAGCCGGGGGAAACGCGCGAAGTAATGGCGGAGCCCCAGCGGCCCGATCGACCAGTAATCGTGGTTGCCGAGGATCGGCAAGAGCTCGATGTTCGCGGCGCGGAGCGGCTCGACCAGCCGATCAAAAAACGCCCAGGCCCGAGACGAGCCGCCGAGGAAGACGTGATCGCCGAGCAGAAGCGCGACCTCGGGGCGCGACGCCGCGAGCGCTGTGACGATGCCCGTCCGCTCGGCGTCATTCTGTTCGGCGAGCAGGAAGAGGCGCTCGACGAGGGCCGTGCGTTGCAGGTCGGAGACGACCGCGACGCGGCCGCCCTCGAGGAGGGGGACGAAGATCGGAGGCGCGCGCGTCGGGGCAGGGGCCATGGGGGAGGAGAGGCATCCTAGCGCGCACCTCGCGCGGAAGCCGTTGACCGGATGCCCAAGTGCTAGAACGTTCCTCGTCGAATGATCACCCCCGATGCATCCTCCGGCGTCCCCGTCGCGCCCGTCCCGAGCCCGTCCGCGGCGCTCGTGCCGCTCGAACGCCCCGGCTTCGGCGCAGGCCTCAAGGCCGTGCTCGGCGGATACGGCTACCTCTTCCGCACGCCGGACATCTGGCCGCTCGCGCTCGTCCCGACGGGCATCGCGCTCGTGCTCACGATCGTGCTCGGCACCGTGGGCGTGAAGCTCGCGCCTTCGCTCGTCGCGCTGCTCGTGAAGGAGCCCGGGACCGGCGCGCTCTGGGCGGTGCTCGGCGTCGCGCTGAAGGTCCTCTCGGTCGTCGTGACGCTCGTGGCTGCGCTCGCCGTCTCGTTCGCGCTCGCCAAGCCGCTCTCGGGGCCCGCGCTCGAACGGATGGTGCGGCGCGCCGAGGCCGATCTCGGCGCGCCCACGTGGTCCGAGGTCGGCTTCTTCGCGGACATGTGGCGCGCGCTGCAGTCGTCGCTCGTGGCGCTCGCGTTCACCGCGCCGATCCTCGTGGTGCTCGGCCTCCTCGGCTTCTTCTTCCCGCCGGTGAGCGTCGTCGTGTTCCCGCTTCAGTTCGCGGTGACGGCCCTCGCGGGGGCGTGGGACCTCTGCGACTGCCCGCTCTCGATCCGCGGCGTGCCGGTGGGCGCGCGCATCGATTTCGTCCGGCGCAACATCGGCGCCGTGATGGGCTTCGGCCTCGGCCTCGCGCTGCTCTCGTTCTTGCCGTGCGCGCTGCTCATCGTGCTGCCGGCCGGCGTGCTCGGCGCGGCGCGGCTCGTGGTCATGCTCGAACGCTACGAGGCCGCGAGAGAGCTGCCGCGCTGAGCTACGGCGGTCGGCGCTTCGTCGTTGCCACGGACGGGGCCCGAGGTCACTGTTCGGCCATGTTCGATCGGTTTTTGCGCGCCTGCCGCCGCGAGGTGACGGACGTCACGCCCGTCTGGTTCATGCGACAGGCCGGCCGCTACATGGCGGAGTACCGCGCGCTTCGGGAAAAACACACGCTGCTCGAGATCTGCAAGACGCCGGAGCTCGCGCTCGAGGTCACGCTGCAGCCGCTGCGGCTCGGCGTCGATGCCGCCATCCTGTTCGCGGACATCCTCTTGCCGCTCGAACCGATGGGCGCGCCGTTCTCGTTCGAGAAGGGCGAGGGCCCCGTGATCCACGCGCCGGTGCGCGATCGCGCGGACATCGATCGGATGCGCGTGTTCGAGCCGGAGGAAGGGCTCGGCTACGTGCTCGAAGCGATTCGCCTGATCCGGCGCGAGCTCGACGGCAAGACGCCGCTCATCGGCTTCGCGGGCGCGCCGTTCACGATGGCGAGTTACCTCGTCGAGGGCGGCAAATCGTCGGATTACTTCCGCACGAAGCAGCTCATGTGGGGCGATCCCGCGTCGTTCTCCCTGCTCATGGGCAAGATCTCCGAGGTCGTCCGGCGCTACCTGCACGCGCAGGTGGAGGCCGGCGCGCAGGCGGTGCAGCTCTTCGACTCGTGGATCGGCGCGCTTTCGCCCGAGGACTACCAGACGCACGTGGCGCCGCACGTGAAGAGCATCCTGCAGAGCGTGGAGAAGACGGGCGTGCCGGTGATCCACTTCGGCACGAACACGTCGACGCTGCTCGAAGCGCAGCGCGACTGTGGAGGCACGGTGATCGGCGTCGACTGGCGTTTGCCGCTCGGCGAGGCGTGGAAGCGCATCGGCTACGATCGCGCGATCCAGGGCAACCTCGATCCGCTCTTGCTCTGCGCCCCGCCCGCCGTGGCCGCGACGCGCGCGCGGTCCGTGCTCGCGCAGGCCGCCGGCAGGCCGGGGCACATCTTCAACCTGGGGCACGGGATCGTGCCGCAGACGCCGGTCGATCACGTGAAGGCGCTCGTCGACGTGATCCACGAATACCGGCACGAGGGCGCGACGTGAGCGCTCGCCGCGTCGTCGTGGTCGGCGGCGGCGTGACGGGGCTCGTCGTCGCCTACCGCTTGCTCTCCGCGCACAAAGACCAGCGGTTCGAGGTCACGCTGCTCGAATCGCAGCCGCGGCTCGGCGGCAACATCCAGACCGAGCGCGAAGGCGGATTCGTGATCGACGGCGGGCCCGACTCGTTCGTCGCCGCCAAACCCTTCGCCACGGATCTCTGTAAGGAGCTCGGCCTCGGCGAGCGGCTGATTGGTACGACGCCGAAGAACCGCCGCGTGTACATCCCGCGCCGCGGCGCGCTGCACACGATGCCGGAGGGACTCGTGCTCGCCGTGCCCACGCGCTTCTTGCCGTTCGCGCGGACGCCGCTCTTCAGCCTGCCGGGCAAGGCCCGCATGGCGCTCGACCTCGTCTTGCCGCAGCGCCCGAAGGAGAAGGGCGACGAGTCGATCGGGAGTTTTTTGCGCAGGCGCCTCGGGCAGGAGGCGCTCGACGTGCTCGGCGAGCCGCTTCTCGGCGGCATCTACGCGGGCGACGTCGATCTGCTCAGCGTCCGCAGCACCTTCCCGCAGCTCGCCGATCTCGAAGATCGTCACGGCAGCCTGATCCGCGGCGCGCTCGCCGAGCGTCGGAAGAAACCCGCGACGAAGGGGCCGCCGCCGAGCCCGTTCCATTCGCTCCTCGGGGGCATGGGCGAGCTCATCGAGGCGCTCGTCCGGCGCATCGAGAAGGCGGGCGGCGACATCCGCGTGGGCGCGCCCGTCGTGTCGGTCGAGCGATCGAGCGGCGCGGATGCGAGCGCCCCTCCGCGCTGGGTCGTGCGGTTCGGCGCGCGCGACGGGCAGACCGAGTCGATCGAGGCCGACGACGTGGTGATGGCGGCGCCCGCGCACGCGGCGGCGAACGCGCTCGGCGGCGTCGACGCGGAGCTTGGCGCGCTCCTCCGCGGCATCCCGTACCTCTCGACGGGCACGGTCGTGCTCGCGTACGCGCGGCCCGACGTCCCGCACCCGCTCGACGCGGTGGGCGTGGTGATCCCCAAGGAAGAGCGGCGCCGCATCCTCGCGGCGACGTTCATCTCCAGCAAGTGGACGGCGCGCGCCCCGCAAGACGCGGCGCTCGTGCGCGTGTTCGTGGGCGGGCACCGGGATCCGGGCGCGCTCCGGGCGAGCGATGAGGCGCTCGTGTCGCTCGCGCGCGAGGAGCTCGGCTCGCTCATCGGCGTCCGCGCCGCGCCCATGCTCGCGCGTGTTTTCCGGTACGACCAGGCGAACGCGCAGCCGATCGTGGGGCACGCGGCGCGGATCCGGCGCATCCGCGACATCGCGCGTGGGCTCCCGGGCCTCCACTTCGCGGGCGCGGCGTTCGACGGCGTCGGCATCCCCGACTGCGTGCGGCAGGCGAACGAGGCCGCGGCGGCCGTCGCGGCGCGCTGAGTTTCGCCTATACTCCCGGACGCGCGGAGATGTGCGAGCTACTCGGGATGGAGTGCAACGTCCCCACGGACATCGTCTTCTCGTTCGCCGGCTTGTGCCAGCGAGGTGGGAAGACGGGTCCGCATGCGGACGGTTGGGGCCTGTCGTTTTACGAGGGGTACGCGGCGCGTGTGTTCCTCGAACCGACGCCGGCGGCCGAGAGCCCGCTCGCGCGGTTCCTCTCGCAAAACCCGATCAAGACGATGCTGGCGATCGGCCACGTCCGCAAGCGGACGCGCGGGCCCACGAGCCTCGCGAACACGCACCCGTTCGCGCGTGAGCTCTGGGGCCGGCACTGGGTCTTCGCGCACAACGGCACGCTGCCGCGCGTGAAGCAGCGCAAGCTCGGCCGCTTCACCCCGATCGGCACGACCGACAGCGAGTACGCCTTCTGCGTGCTGCTCGAGGAGCTGCGCCGCACGTTCGACGATTATCCGCGCAAGCCGAGCGAGCTCTGGCGCGTCGTGGCGGACGCTGGCGCGCGTATCGCGAAAGACGGCACGTTCAACTTCCTGCTCGGGGATGGTCGGCACCTGTTTGCCCGTTGCGGCACGCGGCTCTGCTACATCATCCGAAAGGCACCGTTTGGCCTCGCGCACCTCGCGGACGACGACGTCGCGGTCGACTTCTCGGCCGTGACCACGCCGCGGGATCGCGTGGCGGTCGTGGCGACGGCGCCGCTCACGAAGAACGAGACGTGGACGCTGGGCAAACCCGGTGAAATGTGGGTCTTCGACCACGGTCGGCTGCTCGCGACGTTGCCGTCGGGCGCGCCGGATCGACGGCCCGCGCGGGCGGAACGCGCATCACGCGCGAGCGCGGCGCGAGGCCTCACAGCTTGAGGTGCTTCTTCGAAGTGTTCCGGGCGCACGAGTCCGTCGCTGCTGTCCGGAGTCGGCGCCTTGCATTCGTACAATCGTCGCACAACAATGTCGCAAGCCTCGCCGTGGCGCCTGGGCAACCAGGCTCCCGAGCCGAGACGCGGCGAGGACGAAACCCAGTAATCGAATTCACCTTGACGCCTGCGCGGGGGGATGGATACGCTGAAGCTGGAAGATCGGCTGGATCCGGGTGATTGAGCTTGGAACGGGCATCTTCCGAGGGGCCCCGCTTCGATTGCTTCCCGACGTGACCGAAGTAGCAGGCAAACCGGGCTGAAACCGCGTGAACGACTTCGACGAAAAGACTCGCGTTACCACGGTGGTGCAGCCCCCGCCGGGTGGGGGTGAGGCGCCTCGGCTCGGGACCGACTGTCTCGTCGTCATTTACACGAAGGAGCCGACGCTGCTCGGCAAGCGCTTCGTGCTCGAGCACAACCCCACGCGGGTCGGTCGCGGCGCGGACAACCAGGTGGTCCTCGACGGCGACTCGGTGTCGCGGCGCCACGCGCAGTTCCGCCAGCAGGGTGGCTACTGGGTCGTCGTCGACGACGGCAGCACGAACGGCACGTACTGCAACGACGAGCAGATCTCGCGCGAGGTCGTCCTGAAGAACGGCGACCGCGTGAAGATTGGCCCGACGATCTTCAAGTTCCTCTCCGGCGCCGACGTCGAGGCGCAGTACCACGAAGAGATCTACCGGATGACCATCATCGATGGTCTCACGCAGATCTACAACAAGCGCTACCTCTACGAGGCCCTCGAGCGCGAGATCATCCGCGGCCGCAGGCACGATCGGGATCTGTCGATCCTGATGTTCGACATCGACCACTTCAAGCGCATCAACGACGTGCACGGCCACCTCGCGGGCGACTACGTGCTGAAGGAGGTCGCGCGCGTCGTGCAGTCGCGCATCCGCCGCGACGAGGTCTTCGCGCGGTACGGCGGCGAGGAGTTCTCGATCGTCCTGCCCGAGACGTCGCTCGAGGGCGCCATCGCGCTCGGCGAGACGCTGCGGCAGAAGGTCGCGGACAACGCGTTCGTTTTTCAAGCCGACAGCATCAAGGTGACGATCAGCCTCGGCGCCGCGCTCCTGCAGGAGAGTGATCGTTCGGCGCAGGACCTCATCAAGCGCGCCGACGAAAAGCTCTACATGGCGAAGAGGACCGGGCGAAACAGGCTGTGCTCGTAGCCCCGAGGTCCTTGGGCCGACCGGACGACGCTCGCGTCCACGCCTGCTCGCCACGCTCGTGCGTGCTAGGTGAAACGACATGCCCCTGAGCGAGTTTCCCGCCCCCGCAGAGGAACTGACGGGAGATCAACTCCCCGAGATCCGTGTGCCGCCTCCGGGCCCTGCGTCGCGTAGCCTCCTCGGCAGGCTCGAACGCGTCGAGTGCCCCGCGTTCGGGACGCGACGCAAGACACGCGAGGAGACGAGCGGCGCGGAGATGGCGCCGATCGTCCTCGCCTCGGGCAAGGGCGCGAACCTGTTCGACGTCGACGGCAACCGCTACGTCGATCTCGTGGCCGGCTTCGGATCCCTCCTGCTCGGGCACGGCGCGACGAGCGTGACGCGCGCGATCGAGGCGCAATCCGATCGGCTCATCCAGGCGCTCGGCGACGTGTACGCCGCCGACATCAAGGTCGCGTTGCTCGAGCGGCTCGCGTCGCTGCACCCGGGCGTGTCGCCGCGCGTGCTGCTCTGCCAGAGCGGCAGCGACGCCATCACGGCCGCGCTGAAGACGGTGACGCTCGCCACGGGCAAACCCGGCGTCGTCGCCTTCGAGGGCGCCTACCACGGCCTCGGTTACGGGCCGCTCGCCGTGCTCGGGCTGCGCGAGAGTTATCGCGAGCCGTTCAACCTCCAGCTCAACCCGCACGTCTCGTTCGCGCCGTACCCCGCGGCGGAGGCCGATCTCGATCGCTCGCTCGGCGCCGTGGAGAAGGCGCTCGCGGCGGGCAACGTCGGCGCGGTGCTGGTCGAGCCGATCCTCGGCCGCGGCGGCATCGTCGTGCCGCCCGAGAGGTTCTTGCGGGACCTCTGCGAGCTCGCGCATCGGCACGGCGCGCTCGTGATCGCCGACGAGATCTGGACGGGCCTCGGTCGTTCGGGCGCGATGGTGCGATCGACCTCGGTGGGCGCTGCGATCGACGTGCTCGTGTTCGGCAAGGGCCTCGGCGGAGGCTTGCCGATCGCGGCGTGCATCGCGGCCGACGAGATCATGCAGGCGTGGGCGCGCGAGGGCGAGGTCGTGCATACGTCCACGCACGCAGGAGCGCCGCTCGCGTGCGCGACGGCGATCGCCACGCTCGACTCGCTCCGGTTCCGGCAGCTCGTCAACAAGACGCGCGAGATCGGCGCGCGGACGAAGGAGTACCTCACGGCGGTGCTCGCGGACGCGCCGGGCGTCGTCGAGGTGCGCGGCGAGGGCTTGATGCTCGGCGTCGCGTTCGAGAGCGGCGCGCTCGCCTTGCAGACGATGCGGCGCATGCTCGAGGCCGGTTACGTGGTCATCACGGGCGGACAGAAGGGGGAGGTGATCACCTGGACCCCGCCGCTCACGATCGCCGAGGAGCAACTCACGGCGGCGGCGAACGCGATGAAGGCGTCGCTCGGCTGACGGTTCGACCGAAGGCCGCTCGCTTGGCGGCCTTGCCTCGCTCCTGCTAACAATCGCCGCGTGACGGTACGGCCTACGAGCGAAGCGCTGCATGAGCGCGTGCGGGCGTTCGCCTCTGGGAGCCTTCGCGGCGCGCCGCCCGAGCCCTTCGACGACCTCGCGCTCGCGCTCGCGCGTTTCCAGGCCGCGCACGTGCCTGCCCTCGGCCGCCTCGTCCGCGCGCGGGGCATCGATCTCGCGACCGCGCGTGACGCCTCCGTGATCCCCGCGCTCCCTTGCGACGTCTTCCGGCTCGCGCGCATCGCCGCGCATGCGCCCGACGAGGACACGCTCGTGTTCCGGACGAGCGGCACGTCGCAGGGCAAGGAGGCGCGCGGCGAGCATCCGTTCCGCACCACGGCGACGTACGAGCTCGTCGCGCTTCGCTGGGGCGAGCGGATGCTCTGGCCCGATCGTCAAGACCTTGGCGTTCTCGTGCTCGCGCCGTCGGTCGAGGAGGTCGCCGACTCGTCGCTCGGCTTCATGCTCGATCTCTTCGCCCACGAGCTCGGCGGCCCTGTGAGCTTCCACGTGCGCGGCGGCGTGCTCGACATCGAAGGCGCGGCGCGGGCCACGGCCGAAGCGCGCGCCGCGGGCAAGCCTGCGCTCGTGCTGGGCGCGTCGTTCGCGTTCGTGCATCTGCTCGACGGCGCCGGGGCCCGGGACCTCACGCTTCCGCCCGGCAGCCGCGTCATGCAGACCGGCGGCTTCAAGGGTCGCTCGCGCGAGGTCGAGCCGAACGAGCTCCGGCGCGCGATCGCCGCCCTGTTCGGCGTCCCCGAGGCCCACGTCGTGGGCGAGTACGGCATGACCGAGCTGTCGAGCCAGCTCTACGAAGGCACGCTCGCCGCCGCGCTCGGCGCGTTTTCCCCGTCGCGCCACGGCGTGTACGTGCCGCCGCCGTGGATGCGCGTGACGGCCGTCGATCCCGCGACGCTCGCGCCACGCGCGCCGGGCGAGACGGGCATCCTGCGGTTCGTCGACCTCGCGAACGTCGACTCGTCCGTGGCGATCCAGACGTCGGACCTCGGGCGCGTCACCGACGAAGGGATCGAGCTCTTCGGTCGCGCGCCGGGCGCCACGCCGCGAGGATGCTCGCTCGCGATCGACGAGGTCCTCTCGCGCGGTTCGTCATGAGCGCCGAGGCCGAGGCGAGGGCGCGTGTCCTCCGGGTGATCGCCGCGGGCAGGAGGATCCAGGACCCGAACGATCCGCTCGGCGCCGAGGCGCGGGCGCGTTTGCCCGCGGTCACCGGCCTCGATCCGAAGGGCGTCGAGCTCGCGCTCTCCGCGCATCTGGAGACGCATCCGACCGACGTCGAGCTCGACACGCTCCTCACGCGTACGGGCCGCGCTCCCCGCTGCCACGTCGTCCTCGCGGCGAACGTCTGCACCGCGCCGCTCCGCGCGCTCGCGCTCGCCGCGGCGACCTCGCCCGACGTCGTCGTCCGTCCCTCGCGCCGTGATCCCGTGGTCACCGACCTCCTCGTCCGCGCGCTCTCCGCCGACGAAGCGTTCGTCCGGACGCACCACGCCTCCCTCACGCGCGCCGCATCCATCACGCCCGCGCCGGGCGACGAGCTGCACGTGTACGGCTCGGACGCTTCGATCGAAGCCGTCACCCGTGGCCTCCCGGCGGGCATTTCCGTGCGGGGACATGGAACCGGCCTCGGGCTCGCGGTCGTCGGCGAAAACGCCGCGCTCGACGACGCCGCCGAGGCCCTCGCGTGGGACGTCGTCCCCTTCGATCAGCGCGGCTGTTTGTCCCCGCGCTTCGTGCTCGTCGAGGGCCGTGCATCTCGCGCGGAAGCGTTTGTCCAAGCGCTCGACGCCGCCCTCTCCCGCGCCGCCGCGCGTGTCCCTCGTGGCCCCCTCGATCCTGCGCTCGCCGCGGACATTGCGCTGTACGGCGCCACCATGGAAGCCGTCGGCCTCTTCCTCGCGCGCCCCTCGCATGCGGTCGGCTTCGATCCTTCTCCGCGAGCGCTCGTCTTGCCTCCGGCTGCGCGCGTCGTTCACGTCGTCGCGCTCGCGCCCTGCGACGTGCCCCGCCTCCTCGCTCCGTGGGCCCCGTTCGTCACGGCCGTGGGCTCGTCGAACGACGGTGCCCTCGTGCGCGCCGTCCTCGAACGCGCACCGTTTGCGCGCTGCTCGTCGATCGGTGAGATGCAGCGCCCGCCCCTCGATGGGCCTGTCGACTTACGCTCGTCCCGCGCTTGATCGGGACCTCCTGCGACCGCTTTCCAAGACCGTCCCTCCTGGTATGGTACGGCCCGAATGCCGTCGCGTCCCTCCGACGAAGTCCTCGCAAGCGAACCCGCCGTGATGCCGGTGGTCTCGACCTTGCCCCCGCCGCCCGAGTCGCAGAACCCGACGCGCCGCGAGGTCCGCCTCGACCGCGTCCTCGACTTCGTTTCGTTTGTGGCCAAACCGATGCCGCTCTCGGTCCTCCTCGACGAGGCCCCCAAGCGCATCAGCGCCATCGTCCAGGCCGAGATCGTCTCGCTCTACTTGCTCGAAGGCGACGGCAACGCGCTCGTCCTCCGCGGCAACGTCGGTTTTCCCGTGGGCGCGCGCGGCACCGTGCGCCTGTCCGTCGGCGAGGGCCTCACGGGCACGGCCGTCGCGACCCGGCGGCCCGTCGCCGTCGTGAAGGCGCCCGGGGATCAGCGCTGGCGCGCATTTCCGTTCATCGACGAGGACCGCTACCCCGTCTTCCTCGCCGTTCCGATCCTCGGCTTCGACCGCGTGCTCGGCGCGATCGTCGTGCAACGCTCGGGCGACAAGGCCTACCGCCCGAGCGACGTCCGGCTCCTCGTCGCGCTCACGGCGCCGATCGCCTCGGCGATCCGCCACGCCGAGGTCCTCCGAGAGCTGCGCGACAAGAAGCTCCGCCGCACGGGCGGCGGCACCCGCAAGGTCACGCTCCCCGGCGTCCCTTCGGTCCCGGGCCGCTCGCTCGGCGCGGTCGCGGCCCTGCGCCGCCCGGCCACCTCACCGCAACGCAAGGCCACGGGCGAGGATCCGAAGCTCCTCCGTGGGGCCTGGGGCGCGGCCGAGAAGGCGCTCTCGACGCTCGTCGCCCGCGCGCGCAAGCTCGGCCTCTCGCGCGAGGCTGCGTTCCTCTCCACGTACGAGCTCATGATCGGCGACCTGCGCCTCCGTCAGCGCGCGTTCGAGCTCGTCGCCGAGGGCCACGGCGTCGCGCAGGCGCTCGGCCTCGTCGCGCGCGAGGGTGTCCGCGCGGCGAACGGCATCGTCGGTGATCCTTTCCTGCAGGAGCGCGCGCGCGACATGGAAGACCTCTGCGACGCGCTCGTCATGCTCGCGACGCCCGACGCGCGCGCGGAGCTGCCGACGAAGGCGGTGCTCATCGGCGATCGGCTCACCGTGTTCGACCTCGTCGTCTCGGCGCGCACGCATCCCGTGGGCGTCGTGCTCAGCGAGCGCGCCTCGGATCCTCGCACGCCCGTGCTCTTGCGGCTGCTCGGCGTACCGTCGATCACGCAGGTCGAGGGCCTCTTCCAGTGGGCGTCCCCCGGCGACGTCGCGCTGCTCGACGCGGATCACGGCTTCCTCGTGATCAACCCGTCGCGCGCGGAGATGGCCACGCTCCGGGCCGAGCGAAAGAAGGGCAAGGCGCCGTCCGATGCGTCCGAGGCGACCGACGCCGAAGCGGACAGCGGCGAGATGGAATGAAGTTTTTCGGCGCGCGGCGTGAACACGCGCGCTCGGTGCATCCGAGAGGGCGTCCGTCCGGTGCCGTGCGCGCGGGGACGCACGGCACGGACGTGACTTCAGGAGGCCGGCTTCGGCGCGGGGGTCTGCTGCGCCTGGGCTTCGGCGGCCTTCTTCGCGCGCCAGCGGGCGAGCCTGCGCGTCTGGCGAACCTTCTCTTTGGCACGAACTTGCGGTTTCTGAGGCATGCCCCCCGTATAGCCGATCCCCCCGGGGGGGCGCTACCATCCCGCGAGAGGTTCGCGCATGAAAACCCTGGTTTGCCGCTGTGAGGACGTGACGCTCCACGAGCTCGAAGCGGCCTTCGAGCGTGGCTACCGCGACATCGAGTCGGTCAAGCGATACACCGGCTTCGGAACTGGCTGGTGCCAGGGCAAGTGGTGCCTCGCGCTCTGCGCGCGCCTCGTGCACGAGCGCGGCGGCGACGTCGACAAGCCCATCACCCCGCGACCGCCGTACCACCCCGTCTCGCTCTCCGTCCTCGCGGGCCTCGACGACCTCGATCTGCCCGGCGGCGGCACGCCCCACGGCGAGGACGCGGCCCCGAAGGCGGAGTCTCCGTCTCACGCCGGCACGCTGTTGACCTCGTCCCCGCCGAAGCGCTCCACGTAGTCGGGCCTGAGCCCCGGGCACGCATCGAAGAACCGGCAGCCCTCGCACCCCGCGGGCTTCACGCCGCCCGTGAGGCGCGAGTTTTTCAGATCGAACACCTCGTCCGGCGTCACGACCCGCACGAGGTCCGCGCCCGGGTGCCGCACGTGATCCTCGTACCCCGGCAAAAAGCAGCGCGGGATGTGCAGCGCGTGCACCTCGTAGCCTCCTTCTCGCGCCGCCTCGAACGCGTTGCGCGCCTTCGCGGCCACGTCCGTGAGCCGTGGGAGCTGGTGCACGTTCCCGCGATTGTTGTCCGTCAGCGACACGAGCCAGAGCCGGAACTGCCGGATCCCCTGCGCGAAGAGCCCTTCGACCCAGCCGCGCACGTCCCGGTACGTATCCTCCTTCAGGATCAGATCCGCGATCGGATCGAGCCTGCGCGCGACCAAGTTCTTGATCGCCTTCCGCCGCAGCTCCGCCGTCCCTTCGCGTTGCACCGTCTCCTCGTAGGCCGCGTCGGCCATCGCGTGCATCGACACGTGGAACTGATCGACGCCTGCGTCCACGAGCATCTCCAGGTACGGCGCGTGCGCGTACCTTAGGCCGTTCGACGCGACCTTCACGTGCTCGAACCCGCGCTTCTTCGCGTACCGCACGAGCGCGGGCAGATCGCTCCGGATCGTCGGCTCGCCTCCGGTGAACGCGACATCGCGGAAACCTCGTGTGGCGGCCCGATCGATCTCCCGGGCCACCTGCTCCGTGGACAGCGCGCGACGCCGCATCGCCTCGGTGATCGTGCAGTAGGTACACGCGAGGTTGCAGTCGTAGCCGAGGACCACGTCGAGCAGCGGCACGCCTCCATCGTACCAGACGAGCCCCCCTGAACCTTTCGACGCTCGGGGCTACGCTCGGACAAGCCGATCTACGCCCCGAACCCCCTTGCGCGCCCGCGGCCCCTGGTCCACGTTCCCGCCCCATGGCAGCCCCCGCTGGCCGAGTTTCCGTTCTCCTCGCGCTCGCGTTCGTCTGTCCCGCGTGCACCACGCTCGCCACGGGGCCGGACTGGACGGGGGGCGGGCTCGAAACGATCGGCCCTGCGCGGGCGGCCGAGCGCGAGGCCGTCGAGGAGCGCGAGCGGCAGCGGATCTCGCGCCTGCCGACCCGCATCGGCGCCCGGCACATCCTCGTCATGCACCAGCGCTCGCAGCAGCGCCCGGAGAACGTCTCCCGCACCCGCGAAGAGGCGAGGCAGAAGGCGCTGGAGTGCCTGCGTGCGCTCCGCTCGGGCGCGGCGTGGGAGTCGGTCGTCACCGAGTGCTCCGACGAGCCTGGAGCGGCCGAACGCGGCGGGGATCTCGGCCAGTTCGAGCGCGGCGCGATGGTCAAGGCCTTTTCGGACGCCGCCTTCGAGCTCCAGATCAACGAGATCAGCGAGGTTGTCGAGACCGCTTACGGTTTTCACATCATCCAGCGCACCGAGTGAACGGTCGCCCTCGGGCGCTTGGGGGTGCTTCGAACCCTGATATGTTCGAGGCATGCAGGCGTGGAGGACCGAGGAGCACCATCGACTGGCTCAGGCACGCGAGCGCGTCCTCCGCTGGAAGGACTGGGGCCCCTACGTCGCGGAGCGCGCCTGGGGCACGGTCCGCGAGGACTACAGCGCGAGCGGCGACGCCTGGGGATACTTTCCGCACGACCACGCGCGGAGCCGCGCGTATCGCTGGAACGAGGACGGCCTCGCGGGGATCTGTGATCGCGCGCAGATCCTCTGCCTCGCGCTCGCCCTGTGGAACGGCCGGGATCCCATTCTGAAAGAGCGCCTCTTCGGCGTCACCGGCCCCGAGGGCAACCACGGCGAGGACGTCAAGGAGGTCCACCATTACGAGGACGCGACCCCGACGTCGAGCTACCTCCGCTTCCTCTACAAATATCCCCAGCGCCGTTATCCCTACGAGGAGCTCGTCGCGGGCAATCGAATGCGCGGTGGCGACGAACCCGAGCTCGAGACCTGGGACCTCGGCCTCTACGACGAGGGTCGCTACTTCGACGTCACGGTCGAATACGCGAAGCGCGCGCCGAATGACATCTTGATAGTCGTCACCGTCGAGAACCGCGGCCCCGAGGCCGCCCCGATTCACGTCCTGCCGCACCTCTGGTTCCGCAACACCTGGTCGTGGGACGAGATCGTCATCGCGCCGCCCGAGATCCACGAAGGCGAGCGCGGCGCGGGGTTTTCCTCCCTCCGCGCGAGCCACCACGATCTCGGTGCATTTCATCTTTACATCGAGGGCGACGACACGACGCTCCTCTTCACGAACAACGAGACCAACACCGAGCGCCTTTTCGGCTCGCCGCCGCGCACGCCCTACGTCAAGGATGCCTTCCACGCGCGCGTCGTCCACGGCGACGAATCCAGGACAAACCCTGCGCGGCGCGGCTCCAAGGCGGCGGCCTGGCGCGTGTTCGACGTTCCCGCCGGGGGACGCGTCGTCCTCCGCGCGCGGCTCTGCCCCGAGCCCGAGCGAGCCCCGTTCGAGGGCGCGGACGAGCTCCTCGCGAAACGCAAGGCCGAGGCCGACGCGTTTTACCTCGCACTTCAAGGCCCCCACATGTCGGACGAGCGCCGCGCGATCCAGCGCCAGGCCTCCGCGGGCCTGCTCTGGTCCATGCAGTTTTACCATTACGACGTCGACGTCTGGTTCCGCGGCGACGCGATCGCCCCGCCGGCCGAGCGGCTCCGCGGCCGGAACAAGGATTTCCGGCACCTCGCGGTCGCCGACGTCATCTCCATGCCCGACAAGTGGGAATACCCCTGGTTCGCGGCCTGGGACCTCGCCTTCCATGCCCTCGCGCTCGCGCCGATCGACATGGACCTCGCGAAGAACCAGCTCAAGCTGATGGTCAAGGAGTGGTACCAGCACCCGAACGGCCAGATCCCCGCTTACGAATGGGAGTTCGGCGACCTCAATCCCCCGATCCTCGCCTGGGCGGCCTACCAGCTCTACAAGATCGAGCGCAAGCAGCGCGGCAAAGGCGACCGCCTCTTCCTCGAACGCATGTTCCACAAGCTGCTCATCAACTTCGCCTGGTGGGTGAACAAGCGCGACCCGGAGGGGAACAACGTTTTCGAGGGCGGCTTCCTCGGCCTCGACAACATCTCCGTCATCGACCGCAGCGAGCCGCCGCCGCCCGGCGTGAAGCTCGAACAGGCCGACGCCACCGCGTGGATGGCGATGTATTGCATCGACCTCATGCGGATCGCGCTCGAGCTCGCCATGGAAAACTCCGCGTACGAGGACGCGGCGAGCAAGTTCTTCGAGCATTTCCTGCGCATCGCCTACACCTTCCACCACGCCGAGCCCCCCGAGATCCCGCTATGGGACGACCCCGAAGGGTTTTACTTCGACATCCTCACGGTCCGTGGACAGCCGCACCACCTGCCCGTGCGCTCCATGGTCGGCCTCATTCCCCTCTTCGCCGTCCACGTCATCGGCCCCGAGGTCCATCACAAGCTCGACAACTTCCGCCGCCGGATGGAATGGTTCCTCGGGAAAAACCCTCACCTCGCCGAGGCCCTCGTCAAGCGCCCCGATGGCCGGTACGTCCTCACGGCCGTCCCGCCTGGCAAGCTCGAACGCGTGCTCGGCCACCTCTTCGACGAGGACGAGTTCCTCTCGCCGTTCGGCCCCCGCTCCCTCTCGAAGGAGCACAAGAAGCGACCCGTCGTCGTTTGGCAGGGCGAACGCCGATTGGAGGTCGGCTACGAGCCGGGAGAATCGAAGAGCCGCATGAAGGGCGGGAACTCGAACTGGCGCGGCCCCGTCTGGATGCCGACCGGATACATGATCTATCGCTCCCTCCTCCGCCTCGAACACGGCTTCGGCGACGTCCTGTGCGTCCCCGCCACGCGCACGCACGGGCCCCGCACGCTCCGCGAGGCCGCCGATGAAATCGCCTCCCGCCTCGTCGCGCTCTTCGAGCGCGGCCCGGATGGCAAGAGGCCCGTCTACGGCGACACCGACATCTTCCAGAACGACCCTCATTTTCGGGAGAACCTTCTCTTTTACGAATACTTCCACGGCGACACCGGCGAGGGGCTCGGGGCCTCGCACCAGACGGGCTGGACGGGCCTCGTCGGGGATCTCGTTCTGCGACTCGAACGGCATCGGAGGAGCAATTCGGCATGAGCCGCCTGGGCAAAGGAGACGAGCGCGGGCAAAGCACTCTCGCCGCCCTCCTCGCGTCTGGAATGCAACCCCCCGAGGCGGCCGCGCGCCTCACGCTCGCGCTCGCCCTCGCGCTCGACGAGCTCCACCGCGCGGGCCGCGTCCACGGCGATCTCTCGCCCGTGACGATCCTCGTCGAGCCCGCGTCGGGCGACGCCTTCCTCGCCGACGCCGGCCCGCGCAGCGGGGCTGACGCGCGTGGTCCTTCCCGCGAGGCCTCGCTCGCGTATGCGGCCCCGGAGCGCACGCGACGCTCGAGCCGCGGCTTCGACGGGCGCGCGGATCTGTATTCGCTCGGCGCCGTCCTTCATGAATTGCTCACGGGCGCGCCGCCGTTCGCCGCCGCCGATCCCCTGGCGCTCGCCCACGCGCACCTCGCGCGCGCGCCCGTGCCCGCGCACGAGCGCGACGCGGCCGTCCCGCGCGTGCTCTCCGATATCGCGCAAAAGCTCCTCGCCAAGGCGCCCGCGGATCGATACCAGACGGGCCGCGCGCTCGCGCTCGACCTCGAACGATTCTTGCGGGAAGGGCCCGCGGCCGCGCCTTTCCCCCTCGGCACCGGCGACGGCCCCGACGATCGGCGAATCTGGGACAGGACGTTCGGCCGCGAGGCCGAGGCCCGCGCGATGGCCGATTCCGCGCGGCGGGCCATGTCCGGCCCGCCCGAGCTCGTGCTCGTCGTGGGCCCGGCCGGCGCTGGCAAATCGACGCTCGTCGCCGAGGGGCGCGAGCGCATCCTCCAGCAGGGCGGCCTGTTTGTCGCGACGAAACCCAAGGAAGGCGCGGCGCCCCGCGCGGCCCTCGGCGAGGTCGTCACGGCCCTCGCGCGCCGCGCCCTCACCGAGCCGGAAGATCGCCTTCATGCAATTCGCGCGCGCCTCCTCGACGCCCTCGACGGCCAGGGCGCCTTGCTCGAAGGCCTCGCGCCCGACGTCGCCCTCGTTCTCGGACCATCGCCCTCTCTCCCCGATCTCGGGGCCGCCGAAGCGCGCCGCCGCGTGGGGCGCGCCGTGGGCGTCTTCCTTCGTGTCTTCTGCGAGCATTGGCCCCTCGTCGCCGTCTTTTTCGACGACCTCGATTGCGCCGATCCCGACACGCTCTCCATTCTCGCCGACGTCCTCGCCGACGAGGGCCTTTCGCGCCTGCTCGTCCTCGGCGCGGCCCATGAGGAGGACACGGCGCCCGCGCGGCCGCTCGGCGTTTTCCTCGCATCCGTTGCCGCGCGCGGCGTCGCCCTTCAAAAGATCGTCCTCGGCCCGCTCGAAGCCGAGGACGTCGGGCGCATCATCGCGGACGTCCTCTCCGTGCCCGAGCACGAGGTCGCCGCGCTCGCGCGCCTCCTGCACCGCAAATCGCGCGGCAATCCTTTCCTCGTCCTGCATGTGCTCGACGCCCTTTTCTCCGAGGGTCTCGTCGATCGCGATCCCGTGACGAACGCCGTTCGCTGGGACGAACGGCGTATCCTCGAAGTGCCCATTCCGGACGACACCGCCCGTTTCGTGGCCGAGCGGCTTGGCAAGCTCTCGCCGCTCGCGCGCCGCGTCCTCGCCGCCGCGGCCGCGCTGGGACATGGATTCGAGCAGGACAAACTCCAGGCGATCCTCGGCATGCCCGAGGCCGACCTCTCCGCGGCGCTCGTCGAGGCGATCGAGCTCGGGATGATCGTCCCGGGGACCGGCACCTACCATTTCGTGCACGAGAAGGTGCGCGAGGCGGCTCGAGCGCTGCTCGACGGCGATGAGCGGGCGCGCGTGCACCTCGCCCTGGGTCGCTCGATGCGCGCCGAATCCGGCGCCGACAGCGATCGGCGCTTCGAGATCGCCCACCACTATCGCGAGGGCGCGTCGCTGCTCGACGATGAGGCGGAGCGCCTCTTCGTCGCGCGCCTGCTCTTCGAGGCGGGCCACAAGGCGCAATCGCAGGCCGCATTCCGTGTCGCCGTCGATTTCTACGACGCCTCCGCCGCCCTCCTCTCGGCCTCCGCGCTCGCGGAAGACCCCGCGTTCGCCCTCGGGCTCTGGTCTTCGCGCGCCGAATGCGCGTACATCGAGGGCCACGCCGAGCGCGCCGAGGCGCTCTTTTCGGAGGCGCTCTCGCACGCGCGGACGCCGCTCGAACGGGCGCGCGTGCACGGGCAGCGCCTCGCCCTCCAGGTCTCGCGCGGCCGGTACATGGACGCCATCGCCGCCGGGCGCGAGGGTTTGTCCGAGCTCGGCGCCCTTTTGCCCGAGCGAGGGGCCGAGGCCGCTTCGCTCCCCGCGGCGCTCGCCGAAATCGCGCGCCTCGTCGGCGGCCGCTCGCCCGAAAACCTCGCCCGCGCCCCGCGCATCGAGGATCCGCACGTCGTCGCGCAGCTCGATCTGCTCACGGCGCTCGTCCCGCCCACGTACATCGCCGATCAGGCGCTTTATCTCGTGGTCATCGTGCGCCTCGTCGCCGCCTGCGTCGAGCACGGTCACGCGGATGTCGCGGCGTATGCGTACGCCAGCTATGCCCTCATGCTGGCGATGATCCTCGGCGATGTGGCGATGTCGCGAGCGTTCTTCGACGTCGCCGTGCTGCTCGAAGATCGCATCGACAACGCGGCGCTCCGCGGCCGGACGTCCTGGACCATCGGCGCGTGCTCCACGCCGTTCGAGCCCGTCCGGCGCGCGCTCCCGTTCGTCGATCGCGCGCTCGCCCACAGCCTCGAAATGGGCGACGTCCCGTACATCTCTTATTCGCTCTACCTCGGCGTCGCCCTGCGGTACTGGGCGGGTGATTCGCTCACCTCGGTGCGCGAGGCGTGGAGCAAAGCCACGGGGATCCTGCCGGACGTGCGGGATCCGCTCGCGACGTTCACGCTTACCGCGTTCGGCCGGATGCTCGACGCCCTCGATGGGCGCACGCGCGCGCCGGCCTCGTTCGACGGCGACGATTTCGACGACGCGAGGTTCGTCGCGAAGATCGAGCCGAATTTCGGATATGCGGCGTGCATGCATCACGCCCTGCGGACGCAGCTCTGCCTGCTCCACGGCGACCTCGACGGCGCGCTCGAATGGGCCGAGCGCACCGAGGGGCACATGGCCGCGGGCATGTGGCTCTACCTGGAGGCCTTCTCCACCTTCATCGTCGCCCTCGCATTTGCGGCGCGCCTCTCCGGCGCGGACGAGGCCGAGGGCGCGCGCCTCCGGGCGCGCCTCGCGCCGTATCACGCGAAGCTCGGCACCTGGGTCGAACTTTTTCCGGACAACTATCTCCCGTTCCATCGCCTCGTCTCCGCCGAGGTGAAGGTAGCGGAGGGGCGTCACGGCGAGGCCCGCGAGCTTTACGACGAGGCGATCGAATCGGCCCGGACAAACGGGCTCCTTCATCACGAGGCGCTCGCCTGCGAACGCGCGGCCCATTATTATTCCGGTCGCGGAAGGCCCGGGCTCGCGCGGCCCTACCTCGAAGCGGCGATGCGCGCGTATGCGCGCTGGGGCGCGACGACGAAGGTCTCCGACCTCGAAACGCGGCACCCCGAGGTCTTCGGCGGAAAAACGTCCGAGGAGGCAAGGCGCAGCCCCGTGGACAAACCGGCGCGCCCCACCGAGCGGCCGTCGCGCGGCGGCAGGTCGCTCGACGCGATTGCCATCGTGCGGGCGGCGCAGGCCATTGCCGGCGAAACCGTCCTCGATCGCCTGCTCGAGCGCCTCCTCCGCACGGTGCTCGAGGTCGCGGGCGCCGACCGCGCCGCGCTCGTCCTTTCGCGGGACCGGGAGCTCTTCGTCGGCGCCAGCTTGACGGTCGACGGCGCCGAGGTCGGCTCCATGCGCCCGCTCGCCGAGGCCCCCGGCATTGCGTCGAGCGTCGTGCAATACGTCGCGCGCACGCGCGCGCCCGTCGTCGTGGGTCGGGGCGCGTCGGGCACGCCGTTCGAGGCCGATCCGCACCTCGGCGTCGCTGCACCCCGCTCCTTCCTCGGATTGCCGCTCGTCCACCGCGACGCGCTCTCGGGCATCCTCTATCTCGAAAACCGCCTCGTCGAGGACGCATTCTCGGAGGACCGCGTCGAGCTGCTCTCGCTGCTCTCGTCGCAGGCGGCGATCGCCCTCGAAAATGCGCTCCTCCTCGCCGACGTCCGGCGCCGGACCGACGAGCTCGCGCGGGCGAACGACGGCCTGCAGGCCGAGCTTTTGCGCCGTGCCAAGGCCGAGGCGGAGCGCGCGAGCTTCGAGCAGGCGATGATCGAAATGCAGCGCGCGCGCCTCGCCGAGCTCTCCGCGCCGCTCGTGCCGATCACCGACAATGTCATGGTGATCCCGCTCGTCGGCACCGTGGACGCCGCGCGGGCCGAGGATCTCCAGCGCGTGGCGCTGGAAGGCGCGAGCAAGCGGGCCCTGCGCGCGCTCATCGTCGACATCACGGGCGTGCGCGTCGTCGACAGCCACGTCGCGAGCCGCCTGCTCGACACGGTCCGCGCGGTCGAATTGCTCGGCGCCGAGGTCGTGATCACGGGTATCCGGGGCGACGTCGCGCAGGCGCTCGTGAAGCTCGACATCGACTTCGGCGCGAAGGTCCCCACGCGAAGCACGCTCCAGGCGGGGATCGCGTATGCCCTCTCCCGCTCGCGGCGGTAGAATCGCAATCGAACAAAGACCCCTTACCGGCGAAAGCCGATCCGTCCCCCGCGCTCGTGCGTCGCCCCGTGCTCCACGCATGACGAGCGACCTTCCGGTGTGGTAACGCATAACGAGGAGCCATGCGAACGACGTCCTTCCTTCACGCATGGGTGCTGGCGCTCGGGCTCGCCTCCGTGGGTTGCGGCGGTCCCGAATTCCCGCGGCGCGATTGCGCGACCGTGATCTGGGCCGAGCCCGGCTCGGGTGCCGACATACGTGTCGAGGGGAGCTGGGACGGCTGGGCCGAGGCGAAGCCCTTGGAGCAACGCGACGATGGTTGGTTTCTGCTCCCATTGAATCTTTCTCCCGGGGAGTATGGATACCGCATGGTCCAGGGGGGCAAGCGCTCGCTCGACCGGCTCAATCCGCTGACCACGTGGAAGGGCGAGGACGAGGTCTCGCTCGCGATTGCCGAGAGCTGCGCCGCGCCCGAGATTCGCGTCGATGCGGTCGACGTCTCCGGCGACGAGGTCACGGTGAGCGGCGTCTTTCTGGCGGCGCCCGAAGGATCCGCGCTCGACCCCGCGTCGCTCCGGGCCGAGCACCGCGGCGGCGGCGAGATTTTGCCGTGGAATGCCCAGGCGGCGGACGGGCGATTCACGTTCGTCGCGCGCGGACTCGGCCGCGGCAAACATACCTTCACGCTCCGCGGCGCCGACGAATCCGGGGTCGAGGCGAGCCCGGAGATCGCCGTCGCGTGGATCGATCCGGCGCAAACCTCGTGGCACGAGGGGCTTTTGTATCACCTCATGATCGACCGTTTCCGGGGCGACGGCGGCGCGCCCCTCGCGCCGCTGCCTCCGGACAAATCCGGCTCGCGCGCGGGCGGGACGCTGGACGGCGTGCGCGCGGAGATCGAACGCGGCACGTTCGACGAGCTCGGCGTCACGGCGCTCTGGATTTCGCCTGTCTACACGAATCCGATCGAGGTCCGCGAGGGCCGCGGCGACGGCCGACCTTATGAAGGATATCACGGCTACTGGCCGCTCGAATCGCGCGGGGTCGAGCCGCGGATCGGCGGCGAGGACGCCCTGCGCGCCATGGTCGACGAGGCGCATCGGCACGGGATCCGCGTGATCTTCGACCTCGTGCCGAACCACATCTACGAGCACAACGAGCGATACCTCGCGAACCGGAACAAGGGCTGGTTCAACGACGGCGTCGACAAATGCGTGTGCGGCGAGCCGGGCTGCGGCTGGGGCGAGAAGTTGTCCACGTGCTGGTTCACCTCGTACATGCCCGACGTGCGATTCGAGCATCCCGATTCGATGCGCGCCGAGGTCGACGACGCCGTCTTCTGGATGAAGGAATTCGACGCGGACGGCGTGCGTATCGACGCCGTCCCCATGATGCCGCGCGCGGCCACGCGCCGGATCACGCACGCATTCAATCACCTCGCGACGGGCAAGGACGCGCTCTTCTCGATCGGCGAGGTCTTCACCGGCCCCGGCGCGGCCGGCATCGAGAGCATCCGGTATTTCCTCGGACCGCATACCCTCTCCGGCGCGTTCGATTTTCCGCTCATGTGGAAGCTCCGCGAGGTGTTCGGCCTCGATCGCGGCAGCCTCGCCGAGCTCGAGGACATCCTCGTCTCGACCGACGCCGCCATTGAAGGCTCGGGCTCGGTGCTCGGCCGCATGATCGACAACCACGACACCGCGCGGTTCGTCTCCGAGGTCACGGGCGACGCCGCGAACGACCCCTGGTACGACAAACCCGCGCAGCCCGCCGAACCGATCGTGTATGCGCGGGCGAAGATGGCGCTCGCGTTCATCCTGACGCTCCACGGCCTGCCCGTTCTTTATTATGGCGACGAGATCGCGCTCGCGGGCGCGGGCGATCCGGACTCGCGCCGGGTGATGCCGGATCCCGCGGCGATCGGGCCTCTGCAATCCGAGGTGCGGGATCTCGTCCGGAAGCTCGGGGCTTTGCGCCGCTGCTCGCCCGCGCTCCGCACGGGCACGCGCAGGCCCATCGTGGCGACGAAGGACGAATATGCTTATCTGCGCGACGCCGGGGACGGGGACCCGGTGCTCGTGTTTTTCGCGCGCAAGACGGCGCCGGTCTCCGTGCCGACCGGCGCCGTGCCGCTCGGCAGCTACGTCGACGTCGTCTCCGGCGAAACGATCGAGATCACCGCCGGCGGCGCCGTTCCGCTCGAAGCCCTCTCCTTCCGCGTGCTCGTGCGCGCGGGGAGCCCTTGCCGTAACCCCTCACCTTGACGGGCCTCCGAATGAAAACTTCGATGAATACGTTCACTTTGCTCGCCCTCTCGGGCCTCCTCGTCGCGCCTTTGCTCGGCGCGGCGTCCTGCTCGAGCGACGACCTCAATGGATATCAGCCGCCCGACGGAATCGGCGGCTACGATCCAGGGGAAAAACCCCCGGTGCTCAGCGGCTCCGGCTCCGGCGTCGGTGCGGGCGGCCCGGGCCAGGGCGGCGCGGGCGGCGGCGAGCCCCCGGGCCCGCCCATGTGCGACGATAGCTTGAAGCGCTGCGATTACCTGTTCACCCTCGCCGACATGGGCCAGACCAGCGTGGTCGTGCGAGGCAATTTCGCGGCCGACGGCTGGGACGTCGGCGTCTCCATGACGAAGGCGAACGGGCAATGGGAGGCCACGGTCCCGATCCCCTACAACCAGCCCGTCCAGTACAAGTTCGTCATCGACGGGAACAACTGGATCAACGATCCGGGCAACCCGAACACGATCGACGATGGGTTTGGCGGGAAAAACAGCCTCGTCACCCCCACGACCTGTGATCCCTGGACGTGCGACGATCCCCCGGAGGACAGCCCCGTCGAGGCGTGGCGTGACGCGGTCCTCTATTTCGTCTTCGTGGACCGCTTCCTCGACGGCGATGCCTCGAACAACGGCAGCCCCGTTGCGAACGTCCCGACGGCGTCGAATTTCCAGGGCGGCGACTGGCAGGGCGTCATCAACAAGATCAAGGAGGGCTATTTCACGAAGCTCGGCGTGAACTCCCTCTGGCTCACGGTCCCGATCGACAACACGGAGCTCGCCGGATTCGGCAACGACGGCAAGAACTACAGCGCCTACCACGGCTACTGGCCGAAGGATTTCTACAAGGCCGAGGAGCGCTTCGGCACGATGGCGAAGCTCAAGGAGCTCGTCGACGAGGCGCACAAGGTGAACATCACCGTCCTCATCGATTACGCCGCGAACCACGCGCACGACTCGGCGCAGGTCTACAAGGACAACGCGAGCTGGTTCTGGCCGAACTCGAACGGCAGCGGCGGCAACTGCGTCTGCGGCGAGGGCTGCTCGTGGGACGGGGCCACCACCGAAAAATGCTGGTTCACGCCCTACTTGCCCGATTTCAATTACGAGAACGCGGCGGCGCGCAAGTACAGCATCGACAACATGGTCTGGTGGTGGCAGCAGACGGGCATCGACGGCTTCCGCCTCGACGCGCTGAAGCACATGCACATCTCGTGGCTGACCGAGCTCCGCTCGCGCGTGACCGCCGACATCGACTCGGTCACGGGCAAGCATTTCTACATGGTCGGCGAGACGTACACGGGCGACAAAGCGCTCATCAAGAAATACGTCAATCCGTCCACCATGCTCGACGGCCAGTTCGACTTCCCGCTCCGCGCCGAGATATGCTCGAAGATCCTCATGCGGCAGGGCACGATGCAGCAGCTCGAAGGGTTCTTGGACGGCAACGATGACGCCTACGGCAATGGCGTCATGAGCACGTTCATCGGCAACCACGACCTGCCGCGCGTCATTCACCTGGCCCAGCAAAACCCGCTCTGGAGCGACGCCTGGGATGGCGGCAAGAACATGAACTGGCAAAACCAGCCGGGATTGCCCTCCGGGGTGGACGCATTCGAGCGCATGGCGAACGGGTTCACCCTCATCATGACGACGCGCGGCGTCCCGCTCATCTATTACGGGGACGAGATCGGCCTGCCCGGCGCGGGTGACCCGGACAACCGGCGCTTCATGCAATGGAACGGATACTCCGTCGGCCAGACCCTGCTCCGCACGCACCTCGAAAAGCTCGGGCAGATCCGCAAGGATCACGTCGCGCTCCGCCGGGGTAAGCGCTCGTCGCTCTGGGCCTCGCCCGATACGATGGCCTACAAGATGGTGCACTCGACCGAGACGGTCTACGTCGCCATCAACCGCGGGGACGCGCAGGGATCCGTCGGAAACCTGCCGAGCGGCAACCTCACGAACTTGCTCACGGGTCAGGCCGTGAGTGGTCCCACCGTGAATTTGCCGCCGCGCAGCTCGATGATCCTCGTACAATAATTTTCCACGTCCGGCCGGCGCGTCATGGCGTGCTATGAAGAGCGCCATGACGACGACGCTTCCCGCTCTGCGTTACGATCCGATGGATCCTTCGTACGTCAAGGATCCGTACCCCTTGCTCACCCGCTTTCGCGAAGAGGCTCCCGTTTACTACTGGGAGCAGGGCGGCGGGCCGGTCTTCTTTCGTTACAAGGATGTCATTGCCCTCATGAGGGATGCCAGGCTGGGACACGATCCCACCCTCGGCGCCGGCTTCCCGCCCGAATTGAAGGCCGCGTACCCCGATTTCGTCGCGCTGCGCGAGAATGACCTCTTCATGGTCCCCTCGGAGTCGCACGCGCGGCTGCGCAAGCTCTTGAACCCCACGTTCGGCCCGCGCGCGGTCGAGGCGCACCGCCCGAAGGTGAAGGCCATCATCGAGGCGCTGCTCGAGAAATTTCCTCTCGAGGGCGTGATCGACGTCTCCTCGGATTACACGCGGCAATACCCCGTCCGCGTGATCGCCAGCATCCTCAACATTCCGCCGAACCACGAGCCGGAGTTCATCGCCTTCGCGGAGAGCCTCATTTCCACGATCATCCCGGGGCTCCCCCCCGAGCGATTCGCGGCTTGCATGCCGCCGGTCTCGCGTGGCATGGCGCTCGTGCGCGACATCATCGCCGACCGCCGGGTGCACCCGATGGAAGGCGACCTCATGACCCAGCTCATCAACGCGTGTGACGAGCAGGATCGGCTGAGCGACCCTGAGCTCGTCTCGCTCGTCGCGGGGCTTCTGGTCGGCGGCACCGACACCACGTACCACGGGACGAATCAGACGATTCTCTCGCTGCTCCAGAACCCGGAGCAGCTCGCGATCCTGCGCGCGGAGCCGAGCCTCGCCCGCAACGCATTCGACGAGACCCTCCGCTACAACATGTTCGGCCGCATGCCGTTCCCTCGGTACGCGACCGAGTCATTCGAATTCGCGAACGTCTCCATCCAGCGCGGCCAGCCCGTGTTCATGTTCCTGATGTCCGCGTTCCGGGATCCGGAGTATCTCCCCGACGCGAACGTGTACGACATTCGTCGTCAGCACACGGGGACCCACTGGTTCGGCCTCGGCCCCCATTTCTGCCTCGGCGCCTCGCTCGCCCGCATGGAGGCCGAGATCGCGCTCCAGAGCCTCCTCGCGCGGTACCCGAAGATCGAGCTCGCCGGCGAGCCGGTCTGGGGCAACCACCCGATCATGCGCACGATGGATCGATTGCCCCTCCGCGTCAGCGCCTCGGCCTGACGTTCATTCCGGACAAACCGTCCGCTCCGCGAGCGTCTCCCCGTCGAGCCCGAAGACCGCGATGTCCTTGCCGGTCACGGCGGCGCCGATCGCGACATACCCATAACTCGACAAAAGCTTCCGCTCGGGCTTTTGCACCTCGCCGTTCGGCCCGAGCTCGATCGTGACCACTTCGCGCGCGAAGGGTCCGGTCGCGGCGATCAAGAAGCCGTCGGCCGTGCCGACCACGAACGGGTTTCGCAGCAGGGCGGAGGGCCCGGACGCGAGCGAGGGGGCGCCGATCGCCTTTCCTGCGTCGTCGAGGCGCGACACGCGGATCACGCTGGTTTCGGTCCGGTCCGTGCCGGTCGCGCACGCGACGAGCAGACCCTTCGGACCGTGGCCGAGCGCGCAATCGCCGGGCTTGAAGGGAAATCGGACCGCTGCGGCGGGCTGCGAGACGATACGCGCAGCGCCGTCGAGCAATGCCGTCACGACCGCGTCCCCGCGCCCATACGCGACCACGAGGCCCTTGCTCGTCCAGGCGAGCCCGGGCTGGCTCGTCATGGGGTCGCCGGGCAGGCGCGTCGTTTTCCGTATGGCGCCGGCCTCGTCGATTCGCCCGACCTCGACGTCGCCATTTGCGTCGATCCACGCCGCCGCGAATCCGTCGGGCATGCGCGCGAGCGTCGGTTCGCGTCGGCCTGCCGCCGCGGGGAGGACGGCGTGCGTGGTGGTTTTTCCGGCGCGATCGACGCGCGCGAAGATCGCTTCGTCCTGCTCGAAGAGGAGAGCCGCGAATCCGCCGTCGTCGAGCCGCAAGATGGAGGCCGTGCCTGCGCGCGAACGGAAGCGCAAGGCCTGGGGCGCGGGGCGCGTGCGCGCGTCGCACGGGCCTTGCGGGGCAGCCTCGCTCGGCGCGGCCGCTTGCCGGCAGGCGAGGCGGGTGGCCACGACCTGGGGCTTTTTCCCTTTCTGCAATCGATCCCGATTGTACACGACGAGCCATTCCTTCCCGGTCCACAGGACGGCCGGCATTTCCCCGGAGGACGTCTCGTCGTGGAGCGGCAGCGGCGTCGCGGCGATGCCATTCGGATCCACGACCGTGATCAGGGCCTCCGGATCTCGCGCGACCACGACCGACCCGTGGAAAAGCGCCTCGTAGGCCACCGCGAACCGCGCGCCGTCCCAGGCGAGGATGGGCTTGCGTGGCGTCGCCATGGGATCCGGGTGCGTCGCGACGAACCGCGGCGCGAGCTTCGGATTGCCCGCGGCGTCGAGGATCGCGAACCATATCTTGTGGTCCTGATCCCAGGCGACGGCGAGGCCCGCGGGGGTGGGCAAGAGGAACGGATTGAGCCCGCCCTGGATCGTCGCGCCCAGGCCCGTGACCCCTTCCTTCGTGAGCCGCCGGATCTCGATGGTGCCGTGCGTCTCGCGGGAATGCCAGCCGACCCAGTACGCCTCGCCGTCCCACACGATCGAGGGGGTCCCGGGGTCTTCCCCCGTGGCAAGCTCGAAGGTGCGAAAGACCTTGCCCGTCCTCGCGTCGACGAGCGCGACGTGCACCGAATGGTGCATCGGATAAGGGCCGCGTGTCCACGCGACCGCGATCTCGTCGTTGCCCCACGCGATCGCGGGCGTGCCGTCGAGCTGCGGCGAGGGGTCGATGCGGGCCGACCAGACCGGCCGATCCTGCGCGTCGAGCCGCATGAGCTCGATATCGGCCTCCTGCTGCGCGTGATACACGACCGACGCCACCACGACGTCGCTCCCTTGGTAGGCCCCCACGACGTGCGAGCGCTCGTGTTTGTCCGGGAACACGATCTCGTGCACGCTCTTCGCGGCGCCCGTGGCTTCGAGCCGCGCGATGAACCCCTTTTGCGAATCGTGATCGAAATACACGTACGCGGCGCCCCCATCGATCCTGCCGAGCGAGGGCCGGTCCGCGTAGAAATAAGCGGGCGCGCCGCCGACGATATCCACCGAGGAGAGCTTCTCGAGCCCGTGCGCGCACGAGGACGGCGGCGGCCCCTCGGCCACCAAGGGCGATTGCGTGGGGCCTTGGCCCTGCTCGGGCGTCATGGGAGCCGGGGCCGTCTCGCTCTTCGTGGGCACGGCGCTCGGGGCGCTACATCCGAGCCAGAGGAGCGCGGCCGGGAGGCCAATGGAAAGCCGCTTGCCTCGCGAAATCATCATCAGGGTGTCCTCCAGACCGGTCGACGAGCAGGCGGAGCCTAACGCGCGGCGCCTCGACCGTCCACGGCCACCGCGGGCGCGCCGATCCGAGCCCCGAGATTCTACCAATTCGGAATGCATACCAATTCCACGTTCCGGGAGCTGGAAAAGCGGAAGCGGGGTCCGGCCCGGTCGGCCCGGCTCTTGCCGGGCAGCTCGCCCCGGGGGAATCATGAAGACGTTTTCCCGGAAGAACGTGCTCGGCTGGGCTCTCGTGGCGATCGTTTCGTGCACGGCCCTCGGTGACGCCGTGGCGAGGGAAGGTGGCGGACGTCCAACGCGGGCGCCGAACCCGGGCGAGATCGCCGTGCCTTTCTCGGAACTCGAAGTGCGCGCGTCGGGCCGGCCGCGCGGCGAGCTGCGGACGCTCTTGACGTCGCCGCGGTTGTACCAGGCTTTCGTGGGCAGCCCGCCGCCGGAAGACCTCGATTTCCAGCGTGAATGGGTGATCCTGTACGCGCCCGGCACGATGCCGACCGGCGGCTACGTGGCCGACATCTCGTACATCGGGCGATCGACGGACGGGCGCACGCTCACGATCGAGACCCGGCTCTTCGAGCCGGGCGCCCATTGCTTCGTGACACAGGCGCTCACGAATCCGTACGTGCTCGTACGGTTCCCGCGGCCGGAGAGCACGCGGAGCGTGGTCTTCAGCCACGTGACGGAGGTGCGGGATTGCTTGTCGGCGTCGATGCTCGCGACCCCCGACGTCGAGGCGCCGAGCGAGTGAACGCGTGAACGGGTGAGCGAAGCGCGCACGCCCGCGGCCTTCGGCGAGCCGCGGGCGTGCGTGGAAGGGTATGTCTTTCCGTTACATTCCGATCACTGCGCGAGCTTCAGGACGAACGCGTCCTCGAGGCCCGCGTTCGCCGTGAAGTTGCCGTCGCCGAAGAGGATGTTGTTGCTCCGGTAGCTGCCGGCGAGCCACACGTTGGCCGAGCTGTCCGCGGCGACGGTCTCGCCGGACTCGGTCAGGCCGCCGCCGAACTTCTTGGTCCAGGCCGCCGTGCCGGCAGGGTTGTACTTCGCGACGAAGATGTCGTGCTCGCCGTTCGACGAGAGCACGCCCTTGCCGAAATCGGTGCCGGCCCAGAATTGACCCGTGACGAGCACGTTGTTGAACGCGTCGACCGCGATGTCCTTGCCGCGCTGCGTGCTCACGCCGCCCATGACCTTGCTCCACATGTGGAAGCCCGAGGGGCTGTACTTCGCGATGAACACGTCCTCCACGCCGCCGCTCGTGACCGTGCCGTTGCCGAGGTCCATCGAGCCGTTGTACTCGCCGGTCACGAGCACGTTGCCCGCGCTGTCGATCGCCACGGCGTTCGCGCGCTGGAGCTCCGCGTCGCCCGCGCCGAGCACGAAGATGGGGTTGCCCATCGCGTCGAGCTTCGCGACGAAGATGTCATAACCGCCGGCGCTCGTGAGCGTCTTGCCGCCGCCGAAATCGATGCTGGTCTGGAACGCGCCGGCGAGCGCGATCTCGCCCGCGGGCGAGACCGCGAGGTCGTAGGCGTATTGCGTCGCCGGGCCGGTGATCGCCTTCGCCCATTGCGGCGTGCCATTCTTGTCCATCTTCGTGACGAACACCTCGAGCCCGCCCATCGCGCTCGGCGTGAGGACGTTCGCGCCGATCGTGAGGGGGGCCGAGAACGTGCCGGAGACGTAGACGTTGTCCGCCGCGTCCACCGCGACGCTCGCCTCCTCCTGCGTGTAGGCGTTCGCGATGGCCTGGCTCCAGATGTGATTGCCCGTGGCGCTCGCGAGCTTCGCCACGAAGATGTCCCTCGAGCCCATGTTGCTCGTCAGCGCCGTGCCGCCGAAATTGATGGTGCCGAGGAACTCGCCCGCGATGAGCACGTCGCCCGCGCTGTCGATCGCGACGCTGCCCACGTCCTGCCCGGCCGCGTCGCCGTACTTCTTCGCCCACACGACGGTGCCCGCCGCGTTGTACTTGATGACGAAGATGTTGTCGTTGCCCGTGGCGGTCAGCGTGCCGATCGGCGCGGGGAGGGTGATCGCTCCGTTGAAGCGGCCGACCACGACGCCATTGCCCTGCGCGTCGGTCGCCACGGCGAGCGCGATCTGGGCCTGGTTGTTGCCGAAGGCCCGCGCCCAGCTCGTGTCGCCGGTGCACGCAGGCGCCTGGCCATTGCAATCGTCGTCGCCCACGGTCGCGCAGTTCTCCGGCGACGGCAGGACCTCGCCCGTGCACGGCCCGTATCCGGAGCCGTCCGGCGCGCACGTCTCGACGCCCATCTTGCACAGGCCCACGCCCGACGTGCCCATCGGGCCCGTGTAGCAGGCCTTCGTGGAGTTCGGCGCGCACGCGCAGTTCGCGCCGTCGTCGATGAACGTGTCGCAATCGTCGTCCTGGGCATTGCAGGTCTCGGCCTGCGGCAGGACCTGGCCCAAGCACGCGCCGTACGAGAGGCCGTCGGCCGCGCACGTCGCGGTGCCGCCCTTGCAAATGCCGGCGTTCTGCGTGCCCGCCGGGCCCGTGTAGCAGGGCATCGTGGTGCCCGGCGTGCAGAGGCAGCCCGGCCCGTCGCCGACCACGCCATTGCAATCCTCGTCCGTCAGGCCGCACGTCTGCGTGCCGGGGACGACCTCGCCCACGCACGGGCCGTAGCCGAGGCCGTCGGGGTTGCACGTCTGGACGCCGGCCATGCAGGCGCCGACGCCCATCGTGCCGTCGGGGCCCGTGTAGCAGGACTGCGTGCTGCCCGGCGCGCAGCAGCCCTCGTCGACCTCGCCGTCGCAGTTGTTGTCCTTGTTATCGCCGCAGACCTCGGGCACGGGTTCACAGGCCATTCCGCCGACGCCGCCGGTCCCGCCCATGCCGCCGCCCGCGCCGCCCTGTCCGCCTTGTCCGCCTTGTCCGCCGACGCCGCCGACGCCGCCGGTGCCGCCGCCGCCCTGTCCACCGGTGCCGCTCGAGCTGCTCGACCCCGAGCCCGGGGTGATCGGGGGCCCATCGTCGCCGCAGCCCGCGAGGCCTGCGCCGAGGATCACGGCGAGGGACGTGAATGTGAACGAAGCAAGGTGACGCCGATGCAACATGGAATGAACCTCCGGAACGGCAAGGGGCTGCGAAGCCAAATGCAGCGCATCATCTACGAAATTGGGGCCCGCGTACAATAGGCCAGGCAAGAAATGCGCGCCGTCCGGAGGCTTTTACGATGTGACCTTTGTTACTGTCCCGTCTTCGGGAAGATCAGCACGAACGAGCCCTTCGCGGGCCGAAAGACCGTGGTCTTCGTGGGATGGGCGTCCCGCTTGAAATGCGGCATCCAGGGCAGCGCCTTCCACGCGTCGTTGTCCTGAATGAACTCGGGCACCACGAGATCGAGCTCGACGTACCGATCGGCCGTCGCGGTCGCGAGATCCGGCCCGAACGTCCACTTTTCGCGTCCGGGGCGCGCGGCGAGGTCGTTGTGAATGGCGCCGCCGTACGTGAGGACCATCTTGCCCGCGCCGGCATTCGCGTTGCGGGAGGCGAGGGCCTTGGCCTTTTCATCCATGAGCCGCGCGATCATCTCCAGCATGACGATGACCGAATCCGGCCCGGCCTTCACGATCGCGTCGTAATCGGCGCAGCTCGCGCGCAGAATATGGGGCTTCACGCCGAGCGCGTACGCCGCGTCGCCGAGCGTGACGAACTCGTTCTGGTTCGTCTTGGCCTGGCCCTGCGTGACGGGCTTCTGCTGCTCCGCCACCTGCGCCTCTTTTTCCTTGCCGCATTTCCCTTCGGACACCCAGATCTCGAGCACGATGTCGCTCGCCTTGCCTGCGACCATGGGCAGGAATGTGTCGGTGAAGCGCTTCGTGGCCGTGGGGATGCCCTCCTTGCCCTTCTGCGCGTGCGACTCGCCGATGCCGAGGATGAGCGGGTTTTCCGCGAGGATCGCGGCAAACGCGGCCTCGGGCGTGTCGTAGAGCAGGCACCCCATCTCGCCACAAGGCTCGGGCGGGGCCGCGGGGACGGCCGCGGCGCTCGCGGAAGGGGCAGGAACGGCGCTCGGGACGGGGGCGGGCGCGGCGCTCGGGGGCGGCGCGGCGGAGGCCGTCGCGGGCGGCGGGGGCGAGGCGCTGTCGGGCGCGCGGCACGCGGCCAGGGAAACGAGGCAAAGGAGCGGGAGGAGACGAGCGCTCAGCATGGCGAGGTGAGTGACGCGAGGACACGGAAGTTCCTCCGTCCTGTCAAGCGCTTCCGCGTCAGCGGAGGCCGGCGATTCGATCGAGCTGCATCTGGTACGATTTCGAGAGTTTCGACTCGTCGACCCGCGGCCGGAGGGCCTTCAGCGCCGATCGGGTCGGCACGTCGACGTCGGCGCCGAGCCGCGCGGCTTCGAGGTGAAGCTCGAGCGCGCGCTTGTACCCCGCCTGCGCCTTCCACACCTCGCCGCGCAAATCGTCGAGCTCGGCGCGGTGCTGGGTGAGCATTGCGCACGCCGAAACCTTTTCGCGGCTGCCGAGCATCATCGCCGCGCTCGAAGCGTCATGCCGCGTGAGCGTCTCCCACATCGGGCCGAACAGATGCAGCGCCGTCGATTGGATGAGCTCCACCGCCTCGTCGAGCCGTCCTGCCCGCTTCAGGCCGACGGCGCGGCCGAAGACGTCGGCGAGCTGTTGGACCATGCGGACCTTCAGGTCCTTGTGCGTGCTCGACATGCGCTCTCCCGCACCCCTCGGCGGAATGTGCACCCTATCAGGCAGCACTTCCTCCGTCGAAATTTCAGTGTACTCCAGCTGCATGAGCACCCGACAGCAAGTGCGAGTAAGAAGTCACCTGACATCGCCGGCGCCTTGGGTCCGACACGAGGAAACGCCCTTCGCTTCGCCCCTCGTCCCAACTCGTGCCATGCTCGCGCCGTCCGTCCACGGCGCCTCGATCTCCCCGAATGCTCCACACGATCCGCCACGGTAGGCTCTTCGACGATTTCGTTCCCGGCTCGATCTACGCCCATCCGTGGGAAGTGACGGTCGACGAGGGCATGCTCGCCTTCTTCGCCGCCTCGTTCCAGGACGCGATCCCGACCTACGCGAGCCGGCGCGCCGCAGAGGAGCTCGGCCTCCGCGACAGGCCCGTCCACCCACTCTTGCTCCTGAACCTCGGGCTGTCCTTCAGCGTGCACGACGTGAGCGAGCAGGCGATCGCTCACCTCGCATACATGGACGTGCGCTTCCCGAACGCATGTTACCCGGGCGATACCGTGGTTGCCGCGTCGCGGGTCATCGGCACGCGGCCCGTCTCGACCGGCGACAAGGGCGTGGTGCATGTGCGCACCGAGGTTTCGAACCAGGACGGCGAGGTCGTCTGTTCGTTCGAGCGCAAAGTACTCGTGCGCGTCGGCAAGGTCGCCGGGCGGGCCACGATCGCCCCGCAAAACCCGGGGGACGAGCGCGCCGCCGCTTCCCCCAGGTCCCGCGCGCCCGCCTCGCTCCTCGGGGATCTGCCGGCGCCGCGCCGCGCGGTGTTTCCGACGTTCTGGGACGATTTCGAGGTCGGCGACGTGTACGCGCACGAGGGCGGGCGCACCGTGAGCGAGGCCGAGCACATGCAGCTCACGACGCTCTTCCGGAACTCGCATCCGATGCACGTGGACGAGCGGTATTGCCAGAAGAGCTCGTTCGCCAAGACGCGCGTCGTCTTCGGCGGCCTCGTGCTCGCCTGGGTGCTCTCGCTGTCGAGCCGCGACACCGCGGGAAACGCGGTCTGGGACCTCGGCCTCGACGACGGCGCGCACCCGAGCGGCGTGCTCGCCGGCGATACGCTCTACGCCGCGTCGTCGGTCGTCGCGAAGGAAGAACGCGGCAAGGACGCGGGGATCGTGGTCCTGCGCGTGATCGGGCTCAAGAACACGCCGGCGCGGGTCCTGCTCGAACGCGGCGCGGATCTGTTCTCGCCCGAGCTCGGAAAGACGGCCGGCCGCGTGCCCGAGAAGGCCGTCGAGATCACCCGGACGCTGCTCGTGCGGCGTCGCACGTGAATTGCATTCATCCACCGGCCTGGAGAGCATCATGATCAAGATCAAGCGCATCGATCACGTCGCCATCGCCGTCGACAACATCGATCACGCGCTCGTGAAGTGGCAGCAGGCGCTCGGCCTCGAGCCCGGCGTGCGGGAGCTCGTCTCCTCGCAGAAGACCGAGGCCGTGCTTTTGCCCGTGGGCGAAAGCAACGTCGAGCTCATCGAGCCGAAGGGCAACGAGGGGCTGCAAAAGTTCCTCGAAAAACGAGGCCCCGGCCTGCATCACATCGCCGTGGAGGTCGAGGGCATCGAGGCCGCGCTCACGCTCTTGAAATCGCTCCACGTCCCGCTCATCGACGAGACCCCGCGCATCGGCGCGCGCGGGCACAAGGTGGCGTTCTTGCACCCGCGCGCGACGGGCGGCGTGCTCGTCGAGCTCGTCGAGCCCGAGCCGTCGCATTGACGAGCGAGCCATGACGATCACCCCGATCCAGCTCAGGGACGCGCTTCGCGGCGAAGGCGAGCGCGAGGTCCGCACGGTCCTCGCCGACGAGCGCCGCAAGCTCGTGCTCATCGCGCTGCGCGAGGGCGCCGTGCTCGCCGCGCACCACGCGATCCACCCGATCACCATCCATTGCCTCGAAGGCCAGGGCGAGCTGCGCGTGGGCGAGGAGGTCGTCCCGATGTCGTCGGGCGTCGTCGTCCCGCTCGACGCCCACGTCGTGCACGAGGTGGAGGGAAAACCCGCGCTCGTGCTGCTCGTGACGATGTTCCGCGACAAGAAGTAGGAAAGGACGGTTCGTCGGGGCCGATCGAATTGCCCGGACGAACCCGTTTGTCCTTCCCTACGATTGTCCCTACCGTTACTCGCGGCCCTCGGCGGCGGCGACGGCGGCGACCACCTCGGAGAAATCCCATTTGTCGGTCGCCGCGTCCGCGCTGCTCGGCGGGGGCGGCAGCGCGCTCTTCCGGGTGACGACGACGAGGAGCTGCCCGAGCGTCACCTCGGCCTCGCGCGGGCTGCCCGCGACCCCGAGCTTGGCGCCCACGTCCTTCGCCACCATGTCGAATGCCTCGGGATCGAGGTCGTAGAGCTCGGCGTCCACGAGGAGCACGAGCGGACGAAACCGCGCCGAGTCGCTGCGCAGGTCGAGCAGGTTCGTCACCCGCAGCCCCACGCCGGAGGGCTCGAGCACCACGCCCGCCCGCGAGAGGGTGTCGGGCGGCAGGCCCACGGCGAGGACCGTCGGGGCATGGAAGGTCACGGGGGTCGGGCGATCGAGGGCCATGGCTCCCCCGCAATACCAGAATCCGATCGGCTTTGGAATGCGGCCGCTCGTTCTCGCCCACACATCGAGCCCTTGACGCTCGAGGCCACCTCGGCGAATTGCAGCACATGCGTGCCATCGTCGTTTCCACGCCGGGCGGCCGGGAGGCTCTCTCCCTCGCCGAGATCGACACCCCTACGCCGGGCCCAGGTCAGGTCCGCGTCCGCGTCGAAGCCGCGGGCGTCAACTACATCGACGTCTATCAGCGCACCGGTCTCTACAAGATGGCCCTGCCCGGGCGGCTCGGCCTCGAAGGCGCCGGCGTCGTCGAGGCCGTGGGCCCGGAGGTCACGTCGATCGCGCCAGGCCAGCGCGTCGCGTGGGCGGGCGTGCCCGGCTCGTATGCGAGCCACGTGATCGCGCCTGCGGACAAGCTCGTCGTCGTGCCCGACGGCGTCGACACGAAGACGGCCGCGGCCGTGATGCTGCAAGGAATGACCGCGCAATACCTCGTGACCTCGACGTACCCGCTCGGCCCGGGCGATACGTGCATCGTGCACGCGGCCGCGGGCGGCGTGGGCCTGCTCTTGTGCCAGCTCGCCGATCATGCGGGCGCATTCGTGTTCGGCACGGTCTCGACCGCGGAGAAGGCGGCCCTCGCGCGCGCCGCGGGCGCCGACGAGGTCATCCTGTACCGCGACGTCGATTTCGCCGCCGAGGCCCGGCGCCACACGGACGGCGCGGGCGTCGACGTCGTGTACGACTCCGTCGGCAAAGACACGTTCGATCGCAGCCTCGGGGCCCTCAAGCGACGCGGCATGCTCGTGCTCTACGGCCAATCGAGCGGCTCCGTCGCGCCCTTCGATCCGCAGCGTCTTTCCGCAGCGGGCTCGGTCTTCCTGACGCGGCCGAGCCTCGGCGACTACACGGCCACGCGTGAAGAGCTCGCCTCGCGCGCCGCGCAGCTCTTCGCGCGGATCACCGAGGGCGCGCTTTCCGTCCGCATCCACGCGGAGCTGCCGCTCGCGGACGCCGCCGAGGCCCACCGCCGCCTCGAAGGACGCGAGACGACGGGCAAGCTCCTGCTCGTTCCCTAGCGATCTCGCAGAGCGCCGCGCGGGCCCCCAATCCTTCGGGCTGTCGTGCTAAACGGGGGGGCATGTCGACCCGCCAATCAGGTCCCCGTCCCGTCCGCGCGCCCCGCGGTTCCACCCTGACGTGTAAGGGCTGGGTGCAGGAGGCCGCGCTGCGCATGCTCCACAACAACCTCGATGCCGAGGTCGCCGAGCGTCCGGACGATCTCGTCGTGTACGGCGGTACGGGCAAGGCCGCGCGCTCGTGGGAGGCGTTCGACGTCCTCGTGCGCGAGCTTCAGGATCTCGCGGACGACGAGACGCTCCTCGTGCAGTCGGGCAAGGCCGTGGGTCGGTTCCGCACGCACGCCGATGCGCCGCGCGTGCTCATCGCGAACTCGAACCTCGTCGGTCGCTGGGCGAACTGGGACGAGTTCCGCAAGCTCGAGCAGCTCGGCTTGACGATGTACGGGCAGATGACGGCGGGCTCGTGGATCTACATCGGCACGCAGGGCATCTTGCAGGGCACGTACGAGACGTTCGTCGCGGCGCGCAAGGCGCACGAGGCGCGCTCGGGCCGCGAGGGCGGGCGCTGGGTGCTCACGGCGGGGCTCGGCGGCATGGGCGGCGCGCAGCCGCTCGCCGCGACGATGGCCGGCATGTCCTGCCTCGCGGTCGAGATCGATCCGCACCGCATCGAGCGCCGCCTGGAGACGCGTTACGTCGATCAGCGCATCGACGACCTCGGAAAGGCGCTCGCCGCGATCGAGGCGGCCGTCGAGAAGAACCAGCCGACGTCGATCGCGATCTGCGCGAACGCGGCCGACATCTTCCCCGAGCTCGTGCGGCGCGGCGTGGTGCCGGACCTCGTCACCGAGCAGACGGCCGCGCACGATCCGCTGATCGGCTACATCCCCGAGGGCCTCTCGCTCGCGGAGGCGGCCGCGCTCCGGGCCTCGAACCCGAAGGAGTACGTGGCGCGGGCGAAGCGCTCCATGCGGCTCGAAGTCGAGGCCATGCTGGAGATGGCGCAATGCGGCTCCGAGGTCTTCGACTACGGCAACAACATCCGCACGTGCGCGATGGAGGCCGGTTGCGAGCGCGCGTTCGACATCCCGGGCTTCGTGCCCGCGTACATTCGCGAGCTCTTTTGCCAGGGCAAGGGCCCGTTCCGCTGGGTCGCGCTCTCGGGCGATCCCGAGGACATCCTGGTCACGGACCGCGCGGTGCTCGAAGCCGTTCCGAACGACCCCGACCTCGCGCGGTGGATCAAGCTCGCCGAGGAGCGCGTGAAGTTCCAGGGTTTGCCCTCGCGCATCTGCTGGCTCGGTTATGGCGATCGCGCCAAGGTCGGCCTCGTGTTCAACGAGCTCGTTCGTCAGGGCAAAGTGAAGGCGCCGATCGTGATCGGCCGCGACCACCTCGATTGCGGGTCGGTGGCGAGCCCGTTCCGCGAGACGGAGGCCATGAAGGACGGCTCGGACGCGATTGCGGACTGGGCGATCCTGAACGCGCTCGCGAACACGGCGGGCGGCGCGTCCTGGGTGAGCTTCCATCACGGCGGCGGCGTGGGCATCGGCAATTCGCTGCACGCGGGAATGGTCATCGTCGCGGACGGAACGGACGCGGCAGCGCGGCGGCTCGAAAGGGTATTGACGATCGACCCAGGAATGGGAGTGATCCGTCATGCAGATGCGGGGTACGATACGGCATTGCGCGTCGCCGAGGAGAAGGGTGTCCGGGTGCCACATCGAGCGAAAGGCTGAGGTCGTCGTGAAGGTGGGGGAACACGACATCGACGTGGAAAAGCCGGATCTCGTGGTCCTTCGTATCCGCGGCGAGATCGACCCCGCGGCTGCGGAGGCCTTCGGCGCGGCCATGAAGGCGCAATCCGGGGCCGGAGGCGCCTTCATTCTCAGCCTCGTCGAGGGCGAGATGGCGATGGGCGCGAAGGGCCGAAAAGCCTTCATCGAGGCGATGCGCGGCGTTCCACGCCTGGCCAACGCCGTGGTCGGCGCGAGCTTCGGCGCCCGCGTGATCGCGCAGCTCGTCTTGACCGCCGCGCGTGTGCTCGCGCGGACCCGGTTCGACCTCGTCTTTTTCGACGACGAGCCGAGCGCCCGGGCGTGGCTCCGCGCCGAGGGGTGCGTCGCTTGCGGCGCGACATCCGGACCTGACAGATCGTCCGGAACGTCGTAACCTCCGCCCCGCCATGAGCCCTGCCCGTTCGTTCGCGGCGCTCGCGCCCCTCGCGCTCCTCCTGCTCGCCTGCCCCGGCACCTCGCCGGTCACCGGCCCGAAGGACAAAGCCGGCCCTGCCGCGTCGGCCTCCGCGTCCACCGAGGCGCCTGACCTCGCGATCGATCCGCCCCCGCCCACGCCCAAGAAGGCCGTGTTCAAGGAATATTACGGGGAGAGCGTCGCCGACGATTACCAGTGGCTCGAAGACGGCACGAGCTCCGATGTCAAGAGCTGGGTCGGCGACCACAACCGGCGCACGCGGGCCTTCCTGGACATCCTGCCCGGCCGTCAGGCGCTCTACACGAGCGTGCGCAAGTTCGTCGAATACGGCTCGCCCGCGTTTTACGCGCTCCAGCACAAGGGCAACGTCCTCTTTTCGATGCGCTCGCGGCCGCCGAAGCAGCAGCCGTTCCTGGTCACGCTCACGCCCGTCGACAAGCCGAACGCCGAGAAGGTCCTCCTCGATCCGACCACGATCGACCCTTCGGGCAATACCTCGATCGATTATTACGTCGCCTCGCCGGACGGCGGGAAGGTCGCGGTCTCGCTCTCGAAGGGCGACCGCGAAGGCGGCTCGATTCGCGTCTTCGACGTGGGCTCGGGCCGCGAGATCGCCGAGGTCGTCCCGCAGGGCGCCGGCCGTTACAAGGGCAAGAGCATTGCCTGGAACGCGGGCGGCACCGGGTTTTTCTACACGCGGTATCCCGCGGAGGGCGAGGGCAAACCCGAGGACCGAGGGTTTTTCCAGAAGGTCTATTTCCACAAGCTCTACACGCCGGTGAAGGACGACGCGCCCTCCATCGACAAGCTGCCGCGCCTCGCGCAGATCGACCTCGAGACGAGCGGCGACGGCAAATTCGTCACGGCGCGCGTCGAGAGCGGCTACGGCGGGCCGAAAGAGCATCACGTCTTCCGCCAGGGCGGCGGTTTCTCCAAGGTCGCGGACGCTGTCGACGAGGTCGAGCGGACGGTCGCGGGCCCCGACGGCGACCTCTACATCATCTCGAAGAAGGACGCGCCGCGCGGCAAGGTCCTGCGTACGTCGGCGTGGAAGCCGCAGCTCGCGAAGGCCACGGTCGTCGTGCCCGAGGGCGAGTCGGTGCTGCTCGACGTGCTCCCCACGCTCCAGCGGCTCTACGTGCGCGCGAGCGCGGGCGGGCCCACCGAGATGCGCTGGTTCGACATCAAGGGCAAACCCGGCGGCGTCGTGCCGATCCTGCCCGTCTCCGGCGTGCACGAGGTCGTGCTCCTCCAGGAGGACGACCTCTACTTCGAGAACGAGAGCTTCACCGAGGCCTCGGCCTGGTATCGCTTCCGCGCGTCGAGCGGCAAGGTCGAGAAGACCGCGATGGCGCAGCCGGCGACGGCCGATTTCAGCGACGCGACCGTCGTGCGCGAGACGTGCACCTCGAAGGACGGCACGAAGATCCCGCTCAGCATCCTGCGCCGCAAGGACGCGAAGCTCGACGGGCAAAACCCGACGATCCTCACGGGACAAGGCGGCTTCGGCGTGGTCGTCGCGCCGGACTACGACCCCACGCGGCGCGCCTGGCTCGACGTCGGCGGGATCGTCGCGGTCGCGAACCTGCGCGGCGGCGGCGAGGGCGGCGACGGCTGGCACAAGGCCGGCATGCTCACGCAGAAGCAGAACGTGTTCGACGATTTCTTCGCCTGCGCCGAGCGATTGTTCGAGCTCAAAGTGACGAAGAACGACAAGCTCGCGCTGCTCGGCGCGCCGCAGGCGCCCTTGCTCATGGGCGCGGCGCTCACGCAACGGCCCGACATGTTCCGCGCCGTCGTGGCGCGTGGCGGCATCTACGACATGCTGCGGCTCGAAGGCACGACGAACGGCGCGTACGACGTCCCCGAGTACGGCTCGACGGCCGACGAGAAGCAGTTCAAGGCGCTCTACGGCTACTCGCCGTATCACCGCGTCGAGGACGGCAAGCCCTACCCGGCCACGCTCCTGCTCACCGGTGAAAACGACCCGCGCGGCGATCCGTCGCACGCGCGCAAGATGGCCGCGCGCCTGCTCGCGGCGACGAGCGCGAAGGCGCCGATCCTCCTGCGTTCGAGCGGCGACACGGGCCGCGGCGTCGGCACGCCGCTCGACAGCGCGGTGCTCGAGGCCGTGGACGTCTACACATTTCTATTTCACGTGCTCGGCATCAAGAAGCCGTGAACGTGGTGCGAATCCGCTGCGAATCCATCTTCGCGGCAACTCGAGCTTGACTTGATCGGCCAAGGACCCGAAATCCTCTCCCTCTCACGGGGGGATACGAGGCGAATTCCATGAGCGAGACGGAGATGAACGGGGGTTTGGGGGCGCAGCCCGGCGCGGCCGGGCGTAGCCCCCAAGCGATGAACGGAGCCGCTACAATTACCCCGCTGCTCCCTTCGCGCGTCCTCTCCGGCAAGCGGCTGGTGGTCGTCGGCGGGACGGGCTTTCTCGGCAAGGTCTGGGTCTCGATGCTCCTGCATCGGTTCCCCGAGATCGGCCATCTCTACCTGCTCGTCCGGCCCAAGGCGGGCCAGTCCGCCGAGGAGCGGTTCTGGTCGCAGATCGCCACGTCCGCCTCGTTCGACCCGATCCGCGAAGCGCACCCGGGCGCCGAGTTCGAGGCCTGGATCGCCCAGAAGATCACGGCGATCGCGGGCGACATCGTCCACCACGAGTGTGGCCTCGACAAGGACCTGCTCGCGCGCATCGACGGCACGATCGACGCCGTCGTCAACGTCGCGGGCGTCGTCGACTTCAACCCGCCGCTCGACGAGGCGCTCGAGGTCAACGCGTTCGGCGTGACGAACCTCGTCTCGCTCGCCCGCCGCCTCCAGGCGCCCATCCTGCACACGAGCACGTGTTACGTCGCCGGCTACCGCTCCGGCCTCATCGAGGAGGTCGACCCGCGCGAGGTGCCGTTCCCGCGCGCCGAGGGCGAGACCTGGTTCGGCGCGGGCATCGCCGAGCGCACGCTCGATCGCTCGCACTGGGATCCGCAGCGCGAGATCGACGAGTGCCTCGATCTCGTCAAGCAGGCGCGCCACCGCTGCGAGGACGCGTTCCGGCAGAGCGCGTTCCTCGACGAGGCCAAGGAGAACCTCCAGGCGCGCGGCGAGCCTGGCCGCGGCACGGCGCTCGACGCGGAGCTCGCCAAGGTCAAGCGCCGCTTCATCGAGAACCAGCTCACCGAGGCCGGCACCGAGCGCGCGCATTTCTGGGGCTGGACGAACATCTACACGTACACGAAGAGCATCGGCGAGCAGGTCCTCGCGGCGAGCGGCGTGCCGTACACGATCGTACGTCCGGCCGTCATCGAGTCCTCGTGCGTCTATCCGTTCCCCGGCTGGAACGAGGGCATCAACACGAGCGCGCCGTTCATCTACATGGCCATGCAGGGCCAGGTGCAGATGCCCGGCGATCACCGGGTCCACCTCGACATCATCCCCTGCGACATGGTCACGAGCGGCATGATCGCCTCGCTCTGCGAGCTGCTCGAGGGCAAGGCGCCGGCCGTGTACCAGTACGGCACGACGGACACGAACGGCTGCCGCATGACGCGGTACTACGAGCTCATGGGCCTCTACAAGCGCAAGCTCGCGTACGAGGGCAAGCGCAGCGCGCTCTTCGACTGGGTCAAGGCGTACTTCGAGCCCGTCGGCCTCACGAAGAAGCAATACGAGCAGCGCGGCTCGCACCAGATCGCGAAGGCGATGAACACGCTCGGCGGCGTGCTCGGCAAGCTCGCGGGCGGACCAGTGCGGCCGCTGCTCAAGCCTGCGTCGGACATGCTTCTCACCGCGGCGAAAGCCGAGGAGAAGATGGCCGGCGTGATGGACATCTTCCTCCCGTTCGTCGCGGAGGCGGACTGGGTGTTCTCCTGCGCGAACACGCGCGCGGCGATGGCGCGCATGCCCGAGGACGAGCGCGCGAAGTTCTACTGGGAGCCCGAGAAGCTCGATTGGCGCTGGTTCATGTGGGAGATCCACATCCCGGGCCTCGAAAAGTGGGTCTTCCCGCTCATCGACGAGAAGCAGAACAAACAGCTCAAGGCCCTGCGCAAGTACGACCAGCTCATCGACCTCATCGAGGAGATGGCCGAGCGGCACGACCACGCCGTCGCGCTGCAGCTCCTCACGGACGAGGGCCTCACGCGCACCACGTTCCGCGAGCTGCGGGACGGCATGCTCGCCACGGCCGCGCGCCTCGCGGCGGTCGGGGTTCGGCCCGGCGATCGCGTGCTGCTCGCGGGCGAGAACCAGCCCGCGTGGCCCGTCGCGTACTTCGGCATCCTGCGGGCCGGCGCGGTCGCGGTGCCCGTCGATCCCGCGCTGGAGGAGCGCCAGCTCGCGAACATCCTCCGCTCGTCGGGGGCGCGCGTCGCGCTCTGGGATCGGTTCGTCGAGGAGAAGGGCGGCAAGGGCGCGCGCGCCTCGAACCCCGAGCTTCGGGTCTACGACCTCCCGAGCTTCGCCGACCCCGACGCGCACGAACAACTGTCCGCGCCCGAGGTCACGATCAAGGGCGAGCACATCGCGAGCATCATCTACACGAGCGGCACGACGGGCGATCCGAAGGGCGTCATGCTCTCGCACGACAACTTCACGGCGCTGCTCGCCGCGCTCGCGCCGATCTTCCCGCTCGCGCAGCACGACCGCATCCTGAGCGTCTTGCCGCTGCACCACACGTTCGAGTTCACGTGCGGCCTGCTCCTTCCGATCTCGCGCGGCACGCGCATCATCTACATCGGCGAGCTCAGCGGCGAGCGTGTCTCGAAGGGCCTCAAGGAGGGTCGCATCACGGCGATGGTCGGCGTGCCCGCGCTCTGGCAGATGCTCGAGCGCCGCGTGACCTCGCGCGTGAAGGAGCAGGGGCCCGCGGCCGCGGCGGCCTTCGACTGGGCCCTCGAGCTCAACCGTTTGCTCGGTGAAAAGGCTGGCTTGAACCTCGGCCGCCTCTTCTTCGGCACGGTGCACAAGGCGCTCGGCGGCAACGTGCGCTTCCTGATCTCGGGCGGCGCGGCGCTGCCCAAGGACACGGCGAACGTCTTCCGCGGCCTCGGTTTGCCCCTCAGCGAGGGCTACGGTTTGACCGAGGCGGCGCCCGTGCTCACCGTGGCCAAGGCCTCGCCGAGCCTGAAGCCGGGCACGGTCGGAAAGCCGATCCCGAACGTCGAGATCAAGATCGACAAACCCGACGCGGGCGGCGTCGGCGAGGTGCTCGCGCGCGGGCCGAACGTGATGCTCGGCTACGCGGGCAACGAGGAGGCGACGAGCGCCGCGATCGACGAGGCCGGCTGGCTGCACACGGGCGATCTCGGCAAGCTCGACAAGAAGGGCCGCCTCGTCATCGTCGGCCGCAAGAAGGACGTCATCGTCACGGCGAGCGGCGAGAACGTGTATCCGGACGACGTCGAGGACATCCTCGGCGGCACGCCGCACGTCCGCGAGATCGCGATCGTGGGCATCGACGACGGGCAGGGCGGCGAGCGCGTCGCGTGCCTCGCCGTGCCCGAGCGGGACGAGGGCGAGCCTGCGGAAGGCGAGAAGCGTCCTTCCCGCGCCGAGCGTCACGAGAAGGCGATGAAGGCGCTGCGCGAGGCGTTCCAGAAGCTGCCGAAGGTCGCGCAGCCGTCGGTCGTGCACCTCTGGGATCACGACCTGCCGCGCACCGCGACGCGCAAGGTCAAGCGCAGCGAGGTGAAGAGCGTGCTCGCGAAGCTCGCGAGCGCGTCGGCCATGCCCGCGGGCGAGGGCGGTGGGCAGGCGACGAGCGCGTCGGCGCGCCACGCGATCGCCACGATCGCGAACAAGAAGTCGGCGGATCTCACGCCGGGGATGAGCCTCCGGGGGGATCTCCGGTTCGACTCGCTCATGGCGATGGAGCTCGCGGCGGCGCTCGAAGCGCAGACGGGCCGGGCGATCGACACCGACCGGCTCTCGCGTTGCGACACGGTGGGCGACGTGGAGGCGCTCGTCGTCGAGCTCGGCGGCGAGGCGGCGCACGAGGTCGAGCTCGCGAAGGTCGACGAGGGCGAGGAGGAGCCGATCAAGCTCCCGAAGCCGCTCGCCGACGCGGCCAAGCAGCTGCTCGGCAAGGCCCAGGCGAACTTCTACGACCGGGTGATGCACCCGAAGGTCTACGGAAGGGCCTACATCCCGCACAACCGGAACACGATCGTCGCCTCGAACCACGCGAGCCACCTCGACATGGGGTTCGTCAAGTACGCCCTCGGCGCGTACGGCGACGAGCTCGTCTCGCTCGCGGCGCAGGACTACTTCTTCGAGTCGGGGAAATGGCGCCGCGCGTGGTTCGAGAACCTGACGAACCTCGCGCCCTTCGATCGCAAGGGCGGCCTCCGGCAGGCGCTCCGCCAGGCGGGTGACCTGCTCGATCAGGGCAACACGATCCTGATCTTCCCGGAGGGCACGCGCAGCACCGACGGCCAGATTCACGAGTTTGGCGCGGCGATCGGCCACCTCGCGTTGCATCACGAGGTGGACATCCTGCCGGTTTGGCTGGGCGGAACCTACGAGGCGCTGCCGAAGGGCGCGAATTTCCCGAAGAAGCGCGATCTCGTGGCGCGGGTCGGCCCGCCGCTCGAAGTGCGCGAGCTCAAGCGCCTGACGGCCGGGATGAAGACGACCGTGGCGTGCCGCAAGGTCGCGGAATTGACGCGGCAGGCGGTGGTCCTCCTCAAGGAGGGCAAGGTGCTCGACATCCGGCAGATCGACCGGATCGAGGAGGCGACGCCGAAGCAGGAGCACCCGCTCGTCGTCCTGTTCCGCGACCTCGAGACGAAGTTCGTCCCGGGCCGCGTGAATGCGCCCGTCACGTATTACTTCACGCTCGGCAACGAAAACGAGGCGAAGTGGACGCTGCGCATCGAGCCGAACCGGTGCGAGGCGAAGATGGGCAAGCCCGAGGGCGCCGCGGCCGATTGCGTGCTGAAGACGTCGCCCGAGATCTTCCTCAAGATCGTGCGTGAGGCCTACACGCCGAGCCCGATGGAGTTCATGTCGGGCGCCGTGAAATCGAACGACATCTCCCTGCTCTTGACCTTCCAGAAGGTATTCGATCTCGCATGAGCCGCTATCTCGTCACGGGTGCCACGGGGTTTCTCGGACGTCACCTCGTCTCGGTGCTGCTCTCGGGCGGTCACCAGGTGGTGGCGCTTTGCCGGAAGGAGCCCACGGGCTTCGCCGGAAAAGAGGGCTTTTCGGTCGCCCGCGGCGACGTGCTCGACGCCGAGAGCGTCAAGCGCGCGGCCGAGGGCTGCGAGGGGCTCTTTCATTGCGCGGGCCGGGTCTCGCGGCGGCCGGAGGACGCGGAGGCGCTCTTCCGGGTGCACGTCGAGGGGACGAAGATCACGCTCGACGCGGCGCGGGCCGTGGGCGTGCGGCGCGTCGTCCTTTCGAGCACGAGCGGCACGATCGCCGTGAGCCGCGAGGCCAAGGTGATCGACGAGACGGCCCTCGCGCCGCAGGACGTGATCGCGCGCTGGCCGTATTACCGGTCGAAGCTCTATGCCGAGAAGGCGGCGCTCGATCGGAACGCGCCCGGGTTCGAGGTCGTGTCGGTCAATCCCTCGCTCCTGCTCGGCCCCGGGGACGTGCTCGGCTCGTCGACCGGCGACGTCGTGAAGTTCATGGAGAAGCGCGTGCCGATGATCCCGAGCGGCGGCCTTTCGTTCGTGGACGCGCGCGACGCCGCGGCGGCGATGGCGGCGGCGATGGAGAAGGGCCGGGCGGGCGAAAAATACTTGCTTGGCGCGAAAAACCTGACGTTCGAGGCGTTCTTCGGGATGCTCGAGCGCGTGACGGGCGTGAAGGGCCCGAGCGTGAAGGCGCCGAAGAGCCTGCTTTTGGCGCAGGCGGGCGCCGAGATCATGGAGCGCATCGCCAAGCGGATGAACACCGAGAGCCCGATCGACCGGGTGAGCGCGGAGATGAGCCAGCATTACTGGTACCTCGACGCGAAGAAGGCCACGCGGGAGCTCGGTTTCTCGCCGCGCGACGCGATCGAGACGCTCGCCGATACGGTGGCGGACCTGCGAGCGCGTGGGGTGGTTTGGCCGAAGGAGTAGGCGAGGACGACCCCTCGGGGGCCATTGCGATGTGCGCCCCTCTCGACTAGGGTCCGCGGGCGACATGTCCTACGCCAAGCTCGTTTCTCCCACGATTGTCGCGTCCTTCGCCCTCGCGGTCGCCGCTTGCGGCGGCCCCGCCGCGGAAAACCCGCCCCCGGCCGACCCGGCGAAGGCCACCTCCCCCACGCCGAGCGACGCGCCCTCGGCCGCTCCGACGGCGACCCCGAGCGCGGCGCCCGAAGCCAAGCCCGAGGCCAAGCCCGCGGCCGAGCCCGAGAAGCCGAAGGGGCTCGTCCACGACGTGGATGGCCCCGACGGCATTCGCCGCTGGGCGCTCTGGGATGGGCCGAAGACGGGCGCGGTCATCACGACGCCGAAGGCGTGGGTCGTCGCGCCCAACCTGGGCCGCCTCGGGGAGACGAAGGATTCGTTCGGCGCGGTCCGGATCAAGCTCGTCACCGTCGCGAAGGCCGACGCGAACGAGGTCGTCTACGAGGAGCGGGGGAACAAGTACGCGGTGCCGGCGGCGCTCGCGCGGCCCGCGGCTCCGCCGAAGGGGCTCAAGAAGGGCGCGTTCGCGATTTGCAATTTCGGCCAAAGCCACTGGGTCGGGCGCATCGAGGCCGTGGACGCGAAAACGGCGACGTGCGCGCTCCGGTTCATGAAGAAGCTGCGCAAGGAAAAACTCCCGCTCGACGAGGTGCTCGCGTTCGAGACGCCGATCGGCATGGGGAGTCATGTGATGGTGCGCTTCGCGGACGGTGGCCCGGACGCCGAGACGTCGTACGCCGGGCAGGTCTTCACGGTGAGCGGCGAGGACGCCTGGGTCACGGTCGAGACGCAGTTCGGCAATGGCTACGGGGCGCGCGAGGGGCGGCGCGTGCACAAGGTCAAGACCGCGAACCTGACGCCCATCGACGTCTCGAAGCCCCTCACGGTGGGCGCGCCGTGCCTCACCGAGGACGTCGTGCGCTTCGGGGCGTGCACGGTCAAACAGGTGTTCGACGGTGGCCTCGGGTATGTGCTGACCTTCAAGGACAACGAGAAGCCGTTCCAAGAGGAATGGGACCTCGGCACCGTGGCGCCGCTCCCGAAGGAGGCGAAGCCGGCCAAGTAAAGGCCGTTCGCGACAAACCACATGCCCTACGACGATCTCCTCGGCCGATTCGTGAATTTGCCCGTGCGGCGCCTCGCGTCGCCGGGCGCGTTTCTCGCCGTCGATTCGAGGGATCTGCGGCCGAATGCGCCGGTCTTGCTCTTGCCGCGGGGCGAGGTGCCCGAGGGCACGAAGGAAGGGGACGAGCTCGACGTGTTCGTCTACCTCGATTCGGAAGACCGGCCCGTCGCGACATTACGCACCCCGAAGGTCACGCTCGACGAGGTCGCCTTCCTGAAGGTGACGGACGTCAATCGGTACGGCGCGTTCTTCGATTGGGGCCTGCCGAAGGAGCTGCTCGTCCCGTACGGCGAGCAGACGCGCGACGTGCACGTGGGCGAGCGGCATCCGGTTGGGCTGTTCCTCGACGATCGGGGGCGGCTCGCCGGGACGATGCGCGTGAGCGAGCTCTTGCGCGACCAGGGTGATTACGATCTCGACAAATGGATCGAGGGGGAGGCGTGGCGGAACGATCCCGACATCGGATTGTTCGTCATTCTGGAGCGGCGGGTCGTCGGGCTCGTCCCGGCGTACGAGCCGCACGGGCTCTCGCGCGGGGAGGCGGCGCGCTTTCGCGTCGCGAACATCCTGCCCGACGGCAAGGTCGAACTCTCGCTCCGCGGGCACGCGCACGAAGAAATCGAGAACGACGCGGCGCGCGTACTCGCGGTGATCGTGCGGCCGGGCGCGCCGCGCGTCGGCGACCGGTCGAGCCCGGATCAGATCCGGTCGATGTTCCAGCTCAGCAAGAAGGCCTTCAAGCGGGCCGTGGGGCACCTCTTGAAGGCGCGCGCCGTCTCGGTCGACGCGCAAGGGTTTGTTGTGCCAAACCGGCGCTAGCGCGGCGTCAAAGCGACGGGGTCACGGCGCAGACGTCGGCGAGCTTCGTCGCGCCGTCCTGCGTCTTGACCTCGTATTGCAGGCCGTCGTCGAGGATCTTCGTCACCGTGGCGGGCACGAAGACGTCCGACTCCGCGGGGACCGCGAAGACCTTGTCGCCGGCCTTGTACGGGCGCGCGACGTCGAGCGGTTTGACCTGCGCAGCGGGCACCCGTGTCGCGCCCTGGAGCCAGGCCGTCGTGCCGTCGGTGTAGACGAGCGTGCCGAGCGTGAAGCTCCTGGCATCGGGCTGCTGCTTGTAGGCGACGGGCGCGGCGAAGCCGAGCTTGCCGTCGAGGGGCAACACCTGGTCGGGCTGCAATGCTTTTTCGGTCCTCTTCGTGTCGACGAGGAGCGCGACCTTGATCTCGCTGTCGGAGGCGCCGAGGACACGACCACACGTGGTCGACTCCTCTACGGGCACGATCACGAGGGCGCCTTTCGCGAGGCCGCGCGCCGGCGCGGCGGGGAGGGTATAGGCCCCGGGAATCGCGAAATCAGGCTCGCCCGCGGGGCCCTTGAAGACGTTCCTCGTGCCGTCGGCGCGCACGAATTCGTAGAGGCCGATCGTCCACGATTCGCCGGCGCCCACGGTCCAGGCGCGTTTTCCCGGAATGGTCACGGTCTTTCCAGGATCGTCGCCCGCGAACGCGCGGACCGTGCCGAACCGCTCGTCCTTGCCCGCCAGCGGGCTATTCGCGGCGACCTTGGCAGCGGCCGGCGCGCCTTCCGTGCTGTCCTTGCCCGCGCCGGCCTCCGGCGTCTTCATGGGCTCGGCCGAGCCGCCTGCGCAGGCGGCGAGGGGAATCGTGGCGAGGGCGAGGAGGAGGCGCCGGGACATGGCGCCCATCGTATCGCGCATCGAGCGCGCGTGGGGCGTCAAATACCGGTCTTGAAGCGCACGATGGGCATGCCGCGGGCGTTGGTCCCTGGATCGGGCGGGTCTCGGATGACGATCGAGATGAGCCAGATGTGATCGCTGTTGTCGACGGGCCTGCCGTCGACCGTGATCGGATCGGACCGGCTCGCGCTCAACGCCTGGAGGATCGCCTCGTCCAGGAAAGGCAGGCCCCGCAGGATCCTGCAGTTCGTGTTCCTCCCGTCCGCGCGGATCGTGCACTGCACGCTGACCTCGCCCTGGACACCCGCCCGCATGGCCATTCGCGGGTATTTCAAATGGAAACCGTAGAGCTTGGCAGGACGAACGATCTTCGGGACGTACGTAGGCGTGCGGCTCGGCTTCTGCGGCTCCTCGACGTTCGCCTTGGTCTCCGGCGCGGGCGCTTTCGCCTCGCTGCGCGTATCGGGCTCGGCGCGCACCTCGGGCGCCGGCGGAGGGACAGGCTCGTCTTGCGGCGGCGTCGCCTTCGGAGGCGCGGGCGCCACGGGCCTCGGCGCCGGCGGGCGCTCCGCATTCTCGTTTCCGTCCCCCGTCGGCACGGCGAGCGCGCGGGGCTCGGGCGTCGCGAAAAGCGGGTCCGGTTCGGCTTCGAGGACCATGACCTTGGCCTCGACGACGGGCTCGCCCGTGACCTCCACGGTCACGTCGCGGTTGCCCACGCCGAGGCTGCCCGCGATGACGAGCGCCGCGACGCCAAAGGAAAAGGCGATCTCCGGCGCGAGGGGGCGCGACGCGGGCGCTTTGGGCCGCGCAGGGGCCTTGCTCGCGTCGCTCGCGCGGAGCACGCGCGCCTGCCAGCCGATCGGGGGCTGCACCTCGGGCTCGGCATGCGGCAGCGCCGCGAGGATGCGCTCGTATTTGCGCCGCGCGGTCGTGCAGGAGGCGCAATCGTCGAAATGCGGATCGAGGGTCTGTCCCCGCTCGATCTGGAGGATTCCATCACGCTCGAAGCGGTCGCAGGAAGCCATGGCATTCATCGCGGATCGACCCCTTTGTTTTCGAGGCATTGACGGAGCAAGGGCATGGCGCGGGCGACGCGCGCCTGGAGCGTGGCGGGCCTCTCGTGGCAGATGCGGGACATCTCCTCGTACGAAAAACCCTCCTGATGGCGGAGCACGACCGCGATGCGCACGTGCGGCTTCAGCTTGCCGAGGCAAGCTTCGAGCGCCTCGGGCAGGTCGCGCGCGGCCACCTGCGTCTCGGCCGACGGCGCCGCGTCCATTTCCTCCGGCGGCTCCTCGCCGAAGACGAAACGAGAGAACCACCTGCGGTTCGCCTTCAACGCGTCGAGGCACCGGTGGTTCGCGATGGCATAAAGCCACGGGCGGAACCCGTTCGAGCCCGAGAACGAGTCGAGGTCCTCGAAGGCCTGGATGAAGACGAGCTGGTGCACGTCATCCGCGAGGGGGCGGCTGCGGAGCACCTTGTGGCAATAACGGTGGATGGCGGCGCCGTACTCCTGCATGAGGAGGACGAGCGCGCCGCGGCGATCCCCGCACGAGAGCGCCTCCTGGGCGCGTTCGTCCGGGCCGAGCTTCCGAGGCGCCTCGACGGCCGCCCCCCACCCGCTGACCCGACCCGCAGCGATCACGTGTGTCATCGGTTGCCCTCCCCTCCATGGGCGACGGAGGGCGGCCGGGGACAACAGAAAAAAAACGAGCGGGCGCTAAATGCGCGAAAGCGCTTGGATCTTCGTCCGGGTGTTCACCGCCGCCCGACCTTCTGTTCGAGCTCCGCCCATCGGATGCGCATGACGACGGGGCGGCCGTGCGGGCAATGGCCGGCGAAATCGACCTCGTCGAGCGCGCGGAAGAGCGCCTCGGCTTCTTCCTTGGAGACGGCGTCGCCCGCCCGGATCGAGCCGTGGCAGGCCATCGTGGCGAGGGCGAGGTCGATCGCGCCCGAGAACGCGCGCTCGCCGACACGCGAGAGCTCCGAGAGGAGGTCGCGCAAAAGGACGGCGGGCGTCGCGCGCGCGGAGAGGATCTGCGGGACGGCCGTGATGGCCGCGTCGCGCACGCCGCGCAGGGAGACTTCGAGGCCCGTGCGGCCGATCGCGTCCTGCGCTTCCTCGATGATCGCGGCTTCCTCGGCCGTGACCGTGACCATTTCGGGGATCAAGAGCCGCTGCGAGGCCACGGCGCGGGTCTCGTAGGAGCGGCGCAGGCGCTCGAAGGTGACGCGTTCGGCCGCCGCGTGCTGGTCGAGGACGAAGAGGCCGTCCTGGCCCTCGCAGACGAGGAACGTGCGCCGGACCTGCGCGACGAACGAGAGCGAGCCGAACGCGCCCGGTCGATCGGCCGTCTGCGCGCGCTCGTCGGCCGTCGGATACGGCATCGGGCGCGGGGGAGCGGCGGTCGGCGGCGGCGCAGGCGTCGGAACCGGCAGAGGCGCATCCGCGGCGAGCCCCCACGGGTCGGGCTCCGGCTCCGGCGCGGAAGGAATGGTTTGTCCAGAATGACCATTCCCATGTTCCGGCGGAGGCAGCTCGCCCGAGCCACTCCAGGTCGTGAGGGGTGGCGTAACCTCGTCGATCGGCTTTTGCTTTCGCTGGCCAAAGGGCGCGGGGCCGGACGAATCGGCGGGGGCGACGGCGGGGCCCTTGCCGAAGAGTCCGGGCAAGAACGCCGTCGGCGGCGGCGGGGGCGCGGCGGGCTCGGCCGGGAGGCGCGGCTCGTCGGCGCGATTCTTGTGGTAATGCGCCCACGGCGAGGCGCCGGGCGCGGGCAAACCAAACGCGCGGGCGAGCGGCGCCGCGATGATCTTGTAGAGCGCGTCCTGGATCGCGCGGCCGTCGGCGAAGCGAACCTCGGCCTTCTGCGGGTGCACGTTCACGTCGACGAGCTCGGGCGGCAGGTCGACGTGAACGACGCCGACCGGATAACGGCCCGGTTCGAGCACGCTGCCGTACGCATTGGCGACCATGCGCGCGAGCGTGCGGTCCTTCACGGGGCGGCCGTTCACGAAAAACAAAAGCCGCGTCGCGCCCGCGCGCGCTCGCTCGGGCCGCGAGAGGAAGGCCTCCACCGCGAGCGGGCCTCGCTCGCCCCGGCACGCCGCGAGCGGCTCGTCGTCGAAGACGTCGCGCGCGCGCTCCTCGCGGCTCTGCGTGCGCAGCCACTCGCGCGCGACACGACCGTCCCGCGCGAGCACGAGCGTGACGTCGGGCCGGCAGAGCGCCGCGGCCTCGACGACCTCCGTGACGTGCGCGCTCTCCGTGCTGACGGCGCGCAGGAACTTGCGCCGCGCCGGGACGTTGAAGAAGAGGTCGCGCACCTCGATGCTCGTGCCCGTCGCGACGCCGCACGGGCCGACGTCGGCGGGGCTGCCGCCCTCGATGCGGACGAGCGTGCCCTCGTCGTCCTCGTGCGTGCGCGTGCGCAGCGAGAAGCGGCTGACGCTGGCGATCGAGGGCAAGGCCTCGCCGCGAAAGCCGAAGCTCTGGATGCGGCGCAGGTCGTCGATCGATCCGATCTTGCTCGTGGCGTGGCGGAGGACGGCGAGCGTCGCGTCCTTGCGATCCATGCCGCTGCCGTCGTCGGTGACGCGCACGAGCGTGACGCCGCCGCCCTCGATGTCGACGCGGATCCTGCGCGCGCGGGCGTCGAGCGCGTTCTCGACGAGCTCCTTCACGACGCTCGCGGGGCGCTCGACGACCTCGCCGGCTGCGATCTGGTTGGCGAGGTCGTCCGGAAGGACGTGGACACGCCCGGGCGGCTGCGTCACGAGTCCTCGGTCTGCTCTTGGGCGGCCGCGACCGCTTCGAAAAACGCCTTCGTGCGCGGGCTCGTGAGCGTGATCGTCGCGAGCACGAGCGCCCCCACGTCGAACAGGATCAGCCGCGCCCGCGGCAGCCAGAGCCAGAGGCGGCGGTCGAGCAGGAGCGGCCACGCGTCGCGCTGATCTGCGGGCGCGGTCTCGGGCAGCGTCGGCAGGACGTCGGCGACGCGCGCGATCGAGTCGACCCAGGCGTACCGCGCGTCACGGAGCAGCCAGAACGTCGCGGTCGCGAGCGCCGCGTTCGCGAGCAGCGCCTGGATGGCGAGCGAGCGCGCCCCGGGCCTGCCGCTCATGGCCATGCCGCTCGCGATGACGAGCAACACGGAGAGCAGGAAACGACCGGCGTAGAGCGGGAAGGCGAGGTGACTCGCCTCGCCGAGCGTGCGCAGACGCGCGGCCTCCTGCAGGGTCATGAGCGTCTCGATCGGCTCGGCGGCGTCCTTCAGGGACGACGTCAAGCTCGCGACATCGGGCAGGTTGCCGTCGCGCAGATACACGAGCGTCGCGAACGCGTCGGAGAGGCCCTGCACGCCGATGAGCCATGCGAGGATCATCGCCGCGACGAGGTACCAGGGCCGAAGCGTGCGCTTCTGCGCGGACGGGGGCGGAGGCGGCGCGGAAGTGCTCACGCAAGGGGGGCTCTAGCACGTTCCTGCGGGGCCGCGAACCACAGGTGGCGCGCAGCCGCCCACGTGTACTAAGAAAATGCCTGCAAGAGGTACCGGGTGGCCACCAAGAAGACCGAGCCGGGTAAAAAGACGACGAACGCCTCGGCGGGCGGGGCGACCAAGCGAGGCAAGCGGGGCGACGCATCCGCCGCCGCGAAAGCCGATCGGCCCGCGACGAGCGTCGAGCCGGCCGAGGCCGCCGATGGCGCGGGGGAAGACGAGGATCACGCGGCCGAGGCCGAGGGCACGGACGCCGAGGTCGTCGAGGCCGACTTCGAGGTCGTCGACGAAGACGCGGACGCGGGTTCGTTCGACAAGTTGCCGCTCGCGGAGCGCAAGGGTTCGCAGAAGAACAGCGACGCCGCGCTCTCGCGCACCGATCCGCTGCAGGCCTACCTGCGCGAGGTGCAGCGCCATCCGCTGCTGACGCCCGAGGAGGAGCAGAAGCTCACGCGGCACTACGCCGAGACGCAGGACGTGAAGACGGCCGCGCGCCTCGTGACGGCGAACCTCCGGCTCGTCGTGAAGCTCGCGTACGAGTATCGCCGCGCCTACAAGAACATCATGGACCTCATCCAGGAGGGCAACATCGGCCTGATGCAGGCCGTGAAGCGCTACGATCCGTATCGCGGCGTGAAGCTCTCCTCGTACGCGGCGTGGTGGATCCGCGCGTACATCCTCCGGTTCATCCTGAACAACTGGCGGCTCGTGAAGCTCGGGACGACGCAGGCCCAGCGCAAGCTCTTCTTCAACCTGAACAAGGAGAAGGCGCGGCTCTCGGCGATGGGCATCGAGCCGACCGCAGGCGAGATCGCGCGGCGCCTGTCCGTCGACGAGAGCGAGGTCGTCGACATGGATCGGCGCCTCTCGAGCGGCGAGGCGTCGCTCGACGCGCCCGTCGGCGACAGCGAAGGTCGTTCCGTGTCGCGGATCGATCTCATGCCCTCGTACACGACCGGCCCGGACGCGGCGTTCGAGTCGCAGGAGATGGACGAGATGGTGCGCGAGCGTCTCGCGAAGTTCCGCGAGACGCTGAAGGGCAAGGACGTCATCATCTTCGACAAACGCATGGCCGCCGAGGATCCGCTCACGCTCCAGGAGCTCGGCGACGAGTTCGGCATCTCGCGCGAGCGCGTGCGGCAGCTCGAAGCGCGGCTGACCTCGAAGCTGCGCGAGTACCTGCGCGAAGAGCTCGGCGACGCCGTCGGCGGCGCGAGCTAGGCCGTGAACCGCGCGCCCGAGCGAGGGGTGCTCTACGTGGTGGCGACGCCGATCGGCCACCTCGGTGATCTGTCGCCACGCGCAGCGGAGACGCTCCGGAGCGCGGCCCGCGTCGCCGCCGAGGATACGCGCAGGACGCGCGGGCTGCTCACGCACCTCGGGATCACGGGAAAGCCGATCGACAGGCTCGACGCGCACGCCTCCGCGCACGACGTCGCGCGCGTGGTCGATCGGCTGCTCGCGGGGGAAGACGTCGCGCTCGTGACCGACGCGGGCACGCCCGTCGTGAGTGATCCAGGCACGGACCTCGTGCGCGCGGCGGCCGAGGCCGGCGCGCGGGTCGTGCCGATCCCGGGGCCGAGCGCGGTGATGGCCGCGCTCTCGGCCTCGGGCCTGTGCACGGGCGCGTTCCGGTTCCTCGGCTTTCTGCCGCGCAAAGGGCCCGAGCGGCGCGACGCGCTCGAGCTCGTGCGCGCGACGCCCGAGTCGGTGGTGCTGTTCGAGTCGCCGGAGCGCACGGCCGAGACGCTCGCCGATCTCGCGACGACGCTGCCGAACCGGTCGGGCGCAGTCGCGCGCGAGCTGACGAAGGTGCACGAGGAGATCCTGCGCGGCCCCTTGCCCGAGCTCGCGCGCATCGCGGCCGAGCGCGAGACGCTCGGCGAGGTGACGATCGTGATCGGGCCGGGCGAAGCGCCGAAGGGCCCGCTCGTCGGAGAGGAGGAGCTCGATCGGCTCATCGACGAGCACCTCGCGCGCGGGCGGCGGCCGAAGGACATCGCCGACGAGCTCGCGCTCGTGTCGGGCCGGCCGCGGCGCGAGCTCTACACGCGCGTGCTCGCCCGGAAGAGCGAGCGGTGATGGACATCCACGCGGTGGTGTCGCGGCCGGGCCCGGTCGAATCGGCGATCCTCGCGGCGCTCGGCGATTCGTTTGAGGTCAAGCGAAGGGCGCTGCCGCCGGTGACGCTGCGGACGCTGGAAGGCGGGCAGGGCGCGCCGGTGCTCTTCCTGCACGGCCGCGGGTACGCGGGGACGATCTGGGCGCCGGTGCTCGCGGAGGTCGCGCGCTCGCATCGCGTGATCGCCGTGGATCTGCCCGGGTTCGGTCACTCGTCGTCACCGCCGTTCCGCGGGGACGATCGCGACGCGGCCGTACGTTTTTTCGTCGAGCCCGTTGCCGCGCTCGTGCGCGAGCTCGGCCTCGCGGAGGCTTCGATCGTCGGGCATTCGCTCGGCGGGCTCGTCGCGCTGGAGCTCGCGCTCGGGGGTCACGTGCGGCCGCCGAAGCTCGCGCTCGTCGCCTCGATGGGGCTCGGTCCCTGGGTGAGCTTCGGGGCGCGCGCGCTGTTTCGGCTGGGGCCGGAGCGGATCGCGCGGACGCTCGGCGCCCTGAAGTCACCGCGCGCGGCGCAAGGAGACGCGTGGAGCGAGCGCCTCGCGCGCCTCGAAGTCGAGCTCTTCTCGGTGCTCGGCGGCAAGGCGCCGCCGGTGCGTGCGTTCGACGCGCTCTTGCCGCTCGTCGGTCCCGCGTACGATCGTTCGTCGGACCTCAAACGAATCGACGCCGAGACGCTTCTCGTCTGGGGCGAGCGTGATGCGGTGCTGCCCGCGCCGATCGCGATCGGCGCCGCGGCCGCGATGCCCCACGCGCGGCTCGTGATGTTGCCGGGGCTCGGGCACACGCCGCACATCGAGGGCGCGGCGCGCGTCACCGAGCTCGTCTCGTCGTTCCTCGCGTGACGCGCTTCAGGTGAGGTTGACGTCGACCTCGTGGAAGCCCGCGACCTGCTCGTGGGCCTCGACCTGACGGCGGACCCAGGGCGCGTCGCGTTTGGCGACGATGACGATGTTCACCTCCTGGCCGGGCTTCGTCGTGATCCCGGACGTGGAGAAGCCCATCTTGCCGGCGTCCTCGAGCGACATCACGACGGCCTGCGTCTCGCGCTTGGTCTCGTCCGAGAGGAGCGTGTCGGCGCCTGCGCCCTTCACCATGTGCACCACGAAGGCAACGTGCATGGCCGGTATGGTCGCCCCGATCGCGGGGCGAGCGCAAGGGGCAGCGAATGAAGCTCAGCCGCGCTTTTTCTGGAGGTGCGCTCGCAATGCGCGCGCCTGGACGCGATTCTTGCGAATCTCCTCCGAGCGCGCCCGCGGGTCGCTGGCGATTTCGATCCGATCGCCCTCTTTTTGAAGATTCTTGTAGCTCGTGAGCCGTTCGGCCGAGAGCGCGCCCTCGGCGACGGCCTTCTGCACGGCGCATCCAGGCTCTTTTTCGTGGCGGCAATCGGAGAAGCGACAGCTCGCCGCGAGCTCCGCGACGTCGTCGAAGGTCTCGTCGAGCCCCGTCGCCGTGTCCCAAAGGCCGATCTCGCGCATGCCCGGCGTGTCGATCACGATGCCGCCCATCGGGAGCACCACGAGCTCGCGCCGCACCGTGGTGTGGCGGCCCTTGTCGTCGTCGTCGCGGACCGGCGAGGTGGCGAGGCGGTCCTCGCCGAGCAGGCGATTGATCAGCGTGGATTTGCCGACCCCGGAGGAGCCGAGCAGGACGCCGGTCGTGTTGTCGCGCAGGTAGCCGCGCACGATGTCGATGCCCTCGCCCGTCTGGGAGCTCGACGCATGAATGGGCACGCCGCGCGCAATCGTCGCGACTGCCTCGATCGCAGGACCGGGATCGGCGAGGTCGGCTTTGCTGAGGAGGATGACGGGCTCGGCGCCGCTCTCGCGGGCGAGCGCGAGGTAACGTTCGAGCCTGCGTGGGCTGAAGTCGCGGTTGAGCGAGCTCACGAGGAAGGCCCAATCGACGTTCGCCGCGACGACCTGCGGCTTCTTGTCGAGGCCCGCCGCGCGGCGAACGAAGGTGGTGCGGCGCGGGAGGATCGCCTGGATGACCGCGCGTCCTTCGGTGTCTGGCGTGTCGTCGAGGACGACCCAGTCGCCGACGGCAGGCAGGTCGAGCGGGCTCTCGGCTTCGTGGCGGAGTCGGCCCGCGATGACGGCCCAGCGCTCGCTCGTCCCGTCGTGCACGCGATAGGCGCCCCGGTGCTCGGTGACGACGCGGGCAGGCAGACGCGTGGCCGCAGGCTCGGCCGCGTGCGCGGCGAAATGGCTGGCGAAATGGGGGGTGAATCCGAGTCGGACGAGGTCGGGGTTCATGCGATGAGGTGTCGCCTCCCCGGGACCTTAGCAGAGGAAAGGACGGGCTTCCGTCAGGCTTCTTTCCGCTCGCCGAGCAGCTCCAGCCGCGCGAGGGTCGCGCACGTCTCGCTGATGGCCCGCATGAGGCGCAGGCGATTCTCGCGGACGGGGATGTCGTCCGTCATGACGTACACGTCGAGGAAGTAGCGGTGGAGCAGCGGCGCGAAGCTCGCGACCTCGCGCAGCGCGCCCGCATAGTCGCCCGCGCGGCGCAGATCGACGAGCCTGGCCGCGAGCGCGAGGTAGCTGTCGTGGACTGCCTTTTCGCTCGCGTGATCCTCGGCCCGCGGCGGGGTCGGCTCGCCGGCCGGCGCGCCGCTCGCGATGTTCGTGGCGCGCTTGAAGACCTCGCCCACGCGGGCGCGCGTGTCCGCGTCGAGGCCCGCGAGCGCCGTCGCCCGCGCCCGCGCGTCGAGCGGACGATCGGAGGCGACGGGCAGCGCGGCCGCGACCGCGTCGCTCGGCAGCTTCGCTTCGAGCAGGCCGCGCAGGCGCTCGGTGAAGAAGTCGCCGAGTTTGTCCCCGAGCTCGCCCGGCCCGAGGTCGAGCGAGACGCCGCCGTAGCCGTCGTACGCCGCGCGGAACGCGTCCGAGAGGCGCAGGTCGAACCCACGATCGAGCACGGTGCGCAGGATGCCGAGGCACGCGCGCCTGAGGCCGTACGGATCGGCCGCGCCCGTCGGCGTGAGGCCGATGGCGAAGCAGCCGACGATGGTGTCGAGCCGATCGGCGATCGACACGAGCGCGCCCGCGTCCGACGGCGGCGTCGCGTCCTGCGCGCCCTTCGGCTGGTAATGCTCGCGGATCACGTCGGCGACCTCGGGGCTCGTGCCTTGCGCGAGCGCGTACGAGCGCCCCATCTCGCCTTCGAGCTCGGGGAACTCGCCGACCATGAGCGAGACGAGGTCACACTTCGCGATGTGCGCGCCGCTCGCCGCGGCCATGATCGTGGGCTCGGGGAGCTGGAGCAGGAGGCCGAGCTCGCGCGCGAGCCGCTCGACGCGCTCGGCCTTGCCGAGCATCGTGCCGAGCCGCTTCTGGAAGACGATGCCGGCGAGCTTCGTGCGCCGCTCGGTGAGGGGGACCTTGACGTCCTCGCGATAGAAGAAGCGCCCGTCCGAGAGCCGCGCGCGCATGACGTTGTCGTTGCCGCGCCGGATGTTCGCGGGGTTCTCGGCGGTGTTCACGACCGAGAGGTATTTCGGCAGGAGCTTGCCGCCTTGCCCGCGCATGCCGAAGTAGCGCTGGTGGCCTTTGGCGACGGCGAGGATCACGCGCTCGGGCAGCTCGAGGAACTCGTCGCCGAAGCCGCCCACGATCACGTGCGGCTCCTCGACGAGCGAGAGGTTCTCCTCGATGAGGAAGTCGTCCTCGATGAGCGTGCCGCCCGCGGACGCGGCCGCCTGGAGGAGCCGCTCGCGCATCACACGCGCGCGCTCCTCGGGGTCGACGAGGACGTGCGCGTCGCGGAGCGCGCCCACGTACATCGCCGCGGAGCGGATCGTGATCGCGCCGGGCGCGAGGAAGCGGTGGCCGTAGGTGACGCGGCCGCTCTTCGCGCCCGCGACCTCGACGTCGAGCACGTCCTCGCCGAAGAGCGCGATGAGCCAGTGGATCGGCCTTCCGAACGAGAAATCGCCCGCGCCCCAGCGCATCGATTTGCGGAAGGGGATCGAAGTCGCGATCTGCGCGAGGGCCTCGGGCAGGAGCGCGGCGGCGAGCTTGCCGGCTTCGCGCCGCGTGCCGACGAGGTACTCGCCTTTTGGCGTCTCGACGCGGCGGAGATCGGCCACGGAGCCGCCGATCTTCGACGCGAACGCCTCGGCCGCCTTCGTGGGCACGCCGTCCTTGAACGCGGCTTTGACGGGCGGACCCGTGACCTCTTCTTCGAGATCGGGCTGGCGCTCGGCGATGCCGGAGACGAGCAGGGCGAGCCTGCGCGGCGTACCGAGCGCGCGGATCGCGCCGTGCGCGAGGCGCAGATCCGAGAGGCGTTTCTTCAGGAGATCGGGGAGCGCGCGGAGCGCGGCGTCGACGAACGAAGCGGGCAGCTCCTCGCAGCCGATTTCGAGCAGGAGGTCGCGGGTCTGGGACATGGGGCGCGCAAGGTAGCGCAAACGGGCGGCTTGGGGCAGGGAGAGTGTGACGGGCGGATCGGCATGGCGCGGCCCCAGGAGGGTGGGCGTCGCGCGCGTGCGTGGGGCGTACGTCCCTGGCGCGAGGCGGCTACTCCTCCAGCCGCGCGAGTCTTCCCTGCGCTGTGATTTCGCACGTCCCCGTCACGGCGCCCGAGACCGTCACGGTCAGATCGAGCTCCATGCGCAGCGACGTGTCGTTCAGCGTGAGGGTACCGTCGTTGATCGTGGAGCTTCGGGTCGTGCCGTTGACCGTCTCGGCCGGGCAGGTCGTTTGACGCACCCTCGCGACGTCACCGTCCACCTCGGCGACGACGGTCGCGCCACATGCAGCTTCCCACGTCACGGTATCGCCGTCGTCGCGCAAAGTCAGCGTCACGTCCTCCTCCGTCTCCGGGACGGACGAACCATCGGAGCAATCGCCACTCTGCGAGAGCTCTCCGACGTAGGTGCCATTCCAATCCGGAGCGCAGGCGACGAGGCAGAGGACCAAAACCGAGCAACCCAGTTGTTTCATGACGATCACCTTCCGAAACGCTCCCCGCGGCTCCTCGCCACGGATATCAACCCTCGACCGGAGCGCCCTTTTTCTTCCTCGGCTTCGCGAACCGACGGAAATACGACTCCACCCGCGCCGCGTCATTCGGAAATTTTTTCGTCAGGTCCGCGTGCAGCTTGATCCGCTCCTCGACCCAGCGGCGCTTCACGTCCGGGATCGTCTTTTCCTTCAGGAAAGCGAGCTGCTCCTCCACCTTCGTACACGCGGCGTCCGCGACTTCGACGGCCTCCACGGCGCCGAGGAGTCGGGCGAAGTATTCCTCGTGCAGCGGCTTCATGCCGGGCTTGTCCTTGTCCTCGTCGAGGGCCTTGAGGATGTCGCGAACCATCTTGGGCTCGACCTCGCGGGCATCGGCCTCCGTCACGGAGCGCAGGCCTTCGGGGAAATAACGTCGATAACGCGGGGCGTCCCGATTCTTGTCGCAGAGGTCGAAGAGGCGCAGATCGAAGGAGCGGACGATCCGGTCGACGACACGATCGCAGCCGGAGATCACGGCCTCGTGTTCCTGCACCTTCTCTTCCATGTCCTCCTGCTCGCGAGCCTTCGCCTTGAGCTCGACATGGACCGCCGCGAAGCCGGCCTCCATCCCTTGGGTCTCGGCGTCCGCGCGGACGCCGGAGAGGGTAAAGGCACCGCGCGTGCGGTACTGGTCGGTGGGTGTGTCCTCACGCGGGTTGTCCATTCGTGCAGAGTACGCTGGCGCGCTTCTTCGGTGCAAGGCTCCGCACGTCGAGGACGGCGCAGAGGGCGTTCGAAAGCCTCCGCGGCGTGCAGGGACGTACACCGAAGGCGCTTCGTGCGGGCCGCGGCGTGCGGGGAAGGTGCTCGGACGGGTTCGGGGCACGTCCCCGCATCCAGGGACGTGCGCCAAGGAGCGTTCGTGTCGTTCCCCGCATGCGGAGGAAGCGCCCGCGAGGCCTTCGTGCAGGCCGCGGCATGCAGGGGAGCGCGGGGAGGAGGGTCGGGAGCAAGCGTGGCGCGCAGAATGGGGTTTGAGCCACGTATGCGCGTCACGCCCACCTCACGGCAGCGCGACGCCGTGCCGCTGGGCGAGGTCGCGGGGCGTGACGTTGCCCGAGCGCTGGTCGAGGTTCGCTCCGGCGGCCGCGAGCCGTCGGAAGACCTCGACGTGCTCGGGCCGCGGGAAGAGTCCAGCCATCGCGAGGAAGGCGGCCGTCCGCCCCTCGCGATCCGGGCGATCGATGGCCGCGCCACGCTCGATCAAGCGCTCGACCCCGTCGAGGCATCCCGCCTTCGAGGCGATGTGCAGCAGAAAATCGTAGCCGGCGGGCGGCTCCATGTCGGCGCCGAATGCAGCGAGCAGGAGGTCGAGAACGGCGAGTTCTTTTTTTCCTTTTCGCGTGACGAATGCGGCCGTCAAGAAGAAGCAGGTGGCGTGCCCGGGCGGCCGGGCGAGCAGCGCCTTCACGGCTGCCGTGCGGCCGAGCTCGCAAGCGACCTCGAGCGGGGTGACGCACGTGACGGAGTCATCGCGGGTGGCGCTCGGGTCGGCCCCGGCGTCGAGCAGCGCCTTGATGACGGGCGGCGTTGCGTTCGCCGCGGCGAGGTGGAGCGGCGTGCCGCCCGCCGACGCGAGGTTCACGTCGCCGCCCGCGGCCACGAGCGTCCGGACCATCTTTGCGTCGTTCACGAGGTGGAGCCCCGCCAAACGATCGACGCGGGTCTCGTTGGCCGAAAAGCCCCGTGAAAGGAGCAAATCGAGCGACCTGTGGGCCTTCGCCAAAACGGCCATCGGCACGAGCGGCGGGCTGTCTGCGGGGAGGTCGTCGAGGAGCGCGCCGAGGGCGCTCGGATCATCCTGACGAAAGGCGGCGGCGAGGGCCTGGGCGAAGCCGGCGGGCGCGATCATTTTACGTTACCAAATCACCCATGGCCCCGGGTGTCATGATGCATTTGTGCGAACGCTGGTCGCAAAGACATGACGAGGCGCAGCCGCCGTCCTCGGCCGCTCAGAGCAGATTCGCGGCCGCGAGCGAGAACATCGGGCCGTCCGCGCCGGTCGCTCCGCTCTCGCTCTCCAGCCCCTTGACGAAGAGCGTCCCGGTGCCGACCGCCACCGGGTACTTGTAGACGACGCTGTTGTCGCGCGCGTCGAGCAAGAGCGGCGTCACGGTCTCGTTATCGAGGTCGTAGGCGAAGATCCCGAAGTTGCCCTCGTAGACGATCTTGTTCTTGTACTTGCACCACGTCATGTCGTGGCCCGGGTGATGCGCCTCGGTGAACGTCTTGTTCATCGAGTAGGCGGCCTTGATCTTGTCCGTGATGTTCTCGCGGGTGTCCGTGGCCTTGTCGTAGCGGAAGAACTCGCGCTCCTGCGAGTAGACGGCCCCGCCGGGATAGAAGTCGGCGCCGCCGACGCGCACGTCGTTTTGCACCCATTTCGCCTTCGCATCGGTGAGCTCCGCGAGCCAGAGGCGGCCACCTTCGGCGAACATGAGCGTCGTGCCGTCGACGGAGAAATTGGTGAATTCGCCCATCACGTTCGGCGCGATGAGGTCGTCGAGCACGGCCACGTCCGTCGGGCTCGCCTGACCGGGCGCCCACTTTTGAAGCACGAACTTGCCGGCGGCGTCGATCACCGTGACGTAGAGATCGTCGCCCGTCACCGAATAGGCCCACCATTTCTGGCCGAAGGGCGGGGCGGGCAGGACGAACTTGTCGCGCGGCGTCTCGGGCGAACCGGCGGCGTAGGTGTTCGCGCCGTCGAGCTGGTTCATCGATGCGACCATGGTGCTCGACGCGGCGAAATTGATGTTGTCCACCGGATTCGGGTTCGAGACGCCCGTGAGGTAGACCTTGAAGGTGTAATCGGTGCGCTGCTTCTTGCTGTCGTCGAAGCTGCGGAGGAGCGGGTTTCCGCTCCCGACCTCGACCCAGTAGAGCGTGCTCCCCGTGGCGAGGAAGTCCTGTGCCGGCGTCTCGATGAAGACCGTGCGTTTTCCTTCGAGCTCTTCGCGCATGGACTCGAACTGGGCGAGGTCCTCCTCCTGCGTTTGCTCGTGCGCGCCGTCGGCTCCGCAGCCAGCGAGGAAAAAGGTCGTGAGGCAGGCGGCGACCATTCGAACACCGTTCATGAGAGACTCCTTGCGCGTCTTTGCTCCCTCGCGCTGCTCGCCGAACGCGAGCTTCGGCGCCCATTCTCGAAGAACGAACGCAGGCGAGGGGCGGCTCCTTCAGCGCGCCGGGAGAATAGGAAATTCCCCCTCGGCGTCAAGGCGTCTTCCTCTCGTGAGGGACGAACAATGTCCGATGATGTCGCGCCAAACCAGGCGTCGGCCGCCTACGCCTCGCTTCGAGGCGGGTAAGGTCGGTATGCGGGGGGCTTGCCTTCGAGCGCGCGTTCGACGTTGCGCCGGACCCGCGCTCGGCGGATGCGCACGAGGAGCGCTTCGCCTCCAGGGACGAGCCTCAGGGCCTCGGTCGCGAGGTTCCAGGCCGCGCTCCCGAGGACCAGCCATTTCCACGGGTTGTTCGGCAATCCGAGCTCGTCCCCCCACGCGTTGCCGAGGACGAGGCGCGAGAATCCCGCGCGCCATTGCGCGTCGATGTAGACGAGCGGGCGCGGCAGATCCGGCGTCACCGGCACGGCGAGCAGAGCCGCGGCGAGCTTTCGGCTGTCCTCGTCCCCCGGCGGTTGCGTGGCGCCCGACAGATACACGAGCCTGCACGCCTCCTCGAAATCGTGCGGGAGGATGTCGAGGCGGATTCCCATCAGATACCCGACGTAACGCCAGAAGTGCACGAGCGCGTCGGCCTCGCGTCGCGTGACGATGTGCCCCAATGCGCGGAGGCCAATGACGAAGACCGTCGAGAAGAGGAGGTTCGTGGCGAGTAGGTCGGCCTGGTTCACCGGCAGGCCCCAATCCTCCATGCGCCAGCGCGGATCGTCCGCGAGCCGCACGCGGACCATGGCGTGCATGAGGCGGACCATGACCGCGCCGCGAAACCCGGCCGAGTCGCGCGCCAGCGTCCGCGCGTCGTAGAGGTCGAAGACGAATTTCGAGGTCTCGGCGAGCCGACGGTACGCCATCGACTCCAGGGCGCCCGTGAGCGCAATCGGCTTGTTCGCGGCCGACGAGCGATAGCCGCCGGTCAGGCAAACACAGCTCAGCACCCGCTCCCCGCTCATCCCCACGCGATCCGCCGTGCGCGCCGCGAGCTCGAGCTTGGCGTCGTCGACCCAATCCGGCCGAGCGTCGAGCTCGGCGAAGAGGGCGACGAGCGGCGCGGGCGCCTCGGGAATGCTGTCGATGCCATGATCGATGGCGCGCGCGAGCAGCTGATGACCCTCGCCGCGCGGGAGCTCTGCGAAGAGCCGAACCACGTCGTCCGCAAGCGGATCGCCGTCGAGCAGGGGGTCTCGGAAGCGCGCGATGTGCTCCTCGCTCGGCGGCGGGAGCCGGAACGCCCTGCGGAAGAGCGCGAAGCGCATGCTTTCTTTCACGCGAGGGTCCTGAAATCGGGTCGGGACGGCGCGGGCGCCCGCGAGGGCGGTCTTCATGCAGAGTCTCCTCGAGCTCGTGGTTGCTCGGGATCATGATCCGAGCGATCATTCGGATCCGCTCGGATTTCTCGCCACGCATCCGCGGCGCGCTCGACATGTCCCAAAAAGTCTTTGATCCAAGGCCGCGAAAGTGGCCCCGGCAGGGGCGGTCGCGGGCCACCTTCGATGCGCTGCTCGACGCGACCGCTCGGATTCTCGAAGACCGCGGCTACGAGGAGCTGACGACGAACGGGGTCGCGGCGCGCGCCGGCGCGAGCATCGGGACGCTCTACGAGTATTTCCCCGACCGCGAGACGCTGGTCGCCGTCCTCGTCGAACGCGAAGCGCGCCGGGTGCTCGCGGCGCTGGAGGCGAGCATGGCCGGCCTGCATGATCTTCCGCTCGAAGTGGCGATGCGGATCTGGCTCGAGGCGATGTTCGCGGAGCTCGAATCACGCCGGGCCCTCGTGGCCGTGCTGCTGACGGGCGTGCCGTTCCTGGGCCGTCTGCCGATCGCGAAGGAGTTTCCGGCGCGGCTCGTCGCCATTGCCGCCACGGGCGGGAGCCATCGGCGCGAGGAGATCGCGCTCGACGATCTGCCTTCGGCCTTCTTCCTCCTGGCGAACATGCTGCGCGGCGCGTATCTCGCGATGCTGCTCGCGCCGCCGGAGGGCCTGTCCCGCGCGACCCAGCTCGATGACCTGACGGTGTTCGTGATGCGGATGCTCCGCGCGCCGGGCGCCGCCTCCGCGAGGGAATGATCAGCCGAGCACGTCCGCCATCGAATACCGCCCCGCCGGTTTTCCGAAGAGATACCGCGCCGCGCGCAAGGCCCCCCGGGCAAACAGGTCCCGGTTCGTCGCCCGGTGCGTGAGCTCGAGCCGCTCGCCCGGGCCGAGGATGTGCACCGTGTGATCGCCGATCACGTCGCCGCCGCGCACCGCGAAGACGCCGATTTCATCCTCCGCGCGCGGCCCCACGTTGCCCTCGCGCCCGGTCACGGTCCGCAATCCTTTTCGGGCGTCGCGCACCGCGTCCGCGAGCCGCGTCGCCGTCCCGCTCGGCGAATCCACCTTCGCCTTGTGGTGCGTCTCGACAATCTCCACGTCGAATCCAGGGCCGAGCCGGCGCACCGCTTCCGCCACGATCTCGGCGAGCACCTGCACGCCCATGCTCGTGTTCGGGGCCCAGAGCACCGGGACCGACCGCGCCGCCTCGTCGAGCTTCTTTTCGGTGTCCGCGTCGAGCCGCGTCGTTCCGCTCACGACGGCGACATTCTGCCGCCGCGCCACCGTGAGCACGCGGGAGAGCGCCTCGGGGCGCGAAAAGTCGATCACGACGTCCGCGCCGAGGAGCCCCGACGAAACGTCGTCGCCGATCGCCACGCCGAGGGTGCCCGCGCCGGCCACCTCACCGACGTCGCGGCCGAGGTGGCGTGATTGCGGCGACGCAATGGCCCCGACAATCGAGAATCCCTCCTGGGCCGCGAGGCGCACGATGCTTTGCCCCATGCGCCCCGTGGCGCCCGCGATCGCGAGCTTCACGACGCGGAAGCCCCCGCTTTCGGGAAAAACGCATCGAGAGAAGCAAGCGCGTCGGCCACCTTGCGCTGGGTCGCGTCGCTCGCCGGAAGGAGCGGCTGCCGCACCGCGGGCGTCATGCGCCCCATCGCCGCGAGCGCCGCCTTCGCGGGCGCCGGGTTTGGTTCGACGAACATCGCGTTGTGCAGATCGAGGAGCGCGAAATGGCAGGCCTGCGCCCGCGCAAAATCGTTCGCGAGGAGCGCGCGCGTCACCTCGCTGACCTCGCGCGGCCTCACGTTCGAGCTGACGCTGATGACCCCGCTCGCGCCCACGGCGCCGAACGCCAGCGTGAGCGCGTCGTCGCCCGAGAGCACCGTGAGCCGGTCGCCGAGCTTGCGCTTGAGCTCCTGGCAGCGGAGCACGTTGCCCGTCGCGTCCTTCAGCGCGACCACGTTCGGCGCGCGCTCGCAGATCTGCGCCGTCGTCTCCGCCGAGAGATCCACGACGCAGCGGCCCGGGATGTTGTAGAGCACGACGGGGCAGGGGACCGCCCGCGCGATCGAGAGGACGTGCTCGCGCATGCCGTCCTGCGAGGGCTTGTTGTAGTACGGCATCACGACCATCACGGCGTCGGCGCCCGCGGCGAGCGCCGCCTTCGACGCGCTGATCGTCTTCTTCGTGGAGAACGTTCCCGTTCCGGCCACGACGGGCACGCGTCCCTTCGCGACCTCGACGACGCGCTTGATCACGAGGACCTGCTCTTCGTCCGAGAGCGTCGGCGACTCCCCCGTGGTGCCGCAAGGCACGAGGCCCGAGACGCCACCCGCGATCTGCGCCTCGACGAGCGCGTCGAGCGCCGCGAGATCAACGGCGTCGCCATCGGCCGTGAACGGCGTGACGAGCGCTGTGAACGTGCCTGTGAACGTGAGGGCTTGCATCAGCGCGCGACCTTGGATGGCTTCGCGAGGCTCGTCAAGTTTCCGCGGTCCTGGCCGCACGTCGCGGCGAGGACGGACGGAGGAACGCGGAGAAACAAGGACGGGGAAGCAGGGTCGGCGAAGGATCGCGCGTCGGATCGAGCATGCGCAGGTCGAGGGCCCTTTGGCCGTACGAGCCGGCGCGCTGGAACGGAGCCTGCTCCGCGGCGCGGACGCGACCTTGCCAAGCGGGGGACATGGACGCACGTTCCGACCATGCAGTCGCTCATGGACAAAGCTCTGATGGGATACGTCGAGCTCCAGGTGGGCTCGCTCAAGGTCGAGATCCCGATCCGCGCGGCTGGGGAGGCCTCCTCGGCAGAGCCTGCCGCGAAGTTCGAGATGGAGGGCGATTCTTGCGCCATCGTCGTGCGAGGCGACGCGACGTCGAAGCAGGTCGAGCGGGCCATGCAGCGGGCGGCGCGGGAGGCCGTGCGCCAGCTGTCGCGAAAGCTGCTCAACTAACGAGGGGGCACGAGCGTTTCGAATACCATGCTAGGCTCGCGCACCGGATGAGCTAGCTGCCCGGCCCTCCGGCGGACGGGCGCGGGAGAGCATGGCTTTGGGTCGAACGGCACGAAATGGTGTGGGGCGTCTGCCCCACGGTCGGACCAGGATCGGAGCGTGGGCCTCTGCGACGGCGCTCGGGATCGCGGCGCTCACGGGGCAGCCAAGCGAAGCCGCGGCCGAGCCGGTCGTCGGCACGGGGAAGGGGATCGTGGGCGGCGCCTTGCTCGGCGGCGAGATCGTCGCGATCGGGATGGGCGCGTTCGGCGTGAGCAAGGGCTGGCCGTACCTCGTGTTCCCCCCGCTCGCCGCGGTGGGCGGCGGGATCGGCGGCTACTTCATCGAGCAGGCTGCGCCGCCGGCCGAGGTGCCGCTCTACATGCTGGCCGGTGGCATGGCGCTCGTGATCCCGACGATCATCGTCACGCTGAACGCCACGCTCTACAAGGCGCCGGAGAACTACCCGAACGAGCCAGTGCAGAACCAGCCCGCAGGCGAGCCCGCCCTGCCACGGACGAGCAAGCGGCCGGTGCACGTGCCGATGTCGTTCGTGGACATGCACGAAGGGCGGCTCGCGCTCGGCGTGCCCGCGGTGGAGATCCGCCCGGTGTACAGTCAGGAAGAGATGGCGAAGTTCGGGGTCGCGCAGGCGCGCGAGGTGAAAATCCCGGTCTTTCAGGCGAGCTTCTGAGCGTGTCCGGGCGTCCGCGACGTGCCTCGATGGCACGTTGCGCGGGAGCGTCGGGACGGGGACACTGAGGCAGGCGGGCGCGCGCGGCGCGGGCCCGAAACCGCCATGTCCCGCATCTATCCCGTCGAAGGCTACTCGTACGCGTCGCGCTTCAACCTGCGCGAGGTCGAAGCCTGGCTGCCGCCCGATGGCAGCATCCGCTCGACGAAGACGCAGCTCGTCGTGACGCTCGACGGGGACCGGCTCGCCTACCTCTTCGACTTCGGCGCGATCGTGTTCGTCAACGTCCCCGACGCCGAGCGCGAGCGCATCGTCGACACGTTCAACAAGAAGCTCTTGCCGCACGAGCCGCATCCGCCGCTGCGCGAGAGCTTTCTCATCGAGGTGCGTCCCGGCTCGGCCGTCGAGGTCCGCTTCGATCGGGTCGTCGTGCCGGACGTCGACTCGACCACGCTCGACGTCATCGCCACGGTGCTCGCCCAGTCCGTGGCGATCGACTACTACGACGAAGACGTGCAGGCGATCCTGGATCGCGTGGGCGCGGTGGCCGGCGAGGTCGGGCGGCAAGGGCGGCCGCTCGGAAGGACGCGGGACTTCGTGCGGTTCGTGGGCACGGCGATGGCCTCGCAGGTCGAGATCATCACGGCGATCTCGCTCCTCGACAAACCCGACCTCACCTGGGAGAACGAGGCCGCCGATCGGCTGCACGACAAGCTGCGGAGCAACCTCGAGATCCAGGAGCGGCACAAGGCGCTCGAGATCAAGCTGTCGACGATCCGCGAGACGCTCGGGACGCTGATCGAGTTCAGCCAGACGCGCCGCATGCTCTTCCTCGAAGGCTCGATCGTGGTGCTCATCGTGTTCGAGATCCTGCTCAGTTTGTGGAAGCTGAACTGATCAGAACCGGGCACGCGTGGCGACGACGGTGCCGATGACGCACGCGGCGAGCGCGAAGATCGCGGAGGCGACGTAGCCGAGGCGCGAGGCGCGGCGCAAGGCGCGGGAGCTCTCGTCGTGGCCGTCGGGGCCGGCCGCGAAGAGGGCCACGAGCGCGAGGCCAGCAAAGACGAGCGCGCCGAAGGAGAGGTGCAACTTGCGCTCGAAGAGCCAGCCGAGCGCACGCGAGGCGAGGAAGAGGCGCTGGCGGAGGTGGACGCGGTACGGGAGATCGAGCCAGGCGCCCGTCGCGAAGGCGGCCGTGACGAGGGTGGTCGTCGCCAGGGCCGCGAGGTGGATCCCGCGCGAGAGGCGCGCGTCCTTGCGGAGGCGTACGAGGATGACGGCGAGCGCGACGAGGGCGACGGCCGAGATCCAGGCGAGGACGCCATGAACGAGCGCGACGCGGCGGAGGAGCTCGGGCGTCACGGGACGAGTGCTCCTTGAAGGGCAAGCGCGATCGCGGCGGCGAAGGCGACGCGACCGAGCCAGACGGCGGCGGCCTCGAACGATCGTGAGGCGAGCGCGTGGCCGCCGAAGATCGCCGCGCCGCCGGCATACGCCGCGATGAGCCCGCGCCACACGAAGCGGCTTCGATCCGACCAGATGACGATCGCCGGGTCGGGCTCGGGGAACCACAGGGACTCGATCAGCCGGAGCGCGACGTAGGCGAGCGTCGCCCCCGCGAAGCCGAACGCGAGCGCCACGAAGAGGCGTCTACGCGTCGCCGACACGCGCGTGCTCCTCTGCCCGCTCCCGCGCGTGGTGGGCGCGGACGCGCGGGCACTCGGGATCCGGGCCGAGCGCGCCGCCGAGGTGCGTCGCGACGACGCGGCATCCGCCCCGACACACCGAGCGGATCGGGCAGGAACGGCAGGGCTCGGCGTCGTGCGGCGCGCGCCAGGCCTCGAGCGTCGTGTCCGTCGCCCAGGCCGCGCCGGCGCCGCCTTTCCACGCGTCCTCGGCCCGCGCGCCCGCGGCCGGCGCGAAGCTACACGGCGCGAGCGCTCCGTCGATCCGTACGGCCGCGAGGTAACGCCCCGCCTCGCAGCCGAGCACGCCGAACCGCGCGAGCGCCGCCGCGTCGCGCACGTGGTTCGAGAGGAGCGGTACGAGCGAGCAGTCGACGCGGATCGAGAGGTTCGTCGCGGCGAAGAGCGCTTCGAGCGTGGACCCGAGCGCGTCCACCTGCGCGGGCGAGAGCCGCGTCGCCAGGTACGAGACGTCCGCCGCGCGCCCGGCGGGTTTGTAGCGAAGAAGCTGAAGCTCACGCGCGCCGAGCGACGCCGCCTGCTGCGCCGTCTCGGCCAGCGCGTCGAACGTCTTTCGCGTGAGCACCACGTTGATCCCGAACGGCACGCCCGCCTCCGCGAGCAGCCGCATCGCCCGCTCCGCGACGCGCGCGCCGTCCCAGCCGCGCACCTCGCCGTAGGCCGCGCCCTCGCCGTCGTAGCTCACGTTCACCTGCGCGAAGCTCGCGAGCTCCTCCGCCCGCTCGCCCGTCATGCCGATGCCGCTCGTGGTGAGCACGGGGACGAGCCCGAGGCGCCGCGCCGCGCGGCCGAGCTCGCCGAGGTCGGGCCGGGCGAGCGGCTCGCCGCCCCCGAACGCCACCGTGAACACGCCGGCCTCCGCGAGCGCCGCGAGCCGCGCCGTGATCACCTCGAACGGCGGGCTCTCGCCGTCGGGCCGCGCGTCGAGGTAGCACCCCTTGCACCCGGCCCCGCACCGCGACGTCACGGCCACGTGGGCTTCGAGCGGCCTCGCCCGGCGTGTCGTCTCCGCGTCTTGCCAGAGCGCGCCGCCCGCGAGCCCGAGCCGCTCGGCCGCGCCGCGACCGATCGCCACGAGCGTGCCGTCGTCGAGCCGCACCCACGCGCCGAACGGTTCAACGCGCGCCCGCATCACCACCCTCGTCGCGTGTACCGTCGCGTTCGCGCCCCTTTTCTTTGCCCTTCTCCGCGCCGGTCCCGAACGCCGCCGCGACCCCCGCCATCACCACGCCCGCGGCCACGGCCGAGAGGAACAAGAGATCGAGCGCGCTCCCCACCGACGAGCAGTTCGCCCCCGGGCCCCTGCGCAGAACGAGGATCTCGTCCGCCTCGATCGGCCCCGGCCCGATCTCCACCGCGCCTTCCGGATCGCGTTCGTCCTTCACAGCCCAAAACTCTCCAGGTAGCCCGCGTCCGCGCCCTCGAGCGACAGGAACGCCGCCGCGAGCACGCCGATCATGCACACGACCGCTCGACCGACCCGCGCGGCCGCGCGCCCGTCGCGCGACCCGAGCCGCCACGCCCGCGCCACGATGTCCACGCCGAGCACGCCGAACCCGAGCCACAAAAACGGCCGCACGTCGCCCTCGCCGTGATGTCGCACGAGGATCGACGCCGCGCCCCCGAGGTAGAGCGCGAAGGCCACGGACGAAGGTCGGATCACGGCGCGCACGATCGCCTCGGGATCAGCGCCCGGCTTCCGGAAGAGCCGCGCGATCGACAGCGCCCCGACGAGCCCGAGCGCGCCGAGCACGCCCGCCGCGACCCGCGCGAGGAAGGCGCGACGCACGAGCCGCCCGATCTCGGCGTACAGGCTCGGGACGAGCTCCGGAGCCTGCGACACCGCGCGGTAGGCCGCCGCGAGATCGCCCCGCTCGCGCTCGAGCGCCACGATCTCGTTCATCGCGAGCGCGCGCGTGAGCTTGTCGGCCGAGGGATCCGCGATCACCTCGCCGAGCGCGGTTGCGGCCCGGCTCGGATCGCCGAAGCGATGCCAGAACGCCTCGGCCACGATGAGCCGCGCCTCGGCGCGCACGCGGCCGGGCGGGAAGGTCGCGGCGTCGCGCTCGAGCGCCTCGATCGTGGCTTGGTCGGGCGCCGGGGCTCGGCGCACGGCTTCGAGGCGGGCGAGGGGCGCGAAGTCGCCCTCGGCGTGGGCGCGGAGGTCTGCGGCGCGCGCGCGGGCCGTCTTGGCGAAGGGCGCGGAGGGATCGATCGACAGGACCGACTCGTACCCCGCGAGCGCCTCACCGAACCTGAGCTCGGTGGCCGCTCGTTCGGCTTGCTCGTACGTGGCCCTGGCCTTCGCGCGCGGGTCCGGCGCGGCCGGCTCGGCGGAGGCCACGGAGGCGAGCCCGAGCACGAAGGCGAGCACCCCCGCGTGGCGCGTCATCACGACGCGCAGCCTAGCGCGGTTCGTGCTTCTGGAAAAACGCATCGGCCTCCGAACGCACGAGGCGTCCGGAGGCCGACGAGCCGATCAGGTCGGGTTTTTCTGGCGAATCAGGGCACGCCGCCCGCGCCGCCCGTGCCCGCGCTCGCGGAGGTCATCGCGCCACCCGCGCCGCCGGAGCCCATCATGCCACCCGCGCCGCCGGTGCCCGCGCCGCCCGCGCCGCCGGTGCCCGCGCCGC
>NZ_JARZHH010000030.1 GCF_029946515.1 Polyangium sp. 6x1
GGGCGCGCAAGGGGGCCAGGGCGGCGCGGCGGGCGAAGGCGGCGCGGGCGGGCAGGGCGGCGCAGGCGGGCAGGGCGGCGGCGGCAGCGGCGGAGGCGTGCCGAGCGGCGTCGTGATCGAGTGTCCGGCGCCTCCGCTCACGCCGCCGGCCGAGGGCACGTGTGCGGTGGTCAAGCAGGGGACCACGGGCACGATCTTCCGCGGCACCGTGCTCGCGCCCGATCAGACGTTCCATCGCGGCGAGCTCGCGCTCGACAAGACGGGCAGCATCGCCTGCGTCGACTGCGATTGCAGCGCCTCGCCCGCCGCGGCCGATCCCACGATCATCGAGTGCGCGGACGGCGTCATCTCGCCCGGCCTCATCAACGCGCACGATCACATCGGCTTCGCGAACAACGCGCCGAAGACGCACGACGGCATCCGCTACACGCACCGCCATCAGTGGCGGAAGGGCGCGCCGGGCCTGCCGAAGATCTCGGTGGCCGGCGGCGCGAGCGGCGACGTGGTGCGGTTCGCCGAGCTGCGCTTCGTGATGAGCGGCGCGACCTCGACGCTCGGCGCGGGCGGCCAGGCGGGCCTGCTCCGCAACCTCGACGTGCAAGGCCGCATGGAGGGCCTCCCGATCCCGCCTGCGGACTCCGACACGTTCCCGCTCGGCGACAGCGGCGGCCTCATGCTCGAGTCGGGCTGTAGCTACCCCTCGCCCACGTCGGCCGCGTCGATCGCCGACATCGAGGCGTACGTGCCGCACGTCAGCGAAGGCATCGACAAGGCCGCGCACAACGAGATCGCCTGCCAGATCTCGGGCACGAACGACATCGTCCAGCCGCAGACGGCCATCGTGCATGCGATCGGCTTCAACGCCGACGACTTCGGCGAGATGCGCAAGGACTTCAGCACCGTCGTCTGGTCGCCGCGCTCGAACGTCGATCTCTACGGCAACACCGCGAGCGTCACGCTGCTCGACACGCTCGGCGTGCCGATCGCGCTCGGCACGGACTGGGTGGCCTCGGGCTCGATGAACCTCCTGCGCGAGCTACGCTGCGCGGACGAGCTCAACACGCTCCACTACGACGGCCATTTCTCCGACCTCGAGCTCTGGCGCATGGTCACGACGAACGCCGCGCTCGCCGCGGGCGCCGGCGACATCGTGGGCATGCTGAAGCCGGGCTACGTCGCTGACGTCACGATCTTCGACGGCAAGGATCGCAAGGATCACCGCGCCGTCATCGGCGCCGGCGTCGAGGACGTCGTGCTCGTCATGCGCGGCGGCAAGGTGCTCTACGGCGACGACGCGCTCGTGGCCGATCCGGGCGTCGGGGGCGCGGACTGCGAGGCCTTGCCCGTCTGCAACCGGGCCAAGCGCGCGTGCGTCGCGAAGGACCTGAACGGCATCACGCTGAACCAGATCCGCACGGCCGGCGAGGCGTTCTACCCGCTGTTCTACTGCAACGACCAGGCGCCGAACCTCGAGCCGAGCTGCGTCCCCTGGCGCACCGAATACGCGAACGGCATCACCTCCGAAGACGACGACGGCGACGGCCTCACGAACGACGTCGACAACTGCCCCAAGGTCTTCAACCCGATCCGGCCGCTCGATCAGGGCGCGCAGGCGGACATCGACGGCGACAAGGTCGGCGACGTCTGCGACGCGTGCCCCTTCGACGCGAACGACGGCTGCACGGCGCTCGACGCGAACGACATCGACGCCGACGGCGTGCCGAACGGCAGCGACAACTGCCCCGAGGCGGCGAACGCCGACCAGGCCGACGCGGACACGGACGGCCACGGCGACGCTTGTGATCCGTGCGCCGAGCCGAACTTCGGCACGCCGATCTGCCCGCCGAAGCCCATGCTCATCGAGGTGATCCGCAACCCGGCGCACCCCGAGCATCCGGCCGCGGGCTCGACCGTCGCGATCAAGGACGTCTACGTCACGGCCCTCCGCCCGAACACGGGCAACAGCCGCGGCTTCTACGTGCAGGACACGTCGCTCGCGCCCTTCAGCGGCATCTTCGTCTTCACGGGCAGCACGGCGCCGCAGGTCCAGATCGGCAACCGCGTCAGCATCGCGGGCAAGTACGAGGAGTACTTCGGCCTCGGCGAGATCACGAACGCGATCGTGACCGTCGACGACGCGGGCACGACGCTCCCGTTCGGCCCGATCGACATCGCGGAGCCCGCCACCATCGCGACGAACGGCATGTTCGCCGAGGGCTACGAGTCGATGCTCGTGCGCGTGGTGAACGTGGCGATCACGGTCGTGAATTCGGACGGCGCGGGCGACTACGACGAGTTCTCGGTCACCGGCAACTTGCGCGTCGACGACCAGATCACGGACGCGGCGCTGAACATGGGCCTGAACAACACGTGCGCGGTGGGATCGAAGTTCACCTCGATCACCGGAGTCCACGGCTACTCGTTCAACAACTTCAAGCTCATGCCGCGCAGCAAGAGCGACGTCGTGTTCGTCGACTGCGATCCGTTCGTCCCCTGAACGGTCTGCCCGCGTGAAAGGGGGATGCCCGCCGCATCCCCCTCCCCCTCCCCTACCGTTTCAGCTCAAAGGTTCGTCGCGATCGCGACGCCGGCGAGGCTCGTCCCGCCGACGAGCACGGGCGCGGTGAACGCGCCGTTCTGCAGGCGCACGTGTTGCGCCTTTCCAGTCATGTCGACGTAGACGATCTCAGCCTCCGCATCCCCCGCGCCGAGCGCGAGCGCGGGCCTGCCGAGGGTCTTCGGCCCGACGTCCTGCACGGCCGAGAACGTCACGCCGTCGAAGCGCGCCCACCGGAGGCTGGCCGTCGCGGCCTCGCGGAACACGAGCAGCGCGCCGCCCGAAGGCAACGCGAGCAGCGCGGGCTCGTTCGACTTCGCGCCCGTGATCTCGACCGGCGTCGCGCTCCACGTCCCACCCTTCCGCGCGACGAACGAGAGCTGCCTGTCGCTCGCGCGCGAGAAGACGACGACGAGCTCCGGGCCCTGCGCCGACGTGAGCGCCGCGATCGCGGGCGTGCTGTCGTCGACGTCGAACCCCGCGACGTGCTGGGTCGCCGCTTCCCACGTCCCTGCCGCGCGGCGCTGCGTGTACAGGTTCGGATCGTTCCACCCGTCGTTCGCGATCACCGGATCCAGGCCGAGCACGGTGATCGCCGCGGCCGCATCTCCCAGGCTGTACGTGCTGGCCCCGACCTTGATCTCTTCGTTCGTCGGACCAAACCCTCCGACGGCCGTGTACGCGGCGTACCAGTAGCGGTTGTTGCTCACGTCCTGGTAGACGATGTGCAGCGCGGCGAGCGAGGCGGCGATGCTGGGCATCGCCCGCATGGTCAGGTTGTTCCCCAGGTTCGCCATGGCGCCGAAGCCGTCTGCCTCGCTCCAGACGGCCACCCGCACCCGATCCTTCGTGGCGACGTCGCTGCTGTGCAGCACCGCGACGCCCCTCTTTTGCCCGGGCAGGATGGCGAACGCCGGCGGATCGGCGCTCTTCTCGCTCACGGCCGTCTCCATCGTCCAGCCGTCCTTCGTCTGGAACCGCTTCGTGATGCCGCCCTGCGTCCCGATCGCGAACATCACGAGCGCCGGGCACGCGGGGCAACCAGGCGCGTCGCAGCTCCCGGGCAAACCGGGTTCCACGGGACAAACGCCCATGCCGCCGCTGCCGCCCGCGCCGCCGCTTCCGCCGGCGCCTCCGATACCGCCCGCGCCGCCGCTCCCGCCGCCTCCGATACCGCCCGCGCCGCCGACCCCACCCGCGCCGCCACTCCCACCGCCGACCCCGCCTGCGCCGCCGCTGCCCGAGCTCGACGACGCCGCCATGCCGCCGCTGCCGCTCGACGATCCCGCCTCGCCGACCTGCGCGTCGTCGATCGGGCAGCCTGAGAGCGCCACGCCGAACAGCGCGAGCGCAATCCCCTGGTCGTACCGCTTCGCCATCGTCAGAACGCTCCCTGGAGCATGAGCCCGCCGTCGCCGCGCCCGACGTAGGGCACGACGTGCACGCTCTGCGCCTGCGGTTTCTTCTGCGAGAGCCCGCGCACGATGCCGAACACCGCCGCGCCGATGCCCGCGGCTCCTGCCGCCGTCAGGCCCACGAACAGGTAAAAGCTCCTGTCCTTGCGCGCGTTGTCGGCGTCGGGCCGGTACTCTTTCGTTGGATCACAAACGGATGGCGTACCCGGGCAGTTCACGCGGATCGTCTCCTCCGCGTCCATCTGATCGAACCGGAAGTAGACCCCGGCCCCCACCGCCGCGAGCCCGAGCCCGCCCGCGACGTACGCCCAGACGGGCACGCCGCCCGAGGCCGGCGCCGGCTTGGGTTTGTCCGGGGGCGGCGGCTTCTTCGCGACCGCCGCGGCGGGCACGAGCGAGAGCTCCACCGTCACCTTCTGGCCCTCCGCGAGCTCCACCGGCTTCTCGATCTTCTCGAAGCCCGGCGCGCTCGCCTCGAACATGTGTTTGCCCGGGTCGAGCGGGATCGTCTCGCCGAGCGCCGCGAGCGGCAGGCGGATCCCGTCGCGCGCGACCTCGAGCCCCTCGGGCCGCGCGCCGACGACGAGCTCCACGCGCGCGAGGCGCGGCTCGATCGCCGCGATCCCTTCCTTCGCCACCTGCTCGAGCTGCTTCTTGCGCTCCTCGCCGAGCGTGTCCTGGTTGAGCTGCAACGCGCGGCGGTAGTCGACGACCGCCTGCGTCAGCTTGCCCTCGTGCTCGTGGCACTTCGCGATGTTGATCAGCGTGCTCGCCGCGGGGTTCAGCTCCATGCTCGCGTCGAACTTCGCGCAGCCCTCGGCCCAGTTGCCGTCGTTCACGAGCTTGCGCCCGCTCAGGTAGAGCGCCTCCGCCGCCGCGGGATCCCGAGGGTTGTCCTGCCCGAACGCACGCCCGGGACATGCAGAGACGATCACCAGCGCGGAGACGGCGAACGCTCGCTGGAGCGACGCCGGGATCGGACGTTCAATATTCATCGAGCGGATTTTTGGGGGTCTTCGACGTGCCGGTGCCCGCGGGCTTGCCGCGGTTCCACCCGCTGGTCGAGGGGAGCGGAGAGACGGGTTTGTCCGAGGACGAGGGCGCGGTCGACGCGACAGGCGCGGCCGCCGAAGACGAGGACAGAGGCTCCGCGGCAGGCGCGGCCGACGCCGAGGACTCCGGGATCGTCGCCGGCTCCGCGCTGGAAAGCTCGGCCGGGATGGTGGCCGCGGGCGCGCGGGCTGAGGCCGTCTGCGCGGACGTCGGCGTCGGCGTCGCGGTGGGCAACGTCGTCGCGAGCGGCCCGCCTTTGGGCCAGAACGTGAGCGCGGCGCCGACCGCGCCCACGCCCACGACGAGCAGCAAGAGCGCGAGGACGGGCGTGACCGACGAGCGCCGCTTGCTCTGCACCTCCGCCGGGAAGCGCAGAGGCTCCCGGCTCGATCGGGTGAGCGCGGGCGACGAAGGATCCGCGCCGGACGACGTCGCGTCGCTCGGCTCCGGCGACGCAGCCTCGGAGGACGCCCCGCCCCCCTCGACGGCCGCGACGTGCGGGGGAACGGGCGGCGCGGTCGCGGTGATCGCGGCGTCGGCGGGCGGCGGCTGGGAGAGCGGCAACTCGCGCGCCGGTTCGAGCACGATCGAAGGCAGCACCGCGCGCGAGCCGGGCGGGGGGGCGACGGTCGCGGGGGGTTTGACCTCGAAGGTCTCCGCGAGCGCCGCCACCATCTCGACCGAACCATTGAAGCGCGTGCTCGTGTCGAGCGCTGTGGCCCGGGAGAACCAGGCGTCGAACGCCGCGGGCAGGCTCACGCCGAGCTCCTTCGCGCGCTCGCTCGCCGGCACCTGCGCGCCGCGCGCCACCAGCATCAGGTAGGGGTAGAGCCCCTGGGCGGATTTGCGCTCGCGCGCCCAGTACGGTTTGCCCACGAGCATCGTGAACGCGATGTGGGCGAGCGAGTACCGGTCGACATGTGGCCCGATCGCCTCCCCGGCGATCTGCTCGGGGGCCATGTAGAGCGGCGAACCGACGCTTTTTGTCGTGTTTGAGCTCGCCGTTCCGTCGGCCACGATTTTCGCCACGCCGAAATCCAGGATCTTGAGGCGGGGCGAACCATCGTCCCGGCGCGTCAGGAACAGGTTCTCGGGCTTCAGATCGCGGTGGATGATGCCTGCGGCGTGCGTGCGATCGAGCGCCAGCGCGGCCTGGTGCAGGAGCGTGACGACCTCCTCGAGCGGCAGGCGCTTGCGCACCTTGAGCAGGGCGCCGATCTCCTCGCCCTTGAGGAGCTCCATCACGATGAACGGCATGCCCGTGGCTTCGTCCACGCCGGCATCGAGCGTCTCGACGATGTGCTCGCTCTCGATCCCGGCCGCGACCTTGGCTTCGAGCTCGAAGCGGGCGCGCATCTCCGGGTCGCTCACGAGGCTCGGCAGCATCACCTTCAACGCGCGGCGTCGCTCGGTGTTCTTCTGCAACACCTCGTACACCGCGCCCATGCCGCCGGCCTTGATACAGCGCACGACCTCGTAGGCGCCGTGAAAGAGGGCGCCCGTCGCGAGGACGGCGATGTCCGCGTCTCGATCCCCGGCCATGGCCCCCCGAGGGTAGCAAAACCTCCCTCCGTTGGGCCCCTTTCCGACGGCGTGAGCAAGATCCGACCCGATTGCTGCAACGCAACAAATTTCGAGCAAAGCCCGTGATCGTGATGCCAAACACATTGCGTCACGAAGTGGCATGCGCGTTTTCCAGGCGCCGTGACCAAGGCTATCGTCGTGGGCGTCGCGGGCGCGGGCTCGCGAAAGGAGAAATATGTCGCGCGTGCGGCCGCTCGTGGATCTGCGGACGATGATCGAGCTCGGGCGCTGGCTCGGCCCGTGGACGGATGGGCAGGAGGCGCCGCGCGACGTCCGCCGCGAAGAGCTCAGCCTCGAGGGTCGCCGCGCCGGGGATCGCGCGTTTTCAGCTTTCGTTTATCGATCGCGCCGTCACGCGCCGGTGGGCTCGCTCCTGCTCGTTCCGGGTCTCCATTACCTCGGTCCGCTCGATCCGCGGATGGATCGCTTCGCGCGGATCCTGGCGACCGCGGGCCTCACGGTGCTCGCGCCGCGGCTGCCCGATTTCACGTCGCTCGTGCTCGGCGAAAACGTGTTCGACGACCTCTCGCGCGCATTTTCGGCCCTTCTCGAGCTGCCGGACCGCCCGCCGGGCAGGCCTGGCGTCTTCAGCATTTCGTTCGGGTCGCTCCCTTCGCTCTGGCTCGCGGCGCGCTCGGACCTCCGCGCCGAGGTGGGCTCCTTGATCGTATTCGGCGGGTATGCCGATTTCGGGGACACGCTGCGATTCTGCATCCACGGCCGCCCCGGCGCGGCGCACGACCCATTGAACCGCCCCGTCGTGTTCATGAACCTCCTGCCCTGGCTCGACGACAAACCCGACGATCCCGCGCCGCTCGTCGCTGCGCTGCGAACGTACGTCGAGGCGACGTGGGGGCGGCTCGAAATGAAGGTCGACGGGAAATGGCAAGCCATTGCGCGGGCCGTCGCGGACGAGCTCGCGCCGGAGCATCGGCCCTTGTTCTTCGCCGCGACGGGTGTCTCGGGCGACACGAAGGCGCTCGTCGACGCGGCGCTCGGGCGATCGGGTGACGCATTCGCGTGGCTCGATCCAGGCCCGCTGCTCGGGGACATCCGCTGCCCCGTCCATTTCATCCACGGCGCGGACGACGACGTGATCCCGTACGAGCAGGCGTTTGCCCTGGCGAAACGGCTACCCGAAGGGGTTTGTCGGGGCATTCACGTGACGGGGCTCTACGGGCACACGCACAAGGCGGACGCGAGCACGACGCTGCGCGACGTGCCGGCGCTCGTGCGGGAAGGTGCGACGCTCTTGCGGATGTTATCGGCGGTGGCGCGGTGCGGGGGTGGGTGACGAATCGAATCAGCGCGCCCGCCGCTGGGTCGCCTTCCAGCGCCGATGCAAGCGCGCCGTCCGCGCCCGCGAGAGGATCCGGTCGCCGGGCAGCCACAAAGAACGCGGCCGCTCCTCCTGCCCGCGCAGGAGCTTTTGCGTCGAGATCCCGAGATCCGAGGCGATCTCGTCCGCCACGATCGCCCCCGAGAGCGCGCCGCCCTCCATGTACCCTTGCGCGTCGAGGCTCGTGTGCTCGCCGGCGAAATGGAGGTTCTTCACCCGCTCCGATTCGGACCCGGTGATCGTCGTGTATTGCCCGACCTTGTAGGCCGAATAGCTCGCCTTCGTGTACGGGTGCGTCGGCCAGTGGAATCGCGCGACCTTGCCGTTGTGGGTCGCTTTCGTTCCAGGAAACACCTGCTCGAATTGATCGAGGAACTCGGCCGCGCGCTCCTCGGGGGTGCCCTTGCCGCTCTCCAGGCCTGGCGTGCCGCCCGTGAAGTTCGTCAGGATGCCGCTCGCGCCCGGCTGGAGCCGGCTCGTCTCCCACGTCGACTGGTACGGCAGATCCGAGAACGTCTCGCCATTCGAACCGGCGTCACGCCACGGCCGCGAGGAAAAACCGACCATCAGCTTCGCGTTCGTGCCGTATCCGAGCTCGTCGATGGCGCGCTTCTTCACCTCGGGCAGCTCGACCTCGATCGAGACCTCGCGGAGCTTCGTGAACGGGAGCGCGAGCACCACGTGATCCGCCGTGACCTCGAACGTGCTGCCTCCGCGCGAGAACGTGAGCACGTAACGACCGTCCGCGGCCTCGCGGAGCGAGGCGAGCGTCGCGTCGAGCTCGATCTGCGCGGGATCCAGGGACTCGGCGAGGCGCGTGGGGAACGTGTCGTTGCCGTCCTTCGTGTGAAAGAGCTCGTCGCTGTCGCCGAAGACCTCGAAGGACGAAGTGTCCGTCGAGATCAGGAACATCATGTTGAGCACGTTCGTCACGTCGGGCTCGAGGCCGTACTCGATGTTGTACGCGACCTCGAGCAACGTCCGCACCGGCCCGCTCGCGTTGATCTGATCGAGCCACGCCGTGAGCGAGAGCGCGTCGAGCGTCTCTCCGCCGTTCGGCTTGTTGTAATAAACGAAGAGGTCCTCCTGATCCGTGAGCGTCGCGAGGGCCTCGTCGATCTTCGCCGCGATGGGCTCGAACCCCATCAGGATCTCGGCCTCCGTGAGCTCTTTGCCCGCGATGTGGGCGACGAGATGCTTCAGGTTCGGATCGTCGTTCTTGTAGTCGAGCAGATCGATCCCGAGCTCGGCCGCGAGGTCGTGCATCGTGACGTGGCCCGTGTCGATGAGCTCGCCGCCGAGCTCGCAGTGCTGGCCGTCGGGGAACGTCGCCCGGTCGGTGTACATGCGACCGCCGATGCGCGTCGATGCCTCGTACACCGTCGCCGAGACGCCGAGCTTCTTCAGCCGATACGCGCAGTGCAGGCCCGCGATGCCGCCGCCGACGATCGCGATCGTCGGTTCGCCCTCGGGCGGGGGCTTGCCGGGATCCTCGCCGCCACACGCGCTCGCCGCGATCGGCAACGTCAGCGCCGCGGCGCTCATCTCGAGGAAGCGACGACGCGGGAGCGACGCGCGCTCGCGCTGCATCGCGAGAAGCTCGGTCGCGGGGATGCCCGTCTGGCGCGCGGACCGGCTGATCTGGAGGAGGCGGGACAGGGAACGAAGCAGCGGTGTTCTGGCCATGAGCTCACTCCGGGGAACACGGCGCGGCGAGCGGGCCGCGGCGCGAAGAAAGGGCCCGCAGGATACCTCGGACTTGCCCCCGGACCCAAGGCGCGCATAGTCCGGCGTCATGTCCGACACGATCTCTCAGGCCCTCTTCGAGCGCGCCCGCGCCGTCATCCCCGGCGGCGTCAACAGCCCCGTCCGCGCCTTCCGCGCCGTCGGCGGGAACCCCGTGTTCATCGCCCGCGCCAAGGGCGCGCGGGTCTACGGCGAGGATGGCAGCGAGTACGTCGATTACGTGGGCTCGTGGGGGCCGGCGCTCCTCGGTCACGCGCACCCCGACGTCATCCGCGCCGTGCAAGAGGCCGCGGAGGGCGGGCTCTCGTTCGGCGCGCCGACGTCACGCGAGGTGCGCTTCGCGGAGGCCGTGCGCGCGCTCTACCCGGGCATCGAGAAGCTCCGCTGCGTCTCCTCCGGCACCGAGGCGACGATGAGCGCGATCCGCGTGGCCCGCGGCTTCACGCGCCGTGACGTGATCGTGAAGTTCGAGGGCTGCTACCACGGACACGCCGATCACTTGCTGGTCAAAGCAGGCAGCGGCCTCGCGACGTTCGGCGTCCCCGACTCGGCCGGCGTGCCCGAGGGCACCGCGAAGACGACGCTGACGCTCGCGTTCAACGACATCCCGGCGCTCGAAGCGCTCTTCGCGGCCAAGGGCGGCGAGATCGCGGCCGTCATCGTGGAGCCCGTCGTCGGCAACATGGGCTGCGTGCCGCCCGAGCCCGGCTTCCTCGAAGCGATCATCTCTCTTTGCCGCAAGCACGGCGCGATCTCGATCTTCGACGAGGTCATGACGGGCTGCCGCCTCGCGCGGGGCGGCGCGCAGGAGCGCTACGGCCTGCGCGCGGACCTCACGACGCTCGGCAAGATCATCGGCGGCGGCATGCCGCTCGCGGCCTACGGCGGGCGGGAAGACGTGATGAACGTGGTCGCGCCGCTCGGGCCCGTGTACCAAGCCGGCACGCTCAGCGGAAACCCCGTCGCGGTCGCGGCCGGGCTCGCGACGATCGAGCGGCTCGTGCCCGAGGTGTACGAGAAGGTCGAGCGGCTCGGCGCCGCGCTCGAAGCAGGCTTCAAGGACGCTGCCGCGAAGGCGGGCGTGCCGGCCACGGTGCAGCGCGTGGGCTCGATGATCACGCTGTTCTTCAACGACAAACCCGTGCGGTCGTGGGCCGAGGCTTCGCAGAGCGACACGAAGCGCTTCGCGACCTGGCACGCGGGCATGCTCTCGCGGGGCATTTACTGGCCGCCGTCGCAGTACGAGGCGGCGTTCCTCTCGGCGGCGCACACCGACGAGGACATCACGCGCACGGTGGAAGCCGCGCGCGCGTCGCTCGGCTGAAGACGACGGGGCCGCCGCCGTTCCATGCGGCGGCCCCACGGAGAGGGTGGTGGGTCAGTTCTTGCCCGTCCCGCCCTTCATGACCACGTCGACGCTGTCGGTGTTGTTGCCCGACACGGGGTCGGTCGTGCCGCTCGTGCACGACGCCGTGTTCGTGATGAGACCGACGCTGCCCTTGACCTGCACCTCGATGACGAACTGCGCGCTCGCTCCCGCTGGGATCGTGTCGGCCGTGCACCTCACCGTGTGCGTGGGCTTGTCGTAGGTGCACTGCGGCGAGACGAACTGCACGACGAGCTTCTTCGCGTCGAGCGGCAGCGTGTCGGTCACCACGATGTTCTGCGCGTCCGACGGACCGCCGGCGCCGCACGTCGGCGTCGGGCTGGACTGGGCGTCGGACTCACAGCCGGCATCGTTGTGCACGACCAGCGTGTACACGAGCACGGGAGACGGGTTGCCCGTGCGTTTCTCGCCGATCTGGTCGATCCAGAGATCGGCGCTCGTCTCGACCAGCGTCGTCTCCGTCGCCGTGTTGTCGATCGGGTCGGGATCCGCGGTGACGGACGAGACCACCGCCGTGTTCGTGAGCAACGTGCCGTCGGGCACGGACGGGCTCACGAGCGCCGTGATGAAGACGGTCTTCGACGCGCCTGGCGCGATGGAACCGAGATCGCAAACGACGTCGCCGTTCTGAAGCAGCGTGCACACGGTCGCGCCATTGCCGTCCTCGCCGCTGACGAAGCTCGTGCCTGCCGGCAGCGTGTCGGTGATGAGCACGCCCCCGGCCATCGAGGGTCCGGCGTTGTGCACGATCACGGTGTACGTGAGCGCGTTGCCCGCCTGGACCGGGTCCGACGAATCGTCCTTGGTGACGGAGAGGTCGGCCGACCCGGCGACGACGGTCTGCACGCTGTCCTGGTTGTTGCCGTTGTCGGGATCCGCGGTCGCGCTGGAGACGACACACTCGTTGAACAGGATCGTCCCCGGCGCGACGTCGGGCGCCACGAACCCCACGATGGTGATCTGCGCCGAAGCGCCGGCGGCCAGGTTGCCGAGACCGCAATGGACGTCGCGCGCCCCCGGCTGGCCGTTCGAGCACGAGCCGGCCGACGTCGTCACCGACACGAAGCTCACGCCCTCCGGCAAGGTGTCCGAGACGCTCACGCCCAGCGCCGTCGACGGCCCGTCGTTCGCGACCGTGATGACGTAGGTCAGGTGCGTCCCCGCGACGACGCTCGCCGGCCCGGTCTTGTCGATGCTGAGGTCGGCGAGGCCGGTGAACTCGACCTTGCCAGTCGCCTGGTTGTTGGCCGTGTTCGGATCGGGCGTGGCGCTCGAGACGGTGGCCACGTCGTTGATCTGCGCCGTATCGGCGGCGCTCACGGTGACGCGGACGGTCACGCGGCCGCCGCTCGGCACGGTGCCCAGGTTGCATTGCGTGATGAACGTCCCCCCGGAGCCAGAGGTGATACACGAGCCGGCAGAGGGCACGGCGCTGACGAACAGGAAGGGCGTCGCCGACGTCAGCACATCGGTGAGGCTCACGCCGGTCGCGTCCGACGGGCCCAGGTTGTCCACGAAGATGTCGCAGAACGCGGTTCCACCCGCGCCGGCGGGATCATCCGGCTTGCAGACCTTCGTCACTGCGAGATCGGCGAGCGCCTGGACGGTCGTCGTCGCGGTGGCGGTGTTGTTGCCGAGGTTCGGGTCTGTCTGGTTGGTCGCCGCGACAGAGGCCGTGTTGAGGATCGTCGCCGAGCTCGCGGAGCCGAGGAAGTCCGACGGGATCTCCACCTGAACGGTGAGGTTCACGGTTTGTCCAGGCAGAATATTGCCCATGGGGCACGCGAGCGTGTTGCCCAGGGGGTTGCAGGGCGGCGCGCTGGAGAGGAACGTCACCCCGGCCGGGAGCACGTCCGTCACGATCACCCCGTTCGCCGTATTCGATCCGAGGTTCTGGACGGTGATGTTGTAGGTGAGATTCTCCCCTGCCCGTACGGGGTCGGGCGAATCGAACTTGAGGATCTGCAGGTCGGTCTCGCTGCAGGAGGGGAATCGGAAGGATCCGATCGTGGTCAGGCCGTTGTCATGCTCGCCGGTGAACCAGAACGTGCAATCGTCCACCGGGTCGACGTTCATCGAGGCATAATCGCCCCATCGGTTGGTCGTCGTCGCCGCCACGGCCCCTGTGACGAGCACGCGCTCCCCTTGCGGGAGCGAGCCCAGCGCGTCGGTCGAATGCCTCCCCGTGTATCGCAGGCCTGGAAACGTGTTCGTGCCATTGGAGACGGTGTAGCCGATGGCAATGTTGCCCTTGCCATCCATCGCCGCGCTCGGCATCCAGCGGTGAACCCCGTCGTTCGGGGCGAAGGTGCCCTGCTGGAAGATGCTCCAGCCGGCGCCCGTGTTGCGGAGCTCGTACCAGCGGATCCCGGCCCGGTTCGTGTCGTCGACCGTGGCATCGACGGTCTGGCTGACGACCATCGCCTGGTGCGCACCGAAATTGCGATATTGCAGCCGGTGCATCAGCCGGTTGGACAGAGCGTCGACCTTTTGCGCGGTGCCGGGTTGCGGGATGCAATCTCGTATGCCTGGATTGCAGCCGAGGCTGCTGTCGAACGACGCCGTGTCGAGCGTCGTCACGAGGTTGAACGTCGAATTGGCCGGAGTTGTCCAGTCGACGTGGAACTCGCGGATCTCGAGGCGGTCGTTACCGCCGTCGAACCCGTCGTCGAGGCTCATCGTGAAGAAGTTCGGCGCCCCGGGGGGCGGCGGGTTCGCGCCGTCCCAGTCCGACGGGAGGATACGATTGCGTCGACCGTCGACGCCGTTACCGGCGGGGATGGAGAAGTACTGGAAGGTCGCCGGGGAGCCGCTCAGCATCGCCGCCCGGTCGAACACGTAGTTGCCGAGGGAGCTGCCCTCGAACGTCGACATGTAAAGGCCGTCGGGCCAGATCCCATACTTCATGTAGTCGTGCGACGCGGGGAGATTGAACTGGTAGAGGAACCAGCTCCCCGTGGGATTTCCCGTCTGGGAGTACGCGATGCACATGGGAAACGTGCCGCCCGGCCCGGTGGCCGTGTTTGGATCGGTAAATTGACTGACCATCCATCGGTCGGCCTGCTGGTCGTACAGGACGATCGGGTCGCCGGCATTTTGCGTGCGACACTGGTCGAAGCCGGTACCAGGCTGCGTTCCATTGATCCAGAGCTGGTTGATGGCGAACGAGGGTACGAGGACGAAGCCCTGCTTGTTGTAGATCTGGATGCTGGTGTTCACCATTTGCACGTAATGGTTTGGACCTACATCCCCTACGGGGTCGGGGGGGGTGAACGGACTGGTCTGTCCTCCAATCGTGAGGAGGGGAGCGGTCAGCTCTTGCGGCGCATCGCCCGGCGCGAAGTCGAGCTGCACGACCGGATCGGGCGCCATGGGGCCGGTCGGCTCGATGTTCGGGTCGCCGAGCCCCAGGCCTTCGGGATGAGGCTTCGCCGCCGACGGGGCAGCCGGTTTCTGGGCCGCAAGCTGCATCAGGGTCTTCGTCGTCGACCCGGCCACCGACGGCGCGCTCACATAAGGAGCGTTGCCGCTCGACGCCCCGGCTGCCGCTGCTGCGTTCTGGATGGCGTTCGAATGGCTCGTGGTGTCAATTTCGTGTCGATCCGAGGCCCCCTCGGTCACGTCGTGAGATGTGCATGAGAAGAGGCCGCCTGTCGTGCACAACAGAAGTGCCGCGAGGCGACAATGAAGGAAATGCATAATCCCTCCCTTTGGCAACGCGCAGCAATTTCCAGACCTTGTCGGCCCGTGAAGCGCCCTCACGCCCCATGCGCCCCGCACGCGGCGCGACCGTCGGGATTGGGTGCGTGTGATTGGGATACCCATGAGCGGGGCGGCGCGATGCGCTCTCGCGGATTGGCTCCGTTGCTATCTGAATGGCAGACGCCGCGGGCATCGCGGCCCGCGCGGTCACGTGTACGCGCTTCCTCCGCGTGCCGGCGTCACGCGCGTGGCGGCGCCCGCGGGACCGGCGAGTCCGTGCGGAGCTCGGCTCGGCCTCCTCGGCGGCCACGAGACACCCGGGGCATAGGCGTTGCTCGACCCCGGCCATGCAGCGGCGAGCCGGTACGTGGTTCACCCTTGGGCTGTTGGGAACGTTCGTGGCCTGCGTGGATCAGGAGCGTTCGGACGCCACCAGGCGCCTCGTCCTCGCGGCCGAGGGAGGGATCGACGGTGAGGCGACCACGAGCCTGCTCCGCATCTCGACGAGCCCGCCGAGCGCTGCCATCGAATGCACCGGCGATCCCTCCGTTTGCCCGGCTGGCTATCGGTGCATCTGCGGCGGAGGCGGACCGTCGCCGTGGCCATGCCATTGCGGCCTGGCATGCCAAAGCGACCGCCAGTGCACCGACCCGGGCCAACCCATCTGCTGCGGAGCGCCCACGGGCACCTGCACCGACGCGTGCACCTGCTACTGCGATTGACCTCGCCACCGAGCCACGAGCGCCCCGTGGCGTCGAATTTCATTGACCCGCGGACGCACGTGTACATCGCCCGCCGGGCGCTGGCCACCGCGCCGGGCGTCCGTCTCACCGCCGCGATTTCTTGCGCGCCACGCGGGCCACGAGGCCGGCGAGGACGAGCGCGAGCGCGGCGGGAGAACCCGGCGCCGACGGCGAAGCGCTGCAGAGCCCCGACGGCTCGTTCTCCTGGAACGGCGCGGGGCCGGGGCCCACGTCGTCCGGGATCGAGCCGCCCATCCCGCTGCCGCCTGCGCCGCCCGCGCCGCCCGCGCCGGACGAGCTCGACGAGGAAGACGCCGCGGTCGAGCTCGACGCGCTGCCGCTCGCGTTCGGGTCCGTGATGTTGATGGCGGCGCACGAGTAGTAATAGGGCTTCGCCGCGCCTTCCATGTACTGGCGGAGCTGGAGCACGCAGTTCTGGCAAGGCGTATCGGGCACGGTGAGCGTCGCGCTCACGAGCCCGCCCGACTGCGAATTCGCGTCGGCGGCCTCGTAGTACACGGCGCCGTCGAGATCGGCGCGCGTGACCGTGTCGATCGCCTTCGTCGAGATCGACACGCGAAACTTGCCGTTGTGGTTGACGGTCTCCTTCCACGTGACCTGGACCTGCTGGCCCACGACGAGATCGGTGACCTTGTAGCCGGAGGCCGGGCACGCCGCGGCCGTGCCGTCTTCGGCGGGATCCTCCGGCCCGGCGCCGAAGTAGCAGCCGCAAGGGCCGCTCTTCGCGTTGTCGTCGTTCGTGAGCGGGGGCGGGTTCATCAAGAGGGCGTGCGCGAAGGCGCTCGACCCCGCGAAGAGGACCGCGGCAAAGGCGAAAAGGGACGGCGTTCGGAAATGCATGGCCACCTCGGACACGCCGAGGGTACTCGAGTCACGCGGGCGAAGGGAGAGGCACCCCGGACACGTGAGCCCGCGGCGCGCGACTTCCTCGCGAAAAGCCGTTGCGAAAGGAAAAACCCAGCGAGGCGAGAACGCGGAGGGCTCAGAAGGAGCCGGGCGGCATGCTCGGCGGGACGGCCTTGACCTTGTAACGCATACGGAAGGCCGCGATCGTGGCGCCGAGCTCGGCGCGCGAGACGAGGCGACCGCGGCCGCGGATGCATTCGAGCAGCTCTTGATAGAGCTCGTAGAGGAGCATCTCGTCGACGAGCGTGTTCGTCGTCGCGGGGAAGAGCTGGTTGCGCAGGGAGATCTTCGAGCTCGCCACGGCCTCGTCGGTCACGCGGACGAACCCGACGGCGTGGAAGTTGCCGGCCGCGTCGACGCCGATCACGGACGACGCGACGGGGCTCTTGCACTTGCCCGACTCGTAGATGCGGCGGATGTTCTTGCGCACGTCGCCGAGCGCGCCCGTGGTGGGATCGAACTCCGCCGCGGACGCCGTGGAGCTGGCCGAGAGCACCGCCGTCGAGCCGGGCCCCGCGGTGCCGAAGAGATCGATCTCGCCGCTGCGGAACGAGCGCGATTTCTCCCCGCCGCTCGGCATGCCCTTCGAGGCGAACCAGCTCTCGAGCATGAGCGTCATGAGCTCGACGCTGTGGTGCTTCTTCGAGAGGTGGAAGGCGTGCACGCGTACGAGCGGCAGGAGCAGCTTGCGGCAGATTTCGTTCTCCTGCTGCTGCTTGACGCTCGCCACGTCGGTCGGGTGCGACGTGCCGTCGTACTGGACGACGAAGAGCGGTGTGCGCTCCGCGTCAACCGCGACGTAGTCGAACGTGGCGCGAGAGACGAACTGCAAGAGCTCGTCCGAGAGCCCATTCCCCTCCGTTCGGAAGACGTCCTGCGCCTTGACGCGCATGAGCACGCCGGCGCCGAGCCTCTTGCAAACGGTCGAAAGTCCGAAGCTTACTGCCTCTTCGGTGTGGTGAACGAGCTTCTTCAGGTTTCCGTTCATCGCGCGACCGCTAGCCTACGGTAGGCTGATAGCGGCGGTGACCGCAACCGGAGACGACAGCGATCCAAGGTGATTCTCTTTACAGGATCTGACGAAGCCCCACGTTGTCCGGGGGTTCGCCCGCAAAAGCGCGAGGTCGTGGAGCCGCGCGCGCGTGGGCTTCGCGTTGCACTCGTGCTCTGCGCGCTCCTCGTTCCAGCTCCATGCTTCTCGCTCGGCTGCCGGTCCGAGGCGCCACGCGCGAGCACGTGCCCGGCGGGCTTTCGCGCCGATACGGCGCGGGCCGAGGCGATCCTCGCGAAGGTCGGGGAGCTTCCCGCGGGCGCGCGCGCGAGGGACGCCGCGCTCGCGAAGGGCGGGGTGTCGTTCTGCTTCGGCCGCATCGGGGTGTCGTCGGTGACGACCGCAGGCGCCGTGCTGATCGACGAGGCGCTCGGCACGGAGGAGGCCGCCGCGCGGGTCGCGCACTTGCTCACGCACGTGGCCGAGGGGCTCCGCGTGGAGCCCGCGCGTGGTGAGGAGGACGAGAGCTGCGAGGTGATCACCGAGCGCGCGCTCGCCGCGGAGGCAAAGGCGCTGTCGCTGGAGCTCGGCCTGCGCCGCGCGCTCGGGATCGGCGCGGAGGCGCGCGTGCGGTACGCGTTCGAAGAGAACTTCTGGGCCGCGCCGGAGGGGGCGCGCGAGGGGCTCGTGCTCGACTACCTGCGCGCGCATCCCGACGGCGCGCCGGGCATCGACGCGCTCGCCTCGGGTTACGCGCGGCGCTGCCGGGAAGCGCGGGACGCCGCCTCCGCGCGTTGACGGCGGCGCGCGAAGGTCGCGATCCCGAGCCCGAGCACGAGCACGCTGACGGAAGCTTCGAGCGGCGCGGATGCCGCGAGCCGACACCCGCACCCACTGTCGCCGCCGGACGAGGCCGCAGCGACGCACACCTTCTGCGTCTTGCAGGTCGCGCCCGAAGCGCACGCGTTCGCGTCCGAGCACGGGCCCACGATCTTCGTGCGCTCGTAGTCCATGAGGTCCGCGTCGGGCGGCAGGAGACCGGCGCAGACGATCGTGGAGGCACAAAGCGGTTTGTCCTGGCACGTCTCGCCGCGCCCGCACTCCGCGTCGGACGTGCACGCGACAGGGCTGCAATAGGGCGCGCTGTGGCAGGTCGCGCCCACGGTCCCCTCGGGGCAGTCGTCCGGCGGCGGCCCGACCACGTCCGCACGCGCGGGCGTGGGCGCGACGGACGCGAGCGCCGAGAGCCCGAAGATCGCGATCCAGAAGGACGCACGCTTCATCGACGAACCTCCACGCCCTGCCCTACGCGATCCCACGCGCGTCGTCGACAGCGAACGAGCCGCGTCGCAGCCCCGCGCGCCGCGCGCTACGTTCGGGGCGAGCCCCATGGACGCCCTCCGCGCCCGCATCGCGCGACGCCTCGAGCGTGGGATCGCGCCCTCCCTGCCCGGCCGCGCGCTCGCGAGCGCGTGGGCCGCGATCGCCTCTGCGCGCGTTGCCCGCCCCGTGACGCTCCCCGAAGGCGCGCGCATCGTCGGCGTCGGCGGCGCGGTCCTCGGCGGCGCGGGCAAGACCCCCGTCGCGATCGAGCTCGCGCGCGCGCTCGCGCTCGAAGGTCACGACGTCGCGCTGATCGGACACGGCTACCGCGCGCGCAGCGCTTCCCCGCGCCGCGTCCTGCCGGACGATCCCGTCGCTCTCGTCGGCGACGACGCCCTCTGCGCGGCGCGCGCGCTCGCCTCCACGGGCGCGCCTGTCTTCGTCGCGAGACGACGCGCCGAGGCGCTCGCGCTCGCGGTTCGGTCCGGAAAAACCCTCCTCGTCGTGGACGGCCTCCTCCAGGCTTCTCCGCGACGCCTCGACGACGCCGTGCTCGTGCTCGACGGCGCCTCTCCGTTCGGCGCCGGCGTTTGCCCGCCGCTCGGCGATCTGCGCGCCCCCGCGTCATCGCTCGTCGAAGCGGCCGATCACGTCGTCGCGATCGGCGGCGCGCGCTCGCCCGCCCTCCCCGCGTTTGCCGTGCCGCTCGCCTCCTCGATCGACGGCGCCCTCGACGCGTCCGGCCGCCGTCACGATCTCGCTTCCCTCGCTTCACGACGCGTCGGCCTCCTCGTGGCCATCGCGCGCCCCGATCGCCTGCTCCCTGCGCTCGATCGTGAGGGCATCCACCCGCGCGCCATCCTCTGTCTTGCCGACCACGCCCGCTTCGGCCCGGAGCCCCTCGATCGTGCCCGGGCCCTTCGCCTCGACGCCTGGCTCACCACGGCTCGGTGCGCTACCAAGCTCCCGCCCTGGCTCGGCGGTGCCCCGGTCCTCGCCCTCGATCATCGGGTCGACGTCGGTCCGCTCCTCGCTCGACTCTCGTTTCGAGGCTCGCGCGAGGGCGCGCCTGCCTGTGCTAGGCTCCCGGCCCCATGAAATGGATGCGTTCGCTCAGGTTGGTCGTGACGGCGATGGCGCTCGTGAGCGCTCCTCTTTCGCTTTCGATTTCGACGGTCGGCTGCTCGGGCGGCTCGGGCGGCGCGAAGGCCCCGGATCTCAACCCCGCTGACATGCCGGCCGGCGCGAGCTGGACGGGCGTCTACTTCAGCGAGCTCTACGGCTACCTGCACCTCGTTCAGGACGGCAACGCGGTCGAGGGCAAGTGGATCCGCCCGCACAAGGACAAGTGGGGCAAGCTCAAGGGCGAAGCCACCGGCGACGTCATCAAGTTCGAGTGGACCGAGTACACGACGGGCCTCGTCGGCCCCAACGCGTCGAAGAGCGGACGCGGCTACTTCAAGTACAAGCGCCCCGCGGGTGAGAACGTCGACGACACGTTCGCCGGCGAGATCGGCTTCGACAAGGACGAGGTCGGCGAGCCCTGGGACGGGGTCAAGCAGCGCAACGTGAACCCCGACCTCGCGTCGATCGGCGGCACGGGATCCTCCGACCTCGGCGGCGGCGACTGGGATTCGGAGAACAAGGAACAGGGCGCGCCCGAGGAGCCGGCAAACCCCTGACAGGAGGCTCGGGGACGTACCCTCGCCCGAGCGAGATTGCGAAATGGCACGACCTCAACCGCAAGGAATCAAGTTCCGCGAGCCCCCCATTTTCGAGCGCGGGACGGCGGGGCGCTCGGGCGCCTCGTTCGCCCCGCTCGACGTACCGGACGTCGATCCGGCCGCGCACTTCGGCGCCCTCGCGCGCAAGGAGGCCGCGGGTTTGCCCGAGGTGAGCGAGCCCGAGGCGTTCCGGCACTTCGTGCGCCTCTCGCAGTGGAACTTCTGCATCGACTCGCAGCTGTATCCGCTCGGGTCGTGCACGATGAAGTACAACCCCAAGATCAACGAGTGGGCCGCGCGCATCCCGGGCTTCTTGAAGATGCACCCGGAGACGCCGGACGAGCTCGCGCAGGGCTCGCTCGAGGTCATGTGGCACGTGCAGCAGATGCTCAGCGCGGTGAGCGGCATGGACGCCTGCTCGCTGCAGCCCTCGGCGGGCGCGCAGGGCGAGCTCACCGGGCTCATGATGATGCGCGCCTACCACGCGTCGAAGGGGCGCAACCCGAAGAAGGTCTTCATCCCGGAGAGCGCGCACGGCACGAACCCGGCTTCTTGCGCGCTGAACGGCCTCGTCGCCGTGAAGATCGAGAAGAACCCGGGCGGCATCGTCACGCCGCAAGAGGTCCTCGCCGCGATCGAGCGTGAAGGCGGCGACGACGTCTTCGGCCTCATGATCACGAACCCGAACACGCTCGGCGTCTACGAGAAGCACCTGCCGGAGATCATCGAGGTCGTGCACGGCAAGGGCGGCCTCGTGTACGGCGACGGCGCGAACACGAACGCGATCATGGGCCACGCGCGCCCCGGCGACATCGGCGTCGACGTGATCCACATCAACCTGCACAAGACCTTCACCACGCCGCACGGCGGCGGCGGCCCCGGCTCGGGCCCGGTCTGCTTCAAGAAGCACCTCGAGCCCTTCCAGCCCGGCCCCGTGCTCCTGCGCAAGGACGACGGCACGTTCGCCTTCGATCGCGATCGCCCGCAGTCGATCGGCCGCCTGCGCGCGTTCTACGGCAACTTCGGCATGTTCATCCGCGCCTACACGTACCTGCGCGAGATGGGCGGCGAGGGCCTGAAGATGGCGAGCGCGCTCGCGGTCCTGAACGCCCGCTACCTCTGGGCGATGCTGAAGGACACGTACGCCGCGCCGGTGCCCGAGGCGTGCATGCACGAGGTCGTGCTGAGCGACGTCGACCTGGAGAAGGCGACGGGCGTCAAGACGCTCGACGTGGCCAAGCGCCTGCTCGACTACGGCTTCCACGCGCCGACGATCTACTTCCCGCTCGTCGTCCCGGGCGCGCTCATGATCGAGCCGACCGAGACCGAGACGAAGGAGACGCTCGACGAGTTCATCGACGCGATGAAGGCCATCGCTCGCGAGGCGCAGGAAGACCCGGCCCTCGTGAAAGGTGCGCCTCACAACACCGTCGTCGGGAGGCTCGACGAAGCACGCGCGGCGCGGCAGCCGCGGCTGCGCTGGCGGCCGCAGGCGGGCTGACCATGGGCTTCCGGTTCGCCCCAAATTCGCGAACCGGGATTGTCCGTGCGTACAATGTCGTCGGTCGGTCGCCCGCTCCCTCCGGGGGGCGGGCGGCGAATCAGAGCGTGAAGGCCTGAACGAGCAGCGACGTGTCCCGGACCATCACCGACAACGTCGGAGAAATCGAGACGATCTGCAAGACCGACCCCGCGCGTGTGGGGGACCTGGTCAAGCTCGTGTTTCGCTCGGATGACGACGCGGATCCGCCGTTCAACGTCCGGATCAAGTCGCCCTCGGGCAAGGTGATCATCGAGCGGGTGCTGCGCGATCTGCCCACGGGCAAGCCCCAGAGCGCGCCGCCGATCGAGTTCACCGCCTCGGCCCCGGGCGCGTACAAGATCGAGATCTGGCAGCTCTACGGCAAGATTCGCGGAAACGCGGTGCTCAACGTGATCCCGGCGATGTAGCGGGCGCCGCGCGCCCCTTCCGGGAATAAAGGCGCCGCTGCGCCTGTCCACGGGCCGCGAGCCTTGCTATGTGCACGCCGCACGCCGGTCGCGCGCGCGAGGCGCGAGATCGAGCCACGACGGCCTTGCGGCAACGCCCGCCCAGAAACCTCCTCAAGCTCAAGCCATGCACGACGTCCGCGCCCTGAATGAGCTCGTCGCGAAAGAGAGTGCCTTCGTCGACAACCTGATCACCGAGGTCGGCAAGGTGATCGTCGGGCAAACCTACATGCTCGAACGGATCCTGATCGGCCTGCTCACGGGCGGTCACGTCCTGCTCGAAGGCGTGCCCGGGCTCGCGAAGACGCTCACGGTCCGCACGCTCTGCGACGCGATCCACGCGAAGTTCTCGCGCATCCAGTTCACCCCCGATCTCCTGCCGGCCGACGTGATCGGCACGGTCATCTACAACCACCAGAAGGGCGAGTTCTCGTCGAAGCTCGGGCCGATCTTCGCGAACCTCGTGCTGGCCGACGAGATCAACCGCGCGCCGGCGAAGGTGCAGAGCGCGCTGCTCGAGGCGATGCAGGAGAAGCAGGTCACGATCGGCGACTCGACCTACAAGCTGCCCGATCCCTTCGTGGTCATGGCGACGCAGAACCCGATCGAGCAGGAGGGCACGTACCGTTTGCCCGAGGCGCAGGTCGATCGCTTCATGCTGATGGTGAAGGTCGGGTACCCGACCCGCGCGGAGGAGCGGCAGATCATCGACCGCACGACGGGGCTCGTCGAGGCGAGCGCGAACAAGATCATCGAGCCCGAGACGCTGGTCTCTGCGCGCAGGGTCGTGCGCGACGTCTACATGGATGACCGCGTGAAGGACTACATCGTCGACGTGGTCTTCGCGACGCGCGAGCCGAGCCAGAAGGGCATGAAGGAGCTCGTGAGCATGATCGAGTACGGCGCGAGCCCGCGCGCCTCGATCGCGCTGGCCCTCGCGGCGCGGGCGCACGCGTTCCTGCGGCACCGCGGGTATGTGACGCCCGAGGACGTGAAGGCGGTGGGCCCGGACGTGCTTCGGCATCGCATGGTGCTCACGTACGAGGCCGAGGCCGAAGAGGTGACGGCCGAGCAGGTCGTGCGGCGCGTGTTCGAGGTGGTCGAGGTGCCGTGAAGGCCCGCGGTCGTACGAAGAAGGGGGCGACGAAGGGCCCGAGCTTCGGGGAGCGCCTCCGTGCGTTCTTCGGGCTCGGCGACGAGCCCCCGAAAGAAGACGCGCCGAGCAAGAAGGACGGCGCGAAGGCCGGCGCCGCGGACCTGCTGAAGCGGCTGCGCGTCATCGAGATCAAGACGAGCCACCTCGCGAACGAGCAGCTCTCGGGGTCGTACTCGTCGGTGTTCCGGGGCCAGGGGCTCTCGTTCCGCGAGGTGCGCGCGTACAACCCCGGCGACGACGTGCGGTGGATCGACTGGAACGTGTCGGCGCGCATGAACGAGGCCTTCGTGAAGGTCTTCGTCGAAGAGCGCGAGATGACCGTGATGCTCGTGGTCGATGCGTCGGAGAGCGAGCACTTCGGGACGCGGCGGGCCTCGAAGGCCGCGGTGGCCGCGGAGATCTGCGCGCTCTGCGCGTTCAGCGCGATCCGCAACAACGACCGCGTGGGCCTCGTCCTGGCCACGGATCGCGTGGAGAAGATCGTCCCGCCGAAGAAGGGCGACAAGCACGTGATGCGCGTCATCCGCGAGATCCTGGGGCACGAGCCGGAGAGCGCGGGGACGGACCTCCGGGTCGCGCTGGAGACGCTCTCGAAGGTGCAGAAGCGCAGGAGCGTCGCGTTCGTCGTGAGCGACTTCTTCGATCACGGCTACGAGCGGGCCCTCGCGCTCGCGGCGAGCAAGCACGACGTGATCCCGGTGGTGATCGAGGATCCGCGCGATGCGGAGCTGCCGGACGTCGGCCTCGCGACGTTCGAGGATCTGGAGACGGGCGAGCAGGTGCTCGTCGACACCTCGGATCGCAAGGTGCGGGAGCGGTACGCAGCCGAGATGCGGAAGATGCGGCGCGAGCGAGACAAGCTGTTCAAGAAGCTCGCGGTCGACACGGTCACGATCCGCACGGATCAGAGCTACGTGGAGCCGCTGCGCCAGCTCTTCGCGAAGCGCGCGAGGAGGGCCCGGCGATGACGAGGACATCCCTCCCGCTCGTGTTCGCCGTGGCCCTCGTCGCCGTCGCCGCGTCGCGCCCGGCGCTGGCCGAGGAGACGGACGCGGACGCGGGCGCGCGCGTGTGGGCGTCGTGCGTGGAGCGTGTCCCCGAGGGCGCGAGCCGGCCGAAGATCACGGAGACGTTCCCCGAGCGCGGGACGAGCGGCTGGGCCGCGCCGCTCGAGATCACGGTCGTACACGGCAAGGGCGAGACCGTGATGCCCGGCGGTTTCCGGGTCGAACGAGGCAGCGATCAGTACAAGGCGCTCGAAGAGGCGGGGTTCGTCCTTCCAGACCCGGACGGCGGCGCAGGCCCGATCGCGGTCACGGAGGCGGGCGAGGCGTCCTCCACGACGAAGGTGACGATCCCGTTCGTGGCCCTGCCGAAGAACCCGGGCCGAAGCGCGATGATGCTGCCGCCCGTGCCGATCACGCTGGCGCGCGCGAGCGGGGATCTCGTGACCGTCTGCACGGCGCCGCATCCGATCCTGGTCGAGGATCCGATCGCGAACGAGCTCGATCCGAAGGTCCGACCGAACCCCGACGGGAGGTCGCAACGCGAGGAGTGGGTGCTCGCCAAGCAGCTCGCGATGGGCGCACTCGTGGGGGCGGTCCTCGCGGCGATCGGCGCGTGGCTCTTCGTGCGCTGGGCGCGCCGCCCGAAGCCCGCGCCGTACGTGGCGCCGAAGCTCCCGTGGATCGCAGCGATCGAGGAGCTCGAAGCGATCCGCGCTTCCAACCTGATCACCGAGGGCAAGAACGACGAGTACTTCGACCGCGTGAGCGACTGCGTGCGCAAGTACCTCGGCGCGCGGTACGGCTTCGATGGCCTCGAGAGCACGACCGACGAGATGCAACGGACCCTCGCACGCGTGCGGCCGCCGGTGCGCGGGCTCGACACGATCACGCGCTTCCTCGAAGAAGCCGACCTCGTGAAGTTCGCGCGCGTCTTGCCGAGCGAAAACGACTGCCTCGCAGCGCTCGAACGCGGCATCACGATCGTGCGCAACACGACCCCCGCCCAGGCGGGGGCCGGTGAGGCTTCTGCGCGCAAAGAAGCCGCGGGAGGGCCGACATGAAGCGGTTCGGCCTCGTCCTTGTGCAGACCCTCGTGGTGCTCGCGCTCGCGCTCGTCTGGCCCTTCGTGGCGCGGCGCGAGGCCTGGGCGAGCGCGAGCTTCGAGCTGCCGTGGCTTCTCCTCGGGCTCGTGATCGTGCCGGTCCTGCTCTGGTGGGGCACGGCGGGTCAGGACCGGCGAACGCCGCGGCTGCGCGTCGGCACGGTCCTGCCGTTCGTCACGGGCCCGCGCGGCGTGCGCGCGAAGCTGCGCGACTTGCCGGGCGTGCTGCGCGCGGTCTCGGTCGCGCTGCTCGTCACCGCGATCGCGCGCCCGATCTCGATCCTGCGCGACGAGCGCGGTGACGACAAAGGCATCGACATCGTGGTCGCGCTCGACCTCTCGGGCTCGATGCGCGCGATCCTCGACGCCAAGCCGGGCGATCTGCCAGGCCGGATCTCGCTGCCGCGCGGCAAGCGGCTCACGCGGCTCGACACGGCGAAGATCGTCCTGCAGGACTTCATCTCGCGCCGGAAGACCGACCGCATCGGCGTCGTCGTCTTCGGCAAGAGCGCGTACGTCCTCTCGCCGCCCACGCTCGACTACCACCTCCTGAGCGAGCTCGTCGGCAAGATGACGCTCGACGTGATCGACGGGTCGAGCACGGCGATCGGCGACGGGCTCGCCACGGCCGTCGCGCGCCTGCGCAAGAGCGACGCGCAGTCGAAGGTGATCGTGCTGCTCACGGACGGCGACAACAAAGAGGGCCTGGTTTCGCCGCAGTACGCGACGCACCTCGCGACGAGCGTGGGCGCGCAGGTCAACACGATCCAGATCGGCAACGACGACGAGGTCGACGTCGAGGACGGCTTCGATCTGCTGGGCCAGCCGCGCTACGTGCGCCGTCGTTATCCGGTGAACCCCGAGCTGCTCAAGTGGATCGCGAAGACCACGAAGGGCGAGGCGTACATCGCGACCGACGCGCAGGGGCTCGCGCAGAGCATGCACGCGGTGCTCGACAAGCTGGAGAAGACGCGCTTCGAGGCGAGCCGCGGCTCGTTCGAGGATCTCTTCCCGTTCCTGCTCGTGCCGGGCGTCGTGCTCGTGGGCCTCGACGCGCTGCTTCGGGCGTGGCTGCTCCGGAGGTTCCCGTGATCTTCGGCGCGCCCGTCTTCCTCTTCTGCACCGCCCTCGCGGCCCTCGTCGCGGTCCTGCTCGCGCTCGGCGCGGTCTACCGGCGGCGCGCGGCGCAGGCCTTCGGCGACCTCGAGCGGGTCGAGGCGCTGCGCACGAGTGATCCCTCCGTGCGTCGCGCGTGGAAGGCGGTCCTCCTCGTGATGGCCACGGCGCTCGCGTTCTTCGCGGCGGCGCGCCCGCAGTACGGCAAGGGCACGCGGCTCGTGCCGGCGACGAATGTCGACGTGGTGCTCGTGCTCGACTACTCGAAGAGCATGTATGCGCGGGACGTCGAGCCCTCGCGCATCTTCCGGGCGAAGGTCGAGGTCGCGCGGCTCGTGAAGGAGCTCGAAGGCGCGCGGTTCGCCGCCGTCGCCTTCGCCGGCGAGCCGATGGGGTTTCCCCTCACGGCCGACGGCGCCGCGGTCGCGCAGTTCCTCCGCCAGCTCGACCCGAACGACATGCCCATCGGCGGCACCGCGATCGCCCGCGCCTTGACGCTCGCGCGGGACCTCCTGAAGCGGGATCCGAAATCGTCGGAGCACAAACGGATCGTCCTGCTCGTCACGGACGGCGAGGATCTGGAGGGCGATCCCGCCGCCGTCGCGCGCCAGCTCGGCGCCGAGGGCACGACGGTGCACGTCGTGCAGATCGGCGGCCGCACGCCCGAGCGGATCCCCGAGGTCGGCGAGGATGGACGCGTGGTCGGCTTCCGGACGGATCGAAACGGAAAACCGCTCACGACCGCGCTCACCGTGCACGGCGAGAAGCAGCTCGCGTCGATCGCCGCGTCGACGCCCGGCGGCGAGATCATCGTGGCGGAGAAGGGCACGACCGGGATCGATCGGATCGCCGCGGACCTGCGCAAGCAGATGAAGAGCGAGCTCGCCGAGAAGATCGAGACGGTCTACGCCGACGTCTATTACTACCCGCTCGGGCTCGCGATCCTCTTGCTCGTGGCCGAGGCGTTGATCACGGACGCGCCGCTCCGGATCCTCCGGCGCAGGGCCGCGCCGAGGCCCGCCGCCGAGCGCAAACGAAAGGAGGCGCGTCGTGTCCCGGCCTGATCGCAAACAGCGCGTCGTCCTCGCCACGCGCGCGTCGAGCGCGCTCCGCGACCGCGTGAAGACCGCGGCGATCGCCGTCTTCGCGCTCGCCTGCGTCGCCGGCGGCGCGACCTGGCTCGCCTCCGGATGCACCGGATGGGATCCGCGCTCGCCCTTCGAGCGCAACGCGCCCGCGGTCGACGAGGCCCTCGCCGATCTCGACGCGGGCCGCTTCGAATCGGCCGAGCAAGCGCTCGAGAGTTACCTCGGCACCGGGCCGTGCACCGACGCGGGCCTCGGCCTGCCGGACGCGGTTCGCCAGAAGTACAACGGCTCGTTCGATCTCGGCCTCGTGCTGTTCTCGGTCGCGGAGAAGTACGGCCGGCGCTTCGGCGAAGAGGAGCAGAGCGACGGCGGCCCCGAGGAGGAACAGCTCGCCGCGATGCGCTCGCTCGAGGTCGACTGCGCGCTCATCGTCGTGCGTGCGATCGCCGAGGATCCGAAGGTCCCGATCGATCTTCGCGCGCGCGCCCATTACCTCGCGGGCAACCTCGAATTCTTGCGGAAGAAGTACGAGGAAGCCGTGCGCCACTACGACGACGCGCTCGCGCTGATCCCGGGCCTGCCCGAGGACGCGTCCGCCGACGGGATCGGGCGCGACGCCGCGTGGAACCGCGCGATCGCGCTGCGCCGCATCGAGGACCAGAAGGACGCGGGCCAGGACGCCGATCAAGACGCGAACCAGGACGCGGGCCAGGACGGCGGCGACGACGCGAGTGATGGATCCGACGGCGACGATGGATCCGATGGCTCGGACGGGTCCGACGGCGGCGAGGACGCGGGCGAGGACGGCGGCGACGACGGCGGGAAAGATGCCGGCGACGACGGCGGAGGCGATGGCGGCGACGGGGACGCGGGCCAGGATGCGGGAGGCCAGGACGGCGGACAATCGCCGCCTCCGCCGCCGCAACCTGCGTCGGCAGAGCCCCAGCCGGGCCAGGAAGATCGCATCCTCGACCGCTTCGAGGAGGCGCCGACCTACCAGGAGCAGGAGGCCAAGATGAAGGCCGGCACGCGGCGCGGGCGCGTGATGGAGGACAAGTGAGGGCCGGGGCCGTCGCGCGGGCGCTCGCCGCGCAGGCCGCGATCGTTTCAGTAGCAACGATCGCGCACGCCGAGCCGCAGGTCACGACCCGCGTCAGCGCGCGCAAGGTCGAGGTCGGCGAGCCCTTCTCGGTTCAGCTCTCCGCGCTCGTCGCGCCCGGCGAGCCCATGCCGAGTGATCCGCGCCTCGCCCCGCCCGCGGGCGCCACGATCCAGGGCGGCCCGGCCGTCGGCACCTCGATGGTCTCCATCAACGGCAACACGCGCCTCGGCATCGACGCGAGCTGGCAGCTCGTCTCGAACGCGCCCGGCCGCGTAAAGATCCCCGCGCCGAGCGTGCTCTGGTCGGGCAAACGTTTCTCCGGACAAGCCGTCGAGGTCGAGGTCGTCCCTTCGACGGGCCGCTCGCGCAGGCCGCAGAGCCCGTTCCTCTTGCCGGGCGGGCCCGGGATCTTCGGGCAGTTCGGGTTCGGCGGCGGCTTCGATCCCCTCGCGGACGACGACGACGACGACGACGAGCCGCAGCCCGCGCTCGACGAGAAGCTCGAGCTCAAGACCGCGCCCGATCCGTACGTGTTTCTTCATGCGCGCGCCGACAAGAAAGAGGCCGTCGTCGGCGAGCAGGTGACGGTGTCGTTTTACATCTACCAGCGCGTGAACGTGGAGATGGCGCCGGCGCATGACGCGTCGATGACCGACTTCATCCGCATGTCGATGATCTCGACGCCGGGCTTCGAGCCGCCGTTCCGCACGCGCGCGGGCGGCAAGACGTACATGGCGCGCCTCATCGATCGCGTCGCGCTCTTCCCCGTCCGCACGGGGGATCTGCACGTCGGTCCCATGACCATCAAGTTCTCGGGGCAACGCGTCGGTCGCCTGGTCGATCGGTCGAGCGAGGACATCGTCGTGCACGTGACCGAGCCGCCGCGCGCGGGTCGCCCGCCGGGCTACGTCCTCGGCGACGTCGGTCGGTTCTCGCTCTCCGCCACCGTCGAGCCGCGCCGCCTCACGCAGGGCGGATCGATCGCGGTCACCGTGCAGGTGAAGGGCAACGGCAACTTCCCGCAGGCGCTTCCCGTGCCGGCGCGCACGGGCGTCGAGTGGCTCGATCCCGAGAAGCGTGAGGCGATCGGCCCGCAGGGCGCGATCATCGCGGGGTATCGATCGTTCGGGTACGTCGTGCGCATCCAGGAGCCGGGCCAGGTCGATCTCGGCAAGATCGATCTGCCGTACTGGGATCCCGCGTCGAAGCGGTACGAGGTCGCGAGCGTCGAGCTCGGTAAAGTCGACGTCGCGCCCTCCGCCGCGCCCGATCCCGCGGCGTCCGCGAGCGCGTCTCCGAGCGCCGCGAACAGCGCCGATCCCGCGGCGCCGAAAGGCGAGGCCGATCCTTTCGTGACGCTCCCTGCCCCGCGCGCCGCGCTCGGCGCCTTCGTCGCGCCCTCCGCGCCCCTCTTCGACGGCGCGAGCCTCTACCTCGCGATCGCCGCGCCGCCGCTCGCGTACGGCATGCTCGCGGCCGCGGCCGCGGGTGGGCGGCGCCTCCGCTCCCGCAGGGCTGCCGGCGCTGCCTCGCCCGAGCGACTCGCGAACGTCGCCCTCGACGAGGCCGATCAAGCCCGCGAGCGCGGCGACACGAAGGCCCTCTCGGCGGCCGTCGAGCGCGCGATCCACCACGCCATCAAGGCCGCGAGCGAGCTCGAGTCGCGCGGCATCCTGCTCGACGATCTCGCGACCGAGCTCGAAGACGCGGGCGTCCCGGAGGACCTCGCGGCGCGCACGCGGAGCTTGCTCGACGAGGCCTCGGCGCTTCGCTTCGATCCGGGCGCGAGCGCGGCGAGCCTCGAAGAGCTTTCGAAGCGCGGACGCGCTGTCGTGCGAGATCTGCTCGCCCTCTCGGGGAGGGCGCGGGGATGAGGCGCGGGCATGCCGTCGCGATCTCGCTCGTGCTCGCGTCCGTGTTCGCGTTCGCGAGCGTCGCGCGCGCGGCGACGCCTGAAGAGCTCCATCGTGAAGGCACCGAGGCCCTCACGCGCGGCGCGTACGGCACGGCGATCGAGCGCTTCGAGGCCCTCGCCGACATGGGCTTCGTGCACCCCGACGCGAGCTTCGGCCGCGGCCTCGCCTATGTCGCGCGCGTGCGCGCCGGCGCGGATCGACCCGGAGATCTCGGTCGCGCCGCGGCGGCCTTCGAAGAGACGCTTCGCCTTCGTCCTGACGACGTCGAGGCTGATCACGCCCTCGACCTCGTGCGCGCGGAGGTCGTGCGGAGACGCGCGCGGCGCGGCAAGGACGCGACGACGGTGCGACCCACGCTCGATCGCGCCGTCATCGGTCTCGCGTCCGAGCGTACCTGGAGCCTGCTCGCGCTCGCGGCCTCGATCCTCCTCTCGATCGGCCTCTTCCTCCGACGAAGCCGCGCCTCTGCGTTCTCCGTCGCGGGCCGCATCATGGCGCCGACGGCGCTCGTGCTCCTCTTCGTGTTCTTGCCGCTCACGATCGCCGCGCGAAGGCTTCGGCTCACGACGCGCGCGGGTGTCGTCGTCGTGCCCGAGGTTCACCTCGTCGATGATCACGGCACTGCGCTCGGCGGTGAGCCGATCCCGGAGGCGCATGCCGTCGAGGTCGGCGAGGCGCGCGGCGGGCTCGTTCACGTGCGATGGGGCGCGACGGAAGGATGGATCCCGAGCGGCAGCGTCCGCTTGCTTTCGCCGTAACGTCCGCCTGGCGACCGTCGACGATGTCGCGAGTACGCCCCGTCCCCGTGTGCTAGGTTTCCACCGTGTGGGTCCGCCGCGCTGCCATCCGTCCGGTACCGTCCTTCGCGCAGGTCCCTCTGCGGGCCCTCTCGGAGGTCGAGGAGCAGCTCGCGGAGGATGACGAAGAGGCGCGGCAGAAGCTCGACGAAGCGTTCGCCCGCTTCGAGCAGACCCAGCCCGCGATGGCCGATCGGATCGCGCAGGTCCTCGGCGGACCGCTCGATGAAACCGCGCTCGCGCTCGGATATTTCCTGACGCTCGCCGTCTGGCTCGCCTTCGACAACGTCTTCGGCGAGGACCTCGCGGAGGTCACGCCACTCGCGCTCGCCGGCGTCGAGGAGTCGCTCAAGCTGGACGAACAGCTCCGCATGGCCGATCCCGCCGAAGCGGTCGACTCCGACGACGTCATCGCGATGGAGCAGCCCGATGTGCTCTCGTTCGTCCACGAGCACGTCGACGCGGCGCTCGAGGCGAACGCGAGCGAGGTGGACGTCGACGACGTCCACGAGATTTATCGCATCGTGCTGATCGAGGTCCTCGCGCTGAGCTACGCGGTCCGTCCCCCGACGAACTGGGGGATCCAGATGACGACCGAGTTCACGGCCTGATCGCGGCTGCATCCTCGGGTAACCGCGTTGACGCTCCGTCGACGTCGGCTTACGCACGTCGCATGCAGAAATTCGGCGTTGTCTTGGGGATTGCAGGCCTCGTCTTCACGTCGGCCTGCACGGGCGGGGGTGACACCGGTCTCACGGGAGGCGTGATCACCGGGCCGACGGGGAGCGGCTCGGGCGGATCGGGGCACGGCGGCAGCGGCGGCGACGGAGGAGCCGGCGGCGACGGCGGCGCGGGCCAGGGCGGCATGGGTGGCCAGGGCGGCGCGGGTGGATCGGGGCAAGGCGGCGCGGGCGCGGGCGGCGGCATGCCGATGGAGGTGTTCGATCCGAACAAGGACGGGCCCTTCACGGTCGCCGAAATGGACGACAACCAGTGGAAGGCGTCGACGGGCGACACGGTGCCCATGCACGCGGCGTATCCCACGGCAGGACCTTCGGACGGGCCGTATCCCGTCGTCGTCGTGGCGCACGGCTTCCAGATCGCGGCGAGCCAGTACAACGGCTACTTGAAGCGCCTCGCGAGCTTCGGATACGTCGCGGTCACGCCCGACTATCCGACCTCGTTCGTCGCCGTCGACAACACGAAGTCCACGGAGAACATCCGCAGCGCCCTCGACTGGGTCGAAACGAAGCCCGCGCTCGAGGGCGACACGAGCCTCGCGGGCGCCACGGGGCACTCGCTCGGCGGCAAGCTCGCGATCTACGCGGCGAAGCTCGACGCGCGCTTCAAGGCGACGATCGTCCTCGATCCCGTCGACGGCTCGTCCGGCAACCCGTTCGAACCGAACCCGATGTGCAACGCCCCTGCGTGCATCGACGTGAGCGCGGAGCTGCCGATCGACAAACCCACGGGTTTCCTCGGCGAGACGCTCGACAGCATGAGCGGCGGCTTCCAGCCCGCATGCGCGCCCGCGGCGGAGAACTTCATCACGTTCTACGCGAAGGCCACCGCGCCGAGCCTCGCCGTCACCCTCAACGGCGCCAACCACGTCAGCTTCGTCGACAACACGCTCACGTGCGGCATCGCCTGCAGCCAGTGCAAGACGCCCACGCTCGACAACGCCACGGTGAACGCGCTCTCCCGCGCCTACGTCACCGCGTTTTACGAGCGCTACCTGCGCGGCAACATCGCCTACAGCACGTACCTCACCGGCGCCGAGGCCCAGGCCCGCTACGTCGACACCGGCATCGCCACGATCCAGTCGAAGACGTTCGGGCCCTAGCGCGCCGAGCGGCGGGGCGCAGTGCTTGCGCTCCGCCGCTCGCCTTGCGTCACGACGTGAGCTTCTCGCCGTGCCGGACCACGAGCACCGAACGGTCCGCGTGGTTCACGACCTTCGCCGCGGTCGTCCCGATCAGCCGGTCGAGCCCCTGATAGCCGTGCGAGCCGATCACGATGAGGTCCACGTTCTCGTCCTTGGCGGCCTGGCAGATCGCCTGCCACGGCGTGCCGACGGCCACCTTCACCGGCCCCCGCAGCTCCTCCGGCACGCGCTCGAGCTCCTTCTCGACGTACCGCAGCGCCTCCTGTTCGAGCAGCCCCTCGAGCGACGACGGCGGCAACGCGTAGGCCTCCGGCGGGAGCTCGACCGGGATCCCGATCGCCCGCATCAGGATGAGCCGGCTGTTCGTCCGCCGCGCGAGGTCGATCGCCGCGTCGAGCACGTCCTTCGCCCGCGGGGAAGCATCGAGGCCAACCAGAATCCGGTGCATATATCCGTCGCTCTCCTTCTGCCTGCGCGGCAGGGGCGTAACACGACCCGTGCCATGCGCGAAGCACCCTCGTCGCGCGAGCCCGGCACGGATCTTCCAGGCAAGCAGGATCCACGATGGCACGGCTGCGCGTCCCCGAAAGCTGGCCCCGCCGGTGGGTCTTCCCCGTCCTCGGCGCCCTCTTCGCGCTCGGCGCGCCCCTCGGCCTGCTCGTGCTCCGCGCCCTGCTCGCCGGCGAGCCGCCCACGCCTTCCTTGCTCGTCGCCGAGACCGAGGCCGATCCCGTCACCCTCGGCTACCTCGTGCTCACCTCGCTGCTCGTGTTCGTCCTCCTCGGCCGCGCCCTCGGGGCGCGCGAGGACGCCCTCGCCGCGACCAGCCTGACGGACCCGCTGACCGGCCTCGCGAATCGCCGCCACCTCGATGCGCGCCTCGCCGAGGAGCTCACGCGCCTCGCGCGGTACGAAGGCTCCGTCGCCGTCCTCCTCGTCGACGTCGACCACTTGAAGCAGATCAACGACCGCGGCGGCCACGAGGCCGGCGACGCCGCGCTCCACGCCGTCGCCGCGGCCCTGCGCCGCTCCTGCCGCGCGATCGACCTGCCTTCGCGGTACGGCGGCGACGAGTTCGTCGTGCTCTTGCCGGAGACCACGGCCGTGCAGGGCGTCGAGCTCGCCGAGCGGATCCACGCCTCTCTCCGCACCATGCCCGGCGCGCCGACCGTATCGATCGGCCTCGCCGACCTCGACGCCGCCGCCGCGCCGAGCCCCTCGGCGCTCCTGGAGGCCGCCGACGCGGCCCTGTATGCGGCCAAGGAGGCGGGACGAGATCGCACGGTCGTCGCCTCCTCCGCGATGCCCCGGACGTCTCCTTTCGGCGAGGGGGCCGCGGGCTGATTCTGCGCTACCCTGGGGTTCGAAAGGACACGCGTTTGAGCCGAGGCGACAGTCTGCCGCTCTCTCCGAGCGTCGACGCCATCCCGTCCGTCGACGCCGTGCCGCCGCCCACGACGCTCCTTCGCACGCCGGCCTTCTGCGACATGATCGTGGGCTACCACCGGCTGCGCCTCCTCCATGACGGCGCGCAGACCTTCCCTGCGATGCTCGAAGCCATCGCGCGCGCTCGCTCCACGATCTGCCTCGAGACGTACATCCTGCGTGACGACCACGTCGGCCAGGCCTTCGCTTGCGCCCTCGCGGAGCGCGCGCGCGCGGGCGTCGAGGTCAATCTGCTCTACGACGCCTGGGGTTCGTCGGTCTCGGGGCAATACGTCGCGGACTTGCAGGACGCGGGCGTGCGCGTCGTCGAGTTCCGCCCCGTGCTCCCCGCGCTCCAGAATCGGAAGCTCCTCCGCCACGTCGTCCGGAGAAACCACCGCAAATCGCTCATCGTCGACTCGCACATCGCGTTCACCGGCGGGATCAACCTCTGCGGCGATTACGCGCCGAAGGACATGGACAGCCCCCCGCCCTGGCGCGACACGCACCTCGAGCTCGACGGCCCCGCGGCGATCGAGCTCCAATACTTCTTTTTGCGCACGTGGCGGAAAGCGAAGGGCCCGAGGCTCGACGAGCCGCGCTACAGCCACGCCGGCCGGAGGCCCGATCCGCGGGTCCGCGTGATCACGAGCGACATGCGCCGCGGCCGCGCGGGCATCCGCGACGCCTACCGCGCCGCCATCAAGAACGCCGCGCATCGCATCTGGATCACGAACGCCTATTTCCTCCCCTCGCTCGGCTTCCTCCACGCGCTCGGCGAGGCGGCCAAGCGCGGCGTCGACGTGCGCATCATGGTCGCCGGCACCACGGACGTCCCGGCGGTCCTCCACGCCTCGCGCTCGATTTACGGCCGCCTCCTCGAATCCGGCGCGCGCCTCTACGAATGGCGAGGTCGCGTGCTCCACGCGAAAACCGCGGTCATCGACGGGCATTGGTCCACCGTCGGGTCCTCGAACCTCGACATGCAATCGCTGCGGCAGAACCTGGAGGCGAACGCGATCATCGAGGATCCACGCTTCGCCTCGGCGATGGAGGCCATGTTCCTCGCGGACCTCCCCCATTGCGACGAGGTGACCCGGACGAGCTGGGGAAAACGTCCGCCGTGGGAGCGGGCGGCCTCCTGGGCTGCTTACCTTTTTCGGGATTGGCTGTAACGCCGAAACGGACCACGCGGCGTACGACGGCCCGCCCGTTGCATGACGGACGCGTCATCATGTCGAGCCGCACACCCCCGCCTCGCAGCACGCCGCCCGAGGTGCATCGCCTCCCGATTCGTGTCCTCGGCCCCGGCGGCAAAGGATTGCTCGTCGATTGCCCGCGCCGCGGCAGCGCGGTCCACGTCGATCGATGCGCCCTCTGCCCGGCGTGCACCGGCCTCTCGCTGCGCCATCGCTACCTCGTCTGCACCGAGGAACCGGCCGCGCAAGAGACCCAGGGGAACGAGCCTCCACGGGACGACGACGCACGCCTTGCATCCGACGCGCAAGCCTTGCGCCGCCCGGGCTGCCGGGTCGGCTGGTTCGGCGCGGACCTCCCCTTGCTCGAAGGCTTCATCGAGGGCAACGTGGACGACGGTTCGGCGCCCGAACCCTCGTGAAGATGGATCGTCTGGCCTCTCCTCGCACAGAAACCGACGAAAGCCTGGTCAAGGAGCTCCTGCGGTACGTGCGCTTCGGGGAAGACGACGCGCGCCTGCTCCGCGCGCTCCGGCCCCGCGCGGCCCCGCATTTCGAGCGCATCGCCACGGCCTTTTACGACCGCATCCGCGAGCACGACGACGCGCACGACGTCTTCACAGGCGAGGCCCAGATCAAGCGGCTCCAGGGCTCCATGGTCCGCTGGATGGATCGGCTCTGCGAGGGCCCGCACGACGAGGCGTACTTCAAGAAGACCCTCGAAATCGGCCGGATCCACGTCCAGATCGGCCTCCCGCAGCGCTACATGTTCACCGCGATGGCGCTGATCCGCGTCGCGCTCCTGCGCGTCGTCGACGACACCATGGGCGCCGATGCGTCGGCCTGCCGCGAGGCGCTCGACCGCATCCTCGACATCGAGCTCGCGGTCATGCTCGAAAGCTACCGCGATCACTTCGTCGCGCGCACGCAGCGCCGCGAGCGCCTCGAACGGGCCGAGGTCGACCTCGCCTTGCGCCGCACCGAGCACCGCTACGTCAGCGCCGTCGAGCTCGCGCGCGTCCTCGTCGTCGGCCTCGATCGCGAGGCCCGGATCCGCCTCTTCAACCGCGAGGCCGAGCGTGTCACCGGGCTCGGGCGCGAGGAGGTGTTCGGCGCACGTTTCCACGAGGCGCTCCTGCCCGAGGCCCTCCACGACGAACAAGCGGGCCTCTTGCAGGCGCTCCTCGAGAGCCGCGAAGGCCGCACCTCGATCGACGACGTCGAGAGCGCGGTCCGCACCCGCGCCGGCAAGATCCGCGACGTCCGCTGGCAATTCGCGTATGCGCCGGGCGACGACGACGACATCGTCTTCTTCGCGGTCGGCCGCGACACGACCGACGAGAACGCGCTCGCCGCGCGGCTCCGGCAAAACGAGAAGCTCGCGGCCGTGGGCACGCTCGCGGCGGGCCTCGCGCACGAGATCCGAAACCCGCTGAACGGCGCCCAGCTCCACGTCACCTTCCTCGAACGAGGCCTGCGCAAGAGCGGCGCCGACGGCGAGCAGCTCGAAGCCGTCCACATCGTGGGCGAGGAGATCAAGCGACTCGGCAAGCTCGTCAGCGAGTTCCTCGATTTCGCGCGGCCGAAGCCCCTCGAGCTCCGCCCCACGTCGATGCGCGCCGTGTGCGAGCGCGCGGGCAAGCTCGTCGAGGCCCGCGCGCTCCAGACCGGCGTCACGCTCGCCCTGGAGCTGCCCACGAGCGAGCTCGTGCTCGACCTCGACACGCCCAAGATCCAGCAGGTCCTCCTGAACCTCCTGCAGAACGCGGTCGAGGCGCTCGAGCCCACGCGCGGCGGCTCTGTCACGCTCCGGGCGCGGCGAAGGCCGCGGGACGTCGTGATCGAGGTCGAGGACGACGGGCCTGGCCTCGCGAGCCCCGACGCCCCGATCTTCGACCCGTTTTTCTCGACGAAGCCCGAGGGCACGGGCCTCGGCCTCGCGATCGTCCACCGCATCGTCACCGACCACGGCGGCACGATCGACGTCGACAGCCACCCCGGCAGGACGGTATTCCGTGTATCGCTCCCGCTCCGCCTCGGCGCGCACGACGAAGGCGGCAATGGGGGAAAGATCCTCCCTTGAGGCTCCCATGACGGACACGAAAATCGCGGGCAAACCCAGGGCACGCGTGCTCGTCGTCGACGACGAGGCGAGCGCCCGATCCGGCCTCGAAAAGCTCCTGCGGCAGGAGGGTTACGCGGTCGACGCGGCCGCCGACGGCCCGAGCGCGCTGCAGATCGCCACCGAGCGCCCGCCGGACGTGGTCGTGACGGACCTCAAGATGCCGCGCATGGACGGCCTCGAGCTCTTGCAGAAGCTCCGCGCCACCTACCCCGGCGTCCCCGTGATCATGGTGACCGCGTTCGGCGAGGTCTCGACCGCCGTCCAGGCCATGCGCAGCGGCGCGGACGATTTCATCACGAAGCCCATCGATTTCGACGCGCTGACGCTCGCGATCGAGCGCGCGATCGAGCGGACGAACCTCAAGGCCGAGGCCGAGGAGCTGCGCCGCCAGCTCCGCGAGCGCGAGGGCGAGGGGTTCGAGGGCCTCATCGGATCGAGCCCCGCGCTGCAAAAGGTCTATCGCGTCGCCAAGCAGGTCGCCCCGGCCCGCGCCACCGTCCTCATCACGGGCGAGAGCGGCACGGGCAAGGGCGAGCTCGCGCGGGCCATCCACAAGAAGAGCCCACGTGCGAACGGCCCCTTCATCACGCTGCATTGCGCGGCCCTCGCCGAGAGCCTGCTCGAGAGCGAGCTCTTCGGCCACGAGCGCGGCGCCTTCACGGGCGCGGACAAACGCCGCGTGGGCCGGTTCGAGCAGGCGAACGGCGGCACCTTGTTCCTCGACGAGGTCGGCGAGATCCCGCCGGCGACGCAGGTCAAGCTCCTCCGCGTCCTGCAGGAACGCACGTTCGAGCGGGTCGGCGGCAACGAGCCCATCGAGGTCGACGTCCGCCTCGTCGCCGCGACGAACCGCGACCTCGCCAAGGACGTGCACGACGGCCGTTTCCGCGAGGATCTCTACTACCGCCTGCACGTCGTGCACGTCGAGATGCCGCCGCTCCGCCTGCGCGGAGGCGACGTGCTCCTGCTCGCGATGCATTTCCTCCGGCGCTTCGCGGTCGAGAACAAGAAGCGCATCGACGGCGTGACGGACCGCGCGCGCGCAAAGCTCCTCGCGCACCGCTGGCCGGGCAACGTGCGCGAGCTGGAGAATGCGATCGAGCGCGCCGTGGTGCTCTGCGAGGGCCCGCAGATCGACGAGGACGACCTGCCGATCGACGTGGCGCCGCTGCCCAAGGGGGGCGTGCGCATTCCCGGCGCGACGATGGCGGAAATCGAGCGCTTCGCGATCCTCTCCACGCTCGACGCGACGAATGGCTCGACGGCGAAGGCCGCCGAGATGCTCGACATCAGCGTGCGCACCATCCAGTACCGCCTGCACGAGTACGGCGTCGGCCCGAAGGAAAAGGACAAAAAAGGCGCCGGCTGAGTGGCACGGGGTTTGTAGGTCCCCCGTTCGTGGACACCAACGAACGGCCACGCCGACTGGTTCTTCTGGTGGACGACGACATCCGCTCGGCGCGTGTCTTCGTGCGGATGCTCCGAGAGGACGGCTTCGACGTCGAGGTCGCCCACGACGGCGCCGTCGCCATCGGGAGGCTCTCGCGCGGGCCTTTGCCCCACGTCCTCGTCACGGACCTGCACATGCCGCATGCCGACGGCATCGCCGTCGCGAAATACGCGCGCTCCTGCGACCCCACGCTGCCGATCTTCATGGTGACGGGGTATCCCGAGCTCATCGCGGCCCACGCGAGGGCATTCGACCCCGCACCGCGTGTGTTCACGAAGCCGCTCGATTATCCCACCTTCGCGAAGGAGCTCGATCGGACGGGCACGTGAACGCACGCCTTGCAGGGGGGCGCAAACCGCGCGCCTCCCGAGCGGCTCAGCGCTTGCGCCTCTCCTTCACGATCGCGTCCATTTCGGCGTGATACTTGCTGCTCTTTCGAATGGCGACCCCGAACGCGCTCGTCTGGATCTGCCCCTTCGAATACACGTCGTAGTCCGCGAGCGCGGGGTGCCGCTGGATGCCCTCGGTCATCTCCTCGTAATCCGGGTGCGGCATGTAGATGATGTCCGGCTTCCAGGCCGTGAACAGCGTGTCGGCCGAGAATCGAGAGAGCGCGAACCGCGGCTCGTTCAGCCCCGCGAGATCGATGACGGTCTTCCCCGAATTCAGCGCGCCGAGCAAGCCGACCTCGGTCGTCGCGATGACGACGTCGTCCGGGAGCGCGGCGAATCGATCGAGCTTGAACCAGTAGCCTTGCGGCCCCTGTTCGAGCACGTGCTTCTGCATGTTGAACCGGCCGACCGTCCCGCCGAGCGCCGCGCCGAGCAGATCCTTGCCGGCCGCCGTGAACGTGGGCGCGAGTTCCCATAACGCGAACAAGAGCGCGCCCGCGGCGACGAGCGGGACCGCCGGAGAAGCCGCCGCGGGTCGCGGTGCGAGCGCGAAGAGCCGGCCGATGCTGCGCGATGCGAGGAAGACGAGGATCGGCACGAGCGGATAATAAAACCGCTGCGACTGGGCCATGATCTGCGTCATGACGAGCCACGTGTAGATGAGCAGAAGGGTCACCGTGACGACGAGCGCTCGGTCGATCGCGGGGGCCTTTTTCACGAACGCGCGCGGCGAGGAGAGCACCTCCACCGCGGTCGGCACGAAGAGCGGCCAGAACGACCCGAGCCACGGGATCAAGAGCTTCGTGTTGTCGCCGTAATACGCCTTCGCGAACCCCGCGCCGTAGTGCGCGGACCCCTTCACCCAGAAGGGCAGCGGCAGCGCCGTCTTGAAATACAGCCAGCACGCCGTGACGTGCACGACGAGCAGGCCCAGCGTCGTGCCGAGCGCGATCGCCCCGCCGCGACGATCCGCCGGGCTCTTCGGGAAGACCACGAACGACAGCGGCACGAGCACGGCCATCATCGCGAGCTCGGGCCGGATCAGGAACGACATTCCTCCGAGCACCCCGAGCGCCCAGACGAGGCGCTTCGACGGGGCGTTCGAAAGCCGGTGCGCGACGAGCAAATACGTCGCGCCGAAGCACAGGCCGAACGTCGTATCCATGCCGCTCACGAAGTGGTCGGCGAACGTCGACCCCGCGAGGCAAACGAAGACGAGCCCGACGGCCACGCCCGCCACTTTGCGCCCGGCCGCCTCTTTCGCGAGCCACGCGAGCAGCGCGAGCAGCACGACGCCCGGCAGGAGGCTCGACAGGATCGCCGCGAGGCTCATGTTGCCGCGCGTCGCGAGGAGCAGCGGCACGTTCACGACCAGGAACGCGAGTGATGTCAGCCCGTAGGTCGGCGCGCCGCCCGGATTCCAGGCAATCCGCCCGTCATGGAGCAGGTTGTGCGCATATCGCTGAAAGATGTACGCGTCGTCCCATAACGTCCGGATGTCGAAGCGCGCGATCACCTTCAGCGCGATCACGCCGATGCACGCGGCGATCGTCAGGCCGAACAGCGCACGCAGCGCGCGCGCGATCGGCGCGGGCTCGGGGCGCGCGTCCTCGTCGCGCGCGGCGTCAGGCGCGGACGAACCTGCCTCCGGCGTGGCCTCTTCTTCCCCGGCGCCCGTTTCGGGTTCGCCGGGCCGCCCGTCCTCGGGGGCGTCTTCGGGGAGCGCATCTGCCTGATTCTTCACGTCCACCATGCTGCCACGACGAGCCCCCCCGGGTGCCGCAGCGAACGTCGCAGCGGCCCGAGCAGTCCCGGCGGCGACAGAGAGCAAACCCACCCGGGGAAGTCAAGCCAATTCATCGAATTTCCTTGCACCGGGCACGAATGTGTGCATTGCCGATTCGCGGACCGTGGGCGCCTCGCGGAATCCGCGCGTATTGGGGGAGAACATCGTTCCGTCGGGCGAGACGATGCTAGGTTGCCGCCCATGACGGAGTTTCGTCGTTTTCGCGGCACGATTGGTTATCTGACGAACGAAGCCCTCGAGGCCGCGGTGAACTGCGCCCTCGCGCTCGAACGCCCCTTGCTCGTGAAGGGCGAGCCGGGCACGGGCAAGACCCTGCTCGCCGAGGCAATCGCCCAGACGCTCGAGACCGAGCTCATCCCGTGGCACGTGAAGAGCACCACCCGGGCGCAGGACGGGCTTTACGTGTACGACACCGTCCAGCGCCTCTACGACTCGCGCTTTGGCGACGGCGACGTGCGCGACATCCGCCGCTACATCAAGCTCGGCCCCCTCGGCCGCGCGCTCGCCTCGGACAAACGGGTCGTCCTGCTCATCGACGAGATCGACAAGGCCGACCTCGAGTTCCCGAACGACCTCTTGCACGAGATCGATCGCATGCGTTTCCGCGTGACCGAGACGGGCGACGAGTACGTCGCGAAGGAGCGCCCCGTCGTCGTGATCACGAGCAACAACGAGAAAGAGCTTCCGGACGCGTTCCTGCGCCGCTGCGTCTTTCACTTCATCGATTTCCCCGACCGCGAGTTCATGCGGCAGATCGTGAGCGTCCACCACCCGGAGCTCGCGCGGACGCTCGTCGATCAGGTCCTCTCGGTCTTCTACGAGATTCGCAACATGTCGCGGCTCCGCAAGCGCCCGTCCACGAGTGAGCTCATCGACTGGATCGCCGCGCTCCGCAAAGCGGGCCTCGACGAGGTGAAGCTCGAACAGGCGCTGCCCTTCCTCGGCGCGCTGCTCAAGAAAGAGCAGGATCTCGTCGCGTACGCCGATCAGCTCGCGGGCGGCCGCAAATATCGCTCCTGACGCACCGCATCCTGGATCTTCGTTTCCCCACGGTGGGGCCTCGAAGATCCAGGCCTTTTGCCCCACCCTCCCCCCGAATTCACGCAATGACACGGTAGCCGTACGGCCTGGCTGCGTCTTTTTGTCGTCCGAGGGGTGGCACGACGAATGCAATGATGCCTGGTCGGCTCCCCTCCAAAGTCCGGCACGAAGATGCTTGACGCCGGGGTGGAAACGAGGGAAAGCCGAAAGACCGAACGCGGGGGTTTTCGGATCTCCGGGCTCGGCTGGGAGACCGTCATCTGCCAGCGCGCAATAAGGCGTAGACTGAGTCCAGGGGACGGCACGACCAAACGGAAGAGGTTAGCACCATGGCTCTCAATGCGTATCTCCGGTTGAAGGGGCAGAAGCAGGGCGAGATCAAGGGTTCCGTGACCCAGAAGGGTCGCGAGAACAGCATCATGGTCATCGCGGTCTCGCACGAGATCATGAGCCCCCGTGACCCGGCGAGCGGCCTGCCGACGGGCAAGCGCATGCACAAGCCCTTCATCGTGACGAAGGAGCTCGATAAGGCGTCGCCGCTGCTCTACAGCGCGCTCGTGTACAACGAGAACATCTCGGAGTGGGAGCTCAAGCACTACACGCCGCAGGTGAAGGCGCAGCAGGGCGTGGGCACCGAGGTGAACCACTACACGGTGCGCCTGATCAACGCGAACATCGCGTCGATCAACTTCCGCATGCCGAACAACCGGAACCCCGATCTCATGAAGTACGCCGAGTACGAGGAGATCGCGTTCACGTACCAGAAGATCATCTGGACGTGGACCGAGGGCGGCATCACGGCCGAGGACGACTGGGAGACGCCCGTGTGATGTTGGGCTAACGCCCAGCGAAATCAGCCGGGCGGCCTTCGGGTCGCCCGGTTTCGTTTTGTGCGCCTCGGAAAAACCTCGGAGGCCCACCGCCTCCTTCGAGGTTCCGCGCGGGTTGAAATCATCACGATGGTTCGCTAAGGCGTCGCCCGTGTTCTCCGGTGCGCGCGTCGCCGTGGTGATCCCGGCTTTCCGGGAAGAGGATCGAATCGCAGATACGGTGCGGTCCGTGCCTTCGTTCGTGGACCACATCGTCGTGGTCGACGACGCGAGCGACGACGCCACCTCGGCCGCCGCGCGCGCCGCGGGAGACGGGCGCCTCGTGCTCGTGCGGCACGCGGAGAACCGCGGCGTCGGCGCGGCCATCCTGACCGGGTATCGCGAGGCGCGAGCGCTCGGAGCCGACGTCGCGGCCGTGATGGCGGGCGACGGGCAGATGGATCCGCTCGACCTGCCTGACGTCGTCGGGCCCGTGGCGCGGAACGAAGCCGATTACGTCAAAGGCGACCGATTGCGCCATCCCGCCGTCTGGAAGGACATGCCGCTCCACCGGCTGCTCGGCACCTCGGCGCTCGCGTGGATGACGCGGCACGCGGCCGGGCTTTCGTCGCTCTCCGATAGCCAGTGCGGGTATACCGCGATCGGCGCGGCGGCGATCGATTGCCTGCTCCGCGAGGGAATGTGGGGGCGATATGGATACCCGAACGATTTGCTCGGCACGCTCGCCCGGCACGGGCATCGCATTCACGAAGTCGCGGTGAAACCCGTCTACCGCGGCGAAGCGAGCGGGCTCCGGCCGTGGCACGTGTTCACGATTGGCTACGTGGTCGGGCGGGTCGCGTATCGGCGCATCGCGACGCGATGACGGCTGCACGATTGCGGGGTTCAGCGCGGGGACGGCGTCCGGGACGCGCCGTCTCCGTCCGCTCGCCGGAGAATCCTCCTCTCCCGAACAACCCGTTTCTCCGCGTGGTCATCGAACTGCCCGCCTCACGAGAGCCGGGGTACTTCACCGACGTACGCCTCATCTAGGGGCTAACGTTCGGCCCCGTCCGCGGCTAGCGTGGCGGCGTGGCGAGGACGGATTCGACCAGGAAAAAGGAGCAGGAGCCTTTGACCAAGAGCAGCGGACGCAAGCTCTTCGGGACGGATGGAGTTCGTGGGACCGCAAACGAACCGCCCATGACGCCCGAGATGGCTTTGCGACTCGGACGCGCCATCGCGTTCGTCGCGCGGCGCGGCAAGGGCCGCAAGGTGCGCGTCGTCATCGGCAAGGACACGCGCCTCAGCGGCTACATGTTCGAGACCGCGCTCGCCTCGGGCATCTGCGCGATGGGCGGTCACGTCATGCTGAGCGGCCCGATCCCCACGCCGGCCGTCGCGCAGCTCACCCGCAGCATGCGCGCCGACGCGGGCGTCGTGATCAGCGCCAGCCACAACCCGTACGGCGACAACGGCATCAAGATCTTCGGCCCCGACGGCTTCAAGCTGCCCGACGCCGAGGAGGCCGAGATCGAGCGGCTCATGGAGGGCGGCGAGCTCGACGCGCTCCGCGTGACGGGCGCCGCCATCGGCGACGCCATGCGGCTCGAAGACGCGCGCGGGCGGTACGTCGTCTTCTGCAAGAACACCTTCCCCGCGCAGCTCTCGCTCGACGGCGTCAAGCTCGTCTGCGACGCCGCGCACGGCGCCGCGTACAAGGTCGCTCCGCTCGTCTTCGGCGAGCTCGGCGCGGACGTCGTCGCGCTCGGCGTGAAGCCGAACGGACGCAACATCAACCGCGACTGCGGCGCCTTGCACCCCGACCACGTGGCCTCCGAGGTCGTGCGCAAGGGCGCCTCGCTCGGCATCGCGCTCGACGGCGACGCCGACCGCGTGATCATGGTCGACGAGAAGGGCCAGATCGTCGACGGCGACGCGATCATGGCGCTCGTCGCGCTGCGCCTGCTCCGCCAGGGCAAGCTGCCGGGCGGCACCGTGGTCAGCACGGTCATGTCGAACCTCGGCCTCGAACGCGCGCTCGCGGCCGAGGGCGGCCGCGTCGAGCGCACCGCGGTCGGCGACCGGTACGTCGTCGAGGCCATGCGCGCCGGCGGCTACAGCTTCGGCGGCGAACAATCCGGGCACCTCATCTTCCTCGACCACGCGACCACGGGCGACGGCATCGTGGCGGCGCTGCAGGTCCTCGCGATCATGCTGGAGTCGGGCAAGCCGCTCTCGGAGCTCGCCTCGAAGGCGATGCAGCGCGTGCCGCAGGTGCTGGAGAACGCCACGTTCGTGCGGCGCATGCCGCTCGAGTCGATGCAGACGATGCGGCTCGTCGTCGACCGCGTGGAGAAGATCCTCGGCGGCAAGGGCCGCGTGCTCGTCCGCTGGAGCGGCACGGAGCCGAAGCTCCGCGTGATGGTCGAGGGCGAGGACGAGGCGCAGATCGCGAAGTACGCCCAAGAGATCGTCGAGGCCGCGAAGAGTGACGTGTCGAGCGTCGCGGCGGGGTAAATTCCGCGCGTGCTCCTCCTGCTCGACGTGGTGACGCGCGCCGCGCGCCTTTTCTTGCTCGCGCTCGCGCCACCGCTGCTCTCGCCCGAGCCCTCGCCTCCCGGAAACCCGGTCGTCGGGGCCATTCTGGCCGTCCTTCTCCTCGGCGCCGTGCTCTACGGCGCTCTGCGGCTTCGCGCGTGGGGCGCGACTCCGCGCGGGTTCGCGTGGAGCGCGGCGTTCGCGTGGGTCTCCGTCGCGGCCGCGCTCGGCGCCGCGCTCTACTTCCGCGAGGGCCGCGCGCCGCTCGGCCAGGGCGTCGTGTTCGTCGCGGTCCCGGCCTGGGCCTCGATGGCCCTCGCGGCCTCGACGCTCGCGGGAAACAAGCTCCCGCGCGCGCGCCATGCGCGGCACTTCGCGGCGCTCTTCGTGCTCACGCTCGGCGCGCTCGCCTTCGCGTCCGCGTCGTCCTGGCTCGCGTCGCCCACGCAGATGTGGTGGGAAGCGCTGCGCCGCGACGGTGAGCATCCGCGCGCGATCGGCGAGCTCACGCGGAGGCCGCTCGGCGCGCGGGATTTTCTCGCGGCGCGCGCCGTCGCGGACGAGTGCTTGCGGCTGCACCCCGGGAGCTGCCGCTGCCAGGGCGAGCGCGCCGAGATCGCGATCCGCGCGCGCGACTTCGTGCAAGCGGAAGGCCTCGCGCGCGCTGCGCACGAAAAATGCCCCGGCGACGCCGATCTGCGCGCGCTCCACGCCGAGGCGCTCGGTTTGAGCGGACAAGGGATGCGGGCCGAGGAGGAGGCCCGGCGCGCCCTCGCCCTCGGCGGCGCCGAGGCGCGGCTCCGGTACGCGCTCGCGCTCGCGCTCGCGGGCCAGGGCAAGGACGCCGAGGCGATGCGGGAAGCGAAGCGCGCAGTCGAGCTCGGCGCCGGCCGGAGCGCCGCGCTCTTCGTCGGCTCCTCCGCGCTCGTGAAGGGCGATCTCGACGAGGCCGCCCGGGTGCTCGCCCCGCTCGTCGCCGCCGATCCGGGCGACGCCGAGGCGCAGTACGACCTCGGCCTCGTGGCCGATCGCCGCGGCGACTACAACGCCGCGCGCTCGGCATACCTCGGGGCCCTGCGGGCGGACCCTTCGTTCGCGGACGCGCGCTACAACCTCGCGCTCCTCACGTTCCGCCGCGGCGTCGTCGACGAGGCCAAGCACCACGCGCAGAAGCTCCGCGAGGCGCATCCCGAGGACTCGCGCGGCCCCGAGCTCGCCCGGTCGTTGGGCCTCAAATAGTTGGCGCTCAAGGCTTCTGCGCGAGGCGCGCGCGCACGGCTTCAGCGGTCTTCGTGTCGCCGATGCCCTCGGCCATGCCGAGCATCTTCGTCCAGAGCGGCCGCGCCTCGGCCGGCCTGCCGGCCTGATCGAGCGCCGTCGCGAGCTGGAACGTCGCGCCGTAGTGATCCGGGTGGTGCGTGAGCACGGCGCGGAAATGCGCCGCCGCGGCCTCGGGATCCTTCTGCTGGTAGAGCGCTTCGAGCCCGAGCCGCATCGAGGTTTCCGGATCGTTCATCGTCGGCGTACCGACGCGCGCGTCGATCGCGGTCAAACGCGCGCGGGCGTGTTCGGCCGTCTTCGTGTCGCCGATCCCGTCGGCCATCGTCGCCATCTTCGCCCAGAGCGGCCGTGCCCCGCGGGGATCGCCGGTCAGTTCGAGCGCCGTCGCGAGCTGGTACGTCGCGCCGTAATGATCGGGGTTCTGCGCGAGGACCTCGCGAAACCGCGCCGCCGCGAGGACGGGATCGTTCCGCGTGTAGAGCGCTTCGAGCCCGAGCGTCATCGGATCTGCCTGCACGGCGACGCTTCGCGTGGGGACGACGCGCGGGTTCGCGGGCCCGATCGCGAGGCCCACGCCGCCCGGTTTTCCGAGGGGAACCGGGCTCGAAGCCTTCCAGGCGATGACGACCGAGAGCGCGGCGACCACGACGGCGCCGATCCAGAAGGTCACGAAGCTCGACCCGCCGGCCTCTTTCGGCGCGCGCGCGGCGGCCTTCTCGTCCCTGCGTTCTGCGTTGGTTTCCGGTTCCGTCACGGCGACCTTCCTCCGGACGACGACCCCCACGAGCAGGGCCCCGAGCGCCGCGAAAAAGACGAGCGGCGAGACGCTCGAGCCCGCGCGCGCGGCGGGACCGGGCAGGGCGCCGAGCGCGCGGAGGACGTCGTTCGTGGTGGGATCATAGGTGCGAAAGGTGATGAACGTCTCGTGGAACAGGGCGAGCTCGAGCACGGCCGAGGGGAGCAGCCAGGCCGCGGCGAACCCGGCCCCGCGCGCGCGCCCGGCCCAGGGGAACGTCACGAGCGCCCACGCGGCGAGCAGGCGGAGGATCGGATCCGCGACCACGAGGAAACGCAGGTTCTTGGGCAGGACCGCGAACGCGGCGAGGGAGACCAGCAAGAAGGACGCGAGCCAGAGCGCGCCGCGGTTCTCGCGGGGACGCTCGGACAGACGCGCGAGCGCGAAGGTCCCGAGGACGCAGACGATCGGCGCGAGCACGAAGAGGTCGAAGAGGGGTCGGTGCGGCGGGCCGCTCTGGAACTGGATGCCGTAGTCGTCGAGGAACGAGGCCCGCGTGAGGCGGACGAGGTCGAAGAAGGCCGAAGCGTCGCGGCCGAGCAGCACGAAGCCCGCGAAGAAGAGGGCCGGCGGGACCAGGAAGAGAAGCGCATCCGCGGGGCGGACGCGCGAACGGGCGGCGAGGACGGTAGCCGCCGCGAGGCCCGCGTACGGAAAGACGAACGCCTCCTTCACGGCGAACGCGAGCGTCGCGAGGAGGGCGAAGAGCGCCATCGGTCGAGCGCGCGCGCGCAGCGAATCGCGTTCGTCCTGAAAGAGCCGCACGAGCGCCCACGACGCGGCGAGGAAGACCGCGCAGTACACCTCGTCTTGCAACGCGCGGCGAGAGAGCGCGAGCTGGAGCGGCGAGGTCACGGTGAGCGCAGCGGCGACGAGCCCTGCGCGTGGCCCCACGAGGCGCGCGCCAAGCAGGTACGTGAAGACGATCGACACGACGCCCGCGATCGTCGAGAGCCACGCGAGCGCGCGGCCGTCGCACGGCGCGTCGGCGGCGCACGCGAGCGTGGTCATCGCGAAGTAGCCCCACCGGAGCGGCGTGGGGGACGCCGCGAGATCCGCGCGTTCGAGGTGCGCCGCCACGAGCCGCGGGTACGCGGACATTCCCTCGCGTGTGAGAAACTGCGTCGACGAGACGTAATACGCCTCGTCCGCGGGCGCGTACGACGCGACGTCGTTCCACGAGATCCGCAGCGCCGCCCCGAGCCCCACGACCCCGAGGAGCACGGCGTGCGTCCGGAGGAACGTCACGAGCGCCGCGCCGAACGAGCGCAGGGTCATCGCTTCGCCTTGGGAGGTTTTTCCGCGGCGGCCTCGGCCTCGGCCTTCGTTTGCGCGGCGGAGAGCGCCTCAGCCCGGCCCTTCGCCTCTCGCTGAAGATCCGCGACGAGCTGCTTTTGCGGGCCTTCGAGCGGCAGCGCGAGGAGCCGCTGGTAGCCGGCGAGCGCCTGCTCGGCGCGCCCGAGATCCTCGTTCGCCATGCCCACGCCGAGCAGCGCCGGCGGCGCGAACGGATCGACCGCGAGCACCCCTTCGAGCACGCCGAGCGCCTCGATCGACTTCTTCCGCCGCGCCAGCGTGAACCCGAGCGCGATCGACGTCCCCGCGTCCGGCCGGAGCTCCAAAGACGCCCGCAGCGCCCGCTCCGCCTCGTCGAGTTTCCCCGCGCCGAGCAGCGCCTGCCCGAGCAGCCCGAGCGCCTCCGCGCTCCGCGGATCCATCTGCACCGCGCGCTGGAGATCCGCCGCGGCCTCGGCGTGTTTGCCCTGCTGGAGGCGCGCATTCCCCAGCGCGAGCCTCGTCCCGAAGTCGTCCCCCGCCTGGAGCGCCGCCACGAACCGCTCGATCGCGCCGGGCACATCCCCTTCGGCGAGCTTGATCTTCCCGAGCCCCGCGAGCGGACCGGCCGCCCCAGGCCGCAGCGCGAGCGCCCGCTCCAGCGCGACCTTCGCCTCGGCGACGCCCTCCGGCCTCGCGGCGAGGAGCGCCCCGAGCGCCGCGTGCGCCACGTACGCATTCGGATCGGCCTTCACGGCCTCGGCGAGCTTCAGCCGCGCGCCTTCGCGGTCCCCGCGCCGCGCGAGCACGTTCCCGAGCGCGGTCAGGCACACCGCTTCGAGGCCCTTCTCCGTCCCGCGCAAAAACTCCGCCTCGTACGCCACATCTTCCAGCGCGTCCGAGGCGACCCGCGCGGGGCTCTCGGCCATGAGGGAGATCCGCGCCCGCATCTGCGCGCGTTGCACGCGCGGATCGTGCGGTGCGAGCTCGTGGGCGTGGGCGTACGCGGCGAGGGCCTCCCCGTACCGACCCTCCGCGAGCGCGCGATCGCCCCGGTCGAGGTGCGTCACCGCGAGGTCGGGGAGCGCGTCGCACCCCACGGCGAGCGCCACGACCAGCAGGAGGGGCCGCAAGACGGCTTGGCAAGCCGCGGCGCGAGCGGCGGTTCGGCGATCCATCGGCATGCCGTTGTACTCCGCCGGGTCGCCCTCGCGAAAGCATCGCGTCTGCCACGCAGCTTGACAGCCCACGCATGGTCAGGGTTTTCTGCGTCTATGCGCCTCGATCGCCGCCTGGGGCGGACTCGGTCGATCCTGGCCGGGGCCGCGTTTTTCCTGCTCGCGTGTCCGTCCCTCGCACAGGAGACGAGCGCGACCGGCGCGCTCGAGCGCTTCCAGCCCTCCGTCGCAGGCGACGCCCTCTTCGGCGTCCCCTCCCCGGGCGTGGGCGGACACCTCGTGCCCCGCGCCAAAGCAGTCATCGATTTCGGCCTGAGCCCGCTCTCGGTCCGGGAAGGCGACGTCCGCCACACCATCGTCTCGCAGCAGACGTTCCTCCACGTGAACGCCTCGTTCGCGCTCTGGGATCGGCTGCTCGTCTCGCTCGACATGCCCTTCGCGCTCGCGCAAGGCGGCGACAGCCCCACGGTCATCGGCGCGCAGTTCACCTCGCCGCAATCGGCCGAGGTCGGCGACCTGCGCATCGGCGCGCGCGTGCGGCTCTTCGGCGAGGATCGCGGCGCCTTCCAGGTCGGCCTCGGCGGTTATCTCTACACGCCCACCGGCCCGGCCGGGTACGCAGCCGAAGGCGCCGTCCGCGGCGAGCCCCACGTCGTCCTGGGTGGCCGCGTCGATCGGTTCCTGTACAGCGTCTCGGTCGGCACGACGCTGCGCGCCTCGGCCCGCCCGCACACGTTCGATACACGCGCCGGCGCGGCCGTGGTCTTCGGCCAGGATTTCTTCCAGATCGGCCCCGAGCTCTCGCTGTCGACGCCCTTCGCGCGGGAAGTCATCACCGACACGCCCGACACGCGCATCACCGTCGCGTCACCGGTCGCAGCCGAGCTCCTCCTCGGCGCCAAGCTCCGCCCGCTGCCCTTCCTGGTCGTCGGCGCCGGCGCAGGACCAGGCCTCACGCAGGGCTATGGAACGCCCGTCTTCTCCGCGGTCGGCAGCATCGGCTACGAGCCGCAAGCAGCCCCGGCCGACAAGGACACGGACGGCGACGACATCCCGGACAAACACGACGCCTGCCGCGACACGCCGGGCCCGTCGAACGAGGATCCCAAGAAAAACGGCTGCCCGGTCGACACCGACGGCGACACCATCGCAGACAAACAAGACGCCTGCCCGCGCGAGCCCGGCCCAAAGAACGACGATCCCAGGAAAAACGGCTGCCCGCCCGACACCGACAACGACTTCATCGTCGATCCGAAGGACGCCTGCCCGACCGAGTCAGGCCCAAAGAACGACGACCCCAAGAAAAACGGCTGCCCGCCCGACACCGACAACGACAGCATTCGCGACGTCGTCGACGCCTGTCCGAAGGATCCCGGCGTAGCGAACGAGGACCCGAAGAAGAACGGCTGCCCGCCCGATCGCGACGCAGACACGGTCCCCGACAAGACGGACGCATGCCCGGACGTGCCCGGAAAACCCGACGAGGAAGCCGCGCTGAACGGCTGCCCGAAGGTCGAGGTCACGCACAGAGAGATCGTCATCCGGCGTCAAATCCGCTTCCGTTTCGGGCAATCGAGCCAATACCAGACAGTGGATCCGATGAGCGACGACCTCCTGCACGAGGTCCGCGACGCAATCCTCCAGCACCCCGAGATCGAGCTGATCGAGGTCCAGGGCCACGCCGACGCAATGGGCGCCGACGAGTACAACCAGATCCTCTCGCAGAGCCGCGCCGACTCGGTGCGCACCTGGCTCATCAAGCGCGGCATCCCCCCCGAGAAGCTCGTGGCCAAAGGCTACGGCGCGTCCGTGCCCGTCGACTCGAACGAGTCAAAGGAAGGCCGCCAGCAGAATCGACGCGCAAACTTCGTGATCATCAAGAAACGAGAGCCTTGAACCTCGCCCGAGGCCAGCTCTACAATCGACGCATGGCTTCCCTCGCGCGTCTCTCGGTCGGATCCCTCGCGATCTTCGCGGTGCTGGGCGCACTGGGCTGCGACGCAGGCGGGACGCTCGAGGTCGAGAACCAGGGCGGCCACACGCCACCCATCGCAGCCAACGGCCTCCCCGGGACAGAGATCGTCGCCGCCGGCACGCAAGCGCGAAACAGCAAGTACAAGCTCATCTACACGATGGGCCAGCCAACCCCGCAGAGCGTGCAGAAGCTGCCCGAAGGCAAACGCCTGAACGGCGGCATGCCCGGCGTCACGCAAGCGCCCTGAGGGGCCGCTGCGCTGGGGCCGCTGCACTGGGGCTTTGCCCCAGACCCCACCGGGGCTGTCCGCCCCTGGACCCGGACCAGCGCAAGCGCTGGACTCGGGGTCGATGAACTGCGCGATGCGCAGTTCATCGAACAGGCCAGGTCAAGACCATAGGCGATCCTGCCCGCCACGACGGTTCGACCGGCAACGCCCGTCGACGCGTGAGACGACCTCCACGGTCTTGCCACCGGCCCGTTGGAAGAACTGCGCGGAGCGCAGTTCTTCCACCCCCGGTCCAGGCCGCGCCTGGTTCGGGTCGAGGGGCGAACAGCCCCCGCGGGGACCGGGGCAGCGCCCCGGCGCGGCGCCCCCCGATGAGACCGCTTTATCGCCCGTTGCGCATGAGCGGCAGCAGCGCTTGCAGCCACGTGTGCGACGGATCCGCGGCTGCGCTCGGGCCCATCGTGCTCGGGTTATCGATGCGCGTGGGGCTTGATGCGAGCGGTTCCGGCGCGATGCCGAAGCGTAGATCTGCGTAATGGGAGAGGCGGCCGCTTGGCGTGATTTCGTCTGCGCGGTTGCAGACGACGTGCCACTGGAAGGGCATGTTGGAGGTCCCGCCGCCGAGCTCCACCACGTCGAAGCCTGTTGCGGTCTTGTTCTTTACGACCACGCCGCGCGTTTGATCGTTTTCTTCGAGCTGGATGAACACGCGGAGGGGGTGCCGCTCGTCGACTTGGACGTTGGACGTGAAGATTGGGTCGAGCTCGACGTGGGCGAAGCCGTGGTCGAGCTTCGCCTCGCCGTAGTCTTCGAAGAGGACCTCTGGCGCTTCGGGGGCGTAGAGGGTCACGCGGCGCTGGCCTGTGGCGTCGGTTGGGTCTTGGACGGTGGTCGAGACGGTGCCGATGCCCTGGATCTTGAAGTTCGTGAGGCCGTCCCAGAAGTTCACGCGGACGATGTCGCCGAAGTTGTCGGTGTACTCGGCTTGCGCGACGCCTGAGGAGAGGTTCCTCGAGTAGGTGCCTGTCGTCTGGCCGGTGAATGAGCCGCCGGAGCCGGCGACGAGGATGAAGCCGCCGACGTTCTGGCCTGCGCCGTGGATGGCGGTGCCGCTCGTGTTGTTGTTGTCGCCGTACACGCCTGCGAGGGCGCTCTGGTTCGTCATGCCGTACACGCCGGCACCACCGCCGGTGTTGGCCGCCGCCGTGTTTATGCCGACGATCGCTGTGCCGCCGGTGCTCGTGTTCTCGGCGAAGAGCGTGCGGACCGTGCTCGCCGAGGTGGCGTGGAACGGGGAGTTCGGGGCGGTGGTGCCGAGGCCGACGTTGGTGCCGTCGTCGAAGAGGCGCGAGTTGCCGCCCGTCGTGGCGCTCGTGAACTTGACGATGAAGTTCGTCGTGCCGTTGATGTTTGCCGAGCCGGCCGGGCCTTGCGGACCCTGCGCGCCCGTCGGGCCAACCGGGCCCTGCACACCCTGGATGCCTTGCGGACCCTGCGCGCCCGTCGGGCCAACCGGGCCCTGCACACCCTGGATGCCTTGCGGACCTTGCGGACCCACCGCACCCGTTGCGCCGATCGGCCCCTGCGGACCCACGGCGCCCGTCGGGCCGACCGGACCCTGCACACCCTGGATGCCTTGCGGACCCTGCGGACCCACGGCGCCCGTCGCGCCGATCGGGCCTTGCGGACCCACGGCGCCCGTCGCGCCGATCGGACCTTGCGGACCCATGGCACCTGTCGCGCCGGTGGGTCCCACCGCTCCCGCGGGACCCGTCGCACCCTGCGCGCCCATGGGTCCAACAGGCCCTGTGGGGCCTACAGCCCCCTGCGGACCCATCGCACCCGTCGGGCCCATCGGTCCGACGTCACCTTGAGGACCCGTCGCACCCTGCGCGCCCATGGGTCCAACAGGCCCGGTCGGGCCTACAGCCCCCTGCGGACCCATCGCACCCGTCGGGCCCATCGGTCCGACGTCACCTTGCGGACCCGTCGCCCCCTGCGCGCCCATGGGTCCAACAGGCCCGGTCGGGCCTACAACCCCCTGCGGACCCATCGCACCCGTCGGCCCCATGGGTCCGACGTCACCTTGCGGACCCGTCGCACCCTGCGCGCCCATGGGTCCTACCGGCCCCGTCGGCCCTACGGCCCCCTGCGGACCCATCGCACCCGTCGGGCCCATCGGACCCATCGGACCCACAGCCCCGGTCGCGCCCGTCGCGCCCACAGGCCCCATCGGCCCGATCGGACCCGCCGGACCGATCGCGCCGGTCGGCCCCATCGGACCCATCGCACCCGCCGGACCCACCGCGCCATCCGCGCCCGTCGGACCCATCGGCCCGACCGGACCCAGGGCGCCCGTCGCACCCGCCGGACCGACCGGGCCATCCGGACCTTGCGGACCTGTCGGGCCCACGAGCCCCGTCGGCGGACCGACCCACTCGCCGTTGTTGTTGATGACCTCGGTCCCGTTGATCGTGACGCTCGTCGGGTGGATGTCCCCGTTCACGTCGTTCGCGAGCAGCGCATACGGCACGCTCTGAATCGGCGCGCGCGGCAGCAGCTCCGGATCGCTCTCGATCGTGATCCCCAGGTATCGCACGGACCCATCGAACAGTTTGTCGAACGGCACGATCGAGCCGAGGGAGACCGAGTAGAACCCCTCGTCGAAGTCGACCTTGTGCTCTTCGCTCCAGAGCGGCGTCTGCGCGTTTGCCGCGTCGTAGATCGCGAACGTCACCGTGAGCGAGCCGTTGATCGGCCCGTCGTCCGCGTCGAAGAGCCGCCCCTGGTTGGTGATCGTCACGGGCACGGCCGCGCTCGCGCTCATCGCCGCCGCCGACACGCTGCCAGCAAGGAGTGCAGCCGTGAGCCACCGCCGGATCGTATGAGTCCTCATGCCAAGCGCTCCGCCGAGTCGAAAGGATCCAGAAGCCGATCCGCGAACGCGCGCTCGTGCGATCGAGCGCGCGTGGATCTCCTCTCGATCGTAAACGCCTCGCCAGAAAACAGTCAATCGCCGCGATGGCTCCGTCCACGGGGTCCTCCGAGCCAGCCGAGGACGATCACGCCGAGCAGATTCGCCGCGAGGTCACCGAGGCTGAAGGTCCGCGTCGGCGAAAATTTCTGCGCGCACTCCTCGACCGTGGCGACGAGCCCCACCACGACCGGCCCTGCCGGCAGCCCGATCCGGGGCACGCGCGCGTCGTCCGTGGCCCGCCGCGCGAGGAACGAGGCGCCGCCGAGCAGCCCGAAGTGCAGCACCTTGTCGAGGTACGGCGTCGACAGCACCGCGAGCGGCAGCCCGCGCGCGTACGCGAGGCCCGAGATGACCCCGAGCAGCGCCACGTACCCTGCCAGGGCGAGCCGCCACGCGCGGACCGAAGGATTCACGTTCCTCTCCGGATCCGTGCCCACAAACGACGAAGGGCGCCGCATCTTCTGCGGCGCCCTCATCGTCCTTCGTACCGGTGGAGCTGAGGGGAATCGAACCCCTGACCTTCTGACTGCCAGTCAGACGCTCTCCCAACTGAGCTACAGCCCCGTCGTGCTTGGGAGGCGCAGTATCTACAGCCTCCCAGCCCGTTTGTCTCCTGTTTTTTTAGCGATCCAACCTACAGCGGAGCACTTTTCTGGTGGGAGGGTCGGTCCGGACGGTCAGAAGCCCATCAACTTCGCGATGTAGTACTTCATGGTCTCGGTCGTCCCGCCGCCGATCCGGAAGAGCCGCTGGTCGCGCCAGGCGCGGGCGATCGGGAAGTCCTCGATGTAGCCCCAGCCGCCGTGGAACTGCAGACAGGCGTCCATGATGTCGCTCACCACGTCGCCCACGAGCACCTTCGCCATCGAGATGTATTTCACCGTGTCGAAGCTGACCGGCCCCTTCTTGACGTAGCGCTCGTCGTTGTAATGGTCGACGCACTTGTAAACGAAGGACTTCGCCGCCTCCGCCCGCGTGTAGAGGTCCACGAACTTGTGCTGCCAGACCTCGCGCTTGAGGATCGGCTTGCCGAACGCCACGCGCTCGCGGCCGTACGCGACCGAGTGCTCGAGCATGTAGAACCCGCCGGCGAGCGCGCTGACCGAACCGATCAGCCGCTCGCTCTGGAAGTTCTGCATCAGGTACATGAAGCCCATGTTCTCCTCGCCGAGCAGGTACCGCTTCGGCACCCGCACCTCGTCGAGGAAGAGCTCCGCCGTGTCCGAGGACTTGTTGCCGATCTTCTTCAGCTTCTTCGAGACGCTGAAGCCCGGCAGGTTCGTCGGGACCAGGAAAAACGAGCAGCCGTGCGCCCCGCGGTCGGGCGTCGTCTTCGCCAGCAGCGTCACGAAGTCGGCCCGCGTGCCGTTCGTGATGAACGTCTTTTGCCCGCTGAGCAGGTAGTCGTCGCCGTCCTTGCGCGCCGTCGTGAGGATGCCGGCCACGTCGCTGCCCGCCGCGGGCTCGCTCACGCCGAGCGAGATCACCTTGTCCCCCGCGAGCACGGGCTTCAGGAACTCCTCGATCTGCTCCTTCGTCCCGAGATCGCTGATCACCGGGGTCGCCATGTCGCTCTGCACGAGCAGGCCCATGGTCACGCCGGCCAGGCGTGAGCGCGGCAGCTCCTCCGCCTTCGCCGCGCTGAACCAGTAGTCGAGCCCCAGGCCCCCGTGCTCCTCGGGGAAATGCGCGCCCAGGATGCCGAGCTCACCGGCACGCTTGAACACCCAATTCGGGAAGCACTCGTCGTCCTCCCATTCCTCCGCGTGCGGCGCGAGCTCCTTCTCGGCGAACGCGCGGACGGTCTTCCGGAACTGCTCGTGCTCCTCGGTGAAGGGCTGCCACATGGCCACGAACTCCTCGGTTTTCGCCGGCCGCAAGGGCGCCTCCACCCCACGATTTCCCGGCGTTTCGAGAATGATTCGTACACGAAACATTCGCGAACGCAAGAGGAAGAAATGTGAGGCCGTATCCAGGCCGGGGAAGCCGAGGGAAGCGCGCGCCCCGGCTCCCAAGCTCTTTCGTCCCGAGGGGGACGCCTCGCGTCCCCCTCTCGGCCAGGCGGAGCCCGGCCGATTCACCCCCCGGAGGGAAGATCGCCATGCGATCTTCCGAGCATCGACCCTGTCGATGCTCTAGCCTCGGTCCCCCCGGATGCGGTTCCTCCTCCTCTCGCGCAACCCGAACCTCTACTCGACCAGCCGGATCGTCCTGGCGGCCCGCGCGCGTGGCCACGAGGTCACGGTCATCGACCCGCTCGACCTGCAGATCGTCGTCTCCAAGGGCCGATCGAGCCTGCTCCACGAGGGCAACCCCGTCCCTCGGTTCGACCTCGTGATCCCCCGCATCGGCGCGAGCATCACGAACTACGGCCTCGCCGTCGTGCGCCAGTTCGACCTCATGGGCGTGCCCGTGCTGAACAGCGCGGTCTCCATCGCCCGGAGCCGCGACAAGCTGCGCGCCCTGCAGCTCTTGAACCGCAAGAACATCGACGTCCCCGCGACGATCTGCGCGCGCAGCCCCGCCGGCGTCGACTCGGCCCTCGAGCTCGTGGGCTGCCCCGCCATCGTCAAGCTCCAGCAGGGCACGCAGGGCATCGGCACCATGATCGCCGAGACCCCCCAGGCCGTGCACTCGCTCCTCGAGACGCTCTGGGCCATGGGCCAGGACATCGTGCTGCAAGAGTACGTCCGCGAGTCGAAGGGCCGCGACATCCGCATCATCGTGGTCGGCGGCAAGGTCGTGGCCTCGATGCGCAGGGTCGCCAAGCCCGGCGAATTCCGCTCGAACCTGCACCGCGGCGGCAAGGGCGACAAGGTCAAGCTCCTGCCCGCCTACCGCAACGCGGCCATCCGCGCGGTCAAGGTGATGGGCCTCGAGGTCGCCGGCGTCGACATGCTCGAGTCGAAGAAGAAGCCGAAGATCCTCGAGATCAACAGCTCCCCCGGGCTCGAAGGCGTCGAGCGCGCGAGCGGCATCGACGTGGCCTCGGCCATCATCGAGCACGCCGAGAAGTACGCCGCGACGCACGGCCGCATCTCGCAGCGCGAGGTCGACCTGCGCATCACGAACGTGATCCACGACGAGCGCATGCCGCCGCCCCGGCGCATGCCGCCGATCCCCGCCCGCCTGAACGGCCGCCTGAATGGCCGCGTCCGCGGGGCGCCGACTTGAGCCTGCGGATCGAGCCCACAGGCGACGCGCTCGTCCTGACGATCGACCGACCGAAGACCCGCAACGCCCTCGACCGAGACCTCACCCGCCGCATGGCCGAGGCCGTCCGCGCGGCCGAGGCCGACCCTCGGGTCCGCGGCATCGTGCTCACGGCGACGGGCGAAGAGACGTTCGTGTCGGGCGGGGATCTCCACGAGATCAGCCGCGCCGTGCGGGAGCAGGCGGGCCCGTCCGGCGTGCTCGACATGTACGACGACCTCGTGGTCCTGGAGACGAGCGCGCTGCCCGTCGTGGCCGCGGTGCAAGGCGACGTGTACGGCGGCGGCTGCGAGCTCTTGCTCCTCTGCGACATGGTGCTCGTCGAGGCCCACGCCTCGCTCGCGTTCCGGCATTCCCGCATGGGCCTCTCGCCGGCCTGGGGCGGGCTCACGCGGCTCGTCGAGCGCGTGGGGCCGATCGAGGCGCCGCGGCTCTTGTTCTCGGCCGAGAAGATCGGCGCCGAGGAGGCCGCGCGCATCGGCCTCGTGAACGAGGTCGTGCCCAAGGGAACGTCACGCGAGCGGGCGCTCGAGCGCATCGAGCGCATCGCCGGCAGCGCCCGCAATGTGGTCGGTGCGCAGAAACGCGCGCTCATGGCGGTCCGCAACGCGATGCGCGGCGACGCCATCTCGCGCGAGCGAGCCATCTTCGCCGAGGTCTGGGCCGGCCCGGCGCATCAGGCTGCGATCGACGCGTTCTTCAAGCGACGCGGCTGATCCCCTCCCCTCGCCCGCGAGGAAGAGGGGCCGGCGCTGAGGGTTTCACGGGACGTACACGAACCCGTGCCCCGCGCGATTCACGCGCCAGCGCTTCGAGGCCGTGTCCCAGTCGAGCGACGCCACGCTCCCGCTGCCCGCGGCCGTGCCCACCTTCCGCGCGCCGCGCGGGCTCGCCGTGATCTCGTAGACCTCGCCCGCGGCGTCGACGTATCCGTGCGTCTTGCCGTCCCGCTTCGCGAAAGGCCCGCCCAGCGACGCATCCGCGGGCGTATCGATCGGCGCCTCGAGCCCGCCGCCGGGCGGGAGGTACACGAGCCGGATCTTGCCGTCCTTCGAGGTCACGATCGCGCGTGTCCCGTCCTCGAAGGCCAGGGTCGAGCGCACGCCGTCGCCCTGAAGCTCCCCGAGGATCGAGGTCTCCACGTCCGGGGCCGGCGCGCCGTGCTTCGCGCGGTGCACCATGCACGTCCCCCCGTCGCAGAACACGTACACCGTGTCCGCGTCGAGCACGCTCGCCCCGAGCATGGGCGGCTCGGCGTAGTCCGTGGAGCGCAGCGCCTCGCCCGTGCGTGGATCCCAGCGGAAGAGCGCGCGTCGCAGCGCGATGAGCACGTCCCCCGAGGGCAGGAGCGCGATGCGGATCTTGAACGAGCCCACGCTGCCCATGAGCGGCCCGAACTGCGGCCCGAGCCGCCCGTCGAGGGCCACGGCGCGCACCTGGAGATCGTCCACGGCCACGTACGCCGCGCGCTCCGCCGCGGTTTGTCCCGCGCAGCAGGCGATCTCCACGACGTTCCCGCCGAGCTCGATGGGCGCGCGGATCGTCGGGCTCCCGCGCAGGTCGTCGACGCGCCAGAGCATGTTGTCGTCCCCGCCGCCGAGCAGCACCTTCGTCACCGGATCGAAGGCGACGGCCTGCTGATCACGCATCGTGAAGAAGGACCTGCTGCTGCGCCAGCCCTCGACGAGCGGCTCCGAGCTGAAGACCTTGCGGCCCTTCGCCACGTCGGCGATCGCGAACTCGTCATCGTCGCCCGCGTACGCGATTTCGGAAGGACGATCGGGCATGGGGAAGACGTCGTTCACGTCGTCGTCCGTGTCGAACTCGGTCGTCTTGCCCGTGGCGACGTCGAGCAGGGTCACGTCGTCGCTCTCCGAGCCGGACACGACGCGCTTGCCGTCCGCGGAGAACCGGATGCGCACGGGCACGTCGATCGTGGCCGCGGCGAGCTGCTTGAGGCTCGGGTATTCGATGACACGCACGGCGCCGCCGGGGCTCGCGTACGCGAAACGTGTCCCGTCCGGCGGCGCGGTCACGTCGATCGCGCGCGTGGAGACGAGGCGCGAGCGTTTGGCGAGGGTCTTCGTGTCGTGCAGCCAGATCCCGGTCGCGCCGGCCACGACGAACGAGGAGCCATCTCCGACGGGCGCCGCGACCTCGGCCGTGTGCGGCACGAAGACCGTCTTGCCCGCCTGCGCCTGGATCGCGCCGCGGATCGGGACCCGGGGATCGAGCAGCAAGCTCGGCCGCTTCGCGTCCCCGCTGATGGGCGCTCGTTCGGCCTGCCCCGTCTCGGGCGCGAGCGGCGCGGCCGACGCCCCCTCCTCGGCCTCGCCCGCGCCGCCGCCTGCGCCGACGAGCGGCCCTGGCGGGGGCGGCGGCGACGATCCTGGCCCGGGCAGGCTCTTCATCAGCGACGTGCACAGGCCCACCGGGCACCCGCAGCACCCCGACGCGCCGAGCACGAGGGGAAACAGGACCCCGGCCGTGACACGCGCGAGGAAGGTGAAGGCTTGGGGACGCACCTCCCCATGAGAGCGAAAGGGCGGGCGCGTGGGAAGGGGCACCACGAGGAGGACGTGCCGACGGGGTTCTGACGCTCGCCGGGATTTCATGGTGAAAACTCATGATACCCCCTGAAAATGACACATTCGCCGTCAACCCAATGACGCAACGAAAGTCAGATTGCACCATTGCAATGATGTAGCGCACGGTGGTACTCACGGATGATGGCGGGAGAGGTCATGCAGCAGTCATTTCTCGATGCGTGCCCGGGCATCTATCTCGTGACGAGCCTCGAGGGTGTCATTGCGCTGGCGAACCGGGAGGCGACGCGCGCTTTTGGCCAGGACGGCGCAGAGGGCCGATCGCTCCTCGAGCTCGTTCACCCCGAGGATCGGGCCTCCTTCCAGGCGCTCTGGGCGCGATTGCCGGAGGACGGCGAGGCGCTTTCCGCCGTGAGCCGGGTCCGGGGGAAGGACGGGCAATACGAGGCGTACACCTTCCGCGCGCGCCGCGTGAACGAGGGCCCCGCGATCCACGCCGTGCTCCTCCCCGCCCCGCCGCCTGCGCGGCGCACCGAGAAGGATCCGGAGCTCGTCCTGCGCATGCTCCTCGACAACCTGGAGCTCGTGGTCACCGTCGTGGATACGAGGGGCGTTTGCACCTGGAATGAGGGCAAGAGCCTGATCACGAGCGGCCTCGGCCCGAACTTCCAGCTCGGCAAGAACCTACCCAAGGAGTATGCGAACGATCCTGTGATCAAGGAGGGCGTCGAGGGCGCCCTTCGAGGCGAGGACAAATACTACGTCGTCGAAGCGCACGGCGTCCTCTGGGAAAACTGGTTTTCGCCGGCCCGGGACGAAAACGGCGAGATCATCGGCGCCATCTGCTTGTCGCTCGACAAGAGCGAGTCGAAGCGGGCGATGCAGGAATTGCAAAACCGCATCCATCTCATCGAGCGGCAGCAGGAGGTCATCCGGAACCTCGAAACGCCGATCATCGAGGTCTGGGATCGCGTGGTCACGCTCCCCATGGTGGGCGTCGTCGACAGCGCGCGCGCCGCGCGGGTGATGGACGACCTGCTCACGGCCGTCTCCCGGCAAAGCGCTCGTTATGCGATCCTGGACCTCACGGGCGTCGAGATCGTGGACACGGCGACCGCGGCCCACATCCTCTCGCTCATCTCGGCCATTCGCCTGCTCGGCGCCGAGGGCATCATCACCGGCATCCGGCCGACCGTCGCGCAGACCGTGGTGAGCCTGGGGCTCGACCTCTCGCGCGTGATTACGTGCTCGAACCTGCGCGAGGGCCTCCGGCTTTGCATTCGGCGCATGCACGCGCAGGCGACGGCGGACGCGAACATGGGCGCGCTGGTCTGATTCGATTTGCAGGGTACGCACGAATCATGACGGGAGAGATCATGCTGCAATCATTCATCGACGCCTGCCCGGGGCTCCATTTCGTGACGAGCCCCGAGGGTGTCATTACCATGGCGAACCAGGCGGCCGCGCGTGCGTTCGGCGAGGAGGGCGCCGAGGGTCGATCGCTCTGGGAGACCGTTCACCCCGAGGATCGGGGTTATTTCCGTGCGCTCTGGGCGCGCATGCCGGAGGACGGCGAGGCGCTCTCCGCCGTGAGCAGGCTCCGGGGGACGGACGGTCAATACCAGGCGTACACCTTCAGCGCGCGCCGCGTGAAAGAGGGTCCCGGCATTCACGCCGTGCTCCTCCCCGCCGCGCCCGCGGCTCCCGCCGCCGTGCCGCGCCCCGAGGATCCGGCGGTGATCCTGCGCCACATCCTCGACAGCCTGGAGATCGCGGCCTGGATTGTTTATCCGGACGGCTCCTGTACCTTCCACGACGGGAAAAGCGCGGACACGAGCGGCTTGGGCCGCCACTTCCTCGTCGGCAAGAACCTGCTCGCGCTTTACGAGTCCGACCCCACCATCAAGGAAAACCTCCAGGCGGGCCTTCGGGGCGAGGCGCGCCACTACATCGCCGACGCGCACGACATGCTCTGGGAAAACTGGTTCTCCCCGATCAAGGACGCGCGCGGCGAGGTCGTCGCGGCCCTCGGCGTGACGCTCGACAAGAGTGATTCGAAGCGGTCCATGCAGGAGCTGCAGAACAAGCTCCACCTCATCGATCGGCAGCAGGAGGTCATCAGAAACCTCGAAACGCCGATCATCGAGGTCTGGGATCACGTCATCACGCTCCCCATGGTGGGCATCGTCGACAGCGCGCGCGCGGCGCGGGTGATGGACGACCTGCTCACGGCGGTCTCCCGGCAGAACGCTCGTTATGCGATCCTGGACCTCACGGGCGTCGAAATCGTGGACACGGCGACGGCGGCGCACATCCTCTCGCTCGTCTCGGCCATTCGCCTGCTCGGCGCCGAGGGCATCATCACCGGCATCCGGCCGACCGTCGCGCAGACCGTGGTCAGCCTGGGGCTCGACCTCTCGCGCGTGACCACGTGCGCGAACCTGCGCGAGGGCCTCCGGCTTTGCATTCGGCGCATGCAGGCGCAGGCGAAGGGCGGCACGAGCGTGGGTGCGCCGGGCTAGATCGGCAGCTCTCGCAGATACGACGACCGTTCTTGTTGCGGTCACTGCGGGCTTACGGAACACCGAGCAGCCGCTCGACCTCGTTCGTCATGAGCTGGATTGCACTCGTGTAGGTTGCCACGTCGCCACCGAGCTCGCGGACCCGTTCGACCTGCCACTGCATGAAGATTGGAATGTACCAAAGCAAGGAGACGAGGCGTCGAGGAACCTCCGCGTCCTCTTCGATCGACATCGCAGCGAGCCTCCCGAGAGCCCGCTGGAAGTCCTCCGCCGAGAACCGGCCCTGGCGAACTTGCCCCAGAAAGCCGTCCTCGAGCGACCATTCCGACTCCAACGCTTCGATCTCACTCTCGTAGCTCATTCGGAATCTCATCTCTCATGGGGCTGGGGCGTGAGCCTGGGGCTCGACCTCGCGCGCGTCAACACGTGCGCGAGCCTGCGCGAGGGCCTGAGGCTCTGCATGCGGCGCATGCAGGCGCAGGCGAAGGCCGACGCGAGCGTGGGCACGCTGGGTCTAGATCCTCAGGTGCGCGAGGCAGGAGGTGGGTGGGGGGCCTCTCCTCGCTTCGCGCCCGCACCCGCCCCGGGCCCCCGCGACCGCTCCGTCCTCGGCCCGGAGGACCACCCCCGGGGTAGCTTCCCGCTCTGCACTTCCCTCGCGGAGCCTGGGAGGGGCGGCTCTCCCTCTGTCGGTCTTGCACGAAGGACCCGCCTCAGGGTGGCGAGACGTTCTGCATGGAGGGACGGCCGGCCGGCCCTGGGTGCCTCGGCTCTCTCACCCGAGAGGCAGGAGCCACCCCCAGGGCCGTGATGCGCTGTCGATTGAACGAGGTCCGGCGGGCTTTGGTTGGTGTTGGGGCGGAGTCGCCAAAAGGAAACCCCGACGCGGGGCCTCGGCATTGGGAGGCTTTGGGAGAGAGGACCCTATCCAGGGTGGGCGATGGCTTTCGAGAGAGGGAGAGGGGGCCTCGATGGGGTCATGCGTCGGGAGCAGCTTCGATCAATGTCGCACACGCAGCACTGACATGATCTCTGCACATAGCGGCGCAGGGTCCTCCACCGCCATCAGCGACTCGTATATCGACTCGTGGAGGCTGCCGGATGGCGCGGGAGCCACGAGGTAGAGGAGTGCCGACAGGGCACGCGCCTGGGAGAACAAGGCCAGCGACTCCTCCGTACGACCGTCCGCGCCGGCCTCGGCACTCAGATCGTTGGAATCGAGCGCCTCCACCCGCTGCCTGAGGCGTGTGATCATCGACGGATCCGCCAGCTTCTCCTCACGGAGACAAGCGCGCGCGGCATCCACATCAGCATCGCTCATGCCGACCGCCGCAAGAGCGCCCTCAAACGCGCGCAACGCCGCAGACCTCTGCTGCTCGGGCGAGGCGTTGCGATAAGCCGCCATCAGCAAGGGATGACTTGATTCGAGTCGAGTGAGGGTCATCGGTCCTATCTCACAGGTGGGCCGTCATGCGCTGTCGATTGAACGAGGTCCGGCAGGCTTTGGTTGGTGTTGGGGCGGAGTCTCCCAAAGGAAACCCCGACGCGGGGCCTCGGCATTGGGAGGCTCCGGGAGAGAGGACCCTATCCAGGGTGGGCGATGGCTTCCGAGAGAGGGAGAGGGGCCTCGATGGGGTCATGCACCGCGATGCCCTTGCCCATCGCGCCTGCACAGTTGCAGCCGTGGGCAAGAGCTTGCAGTCCTTCGTGGTGGAAGAGGTCGCCTTTCAGGAAGACGGTGGGCATCGCTTCAGCGCCTCCAGCCACGCTCGCTCGAACTCCTCCACTGAGATCTCGTGTTCCTCACCAAGCTCGAGGACCTCGAACGGCTGATCCGCGAGATGTTTATTATGAGCGTCGTCTCCCCACCGCCATGTCTCACCGTAGACCTCGATCTGGCGACTCGGCCAGCCGTCGGTGATCTCCATGTATGCGGTTCCCTCTCCGAGCTCGGACTCAGCATAATGCTTGAAGTATTGCTTCATGCGGCCTCGCGGCAAACAAGGTACTTGCGGACATCCACCCGCCGTTCATGAGCGAAGACCACCTCGCTCACGACCGGATGACGTGGTCGGTCGTTCCCAAAGCCGCCCCTCGATGTCTTCCAAGGCAAGAGCGGCTTGCGTCGGGATGGGAACGACGCACGCGGTGAAAAACGCGCCGATGTTGCCGTTTCGATCGGACGCAGTCCACACACAATCGAGGCCATCTGGATATTCGCGATCCATTTTGCAATCTCCCCATGCCGCGGGTGAATACCCCGGGGGTGCGGGTGCGGAGCATCCACAGGAAACCTCGCCACCCGTGAAGCCGCGTGACGCAGTCATGTCCCAGCGATCTCCTTCGGTAAGCGCCCCACCACGATGGAGTCCAGCGCGCTATGGATATTGGTCCCAAGGAGTTGAATTCTGTCACCGAGAAGATAGACGCGGCCTATGCCATCCATTGCAAGAAACGCCTCACCGCTGTATGCCTCCCCCAGCGGGAAGAGATCACTCCCAACCTGATCCCGGAAGGCGCCGAGCCGGCCCTCTTCGCCGCTCGCAAGCTCCGGGTCCAGGTCGAAGCCCCCCCGGGCGCACTCGAGACCGGGCCCTTGGCAGTCCACACGAATGCCGCCAAACTCCTCCAGAGCTCTCTCGGCCGCCATCGACATTCGAAACCCGGCTGGTTTTTCCAGCTTTCGCCGCCACTGTGCAACCCGCCCCGTATCTCTGCGTCCTTTGTGCCATCCGGCGGCCATCAGTTGCGCTTCGGTTTGTGCAGACCATTCCGGCGCATTGAACATATCGCGCTCTGTTCCCTGACTTCATCCCGAATGCATCTTGAAGCTTCGCACAGGTAGCACACGCCGGAATTGTGGTCCCGTGATTTGCACGTCCGGGCGCTCGCACACGATCCGCCGTCATGATGCCCCCAGCGGGATTGACGCCAGCCGCGAGAGCCATCGAAATGCACTGTGGCTCAGCGCAACGACCATGGAAGGGCGAGCGTTGGGACGGAGGAATGTGGCCCCTTCCGAAGCTCAGCCCTCACTCGTCATCGAGCCGGACGCCGCACCCGCGGGCGCCTCCGCGCTGCCTGCCTTGTCCTTGCTGGGCTTCGTGCTCTCCCATTCGCGGATGGGCCGGAGCAAAGCGTCGGCGCGTGTGGCCGTCTCGGGCTTGCCGCGCTTGACCGTGCCTGCCACCTGGATGACGTACGCGCGAATCGAATCGAGCAGCGTGTCCCTGCTGTCGCGCACCTCCGGCGCCTCCACCGCGACCTCCGTCGTACCGATGACGGCTCCATACACGGCCTGCATCTCCTTGAGCAGCCCGAGGACCGGGTGCGCGCCAATGGCGTCGATACGCGGGATGAGCCCCTCCCGGTCAATGGTCGCAAGCTTGGTCTCGATCGCCGCCCACTCCTCCTTCACCTTCAGGTTCACGAACTTCCGGCCATCGGGGAAGACGCGATCCATGAGGACGAGCGCGTCCTGCCCCGCCGGCAGGAACTCCGCGAGCGAGGCCCACGCCGCGCAAATGTCGTGGAAGGCGCCGCCGACTTTATCGACGCGGCGATCCGCCTCCTTGACGGTGACGAGCCCGGAAGGCGCCTTCGCCATGGCCTGCTGGAGGACGATGCGATCGGCGACGACTTGAGCGACGGCCTCCAGCACGCTCGCAGGGAGGTCATTGTGCTTGGAGGCGGCCGACTCGACGGCGCTCGCCAAAGCGATGGCGCCATTCGAATCAACGCGGGGGAGCTGGACGAGATCGACAGGGGTGAACGTACGGGACATAGGTGCGGCAGCGTACGCGCTTCAGGCCGGCCATGTCCAGCCCGTCGGACGTGAGGGCGGACACGGGCCACGTTGACAGCATCCGGTTTGTCTGATCGCCTTTGGCGGTGACGTCGCCACGCCTGCGTAGCCTCCTCTCGTTCGGGCTCCTCGGTTGCGCGACGGCGGCGCTCGTGCCCCTCGGCTGCTCGTCGGCCAAGATCGTCCACCACGCGCAGCAGGACGAGCGCCCGCGCGTGCCAGATGCCACCGCAGAGCGCCTGCGAGCGTGCGTCGATCAGTTCGCCGGTGACCTCAACGTCGGGTACTACACGTTCGACGTCACGGTGGAGGTCGACGAAGACGGCCACGTCGTGGACGTGGAGAGCAAAGGTGTGCCCCATACGGACCTTGCGGTATGCATGCGGATCGCGCTGCGGGGCATGACGGTGCCGGAGGAGCTGCTCGGGCTGCCCAAGCTGCGCCTGTCCGCATCGCCCGCGCCTGCGAACGGTCAGACGCCGGCCGAGCGTGGGCTCGTCGGGCACCCCGCGGTGCTCGTGGCCGTGGCGGTCGCCCTCGCCGACCTCATCATCGAAGCGGCCCCCATCGTCGTCGTGATCGCCGCGTCGGTGGAGATCGGCAAGTCGGATATTGCGGAGACGGCTCCGAGGCGGCGCAAGCCAAACTTGAATCGCTGCCTCGACGCCGCTGCGGGGGGCAAATATACGTGGGAGGAATTTTGTCGCTCGATCGGCGAGGGACATCCCGGCAGCCCGTGCTGGGGAGAGGGGCCTGAGAGCGAACAACACAAAAGAGGCTGGTGTTATGCCAAGTTCAGGAGATGGTGAAACGCATGAAAGCCAAGTCGAAGACCCCTGTGAAAAACCTGCCGCCTTCGTGGATCGCCGAGCGTGAATACACGCGACTCGACGTACCGGGCCGGGTTGTCGTTCGCATTGGGTGCCCGGAACCCGACCCCATCAAAAGCGCCCATGGCGAAGTTTGGAGATGCCCACTTCAAATCGAGGGGCTTGATCTGACCCAGATCGAAGACCTTCGTCTTGATAAGGATGCTCCGCTTTTCGGATACGGCGTCGACTCGATGGATGCGCTGAGAAACGCGTTCCGTAGCATCCACGTGCTCCTCAAGAGGCACGGCACCCCCCTTCGCTGGGAAAGGACCCAGGAGGAGACGTTTGGTTTCCCCGTACAAGTGCCCACGGGCTACGGGGTCGAATTTGATCGCCGGATGGAAGAGGTGATCAACGCGATCGACGCGGCGATCTTGGAGCGCATGCGGCCCTTTTACGAGCAAATGGAACGTTACGAGGCTCGCCGCAAGGCGCGGGCGAAGCGGCGAACGAAAAAGACGCAGACCGGCGGATCGGGAGCTGACGATGTCTGAAAAGACCACCTCGAAAACCGACCAAACGCGCTGGATGGCCGAGCGCCGCCTCGAGCGACGTGATGCCGTCGGCGGCATCGTCGTGGCCCGCCGCAAGGCGCGGGCAAAGCCGCAACCGAAATGACCCACGACAGCGCGCTTGCGTGAGCGGCTGTGCCCAGCCACCCGGGCGGGAGCTGCCAGACGGGGGTAAGGCAGAAGAGCCGCCCGGGGCACGTGGAAGGCTACGAGTCTCCCTCTACCTGAAGGTTGTTGTCGACGAAGGTGAACACGTTGGGTTCGCGTTTGTCGAACTTGACACAGAGAAAGCCGTCATCGTTTCGGTCGGTACTTCGGATGGTGTCCTCGAATTGCGGCTGCGCGAAGTTGACGAGCTTCTGGACCCTCCACGTTTCCCATCCCGGGGCGCAGCCTCCTTCGGGTTGGGCCGCCATCGACGGCGGCGTCCCGAGCACGACCCAACCGAGGGCTGCGCCGAGCGCGAGGAGGTGAGACCGGAACTTGGCTCGCATATCGTTTCCCTTCCCTGTCGGCAGCACGATGCCCAAGGAAGCCAACGCCCGCGCAACGCGCGAATGCGCGGAGCCCTGGCACCGCTGACCGATGCGCGCAGTCTAGCCCTGGAGCGCACGGCCACGCCGTACGACCTTTGCCTCAAATCCACGCGGGAGGTCCATCGAATCGAGGATCGTGGCACGCGCGTGGAAGCTCGTCGTGTCGCCTTCCTACGCGTTCTTGGTTTCCCTCATGGTCCCCCTGGACGAAACGACCGTCGAGGACGCGAGGCGGGGAAACCGTTCAGACCGGCGGCTCCTCGTTGGTCTCCCGCGCCGCGCGGTTCCCGAGCTCCAGCAGGACCGACCCTGGCAACGTCGAATTGATCTCCCGACCCCGCCACCGCTCCTCGCTATGGCCCGGCGGCGGCAACATGCGCGCGATCGCCGTGGAGATCACCCCGAAGAGCCGCGGCATCAGGCCATGCAGCACCGGCAAGATCCGCCCCACGAGCCCGAGGTGCACCTCGCGTTGCCCTTCCTGCGCCGCGCGCACGATGCGCGCCGCCGCGACGTGCGCGTCGATCGACAAGAGCGGCAGCGACGACAGCACGCTGAACCAGGCGAACTCCTGCCGCTGCCGCCCGAGAAACTCCGCATTGTAGAACGAGCCCGTCCGCATCGGCCCGGGCACCACCGTCGTCACCTTCGTCCCGCGCGCGCGGAGCTCGGCGGCGATCGCCTCCGAAAAACCCACCATCGCGAATTTCGACGCCGTGTACCCGAGCATGTGCGGCAGCGGCACGCGGCCGCCGACCGACGTCACGTTCACGATCCGCGCGTCTGGTCCGAGGTGCGGCAACGCCGCGAACGTCATGTGCACCGCGCTCCAGAAATTCGAGCGCATCGCCTCGTCGAGCTTCGCCACGTCGAGCATGTCGAGCGGGGCCACCTGGATCACGCCCGCGTTGTTCACGAGCACGTCAATCTGCCCGAACCGCGACACCACGCTCTCCACGAACGCCGCCGCGTCCGCGGCATTGCCGAGGTCGCGCGCCTCGCCGAGCACGTCCGCGCCGTGCCGGCTGAGCAAAAGACGCGTCGCGCGGTCCACCGCCTCCGCGTCGCGCCCGCAAATGGCGACGCGCGCCCCTTTTCGGACGAGCTCCTCCGCCATGAGCAGCCCGAGCCCGCGCGAGCCGCCGGTCACGACCGCGACCTTTCCCTGAAGGCTGATGGCGCGCGCCCGACGAGCGAGCCAGCCCAACGTCAACCCCAGCACCGAAAGCCCGGCCAGCGCGGAAACCCGCGACATGCGCCCGTGTAGAAATCGCGCCACGGCTCCCTCCCTGGCTATCGAGGGGCAAACCGCGTACCACGACGAACGGGCGGCCGGGCCCGTCCTTCAATGCAATGTCATAGCTGAAAAAACTGCCGAATCTTCGCGAGCAGGGCCGAGCTCTTCGCGTCGGCCTCGGCCCGCGAGCTCCGGGTCGCGCGCGCGGAGAGGTTCTCTTCCAGGGCGATCTGGCGATCGACGAGGGCGCGCGTGATCTGCTCGACGAGGCGCGGATCCCCGGCGAGCACCTCCTGGAAGGCGGCTTTGCTCACCTCGACGAGCTCGCAGTCCGTCGTCGCTTTCACCGTCGCGACGCGCTTTTCGCCCGTCATGAGCGACATTTCCCCGAAGAACTGCCCGGGGCCGAGCCGCGCCACCTCGGCGACGCTCCCGCCCTCGCCGCGGCCCACGATCACCGCGAGCTCGCCTTTTTGCACGATGAAGAGCTCGCTGCCCGTCTCGCCTTGCCGGATGACGGCCTCGCCGGGCATGAAATGGCACGAGCGCGAGAGCCCCGCGAGCCGCGACAGCGAAGCCTCGGGCAGCGGCGCGAGGAAATCGACCGCCTCGAGCGCCGCCTTCCGCCGCGCCGTGTCCTGCTTCGACTCCTCCGCGCGTGACTCCGGCGTCACCGCGTGCGTGTGCACCGTGCGCATCGGGTACGGAATGGAGATCTCGGCGCGCTTGAACGCGTACCAGATCCGGTGCCGCACCGTGGAGTCGATCCGGTCGCGCAGCGCGAAATCCTCGATGAAGTAGTTCACCACGTACTCGATGCCGCTATCGGCGAAGCCACGCGTCTGCGCCGCGGGCGGCGGCTGCGCGAGGATGCCCGGCACGCCTTGCACCGCTTCGAGCAAAGCCTGCTCGACGCGCCGCGGAGAAATCTCGTAGGGCGCCGTCACCGTCACCGTGCGCCGCGCGATGTGCGTCGGCTTCGTGAAATTGCGGATCGACGTCTTCGCGAGCACGCCGTTCGGAATGATGAGCTCGACCTGCTCCAGCGTGAGCACGGTCGTCGCGCGCCAGTTGATCTCGACCACGCGGCCGATGAGCTTCGGATCGCTGTCGATGCCGATCCAGTCGCCGACCTCGAACGGCGTCTGTGCCTGAATCGCGAGCCCGGCGAAGAGGTTGCCGAGTGTCTCCTGGAGCGACAAACCGATCACGGCCGTGAGCAGCGCCGACGTCGTCAGGAGCGAGCCGGGCTCGACGCCCACGTCCCGCAGCACGATCGCCAGCGCCCCGAGGTACACGAGCCCCTGGACGATGTCGCGGATGATCCGCGGCAGCGGCTTCGACAGGCGCGCGCTGATGACCACGTCGACGACGAGCACGAAGAGCGCGCGGGCCAGCGAGAAGAGCAGGAAGAACAGGCCGAGGACCTCGAGCCCGCGGTCGATCTTCCCCTCCGGCAGAGGCAGCCGGGCGAGCACCGTGAGGGTATGCAGCCCGAGCAGGACGAGCGGCGGGCGCAGCGTGGCTCTTCGCTCGGCGCGCGGCAGAGCGAGCGCGCAGAGCAGGAGCACCGCCGCGCCGATGCCAATGCCGATCGCGCCCGCGCCGAGGGTATGGAGGACGTGCTGAGGCAGTTCGAAGCTCAAAGGAAAACCCGGTCTGGCGGCGCCCTCAGGGGCAGCCCTGGCCCGCGCCGTCGCAATCGTTGTAACAGGCCTGGCAGACGAGGCAGACCGCGGTCTCGTTGTAGAGATCGATGCCGTCGGGGAACGCCTGCAGGCACTTGTCGAAGCAGAGCTGGTCCTGGCAGTTCGGGAGGCAACTCAAGAGGCCCTGGCAGGACGGGGTCGTGGTGCACTTGAGCCAGAGCCCTTCACACGGCCCGTTCGTCGCGCAATCGATACAACCCCCGCAATCGCCCTGGCTGTCGCAGATCATGGGGCCGGTCGTGACGCTGCTGCTCACGGTGTTCGGGCCGGGACTCGGGCCGGGGCCGACGCTCGACACCATGGGGCCGGGCCCGACGCTCGACGTAATGGATGCCGGGCCGTCGGACGAGGACTGGCTCGTCCCCCCGGCGCCGCCCGTCCCCTCGCCCGGCGTGTCGACGACGACCTTCGCGCCACACCCCGCGGCGAACGCAAACCCGAGCGCGACCATCGAAACAGCGGCGGCTTCCTTCATCGCGCGCAGCATACATCGGCTCGGCCGACCACCGGCAGGATCTTTCACTTCCCATGGCCGCCGGTTCGAGGCATGAATGAACGCGATGGGCGAGGCCCTCTCCCGCGTCCTGGACCCTGCCGCGCTCGACGCCTGCGACAAGCCGCGCGGGCGGCTCGTGATCGAGGTTCCGGCCGACTGGGCCGGCGCCGTGATCGAGGTCGTGATCCCCACGCGCGTCGCCTGCGCCCGCTGCGACGGCGGCGGATGCGAAGGGTGCGGCCTTCGCGGAGGCCACCGCGTCCCCGGCGACCCGACGGGGCGCCTCGTGCGCACGCGCCTGCCGAGCGCGCTCGAGGGCGGCGTCGTGCTGCGGATCCTGCGGCCGTTCGGCGACGACGGCGCGGGGATCGCGCAGCTCCACCTCGAAGTGCGGGCGGGCACCGCCGCGAGCGCGGGCGTCACGTGGTGCGCGTCCGCCGTGCCCGAAGAGCCGCGCATCGAGCGAGCCGAGCCTCGCGCCGTCGCGCCGCCCCTCGGCGCCCGGAAGGCCGCGACGTACGCGACGATCGCCGTCGCCCTCGCCGCGCTCGTCGCGTTCGTCCTCGGGCGCTGACATCCGCGCGGCTCCGCGTGTACGATGCCGCCATGTCGCTCCGCTTCGGCCTTCGCGCGCGCGCGTATGCCTCGTGGTCTTCGCTCGTCCTCGCGGCGGGGCTCGTCGCCGCTTGCGACAAACCTGCGTCGGGCCCCACGCCCCCGGCCGGTTCGGCCTCCGCGGCCGCGTCCGCCTCCGCGCCCCTGCGCCTCGCCAAGCCCCCGGAGCCGCGGCCGGGCGAATACGACGAGGCGCGCCGCGTCCTCGCGCGCATCCAGGGCAACCTCGAACGCGTGGCCGCCGGAAAAGAACCCGTGAAATTGCCCGCCGGCGTGCAGGCGCACCCGCTCGAAGCGCTCGTCGGGGCGTACAAGGCCGTGCTCGACGGCGATCCGAGCGCCGCGGACAAACTCGCCGCGGTGGCCACGGAAGCCCAATCGAAGCTCGACGTGCTCGTGGGCAACAAGCCCGAGGTCAAACCCAAGGACGGCGACACGGTCGATTATGCGCGCCGCGTCGGGGCGATCGCCGCGGCGAAAGCCGAGGGGCCCGAGGGGACGATGATCCGGCTCGTCGCCACGATGCGGCTCGTCGACGCCGCGCTCGTCCTCGCAATCGACGAGGCGTACCGAAACGAGACGTACAACCTCTTCAAGCGCTCGGAGGGGTTCATCATGCGGGAGACCGACCAATTCCGCGACGGCGACTGGCTACGCCTGCCCTGCCGCACGATCCTCGGGCGGCGCGCCCTCGTCGAGGCGGCCGCGAAGCGCCTCGAAAAAGCCGCGGGCCCGGTCCTCGGCTGCCCCACGCCCAAAGACCGGATGCTCGATTTCGACCTGATGGAGCGTTTTGCCAAGGACCCGGCCGCGACCGTGGCGGACGTGCTCCCGAAGAAGCCCGAGCCGCCGAAAGAACGGCCCGCCCCCGCCGAGCCGGAAGTGCCCGCCGAGCCCTGGGATCGCGACGCGGCGATCTGGTTCATGGGGGACAAACCCGACGCCGCGGAGAAGCCGCTCGAAGCGGCGTCGAAGAAGGACGTCGTGGGCAAGCTCGATTACGCGCTCTTCTTGCACGCGTTCCGACCGCAATCGGCGGCGCGGGACGCGAAGATCAAGAAACTCCTCGGCGACGTCGAGAAGGCGAGCCGCGCCGCGGCGAAAAAACACGAGGACGAGTTCCTCCTTTCGGATAGCTCCATCGACCTCCGCGCCTACGACGGCACGGACGAGAGCTTGCTCGGGATCCTCCGCGTCGCCTCCTCGAGCGAGGGCGCGACGACGACGTCGTCGTTTTATGGCATCCCCTGCGCCGTGCTCCTCGCGCGCCCGAAGCTCCTCGAATCTACGACGCCGCTTTTCGGGGGCAACCGCGACAATTTCCTCCCGCGCTCGGGTTGTAGCTGGGGCCGCGGCTTCGTGCGCGGCTTCCCCGACCGGGAGCTCAACGCGTACACGTCGGCGACCGAAGACGCGGACGGCCATTTCTACCTCAATTACGGCGGCACGGGCCGCTTCGGCCTGGCCGCCGCGCTCAAGCTGCAAGAGCAGACGCTGCTGATCGACCCGAAGAAGTTCCTCGACAGACCCGCGCCGGCGATGGCGCCGTACGAGACCTGGTCGTACATGACGCCCGAGAGCCGTGTCATGTTCGAGAACCTCTCCCGCCTCGCCGAGGACCTGGAGAAGAAGCTCGTCGTTCATTACCAGACCCGTGGTCTCGACGAGAAGCAGGCGAAGCACGTCGCGCACGTGGGCCTCTTCGAGGTCGTCTGGGGCGCCGCGTGTGGCGACGCGCCTCCGCCCCGCTCCTTGCGCAAGCTCGTCACGGACGGCGCGCCGGCCGCGGAGATTCGTGCGTTCATCGAGAAGGGCGAGCACAAGGACGCGGCGCGCCTCGCGCCCTTCAACAAATGCGCGGCCCATACGGGCAAGGATCCGCTCATGCACATGGCCGTGCTCGATCCCGCGGCGCTGCCGATCCTCTGGGAGATCTCGGTCGAGCCCCAAGAGGAGAGCGAGCTCGATCTCGCGCTCGATCCGAACGAGCCGAACGAATTCGGAAAAACCCCGCTCATGGCGGCCGCGCAGCAAAACCGCGTCGAGTCGGCGCGCCTCCTGCTCGAGCGCGGCGCCGCCGTGGATCGGACGACGTTCAAGACAAGGGATTTCAAGCTCGGGAGCGACGCGCGCACGGCGCTCATGTACGCCGCCGCGCGCGGGTCGCTGCCGATGATCCGGCTCTTGCTCGACGCAGGCGCCGACAAGTACGCGGCCGATACGAAGGGACGCACGGCGCTCCATTACCTGCTCGGCCACGGGCCGGTGCCGACGAACCCGGTCCTATCGCCGACCGAGCTCGCAGAGGCGGCGAAGCTCCTCTCCTGAAGGCAAGATCGGCGACGGCTCGCCCGGCGACACGATCCACACCCGCCGCATCGCGCGCGTCACGGCCACGTGGAGCGCCCGCCGGTGCTCGGGGGCGTCCGGCCAAACCTTTGCGCTCGCGTCCGGGATGATCACGTAATCGAACTCGAGGCCTTTCACCTCGGCCACCTCGGCCACCTCGATCCCCGGCCCGAACGAGAAATCACCGTCCCGCACGAGCCGGCACGGCATGCCCCGGGAGACGGCCTCGTGCACGGCCCGCGCCGAGGCCTCGTCGCGCGCGAGGATCGCCACCGACGCATACGGATCGTCGGCGCGCAATTGCCGGAGCGCCTCGCAAAGGACCGCCGCCGCATGCCCCTCGCCGGCCGCGATCGTCCGGAGCACGTCCGCGCCTTCCCGCGGCGCGCGCGGCATTTCGGCGGGAGCGTCCGCCCCGAGGATCACGTGGGCCAGCTCGACGACGGGCCGCGGCGATCGGTACGACGTCTCCAAGAATGCCGGCTCGCTCCGCACGGCGAGCGCCTCCATCACGGCCTCCCACGAGCGGAAATGGCCCGACCGATCGATTCGCTGCGCCGCGTCCCCGGCCACGGTCACGCTTCCTCGTGGATCGAGCGCGCGCCCTATCACGCGGAGCTCGATCGGCGCGAGCTCCTGGGCCTCGTCGAGCACGATGTGCGCGTACCGGGAGAGCGCCCCGGACCGCGTCGCGCTCGCGCCCGTCCGACGGTGCAGCAATTCGAAGAGGATCGCATGATCCTCCACGTCCACCGTGCCCGACGTCTCCTCGGGCGTGCCCGCGTCGAGCGTCCGCCCGTCGAGCGTGGCGAGCCTCTCCGCGTCCACGTGCGCATACGCCTCCTCGCTCGTCATCGCGAGCTGCTGCTTCGTGTGCGCCGCGACCTGCTCCACGATCCCCGCCGGGAGATCCCCGTCCGACGCCTCGATCGCGCGCGCGAGCAGCGCCCGATCCCCCACGAGCCGCCGGTGATCGCCGCGCACGCGCGTGAGTTTGTCCTGCTCCTCGGCGAGCGCCTCGCGGAGGAGCCGCCCCTTTTCGCCGGGAGTTTCACGTGCCAAACCCGCCTCGATCGCCCGCAGCCGGTCCCTGAGGATCGGCTCGTCCCGCGCTTCGAGCGCCTTCCGGAGCACGCCGCGGAAGCCGAGCAGGCGGTCGAGCTTGCGCGCGAGGGCGCTCGTGTCCTCGTCGATCAGCCGATCGATCGCCGAAAAGAGCGCCGGGTGGCGCTTGAGGCGGCTCGCGGCGAAGGGCGGATCCGGCGCCTCGCGCTGGGGCAACCATGGGAACACGCGGCGTGCCTCGGCGCGGATCCAGTCCTCGAACGTGCGCACCTCCACGCCCTCCATGGCGAGGCCTTCGAGGATCCGCTCGGACAAACGGCGGAGCCCTGGCTCGGGGACGAGCACGAGCATACGTTTGGCGGGAAAGACATCCGGATGACGCCGACGCAGCGCGGCCACGCGATGGAGCGCCACCGTGGTTTTTCCCGAGCCGGCCGAGCCGAGCACGAGCAGCGGGGCGCGCGGCTCCCGATCGACGAGGGCTTGCTGCTCGGCGTCGAGCATGATGAACGGATTGCGTGTCTCCGGCGTCCGCCGCGGGGACGTGGGATCGACGAGCCTCGGGGCCCACGCGCGCGGCTCGAAGCGCCACGTATCGCCCTCGCGGAGCAGCACGCCGCCCGGGACGGTGATGCTCGCGAGCGCGCCGCCCTCGAACGTGAGGAGCCGCCGCTCCTCGACTTTGCCCTCGATGACGCGACCATCCACCTCGATCTCGTAGTCCTCGCCCTCCTCGCACGAGAAAAACACCTCGGCGATCGGTGATTTTCGCCATTCCACGATCGTCACGCCGCGCTTGCCGTCGAGCAGCGGCGCCGCGCCGAGCAGCACGTCCCGGACGCGACCTGCCACGCGGACGCGGAGATGCGCGAAATAAGGCGCTGCCGGATCCGGCAGCCTGTCCGCGCGCGCCCGCTCGAGCCGAGCGTGCTCCTCGTGCATTTGCGCGAGCAGCGCAGGCCGATCCTCCTCTCCGGCCGTGTTCCATTCGTCCCGGAGCGCGCGCAGACCTTCCCCGTCCGGCCGCGCGCCTCTGCGAGGGCCACGCGCCTCTGCGAGGGCCTCGTGCGTCCGCGCGAGGAGCCGAAGCTCCTCGGCGACGATGGGCCCGGGTTCGCTGGAAATGGGCCGTTCGCCCGCACCTTCCATGCTCCCTCCCGCCGGAGGACGAAAAGGTCCCCGGCGAGGCGGAAACTACGGGCGGGGCCCGGTTCGAGCAAGACTTGAAAACAAGAATGTTTTTGCTAAGATGTATGGTGTCGGCGAAGGGGGCACGCCGCGCGCCGTGAGACCCGCGAGCGTCACGCGCCGACCCGCCCCCTGCCGGACCCTTGGCGTCATTCGCTGACGTACACCGTTCCGAGGCACATCTCGTCGTTCGTCCCCTCGCCCCAGTTGAGGTCGTACATCTCGGGGTTGTCCCAGGTGCACTTCAGATGAAGTTGATCGCCTGGCGAAAAGCGGGTGGGCGCCTTCAACGCATAGGATCCCTGCCAGTGGAAATTCCAGGAGGGAATGTCGACCAGGCACTCCTCCGCGCCCTCCCGCACGACCCGGAGCGAGCCGCTCTTGCCGCGCGTGTGCATGTGCACGCCGGCGGTGTAGATGTCGACGGGCGTATTCGACGGCAGGGCGCCGCCCGTGGCGATGCCTAGGTACGGCGTCGGATCGGCCGTGACCTCGTGCATGACGTCGCTCGTGTGCGCCGGAATCGTCATCGTCTGCTGCGTGACCCAGGCGATCTTCGTGAACGGCATGATCGCGGCCTTCTTCTCCACGGTCTTGTCCGTGCGCACGAGGAGCTTCGTCCGATCCGGGATGGGCGCCGTCGACGACGTGTTGTAATGCATCTGCACGATGAGCTTCGAGCCCGGGGGAATCTCGATCCCCGTGCCCGCCGGATAATCGGCGCCGGTGCCGCCGGGTGCCCACGCGCCGACCCAGCCCGCGGACGAAGGTCCGCCGCCCGGGCCGCCGTAGCACGTCCAGCCGAGGCCCGGCTCGGCGTCGTCGAGCGCCTGGAAATCCGCGAGCTTGTCGGGTTTCGCGACGAACGCGATGACGTGATGGACGATCGATCTCTCGCCCGGCTCGACGCCCATGCCCGTGATGTACGTCGTCTCCTCCGCGGGCCAGTCGAGGAAGAAGCAATGGTAATCGTCGGGCGAGACCTTGGGCGTGTACGCCTCGGGGAGGGGCAATTCGAGGTCGACGCGGGAGAGCGTCTGCGCGTTGTCCTCCACCGACGCGGGCGCGTCCGCGGGGTTGCCCTCGGGCGCCCCGTCCGCGATCCAGCGTGAAATCGTGTCGATCTGCTCGTCCGTCAGCGAACGGTCGCCGAGGTAATCGTTGCACCCGTCGGCCGCGGGCCAGGGCGGCATCGATTTCGACACGACGGCGGCCTCGACGGCCCCGCGCATCGCGTGCACCTCCTCGTAGTTCGTGAGCGCGAACGGGCCGACGCCGCCCTCCGCGTGGCATTTGCCGCATTTCGTGTCGACGAGCGGCTTGATGTCACGATGGTAGGTCGGTCCCCCTGCCGCGGGCGTGCCCGGCCCGCCGCTGCTCCCTCCATTCGTGCAACCCGAAAGAGCTCCGAGCACCACGAGCACGCACGCGACCCGGACGCTGTCGAAAGCAAGCATGTTCTCCTCCTTCACCGCGGTTGATTCCGCGCCGCGCGCTCGAGCATTCCTTCGAGCTCGATCCGCACGGCGCGGGTGGCCTCGTCCACCGAGAGCTCCTGGTTGTTCCGGAGCTCCTCCCACATCGAAAAACTCGCCGCCGCCGCGAGCCCCCCGGCAAGCGCCGTCCGCGTCTCCTCCGGCGCCGCCTCGATCTCGGGCTCGAAGACCGCGAGAATGGCGGCCCGGTGCATGCGAGCCGCTTCGCGGAGCTGCCCCGCGATGAACGCCGAGTCGTGCGCATAAAGCACGGCCGCGCGGCGCACGGGCGCGACGTGCTCGTGAAACCGACAAACCCCCTCCGCAACGGCCCGCGCCCGCTCCGCCGCCGTCCCCTCGCGCGAGAGCTTCGGCCAGAGCGGCAGGACCGCCTCCATCCGCCGGCGCGAGACGCACGCGAGCAGGTCGTCGAGGTCCGTGAAATGGTTGAAGATCGCCCGCCGCGATACCCCCGCGCGCTCGGCGATCCGCTCGGCCGAAGGACGCAGGACCCCCTCCGCGAGGAGCGCGAGGAGCGCCTCCACGATCGCCTCGCGCGTACGCTCGGCGCGGGCGTGTCGCCCATCGGCCTGCGTCAGCGTGGCGGGCTCGTTCGCGCGGGTCACGAGGGCCACTTTACCTATCTGCACTCAGAGTGCAAGTAGTTATTTGCACACCAGGTGCATGTTCTATCGTGTTAGAGGGCTCGCATGCCTGACGTCCACCTCGAACGCGACGGCGCCGTCGCCACGCTCGTCCTCGACGATGCACGCCGCAAGAACGCCATGAGCCCGGAGCTCGGGGACGCGCTCGCCGCGCGCGTGCGCGAGATCTCGCGGGACGCCTCCGTGCGCGCCGTCGTGCTCGCGGGCGCGGGCGACGCGTTCTCCGCCGGCGGCGACCTCGCCATGCTGGAGCGCCTGCGCGCCGCGAGCTTCGCGGAGGCGCGGGCCTTCATGCTCGGGTTTTACCATCGATATCTGTCGATCACGGAGCTCGACGTGCCCGTGGTCGCGGCCGTGCGCGGGCCGGCGATCGGCGCGGGGCTCTGCGTCGCGCTCGCCGCCGACATTGTCGTCGTCGACGAGGACAGCCGACTCGCGCTGAATTTCGCTTCGCTCGGCCTGCACCCGGGGATGGGCGCGACCTACCTCGTTCCGCGCCGCGTGGGCGCCGAGCGCGCCGCGGAGCTCTTGCTCACCGGCCGCCGCTTCACGGGGCGCGACGCCGCCGCCTGGGGCATGGCCCTCGAAGCGCTCCCCGGCGAACGCGTGCGCCCCCGAGCCGCGGAGCTCGCCGCCCAGATCGCGGAGTCCGCGCCGCTCGTGGTGCGCGCGCTCAAGCGTTCCCTCGGCATCGACCGCCGCGCGCTCGTCGAGGCCCTCGACCGCGAGGCCTACGAGCAGGCCGTGAGCTACGGGAGCGAGGACCTCGGCGAGGGCCTGCGCGCCGCGAGCGAAAAAAGAAAACCCACCTTTTCGGGTCGCTGAATCGAGTTTTTCAAGGCTCCCGCGGGCCGGCCCGGACCGCGGTCGCGCGGCATTTCAATGCATCACCGCGGCCGCGCGACCGCCCGCGCCGACGCGCGCATGCAAGCGCGCAGCGCGGCCCGCAGATCCGGCCACGTGCGCACGCCGCCGAGCTCGGCCGAGAGCGCGACGAGCGCCTGCGCCACTCTCGGCTGAATGCCGGACAGCGCGCCCTCGGCGCCGAGGAGCCGTACGGCCCGCAGGATTCGCACGATATGCTCGGCCACGGCCCCGTCGACGTCCTCCACGGCTGTGAGATCGATGATCACGTGCTGGCTCTGCGTCCGCACGACGGTATCGAGCAGCCCCTGCATGATCCGCTCGGCGCGCTGGTCGTCGAGCGCGCCCACCACGGGGAGCGTGATCACGCCGTCCCAGACCTCGATGATCGGGAGCGAGAGGTGCTGGATCTGCTCCTTTTGCTCCGCGATCACGCGAAGCTTCGCCTCGACGTCCTTCTGCGCCAGCATGCGCGCGGTCACATCCGTGTTGAACCCTTCGAGCGCGATGAGCACGCCCGACGTGTCGAACACGCCACGCCCCTGCTCTTCCACCCACCGCTCCTCGCCCGATTTCGCGCGGATCCGGTAGCTGAGATGGTACGACGCGCGCACCTCGATCGCGGCCTGTATCTCGTCCCAAACGCGGTCGCGGTCCTCCGGGTGGATCAGGTCGCCGTAGCTGATCTGCGCATTCTCGAGCAGCTCATCGACGCCGTACCCGCATAACGCCTCGCATCCCGCGCTCACGAAATCCATTGTCCAATGCGGATCGTTGCGGCACCGGTAGACCATCCCCGGCAGGTTTCCGAGCAGCGTGCCGAGGAACCGCTCCCGCTCCCGTGCCTCCGCCTCCGCGCGCCAGAGCGCGGTCACATCGTGCGCCACCATGCGGAAAAGCCGATGCTCGGGGAAGGAGACGCCGCGCCATTCGAGCCAGCGCAGCTCGCCCTCGGGCCGGACGAGCGGGAGATCGAAGGAGACGACGTCCCGCGTCGCCCCACGCGCGAGCGCCGCCGTTACCTCCGCGCGGACGTCGGGCGCGAAGAGCGCGACGAGCCCCGCGGCCTGGAGCTCGTCCTCGCTCCGCCCGGCGACCTGACAAAACACCGGGTTCGCGCAGAAGATCCCCCCGTCGAAATCGACCTCGAGGCAGGGAGCAGACTGGAACCGGAAAAAACGTTCGGCGCTGGCGTCTCGAGATGGCATCGTCATGCGAATGGCAAGTGCGTCCGGGAGCCATCTCAACCGGGGGGTCGGTCCAGGTCAAGACAAACGAACGCGGAGCCGCGCCGAGGCGAAAAAGCGTCAACCGCGTAACGCTGCCATTGCGACGGCTGGGATGCGCCCCCACCCTGGGCGGGCGTAATACCGGAGGAGCCGCTCCGCCGTGATGGCCATATTGCGGTGATCGTAGAAGAAGGGTGGCCGCGGAAACGTTTTGAGGGGGCCACGCAGGACTGCCTTCTCGATGCGCCCGAGCATGACCGTGTTGTGGACGAAGCCGATGCCGCTCTTCACGTCGGCGAGCGTCACGCTCGGATGGCCCCCCCAGGGCGCCGTGACGGTGCCGTACACGAGCCCGGGCCAGCAATTCACGGCGACGGCGCCATAACGGAGCTCGTCGATGGCGCGCTCCAGCGCGGCCCCCACGACGGGATCCTCCTCCAGAATGCTCGGACAAACGATCGACGCGGAGAGCGTGCCCCAGAGGGTGTCGTTGCAGAAGCGCGTCGCGGCGGCGAGGAACTCGGCCGGATCCTGGGAGCCGACCGAGACCTCGCTGACGATGCCGCAGAAGGGCTCGGTCGAGAAGAGCGGCTCGCGCGCGTCCGCGGCGTCGAGATCGGTAATCATCGTCCAGGGCAAGGTCCCGGCGCTCGCCTCGCCCAGGAAACGGACGCGCTCGTGCCCCTTCACGAGCGAGGCATGCCGCTGCTCCGCGCCCGGGTAATACGCCTTGCGCGTGCGGGCCTCGCCGAGCGCCTGCTGGAGTTTGTCGAGGAACAGGTCCCGCTGCGCCCAGCCGCGCGCGAGGACGAGCATCTTCGCGGCGTTGCAGTTGAACGAGGCGTTGTTGACGACCTGCGTGGCGATGCTGCGCGCCTGGAACCAGAGCTCGTCCTCGGCGTAGAGGTAGGGCACGACGACGACGGGGCTCACGTTGCCGAGCTCCGAGGTGATGGGCTTCTTCAGGACGGGATCGTTCGCGGCGCGCCGGGCGTCCTGTTCGGCCCCGGGTTTGCCCCACACGATGAGGTCGTGCGTGTGCTGCGAGCCCGTGATGTGCACGTGCGAGACGAGGCGGTGCGACGCGAGGTAAGCGCCGACCTCCGGGCCGCCGTGCACGATCCGGACGAACCCCCGCGTGATGAGCGGCGCAAGCATGTCCTCGAGGATCGGCCCGAGGTACGCGTTGACCGGGCTCGTCTTCAGCAGGACGACGCGCCCCTCGTTGAAGAGGGTGTGCAGCGTATCCATCGGCCCGATGCTCGCGACGTTACCCGCCCCGAGCACGAGCGAGACGCCGCCCTCGGGGTCGGCTTGCCGGTAAAACGCGGCCTGCTCGGCGCGGACATCCGCGCGCCGGACGCCGCGCTCGAGGTGCACGTCGCAGGAAAACCCCGAGAGCAGCGCGCCGTCCGAGCCCCGCATCGGGAAGACGCGGACCTTCGTGCGGCCGTCGACTTCGCGGACGGCGCGGAAGGGCAGGCGGGGGGCGCCGCGCGTGGCGATCTGGTCGAGGGCGTCGGCGAGGGCGGCGACGTTGCTGGCGATGGTGCAAGGGCCGGCGAGCCACTCCTCGCCGGCGATGGGGGCGGCGGGGTCGATGCCTTTTTCGAGGCAGCTCGCCTGGACCATTCGCAGGGCGGCGGCCTCGACGCGCGGCAGGACCTCCTCGCGCAGGAGCCGGGCCTTGTCCCGCGGGGGCAAACGCGCGAAGGCGCGGGCGTTATCGCCGAGCTCGGCGAGGGCGCGGTCGAGGTCTGCGTGGCTCGGCTCCACGCGGGACAGAGGGCGGTCTTCGACGAGGCTGACGCTCATGGGGGGACGCGAGGGTAGCCCAGGCGGCGGAGGGATTCGACCCGAACACGCCGGAGCGGTGCTTGTGTCGTGGCGCGCGGGCCGCGGCTCCGGTACATTCGCAGACGATGGCACTTCGTTCTTCGCCCTGGATCTTGCTCGCCGCGGCCGCGACGGCGCTCAGCGTGACCGCGGCCGCGTCGGCGCAGCAGCCCGCCCCCACCGCGACGGCGCCGAGCGCGGCCCCGACCGCGCCGTCCCCGCCGCCGCAGGGACAACCGCCGCAACAGGGCACGCCGCCGCAACAGGGCGCGCCACCGCAAGGACAACCGCCGCCGCAGCAGCCCGGCTACCCGCAGCAGCAGCCGGGGTATCCTCCGCAGCAACCGGGATATCCGCAGCAATATCCACAAGGGTATCCGCAGCAACAGCCGGGCTACCCGCAGCAGCAACCGGGATATCCGCAACAATATCCGCAAGGGTATCCGCAGCAACAGCCCGGCTACCCGCAGCAGCAACCGGGATATCCGCAGCAGCAACCGGGTTATCCGCAGCAGCAACCGGGCTACCCGCAGCAGCAACCGGGCTACCCGCAGCAGCAACCCGGATATCCGCAGCAGCAGGGGTATCCGCAGGGCTATCCGCAAGGTTATCCACAAGGTTATCCGCAAGGGTATCCGCAAGGCTATCCGCCGCCGGCCGGGTATCCGAATGCGACGGGCGTGGGCCCGACGCCGCCGCCCCCGCCGCCGCCTCCGAAATGCTGTCGCTGGTCGGCGCGCGTGAACCCGTTCGACCTGCTCTTCCGGCGCCTGAGCTTCGAGGCGGAGGTGGCCGTGTGGGGTCCGATCGCGCTGCAAATCTCGCCGACGTGGATCTGGGGTTCGCCCACGGAGAACCTCGACGCGAGCGGCTGGGCGCTGGCCGGCGACGTGGGCGTCTATTTCGAGGGCAAAGCGCTGCGCGGCTTCTGGCTGAAGGGCCACGTCGGCTACGAGAGCTTCGACGCGACGGTGACGCACCCGCAGCTCACGAACGTCAGCGCGACGCAGAACGTGAGCTCGATGATCCTCGGCGGCATGATCGGCAACACCACGGTCTTCACGCGCGACGGCGGCTTCTCGCTCTCCGGCGGCATCGGCATCGGCGTGGCCCTGGCCGACCCGGTCACGGTGATTGCGGAGTCGAAGGATCCGCGCTTCCCGAGCGTCGGGGTGACGTTTTACGACAAGGAAGGCGCGATTCAGATTCTGGGGACGTTCGGGCTCGGCGTGACGTTCTGAGGGGCGGGAGGGCGCCACATACACACCGCTCCTCGCTGCCTCTTCCCCCTGTCCGGCGTCCGTGTTAAGCGCCCTCACATGTCCCAATCCTCCCTCGATCCCGCCCTTTACGCCCGCGCCCCGATCATGACCCTCGAGGGCGGTATCACCTTGTGCCGCGTCCTCGCAGAGTCCTGCCCCGCGGGTATGCCTTCCTCGGTGAAAAAGGCCGCCAAGCGGCTCGTCGAGACGGCCGAAGCCGCGCAGGTCGCGCATACGGCGCGCAAGAAGGCGCTCGGCAAGGGAACGGACGAAGATTCGCGGCCCATCGACCGTGCGGGCGACAATTCATGGAGCGCGCTGCGCGGGCGGCTCCAATCCTATGCGATGCTGCCCGAGGCCACGTATCCGGACGCGCGACGCGCGAACGAGATCCTCGCGGATCTGTTCGGCGAAGGCGGCCTCTCGTTCCTGACGGAGTCCTACCCGGAGCAATACGCCATCGCCGAGTCCGTGCTCCGGCGCATCGACGGCGAGGGATTCGCGACAGATATCGAGCGGATCGCGGGCAAGGAATTCCTCGACAACGTGCGCACGCAGCACGTCGCTTATGGGAAGATGGTCGCGGGCCTCCTCCAGCGCGAAACGGCGCTGACCGAGGATCTAGGCGAGCACATACGCGCCATGGGGGAAGAGCTCGTCGATTACGCGACGAAGGTGCTCGCCACGGTGGAGCGAAACGAGCCGGCGACGATCACGCGGGCCCGGACGGCGCTGCGGCCGATCGACGCGTTCCGGGAAGCCACGCAGAAGCGGCCCTCGGGCGGCAACGCGACCGGCGAGGCCGAGGGGTCTCCCGAGAACGGGTGAAGGCGGGCCGCGGAGGCCGATCGGTCTGGCCAAAGCTCCCGCAAGGTATGCAAGGAGGCCGATCGGGCGGGTGACGCAGCCTCGATGGCGTTCCGGGAGGCCAGGAGGCCTCCGGAGCCGATCCGAAAGGGGGCGCCAGAGACCGATGGGGTTGCTTGGGGCTGTTCCGACGTGTTCGGGAAGCCTTTTGGCTTGCCAGATCACAACCCCGAAGCGGGCAGAACCAGCTTGCTGCGCGTGAGCGTCCGTGAGTAGGCTTGCAACCCGAGGTGGGGCATGGGGAACATCGGGCAACGTGTGCGTGGCGGGGTCGCGGGGATGGTGACGGTGTTGGGTGGAGTCTGCTTCCTCCCGGGCACCGAGGCATTGGCTGAGAACGGACGAACACCGGCTGCGTCGCAGGCCGAGCTACCGGTGGTCGTGGAGGTTCGCGTGCAGCTCGCGCAGGGTTGCCAGTGAACGGTCATGTCAATACGCGACCGGCGAAAGATCTCCTGTGGCTGCGTCGTCTTTTCGTGGTCTTTGCGGTGCTGACGACAGGCTCGGCAGTTCGTTCGTATTGGGTGACTCGCGGTAATGTCGATCATGTCGATCTACTCTACAACGCGACACTCCTTCCGCTGGTATGGGGTGCGTGCGTGGTCGCATGGCGTGGCCGCTGGTCGGCGTTCGTCCTGCTTGCGGTGGTGCACAAATCGATCAGTGCGTTCGGCGCGTTCGTGTACTTCCTCGAGATGGCACTTCCAAGCTCGATGTTTCACTCCAGGAACCACCCGGAGTACCTTGCTTGGAACTTCGCGAGCTTCGCGCTCTCCGCAGCGATCCTCACCTACCTCTATCGGAAATACCCTCCTGACGTCCAAGGGTTCGCCCCCCGAGGGTCCCTCGTCCCTGCGCTCAGGATGCTGCAAGGAGGCTTCCTCCTCGTAGCCATCGCCATCACGCTTGACATCGCGCCCACGGTGGGCAGGCACCTGACTCAGGAAGGCACCCACGACCACACCTGTGCTTGGGTGTATGCGGAATTGATGACGGCGGCATTTCTGGCCTATGCTGGTATCGCAGGACTACGAAACGACTGGCGAGCCTTCGTGTCGATGGGCCTCATCGGTCCAACACTCGCGGCATTCACGAATTTCACGCATCTGAAAAGCGGCTACGAAGACGCTTACGGCACCGCCTACGCCCCCATTTCCCTCTCCCGCAACCTCCCCATCTTCGCCTTCGCGCTCTTCTCCGTCGTCTACCTGGCCCTTCGCTTCCCGCCCCGCCTCACCGCCCCTTCGACCCCGCCTGCCGCCGCCGCACCCTCTCCCGCAGCAGGTTGAACCCGAACACCGAAAGGGCCGCGAGCACTGCTCCCATCGCGAGCCGCTCGTCCCACGCCCGCAGCTCCCCCCGCATCGCCTCGATGGCTTGCCCGAACAGATACCCCGCCCCCGTGACGACCACGGCCCACAACGCCGCCGAGATCACGTTCAGCACGACGAAACGGGCCGTCGGAATGCGGCTCAGCGCGATCGCGACAGGCGCCACGTTGCGCAGTCCGTAAATGAAGCGGTATCCGAGAATGAACAGCACCGGGTGCCGCTCGAGCAGCGACGTCGCCCGCCCGATGTGCGTCACGAGCTTCGGTCGACGATTGACGAAGGATGGTCCGAAGCGCTTGCCGCAGAAATACGCGACCTGGTCCCCCAGGACGGCCCCGACGAACGCCGTCAGCACGACGAACAAATACCGCAGGTGCCGCTGGTGGGCCGCGAAGCCCCCCAGGATCGCCACGGTCTCCCCCTCGAAGAACGTGCCGATCAGCACGGCGACGTAGCCGTACGTCTCGATGAAATGCTCCACGTCCCCCCCGTGGCGTCACCCGCTCAGAATTCGATACGCCCCATCGAAAGCCGCACGCCCGCCGATTTCGGCGTCGCTTGCACGAGCTTGATCTCCGTCTTGTTCAGGAGGACGAGCGTGATCCCCGTCGCGACCAGCGCCGCGCCCACGCCGAGCGTGACGAAGCCGCCCGTCGTGAGGGATTTGTTCTCGCCCTGGGTCACCTTTCCTTCGCTGTTCAGCGTCGCGCCATCGGCGCTGTAACCAATGCCGAGCATGACCGCGCCGCCGAGGACCGCCGCGCCGCCGAAGCCGCCCAAAAGAAACCCGACCTGCCGGCCCATGAAGCTCCCCCCGTCGACATGCGCCACGACGTCGCCGCCCACGTTCGACAGGAAAAATCCCCGCGACGGCACCATTCCGTCGGCGCCGAAGAAAAAGACCTCATTTTTGCGGCCGTTCACGATCCGGTCGCAAGGCGCCTCGCACGCCGTCCGCACGAAGATCCCCTCGCCCGCCCGGTCCGAGACCACCCCCGCGATCCGCAAGAGCTTCACCCCCGGCCGGTCCACCTCGATGTGAATCCGCGGCGCGCCTTTCGCCGGCGCCTCGGCCGCCTCTTTCGCGGGCTCCTTCGCCGGCTCCGCAGCCGGCGGCGGCGCGGGCGGTGATTCCTCGGGCTTCGCAATGCCAGACGGCGGCGCCGTGGGCTCGGCTGCCGCGGGCACCTCGGGCGACGCCTTGTTCTGCCCCGGCGCGGGCGGCGTGGGCGCGGCGCCGGGCGGCGTGACGGGCGAATCGGGCGGGCCCGGGATGGCCTGGGCAAACGCGGACGACGCGAAGGCAAGGGTGACGAGGACGGAGGCGAGGCAGGCAGAGCGCATGACGCTCATCGGATACTGGCGAAACGCGCCTCCGGCAAGGGGAAATACGATCAGCGCCGCCACTTCCGGCCGAACAGGAATCGAATCGCGCCGGGCGCTCGCCGTCGCCAGTGTTTTTCGTTGTGGGCGCCGCGCTTTGCCGCGACGAACTTCAGCGAATGCGGATCATAGCCCCGCCGGACGAACTGATGCGCGAGGCGCTCGGCCGCCCGCAAGAGGCCGCCGCCCGCCTCCAGCGCGCCCGCGTCGAGGTAAATGCGCGAGGCGCGCGGGCGCGGCTGCGAATCGAGCCAGTCGAACATCGCGCCGCTCCCGACCTGGAGCGACGGCGACATGCTCATCGCCAGCCCGAATCGATCGGGCGCGCGGAGGTGCACGTAAAGCGCGGCGAGCCCGCCCATCGACGAGCCGCCGACGCCCGTGTCGGCCGGATCCGTGGACACCCCGAAATGATGCTCGATATGGGGGCCGAGCCCGCCGCGTATCCAGTCGAGCAAAAGCTCGAGCCTGCCAGGGCCGCTCCGCGTCGGGAACGGCGAGAGCTCCTCGATGCGCTCGTGCCCGCCGTGATCGATGCCCACGATCACGGGCACGCGTTCGCCGCGGGCCGCGAGCCGCGCCCCCACGTCGTGCAGGTGCCAGCCGCCGGCGAACGAGGGTTCGTCGTGAAAGAGGTTCTGCCCGTCGAAAAGGTAGAGCACAGGCGGCCTCGTCGGCGAGCGTCGCGGCGGGACGTACACGCGCACGTGCCGCGCCGAGAGGCCGGGAACGTGAAACGGGCCGAGGAGATGAACGGTAGGTTCGGACATGAGGTAGCGGAAAACGCGCGCCGAGGACACACTCGCGCCGCGCGAGCGCGCGGTGTTGTCGCACATTTTCGGCGGTCTTGCGAGGCCGCGCGCATGGATGGTAAGGGACGTACCGATAATGAGCCACGAGATCGAAGGCTTGATCCGCGAGGCCGGCCTGCTCGAAGGCCTCGGGCAGGACGCGACGAACGGCCTGCTCGAGCGGATCGCCGTCCAGCGGTACGAATCCGGCGCGCAGATCGTGCGGGAGGGTGAAATCGGGGACGCGGCCTTCGTTCTGGTCGAGGGCATTTGCCAGGTGTTTGGCGCGCGGCCGGGCGGCGGCGTGATCCGCCTCGCCCGCCTCGAGCCCGGCGCGCTCTTCGGCGAGCAGGCCTTGCTCGGCCGCGCGGGCGGGCGAAGGGCGGCCACCGTACGCGCGACGGGCCCCGTCGCCGTGGCCCGCATCGCCGCCCAGGATTTCCGCAATGCCCTGCCGCCCGACCACCCCCGCCGCGAGGCACTCGTGCGCCTCGGCGAGGCGCAGCTCCGCGACCGGCTCGTGCAGCAATCGAGCCTCTTTCGCACGTTGAAGGAGCTCGGCGGATCCGAGGGCGACGGCCTCGGCGCCCAGCTCGTCACGTTCGAGCGCGGCGAGGCGCTTTTTTATCAGGGCGAGCCGGCCGACGCCGTGTATGTCGTCATTTCCGGCGCCGTCGGCGTGTATGTCGACAAAGACGGGCGCCCGCAGCTCCTCTCCCGCGTCGAGGCGGGCCATTGCGTCGGCGAGCGCGGCCTCTTGCGCCGCGAGTCCCGCGCGGCCACGGCCGTCGCCGAGGAACCGGTCACGGCCTTCCGCGTGCCCGGTGATCGATTCCTCGCGATTCTCGAACAGTCCGCCGAGCTGCGCGAGTATTTCGACAGCCTGGAGAGCGTGTACGAGCTGCCCCACCGCGGGTTCGTCACCATCTTCGCGGGCAGGTTCCTGGGCAAACCCTGCATCACCTCGCTGTATCACCTGCCCCGCGGCCGCCACGCCGTCGCCTCCCACGTCCCGGGCGAGGAGCTCCACCACCTCGCCGTCAGCGAGCCGGGGCTCGAAGGCCCGGCGGGCGAGCGCGGCAAATACCGGTTCATCGACGCGCGCCGCGGCCTCGAACGCGAAATCGTCGTCACCCCCGACGACGGCCGCATCCTCTCGTTCACCGCCCGCGGCGACTGGGTCGATCTGCCCACGCTCTTCGCGCTCGCCCTCGAAGGCGGCTCCCTCTCGCCCTGGCAATGCGCCGCGTTCACCGAGACGGGCTCGATCGACCTCGAATCGCCGCCCTCGCTCCGGCCCGACGACGAGATCGTCTGCACCTGCATGCGCGTGCGCAGGCGCGACCTCCGCCGCGCCATCCTCGCCGGCTGCAATACGCCCGAGGCCATTCGCGACCGCACCCGCGCCGGCAGCGCGTGCGGCGCGTGCCTGCCCCGCATCGCGGACATGCTCGGCAAGAGCGCATGGACCTCGGCCGAGATCGTCTCCGCCACGGACGTTTGTCCGGGCGTACGCGCGTTCCGCCTCGTCCCGCGGGGCGGCGAGGTCCTCCAAGCCACGCCGGGCCAGCACATCGTCATCCAGGCCGAAATCGACGGCCGCCTCATCGAGCGCCCGTATACCCTCTCGGCGCCCACGTCGAGCGGCCATTACGAGATCACGGTCAAGCGGCTCCCGGGCGGCGTGTTTTCCACCTGGCTCTTCGAGCGCCGCCCCGAGGACGCGCTCATCCGCGTCTCCGCGCCCGGCGGCCATTTCACGATGCCGGCGAACGAGCGCCCGGTCGTCTACCTCGTCGCCGGCATCGGCGTGACGCCCGCCATCGCGGCGTGCCGCGCGATCCGCGAAAAGGGAAGCGCCCGCCGCGTCCACGTCGATTACTCGGCCCACAGCCCCGCCTCGGCGCCTTATGCCGACGAGCTCCACGCGCTCGCCGCCGCGTGCCCGAACCTCACGGCCCGCATTCGTTTCACCGAGGTCTGGGGACGGCTCGACGCCGCGGAGGTCGCCTCGCTCGTCGAGGCCCACCCCGACGCCGAATGGTTCCTCTGCGGCCCCATTCCCTACCTCCGCGCGATGAGCCAGCTCCTGCTCGAACAAGGCGTGCTCGATACGCACCTGCACATCGAGGAGTTCATCGCGGGCAGCGTCGTCGTCGCGCAGCCCGGCCGCAGGCCCTCCTTGCTCGCGCCCCCGACGCTCGCGCCCCCCGTGCACGTCCCGCCATTGCACCTGCCGCCTTCATTCCCCGCGAGCCTCCTCCCGAAAGCACCGCCGGCCGTCAACATCTCCTATGCGCCGGCCTCGTCCGCGCGCCCCGCCGCGCCGCCTCCCTCCGCGCCGCCGAGCGCCCCCGCGCCGCACGCCTCCGGCATGCTCCCGCCGGCCCCCGGCACCATCGCGCCGCCGTCTTCCGCGCCATCTTCCTCGCCGTCGCCCTCCTCCCGCTCACGGACGGACGGGGTTTGTCCCTTCGCGCACGGCACACACCGGGAGGACGGGCTCGGCGTCATTCCGCCGGTCGTCGCGGGGCAGGACACGAGCGTCGCCGAGGAGGCGCGCGCCTATCTCGCCCAGTTTTATCGAGAAAAGGGGGCGCCCCGGGCCTTCGAGGTGCGATGGGCCCAGGTCTCCGCCGAGCTCGAACGCACGGGCACGTATGTCCAGACGTACGACGAGCTCTCCTTCGGCGCCAAGCTCGCCTGGCGAAACTCCACGCGCTGCATCGGGCGCCTCTTCTGGAACGGCCTCGAAGTGCGCGACATGCGCAATCTCACGGACGAGGACGAAATCCTTTCGGCCCTGGTCGAGCACATCGAGCTCGCCACGCACGGCGGAAACCTCCGCGCCATGATGACCGTGCTCGCCCCGGCGAGCCGCGCCGGCGAGGGTCCGCGCATCTGGAACGGCCAGCTCCTGCGATATGCGGGCTACCTGAACCCGGACGGCACCGTCACGGGGGATCCGATGAACGTCGAGCTCACGACGAAAGCGCTCGAGCTCGGCTGGAAAGGCGGCGCGCGCACGCGCTTCGACCTGCTCCCGCTCATCGTAAAGCTCCCTGGCCGGGAGCCGCGCTGGATGGAAATCCCTCGCCGCATCGTGCGCGAGGTACCGCTCGTGCACCCCGAGCTGCCGTGGTTCGCCTCGCTCGGGCTCCGCTGGTACGCGCTTCCGGCCGTCTCCGAGATGCTGCTCGACATCGGCGGCGTGAAATATCCGGCTGCGCCTTTCAACGGCTGGTACATGGCGACCGAGATCGGCGCGCGCAATTTCAGCGATCCCTATCGATACAACATGCTCCCCGCGATCGCCGAGCGGCTCGGCCTCGACACCCAGCGCGCCTCCTCGCTCTGGCGTGATCGTGCGCAGATCGAGCTCGTCCGGGCCGTCACGCACTCGTTCGAGCGCGCGGGCGTCAAGATCGTCGACCACCACACGGCCGCGGAGGATTTCGTGCAGTTTGCCCAGACCGAGCAAGGCCAGGGCCGCTGCGTGCACATGCGCTGGAGCTGGGTCGTCCCGCCGATCGGCGGCAGCGCGACGTCGGTGTTCCACATGGACGAAGACCTCCACCCCGACGTCACGCTCAAGCCGAACCTCTTCTATCAGCCGAAGCCCTGGGCGCCGACGGTCTGAGTTTCCCTCACGTGCGACGAATTTCTGCTTCGGACATGCATCGTCGCGCGGGTCTCTGAACGCCCGAGCGCAGCCTTTCGTCGCACGTGAGGGGTGACCTTACGGAATGGTCAATGGAATGGCGTACACTTTCTCGCCGATTGTCTCGTAGACGTGACGAGACAGACTATGCAAAAGGTAAAAACCAGCTAGGCTGTCTGTTGCGTACGTTTTCATGGGAGGTCCAATGGCTCCGCACGTCCTGCTCGTCGATGACAGCACCACCGTTCGTATGGTCATCGCCGCAGAGCTGCGGGAGGCCGGCTTCCGGGTGACACCCGTGCCCACGCTCGACGCGGCAAGGCGCGCCATCGCGCTGCACCGCGAGCGCGACCCGTTCCACCTCGCCATCCTGGACGTGCTCCTGCCCGACGGCGACGGGATCGACCTGCTCCGCGAGATTCGCCGCGATCCTGCGCTCGTGCGCCTGCCGGTCATGATCCTGTCGAGCGACGCGCGCTTCGGCTCGCGCCTCCGCGGCCTCGGCGTCGGCGCCGACGACTTCGTGGGCAAACCCCACTCGAAATCGTTCCTGATCAGCCGCGCCCACGCCCTCACCGGGAGCCCGCAAGCCGAGGCCGCGCCGCGCGCCTTCCGCGTGCTGCTCGTCGACGCCGACAGCGCCCTGCGCGAGGCGCTCGCGAAGGTCCTGCGCATCGGGCACAGCTGTGACGTCGTCTCGCTGGAGAGCGTCGACCAGGCCGCCCAGTTCCTCGACCTCGATGGCGCGCGCGTCGACGGCGCCGTGGTCGACCGGAGGTGCTTCCTCCGCGTGCTCGGCCTCCTCCGGGCGAAGCAGCCGAGCGGCGTGCCCATCATCGTGCTCGACGATTCGCCCGCGGCCACCTGGCCTCCCGCGGCGGCGCCGAAGCGCAACGCGGCCCTCGCCTCCGCGCTGGTCATGCCCCGCACGATCGAGCCGAGCACCGTGGCCGACGTCATGGTGCGCAGGCTGATCGAGGAAGCCTCCCCGGCCCCCTCGTCGAGCAGCAAAATCCCGATTGGCACCATTGACGCCGCGCGTCGCCTCGCGCGAGGCGCCTGAACCATTTGTGGGTCCAGCCCCACCGAAATGACAGAAAGCTGAAACTCGTGGGCGGAGGCGACGGGTAGCCTTCGTTGCCTTGTCCAAGTCCACCGTCGATCCGACCGCGCTCGACATCGAGCTCCCCGCGGTGCCTTTTCCCTCGGTGCCCGTGCCGGCGCCCTTGCCGCCCGCCCGGCCCGAGAACTGGACACGCAGCCTTTTCCACATCGCCTCCGGGCTGCTCGCGCTCGTCATGCTCCGTATCGTGCCGAGCCGCGGCTGGCTGATCGCCGCGAGCGTATCGCTGGCGGCGTGGGCGTGGTCCTGCGAGATCGCCCGCCGCCTGAGCCCGGCCGTCAACGAGCGGCTGATGAAGTTTTTCTCGCGCGTCGCCCACCCGATGGAGCGGCACCGGATCAACTCGTCCACCTGGTACCTCACGGCCCTGGTCGGCCTCTCGCTCTTCGCGCCCTTTCAGGCGGCCGAGCTCGGCGTCGTCGTCCTCGGCCTCGCCGACCCGGCGGCCGGCTTCATCGGCCGTCGCATCGGGCGCACGAAGATCCTCGCGAACCGCTCGCTCGAAGGCACGCTCGGCTTCTTCGCCGTCGGCACGCTCGCCGCGCTCGCGACGCTCACGGCCTTCCACGGCATGCCGCTCCCCGCGATGCTGCTCATCGCCTCCGCAGGCGCGGCCGCGGGCGCGATCGCCGAGCTCGTCTCCTCACGCCTCGACGACAACTTCACCATCCCCGTCACGGTCGCGATCGCCGCCTCCATCGCGGGCGCGTTCGTCCCGACGTCCTGATCTATCCTGGGCGCCCATGCGCCCGCTCCTCGGCTTGCTCGCGTTCCTCCCGTGCCTCGCCGCGTGCAGCGACGAGCCCCCCGGAGCCACCCCACCGCCCGCGCCCGACGCGGGCACCGACGCCGGCCCCTCCTCGTTCCGCAGCGCCCTCTACCCCGAGGACTGGACGCCCTCCTTCACGGACGCCGAGGGCCACTTCCTGCACGACTTCTCCTACGCGGGCTACCACCACGCCGAAGCCCCGCCCGGCGCGCCCGCCGCGGCCCCGACCTTCGACGTCGTCGCCCACGGCGCCGATCCCACCGGCAAGGCGGACGCGACCCTCGCCGTGCAGGCCGCCATCGACGAGGCCTCGGCCCAAGGCGGCGGGATCGTCACGTTCCCCGAGGGCCTCTATCGCATGGACGACAAGCTCGTCGTCGCCGCGTCCGGCGTCGTCCTGCGCGGCGCGGGCCCCACGAAATCGCGGCTCCACTTCACGCGATCGGCGGGCATGAGCTACGACGCGCACCTCGCCTTCCTCGGCAAGGCCGAGCCGAACCTCGAGCTCCCGCTCACGGCGGACACGACGTCGCGCACCGACGTCGTCGAGGTCGACGACGCCAAGGACCTCGCGCCGGGCGACGACGTCCTCCTCGGCTGGACCATCACGCCCGCCTTCATCGAGGAGCACGGCATGACGGGCACGTGGACGGCCTTCAACGACACCTGGCAGCCCTTCTTTCGCCGGACCGTCGTCGCCGTCGACAAGGCCTCGTCCCCGCACCGAATCACGCTCGACGTGCCGCTCCGGTACCCGGCCAAGCTCCGCGACGGCGCGAGCTTGCAGCGCGTCACGGGCCTCGTCCGCGAGTGCGGCGTCGAGTCGCTCGGCGTGTCGAACGCCGTCTCCTGGGCCGAGGCCTGGGCCGAATCGCAGGTCCACGCGATCGACCTCCGGCGCGTCGTCGACTGCTGGATCAAGGACGTCGCCTCGTTCCCCTCGCCCGGTGCGCCGGCCGAAGGACCGGGCGGCGGCGCGCACCTCGCCTCGGGCGGCATCCTCCTCGAAGAGACGGCGCGCGTCACCATCGAGCGCGTCTCGCTCGGCCTCGCGGAGAACCGCGGCGGCGGCGGAAACGGCTACCTCTTCGAGATCCGCCGCTCGAACGAGATCCTCGTCGCGGACAGCGAGGGCGACGGCGGGCGGCACAACTTCATCCAGAACTGGGGCTTCGGCACGACCGGCTGCGTCTTCTTACGTGTTCAAAGCAAAAACGGCGCGTCGCTCACCGACATGAACGACGCCTCCGGCTTCACGGGGCTCTCCGAGTTTCACCACTCGCTCGCCACCGCGAACCTCATCGATGCCTCGACCTTCGACGACGGTTTTTCCATCGTGAACCGCGGTGCCGAGAGCACCGGCGCCGGCCACACGGGCACCGAGAACGTGCTCTGGAACAACCGCGGCAAGGGCGCGCTCCGCTCCCTCCAGTTCGGCACGGGGTACGTGATCGGGACCGAGGGCCTCTACGTCACCACCGAGTCGCCGCTGCCGATGGCCGTCGGCACGATGCCCGTCGATTGGGTCGAGGGCCTCGAGGAAGGCGACCTGCTCGACCCACCGTCGCTCTACGAAGATCAGCTTGGCCGCCGCCGCGCGCGCTGACGTCACGAAAGCGCCGTCCGGCGATCCTCGGCCGACCGTACGAGCCGGAGCAATTCTTCCGACACGGAAGACAGCTCCGAGGCCGTCTGGAGCGTCTGCTTCGCGCTCGTCTGCACCTCGCGCGCTGCCTCCGAGACGGCCTGCATCGCCTGGTTCACCTGCTCCATCGCCGTCGTCTGGTGCCGCGTGCTCGCCTCGATCTCGCGCGACGATCGCGCCGTGTCTCCCACGTACGTGCGGATGCGCTCGAAACTCGCGCCCACGTCCACGAACCTGCGCGTGCTCGCCTCCACGGCTTTCGCGCCGTCCTCCGTCGCCATCACGGTCGCGTTCGTCGCGCCGCGCACCTGCTCGACGAGGTGCTGGATGTTCCGCGCGGCGCCGGACACGCGCTCGGCGAGCTTGCGGATCTCGTCGGCGACCACGCCGAAGCGCCGCCCCGCTTCGCCCGCGCCTGCGGCCTCGATCGTCGCGTTGATCGCGAGGATGTTCGTCTGCTCGGCGAGCTCGCGGATGATGTCGACGATGCCCCCGATCTCCTGGGATCGCTGGTTCAGGCCGAGCATGTGCGTGACGACCTGATCGACCCGGGTGCGGGTCCCGTCGACGGCCTCGCGCGCCGCGACCACGGTCTGATCGCCGAACTGCGTGGCCGAGGACGTGTCCTCCGCGATGCGACTCACCTGCAGCGCGCTCTCGGCGATCTGGCGCGACGTGACCGTCAGCTCGCGGATCGTCACCGACACCTGCTGCGAGGTCGCGACCTGCTCGTTCGTCGAGCTCGCTTGTTGCGTCGCGGCGGCCTCGAGCTCACGCGCGGCGGCGCTCATGCGCTCGGCGGCGGACCCGATCTGGCGGCCGAGCGCGCGGACGACGAACGATCCCGCGCCGCTCACGACGACAAACGCGAGGAGGCACGAGCCCACGAGCACCGCGGCGAACGTGCGCACGAGATCGTCCACCACGGCGGCCCGCGTGCCGAGGAGCGCGCGCTCCTCGCCGATCATCTCGTCGATGCTCTTGCGAAGGGCGTCCATCGAGCGCTTGCCCTCGCCGGCCGCGATCAGCTTGATCGCTGGCTCGAGCCCTTCGCGCTTGCGGACATCGATGCTGCTCACGAGGTAGCCCTTCTGCCGCTCCACGAGCTGCCGCAGGTCCAAAAGCCGCTCTTGCTGGCGCGCATTGTCACGGGTGAGCCGCGTGATCTCGGCGACGTCCGTGTCGACGGTCAGGCTCGCCTTCTGGTACGGCTCGAGGAACGCCTCGTCGCCCGTGAGGATGTAGCCGCGCTGGCCCGTCTCCAGGTCCTGGAACGCGGAGAGCGTATCGCCGAGCGCGGTCAGCACCTCGCGCGTGTGCGCGACGGCGCCCGTGGCCACGAGGAGACGCTGGGTGGTCGCGTAGGCATACGCGCCGATGAGGATCAGAAACAAGAGGGGGAGCGCGATGACCGCGCCGAATTGCTTTCCTACCGTCCAGGACCTCGTCCCTGCCATGCGTCCGATCCTCCAGCTGCGTTCGAGCGCGCGTCGCGGCTCTGGTTCGATTTCGAGAGCGGCCAACCGAGCACCGCGCGGACGCTCGGAGCGAGCCCCGCGCCCTTGGTCACGGAATCGTGTACGCCGACACCCTCGCGAGCCGCACCAGCGACTCGGGCCCGATGTTACTGCACCGGAGCATCTGGGCCGCACCCATTCCGAGAGCGTCGTGCATCATTTTGAAAAACGAGTGAGCCGACGACCGTCGGCGCATTGACATCGGCTACGAACGAAGCCCGTGATGAATGCGAGGACTCGAAATCATTCCACAACGCATCCCCCTCGAATGCTGCCGCTGTACCGAGGACCACAGCCTCATTACGACGATGATCCCGGGTCTCGGGACGCGCGCGCGTTGCGCCGAGCACGCAAAGGTTGCGTGATGGGGCTCGACAAGGGGGACGGAGGGCCTGTATATGACTTGGCAAACGTTTTGCCAGGGGCCGCCACCATGACCACTCCCCTCCTCGTCTCGACGCTGATGAAATCCCCCGTGCTGTCGGTGACTTCCGACACGCTCGTGGATGAGGCTTACCACTTGCTCGCGTCGCGGCGCATCTCGTCGGTGCCCGTCGTCGACGCCGCAGGCAAGGCGCTCGGCGTCGTCTCGCTGACCGACCTCCTGCGCATCGGTCGGCTGCAGCCGGCCTCGCTCGCGGGCATCCAGCCGATCGACCTGCCCACCGAGCCTGTCTCGGAGCACATGCACAAGGGCGTGATCACGGTCGCGCCGAGCGCGCCGGTGACGGCCGCCGCGCGGATCATGGCCGACGAGCACGTGCACCGCGTGTACGTCGAGCAGGAAGGCAAGATCGTCGGCGTCTTCAGCATCGAGGAGGTGCTCTCCTCCGTGCGCGCGCTTCGCCTCGAAGGGGCGATCGGCGACGTGATGACGAAGCCCGTGATCTCGCTCCCCGTCACGGCCACGATCGCTGACGCCACCTCGCGGCTCGACCGCACGCACGTGACGGGCCTCGCGATCATCGACGAGTATCGCCACCCGGTCGGCGTCTTCACGCAGGTCGAGGCGCTCGCGGCGCGCAACCTCGCGCCCGAGACGAAGGTCGAGGACGTGATGAACTACGGCATCCTCACGCAGCACGTGAAGACCCCGCTCTACCGCGCGGCGGCGCACGCCTTCGAGTCGCGCGCGCGCCGCGTGCTCGTGCTGGAGAACGGCGAGCTCGTCGGCGTGATCACCGGGCTCGACTTCGCGCGCGTGCTCGCCGCGACCTGATCAATACGGCTTCTGCCCGATGAAATTGCCGGGCGGATCGTAGTTACAGACCCAGAACTCCCAATCCCCGCCGCCGAACGGCGAGCCCGTGCTGCAATTCGCCTTGCCGCAGCCGAGCTTCGTCGTGTTCGCCCAGACGACCTGGGTGTAATGCCCACACACGCCTGAGCACTCGTTCGACGCGTAGATGTAATCGGCCTTCTCGGAGACCCAGTTCGACACGACCTGCTCCGCGCTCGATCCATTGGAGCTCGCGTAGAGGTTCTCGCCATAGTCGTTCGAGCTGTGCTCCCAGACGCATTTCTCGGCGTAGGCCTGGGCGACGGCGGCGATCTCGGACGACCACACGAGCGGCGGCAGCGGCTCGGACGCCGCCGGATCGACGGACGCGCGCGCCGCGTTGTGGGCCGCGGTGATCCCTTGCATCGAGGCCGGCTCGCCCGCATTCGTGTCCCCGGACGAACCCTCGTCGTCGGAGCAGCCCGCGGCCGAAAGGAGGAAAGGAACGAGCACGAGCCCATAGAAAGGTGCAAAGCGCTTCATGGGGCGATCGTGGCACGCCGCGCGGCCGGGGCGCAAGGCGCCTCGGCGCAGGACTGCCGGATCGGCGCGGGTGTCCTTTCGAGCGCCGCGCGACGTATCCCCTGCATCACCTCTCCGTTCCAGAGCGAAACGAGGGGCGACGACGCGAGCGAGCCGATCACGGACGCCTCGTACGCCACGGGATGCACGCTCCCGTCGGGGTCGATGCACGCCTGCTCCCATTCCATGCGACACGTCAGGAAGCGCGCGCGGTTCGCGAAATCGTCGGCCGCGCGAAATGCGCCCAGCGCGGGATCGTCGCCGGCGATGCAGGGACAGGCGCCGCGCGGATCGAGGTGATCCACGAGCACGACCCCCGCGGGCGCGAGGATCGCCCCGAGCTCGCGGACCGCGCGCGTGATCCGCTCGCCCCGCGGGTCGAGCCATTCGACCTCGGCCCGCGCCGTGCACGGAAAGACCTCCTCGACCTTCAACCAATCGACCCCAAGCGAAGCGGAGAGCCTCCCGAGCGCGGAGAGCTCCTCCACATTCGAGGCCGTCACGACCGCCGAGATCCCGATCCGCACGTCGATCCCGCGCGCCGCGCGACGCCGGATCATGCCCTCGATGTTCTTCACGATCGTCGCGAACCGCCCGCCGATCCGGAGCCCGTCGTTCGTCCCGGCCGTCGCTCCGTCGAGCGAAAGAGAGAGGCTCGTCAGCCCGAGATCACAGAGCGCGTCGAACCGCGCCTCGTCGAGCGCCATTCCATTCGACAGCAAATGCACGTCCGTGCGGCCCGGACGACCCGCGCGGGCCTTTTGGATCGCCGCGAGCACCTCCGGGAAGATCGGCGCGACGATCGCCTCGCCGCCGTGCACGAAGCCCACGTAATCGGCCGCCGCGAATGGATCCCGCAGCGCGTCGAGCAGCCACGGCTGCATCGTGCGTGCGCTCCCGCTCCGCGTCTTCTCCGGCGCGTCCGTGATGCAATGGGCGCAGCGCAGGTTGCACCGCTCGGTCACGGTGACGTAAAGCCGCACGGGCAGCGGCGCGACCACGCTGCCCGCGCGAAACGCGTCACCGGCCGCGCCCGGCCCCGCGGCCCCCTCGATCGACGTCGCCGCCGCGCCCTCGCCCCGCCCCTCGCCTCGGGCCGCGTCCGGCCTCGGAATCGAGAACCATTGCCCCGCCCCGCCCGCGCGCCCGACGAGCCGCCCCGATTCCAATCGAAACACGTACGCGACGCGACGCGCCGACGCCGGCAGCCGCGCCTCGAACACCACGTGCTCGTCCTCCTCCGCCGCGACGTGCATGGCCTCCTCGCGCGCCCCTGCGCCCTCGTCCCACCGCACGACGAGGCCGCTGCCGTGCCCACGACGCAGCGCCGCGCGAATGCAGAGCCGCCCCTCCTTCTCCACGCCCACGAACGGGCTTACCGGCGCGTGCAGGATCGGCTCGTCCGCGCCGCCCACCACGAGCACGTTGTTCCGCAGCCCGCCCCGCGCCCGCGTCCGCGGGTTCTCCGGATCGAGCTCCCAGCGCGCGCCCTCCACGTGCAGCTTGTACTCGTACACCCCGATCGCCGCCTCGATCGTCGCCTCGAACGAGCCGTCCTCGCGCCGCGCCATGGGCGTCGGTCGAAACGCCGACCATTCCCCGCAGAGCGAGGCGAACGCCGCGGGCCGCTCCGGCCGGTAGAAAAACGTCACGGGGACGGGAGCCACCCGCGCACGATACGCGAATCCGCGCCCCGCGGAAGCCCTCCGGCCGTACGGGACTTCTTCCACCGGAGTGTTCGCGCGCCTCCCGAAAAGCGTGGACGAGGGCCCTACCTTGTCTCTTCCCTGCCCCTCGGCTCCGCTGTACCCTTCGCGTACGGCCATGGTCCAACGACGTCCGCATCCAGGGCGATCCCGAGCGCGGTGGCTCGGGTTTTCCGCTGCAATCGCCGTCTTCGGCGCTTCGCTCACCGCATGCGTCGGCGTCATCGGCGACGCGGACGAGGACACCACCGAAGCGGAGTCGCTCGTCCTCGCCGCGCCTGCGCTCCCGCGGCTCACGGCCGCGCAGTACCAGAGCTCGCTCGTCGAGCTCTTCGGCGCGAGCATGCCGAAGGCGCCGCTCGAGGACGACACGAAGCCGTTCCTCTTCTACAACATCGGCGCTTCGAGCACGACGCTCTCCGAGTTCGGCGTGCAGCAGTACGAGGAGTCCGCCGACGCCCTCACGCGCTACGTCTTCGCGGATCCGGCCCGGCGCGCCGCCTTCGTCGGCTGCGAGCCTGCCGCGCCCGGCGACGCGTGCGTCGAGGGCTTTTTGCGCCGCTTCGGCCGGCGCGTCTTCCGGCGACCGCTCACGAATGACGAGGTCTCTCGCTGGGTTGGAATCTCGCAGACGCTCGCGGATCCGAGCGCGTGGGAGGGCCTGCGCCTCGCGACCTCGGGCCTGCTCCAGTCCCCGCATTTCCTTTATCGCGCCGAGCTCGGCGTCCCCGACGACGGGGCCCCCGGCCGGCGCAAGCTCACGGGGTACGAAATGGCCACGCGCCTCTCGTTCCTCCTCTGGAACCAGGGCCCGGACGACGCCCTCCTCGACGCCGCCGAAAACGGCGACCTCGACAAAAGCGATGGCATCGCCGCGGCGGCCGAGCGCCTGCTCGACGATCCGCGCGCGCGCTCGGCGATGCAGGCATTCTTCCGGCAATACCTCGACCTCGGCCGCCTCGACGGCATCCAGCGCGACCCGGCCGCATATCCGTATTTCACGCCCACCATCAGGGAAGCAATGCGCCGCGAGGTCGAGCTGCTCGTCGAGGACGTCGTCTTCGAGAGCCGCGGCGACGCGCGCAGCATCTTCAGCACCCGCAAGACGTTCGTGAATGCGGACCTCGCGGCGCTCTACGGCATCGAGGCGCCCGGCGCGACGACGGACACGTTCGTCCCGGTGGAGCTGCCCGCGGACGGCCCGCGCGCGGGCCTGCTCACGCTCGGCGCGTTCCTCACCATGAATGCGCACGAGACCCGCACCTCGCCCACGGCGCGCGGCAAATACGTCCGCGAGCGCGTCCTCTGCCTGGAGGTTCCGGCCCCGCCGCCGGGCGTCGACACGACGCTCGATCCGCCGATGGGCGACCCCAAAACCGTGCGCGAGCAAATGGAGGCGCACCGCACGAACCCCGCCTGCGCCGCGTGCCATACCTTCATGGACCCGCCCGGCTTCCTCTTCGAGCATTTCGACTCGTCGGGGTATTACCGCACCGTCTTCGAGGGCGACCTGCCCATCGATTCATCGGGCGACCTCGACGGCAAACCGCTCGCGGACGCGCGCGGCCTCGCCACGGTCCTCGAGACCGAGCCCCGCGTCGGCCGTTGCATGGTCCAGCAGCTTTATCGTCACGCGCAGGGACGCCTCGAAACGAAGGGCGAACGGCTCGCGCTCGAGGACCTCGCCTCGCGCTTCGCCGGCGCCTCCTTCGATTTCCGCACCCTCCTGATCGAGCTCGTCACGCACGACGCCTTCCGTTACATCGGCGAGGAGCAGAGCCCGTGAAGACCACGCCCCTTTCCCGACGAACCTTCCTCCGGGGCGCCGTGGGCGGCACGGCCGTCGCCCTCGCCTTGCCCACGCTCGAAGCGATGCTCGGATCCCGCGACGCCGAGGCGGCGTCCACGGGGCCGATCTTCGGCATCTTCTTCTGGGGCGGCGGTTTGCCCTGGCACGACGGCCACGGCGCGCCCCAGGCCGGCCACCCCGACCTCTGGACGCCCGCCGCGACAGGCAAGGACTATGCGCCGAGCGAGCTCCTCGCGCCGCTCGCGCCCTACCAGCCGAGCGTCGTCACGGGATTGACCCCGCACACGGCAGTGCCCGATCTCCCGGCGGGCCAGAGCGACGGGCACATGCGCGGCTTCATGGTCTCCATGACCGGCGATCGCATTCGCCCCGAGGGATTCGATCACCCCTCGCACACGCTCACGGCGCTGCGCCCGACGCTCGACCAGTACGTCGCGAAACACCCGGCCTTCTACGGCCCGGAGAGCCCGCGCTTCCGCTCGCTCATCCTCGGCGCGAGCACCGCGCGGTTCCACGATTACGGTCACTGGAACGCGATCTCGTACAATGGCCCGGACGACCTGAACCCGCCGATCCTCGATCCGGGGCAGCTCTACGATCTCCTGTTCGGCGTGGCCGCGGACACGGCCGGAATGAAGCGCCGTGCGCTCCTGCTCGACGCGGTCATGGAGGACGCGAAGAGCCTCTCGGCCCGCGTCGGCGCGGCCGACAAGCAGCGCATCGAGGCCCACCTCGAGCACCTCCACAGCGTCAAGAGCCGCCTCGAATTCTCGGGCGACGCCTGCGCGCCCCCGGGCAAACCCGCGCCGAACGACGAGCTCGTCGCGAAGACCGACATCATGGGCTCGCTCCTCGCCTCGGCGCTCGCCTGCAACATGACGCGTGTCTTCTCGTTCATGTTGAGCTCGCCCGCGACGACCCACGTCTTCTCGAACCTCGGCGTCCCCAACGATTTTCACGCCACCGTCCACGAGGGCGCCTGGGATCACGCCCGCGCGGGCATCCTGTATCAAATGCAGGCCTTCGCGGCGTTCCTCGGCCGGCTCCAGGCCGTCGTCGAGCCGACGGGCGGCACGCTGCTCGATCGCGCGCTCGTCTTTGGCCTCTCCGAGTACGGCGAAGGGTATCAGCACAGCGTCGCCGAGATGCCCTGCGTCCTCGCGGGCGGCGCCAATGGAAAAATTCGCCGCAACGTCCACGTCCGCGACCCCGGCGGCAATTACAGCAAGGCCCACGTGACCATGCTTCGCGGCGTCGGCCTGGAGACGCCGAGCTTCGGCTGGAACGGCGGCGAGACGTCCGAAGCGTTCGGCGACATCCTCGTGTGAGGCGCGTGCCATTGCCATTCCAACACCTCTCGTCCTTGCGAACCCTCGGGCCCGCGGCGGCTCTCCTCGCGTGCTCGCTCCTCGTCCCGCGGGCGGCGCTCGCCGTCCAGCCGACGGGATACCTCGATAACGCCGGGTGCGACGCCATCGCCGGCTGGGCCCAGGATCCCGACGTCCCGGACCAGCCCATCGACGTCCACGTTTATTATGGCGTCCCCGCGGGCACCCCCGGCGCGCCCGCCATCGCCGTCCGCGCGAACGTCCATCGCGACGATCTCTGCGCGGCCATCGGCTCATGCGAGCATGGCTTCTTCGCCCCCTCGCCGCTCGCCTTTCACGACGGCAATGCCCGAGACGTCTATGCCTACGGCATCGACACCGGCGGCGAGGGCAATCCGGTGCTCGGCAACAGCCCTCGCACGCTCCAGTGCCCGCCTGCCGCGCAATCGGGCGTGCGGCGCAAGGTCGACGGCGTCCCCACATATGACGCCTGGCGATTCTCTTCATTCTGGGACCTCTTGCCCCTGCCCGCGGCGGACGCCGACCTGCTCCCGGACGGACCGGATATCCCCGACAAACCCGAGCTCGTCCAGGCCGACGACGGCACCGGACAAACCTGGCTCCTCGACGGCGGCGTGCGCCGGCTCGTCTCGCCGGGCGCCGCGGCGACCTGGCGCTTCGACATCGGAAAAGCCGCCGTGCGCCCCGCGGCCGAGGTGTATGCCCTCGTCGAGGGAACGCCGCTCCGCCCGCGGCCTGTGCTTTTCCTTCGCGGCGCGCTGTATCTCGTGGACGACCCCCAGCCCGTCGTCCCCGGCGGCGCGAGCTCGTCGACGTCGGGCGCCGGCGGCACGGGCGGCGGCGGCTGGGGCGAAGGCGGCGAGGGCGGCGACACCACGCCGGCCGAGCCTTCCAGCGGCGCGTGCACGATCGGCGCCCCCGAAAACGCGGACGCGCGCTCGTTTTTCCTGCCAATCCTCGGCGCCGTCGCGTTCGCCCGGAGCTTCAGACGACGAAGCTAACGCTCTCCCACGTCACCGGACGGATTCCCCCTCGATGGGCGGCAGCGGCCGCGGCCCGGGCGGATCGAGCGGCGGCTCCTCGCTCGGCTCCCCCACGAAACGCGGCGCGCCGCGATCGTCGATCGCGACCCGCAGGAACCGATGCCCGGTGATCCCGCCCCGGGTCACGTCGAGCTCCACGAGCGTCCCCGTGTGGCTCCCCGTCCGCGTCATGCCCGAAAACACGAAATTCCCGATCCCGTGCGCGATGAGCCGCCCTCGATACCGCTCGGCTGGCTGCACCACGTGCGCGTGCGCCGCTATCACCGCGTCGGCCCCGGCGTCGATCAGCGCGCGGCTCGCCTCGCGCTGGTACTTCGAGGGCGTGAGCGCGTATTCGATCCCCCAGTGCACGAACACGATCACGACGTCGGCGCGCTCCCGCGCCCGCTGCACGTCCTGCCGCGCCCGTGGCATCCCTCGATCCACGTGACCGATCAACGCGATTCGTACCCCCGAGACCTCCCGCACCACGAACGCCTCGCGCCCGGGGCTCGCCTGCGTCGTCCCGAAATTCCCGAGCCCCGCGGAATCGAGGCGCTCGATCATCTCGAAATACCCCGCCTCCGACATGTCGAGCGTGTGGTTGTTCGCCACCGAGACCATGTCGAAGCCCGCATCGAGGAGCAAGCGCGGCGCTGAAAGCGGCGCCACCAGCGGCTCGGGGATCGCGGGCTCCCCCTGCGACGTGACCACGCATTCGAGGTTCCCCACGAGCAGATCGTACGATCGCAACCGCTCGGCCACGTGCGCGAAAGGAAAGGCCGGCTCCTCACCTTTTTTGATCACCGAACCTATGCCGAGCGCCATCGATACGTCGCCGACGAATGCGACGGTCGCGCGCGGCGCCTCTGCGACGGGCGGCGCCTCCAGGGACACGGGGGGCGCCACGGGCCTCGGAATCGCGCTCGCGAGCGGGACCGGAAGGCCCGGCGCGCCCGACGCGCCGCTCGAAAACCACGCCGCCGCGAGCACGAGCCCGAGGAGCGTCAGAGCCGAGGCGCGGCGCGCTTGCATTCAGGCGATACCGTACACCATCGCCCGGCCGCGCGAAAACTTCCGACAGCGCTCAGACCGCGAGGACGTCCCGCAGATCGAGCCCCGGGATCGCCTCGGCGTGCTCGTGCACGAGCTTTCGCACGCCCTCGGCCAGCACCTCCTCGATTTTGCTCCGGACGAGCCCGGGCACCATCGAGGCCTCCGACGCTGGGTCCTTGGCCGCGAGCGCGATCCCCGCGTCGAGCGACACCTCGCACCCGGCGAAGCGCACGACCCCCGCAACCACGCGCACCAGTGATTCGAGCCCCGCGACCTCCTCCAGCGTCCCGCGCAGCCTGAGCCGCGACAGCGTCACGGCCCCGCCGCGATCGATACGAATGCACCCGAGCTCCACGATCGGGCTCCCGCCGTGCACGACCGAGAGCGCCTCGCTCGTGATCGTGATCGATTGCAGGTTCGCCGCGCGCACGCGCTCCGGGTTCGAGCGTTCGGCCGCGATCGCCGCGAGGTTCCCGCTCCCCTTGATTTGCACCTGGATCGCCCCGCCGGCCGCGACCGAGAGCCCCGTGCCGTTCTGCTCGTGCACGAACGCCTCGCGCAGCGCGAGCGTCGCCTCGGCCGCGGGATCGCCGAGATCCGCGATGGATACGTCCGACGCCCCGCTCGACGGCGCGTTTCGGAAATTGTCGGCGATGGCCTCGAGCGTCGCGAGCGCAGCCTCGTCCCGCATCGGATCATAGCCGGGACTCGCCATCTTCGTGCCGCGGAGGCCCGCGGCGATGATCTCCACGATCTGCTTTTTGGCCTCGTCCGTGAAATCCAGGAGCCCCTCGCCCGGGCCGTCGATCGGAGAGACCCACGCCTCGATGCGCGCGTCCGAAAACCGCACGTCCGCGCCCCCGAACAGCATGTTCTTCGCGGGCCACAATGCGTCGACGACGATCGGCGGATCACACCGCAAGGTCAGCCGATCCTGCGCGATCCGGAGGCGCACGCGGCTCGCGAGCTCGGTCCGCAGCGCGCGGACCCACGTCCGGCTGAGGTTCTTCCCGCGGGGCAGCGTGAAGGACAAACCAATGTCACGAAGCTCCACCACCGGGGGGAGCTGCCCGAGGAGCTCACTCGTCGTCGGGTCCGCCATGTCCGCCGATTCCCACCCACACCCGAAGTTGCGCGACCGATGAACTTTTTACCGCGAACGGGCACGAAAGGCAAGCGCCCCTCGCGGGCAACATTCCTTCACCTGTCGGGCAACAATTCTTCACCTTCCGGGAGTTGACTTTGTGACCGCCGGTCACTAACACGAACGGCCATGAATCTTCGCACGTTCTTAATCAGGACCGCCATCCCCTCCCTCACCCTCGCCCTGCCGGCCCTCGTGGGCTGTGGAGGCTCGGAGCCCGCGCCGCCCGGGCAGCCGGGGGAAGAGCTGCTCGCGCCCCCGGAAGCGGGCGAGGGCGTGCAGTTCAAGATGATCACGAAGCTCGATCCCGGCACCGAAGGCGAGCATTGCATGTTCGTGCGAGCGCCCGCCGAGGGTCTCTACGTGAACCGTGACCAGGTGCGCTTCACGAAGGGCAGCCACCACTTCCTGCTCTACCAGACGAGCTACGAAGACATCCCGACCCAGAAAGAGGACGGCACGGCCGTCGACACGAGCGGCGTGTTCGACTGCTCCGACGGCGCCACGAATGGCTGGGCCGTCGAGAAGCTCATCGCGGGCTCGCAGAACGGCGACGGCCAGTCCTTCCTGAGCTTCCCCGAAGGCGTGGCCATGAAGGTGCGCCCCGGCGCGGTGCTCCTCATGAACGCGCATTACATCAACGCCTCGATGAACACGATCGAGCCCGAGGTCCGGGTGAACCTCTACTCGGTCCCCGAGACGGAGGTGCAGACGGAGGGCGACGTCCTCTTCCTCTACAACCCGTTCATCCACGTCGGTGCCATGAGCGAGGGCCGCGCGCGCATGCGCTGCCCGGTGCACAAGGACATCACGATCGTGAACGTGCAGTCGCACATGCACGCGCGCGGCGTCGGGTATGCGGCGTCCATCGTGGGAGAGGCGGACCCCTTCTACACGAGCGAGACGTGGGAAAACGTGCCGGTCAAGGATTTCGGGGCGGGGCTCCAGGTCAAGGCCGGCTCGTGGTTCGATTACCAGTGCGACTACTCGAACGGCGAGATGCGGAACGTCTTCCAGGGGCCGCGCTCGACCGACGAGATGTGCATGCTCATCGGCTCGTATTACCCGGCCGAGCCGGCGACCGCGAACTGCCTCGCCGAGGCGGCCGCCCCCAACCAGCAGAACTTCATCGGCGCCGAATGGGTGGGCAATGGCAAGGCGACGTGTGCCGAATCCTTCTCGTGCGTGCAGCAAGCCCTCGGCTCGGGTATGGGCGCTCTCGAGGGCATGACGCCCTGCGTGACGAACTCCGACCCCACGGTCTCGAACGAGATGTCCGCCGCCCTGCGTTGCCTCTTCAGGCTCGGCCCGGGCCAGGATCCGACGGTCGTCTGCAAGACCGAGTTCGAAGCCTGCCTCGCGAAGTGACCTTCCCCCGCCGGATCACGCTCACCCGGGCGTGATCCGGCCCTTCCCTCGCCTCAATCGAGCGACAAAAGCCCGCGCCGCACCGCGAGCAAAATCGCGCCCACGTGCACGCCGTGGATGATCTGCCCGCGCTCGATCGCGGGCACGATGTCCTTTGGGTCCATCAGCGCCACGTGAATGTTCTCGGCGGGATCCATCCGCTGCTCGGAGGCACGGCGCGCGCCGGCGGCGAAAAAGAAATGGGCGCGGTTCGTATGCCGGCTCGGCTCCGTGTTCGTCGAGAGGAGCGGTAGCCACGTCGCGGCGACGAATCCCGTCTCCTCTTCGAGCTCGCGCCGCGCAGCCTGCTCGGCCGTCTCGCCCGCGTCGATCACGCCTGCCGGCAGCTCGCGGCTCACGCGCGCCGCCCCGTGCCGGTACTGATCGACGAACACCACCTGCCCATCCTCCGTCACGGCCAGCACCGACGCCCAGTCGGGCGCCTCGATCACGTGGAACTCGTCGATCTCGCCGCCGTGCGGCAGGGCGATGCGTTGCTCGTGGACGGTCAACCACCGACGCGCGACGATCGGGCGGCTCTGCATCACGGACCAGGGCTTCATGCGCCTTCCCTAGCCTCGCTCCGCGGCCCCCGCAAGGCCGCATCGCCTGCCTCGTGAACGCGACGAACCTCGAACCATTTTCCCGGAGGGGAGCCTCGGCGCACGCACGATTGCAATGGCACGGAGCCCGATGAAAACGGGAGCCAGCTGCCTACGAATGTTCGTTCTCGTAAAACCGCGGGCTCGACTTGTCTCGTCCCTGCGCACGCTCGGCGGGCTCGTCGTCCTCGGGAGGTGGCGGCCGCGCACGCCCGAGATCCAGAGCCTCGCGCCCTCAAAACATGTGGACCAGGCAACGCCGCTTCGCGCCTTTACGAGTTTTTCGCATAAATACATGATTTCGACGAACCCTTGGGTGCGCAATGGAATTTCGTGCGTCTGCACTCGGACGAAATCGTGCGCCTGGATTGACGCACCTCTGCGCATTCTGCTTCCTTGCGTCATCCACAATCAATGTCCCGATGGCTCCGCCCTGGGTGCCGGGGCCATGGAGGAAATACGATGAGCGCTGGTACGAAGAACATCGGCTTTGCGAGCCGATCCGTGGTTGCTTTCGTCCTCGTCTCCGGCGCTCTCGGCGCCGGCTGCGTGGGAGCGCCGAGCGGCGATGAAGCCGTCGCCGACACGTATACGAGCTTCGAGGCGTTCGAGGCCGTTACGTATCGTGAGCCCGACACGGGCATCTACATCGTCGACGGCGACACGCCGGTCGACGACATCAAGAAGCTGGAGGAGTTTTACGAGACGTACGTTCGCAACGGCGCGCTCATCGTCCACCGCAACGGCGGCCAGGACGCGAAGTGGAACGACACGCAGAAGCTCGACCTCACGTACTGCGTGAGCACGACCTTCGGCAACAACTACAACGCAGCGGTCCAGGCCATGAAGGACGCGACGGCCGCCTGGGAGGCCGTGACGAACGTCAAATACAAGCACGTCTCCGCGCAGGATGCGAGCTGCAGCGCGCAGAACAGCAACGTCCTCTTCGACGTGCGGCCCACGAATTCCAACGGCCAGTACCTCGCGCGCGCGTTCTTCCCCGGCGACGCCCGCAGCAGCCGCAACGTGCTCATCGACGGCGGCGCGTTCGGCAACAATGGTCCGACGACGCTCACCGGCATCCTGCGGCACGAGCTCGGCCACACCCTCGGCTTCCGCCACGAGCACACCCGCCCCGAGGCCGGCACGTGCTTCGAGGACAACCAGTGGCGCGCGCTCACCCCCTACGACAGCAAGTCCGTCATGCATTACCCGCAATGCAATGGAACGGGCGATAAGACCCTGTCGCTCACCGACATGGACAAGCAGGGCGCGGTCTCCCTGTATGGCGCGCCCGGCGGCTCGCCGGCCCCGCAGCCGGGCGACCCCGGTGACCCCGGTGACCCCAGCGATCCCGGCGATCCGAGCGACCCCGGCGATCCGAGCGACCCCGGCAATCCGCCGGCCCCGGGCGGCACGCCTTCTACGCAGACCTTCAGCGGCACCGTGAACAAGGGGCAGGTCACGCAGCTCGCCCCGCTCTCCGTGGCCGAGGGGACCACGTTCGAGGTCACGATGACCGGCAAGGGTGACCCCGATCTTTACGTGCGGTTCGGCTCGCAGCCGTCGGCCACGAAATGGTCCTGCCGCCCGTACAAGACCGGCCCGAACGAGGCCTGCAGCCTGACCGTCCCCGCCGGGCAAACCCAGGCGTTCCTCGCGGTGTACGGGTACAAATGGGGCCAGTATCAGCTCTCGGTGACCTACACGTCTCCCTGAGCCGAGCGAGCCTTCGCGGCTCCGCGCGGCGCCCCTCCCGCCGCGCGGAGCTGCTGCTTTTTCCGGCGCCTCGCGCCGCGCCGCCCCCGCCTCACCGGGACGCAGACGAAGCGGTTGAACGGAACAGAACGTTTCCGTACCATCCCGCCCGCAAGTCCCTCCCCTCCCCGTTCGAGGCGAATTCATGAAATGCTCGGGATCGTTCCGGACCCTGCTCGGGGTCCTTTTCTTCGTCACGTTCCACGCCGGCTGCGGCGACGACGCCCCGCCGTCTCCACCGCCCGTGGATGCCGGCACCGACGCCGGCGGCGAATGCCCGCCCTCGCAGCACCCCGACGGGCTCGGCGGCTGCACCTCCGATCCATGCACGCCGAACCCCTGCACGGAGCCTCATCGCACCGAATGCAAAGAGGAAAACGGCGCGGCCACGTGCTCGTGTGATCCGGGCCATCACGACGAGGCCGGCGCGTGCGTCCCCGATACCACCTGCACGCCCACCACGTGCGGCGGACATGGGTCCTGCGACGCATCGAGCGGCGCGCCCGTCTGCACTTGCGATCCCGGCTTCGCGGGCGATTTCTGCGAGGGCTGCGACACGGCAGGAGGCTACATCCCCGACGGCCAGGGCGGCTGCACGAATACCCCTTGCGAGCCGAACCCTTGCTCCTCGGACAAACCCGCGTGCTCGGTGGAAGGCGGCATGATCGTGTGCGGCTGCGCCGCCGGGACGCACGACGAGAACGGGTTCTGCGTGCCCGACGCGACGTGCATGCCCACGACCTGCGGCGGACACGGCACGTGTATCGACGCGGGCAGCGGCAACCTGAGCTGCGCCTGTGACCCGGGCTGGGCTCCGCCGAATTGCGGGACGTGCGACGACGCGATGGGGTACCACCCCGACGGCGAAGGCGGCTGCACGCAAGATCCTTGCTTGCCGAACCCCTGCAAGACCCCGAACCAGACCGTCTGCAGCGCGCCGAGCGGAATGCCGGAGTGCGGCTGCGACGCCGGGTATCACGACGAGGGCGGCGCCTGCGTCGTCGACGAGGTCTGCTCGCCCGCGAGCTGCGGCGGGCACGGCGCCTGCTCGGATGCCGGCGGTATCGTCGTTTGCTCTTGCGATCCGGGGTATGTCGGTGATTCCTGCGCGGACTGCGACGTCGACGCGGGCTATCACCCCGACGGCATGGGCGGCTGCACGCAAGACCCCTGCACGCCGAATCCGTGCGCCGATCCCCACGAGACCGTCTGCACGCCGAACGGCCCGCTCGCGGTTTGTTCGTGTGATCCCGGGTATCACGACGACGGCCAGGGCGGCTGCACCGACGATCCTTGCAAGCCGAACCCTTGCCTCGCGATGAACCAGGCCTGCAAGAACAACGGCGGCACGGCCGAGTGTTACACGCCCCCCTGCAATGACGGAAACCCCTGCACCACCGATACCGTCGTCAACGGCGCGTGCACCTACACGACGCTGCCGAACGGCGCGGCGTGCTCCACCACGCTCTGCTTGACCGGACAAACCTGCCAGGCGGGCACCTGCGCGGGCGGCACAGCCGTCACTTGCAATGACGGAAACCCCTGCACGGTGGACACGTGTCAGGCGCTCACGGGCTGCGCGAACACGGTCGACAACACGATCCTCCCCGACGACGGCATCCTTTGCACCACCGACGTCTGCCAGAACGGCGCGCCCAAGCACACCGCGACGAACGCGCTCTGCAACGACAACCTCTATTGCACGGGCACCGAGAGCTGCGCGCCCGCGAACCCGAGCGCGGACGCAAACGGCTGCATCCACACGAACGTCCCCGTGGCGCCGCCCGCGCCCGGCCCCTGCGCCTCCTACGGCGCGTGCAGCGAGGCCACGCAGAGCTTCCCGCTGATCCCGAAGTCCGTGGGCAGCGCTTGCAATGACGGCATCCCCTGCACGCAGGGCGACACCTGCGACGCGGCCGGCCTCTGCAAGGGCGCGCCGACCGCCGGTTGCGCGGGGAACCTCGATTGCACGACGACCACGCCGATGCCCGCCGGCATCGACGTCCCGCTCGGCACCGTCTCCGGCACGATCACGCTCGCGGGACAGCCGATCCCCGCGATGAGCTACTATGCCGGCGCCACGTTTTACCTGAAAGCGCGGGACACGGGCGCGCAGCATACCGTGGCGTCCTTCAACTACAGCGGCAGCGGCTACATGCTCAATGGCCCCACCTGGACCGCGCGCCTCCTGCCGGGCGTCTACGACCTCTGGTACCGCAAGAACTGGGACAGCCAGTACGACACGGTCACCGCGACGAGCGCCGACGATCCCAATCCGAATGGCATGCGGATCCTCCAGACGAACCTCGTCCTCGGCGCCGGTGCGAACACACTGAACATCAACGTCCCGAGGTCCACGGTCTCGGGCACGATCACGCTCGGCGGACAGCCGCTCCCGACGACGAGTTATTACGCCGGCGCCACGTTCTACCTCAAAGCGAAGGACACCGGCGCGCTCCACACTGTCGCCTCCTTCAACTACAGCGGCAGCGGCTACATGCTCAATGGCCCCACCTGGACCGCGAGCCTCCTGCCTGGCGATTACGAGCTCTGGTACCGGAAGAACTGGGATTCCCAATACGACACGGTCACCGCGACCAGCGACGGCGATCCCAATCCCAATGGCATGCGGATCCTGAGCAAGAACGTCACGATCGCGCCTGGAGCGAACACGCTGAACATCGACGTCCCGAGGTCCACGGTCTCGGGCACCATCACGCTCGGCGGTCAGCCGCTCCCGACGACGAGTTATTACGCCGGCGCCACGTTCTACCTCAAAGCGAAGGACACCGGCGCGCTCCATTCCGTCGCCTACTACAACTACAGCGGCAGCGGCTACATGCTCAATGGCCCCACCTGGACCGCGAGCCTCCTGCCCGGTGAATACGAGCTCTGGTATCGCAAGAACTGGGACAGCCAGTACGACACGGTCACCGCGACCAGCGACGGCGATCCCAATCCAAATGGCATGCGGATCCTGAGCAAGAGCGTGACGATCGCCCCCGGAGCGAACACGCTGAACATCGACGTCCCGAGGGCCACGGTCTCGGGCACCATCACGCTCGGCGGACAGCCGCTCCCCGCAATGAGCTATTACGCCGGCGGCACGTTCTACCTCAAGGCCAAGGACACCGGCGCGCTCCACTCCGTCGCCTACTACAACTACAGCGGCAGCGGCTACATGCTCAATGGCCCCACCTGGACCGCGAGCCTCCTGCCCGGTGATTACGAGCTCTGGTACCGGAAGAACTGGGATTCCCAGTACAACACCGTCACCGCCACCAGCGTCGGCGATCCCAATCCGAACGGCATGCGTCGTTTGAGCGAAAGCGTCACCATCACGCCCGGGGCCAACACGCTGAACATCAACGTCCCGACGGCCACGATCTCGGGCACGATCACCCTCGCGGGACAGCCGCTCCCCGCGATGAGCTACTACGCCGGCGGCACGTTCTACCTCAAATCGAAGGATACCAGCGCGTTCCACTCCGTCGCCTACTTCAACTACAGCGGCAGCGGCTACATGCTCAACGGCCCCACCTGGACCGCGAGCCTGCTGCCCGGTGATTACGAGCTCTGGTACCGCAAGAACTGGGATTCCCAGTACAACACCGTCACCGCCACCAGCGTCGGTGATCCCAACCCGAACGGCATGCGGATCCTCGACCTCGACGTCACGGTCACGCCCGGGAGCAATACCCTGAACATCGACGTGCCCATGACCACGATCTCGGCCCCGATCACGCTCGCCGGGCAGCCGATCCCGCCGATGAGTTATTACGCCGGCGCCACGTTCTACTTCCGCGCCGTCGATACGGGCGCCCTGCACTCCATCGCGTACTTCAATTACAGCGGCAGCGGGTACATGCTCAATGGCCCCACCTGGACCGCGAGCCTCCTCCCCGGCGTCTACGATCTGCTTTATCGAAAAAACTGGGATAGCCAGTACGACACGGTCACCGCGACGAGCACCGACGATCCCAATCCGAACGGCTTCCGCAGGCTCGGCGCGTGCCTCGCCGTGCCCTGAACCTCCCAGCGACGCCCGCCCGCTCCCGCGGTTGACCGCGCCCCGGGGCTAGGATATCCCCGCGCGATGCGAACGCGCTCGGCCCTCGTCCTCGCCCCGTTTCTCTTCCTCGTCGTCGCCTGCGGCGGCGGGGCCGCCCAGGAACCCAAGACGTCCGCCGACGCAAACGCGAGCACGAGCGGGGGCGACGGCAAGCCCAAGCCGCCCGAGTGCGAGGCCGTCGGCAAGCACCTCGTCGCCCTCCAGGATCGGCCGAAAGGCAAGGGCCCGGCCGACGAAATGCGCTCGCTCACGGGCGCGTTCCTCCGCCTCGCCGACTCCCTCAAAAAGGAGCCCATCGAGACGCCCGACTTCAAGGCGGCCGTCACCGAGCTCGCCGACGAGGCCGAGAGCTTCGGCAACCAGCTCAAGTCGATGGGCCCGATCGTCGGCGAGATGGAGCAGATCAAAGAACAGCTCAGCGCGTGGGAAAAGAAGGTCACATCCACGGCGAACGCGTTCGACACGACGTGCAACAACGGGCCGAAGGCCGAGTGCGAGGCCCTCGGCGTCGAGCTGCAGAAGGTCCCCCGCATGGAGGGCGAGAAGTTCGCCGAGCACGCGGCCGCGATCGAGAAGTTCATCGCGGCGATGGAGAAGCTCCAGGTGAAGGACGCGAAGGTGAAGTCGAGCCTGAGCGCGATGCTCGGCGCGCTCAAGGAGGGCGTGCCGCCCATGCGTCGGTTCGCGACCCTGCTCGCCGAGTCGAAGAAGGTCGACCCCGCGGGCGACGCGTTCAAGGCCAAGGTGAACCGCGTCGCGGAGATGTGCGGCGTGAATCCGGAGGCGTGAGCCCCCCGAAGCTCGCCATCGCTCTTCGATGTCCGCGCCCGCCCAAGCCCTCGGCGCGCCCGCGAAACCCTCCGGGCTCCGCGCCTTCTTCGCCCTCGATCTCCTCGACAACCGTTACCCCGCGCTGCACGGCCTGCGCGTCCTCGCGATCGTCAGCGTCGTCCAGTACCACGTCACGTGGATCTTCTGGGGCGAGCAGGGCATCCCGCTCGATCGCGACTTCGTCGACCGATCCCTCTCGATCTTCTTCGGGATGGATCTCTTCTTCCTCCTGAGCGGCTTCCTCATCGGCTCGATCCTGCTCCGCTCGCTCCAGAAGAACGGCACGCAGGACCTGCGCCGCTTCTACCTGCGCCGCGTCCTTCGCACGTTCCCCTCGTACTACGTGGTGCTCACGATCCTCGCGCTCGCGCTCCCGCTCACGGCGACGCAGCGCGCGCACCTGCCCTACGAGTACACGTACCTCACGAACTTCGTCTCCCTGCACCGCCCCGACATCATCATGTTCTGGGGCTGGTCGCTCTCGCTCGAAGAGCAGTTCTACCTGACGGTCCCGATCCTCTTTTTCGTGCTCCACCGCTTACGCAGCGAGCGCGCGCGCTTCGGCCTCCTCGGCGCGCTCTTCTTCGCGGCGCTCGTCGTGCGGCTCGTCATCTACTTCCGCTACCGCCCGTGGAACGATTTCATCCTCTACGGCGCGCTCTACTTCCGCACGCACACGCGCTTCGACACGCTCGTCGCGGGGATCCTCCTCGCCTTCATGCACCAGCGCCACGGCGAGGCCCTGGGGCGCTTCCTCGCGCGGCCGCTGCATCGCGCGCTCCTCGCGATCCCGGCGCTCACGTGCCTCTGGCTCCTCTTGAACCCCGCGATGTTCGGCGAGGAGCACGTCCAGCTCGTGCACGTCTTCGCCTGGGGCACCGTGACGAGCCTCATGTACCTCTGCGCCCTGCCGCTCCTGCTCCACGGCGACGGCTTCCTCCACCGTGGCCTCTCGGCGCCCTTCTTCCGCCGCGCCGCGACGCTCGGCTACGGCGTCTACCTCGTGCACATCCCGATCATCGATCACGTCGTCTTGCCCGCCGCGAAGGCCCTCCACGCGAAGGGCGTCTCGCTCCTCCTCGTCTGGCCCGCGTCGCTCGCGGCGACGATGCTGATCTCGTTCGTGATCGGCTACCTGATGCACGTGCTCATCGAAAAGCCTTCGCTCCGGCTTCGTGAGCGGTTCGCCGGTTAGGGATCAAAAGGTTTTCCGAACCCGCGCGGCGGCAGCTCGGCGAAGGAAAAACCCCCCCGGCTCTCGGTGATCCACGTGAGCGAGGGCGCATCGAGATCACGATCGAGCTCGAAGCGCGCCGCTCGCGGGCCGTGCGGGCCGACGTCGAGGACCGTCACGCGGATGCCCGGCACCTGGAAGACCTCGCCCGGCGCGATCGGGGCGTCTTGGCTGCGGAAGAGCGCGCCCGAGCCCATCGGAAACAGGCTGTGCTCCGGGGGCACGCGGACCTCGAGCGTGCGCGCGTCGCGCCGCAACACGAGCGCGTGACCCGTCTGCGCGAGGATCCGCCAGCGCGCGGGCAAACGGCCGTGATCGTCGAGCGCGAACGGGAGGAAAAACGCGCTCGCCATGCAGCGGATCACGACCACCTGGGCGTCCTCCGGCGTCTCGATCTCCCCGCGCAGCTCGGCCGAGTGTTTCGTGAAATCGTCCGCGGATCTCTGCTGCCTCCGCCCGAGGAGCCACGCCGTTCCGGGCCCGTGCACGAGGTGCGCGAAGCCGAGCGCCACCGCGGCGAGCCCCGTGAGCTGCACGGCCGCGCTCCTCGGCCGACGCGCATCCTCATCGCTCGCCGCGGAGAACCACGCGTATTCGAGCAGCATGCCGACCGCCGGCGCTATGCCGAGCAAGCTCGCGCCGAGCACGCGCGGCGAGGGCACCACCGGCAACACCGGCACGAGCGCGAACACCGAGCCGAGGAGGAGCCACGCAACAAGCGGGCGGCGCGCCTCGTCCTGCGCCGCGTACGCGCGCCGCAGCGGCACGTAGAGCAAGGCGGCCGTACCGATCGCGAGGAGCACGGGCAGCACGATCGACGTAGTGTTGGGGAGCAGCAACTCGTCGTCGAGCGCGAGCCATCCATCCGCGAGGAGCGTGAAGAACCGGCGCGGCACGGCGCGCAAGAACGAGCCCGTCTCGTGAAACGGATCCGTATAAAAGCCCGATCCGAACGAGCCATATCCGCCCCGATGCCGCGCGTAGAGGTACGCGGCCGTGGGCAAGACGAACGTCGAGACGAACCCGACGCGCCGGAGCAGGCTCTCGCGTTTGCCCACGATCTCCAGGGCGAGCACGTAGCCGCCGAAGCACACGGCGTACTCGCCGGAGAGCAGCGCGAGCGTGAAGAGCAGCGTCGCGAGCGCGGCGTCGCGTGGCCTTCGTTCCTCGCGGAAGCGCGCGTGCGCGACGAGGGCCGCGATCCCGAACGTGAGCGAGAGCAGCGCCTCGCGGTTGGCGAGCCAGGCGAGGGGAATCGCGTGGGCGGGCGCGAGCGCGAACACGGCCGTCGCGATCGCCGCGGCCCGCGCCGAGAGCGCGCGCCGGAAGATGACGCGCGCGCCGAGCACCATCGCCGCCCACCAGGCGAACGAGTGCAGGTGCATGAGGAGCGGCGTGCCGCGGAATGCTTGGTGCTCAAAATACCGGAGCGCGCTTGCGAGCGGGCGGAAGAAGCGGATCTGGAGCTCGGGGTGCGACCACCACGGGAGCATGCCGCGCTCGATGAGGGCCGAGCGATCGGCGTCGTTGATGAAGTCGTACAGGTCGAACGGGCCGCGCTTGCCGGGGAACGTCCCCTCGACCATCGACGCCTGGAGGTAATCGTCGAGCAGGAAGGGCGTGCGGATCGCCGGCAGGTAGACGATGACGCCGAGCAGCAAAATGAGCGCGAGGCCGATCCAGGCGCGGCGCCGTTGCGTCACTTCTGACAACGCTGCAATTGTCGCGCGCGGTTGCGGCGGGCGGGAAGAGCGAGGGGCCGCGTCGTTCGTCATTGTCGACAAGGAGGGAGTTGTAGAGGGCGCGGCATTCGGGTACCCTCAAACCACAAACTCGTGAAATACACTAGCGTCACCTGGTTGGTCCTTGGTCTCTTCGCGGCGGGCTTCAGCGCCTGCGCCACGTCCGAGCGACCGGAGTTCGGCAACCAGCCTTCCGGCGGAGGCGAAGGCGGCGAAGGCGGTGACTTCGGAACCGGCGGCGCCGGCGGCGAAGGCGGCGCCGGCGGGGCGGGGAGCACGGCGTCGAGCTCCAGCAGCAGCACCGGCGGCGAGCCGGTCTGCGCGACGCAGTGCGCCGCCGACGCGGACTGCCAGAATACGTGTCCCGCGGCCCCGCAAGGCGGCGCCAACTGCTGCGACGCCCCGACCAAGTCCTGCTACATCTTCGGCGCGTCCTCCTGCCCGACGGGGCAGGGCGGCAGCGGCGGCACGCCAATGTATTGACGGTTCCCCGCGCACCACGTCAAAAACGTCGATCGACCCGGACCGCAATCGTCGGGCCGAGGCCCCATGCGGCCCCGCGGCACGGGTCGATGTCTCCATACTGACAGGGAAATCGATCGACCACCCACGCGGCGCCCACGGACGCTCCGATCGCGAGCGACCCTGGTTCGCCGTGCCCCATGATCCATTGCCGGGCGCCGAGGGTCGCATAGGCCCAGAGGTCGAGCCCATACCCGCCGTCCAGGGTGATCGCCAATCGCCGCGTCACCGGGACGTCGAGGCCGCCGGTCACGTGCGAGAGCGCGAACTGCGCCTGCCGCGTGTAATAGTTGCGGATCAGCGAATACCCGAGCTCCAAACGTAGATTCGCGCCGTCCAGGCTGCCGAGCCGCATCGCCGGCGCCACGGAGAGGCCGCTCGGACCGAAATACTGCATCCGCCCCCCGATGCCGAGACCGACCTCGACGTAATCGGAGGAGAACGCTCCGCGCAAGCGCGCGTGCGCGATGGTGCCCGGCCCCTCGGGGACGAGGACGAACGCGAACGGGGAGAGCTCGAAGCCGACCTTGAAGGGCCGCTGGAAATAATACTCGACGGAGAGGTCCCCGATTGCGCCCCCGCCTGGCCCGATCAGGTTGAAGAAGGGGCGCACGGTGCCCTGCACGCGGACCATGTTCCGCGCGAGCGGCGGGAGCATCAGAGGCCGCCTGGCCTCGGGCGCGGCCGCTTCCTCGGCGGCCCCGGCCCGCGTCGCCCCCAGGGCGAGGGCAACCACGAGGGCAGCCGCATGTAGGTTTTTTTGCCTCATCCGGAGACCCTCGCGACCTCGAGCTCCTGCGCGTGGCGGAGCAAGGAATCGAGGCGCTCCTCGTGCGAGCGCGTGTCGATTCGATCGAGCGGGATCACGCCCGCGCGGAGCGCCGCGTCGATACCCGGTTGGCTGGTAAAACGAAAGCTCACCTCCTCCACGCGCCGCCGGTCGATCTCGATCCGCGGGATCCTGCCCACGGGCCCCGGGGGCAAACCCACCCGCGCCGGATCGATGCACGACGAGAGATCCGTCGCCGCATCCATCCGCGGCCCGAGGCTCTCGATGCCGAACCGCGTGGCCAGCGTGGCCGCGATGGAGACGTGCTCGAATTGCGTGGAGACGACCTCCCCCGCGCGCACGGACGGGCCGATCACCAGGGAGGGGACGCGGAAGCCGAGCTGGCGGAACGCCGGGCGCGGATCCTCCGTGGTCGGCGGGGGCACGTGGTCGAAAAAACCGCCGTATTCGTCGAACGTGACGACGAGGAGCGAGCGCCCCCATTGCGGGCTCTCCTGCATCGACCGCACGATGCTGCCGAGCAAGGCCTCACCGAGGGCGAGGCTGTGCGGCGGGTGGAGGTCGGAGGACCAGAAATCGGGATCGATGATCGAGAAATTGGGCAGGTTGCCGGTGCGGGCGTCGTGGAAGAAGGTCTCGATCCGCGTGCAGACCATCGGATCGTTTCCCCCGAGGGGCCGGCCCCGAAAGCCCGCGTGATACCAGTGCGCGGGCCCGGCGGCGTACGCCTTCGAGGACCAGCAGCCCTTGCCGAGTTTTTCCCAGAGCGTCGCCGGCCCGTCCGTGATCGGATCGTTCGTCGTGAGGCCCTGCGACGTCGCGGCGTGCAGGAAGAACCGGTTCGGCCAGGTCGGGCCGAGCACGGACGAGAACCACCGATCGCAGACCACGTATTGATCGGCCAGCGCATAAAACAGCGGAATCTGGCTCCGGTCGTGGTACGTCATCGCGTCGCGCTGTCGAAAGAGAGCGCCGTTGTTCGCCCGCAGAAACCCGTCATTGCGCCCCTCGGCGAAGGCCACGTGCGCCGCGTCCCAGGTATGCAGCGGGCCGTGGTGATCACACGGCGCCTCCGCCCGGTGCATGGCGAGGGTCGTGCCGTCGTCGTCCTCGTTCGCCTCGCCGCCTTCGAGCCCGTCGACCTCTTCACGCGCGGGGTAATCAGGGTCGAAGGCGAGCGCCCCGAAGAAATGGTCGAAGGAGCGGTTCTCCATCATGACGACCACGAACGTGTCGATACCGGCGAGCCATTGCCCCACGGCCGGCGCCGCGGGTCCGGCCTCGCAGCGATCGGGCCCCGACGCGCACGCGCTCCCGAGCGCCGCGGCGCCGATCCCTGCCCCGAGCCCTTTCAGCGCCGCGCGGCGAGACACCTGTCCCGTGAGCCCTCGCAAAGAATCTCGTCGTGCCATGCCTGAGCCCGGCACAAAAAGCACGACGCCGAGGACGAGCAAGCTCGATCGTCGCCGCGCGAGGCTTTGCGCCTCCGGGAATACGAGGATCTCGCGTGAGGGAGTGATATCGAGGCAGGGGGCGTCGAACGACCGGTCGACGGGCGCCACGAATTCCCGGAACGCCCGATATGCTTTACGCTGTCGGGATCGCTCGCTCGTGGCCGATGCTAGGCCGCCGCCGCGACGGCCGTCAGGTGGCGCGGCAGGCCGATGAGCTTCGCGTAGAGCGTGAGCGCCTGCGCGACCACCTGATCCATGTTGGAATACCGGTACGTCGCGAGCCGGCCGACGAAGTGGACGCCGGGCGTGGCCGCGGCGAGCGCCTCGTACTTCCGGTAGAGCTCGGCGTTCTCGGGCCGCGGGATCGGATAACACGGCTCGCCCTCGGCGCACGGATATTCATAAACGAGGCTCGTCTTCGGGTGCTCCTGCCCGGTGAGATACTTGAATTCGGTCACGCGCGTGTATGCGTGCTCGTTCGGGTGGTTCACCACCGGCGCCGGCAGGAAGACCGGGGCGTTCTTCGTCTCGAACCGGAGCTCGAGCGAGCGGTACGGGAGCTTGCCGTGACGACAATCGAAATAGTCGTCGATCGACCCCGTGTAGATGATTTGAGCGTACGGGATCGATCGCTCCACCTCGCGAAACTCCACGCCGAGCATGACCTTGATGTTCGGGTGGTCGAGCATGCGCTCGAACATCCGCGTGTAGCCGTGCAGTGGCATCGCCTGGAACGTGTCCGTGAAATAGCGGTCGTCGCGGCTCGTCCGGACCGGGATGTGCGCGGTCACGGAGGCGTCGAGCTCGGAGGGATCGAGTCCCCATTGCTTGCGCGTGTAGTTCCGGAAGAACTTCTCGTAGAGCTCGCGCCCGACCTTGCCGACGATGGCGTCCTCGCTCGTCCGCACGCACGGGATCTTCTCGGCCCGCGCGGCGAGGAACGCTTCGAGCTCGAACGACGTCAGGCGGAGGTTGTAGAGGCGATTGATCGTGTCGAGGTTGATCGGGATCGGGACGAGCTGCCCGTCGACGGACGCGAGCGCCCGGTGCTGGTAGGGCCTCCACGCGGTGAACTGCGAGAGGTAATCGAAGACCTCCTTCGAGCTCGTGTGGAAGACGTGCGGCCCGTACTTGTGGACGAGGAGACCATCGTCGTCGTAATGGTCGTACGCGTTGCCTCCGATGTGCCGGCGCTTGTCGATGACGAGGATCCGCTTGCCGGAGCCGCGCGCGAGCCGCTCCGCAAGGACGCTGCCCGCGAACCCGGCGCCCACGATCAGCCAGTCGAACATGGAGCTTCTCCTAGGGCCCGCTGCGCGGGCGGGAAGCCCCTTCCTTCGGGCCGACGGCTCAGAGCCCTGTCGGATACGTCTCCGGCGCCTCGCCGGCCTCCCAGAGCGCCGTCTTTTCGAGGGGCTCGACCGCGCGCGTCAGATCGAAATGAATGACCGCGTCGAACTGGGCGGCGAGATCCGCGTAGAAATAATGACTCGCTCGCTCGGTCGCCGGCATGTAGACGACTCCGATCGCCCGCTCGAGCCGCTGGCGATGGAGCGGCGAGAGCCTCGGATCATGCAAGAGGAGCGCAAACGTCTCGATGCCCGTGGCGTGCAGGATCGCCTCGTAGCTGTCGGGGCGGGCGGGACGCACGCGCTTTTGCTCCACGTCGGAGCCCCAGCCCGACGCCGCGGAGACCATCCCGGCATACGTCGTGAACCCGATCGAAAAAACGTCCGGATGCCGCTCCTTGACGATCTGGCCGACGTTGAGCTCGCCCTCGCGGGACATCTCGGTCGCCCGCGCGTCGCCGAGGTGCGAGTTGTGCGCCCAGACGACGACCTTCGCGGGAGCCCCGCGCCGACGCCCGAGGTGCGCCCGCAGCGCATCGAGCGATTCCGCCATGTGCTCGTCGCGCAAATTCCACGAGGCGGCCCCGCCGCGGAACATCGCGCGATAATAACGCTCGGCGTTCTTCACGAGGCGCGCGTTCTGCTCGGCGAAAAACGCCTCGTCCTCGCCCTCCTCGTCCGGGCCGCGGCGGGCGTACTCGGGCGCGTGCCGCTCGATCTCCATGAGCTGCCGGACGACCTCGTCCTCGCATGACTCCGCCATCCCGAGGCTCGTCGCATACCCGTACGCCTGCGTGTCGTGGCCGAAGAGCTCGAAGCAGCCGTACCGCTGCCGCGCTCGTTTGGCCCCTTCGGGATCGATCCGGTCGAGATAGGCAAGCACGGCCTCGATCGACGTGTTCATGCTGTAGAGGTCGAGCCCGTAGAACCCGGCCGCGCGGTGAGGGTGCGCGTCGTTGTGCTCCCGTAGCCACTTCACGAAATCGAGGACGTCCGTGTTTCGCCACATCCACGCGGGGAACCGCTCGAATCCGCCGAGCGCTTCGAGCGGCCCGGGGTCCGGGCCCCTGCCTCGGACGAAACGATTGATGCGATAAGCGTCGGGCCAGTCCGCCTCGACCGCGACCGCATGGAAGCCCTTGTCCTCGATGAGCCTGCGCGTCAGGCGCGCGCGCTCGCTGTAGAACTCGTGCGTCCCGTGGGACGCCTCCCCGAGGAGGACGAGCGTCGAATCCCCGATGGCATGGAGCAATGCATCATGGTCGTGCCGCGTCCCCTCGAACGGGAGAGCGCACGCCGCCACGGTGCGAGGCAGAGGCTCCTGGAGCGGCGCATGCGTAGCCATGTTCGCGTCATGGTACGTCACGGTCGGAATCACAAGACCCCCCATTGCGTCTTCGCGTCTGCGGAGGCGCGCGCGGGCGTCCCGCGCCCCCGACGTCGCTCGCGCGCACGAAAGCGCCGCTCGCGCGCCCGCCCGCGATCCAGGGCCGCGCATGCGCGCTGCCCGTGAGATCGGTGGAATGTTCGCCTAAGTAAAACTTGATGGGATCATGACGAAATCATGTTTGGCTGGGCTCCTGGTTGTGCCATAGTCACGTGCATGCCTAGAAGAAAGACGGCTGCTCCCTTCACTTCCAAGATTGGTGCCCGTATCCGCGCGCTGCGCGTCGAGCGGAACCTGTCCCTGGCCCAGCTCGCGGACGCGGGAGGTCTATCGAAAGGCCATCTCTCCAGCGTCGAGCACGGGCTCGCGGCGATCACGGTCGAGACGCTGGAGCGCATCGCGCTCGCGCTCGAAGCGTTGCCGATGGATCTCGTGACGTTCCCCGAAGAGGAGGATCGAGGCCGGATCGCCGACCTCGTGCGAAAGCTACCGAAGAAGGATCTGCCGAAGCTGCGCCGCGAGATGCTGGCGCGCGCCCCGGTCGAAGCACAAGCGCCCGCGCGTCGCCGCACGAGCGCCCGCGCTTAGACTCAAGCGTCCCCAGGCAGCTTGGGAATTTTTTCGTAATACCTCGGATCCGAAGGCTGCGTCTCCGGGGGCGTCGGTGTATGCAGGGCGTTCGGGGGAATGTTGCCCTCGGCATCGGCCTCCGGCGCCCGAGGCGGGCCGCTCGGGGGCACCTCGGGCTCGCTTCGATCGTCGGGCCTCGATTTCTCCTTCCGTATCACCTTTCATGCTCCTGTCTGCCGCGGACGCGCCCTCTCGCGCCCGGATGAGCCTCGGTATGCAGAGGCCATGCCGAAAGCCCTCGCGTCCGCTCGCAACGACCCGCGTCATTTCGGTTTGCCGCGCAGCGCCGTGGCGAGCCGACGGGCCTCGACCACCGCATGATCGTCGTATCCATACATCGAGATCGACACCCGCCCGCCCGAAATGGGCGACTGGACAATGGGCACGCTCATCGCCTTGTCATTCACCACGATGGCGATTCGTTCCTTCACGTGCTCCCGCGTGGCCGCGTGAAACCGCTCGCCGCCCGCGGCGTCGAGCGTCACGACCACGACCGGCTGCTGCATCGGCCCTTTTCCGTCGTCTTCGATGACGCTCGCGTCGACCACGTTTGCGTGGGTCACGATCGCCTCCCCCGCGACCACGTACGTGCGAAGGCCGATGGGCCGCGGCTTCCCCGTCTCGTCTTCCTCCATCACGTCGCCGAGGACGAACCTGCGGCCGGCCGGGAGAGGCTGCGTCGAGAGCCACGGTGAGAAGCGCGCCTTCGCCTGGGCATCCGTCTCGCCCGGCTTCTTGACGAGCATGGCGTAATGGTGCGTCACGGGAAAACCCGCCCGCGAGAGCATCTCCTCGGCGCGTACGGATATGCTTTCGGTCAACGTGCCCGCGTGCTTCTCGAAAGGATCGAGCTCATCGTCCACCACCACGAGCTCCATCGTGATGGGCCGCAACCCCGCGAGGTCCACGGCCACGTCCTGCTTTTTCGTGCAAGCGGACGGCGACAGGGTGAGCGCGACGAGGAGCATGATTCGAGCACGAACGAGCATGCTCGTTTTCGTATCCCAGGTCGCCCGGTGCCGTCAACATCGAGCCCCCAGCCATCGACCCCCTGAACCGCGGCGTGAAAACGGGCGCCGGCCATGATACCCAGAATGAATCCCGCCGCGGCGGCCCGCCCGGCCCCGAGCCGCCGACGAACCTGGTTCGCCGGAGAGCCCTGGACAAACGAAGCCGGCAGGTTCGTCCCGGCGAGACCACGTTCGTCGCGGTACGTGGTCTGCATGCAGAACCGCCGCCCGAGCATCGGTGATCCGCGTTTGCCCGCGGACTGGGTTCGTCCGTGCGAAACCGAGGCAGCCGAGGCTTTCCCGCCGCGCGTCCCGGTGACGTCCACGAGCCTGCGCAGCGTCGGGTACAACCCCGAGGCGCGCGAGCTCGACCTCGAATTCAAGGATGGCAGGCTCTACCGCTACAGCGGCGTGCCCCCGGAGGTGCACGACGGGCTGCTCCACGCACCCTCGCTGGGGAGGTATTTCCTGGCGAACGTGCGTGGGCAGTACCCGTGCGAACGGCTCTGCTGAGGTGCGAGGGCCGCGAAGGAAGCGCTCAGCGCGGATCGAGGCGGAGCAGGGGCGTGCTCGCGATGGGGTTCCAGGTGAAATCCCCACCGAGCGAGTACACCAGCGCGACCGGGATCTCGTACCGCTCGAGCGTGTACGTGATCGTCACCTCGAGGTCGTCGCTGCCCGTGACGAGCGCCTTGCACGACTCGCCGATGGCCTTTCCATTCGACGGGCCCTTCGTGCCCCGGTTCGTCGCGATCTTCACCTCGGCGCAATTGAACGCCTTCGCGAGCTTCTCGCGCTCGCCCTTCAGGCCGCTCTTGTATTTCGTCTCGGCCGCGCTCTTCGCGGCCTTCGTCTTCGCCTCGGCCGCCTTCGCGTCCGCCACCGCGGCCGCATCCCCGCCGTCGACCTTCTGGAGGTCGGCGGCCGCCTTCTCGTATTCGCTCGACGCGATGTCGAACGGGACCCGCAGGCGCCGGTCGATGCCGTCGCCCTGCAGGTGCAGGTTCCACGTCACGCTGAGCTTGCGCTGCCCCTTCGAGAGCGCCGTATCGTCCACGTGATCGGTGATCGTCGCGCTCTTCACGGAGCCGGAGAGCTCGTTCTTCGTGAACGTCACCGCCGGCATCGACGCCGGCACGTCCTCGCGCGTGACGCCGAGCAGGCTGAGCTTCGCCTTCGCCATGTCCTGGTAGACGACCTTGTTCTCCTTGACGTACACGAGGACGTTGCCCGACGCGTGCACCAGCTCCCCGGACGGGAGCTTCACCATTTGCATCGTCATCGACGGCGGCGGCAGATCGAATTCGAGCGGCGCGCTCTCGACGATGTCCGCCCGCGTGTACCGGATCGGATACCGCAACTCGAGGTGCGAAAGCGGCACGGAGGGGGCGTCCTTCGACGCGTCCTTGGCCGCCGTCATCGTCAGGACGTTGTACCGCGCGCTCCGATTGCCCTCCGCGTCGTCGCGGACGGGGACGAAGGCGACGTGGCCCGACGCCTTGTCGCGGATGCGCACGGAGTCGCCGATGAGCGCGAGATCGAACGCCCCCTCGTCGAACACGGAGGCGTACGACTTCACGAACACCTTGTTCGCCTTCATCACGATGCGGCCGCGGATCTGCGAGGGCGGCATGTCCGCGAGCACGACCGAATCGCACTCGTTCTTCCGCGACATGAGCCGGATCTTCTCGCCCGGCCGCCAGACGCTCTCGTTCGTCGAGCTCGACTCGTTTCGCCACGCCGAGGGCTTCTCGCCGGTGAACGGATCGGCCTTCGCGTCGTCGGGGACGTTGTTGAATTGGAGCGTGTACGTCGTGTTGTAGAGGTCGCCGACCGAATCGGGGCCGAACTTGCACTCGACCTCGCGGTCGCCATTGACGAAGCGCAGCGTGCCCTCGTACCACGCGTCGGAGAGCACCTCGCCCGTGTCGTTCGTCGCCTCGATGATGATGCCGAGGCCATACGCGGAATTCTGGTCCCGCGTGCTGAAGGTGCCGTTGTCGCGCACGCTCGGCATCGCGCGCTCCGAGGAGTACGGGTGGAAGAGCTGCAAGTCCTTGATGCTGACCTGGATGCTCTTCGTCGACGGGGGCGTCGTCGGCTGCACGGCCGCCCCTTCGCTTCCGCCGGCGGGCGCTGCCCCGGTGGACGCAGGCGCGGCGGCCGACGAAGCACCGGAAGTCCCCGGCGCAGCGCCCCCCCCGGCGCCCTCCTTGTTTCCACACCCCACGCCGGCCCCGAGGAGGGCGGCAAGGAGTACCCAGCTGCGAAAATGATTGTCCGGACGCATTGCGGGCAACGTCAGCGAAGTGACCAGCCCTTGTCAAGCGATTTTGCCCGGACACGACCCGCCAAAGGGTAACAGTCTACCTCGCCCGCCCGCGCCTCCGCCGCACGGCAAACCCGAGGAGGAGCGCCGCCACGGCCGGTAGGCCCTCCGGCGTGATTCCGCTGGTCCTGCAACTGCAACCGCTGCCCTCGCTCACATCCCTCCCGCCCGTGCCGTCGCCGCCCGCATTCGAGCCGCCCGTGCCCGCGCCGCCGCCGCTTCCGCCGGCACCGCCGCCGCTTCCGCTGCCGCCCACGCCGCCGCTGCTGCCCGCGCCTCCGCTGCCGCCTGCGCCTCCGCTGCCGCCCGCGCCGCC
>NZ_JARZHH010000031.1 GCF_029946515.1 Polyangium sp. 6x1
GCCAACGCCACCGCTGCCGCTGCCGCCGACGCTACCGCTGCCGCCGCCGCCACCGCTGCCGCCTACGCCGCCGCTGCCGCCCACGCCACCGCTGCCGCCAGCGCCGCCCATGCCGCCGCCGCCGGTGTTTCCTGCACCCCCGCTGCCTGCGGGGGCCGATCCACCCGCGCCGCCCTGGCCAACGCCCGCCTCATCGCCGCCGCAACCCGCGCCTGCGCACAGCACCAGCGCCGCCGCCAGCGCCCATGCAAGGAAGCCTGTTCTCATCCGCACCTACCTGGGAGAACGAGGATAATTTACCGCGTTGAAAATGTAAATGAATGTCAATTTCAACACATCCAACCGGGAATCCCGGCGCTCTCGCGAGGGCACGCACCGGAGCGCGATCCGGGCGGGGAGCTCGACGCGGCGAGCATCACCAGCGCCTCCGCGAGGACGCCCACCCTCGCCACGTTGACGGGCTCAGCCTTTCCTGCGACGGTCCAGCCCGCATGCGCGCCTACGTCGCACGGTTCTCCCTCGGCTCGGCCCTCCTCCTCGCCACGGCGTGCGGCACGCGTCCGCCTGCGTCGCGTTTTCCCACCGGAGACGACGCGCTCGGCCGGATGAAGGCCACGTACGAGTGCGTCAACGGCGTGCAAGGCCAGGCCAAGATCGACCGCTTCGCGCCCGAGGGCCGCGTCCGCGGCGAGGTGCACCTCTTCGCCGTGAACCCGGACCGCGTTCGCTTCGACGTGGTCAGCCCCTTCGGCGCCATGCTCTACACCCTCACGGCCGACGGCGAGCGCTTCCAGATGCTCGACGTGAAGGAGAAGCAATTCCTCTTCGGCCCGGCGAGCCCCTGCAACCTCGCGCGCATGACCCGCGTCCCCATCCCCGGGCACGCGCTCGTCTCGCTCCTCCGCGGCGAGGCGCCCGTCCTCCTGCACCAGCCCGGCGCTCCCACCATCACCTGGGACACCGACAAGGGCTTCTACCGGGTCCTCGTGCCGAGCACGCGCGACGCCCAGCAGGAGATCCACCTCGGCATCCGCCCCGAGGACTGGGACAAACCCTGGTCCCAGCAGCGCGTGCGTGTCCTCTCCGTGCTCGTCTCGCAGCGCGGCGTCGACCTCTACCAGGCCGAGCTCTCGAACCACGAGGCCGCCCGCACCGCGCCCCCGCGGGTCGATCCCGACGGCATCGAAGACCCGATCCAGCCGATCGGAGGCGCCTGCGACGCAGAACTGCCGCGCTCGATCCGCATGCGCGTGCCGCACACCGAGGAAGACGTGATCTTCCAGTACAAAGAAGCCCAGTGGAACCCGCCCCTCGTGCCCGGCGCCTTCCAGCAGACCGAGCCCGGCGGCGTCCGCAAGCTCTACGTCACCTGCGACAAATAGAGCGCGGCTAGCCGAGCGCCCCACGGACGAGCCCCGGCACGTCCGTGATGATGCCGTCGACCCCGAGGGCCGCGAGATCCAGCGCCTCGCGCGTGTCGTTCACCGTCCACACGTTCACCACGAGCCCGCTTTGCAAGAGCCGCCGCACCGTGCTGCCTTGCGTGAGAATCCGCTCGACGTGCGCCGCATGCCCGAGGCCCCGCGCGAGCTCGAGCGCGGCCTTCGACCAGCGCGTCCGATGCACGAGGAGCGCCCGCGGGATCCGCGGCGCGAGCGCGCCGAACGCCGCGACCATGCGCGGATCGAACGACGACACGATCACCGGCACGCGTGGATCGAACGCCCCGAGCTTCCGCGCCGTCGCGCGCACCACGGCCGCGAGATCCGGCACGTCGTGCTTCATCTCGACGTTGAGGGCGAGCCCGCGCGCCTGCACGAGCGCGAGCACCTCCGTGAGCCGCGGCGCGCGCTCCCCGCTCCCCACGTCGATCCGCCGGATCTCCTCGTACGGCAGCTCCGCCGCGGCCCGCGTGTCCGCGCCGCCCGTCACGCGCTCGAACGTCGGATCGTGCAGCACGATGAGCTCGCCATCTCGATCGACGCGCACGTCGAGCTCGACCCCATCCGCGCCTTCTGCGGCGGCGAGCTCGAACGCCGCGAGCGTGTTCTCCGGCCGCGCCCCGCGCACGCCGCGGTGCCCGTACACGAGCGGGGGCCGTCCCTCCCCGCGCCGCAAGGCCCCGACGCCGCGCGACTTCACGTGTCGAGCTCCCGCGCGATCGAGAGCGCTACGGTCCGCGCCCGCGCGAGCTCCGACAGCGGGAACGACGCCGCCCCCACGACCGGATGCCCGCCGCCGTCGTAGCGCCGGCAGATCGCGGCGATGTCGTGCAGCCGCTCCTTGCCGCACCAGGGGTTGTACCCGACCGAGATCTTGCAGTGCTGCTTCTGGCGGGTGAGCGTCACCGAGTACATGGCGTCCGGGAACAGCGCGTACGTGACGAACTTCGCGGCCGCGTCGATCGGCGCGTCGCTGAGGTCCACGAACACCACGCGGCCCATCCTCGTGCCGACCTGCTTCACGCGGCGGATGAACGTCTCGCGCGCCGCGCCGAGCGGCCGGAAGAGCTCGGCGATGTCCGCGCCGCGCGCCACCTCCTCGAGCGGCCGTTCGACGAGCCGCGGCACGAGGTCCTTGAGGAACGGCCCATCGCCGTGGTGCTCGACGACCGACGCCAGCTTGAGCACGGGCTCGTTGCGATCGACCGCCGCCTCGGCCGAGGGAAAGCGGGCCGCGTCGATGATGTCGGCCCAGGCGACGAGCGGCGCGAGCGCCTCGCTCCGGATGCCGAACCGATCGCTCGCCACGTCGGCGATGAGCTTGGTGCACGAGCCGTAGGTGGGCTCGTAAAACACGCGATGGGTCGCGTCGCCCGAGGCGAGCGCCTCGCGCTCCTCCGCGGCCGAGCCGAACGCCGTGATGTGGTGATCGAAGTACCAGGAGAGACGCGCGCTCTTCGTGTAGCGGAAATCCAGGATCGCGTTCTCGTCGCCGTCGAGCCACCCTTCCGGGATCGTCGCCATGCCCGGGCCGTAGCCGCACGAGCGGTACCGGAACGAGAGCGGCTGACCGGGCGAGAGAGAGCGCACGAGGTGCGTGAACACGGCGGCGCTCGCCATCCCGTCGAAGCAGTGGCCGTGCGTGGCGACGACGATATCGCGGGGCTTACTCACGCGGGACAGCGGTAGCACGACCCCCACGACCGAGCACCGCGCGCCCCGGACGTTTTTTTCGTAGCATCGAGGCATGCGGCCTTCGGGACGGGCAACGACGGAAGGGGCGGTCGCCGAAGAGGCAGCGCTCCCGCCGGTGACAGACGCGCCGCCCGCCTCATCGGCCGACGATCCCATTCCGCTCGGGCCGAAGCTGCTCGACCACGCGAGCTCGACGAGCGAGGAGCCCACGCTGGCCGAGACGCCGTCCATGGCGGGCGTGCGCCGCGCGACTCCGCTGCCGCCGCGTGTCTCCTTGCCGCCGTCGTCGCGCCTCTCCTTGCCGCCTCCCTCCGCGCGGACGGGGCGCATCTCGGCGACGGGGCGTATCTCGGCGACGGGGCGCATCTCGGCGGCGCCCTCGGTCGCGGCCGGCCACACGATGACCGAGGCGCTGCACACGGCGGAGGCGGCGCGGGTGAGTGCGTTCGGCCGCGTCATCGCGGTCCTGTGCCTCATCGGCATCGTCACGCAGCCGCTCGTGCCCGGCACGCCGCTGCGATGGCCGTTTTGCGCCGCGCTCGTCCTGATGGGCTTTGTCGGCTTGTGGGTTTGGCGGCGCGCGCGGGACGAGTCGCGCTACACGCGCCGTGTCCTGCGCATCTTCGTCTGCGCGTGCGTCGTCATGATGCCCATGACGATCTACTACATCGGCGTCTTTTCCCCGGCGCCGCTGCTCATCACGCTGGCGTTCGGCGTCTTCGGGATGAGCGACGACGCCCGCTTCATGTACGCCGCCGCGGCCGCGACGATGGCGCTCTACTTCCTGCTCGCGCTCGCCGTCGGGACGGGCCTCGTGCCCGACGTGGGGCTCTTCCGGGCGAGCGACGCGGTCCCGAGCGTGCGCATGTTCATGACGTTCTACGTTCCGAGCGTCCTCGTGATCACGGCGTGGCAGACGCGCGCGAGCCGCGCTGCGATGCTCCAGGCGATGAAGCGCTCGGCGGAGGCGAGCCGGCTCGCGGCCCAGCGCGAGGCGCAGCTCGACGAGGCGCACCTCTTCCTCGAACGCGCGCTCCGCGCCGGCGCGGGCCTCGAAGGTCGCTACACGGGCGCGATCGCGGGCGGATATTGCCTCGCCGAGGTGATCGGCCGCGGCGCGATGGGCGAGGTCTACGCGGCGGCGCACGTGGAGACGGGCGCGCGCGCGGCCGTGAAGCTGCTCTCGGCCGCGGGGCTCGAAAACCCCGCGCTCGTCGAGCGATTCCTGCGCGAGGGCGAGATCTCGCGGCGGCTCGAATCGCCGCACGTGGTCAGCATCTTCGAGGTCGGCGCGATGGTCGACGGCGCGCCGTTCATCGTGATGGAGCTGCTCGAAGGCAAGGACCTCGCGTACCAGTTGCGCCAGGAAAAACAGCTCGATCTCGCGCGTGTCGCGGAGCTGCTCGAGCAGGTCGCCCGTGGCCTCTCGGCGGCGCACGCCGCGTCGATCGTGCATCGCGATCTGAAGCCGCAGAACCTCTTCCTCGCGCAGCAGGCGGGGGGCGCGCCGACCTGGAAGATCCTCGATTTCGGCGTCTCGAAGCTCCAGGGCTCGAAGGGCACGCTGACGCAGGCCGCGGTCGTCGGCACCCCGGGGTACATGTCGCCCGAGCAGGCGCAGGGGATCGAAGCGGACGTGCGGAGCGATCTTTTTTCCCTTGGCGCCGTGGCGTATCGCGCGCTCACCGGGAGGCCGCCGTTCTCGGGGACGGACACGCCGCAGATCCTGTTCGAGATCGTCTACAAGACGCCGGCGCGCGCCTCGGAGATCGCGCCGAACCTCCCGCGCGACGTGGACCTCGTCCTCGCCATTGCGCTCGCGAAACAGCCTGAAAAGCGGTTCGCGAGCGCCGAGGAGCTCGCCTCGGCCTTCACGGCGGCGAGCCGCGGAAGGCTTTCGAGCGCGCTCCGGGAGAAGGGGCGCGCGCTCGTCGCGAAGCATCCCTGGGGCAAGGCGATCACGGAGCGGGAGGGCCGGGGCGCGCCGGGCTCACGCGCCTCCTGATCACGCCGTCCCGCGCTCCTCGGGCGTCACCACCCAGAGCACCGCACCCGGCCGGATCCCCGCTGCTTCCAGGGACAAACGTTCTCCGCCCTCGCGCTTGTCATCTTCGACGAACCGCTTCGTCCGCGGCTCGAACAGGACCCATTCGGCCCCGTACGACATCGGAGGCACCTTCGCGCCCGCGCGGCGCAAGGCCTTCCAGATCCGCGCGATCAAGCTCGAAAGATGCGTGTGCACGTCGAGGGAAAACGTCCACAGCTCGCTCTGCGTCCCCAGGAATCGACGCGGATCCACGGTCACGTGCCGGCTTCCCACGCGCATCGGCACCGCCGAGCGTGCGGAGGGCCGCGGGCCCTCCGAGGGCGCAACCTCCGTGATGGATCCCGCGAGCGCCGTCGGCTCGTCGCCGCGCAGGGGCCGCTCCGAGGACGGCGGCGCGACGAACCCGGGGTTCGGGGCGCAGGGCGCCGCCAGGCGACCCGGAGCCCCGAGCGTCGACCGAGACGTCGACATCGACGAAGGCGGGCTCGGCGGCGTGCTCGCCAGCGGACGCGACCTGTCGCCGGTCGCGAGCAAATCCTCCCGGAGCGTCTCCCCGGGCGAAACGAATTTCGCGAGCTCCGACAGCATCGCCTCGGCGCTCTGGGGCCGCGATTCCGCCGGGATCGCGAGCGCGCGCTCGACGACCTCGGCCACGTCGGCGGGCACCCACGGCGCGACCTCCACGAGCGACCTCGCCGGCGTCACGCAAATGGCCACGAGGAGCTGCCCGATCGACGAAAGGTGCTGATGCGGCGCTCTCCCGGCGAGCGCCGCGTACAGCACGCACCCGAGCGACCACAGATCGGTCCGATGATCGACGTCGCGGCTGTTCTGCACCTGCTCCGGCGACATGTAGAGCGGCGATCCGAGCAGATTCCCCGTGACCGTCAGGTCGGTCGTCTGCGCGAGGCCGAGGGGCTCGCTGCGGACCTTTGCGATCCCGAAATCGAGGATTTTTACCGTCAGCGCGCCATTGGGTCCGCGGGCGAGAAAGAGATTCGCCGGTTTGATGTCGCGGTGCACGACGCGCGCCGCGTGGGCGGCGGCGAGCCCTTGGAGCACCTGGCTCGCGATACCGAGGGCGCCGCGCAGCGACAGCGTGCCGATCCGGTCGATGAGGCGCTGCAGATCCTCGCCTTCGAGCAGCTCCGTGACGAGATAGAGGTTTCCGCTCGACGCGTCGGTCCCGGTATCGAGAATACGGACGATGTGCGGGCTCTGAACCCGCGCGACGGCCTGCGCTTCCCGACGAAAGCGCCGCAGCCCTTCGCCCTCGGCGAGGTGGTGATGGAGCACCTTCACGGCGACCCGCGCACCCGTCTCGGTGTGCGCGGCTTCATACACGGCGCCCATCCCGCCTCGCCCGAGCAGGGAAATGAGCTTGTACGTCTTGCCCAGGGTCTCGCCGATCAAGCGCGGCCAAGGTAAACGACGGTCCGAGGGTTGGCAATAAACAAACGTTCAGTGTCTTCAGCCGTCTCGCATGCACGGGGAAACCCTGGTAGGCAGCCTCAATGAACCTACGAACGATGCTTCCTCACGTACTTTGGGTCCTCGTCCTCACCGTCCCGCTCGTCGCCTGCGATGAAGGGGCAGGTGGAAACGGCGGCGCGGGCGGTGTTGGTGGCCCGGGTGGGAGCGGCGGGCAGGGCGGCGGCAGCGGAGGGCAGGGCGGGGCGGGTGGTATGTCGACCTCGGGCACCCCGGCCGGCGGAGCGGGCGGCACGGGCGGCGCCGCCGGCGCCGGTGGCGCAGGCGGCGCCGCATTCGATTGCTCGAATCTCCCCCTTTGCGACGATTTCGAGAGCGCCACGGCCGGTCAGGCGCCGGACCCCGCGCGCTGGACGATTGTCATGCCGAACTGCATGGGCACGGGCACGGCCGCCGTCGACGCGACCCAGGCGCACAGCGGAAAGAACTCCGTGCTCGTGACCGGCAAGGGCGGCTATTGCAATCACGTCTTCCTCTCGCACGCGGCGGCGTTCGCCGAGCTCGGCGACGTGGTCTATGGCCGCTTCTACATGCGCATGTCGGCGGCGCAGGGCGACGGCCACACGACGTTCATGGCCATGCGCGACGAGAACGACGGCCCGAAGGATCTCCGCATGGGCGGCCAGAGCAAGATCCTCATGTGGAACCGCGAATCCGACGACGCCACCTTGCCCTCGTTGAGCCCCGCGGGCATCGCGATGAGCGTCGTGCTCTCCGCGGATCAATGGCGCTGCATCGAGTTCCAGGTCGACGGCGCCGCGGGCGCGATCCGCACCTGGGTCGACGGCAGCGAAGTCTCCGGCCTCGTCATCGACGGCACGCCGACGCCCGACGTGGATCAGCAGTGGCTCACGCAAAAGCCCGGCTGGAAGCCGAAGCTCACCGACCTGAAGCTCGGATGGGAGAGTTATGCCGGGCAGGACATGAACCTGTGGTTCGACGACGTCGCCCTCGCGACGACCCGCATCGGCTGCCAATAGACGTTCGGCGAGGCGATCGGCTCAGCGCCCCGCGGCCGCTTCGCCTCGTAGCACCATGCAGGTGCTCGCCAGCTTGCACACGAGCGCTTTCTCCTCGTCGACGATGTCGCACTCGATGTACCCGAGCGATCGCGACCGCTTCACCATCCGCGCCTCGGCGCGCAAGCGGGCCTTCCATACGGGTTTGAAATAATTCGCTTTGAGCTCCACCGTCGTGAAGCTCTCGCCCTCCGCGAGCGTGCTCGCCATGGCGAAGCCCATCGCGGCGTCGCCGAGATCCACGAGCACGCCGCCGTGCATCGTGCCCATGGGGTTCGCGTGACGGCTCGGATCTCCGACCAGCGTGAAGACCGCGGAGCCCGCGCCGACGTCGACGAGCTCGAAGCCGATCAGCTTGGCGATCGGCGGCGGCTCGGCGCCTTTCAGGATCGCGCGCATCTTCTTCATCCAGGGCGTCTCTTCGGTCGTCGTCATGGTTCGTCCTTCTCCGAGGCTTTTTGCTCGGCGCGATCGAGGGCGGCGTAGGCGAGCGCGCGGCTCGCCGCGAGAATGGCGTCCGAGATCGGTGTCCCCTCCGTGGCGCGGGCGAGGCTCAGCCCGCCGACCATCAACGCGAAGAGCCCGAGCGCGAGCTGCTTGCCGCCGATCGGCCCGGCGACCTCGCCGAGCTCCGCGGCGAGCGACTCGATCTCCTCGGCGAACGCCTTCTGGTAGGGCGCGCCGAGCACGGAGATGTCGCTGATCGAGGCGGGCAGCGGACAGCCGGCTTCGGGGTTGTCGCGGTGCGAGCGGGAGAGGTAGCGGCGCAGGATCCACGTCAGCCGCTCCTTCGCCGACTCCCCGCGCGCCGTTCGCACGAGCTCGGACCAGTTGCTCCGGAGCGCTTCGCGCAGGACCTCCTCGAAGAGCGCCTCCTTGCTCTCCCAGTGCCCGTAAAAGCCGCCGACCGTGAGCTTTGCGCCCTTCATGACGTCGGCCACCGACGGGAGCCGCAGGCCGCGCGTGCGCAGGAGGCGCGCCGCCGTGTCCCGCAGCGTTTCATGCGTGCGCTCCCAGCGCTCGGCCTTGGAGACGGGCTCCTTCTTCATGAATGATGCATGTCATATGACATGCATCATGTCAACCCGACCGGACACGAAACGAGCACCCGCCCGGAGGTCCACCGCTTGACAGTTCGCATGATGATCATCATATGAGTGTCGTCATACGAAGGGAGCGACCTCATGGGAACGAGCTACATCATCGACGCCGCACGGACGCCGCGAGGGCGCGGCAAGGCTGGGAAGGGGGCGCTCTCGGGCGTTCACCCGCAGGAGCTCTTCGCGCAGGTGCTCCGGGCGCTCCCTGCGCGCGGAGGCTTCGATCCGCGCGAGGTGGACGACGTGATGGCGGGGATCGTCTCGCAGGTCGGCGAGCAAGGCGCGAACCTCGCCCGCAACGCGGTGCTCGCGGCGGGCTATCCCGACGAGGTGCCGGGCGTGTCGCTGAACCGCTTCTGCGGCTCGGGCCTGCAGGCGGTCAACTTTGGCGCCATGGCGGTCGGCTCGGGCGCGATGGACTTCGTCGTCACCGGCGGCGTGGAGAGCATGTCGCGCGTCCCCATGGGCTCCGACGGCGGCGGCCAGGACGGCGGCAACACGCGCCTCCGCGAGCGTGTCTTCCAGGTCCCGCAAGGCATCAGCGCCGACCTGATCGCCACGCTCGAAGGTTTCACGCGCGAGGAGATCGACGCCGTGGCGCTGCGCTCGCAAAAGAACGCGGCGCGCGCCCTCGAGGACAAGCGCTTCGCGCGATCGCTCGTCCCGGTGACGGATCCCGTCACGGGCGCGGCGCTGCTCACGCAGGACGAGTTTCCTCGGCCGAACACGACGGCCGAGGGGCTCGCCGCGCTCGAGCCCTCGTTCGTCGCGCTCGGCAAGGCGGTCGCCAGCCCGAACGGTGAGACGCTCGATCAGATCGCGCTCGCGGCGTACCCGCACGCGAAGGAGATCCGGCACTTCCACACGGCCGGCAATTCGAGCGGCATCGTCGACGGGGCGGCCGCGGTGGTGCTCGCCTCGGAGCGGTACGTCAAGGCGAAGGGCATCAAGCCGCGCGCGAAGATCCTGGCGACGGCGACCGTCGGCACCGAGCCCTTGATCATGCTCACGGCGCCCGCGCCGGCGAGCCTGAAGGCGCTGCGGTTCGCGGGGATGGAGGCGCGTGACATCGACCTGTGGGAGATCAACGAGGCCTTCGCGGGCGTCGTGCTGCAAACGACGCGCGCGCTCGGGATCGATCCGGATCGCGTGAACGTGAACGGCGGCTCCATCGCGCTCGGCCATCCGCTCGGCGCGACGGGCGCGATGCTGCTCGGCACCGCCCTCGACGAGCTCGAGCGCCGCGGCGAACAGACCGCGCTCGTCACGCTGTGCATCGGCGGCGGCCAGGGCATCGCCACGATCCTCGAACGGGTCTGACGCTCAGCCTCTCGATCGAGCCCGCTCCGCGAGCGCCCGCACGTGGAGCGGGCCCGTCCCGCAGCATCCGCCGAGGATCGTCGCGCCCGCCCGGATCCACGCCTCCGCGAGCTCCGCATAAAGCTCCGCCCCGCGCGTGGCCTCCCCCCAGCCAATGCCCTCCTCCGCGGCGCCTGCATTCGCATATACGCCGAATGGAATCCCCACCTGCGCGAGTTTTTCCACGAACGGCCGGGTTCGCGTCGCCTTCGTGCAATTGATCAAAACGGCGCTCGCCCCCCGCGCCGCCGCCTCGCGCGCGCCCGCGAGGACCTCCGCCGGCGTAAGCAAATCCGCGTCCGGTCCCGCGGTGAACGCCGCCCACACGGGCAAACCCGTCCGCAAGGCTTCCTCCACCGCCACGAGCGCCTCGCCGACGTGCGGGAACGTCTCGCAGAGGATCAGATCCACCCCCGCATCCGCGAGCACTTCGCAAAGCTCACGGTGCTCCGGTCGGGGGTTTTTCGGCGACAGATCCGGCCGATAACAATCTTCGAGTGGCGCCACGCTCCCCGCGATTCGATGCTCCGGCGGCACGGCCTCGCGCGCGAGCGCGACCGCCCTCCGCGCGAGCACCTCCCAGCGCTCGCCTGCGCTCCTCCGCTTGGTCCGGAACGTGTTCGCCGTGTGCACCGTCGCGCCCGTGGCTGCGTAGTCGCGGTGGATCGCGGACACGACCTCGGGCGCGCGCTCGAGCGCAAGCGCGCTCCAGAGCGGCGCGGGCGTGGGGACGCCGCGCGCGGCGAGCTCGGTTCCCATCGGTCCGTCGAGGATCGTCAACATCGCGGGGCCCATGTCGGCTTAGGATGGGGCCGAAGGTGCGCCGCGGGGAGGGCCGCGAAACGCCCGAACACCACGATGAGCGCACCTGCCCCGAAGAACGTGCCCCGCCACGCGACGCATCGCTACCACACGACGCTCGTCGTCACGGGAGGGATCTGCCTGCTCGTGGGCCTCTGCGGCCTCGGCATGTTCGCGCTCTTCGGTACGAGCGCGGGCATTCCGATCCTCGGCGCGTTCTGCGCCCTGATCGGCGGTGCGTTCGTCGTCCTCGGCTACCTGGGGCGCCGGATCGGCGCGGGCGTGCAAGTGGTCAACACCTCGTTCGACCTCATCAACCGCGGCCGCTTCGCCGAGGCCGAGGCGCACCTCGATCTCGCCGAGCAGGGCCGCCCCCATCCCCTCATCGCCTGCGTCGCCGCCGTGCAGCGCGGCCTCATCGGCATGCGCAGGGGCGACATCCCCACGGCGATCGCGCACCTCGATCGAAGCATCACGACCCCGCTCGGCGTCCTCTACCGCGAGCAAACCCGGACGCACACCGTGAACGCGCGCGCCACCCGCGCCTTCTTGCGCGCGGCGAGCGGCGATCGCGCGGGCGCGCGCGAGGACATCGAGGCCGTGCGAATGAGCCCCAACGCCCTGCCACAAGGGCTCGGTCGTGCTGCCCTCGCCGAGGCGATCCTGCTCGAGCGATCGGGCGATCGCGACGCCTTGCGCGAGCACCTCGTCACGCACCACGAGCTGCTCTTCGACGCCACCGATCGCCGCGAGCGCACGATCGTCCGCGCCTTCCAGCGCATGCTCGAGACGACCGCGACGAGCGTGTATCGCAAGGGCGCCAAGCGCGACGCCGACAGCGAGGAGCCGCCGCTCGCCGACTGGATCGCGCAGGTCGTGCCCGAGGCCGCGCCCTTCGTCGAGGTCTCCGGCGCGCGGCCCGACAAGACCGGCGAGCTGCCCGCGGCCGAGGCCACCGAGGCGGCGAAGGTGGCCGTCGCGGAGGCGCGCAAGGCGGCCGCGAAGGACGCGCCTGCGAAGAACCGGCGAAAGGCCGGCCGGATCCTCGTGTTGTGGGCCCTGCTCGTGGCCCTCTCCGTCACCGTCTACCAGATGCTCTCGCCCTCGGGCGCGGAGAGCGACGGCGGGTTTGAAGAATTGTACGGAGAGCCGATAGATCCGACCCTGCCCATCGGCCTGCTCTGCCTTGCGGTCTTCGCCGCGCTCGCCGGCGGCCGTGTTTACTGGTTCTTCCGGGCGCGCAAGGAGTCGAAGGATCTGTTCGCCGCGCTGAACCTCGTCGCGAAGGGGGATCTCGCCGCGGGCGGCGCGGCGCTCGTGCGCCTCTCGTCGAGCCGCCTCTCGATCCTCGCCGCGCAGGCCGATCTCGCGCTCGCGCTCGTCGCCGAGAAGAAAAGTGATCTCCGTTTGGCCCTCGACCTCTGCGATCGGGGCCTCGCGCGGCTCACGCAGTACACCGTGCGCATCTCGGCCTCCGACATCCTCCTGCCCGATCTGATCAGCGAGCGCGCCTTCCTCCTCGCGGCCATGGATCGACACGCGGAGGCCGAAGCCGAGCTCGCCTCCTTGCCTCCGGCCTACCCTTTCAAGAGCCGCGCCCTCTTCCGCGTGCGGCTCGTCTCGCGCGTCCGGCAGGGGGATCTGAAGGCCGCCGCGGATCTCGCCACGCGGGCCGGCCTCGATCTGCCGCTCTTCGCGCGCGACGAGCTGCTCGCCGACGCCGTGCGTGCCGCGACGAACCCGGAGATCGCCGGCGCGGGCGAGATCCCGCGCCTCAAGCGGGAGCTCCGCACGTACGCGCCGATGCGGCGCTGGATGGAGACGGTCGCGCCCGGGGCGCTCGCCGCGCTCGAACGCACGGCCGAGGACAAACCCCTCGAAGCCACGAACGATCGCGACACGCGCGCCGAGGAAGAGGCCCTCGCCGAGGCCGAGGCGGCCGGGGCCGCTGCGCGTGAGCTCGCCGTGGCGCGGTGAATTCAATGCGCATCGAGGAAAGGGCCGCCGACGCCGACGACCCTTTCGCGCGCTCGCATTCGATTACTTCGCCGTCACCGTATCGAAGTACGTGAACTTCTTGCCCTTGATCTGCACGATCACGATGGGCTTCTCGGCGTTGCGCTCGGCGTCGATGGTGATCGCGCCCGTCGCGCCCTGGAAGTTCTTCGTCTCGGCGATCGCGTCGCGGATCCCCTCGGGCGTATCCGTCTTCGCGCGGCCCATCGCGTCGAAGAGCAGCATCGCCGAGTCGTAGCCTTGCGCCGCGAGCGCGCTCGGCTCGCGCTTGAACTTCTCCGCGTACTTCTTCACGAACGCCTGCGAGTTCGGCGAGGGCATGTCGGGAGAGAAGTGGTTCGTGAAGTACGCGCCCTCCATCTCCTCGCCCGCGTCGGTCACGAGCGAGTCCGAGTGCCAGCCGTCGCCGCCGACGAACATGTTCCCCGGGATCCCCGCGGCCTTCGCCTGCCGCGCGATCGGCACCATCGCGTTGTAGTAGACCGGCGCGTAGATCACCTCGGGCTCGGCGCTCTTGATCTCGTTCAGGTACGTCGTGAAGTTCGTCTCGCTCTTGAGGAAGCTCTTCTCCGCGACGATGGTCATGCCGAGCTTCTTCGCCTCGTTCTTGAACTCGTTCGCGAGCCCCGACGAGTAAAGGTCGTCCGAGGCGTAGAGCACCGCGAACTTGTTCTTGTTCAGCTTGTTCTTGACGAACCGCGCGCCCATCTGGCCCTGCACGTCGTCCGTGAAGCAGACGCGGAAGACGAACGGACCGACCTTCGTCACGTCCGGGTTCGTCGACGAGGGCGAGATCATCGGGATCTTGTTCTTGTTCGCCACGATGCCGGCGGCCTTCGAGCGCGACGACGCGACCTCGCCGAGCAGCGCGACGACCTTGTCGCGGTTGATGAGCTGCAGGACCTTGTTCGAGGCCTCCTGCGGGTTCGACTTGTCGTCCTCGAAGAGCACGCGGACCTTCTTGCCCTTCACGCCGCCCTTCGCGTTGATCTCCTCGACCGCGAGCTCGGTGCCCTCTTGCGTGTCCTTGCCGAACTGCGTCTCGGCGCCGGAGAGGCTGAGGTAGGCGCCCACCTTCCACTCGTTCGAAGCAGGCTCCGGGCCCACGCCCGCGCCCTCCTTTTTGCCGCAACCCACCCCAAGCGCCGACAGCAAACAAAGGCCGGCCACGGTCCCGATCCAGCGACGTCGTCCGAGCATTGGTCCTCGCTCTCCCTCGGGCCGAGCATGCCACAGGCTTGACGCCGCGGAAACTACACAGCCACCCTGCCATGCAGGCGCACCTTCCGCCTTCGCGGCGGCAGGCGAGCCCGGCATCAGATCCACGAGGTGCGCCTTGTCTTCTTCCGATCGCTTCGAAAGGCCCATCGGGCGGAGCCCCACCACCTACGCGCCGCCTCCCGCTCCCGTGGGCGCGCGTTTCTCCGTCTGTCAGGAGATCACCGTGCTCTGGGGCGACATCGACGCGCTCGGGCACGTCAACAACACGCGCTACTTCGGCTGGCTCGAAGAGACGCGGCTCGCCTACTTGCGCCTGATCGGCCTCGACCTCTCGACCGGCGCGCCGCAGAAGCCCGTGCTTGCGTCGACCTCCCTCGACTTTCTTCGCCCCGTCTTCTGGCCCGACACGGTGCGCGTCGAAGGCAAGACGACCCGCCTCGGCCGCACGAGCCTGACCATGGACTACCGCGTGACCTCGACGTCCCAGCAGGCCGTCGTCGCCACCGGCAGCGCGGTCGTGGTGCTGCTCGCCCCGAGCACGAACCGGCCTGCCCCCATCCCGGACGTGATCCGCGAAGCGATCCGCAGGCTCGATCCGGACGCGCGCGACACGCTCTGATCGGTTGGGGCTCCAAAGGTTTCGCGTCCCAGGATCTCAGAGACACTTCCGGAACGGCATCCCCTCCACGTTCGGCGAGGGCCCGCCGGCGGCGGTGCACGTCGTTCCATTCGGACAGACCCCGTCGGCCGTGCAATCGCGGCTGCATGTGCCGTTACTGCAATAACCGAACGCGCATTGCGTGTCGTTCGCGCAGGCCGCGCCCACCTCGCCCCCGCCCGTGGGCAGGCAGAGACCAATACGCCCGCCCTGGATGTTGCCGACGGCCGTACAGGAAAAACCAAAGGGGCAAGCGCCCTGATACCGGCACGAATCCACGCACGCGTCGCCGGCCTGGCCCTGGAACGTGACGGACGAGGCGCAGTTCACCGCCGGCGCCGGCGGGATCGAGAACTGCTGGAAGTTCATGTGCTGGGCGTCATTGCAGAGGTTCACGGGGTTGCCGAACGGATCACAATGCCATTCGGTGGGCGCGCTGCCGCCGGGGAGCGGGCCGTACACGTCCGGCGGCCGCTTGCAGAGCCCGTTCGAGCAGGTCCAGGGCGCGAGGAGCGAGGCCCGCTGCGGGCAATCGGCGTTCGTCGTGCAGGCGAGCGTGCAGGCCCCGACGAGCAGCGAATTCGTGTCACACGCGGCAGGCACGATACACGCGGCGGTGTTTCCGGACTCGCAGAGGGCCTCGGCCTTCACGCAGACCTTCGTGGGAGGGTTGCCGACGGCCATGCACCCGTAGCCGTTCGGGCAATCCGATCCCGTCGCGCAGGCCACCGTGCAATACCCCGGACCTTCGAGGCAGCCGAAATTGCAGGCCGCGGCGTTCGCGCACGTCTTTCCGACGTCGCTCGTCGTGCAGTATTTCTCGGCGCCCACCGCGCTGCAGCGCATCCCGCTCGGGCAACCGCCGTCCGCGATGCAGCTCCGCGTGCAGCGCTTCGGCCCGTTTTTCCACATCGGCTCGCACGTGAGCCCCGTCTCGCATTCCCCGTCGGCCGCGCAGAGATCGAGCTCGCCCTTCGTCGGCCCGCCGCCCGAGCCCCCGGATCCGCTCGAAGCGCTGCTCGACGAGGCGCTGCTGCTCGACGACGAACTCGAGCTCGACGAAGCGCTCGAGCTCGCGCCGCCCATTCCGCCGGCGCCGCCCATGCCACCCGTGCCGCCCGCGCCGCCGATGCCGCCGGAGCCGGGTCCGCCGCCGCCCCAGCCGTCGTCGGGCAAACACTGGCCGGAATGGCACAGGTATCCGGGCTGGCAGTCGCGCTCGGAGTCGGCGCACTCGCGCTTGCACTCGCCGTCGATGCACGCGCCCTCGATGCAGTCGCTGTTGATCTCGCACGGCGTCGCGCTCGCGCACCCCGACTCCGTGGTCGCGACCCCGACGATCGATGCTGCGAGCGTGAAGATGGACAGCAAGACATACGAGGTGGAGCGGGCGTGACGCATGAGGGCCGACGTTATCACAAGCGGCACCCGTGCTACATAGCGGGCATGCCGTCCCTTCGAGGGCTCGCCCGTTTCGTGTTTGCCGCCCTCACACCCCTCGTGATCCCCGCCTCCGCGGCCGCCGGCTTCGAGGACCTCGCGGGCACGAAACCCGGGGAGCTCGGCCAGGGCAGCCAGTTCGAGGGGGCCGACGGCTGCGCGTTATGCCACGGCGGTGGTCACGACGGAGACCGCACCTACCTCCCGCACGACGGGTGGGCCGGGACCATGATGGGAAATGCTGCGCGGGATCCCGTCTTTCGTGCCGCGCTGGTGATCGCGAACCAGGACGAACCCGGCGTGGGCACGTTTTGCTTGCGTTGCCATTCCCCCATCGCGTTCGTCCGCGGCCACGCGAGCCCGCCGGACGGGAGCGCGTTCGACGCCGTCGACATGCAAGGCGTCGGCTGCGACACCTGCCACCGCGCCGTGACGTCGGGCCCGCCTGAGGCGCCGTATCACCGCGGGGACGCGCAGATCGTCTACGACGACGACCTCGCCAAACGGGGCCCGTATGCCGACAGCGTGGCGCAGGTGCACGGCACGGCCGAGGACGGCGCGCTCTCGAGCTCGGCATTTTGCGGTCAATGTCATCAGGTGACGAACCCCGGCAGGAGGCTGCGCGACGCGGACGGCGTCGAGACGGCGATTGCGTTTCCGCTCGACACGACGTACGAAGAATGGGCGCAGAGCGCCTATGCCTTGCCGGGCGGGCAGAGCTGCGTCGATTGCCATACCCGCCGCAAATCCGGACAATTCCCCGTCGCGACTGCCCCCGTCGCGCCGCTCCGCCCGGATCCACGGGATCACGTTTTCGCCGGCGGCAACCTCTTCGGCATTCGCGCCGTCATGGCGAAGGACCCCGCGCGGGCCGCGGCATTCCCGGACGCGTTCGCGCTGGCCCTCGCGCGCACGGAGGAGACGCTCGCCAACGCCGCGAAGATCGAAATCACGAACGTGCCCGCCGCGGCCCTGCCTGGCGAGCCATTCGCGGTCACGGTGCGCGTGGACAACCTGAGCGGCCACAAATTCCCGACGGGATATGCCGAGGGCCGCCGCGCGTGGATCGCGCTCGGGCTCGTCGACGCGATCGGCGAGGAGACCTTTTTCGTGGGCGGATACGACGCGGCGAAAGGCGAGATCGAGGCGTCCCCGCCGACGCGGGTGTACCGCGCGCAGCATGGTCGCTGGAATGGAACCGCGGCCGAGCCGGGGGAGAATCTCGCGCGGCACGACATGATCCTGTCGGATACGAGGATCCCGCCCAAGGGGTTCGTCCCGACGACCACGACACGACCGAGCGGCGAGATCGATTATGGGGACGGCGCGGGTGGCGTGCGCTCCTGGGACGAGGCGACGTTCACCGTGACGGCGCCGGTGGGGGTGTCGGGAAAAACGACCCTGTTCGCGCGGGTTCTTTATCAGCCGATCACGCGCAAATACGTCGAGCATCTCGCCGAGGCAAACGTCACGGATTCGAGCGGGCAGGAATTGCTCGCGATCTATGAATCCGAGGGTGCGTCGCCGCCGTTTGTCGTCTCGAAAGCGGAGGTCGGGATCGATTTCGGCGGCGGAGGCGGAAGCGGCGGCGGAAGCGGGAGCGGGAGCGGAAGCGGAAGCGGGAGCGGGAGCGGAAACGGAAGCGGCGGCGGACGTGATCCCGGGGCAGGGGAGGGATGCTCGTGTGGCCTCGGCGGACGGGACGAATCCCCGGGGCTTCCGGCGGCCTTCGGGCTCGTCGCGCTCGCGCTCCTTGGACGCGCGGCGAAGGCGGCCCCCCGCGCCCAGCGAAAACTTCTTCACGTCCGGAAGATCGTTCGCCGCTCTCGTCCGTAAGAGGTCGGGCCGCCGCGCCGGGGAGCTGGCCACTCCCGCGATGCGCGCCGCCAACGAGGAGCCGACGATGCTACCGAAGGTCATCGCTTTGTTCACGGCCACCCTGCTCGCCGGGTGCGCCGCTGCCGCCCCCCACGCCCCCGCCGCGAATCCTACGAACACGGACGAACGCGCCTCCGCCGCACCCAAGACAACCGATCGCGCGACCCTCGTCGTGGCCTCCGGAAGTGACGCCGCGATAAACCCCACGAGCGACGCGCCCCGCGAAAATGCCACGTGGATCGGCGCTGCCCCCGCGAGTGATTTCATCCTCCGCAGCCAGCGCGAGACCTTGCTCGGCGTGTGGGTCGACGTCCCCACGGGCGCCAAGATCGCCCGCGCGAAAAGCGCCCTCGCGCTCGTCATCGATACCTCCGGCTCCATGTCCGGCGCGAAGATCGAACACGCCCGCGCCGCCGCCCACCGCATGGTCGACAGCCTGCCCGACGGCGACATCGTCTCCATCCAGGCCTTCTCGGACACCGCCGAGGACCGCATCGCGCCCTTCCCCCTCGATCCCGCGACGCGCAGGACCATGCACGCCGTGATCGATCACCTCAGCGCAGCAGGCGGGACAAACCTCTTCGACGGCCTGCGCCTCGCCGAGCTGCGCGTCGCCGCCGCGCCCGCCTCGCACCCCGTTCGCCGCGTCGTCGTCGTCTCCGACGGCGTCGCCACCGTCGGCCCCACCTCGCCCGAATTGCTCGGCGCGATCGCCGAGACCGGCGCCGAGCGCGGTATCCAGGTCACGGCCCTCGGCGTCGGCCTCGACTACGACGAGCGCACCTTGAACACGCTCGCCGTTCGATCGAGCGGCCGCATGCATCACCTCGCCGCGCCCGAGGACATGGCGAACGTGCTCGCCGAGGAGACGCGCCTTTTCGCCGGCACCCGCGCCACCGACGCCGTCGTCGAGATCGTCCCCGCGCCGGGCGTCACGATCCTCTCCGTCGCGGGCGCCCGTGCCACGCCCGTCGCGGGCGGCGGAATGCGCGTGCCCCTCGGCGCGATGTTCGGCGGCCAGCACCGCGAAATGGCCGTCCGCGTGCGCGTGGATGATCCGAGCGCGACCGGCTCCCGCCCCCTCGCGAGCGTGCGCCTGCACTTCCGCGACCCTGCGGAGCAAGGTTTGCCGCGCGTGCAGGAGGTCGTGGCCCGCTTCGATCTGACCGACGATCCCGCGGTCGTCGCGCGAACGGAACATGCGCGCGCCAAGACGATCGCCGCCGTGCACGAAGCCGCGGAGATCTCGATCGCCGCCGCGCAGGACGTGAACGCCGGCCGTTACGACGATGCCTCGCAGGCCCTCGCCCAGGCGGAACAGCGCCTCCACGCGGTCGCCGCGACCGTCCGCGACGAGAAGGAAAAACAACGCGTCCTCGCCGCCGCGCGTAATGTGAGCGCCGCCCGCAAGAGCTCCGCCGCCGCTGCCGCCGCGCCTCCCGCGCCCGCCGACCGCCGCGCCCGCGCCCTCGAGATCAACGCGGCCGCCATGCACGACGCCGGCTTCTGACCCGCCCCTTTCTGTCATTCCGACGAACGTTCCGTTCGTGCAGAAATACTGGATCAATACAGCGAGCCGCGGGATCATGGGCGACCATGCGTACCCGAATCCTCGCTCCTCTCGTCGCCGCCCTTGCGCTCTCGTCCGGATGTGGAGGTGAGCTCGTCTGTGACGGCGGCGAGGTCTCGTTCCGCGGCGCATGTGTCGATCCTGTGCGTCGTTACGAGCCCGCCACGCAGCTCGACGCGGACAACGTCGTCGCCTACGGCGAGCCCCTCCGGGATCTCGCGCTCCCGCCCCCGCCGAAGAGTGGCTTCCGTATCGTCGCCCCGCCGCGCACGCTCGGGCCCGGCGAGGAGGTCGCGTTTTGCCTCGCGTGGCCCATCCCCGAGATCACGAACACGATCGTGCACGGCGGCCGCCTCTACACGACGCCGGGCCTGCACCACTCCAACATGGTCGCCAAGCCCATCGCGGCCGATCTCGGCCCGAACCCTTATCCCGAATGCCACCCCGGCGCGGACGATCCCTTCTCGAATGTGGGCGCGGGCATCCCCGACGTGCTGTTCGCGAACTCCACGCAGGTGGTCGGTGAAGAGACCATCCAGTTTCCCGAGGGAATGGGCTACAAGCTCGATACCCAGCGCGAGATCTCGACGAGCATCCATTTCCTGAACACGAAAAACGAGCCGCAGCGCATCGAGCTCGCGTACGATTTCTTCACGATGCCCGCGGACGAGCTGACGCAGGAGGTCGCGCCGTTCGTCATGCAGATCTCGGACTTCTCGATCCCGCCGCACACGACCGAGAGCGTCGACACGACGTGCACCGTGTTCGGCGGGAACATCGTCTCGCTCATGCCCCACACGCACGACCTCGCGCAGGCTTTCACGGTGGATTTCATGACGACGGACGGCGCCGTGCGTCGCGTCTACGAGGACGGCACCTACGACCTCGCGAGCGACATCCGGAGCTACGATCCGCCGCTCGATCTCGAAGGCGTCAGCGCGATCCGCCACGCGTGCCTGTTCGACAACACGCGGGACGTCGAGGTCCACTACGGCCTCGGGCTCAACGAAATGTGCATCCTGTTCGGGTACATTTATCCGCCCGTGAAGCAGTTCGCCGGCCTCGTGTCCGAGGACGGCAAGCCCTGTTCGTCGATACAGCTCGGCCTCTTTCGTTGACCCCCGCGCGGGGATCGGGCGATGATCCCCGGCGGGAGCGACATGAAACGAGCGACCGCGGGGTTCGTCCTCGCCTTGATCCTGGCGTATGGCTGCGTGGAGCCGCCGACCGGCACCCTCGGGCCCACGCCCTCCGGCAATGGCGGCGCGGCCGGCGCGGGCGGGCCGCCGGACGACTATTTCACGGCGAAGGAGCTCTTCGACCTGAACGTCTACCCGATCTTCGCGAGCAAATGCACGCCCTGCCACACGCAAGGCGCGAACAGCGCGCCGATCTGGCTCGGCGCCGAGGAGAGCTCGTCGTACGCGAAGATCGAGGGGTACCCGAAGCCGCTCATCGCCCACCCCGACAACAGCCTGCTGCGCTTGAAAGGCGAGCATACCGGTCCGGCCCTCGCGGTCGAGGACGATACCCTCATCACGGAATGGCTGCTGAAGGAGGTCGACGAGCGCGGGCTCTTCGGAGATCCCACGTTCGAGCCAGATCCGGGCGCCGGCGGAGCGGGCGGTGAAGGAGGCGCGGGAGGCGCGGGCGGCGGAGGCGGCGGCCCCGTGAGCGACACGACGCTGCTCGAAGCGCTCGAGGCGTTCGGCGCGTGCATGCAGTGGAAGGATTGGGAGTCCACCGGAATGGTGAACCTGCCCGATCAGATGACGGCGGCCGGCGCCTGCAAGTCGTGCCATTTCGCGGGGATGGGCGGCAATTGGCTCTCGGGCGATTCCGCCGTCACGTTCGAGAAAAACCGGCTTTTTCCGTATATTCTGAAGATCGCCGTCGGCACCGTGGACGACACCGGCGCGTTCCTGGATCTCGTGCCGGCGCGGCGCCACATCGACAAGGGCAAGGAGAGCCAGATGTGCGACCAGGAGCCGTGCCATCCCGCGTTCTTGCTATCGCCGGAGATGGAGACCGCGGTCGAAAACTTCTTTTTGCTCTCCTACGCGCGCTGGAAGCAGGGGCTTTGCGAACCCTAGGCCGGAGGGCGTTCGTCTTCGCGTTCGCCCTCGTCGCGCTCGCCCCCTCGGGCTGCGGACGGACGCCGGCCGAGGAAAGGGAGGTCACGGTCGCCGCCGCGACGAGCCTGCGGAAGGTGTTCCCCGAGCTCTCCGCGGGCTTCGTCGCGGCGCACGCGGGCGTCCGCGTGAGCGCGACCTACGGGGCGTCGGGCGAGCTCGCGCGGCAGATCGAGGGCGGGGCCGGGGTCGATCTGGTGATCGTCGCGGCCAAAGATCCCATCGACAGGCTCGCGGCCGGCGGGCACGTGGACGCCAAACGAGCGCGGGTCGTGGCGACGAACGAGCTCGTGCTGGTTGGGCCCAAGGGCGGCCCCAAGCTCACGTTCCAGACGCTCGCGACGGCCCTGCCGCCGGGCGAGAAGATCGCGATCGGCGAGCCGGGCGCGGTGCCGGCCGGGCGCTACGCGCGTGAGGCGCTGGAGAAGCTCGGAGCGTGGAAGGCGCTCGAAGGGCGCGTCGTGCTCGGCGGGAACGTCGCGGCCGTGCTCGCCTACGTCGAGCGGGGCGAGGTCGCGGCGGCGATCGTCTATCGTACGGAGGTCCCCGGTGCGTCGGGGATCGAGGTGCTCGATGGCGGAAAGGCAGAATGGGCGCCGAGGCCCGAAGTTTGGGCTGCCGTCACCACGAAGCCGCGCGCGCGTGCCGACGCGGAAGCGCTGCTCGATTTCATCGCGGGCTCCGAGGGGCAGCGGATCCTCGCCGCGTACGGGTTTGGCCCGATTCCCTAGGTCGACGGTTCCCTGGGCCGGCCGTCCGGATGCGCCGGACAAACACACCATACCGCGCAGGTGTCGGCACGCCGACGCCCCGGCCCGCGAGGGAACACCACGCCCGGCTTGCCTTGTCCCTATCCGAGAGGCTCGACCCCGTATAAGCTCGCCGTCGGTGCAGGAGGCGACGGACAAGGTACGGCGCGCGCGCAGAGGGATCGCGATCTACCTCGGGATCCTCCTGCTCGCGAGCGCGCCGTTCCAGGTGGACATTGCGCTGCACGGCATGGTGCCGACGAGCTTCGTCCCATTCGTATGGGTGCCCTGCCTCGCGTCCGTCGTCGCGCGGTTTGTCCTGCGCGAGGGGTTTGGCGACGTATCGTTCCGGCTCGACCGACGCGCAGCCTGGGCCATGATCCCCGCGCTGATCTATCCGGTGGTGGTCGCGCTCCCGGCGTATGGGCTCGCGTGGGGCACGGGCATCGCCGCGCTCGATCCGCCGAGCATGCACCCGCTCGGGTTCGCCATCCCCGGCAGCACGCCCGGGGAGCGTTTGCTCGCCGGGGCCATCATCGCGTGCACGATTGGCCCGCTTATGCTGTCGGTGCTCGCCCTCGGGGAGGAGATCGGCTGGCGTGGCTATCTCTTGCCGCGCCTCATCGACGCGCGCGTCCCCCATCCGGCGCTCGTGACCGGCGTCGTGTGGGGGCTCTGGCACGCGCCGCTCATCCTGAGCGGGCACTACAACCCGAGCCCGTCGCCGCTGCTCTCGCTGCTGTTCTTCGTCGTGGCGTTATGTGCACAAAGTTATTACGCGGCCCGGCTCCGGCTCGATACGGGCAGCGTCTGGCCGCCGGTCGTGCTCCACGCGGGGTGGAACGCGATCCTGGTCTCGTTCTTCGGCGCGTCGACCGCGGGCGAGCGCGCGCCGCTCTGGGCGAGCGAGGGGGGCCTTCTGGTCGCGCTGTCGAGCGCGGTCCTCACGTTCATCCTGCTGCGCTGGCGGCGCGGGCAGGAGAGCGCGCCGAGCAGCCGATCGTCGGCGCTCGGCACGGTTCGTCTCTGAACGATCAGCCCGTGTCGAGCGACGTCGCGTCGATGCCCCAGAGGATCGCGTCGATGAGCCTCTGGTTCGTCGTGCGCAGGCGCTTGGCGACCTCCTTGAGGAGGGCGAGCAGGAACTTCGAATAGACGCGCGGGTTCGCCTCGAGCTCGCGGTAGAGCGTGTGGCGATCGATCGTGTAGAAGAGGCACTGCGTCTCGGTTTGCACGTTCGCCGAGGCCGACTGGTCGTCGATGACGTCGAGCTCGCCGAAGAAGTCGCCCGCGTGCAGCCGGCAGATGACGGTCTCGACGTCGCCCTTCAGCCGGCGCGACACGACCACGCTGCCCTCGGCGATGATGTAGAGCACGTCGCCCGCGTCGCCCTCCCAGAGCACGACTTCCTGCGCGGGGAAGGGCAAAAGCTCGACGTGGGCGGCAAACTCCTCGATCTCGTCCGGAGACCAGGCCGAGAACAAGGTGACGCGCCGGAGCATGCGGGCGCAGTCCTTGATTTGGTCCTTGCGGAGGGGTCGCGGGGTGAACTTCATCGGTCTTGGCCTCGGGATCAACGCGTCAGCCGGTGCGCGCTGACCGCCACGAGCGTGGCGAGGACCAGGGCGACGCTGACGAGCGAAGTCACTCCATACAGGAAGTAGGCGCGCTCGTCGCTCGTCATGGGGCGCGTCTTCTTGCTACGGAGCTGATCGCGGAGCTTTTCGCGCAGGAAACGGCGGCTGTTCTCGCGCAGCGCGGGGATGCGAAGCCAATCGCTCAGGATGTGATAGCCGTCGGACTCGATGAAGAGGCAGGGGTAGAGATTGCCGAGCGCGAGCGCGACGATCGTGACCGCCACGAACCAGAAGAACGACGAGGGGATGCCCGGAGGCAGGATCCACGCGACGATCGCGCTCGTGCTGCCGATGAGCAGCCCGGACAAGGGGCCGGCAAAGCTCACGGCCATGCGCGCCTTGCGGGTCGACATCCACATGTCGGTCACGTCCGCGTAGACGCTCGGCACGAGGCGGTTCATGAACGTGAAACCGAAGGCCTTCACTTCGCGGCCGAAGTGCTTGCACGCGAGCGCGTGCGAGAGCTCGTGCACCACGAGGGTCGCGACGTGCAGGAGCACGAAGAGGGGCAAGAGGAGCATGTGCCCGGCATGCAGGACCTCGGCGCCGGAGCCGCGGCCCGCCTGCTGCACGAGCGCCACGACGCCGACCGTGAGCAGCGCGCCGTAGAGGGCGTAGGCGGGGCGCGAAAAGAGCGGGCCGACGCGCTGGTAGAGCGCGGTGATGCGCTGATCGACGTTCGAGAGGCGCAGGTCGAGTCGATGCAGTCGCGTGAGCACCTGCGAGCGCAGCGACGAGGGCTCATCGGCGAGCGATCGCCGGACGAGGTCGGTCTGGGGGATGACGATGAGCTTGTTCTCTCGCGCGCGCGAGAGAAAACGCTGGATCACGCGGAAGTCGAACGAGCCGAACTTCAGGAAGTACGCCGTCGCGACGTCGCGCAGCGTGTGAAGCCCATCCATCTTCTGCCAGAGGAAGTACTCCTCCTCGTTGAGGAACAGATAGCGATCCCCTTCGAGCTGGCGGATCACGTAAAATAACTTGCGATCCTTCCTCGACTGGGCCTGGACTTCGTAGCTTTCCTCGGGGATACGACGCGGGCGCACCGTCAGGGCGACCTGGTTCGCGACGTATCGCTTCGTGACGAATCCGCCGCTCGAACCGCTGCCTGCGTCTCCAGAACCAGGCCGAGATCGAATGAGAAGCTCGAGCTCGGGCTTCGACTTGTCGCTCATGAGCTCCTGCGCACGATCTCCCGCTCGGTTCACGTTATCATGCGCGCTCCTCGTGGCAAAGATTCGTACGGGCCTCGGCTTGACAAGGAACGTGAGATCGCTGTATCCAGTGGCACGATCTCCTTGTCCACACATCGAGCGTCGGATCGCGGGTCGAACGAGACGAGAGGTGATGTCATGTCGAAGAAGAGCGTCGAAGAGCTCATTGGTCGCGCCCTCACGGATGCAACGTTTCGAGAAAAGCTCCTCGCTTCGCCGGAGTCGACCCTCGTCGAAGAGGGCTATGAAGTCGGGCCCGAGGTGATCGAGGCGATCAAGTCCACGAGCCCGGCCGAGGTTCAGGCGGTCGCCAAGGAGTTCGAGAGCCAGATCGCGCAGCGCAAAGCCGCGGCCTGATCGCACGACGCACGTCGACGCGTCACGTCCGGGCACCCAAAGCCCGGTGAGATTCCTTGAACGATTTCTTCCTTTCCTGGGAAAGCGCGCCCGCCGAGCTGTGTCGGCGCGCCCGAGCCGAGCTCGACACGTTCTTCGATTCCGAGGCGCCCGTATGCGTCGCAGCGGCTGCCCTCGGATCGCTCCTCGAACCCCAAGCGGCCGCGGTGGCACGGAGGATCGTTCTCCTCGCCGCCGCCGTGCACGCGACGGCGCGTTTTCCCGAACCACCCCCGCCCATCACCGCGGAGCGATCCGAAGGCGCGCGTTCGGCAGCCGCCTGGTTGGTCCTTTTGGCCCGGGAGCGCGCGGAGGCGCGTTTGCCCGACCCGATCGAGGCTGCGTTCGACCGGGCGCTCGCCCGCCTCGCAGAGGGGATCCTCGGGGGAGATGCGTCCGAGGGGGCCTCCGATTCGTACGAGCTCGAAAGGGTCGTGCCAGCGCTCTCGGGTGCCGAAGAGGACGCGTCTTCGGCGGGTTTGTCGGGCGTGGGGCTCGCCCTCGGGAAGCTGCTCCGCCTGGCGAGCGAGGTCTATGCGCTGTCGCGGCCGCGCCTCGCCGGGCCTCGTCCCCACGTGCTCACGCAGCTCGCCGCGGACGCGGGGCAAGCCGAGCCCTTCGCGCTCGCGCTCGCGCTCGCGCAGACGCCACTGCCGGACCGGCTGCCTCTCCTCCGCGCCCTCGGGCACCCCGCGACGGCGGCGCGCGTCCGAGGTCACGCCGAGGCGCTCGTGGCCGATGTCGCGCAGGCCGAGGCCCTGGCCACGCTCGCGAGCGCGCTCCAGGGCTCGATCTCGCGTGGCCTCTCGAGCGCGCGTTTCCTGGCCCTGATGCCGGGCACGGCGAGGCCGGAGGAGGAGCTCACGCGGGCGATCCGGCTCACGCGCGACGCGCTCGCGGCGGACGTGGAGCTGCGTGAGGCCTGGGAGATCCAGCGCTGGGGAGGCTTTTCCGAGGAGCCGCGCCTGGCCCGGTTGTTCCCCGTGGGCGTGTGTCTGCTCGCGCTCGACGCCGCGGGCGGAGACGCCTCCGCGCGAATGATCGAGCTGCTCGGGCATCACGAGCCCGACGGATATCGCTACTACGAGGGCTACACCGGGATCGCGCCGGACTCGGATCTGCTCGGGCTCGCGCTGCAGATGGCCGTGCGCTGTCCAGAGCCCGCGCAGCTCGTCGCCGCGCTCGCCTGGCCCATCGAGGTCCTCGTGCGCAACATCGGCGAGGACGGGTGTCTGCCGGTTTGGCTGGAACAACACCTGCGCGAGCCCTTGCCGGAGGGCTCGCCGCGCTGGGAAGGGCACGTGTGCGTGGCCGTCGCGGCGAACGCATGCCTCGGGCTCGTCGAGGCCGAGATTCCGCTTCCGGAGGGGGTGTTCGATCTGGTGCTGTCGTGGATCACGCGCACCTGGGATGCCGAGGGGATGCGGGCCGTGTACTTTTACGGCGCGCCCTACACGCGGCTCCTCTTCGCGCGGCTCGCGCGGGTCGTGGACCAAGTCCCGGGGGACCCCGCGCCGCGGAGGCAGCTTCACGCGATCGTCGCGCGAATCGAGGAGGAGATCGCGCACTCCATCGCCGATGACGGCGGCTGGGGCAGCCCGCTCGCGACGGCGTGTCACCTCGAAGTGCTGGTCACGAGCCCTCGGGTCGAGCGCTTCGACCCCCTTCCCACCGTCACGTACCTCGCGTCGAGGCAGGGGTATGACGGCTACTGGGCGTGGGAGCCGTTTTTCTGCTGTCCCGGCAAGGATGGCGCGCCAGCGGCGCACGGCTCGCGGGCGGTGACCTCGGCCGTTTGCCTCGGCGCGCTCGTCCGAACGCGCGCGCGTCTCACGCGCGGCTCATGAGCGCGCGCCGCCGAGCGCGCGGCGGAGCGACATCACCACGATCTGCCGGTCGAGCGCCTCGATCCACGCGATGCGCTCCGCCGTGAAGGCCTCGAAGGCCGGCAGCGGCAGCACACGCGCCGCCTCGGCCGCGCGCGCATGCCACGTGACGGCCGCTTGCAAGGTGCGTCGGAGCCGTCCGCCTTCGTAGAGATCTCCGCGCAGCGCCTCCGTGAGCCGCTCCCGCGCGGCGTTGCGCGAGGGGCCCGCGGCTTCGGCGTCTACACGCGCGAGGCTCGCGTGATCCAGGCCGGCGGCGGCGAGCAAGTACGTGCGGTGACCGGCGAGCAGATCTCGGGGCCAGCCGAGGACGTCGTTCGCGAGCCCGTACGCGACGCCGAGCCGGTGCACGAGCGCGCAGATGGCGGGCTCGGCGTCGATCCGGTCGGCGAGCGCTGCGACGGCGAGGAGCGGCACGCGGGCAAACGCGACCTTGTCGCAGTGCTCCTCGAAGAGCAGCTCCGGGTAGGGTTCGTCCGAGCGCACCACGCGTTGTTCGAGCGCCGTGAGGCGGGAGAACGCGACGAACGCGCGGTCGAAGGCGCCCCAGAACCCGCGGTGGTCGGCAAGCGCCTCGCGCAGGAGCGCGATCATGCCCGTGAAGCAGGCATTTCCGAGCAGGAGGAGCTCGCGATCGGCGCGCTCCGGGTCGTCGAGAACGTCGTCCTGGATGCGGACGTAGAAGTAGCCCAGCATCGTGCCGGCGAGGATCCGCGGCAGGGCCTCGTCGAGCGCGGCGGGGGCGCGACCTGCCCCGACGAGCCCGTCCCGGAGCCAGAGCGGCATGTAGAGCAGGGGCGGCGCGAGCGGGTTCTGGAAGTAGGCCCGGTGGCGGGCCTCGCCGGCGGAGACGGAGGCGAGGAAACGCGCGGCGAGCGCGTCGAGCGGGTCCGGGAGCGCGGCGAGGTGGGCCTCGACGATCGCCCACGCGGCGTCGATGTCCGCGCGCCGGGCCTCGTAGCTCGGGAAGGGCGAATCGGAGACGTTCACGGGTATGTGGTGGAGGGCGGCAGGAGCGAGATCCGCGTCGGCTCGGGCACGACGTCGGAGGGCAGGATGGCGAAGACCTCGACGGGCTCGGGCTTGCCGCGGATGCGCAGCGGTCCGAGCTGCCGCGAGCGGAAGACCTTCTCGACGGCGTGGTGAACGGAGGCGGACACGAGGACCTGCGTGCGCGTCTCCTTGTTGAGCGCTTCGAGGCGCGCGGCGAGGTTCACGGTGTCGCCGATGACGGTGTACTCGTGGCGCTGCGAGGAGCCGATGTTGCCGGCGACGACGGGCCCGGCGTTGATACCGACGCCGATGTCGAGGCGGAGCATGCCGCGCGCTTCGAGCTCGCGGTTCATGACCTGCAGGGCGTCGAGCATCTCCAGCGCGGTCCGGACGGCGCTCTCCTCGGGGTGCTCGATCGGGTAGGGGACGCCGAAAAGCGCCATCAATCCGTCCCCGAGGAACTTGTCGAGCGTGCCGCCGTTCTTGAAGACGATGTCGACCATCGTGGAGAAGTAACGGTTCAGGAGCTCCACGACCTCCTCGGGTTGCATCATCGTGGAGAGCTGCGTGAAGTTCCGGATGTCGGCGAAGAGCACGGTCGCCGTCATTCGTTGTCCGCCGAGCCCGATGCTCTCCGGGTTGTTCAGGACGAGGTCGACGACGTCCTTCGAGAAGTACTTGGCGAGGCGATCGCGGTGCTGCTCGAGCCGCTCGCGCGCGAGGCTCTCGGTGGCGGCGCGCAGGATGAGGCGCCGGGAGTTGCCGGCGATGACGGCCGCGAATATGCCCGAGATCGCCGCGAAGACGACCGTGTACACGCAATCGTCGAAGTTCAGGCCTTCACCGATGTACACCGCGTGCGCGAGCCAGGGGACGGAGAGCTCGAGCCGCACGTATGCGAGGAACGAGAACCCGTACAGCATGACGAGGAACGCCGAATACAAGCCGGCGAGGACGCTGTAGCGAAGGCCCGCCATCACGCCGAACGCCGACATGACGACCCAGGTGACGGCCGTCCGGTAGACCTCGTATACACCCGAATAATTGAGAAGATTTCCGATCAATCCGACGTACAAAAGGGAAATGTCGACGGAGATGGAGAGATACTTGAGCCAGCGGTGGTAGCGTTCGCGCTTGCGGAGCAGCAGCCACACGGCCACCGCGTAGACGAGCCAGGAGAAGCCGACGAGGCGAAAGATGAACGTGGACTTCTCGGTCTGCGCCCCTGGCGAGACGAACAGCGTGACGATCAGCGAGAACCCCGCGAAGACCGCGCGCACGTAGTTGACGAGCCGTTCGCCGGCCATCTCCTGATTCTGGAGGATGGCTCGAACCTCGTCTGGGAGCCGCTCACGGGAGAAAATTCGCTTCTTCAGGTTGTCGAGCACGGCTCTCTCGGACGCGTTCGAGGGGGTCCCGATGGGACAAGGAAGTGCCGCCCGCGTCAAGGGGCGAGTGCACGCGCCCGCTCTTCAGGACAACCCGGCAGCTCGCCGAGAGCCCTGCTGTGCGCGTCGATGTGCTCGCGCCGCACGGCAGCGTGCAGTTTGTCGGGCCCTCGTCGCCGGGGACGTACGCGCTCTTCGGGCGAGCGCCGCGGCGGATTTTCCGCGTCGCTGGGACGTCGGACGGAGGCAGGCGTCCGGCGGGTGCGTCCACCCGTCCCGGGTCGAGCGTCGAGGGGGCGAGCGAGCGGGCGGTGTTGGTCCGGGCGGAAGGCAGGGAGGGGCGCAGTCCGTGCCTACATCGGAGCGTGCGCGGCGCGCGTGGGGCGCGCGCGCGAGATCTCCATACGACGAAGGGCGCGGTTTTTCGGGGGATGCTCGAAATGGCCGCGCGGTCGGAGGGGTCCATGCAACTCTGCTGCACCGTCGTCTCCGATATCGCCGAGCTCGAGGCAATGCAGGGTGACTGGGAGGCCCTGCTCGATCGCAGCGATTGCAACGAGCCGACGCTTTCCCCGCTCTGGATTCTCCCGTGGTGGCGCGTGTTCGGCGGGACGGATGGGCGATCCCTCCGTGCGCTACGGATCATGCGCGGGGGGCGGCTCGTGGCTCTCTTGCCACTCGTGGCGCGGCGCGTGTGGCACCGCGGCGTTCCGTTCCGGCGGCTGGAGACGATGCCGTCGGGCGAGGACGAGGCGGACGAAATCGTCTCGGAATACATCGGGCTCGTGGCCGAGCGCGGCGAGGAGGAGGCGGTCGCGGAGGCGACGGCGCGGGCGCTCGCGGGCGGCCTGCTCGGGGCCTGGGACGAGGTCGTGCTCCCGGCGATGGATGGCAGCAAGCGCGCGCCCTTCGCGCTCGCGGACGCCCTCGGGCGCAGGGATCTGATGGTGACCCTGACGGAGCGCGGCCGCAGCCCGTACGTGCCGCTGCCGGGCTCGTTCGAGGCGTACCTCGCGGCGTTGCCTTCGTCGCGGCGGTACCTCGTGCGGCGCTCGATGCGGGACCTCGAGACGTTTGGCCGGGGCGAGCTCGTGCTCTCGGTCGCGCGCACGCCGGCCGAGCTCGTCTCGGCCCGCGCGACGCTCGTCTCTTTGCACGAGGAGCGCTGGCGGAAGGACGACCGGAGCGGGGTGTTCTCCTCGCCGAGGTTCACGGCCTTCCACGACGCCGTGATGCCCGCGCTGCTCGCGCGCGGCGCGCTCGAGCTTTCGGTGCTCCGGGCCGGGGAGGAGCCGGTGGCGGCGCTCTACAACCTCATCTGGAACGACAAGGTGTATTTCTATCAGAGCGGCCGGCGCGCCGATCTGCCGCCGAAGCTCCGGCCCGGGATCGCCGCGCACGCGCTCGCCATTCGAATGGCGATCGCATCGGGGCGGCGCGAATACGATTTCCTCGGCGGGGACGTGCGTTACAAGCTCGACATGGCGCTCGCCACGCGTCCGCTCGTGGAGATCCGGGCCGCGCGGCGGACGCTCCGGGAGGCGCTCCGGGATCACGCCGAGCGGGCCGCGCGCGAGATCGCGCGGCTGCGTGGACGTCCGGCCGAGAAGCCGCGTCCGGTGGAAGCTTTCGCCGACGAGGAGACTTGATTCGAAGGGGGGAGGGAACGATGCCACAACAATCGCTCGTCCCGGCCGTGCTTTGCGGGGATCTCAACATGGTCCGGTGTTTTGCCGGGGACGCGCCCGCCGCGGCGGGGCTCTCTCGACGGCGAATTCCGTTCGTCGTGGCCTCGACGCGCGCCGGGGATCCGACGTTCGGATCGCGGCACGTGGAGCGGACGGCCGTCGTCGCGGATCCCGCGACGAACCCGGATCGGACGGCCGACGATCTGCGGATCGTGGCCGAGCGGACGGGCGGGCGGCCCGTCCTGTTTTACGGGACGGACTCCATGCTCCTCTGCGTCTCGCGGCATCGGGAGATGCTCGCGCGCCATTACCGATTTCTCCTGCCGCCGGCCGAGCGCGTCGAGGAGCTCGTCGACAAGGCGCGCTTCGCCGGGCTCGCGCGGCGGCTCGGCTTGCCCGTGCCCGCGACGGTGACGTCCGAGGAGGCGACGGCGCGGGAGGACGTGCTCGCGCGCGTGTCTCTGCCGTGCGCGTTGAAACCCGTCAATCACACGTCGTTCCGCAAGTCTCTGGCCGTGCGCGAGGAGGGGGGTTTGCCCCGGAAGGCGCTCTTCGCGCGGACGCCGGAGGAGCTCGGCAAGCGGCTCGAACAGATGCAGCGGTCGGGCACGGCGTTCGTCGTGCAGCGGTACGTGCGCGGCGGCGACGATCACATCACGAGCTTTCACGCGTGGATGAACGCGCGCGGCGAGCCGGTCGCCCATCACGTGGGCAAGAAGATCCGGACGTACCCGTCGGGCTCGGGGGAGAGCACGTTCATCGAAATCGTCGAGGATCCCGAGGTGACGCGGGTCGGGCTCGAAGTCGTGCGTGCGCTCGGGCTCGTGGGCGTGGTGAAGCTCGATTTCAAGCGGGACGCGGAGACGGGCGAGCTCTTCCTCTTGGAGGCGAATCCGCGCTTCAACCTGTGGAACCGGCTCGGCGCGGCGTCGGGGGTGAACCTGCCGCTCGTCGCGTATGCCGAGCTCGCGGGGCTGCCTTTGCCGCGCACGGGGCCGGTTCGTCCGGGGCTGCGCTGGGCCTCGGTGGAGGGGGATTTGCGGGCGTTTCTCCTCGATTACGGCCCCTCCGGCGCGGTGTCGTTCCGCGATTTCGTGGCCTCGTACCGCGGGCCGAAGGTGTTCGACGTGTTCTCGTGGGACGACCCCTGGCCGCTCGTGCTCACGCTGGCCGAGCGCGTGGGGCAGCGGGCCCGGCGCGGCGTGGGAAAGGCGGGTCGGCCGTGAAATACGCCGTCGTGTCGGACGTGCACGCGAACCTCGAGGCCCTCTCCGCGGTGATCGCGGCGATCGACGTGGAGCGGGTCGACGCGATCCTGTGCCTCGGCGACGTCGTGGGATACGGGGCGAACCCGAACGAATGCGCGCGGATGCTCGTTTCGGCCGGGGCGAAGAGCGTCGTCGGCAACCACGATCGGGCCGCGCTCGGGCTCCGGGACACGGTGCATTTCGGCTGGAAGGCCGAGCAGGCGATGCAATGGACGAGGCGGCTCCTCGGCGGGGCGACGCGTGATTGGCTCGCGTCGCTCCCGCTCGTCCGGAAGGCGTCGCCGGAGCTCCTCCTGTTCCACGCGGCGCTCCACCCGACGCCGAACGACGAGCTCCACCTGTCGAGTTTGTCGCGGCTGGAGAAGAGCCTGCGCGCGCTGCAGGAGGGCGGGTACGGCGCGCGGATCGGGCTCTTCGGACACACGCACCACGCGGGGGCGTGGCGGGCGCGGGGCGGCGCGTTCGGGCCGGCGCCGGGCGACCTCGTGAAGCTCGACGACGGGGCGCATTACCTGATCAACCCGGGCAGCGTGGGGCAATCGCGGGACGGCGATCCGCGCGCGGCGTTCGCGATCCTCGACATGGATCATGGCGCTGTGTGGTTCCGGCGCGTCGAATACGATACGACGCTGGCGATGGCGAAGGTGGCGGCGCTCGAGGCGAGGCAGCGGAGCGGGATCGCAGCGTGGTTATCCGCTCGATTGCCGCGCGGCCTCTTCGCCGGGCAAAGGCGGTAGCGACGCGGGATCGAGGCCGGGCGGGACGATCAGGATCTCGAAGGTCGGCGGATAGACGTCGGTCTTCTCCTCGACGTGCGCCCGGCCGTCGGTCGATTTCACGACGCGCGTCTTCTTGATCTGGTAGCCGCGGATGCCCTTCTGCTTCAGGACGACGTGCCCCTCGGTCAGGCCCGCGCTCTCCTCGATCTTGCGTTTGTAGGGGGAGACGCCGACCGTCGCGCTCGACCATTCGACCTCGGCGGGCGTCCCGCTCCCGCGGAGCTCGACCGTGAGAATGCCTTTGTCCGCGACGGCGTGGACGACGACCGGGAACGGATAGGGGTTTCTGAGCTTGAGGTCGACGTGCGGATACACGACCGTGGCGTCGAGGCCCATCGGGATGTAGCCGCTCGGCCGGGAATGGTTGATGCGCTCGGAGATCTCGAAGCCGCCGAGGTAGGCCGCCGCGTGCAGCGTGCTCGCGACCTGGCAGGTGCCGCCGCCGATGCCTTCGCGCATCTCGCCCTTGAAGATCTCGGGCGCCGTGGTGAAGCCATTGTCCTTCGTCCGCGGGCCGACCTCCGCGTTGAAGCTCTTGATCTCGCCCGGGAGGAGCACGACGCCGTCGATGCCGGCGGCCGCCCGTGCGACGTTCTGCGCGCGGTTCGCCTGTCCGCCGAGATACCCGAAGCGGGTCTCGTATTTCGTGACGACGCGGGAGACGTCGAGCGACGCGACGACCTCGCTCGACGCGTCGGGCAAGATCTCGAAGGTCGGGACGGGCACGCGCGCCTCGCCGCTCTGGGCCGCCCGCTCGATCGCCGACGCGGTCGCATACAGGTCGAGGTATTGCCCGGCGACGTGCGGGCCGGGTTTTCCGGTGGCGAAATCGAGGCGCGCGCCGCGCGGCGGGGTGTCGGCCTCGTCCTTGCGGCGCTCCAGCGCGGCGGCGAGCGGCTCGATCGGGAGCGTGACGAAGACGGGCACCGAGACGAAGCCGCGCCGCGCGGAGAGCGCGTCGGCGAGGCGCGTGAGCAGGTCTCCTTCGCGGCCGACGGACGAGAGCCGCGCGGCGAGCCGCTCCTCGTCGACGGTCGCGCCGAGCTCGGCGAGCGAGGTCTCCAGGGCGACGTCTTCGCCGATGACGAGCGTGACGCGCCGATCGAGCAGCGCGCGCGCTTGCCTCTCGGCGACCTCGCGCGGCGACCCTGCGCTGGCCTCGGCCCCGCCGATACGCACGCCCTTGGCGACGGCGTTTTCAGCGGGCAGGACGTGTTTGCACGCGGCGGAGGCCGAGAGCGCCGCGGCGCCTGTGACGAGCACGGCGAGGGCGCTGCGGAGGAGCCAGTTCCGGCGGGGGCGCCGCGTGGTGGACGAGGGGAGCGCGCTTGCGTGTGACATCGACCCGAGTAACGCCTCGGGGCCGAGCTTATCGTTCCAGGGGGCGCGATTTCCAGATCTGCGTGGAAAATCAGAGTCCGATGGCGCCGCGGTAGATCCAGCCGGTCTTGCCGCCGGTCTCGACCTTGAACCAATCGTTGCGGCGGCCCACGAGCTTGATCTTCGTCCCGCGCACGAGCCGCGCCACGACCTCGCCGTCCTTCGGATCCTTGCGCACGAGGGCCGTATCCCAGCTCACGACGCCTGTGCCATTGGCTTCGGCCTCGCTCGTGGTGCTGCCGGCAGCGTCTTCGCCCTCGCCGGCGGCCGGGGCCTCGGCCTCCTCGGGCCCCTTTCCGGGCGGGTAGAACGTGAGGCCGTATTGCACCGTGTAATTGCGGTGCTTGTTGGGGACGTCCTCCAGCGGGAGGTTCGCGAAGGCGCGCGAGGCGCACTGCACGATGCCGGTGACGGTCGAGGTCGGGATCGTCGTCTTGTCTTTCTTGTTCTTGACGACGTGGACTTCTTTTTTCTCGAAATCGATCTCCAGGCCGAGCGTGAGCTTGCCGGAGAGGCCGACCGCGGAGGGGCACTCGGCGAGGCCCTGGAGCTTGGGGACGGCGACGGGGTCGAGCTGGAGGGCCCCGCAATCGCTGACCTTCTTGTTCTTCTTGTCCCAGCAACGGCTGATCTTGCCGGGGCCGACGGTGACGGTCTGCTTGTTCGACGGCGCGGCGGCGGGCTCGGCCGTGGGGGCGGCCGTGGGCGGAGGCGCGGCGGCGGCCGGCGCGGCCTGGGCGGACGCCGGCGGGGCCGTGACCTCGGCCTGGGCCTTGAGATCGCCCGGCACGTTGGGTCCGACCTTCACGCCCGCGAGCTTGGGCCACGCGACGCCGAGCACGAAGCCCACCGCGGCGACGATCCCGACCCGCGACCAGGCGGGCCGCTCGTCGGCCGGCGTGGGCCTCTCGATCGTGACGGGGCGCGTTGACTTCGCCATGGGCCGTGCCGTAGCACAAGTCCCCGGGCTCTCAGCAAGTTTTGCGTGCGGCACGGGGCGCGGAACGCCCTCTCCGGGCCCCCGCTTCCCGGTCGACCTCACCCACCTTTTCGCCGCCGCATGGCGATCCCGAGCCCGAGCAAGGTCATGAGCGCCGCCCACCCCGCCGTATCCCGCTCCGACATACCGACCTCACATCCGGCGCAGCCTCCAGGGCGCGGCGGTTTGGCCTCGCCGGCCTGCGGGGGAAGCGACGCGTCGGGGGGCTCGCTCGGCGCATCCGGCACGAGCGACGCGTCCGGGGTCTCGTTCGGCGCGGGGGCTTCGGGGGGAGGCGGCGGCTCTGGGTCGTCCTTCCGGATGGGATAACGCGGCGGCGCTCCGCCCGGCTTCGCCACATACGGCGCTGGAACGGCGCTCGCCCGCACGCCTCTGGCCGCGGCGACCCGCTTGGCCTCGCTTGTTCGAGCCTCCTCGTTGGTGCACGTCACGCGCTTTTGGCACTTGCTCCGCGGGAAGGCCGCGCAATCGGACGGGGTCGTGCACACGCCGCGGCCGACGGTGAAGAGGTAGCGCTGCTCCAGCACCTCTTCGATGCAAAACGAGAGCTCCTTGCAGACGCCCGTCTCGCATGTTCTGCCCGCAGACGGGCAGGAATCGTTCAGCGTGCACGAAGCTTCGTCCGGCCCCCTCGATTTCCAGTGCATGCCTTCGGGGCAAGGCGCGGGGGGAGGCGGCTCGCAATAGGACGTCGAGCCGTAGACCTGCGGCTCGTACCCCGGCGGGCAATCCGCGCGCATCGGCGGACCGCAATAGGGCCCGCCGTGGCCGCGCTCCTGGGTGGTGCCCTTCGGGCAGTCGATCTGCACGTTGGGCACGACGTCGGCCGAGGCCGCGGTGGTGAGCACGACGGCGCTGAACCCAAGGGCAAAGCTGATGGCAAGGCGCATGATCCCTCGTCGAGCCAAGGAAAGAGGAACGTCTCAGGGCCGACCGGAGCCCTCCGCGTCGGGGGGCGGAGCGTCCGTCTCGTAACGGCGATTGCGGTGCCGGATGTCCTTGCCCGTCACCAGGAAGACCACCGTCTCGGCGATGTTCATCGCGTGATCGCCGATGCGCTCGAGGTACTTCGCGATCGACTGGATCCGCGTCGCCCGATAGATCGTCGTCGGATCACGCGTCATGAGCTCGAGCAGGCGCTTCCAGATCTCGCTGTAGTGCTCGTCGATCGCGTCGTCGCGCCCGAGCAGCTCCGTCGCGCGATCGACGTCGCGCTCCACCAGCGCGTCGAGCGCCTCGTGCACCACGAGCGTCGCCTCGTCGGCGAGGGCGACGAGGTCGAAGTCGGCGCCGAGCGGCGGCTCCTCGTTCAGCTCGGCCACGCGGTCGCAGATGTTCACGCCGAGGTCGCCGATGCGCTCGAGGTCCGTGACGATCTTCAGCGCCTTCGTCACGAAGCGCAGGTCCGAGGCGACGGGCTGGCGCATGGCGAGGATGCGCATGCAGAGCTCGTCGATCTCGACCTCCAGCCGGTTGATGCGCCGGTCCATCTTCATCGTCGAGCGCGCGAGCGCCGTGTCCCGCGTGGCGAGCGCCTGCATCGCCTTGCCGATCATCTCCTCGACGAGGCTGCCCATGAGCAGCAGCCGTTCGCGCAGCGTGCGCAGCTCGTTTTCGTAGACGCGGCTCATGGACTGACCTTACGCCATATCGTTGGCGCTCAATCGAACTTTCCGGTCACGTAGTCCTCGGTTCGTTGCTCCCGCGGGTTCGTGAAGATGCGGTCCGTGCGGTCGAACTCGATCAGCTCGCCCTCGTGGATGAAGGCCGTGTAGTCGCTGACCCGCGCGGCTTGCTGCATGTTGTGCGTCACGATGACCACCGCGAGCTCGGCGCGCAATTCGTGGAGGACATCCTCGATGCGGCGCGTCGCGATGGGGTCGAGCGCGCTCGTCGGCTCGTCGAGCAAGAGGACCTCGGGCCCGAGCGCGAGCGCGCGCGCGATGCAGAGGCGCTGCTGCTGGCCCCGCGAGAGGCTCGTCCCAGGGCGGGCGAGGTCGCCTTTGACCTCGTCCCAGAGGGCGGCCTTCTGCAGCGAGCGCTCGACGAGCTCGTCGGGGCGCTCGGCTGAGAGGCCGTTCAGGCGCAGGCCCGCGAGGATGTTGTCGCGCACGGACATGTGCGGGAACGGGTTCGGCTTCTTGAAGATCATGCCGACGCGGCGGCGGACCTCCGCGGGGCTCGTGTCTTTGGCGTAGATGTCCTTGCCGTCGAGCAGCACGCGGCCCTCGACGCGGCTGCCCGGCGTGATCTCGTGCATGCGGTTCAAGCAGCGGAGCAGCGGGGACTTGCCGCAGCCGGAGGGGCCCATCAGCGCCGTGACGCGCTTGTCCGCGATGCGCAGCGTGATCCCGCGGATGACCTCCTCGCGGTCGATCCACGCGCGCAGATCCTCGGCTTTCATCTTCACCGGGGGCGTGCTGTCGGGCGGGTGGTCGGAGGTCATACGAGTTCCGTGGGTTTTGCGCAGGCGCTAGGCCGCGCCGAGGAGCTTCCAGGGGAGCGCCGAGAGCTCGATCGCGCCGATGCACGCGAGCGGCGCCGTCTCGACGGCGGCGCGGGCGAGCGAGCGGAGGGCGCCGCGCGAGAGGCCGGGCATCGCCGCCGGCAGCACGACCTCGCGCAGCGTACGCAGCCGATCGGCGCCGAGCGCGAGGCAGGCTTCCCGCAGCGATCCGGGCACCGCGCGTAGCGCCTCGCGGAAGGCCGTGGTCATCCGCGGCAAGAGGAGCAGCGCGAGCATGGCCGCGCCCGCGAGCGCGCTCTCGCCGGAGCCGAGGACACGCACGAAGATCGCGAGCCCGAGCAGGCCGTAGACGATCGGCGGGGCCGCGGCGAGCTTGCGGGCGACCGTCTCGACGAGCGACATGATCCTGCCGCGAGGCGCGTACTCTTCGAGCCACGACGCGGCGCCCACGGAGGCGGGCACGGCCATCACGACGGCCAGGGCGACGAGCGAGAGGGCGCCCTCGATCGTGGCGGAGAGCGACGCGCGCGCGAGGTGGCTCGACGCTTCGAGGACCCACGCGTCCCACCGGCCCTCGGGCGCGTGGCCCGTGACGATCCCCAGGATCAGCACCTCGCCGAGCGCCCGCGCGACGGCGAAGAGCAGCGCGGCGCCGATCCCGCCGAGCGCCGCGGGAAGGACGATGCGGTTCACGGCCTGGAGCTTGCTCGCGCCGAGCGCATACGCGCCCTCGCGCAGGTTGTGCGGGACGGCGGAGATGGCGGCCTCGCTGCGCGCCGCGAAGTACGGCAGGATCATCACGCCCAGGGCGACGCCCGAGAGCAGCGCGCTCTTCTCGGCGAAGGCGGGCCCGAGCAGGGCGAGCGCGAGGTAGCCGAGGACGACCGTCGGCAGGCTGGCGAGCACGTCGAGCCCGAGCTCGAAGACGCGGCGCGCGCGTGGCCCTGCGAACTCGCTCAGGTAGATCGCGGCGACGAGGCCGAGGGGGAGCGCGACGAGGACGCCGACGAGCGTCGTGACGACGGTGTTTGCGACGAGCGTCGCGAGGCGCGCGCCAGCGGCCCCCGAGGCCCCGGACGCGCCGAGCGTCCGGACGAACCCGAGGGCTTCCGCGCCGAGCAGGCCGGCGATCGCGAGCGTGGCGACGACGCTCGACAGCGCGCAGAGGAAGAGGAGCTTCGGGACGACGGCGTCCGCGAGCGAACGCGTGACGCGGGTGCCCACAGGGTCGTCGTACCCGTGCTGTGTGACAGGACTGTGACAGAGGGGTGGAGCGGCGAAAAAAAGGGGGGTGGGAGCGGTTTTTTTGGGCTTGGACGCGAGCGGTGGTCCGTGTCCACGCGGGACGTGGTTCGCGTCCACGCGAATGCGGAGGGCTCGGACGCGAGCGGTGATTCGCGTCCGAGCGAGCGCCGAGGGCGTGGACGCGAGGGAGGTTCGCGTCCACGGGAGAGGGGGTTCGCGTTCGAGCGAGCGCCGTTCGTGTCCACGCGAGAGGTGGTTCGCGTCCAAGCGAGCGCCGTTCGCGTCCACGCGAGAGGGGGTTCGCGTCCGAGCGAGCGCCGTTCGTGTCCACGCGAGAGGTGGTTCGCGTCCGAGCGAGCGCCGTTCGCGTCCACGCGAGAGGTGGTTCGCGTCGGAGCGAGCGCCGGTCGTGTCCACGCGAGAGGTGGTTCGCGTCCGAGCGAACGCCGAGGGCGTGGACGCGTTCGCGACCGGTCGCCTTCGGGTCGATGACGGCCGAACGTCGCTGGCTCGTCCTTCCATGGCTCGAATGGCTGCCCTGCCTATGGGGGGTGAGGGCCGGTCCATTCCGAGGACAGGACAGATCCATGCAATGGTCGACGCGTCGTCGTCGCGACCCTTCGCCCCTTCCTTGGTACATTGCCACGCTCGTCACCCTGTCGCTATGTATCTGCGCACGGCGGTCATGGCCGCGCTGCGCGGGGAGCGGATCGCGCTGCCGCACGAGGTCGTAGTCGGGGGATAGCGCGACCAGGCCATTGGTTGTCCGTGCCGAAGGCGGTGCGATGAGGGCACCGGTGTGCGCGGCCTATTGATCGGGTGCGACGAACCCGTAGAACTCGAACCAAGCAACAGGCGGCCCAAGCACGCCCACGGGCACCCGCCCAGACGCGGCTGGGCGAGGAGGTACCTTCAAGCTCGCAGCGTTGGCCGTCGCGATCGCCAAGGGCGAGAGCTTTGGCTTCCCCGCGCGACCTCTGCTCGTCGGCGCGTCGTACGCTTGCCCGTGCGGGTTTCGAGGCGATGAAGCCATGCTGCCTTGCACGTGCACGCGTGCGGAGCTCGAGCGTCACGAGCGGTGGCTGCGCGCGCTGTTCGATCGCAACCGAACTCTGTCCCAACGGGATCGCCATCGCGGGCGGCAGCTTCGCGCGGCGAGAGAGCTTCAGGTCAGGCCCGCGACGTAGAAGCCGTCCCGCTCAGGGCGCCGAAAGAGCCACCAGCGGGCCGCGCCGAATCCGGAGTCTTCGTTCGCCTGCGGCTCACTTCGCCTCCGAAGGAGGGATTTGGGCGGGCGCTCACCGGTCTCGGGGGGACCGGATCGTCCTTCACCAGAACGCCGTGCAGCCTATCATGCCGCCACCGGTACAGCGTCCCGGCGCAGACGCCCACGTCAGACGGTCCGGACGGTGCCGCCGTCGATGATGAACTCGGCGCCGTGGATCGCGGCGGCGCGATCCGAGGCCAAGTAGGCAATGAGATCGGCAACCTCTTCGGGCTCGGCTGCACGCCCGATCGGGATACCGCCCAGAGCATCAAGGACTACTTGCCGCGCCTCCTCGATCGTGCCGCCATTGGCGGCCTGCAGACGCTTCAGAAGGTCGACGGACGACTCGGTCATGATCCAGCCGGGGGAGACGGCGTTGACCCGCACGCCCTTCGGCCCCAGCTCTTTGGAGATCGACTTGCTGTAGGTCCTGAGCGCGGCCTTTGCGGCGGCGTAGGCAGTGGTCGATTCGGGAAGCGGCAGGATGGATTGGATAGAGGTGATATGCACAATCGCGCCGGCACCCCGTTCCATCATCTGCGGAGCCAAGAGGCGATCAAGGCGGACCGTGGCCATGAGGTTCAGGTTCAGTTCGGCGAGCCAGTGATCGTCCGTCAGCGCGAGAAAGCCGCCGCCCGGCGAGGCCGAGCCACCGATCACGTGGGCGAGGATGTCGACGCCGCCCATACGCTCGAGCGCCGCCTTGGCCAGGGTCTCGCCGCCTTCGGCCGTCGTCAGATCCGCGCGGACGAACTCGACGCCGTCGATGGGCTCCAGGGTTCCGCGGGCTGCGGTGATCACCCGGGCGCCCCCGGCCAGGAAGCGGTCGACGGTGGCGCGGCCCAGACCCTTGCTGCCGCCGCTGATGAGCACACGCTTTCCAGCAAACTCCGCGGGATCAGCTTTGATGTTCATATCGTGATCTCCAGTGCTTTGATGGTGTCGTTTTCGAGCGTGAAGCGATAGGTGAAGCGGATCGGGCTGCCCTTGAAGTCGCCATGGGCAGGGCCTTCGACCACGACCTGACCGTCCTCGTGGCGAACGGCATCCGGCGTGAAGATCGCCTTGACGGCGATCACCTCGTCTTCAAACAAGGTTCGCAGCTCGGCGTGGCCCTCGTGACGTTTTCCGTTGTCCGAGAGGACCGCATCGGCGGCAAAAGGCTTCAGCATGCCGTCCACATCGAGTTGTGCGTTTGCCTCGACATAGGCGGCTATGGGTTTGGGGAGTGCGGGCGTCATGAGTGTTCTCCTCTGCGTTGTTCGCTTCGGAGACACTAGTCTCTCCAAACAAAAAGAGAACGCGCGGAATCGTGCATGCTATAGTTAGCCAGGCTAAACAATGCGTGACGACCTATCCGGGCTTCGGGCCCTCCTCTGCGTGGCCGAAAAGCGGAGCTTCCGGGCGGCGGCCGTCGAGCTGGGGGTGACGCCATCTGCCGTTAGTCAGATCGTTCGCGCCCTCGAAGAGCGCGTCGGTGTGCGCCTGCTTCAACGAACCACACGCAACGTCGGCTTGACCGAGGCCGGTGAGCACTTCATCGGGCAGCTCAGGCCTGCATTCGACGGCATCGACGCCGCGTTCGAGTCGCTCATGGCCATGAACGGACGCCCATCGGGTCTGTTGCGCCTGACGATGCTCCGAACCGGCTACAACGACGTCATCAAGCCGAAGCTCGCGGCCTTTCTCGCCGCGTACCCCGACATCCGAATCGACATCTGTCTCCAGGAGGCGCTGTCGAACATCGTAGTCGAAGGCTTCGACGCGGGGATTCGCCTCGGCCACAGCCTCGATCGCGAGATGATCGCTGTTCGCGTTAGCCCGGACCAGCGCCTCGTGGTCGTCGGCTCACCGGACTACTTCGCGCGCCGAGGCAAGCCCACGCATCCGCGCGAGCTTCACGGGCACGAGTGCATTGGTCTGCGCATGTCGACGGGCGCAGTCGCCCGGTGGAAGTTCGTCGAGGGCGACAAGGAGTTCGAGCTGGTCGTCGACGGCCGCGTCGTGACCAACGACGGATCGGTATTGGTAGACGCCGCCGTCGAGGGCGTCGGACTCGCCTACGTCTTCGAAGACATGGTGAGCGGGCTCGTGTCCGAGAAGCGACTCGTGCGGGTGCTCGATGGGTATTGCCCGCACATCCCGGGCTATTTCCTCTACTACCCGAGCCGGCTGAACCTCGCCCCCAAGCTCAAGGTTCTGATCGACTTTCTAAAGATAGGTAGAAGGCGCGGCAAAAAGTAGGCGTGACGGGGACCGTCGCGGCAAGGCGCGACCCGCATCGGCGCCACGCCCGATCCGGGACTCGCGAGACGGTATCGGGGGATAGCGCGACCAGGCCATTGGTTGTCCGTGCCGAAGGCGGTGCGATGAGGGCACCGGTGTGCGCGGCCTATTGATCGGGTGCGACGAACCCGTAGAACCCGAACCAAGCAACAGGCGGCCCAAGCACGCCCACGGGCACCCGCCCAGACGCGGCTGGGCGAGGAGGTACGACGAACCGCAGTGGGAGACCACGAGTTCTGGCGACGAAGTCCTCGTACGCTGGGCATGTTGGACGCTGGAACGGAACGGCATCGAGCTCACCGAACCCGTGTTCGAGGTCGTTTGCAAGGACGTGACGCGAGAGAGCCTTGCAGACGATCTGTCGAGCCGTTTTCCAGATGTGGAGGTCGAGGTTGATAACGCAATAGAGGTGTAGAGCGTCCCGCGCGATGGCCGTGCTCGGCGCCTGGTCTCATTGACTCAAGGCTCCGGCGTGGTCTTGCTTCGGTAACGAGTCCCTTCGGGCGTACAGAAAACGAGTCCCGACGGAGAGACCTCCAGATGCGTGGAGAGCCCTCGCTCGGCAAGCTCGCGACGCAGCCCTTCGATTCCCTCCCCGGTCCTCAGGACGTATCCCTTCTCCAGCACGTCGCCATAGTGCTTCTCCGTGTTGGCATGCGCCAATGCGACGCAGTCGGAGGTGTTTCCGAGATGCCAGGGATGAACATCTTGATCCGCTGCGAACGTCTTGATGCGCCAGCAGCCGGTCTCGGATTCGACGAACTGCACGGTGTCGAACACGTCCGCCGTGGCCGGTACTTCTGTGTTCTCGGCATAGCTGCTCTGCACACTCAAAAAGAAGACGACGAGCGTGATGTCTCGAATCTCCGACGGTCCCCCGCGCTCACCCGTCCCTGCATCCGTATCTCCAGGACTCGCGATCCAGCCTCGATCGAATCCATCGTAGCCAGTGCGACCACGAACGGCCCAAACCATGCCCACGACGCATGAGATGACGGCAACAATTTCGAATGCCGACGGGCGAGCCACAGTCGGGCACGCAACACGATCGGACAGACCGCAGGAAGGGGGTCGACACACGACATGGCCCCTCGTCCTCGTCTGTTCTACGCAGCGACAAACCACGTCCCCGGCGGATGCCGTCAGGCCCAAACCCGAACAAGGCCCCTCGGCGCGACAGGGCAAGCGTCCGGCCGCCGAACACGCGCCGTCGAGCGACGACAACACGTGTCCGGCTCGATTCCTCGCTTCTTACCCCTCCCCACCCGCAATCCTCATACCCACATGAGCGTTTCCGAATCCCACCGCTTCCACGCGCCGTCGATCTCCTTGAACAGGTCGCTCCCGCCGGCGACCGTCTTGAAGCGCGCCTTCTTCATCTTGGCCACGAACTCCGCCGTCTTTCCGGCATAACTCGTCGTGACCTCCTTCCCGGAGATCGAATGCAGCGTCACGACGATCTCCTCGGCGCTCACCTCGGCGACCGCATAACCATGCGTATTGCTCTCGGCGTGGGCGAGGTGCGGGTTCACCTTCGTCTCCGTGTCGAGCACGAGGTCGTCGATCTGGAGCGCGAGCAGCGGCGCCGCGGGGATCTGGCTCAGGACGGGATCGGACTTCACCTGGGAGGTGAGCTCGTCCCGAAAGGGCGTCGAGGAGACGCCGCCCGTCATGAACTCGACGATCTTTTTCGAAGGATCCTGCTCGGCCCAGGGCGTGCCGGTCATGAACGTGTGCAGGTCGCCCGTCAATGCGACGACATTGCCGAGCCCGCCGATCTTGCCGAGCAGCTCGTTCCGTTTGTCGCGGAAACCGTCCCAGCCCTCGACGCCCATGTAGAAGCGGCGCTGCACGCTCGCCGGGATGCCCACGATTTGCCGCAGATCGACCTGGACCGGGACGATGTTGAATTCGTTCGCCCATACCTTCCACGTCTTCGTGGAACCCGTGAGCGTCTCCAAAAACCAGGCCTCTTGCGTCTCGCCCATGACGTCCTGCGTCTTCGGATCGGCCGCGTAGCGCAGCGTGCTGAAGACGTCGAACGCGTCCTTGTGCACGAAATAACGCGTGCCGATCTGCGCGTAGAAGCTGACCTTGTTGAGGTCGAAATACGAGAGGCCCCGCGGCTTGCCGGTGGGATCGACCGTGAGATACGGCGGATCGGGCGGGTTCGCGCCGCCGTTGACCTGGGCGACGACCGCGTTGATGTATTCGACGCTCACGTTGCCCGCGATCTTCGCGACGTCATAACCCGAGGCCATCGCGACCTGCGCAAGGAGGGCCTTGTAGGGGGCATAGGCGGCGTCGTCGATGTTGACGTAAGGCGTGGCGACCGTGGGGCCGGGCAGGCCCCCCGGAGAGGCCGTGAGCGTGGCCTCGTCGAAGATGACCGCGCCGGGGAAGGCGTCCTCGGGGATCAGGTGATCGGGCCGGTAGCTCCGGAGGTCGGTCACGACGAGGTGGACGTGCTTGCCGAACGCGAAATCGCGATAGATGCGGATGTCGTTCGGGTATTCGGCGGCGGCGTCGTACTTGAAGTCGGGGTCGTCAACATAGTCGACAGGCTGGTACTCGAACCAGGCCTGGTTCGCCGCCTTCCGGCGCGCGACGTCGAGCTCGCTCGCGCGGCCGCTCAGGTACGTGGCGTTCGCGCCCCAGCAATCGTTCGCGAATTCATGATCGTCCCAGGTCGGGACGATCGGGAACTTTTCGTGAATGGCCTGAAGCGCGAGATCGGAGCGGTACGTGCGGTAGAGATCGCGGTAGTTGTCGAGCGATTTCGCCGCGTAGAACTTCTCGTCGCCGTTCGCGCCGAGCTCGATCGCGGAGGCCGGGTCGCGGAAGACGACCTTGCGCGCCGCGTCCGGCGTCTGGAACGAGGGGTCGCCGGTCGTCTCGTAAATGTAATCGCCGAGGTGGACCACGAAATCGAGTTCCTCGGTCCCCAGCGCGAGGAGCGTGTTGTAATACCGACCCACGAAATCCTGGCAGGAGACGAAGGCGAAGCGCACCGGCACGTCCGCGTCCTCCTTGGGCGCCGTCTTCGTGCGGCCGACGCGGGAGACGTAATAGATGCCGTCGCGCTCGTAGACGAATCGATAGTAGTAGGTCGTGCCAGGGTCGCCGACGATCCGCGCCTTGACGCAGTTGTCGTAGGCGGCGAGCGCCTGGAGCTTGATGGGCGCGGAGACGGGCTTCGTGAATGCAGCGTCGAGCGCGATCTCGAGCTCGATGTCGAGGTCCCAGCCCGCCTTTTCGCTGTCGACGACGCGCGTCCAGACGACGACGCTCTTCGGGCGCGGATCCCCCGAGGCGACGGATTGGGGAAAATATCCCTTCCCCTCCACGAGCTCGCGATTGCTTGGCGTGTTCGAGGTATCGTCGCCGCATCCCGGGACGAAGGCGGCGCCTACGGTGACGACGGTTGCGCGAAGGAAGCTTCTACGGCTCAGCATGATCGAAATGTGCCAGAGCCGGGGGGCGTAGCAAAAGCCCGAACGGATTCTTTTTTTGAAGGTGAAGACTACGACCGGTCGCGCGACGCTCTGTCGCCCGTGGGCGGAAGTCGCACCGTGAACGTCGAGCCTTTTCCGAGCTGGCTTTCGACGTCGATCGTGCCGTTCATGAGCTCCACGAGGTGCTTGACGATACTGAGGCCGAGGCCCGTGCCCCCGAGGTCGCGCGAGCGGCCCGCGTCGACGCGGTAGAAGCGCTCGAAAATGCGGCCAAGGTGCGCCGTCGGGATGCCGGGGCCGTCGTCCTTCACGCTGATCTCCACGCCGCCGCCGGCCTTCGGGCGCGCCGTGACGACGACGTGCGCGCCCTCGCCGGCGTACTTCGTGGCGTTGTCGCACAGGTTCATGAGCACCTGCTCCATCGCGCGGCGATCGATGCGCGCCGGCAGCGGGCCCTCGGGGCGCTCGATGCGAAGCTCGACCTTGCGGCGGCGCGCGGCCTCCTCGAGCAGACGCGCGACGTGCGTGACCGCCGGCGTCACGTCCTGCTCGACGAGCTTCAAGCGGTAATTCTTGCTTTCGATCTTCGAGAGATCGAGCAGGTCGTCGACGAGCTGCCGCAGCCGCTTGGCGTGACGATCGATGACGTCGACGAACTCGGCGGCCTCCTCGGGCTCGGCGAGCGCGCCGGCGAGGAGCGTCTCGGCCGCGGTGCTGATGGCCGTGACCGGCGTGCGGAGCTCGTGCGAGACGTTCGCCACGAAGTCGGTGCGGATCGTCTCGAGGCGCCGGAGGTCCGTGACGTCGTGGAAGACGGCGATGAGGCCTCGATCGTTGGTGCTCTGACGATCGCGATCCTTGCGGCTCGGGAGCTTCGAGACGCGCACGAGGAGCTTGCGCGGCAGCAGGCCCGAGAGCTCGACCTCGCGCACGATGGCCTCGCTGCTCACGGCGGCGCGATCGAGCGCCTCCTGGAGCGAGGCGTTGCGGATGACCTCGATCACGCTCTTGCCGATCGTGCCTTCGCCGACGAGCGTCATGCCGCGCAGCGCGCGGTTCGCGAGGACGATCCGCGCGTCGCCGTCGGTGACGAGCACGCCCTCGTTCATGCCGTCGAGGATCGAGGCGAGGAGATCACGCTCGTCGCGCAGCTCTTCGATCGCCGCGAGCAGCTCGCTCGACAGGCGGTTCAAGGCGCGGCCGAGCTGCGCGGTCTCGTCGGTGCCCTGCGCGGGCGCGTGGATCGCGAGGTTGCCGCCGGCCATCGCGAGCGCGGCCTCGGTCAGGCTGCGGACGGGGCGCGTGAGCAGGCTCGTGCCGAACGCGCTCATCGCGACGGCCGCGGCGATCGCGACGGCGATGCCGACGAGGAGGAAGATGCGCACGCGCCCGATCGCGTCGTCGATGCCGGTGAGCGGGACGGCGATGCGCACGACGGAGACGCCGTGCTCGGGTTTTCCGTACCGGCGCGCGGCGTAGATCATGCGCTGGCCGAGGGTGCCGCTGTAGCGGAACGCGCTGCCGGTGCCGTTCAGGAGCGCCGCGGAAACCTCTTCGCGCGCCGCGTGGTTCTCCGCGCGTACGACCTCGTCGAGCGAGAGCTCGGAGTCGCCGAGGACCGCGCCGCCCGGCGCGATGAGCGTGACGCGGCCGCCGGAGAGCGCGCCGAGCTCGTCGGAGAGGCCGTCGAGCGTGGCGCCGTCGGCGCACGGAGAGGCCTCGCAACGGCGCCGGACGATGTCCTCGCAGAGGCGAAGCTCGCCCGTGAGCTGCACCGTCGTGCGCTCGATCATGAGCGCTTCGAGGGAGCGAGAGCCGAACCGCTCGATCGCGAAGCCCGCGAGGAGCATGAGCACGACCGACGCGAGGATGAGCTTCGCGCGGATGCCGAGGCGGCCGATCATTCGTCCGCGGAAGGGGAGAGCTCGCCGGGCTCGGCGCGGAAGCGGTATCCGACGCCGCGCACGGTCTCGATGTAGTCACCGGCGAGGCCGAGCTTTTCGCGCACGCGCTTGACGTGCGTGTCGACGTTGCGGGCCGTGACGTCGACGTGCGAGCCCCAGACCTCGTCGAGCAGCACGTCGCGGGTCATGACGCGCCCGCGGCGATCGAAGAGGACGACGAGCAGCTTGAACTCGAGCGCGGTGAAGGCGATCTCCTCGCCGTTCACCCACGCGCGGTGCGCGGCGCGATCGACGCGGAGGACACCGAAGTCGATCTTCGCGCCGTCGGTCGGCGTGCCCTCGGCGCGGCGCAAGATCGCACGTGCCCTCAAGATGAGCTCGCGCACGGAAAAGGGTTTGACGACGTAGTCGTCGGCGCCGAGCTCGAAGCCGACGACGCGATCGACCTCTTCCCCCTTGGCCGTGACCATGATGACGGGGATATTGGCCGTCTCCGGGGATTGCTTGAGGCGCTTGCACACCTCGGTGCCCGGCATGTCGGGGAGCATGAGATCGAGGATCACGAGGTCGAACGGCTCTTCTTTGACCGCGCGGAGCGCAGTCTCGCCGTTCATCGCGGAGACGACGTCGAACCCCGCCGTCTTGAAGTTGTAGGACAGGACGCGCTGGAGGTCGCGCTCGTCCTCGACGATGAGAACGTTCGTCGGCATGCGTGGGCCCCACCTCTAGCAGCCTTGTGTGACAGGCGCGTGGCGTGCGGTCGAGCGTAGGGGCGAGCCGAGCCATGTCGGGGAGCCCCCCTCCAATTCGACAATAACGACGCGCTCTGGCGAGCTTTTCTTGCGCGCACGCCCTCTTTCTTCTAGTAGGGGCGCCTCATGGCTCTCGAGCGAACTCTTTCCATCGTCAAGCCCGATGCGGTTGAGAAGAACCACACGGGTGCGATCATCGCCCGCCTCGAACAGGAGGGCTTCATCGTCCGCGCGATGAAGCGCATCCACCTCACCCGCGCCGAGGCCGAAGGCTTCTACGCGGAGCACCGTGGTCGCGGCTTCTTCGACGAGCTCACCACGTTCATGTCCCGCGGCCCGATCGTCATCATGGCGCTCGAGCGCGAGGACGCGATCGCGAAGTACCGCGAGGTCATCGGCGCGACGAACCCCGCGAACGCCGCGGAAGGCACGATCCGCAAGCTGTACGCCGCGAGCGTCGGCGAGAACGCGGTGCACGGCTCGGACAAGCCCGAGTCCGCGGCGCGCGAGATCGCCTACTTCTTCGCCGGCTACGAGGTCTCTCCTCGCGCGTGACCGACCCGGAGCGCGCAGAATGCCCGCTCGCCATCGCGCGCGGCGCGGTCCGTGAGGGCCTCGCCGCGCTCGAAGGCTTTTCCGATTTGCTCGGATCACGCCGCATCGGGCCACGCGCCCTCGCGGTCGCAGCGAGCGAGATGCTCCCGGCCTGCGAGGCGCTGCGCGAGTCCTTCGCCGCGCTCGCGCTCGCGTTCGTCGCAGCGTTCGCCTCCGATACGGAGGCCCAGGATCAAGCCCGCACCCTCGGCACGCACGCAGGCACGTGTGTCGCGGCCCTCGCGTCCGCGCTCGAAGGCGGCGGCTCGCTCTCCGACGCGCGACGGCGCCTCGCCCTCGAAGCGGCCGTCCGCAAGCACGGGGCAGAGCTGCGGGACACGTTCGCGGTCGGGGAGTTGCTCGCCGCGGCCGTCGCGCCGACGCCGACGGAGCTCGATCTCGTGGACGTGCTGGAGCAGCGGTTCGGCGCGAATCGCGCCGCCGAGGAGGGCGTGGTTCGCATCGCGGTGGACGCGCCGCGGCCCTCGTGGCTCGTGGTCGATCGGCACGTGCTCGGCGGGCTCGTGGAGCTCGCCGCGCCGATCGCCTCACGGCGCGGGACGGTGACGGCGCGGCTCGGCGTCGCGCGTTCGTCCAGCGGTGGGCTCATCGTTCGCTTGAGCCCGGCGCCGCGAAACGCGGCGGCGACGCGGCTCGTGCTGTCCGTGACGGCACGGGGTGACGTGCCGGGCTCGCTCGGGATCGCCCGCGTGGCCGCGCGTCGCGCGAAGCTCGGGTTCGCGATCGACGCGGCCGCCGGGATCGTGTCGATGGAGAGCGAGCGCGAGGCCACGTAAAATCCGTGCTAAGTCGGCCGGGATGAACCTCGCCGACACCCTCGCGCCGCTCGTCTCGGCCGCCTTCGCCGATCGTTCCCTCCTGAAGGATCCCGCGCACGAGCGCGCCGTCCTCGAGACGATCGACGCGCTCGATCGAGGCGCTCTGCGCGTCGCCGAGCCCATCGCCGAGGGCCAATGGGTGACGCACGCGTGGGTGAAGCAGGCCATCCTGCTCTACTTCGCCGTGCAGAAGATGTCGGTGATGGAGGCGGGGCCGCTCGAGTTCCACGACAAGATCCCGCTGAAGCGTGGCCTCGAAGCCGCCGGCGTGCGCGTCGTGCCGCCGGGCACGGTGCGGTACGGCGCGTTCCTCGAGCCCGGCGCGATCCTGATGCCGGGCTACGTGAACATCGGCGCGCGCGTGGGCGCCGGGACGATGGTCGACACATGGGCGACCGTGGGATCGTGCGCGCAGATCGGCCGCGACTGCCACCTCGCGGGCGGCGTCGGGATCGGCGGCGTGCTCGAACCGCCGAGCGCGCAGCCGGTGATCATCGAGGACGGCGTGTTCGTCGGGTCGCGCGTGATCGTGGTCGAGGGCGTGATCGTGGAGCGCGAGGCCGTGCTCGGCGCAGGCGTGGTGCTCACGGCGTCGACCGCGATCCTCGACGTGACGGGCTCCGAGGTCGTCGAGCACCGCGGCCGCGTCCCCGCGCGCAGCGTCGTCATCCCCGGCATGCGACCGAAGCGCTTCCCCGCAGGCGAGTTCGGCGTGCCGTGCGCGCTCATCATCGGCAAGCGCAGCGAGTCGACCGATCGCAAGGTGTCGCTGAACGCAGCGCTGCGGGATTTCGCGGTGGCGGTATGAGCGGAGTCGAAGCAAGGCTCGTCGAGACGCTCCTTTGGCTCTGCAACATTCCCTCGCCGACGGGGGAGGAGCGCCTGCTCGCCGACGCCGTCCTGGACCGCGTCTCCCGCGCGCCGCTCGCCGCGCCGCCGCGCCGTCACGGCGACTCGATCGTCGTGCCCGTCACGCGAGGCACAGGCGGTCCACGCGTCGCGCTCGCAGGGCACCTCGACGTCGTGCGCACATCACACGACGGCCCGCCGCGCGTGGAAGGCGACAACCTCTACGGCCCCGGCGCCTCGGACATGAAGTCGGGTCTCGCCCTCATGCTCGATCTGCTGGAGCACGGCGCGCGCGAGATCGCAGGAACCGATCTGACGTTGATCTTCTACGCCCGCGAAGAAGGCCCGTACGCCGACAACGAGCTCGGCCGCGTGCTCGCAGACGATCCCGAGGCGACAGCCGTGGATCTCGCCGTCTGCATGGAGCCCTCGGACAACAAGCTCAGCCTCGGCGCATCAGGCTCGATCCACGCGCGCCTGACGTTCGAAGGCCGCACCGCGCACAGCGCGAGGCCATGGCAAGGCGAAAACGCCATCCACAAAGCCGGCCCGTTCCTCACCGAGCTCGGCGCGCGCGAGCCACGCACGTCGATCCTCGACGGCCTCGTCTACCGCACGGTCACATCCGTGACCATCGCCGAGGGCGGTCGCGGCCGGAACGTCGTGCCCGACGCATTCACGCTCAACGTGAACCACCGCTTCTCCCCCGACACATCACTCGCCGAGGCACAACGCGAGATCGAGGCACTCGTCGCAAGCCGCGCAAAGATCGAGTGGACCGATCTCTCCCCCTCCGCACCGCCACACGCCTCCCACCCACTCGTGCTCGCACTAAAGGAAGCAGGCGTGGCCGGCGTGGAAGCAAAGCAAGCATGGACCGACGTCGCACGCTTCGCCGCCCTCGGCGTGCCCGCCGTGAACTGGGGCCCAGGCGAGAACGCACAAGCCCACCAACGCAACGAGTGGACGTCGATCCCAAAGCTCGTCGAAGGACGCGCGATCCTCAGCCGGTACTTCGAGGCAATCGGTCGGCGGTAGCCCGGGAGGCGTCGCGCCGGGGCGCTGCCCCGGACCCCGCGGGGGCTATCCGCCCCTCGACCCGGACCAGGGCCAGCCCTGGACCTCTGGGCATCGACTGCGCGAAGCGCAGTCGATGCGGGGAAAGTTTTTAAGCTGTCCGCCCCCTCTTTGCAGAGCCAGCCCTGGACCTTTGGGGGACGAACTGCGCGATGCGCAGTTCGTCCCACAGGCCGGTGGGACCGCGTTGCCGGCTGAACCAGCAGCGCTGCTGTCTTGGTTGGCAGGGTCGCTCGTGGTCTTGACCCTGGCCCGTTCGATGAACTGCGCATCGCGCAGTTCATCGACCCCGAGTCCAGCGCTTGCGCTGGTCCGGGTCCAGGGGTGGACAACCCCTGGTCGGGTCCGGGGTGAAACCCCGGCGCGGCGGCATGTATCAGCCGCCGACGTGCACGAGCGAGTACACGGCTGGCTGCGCGTTCTCGCTGTCGAGCCGCGATCGGCCTGCGAGGAAATCGAGCTCCACGACGAATGCGAAGGCTGCGACGGTCCCGCCTTGCCTGCGTGCGAGCTCGGCTGCTGCGCTTGCTGTGCCGCCTGTGGCGAGCACGTCGTCGATCACGAGCACGCGTGCGCCTTTCGGGATCGAGTCGACGTGCATCTCGAGCTCGGCCTCGCCGTATTCGAGCGCGTATGTCAGCCGATCCGTCTTCCAGGGCAGCTTGCCGAGCTTGCGCACGGGGACGAAGCCCGCGTTGAGGCGCGTCGCCACGGCGCCGCCGAAGATGAATCCACGCGACTCGATGCCTACGACGACGTCGATGCGCTCGCCGATGAACCGCTCTGCCAGCAGATCGATCGTGATGTGCAGCGCCCGCGCGTCTGCGAGCAGCGGCGTGATGTCCTTGAACAGGATGCCCGGCTTCGGGAAGTCGGGCACGTCCCGCAGCTTTGATTGCAGGTACGCGAGCGCATGCGCCCCGGGCAGCTTGTCGGGATCGAACGTGGTCGTCATCGCGGAGAAGACTAGCCTTCGCGTTCGCCGAGTGAAACGGCCGCGCATGTTGCCACGCAGAGGTCGTGGTGCCCTGGCGACGTGAGATCCTGCATGAGCGGCGTCACGCCCACTGCGCCTTCGTCGAAGGCCTCGGTGTCCGAGCCGTGCACGTGATCGTGGCGCACGCCGCCGCCGCCGATCCACAGGTACTCTTGCCCGCGCGGATCCTCCCGGAAGATCACGCTCTCCGTGTAGAGCCGCGCGCCGAGCTTCGTGGGACGAACGGGCCACGCGCTGCCTGGCGGCACGTTCACGTTGAAGAGCGGCGCGCGTGCGGTGGGCGCGCGCTGGAAGGCTGCGAGCGTCTCCATTGCGATCCGCGCGCCGATCGCGGCGGCTGCGGCGCGATCCGCCTTCCCGTCGGCCGACACCGCGACGGCTGGCACCCCGCGCATCGCCGCTTCGCGCGCGGCTGCGACCGTGCCCGAGTAGAACACGTCCACGCCGAGGTTCAGCCCATGGTTCATCCCCGACACCACGAGATCGGGCCTGCGCGGCAGCACTCGACTGTTCGAGTGCATTGCCACGTAGACGCAGTCGGCCGGTGTCCCGTCGATGGCGAACACGCCCTCCGAGACGGTTCGAAGCCGGAGCGGCCGGTGCAGGCTGAGCGAGTGGCTCGTGGCGCTCTGGTTCACCTCGGGCGCGCACACGATCACGCGGCCGTACCGGGCGAGCTCCTGCTGCATCGCGCGCAGGTTCTCCGCGGCGTAGCCGTCGTCGTTCGAGAGCAGGATCAGCGGGCGAGAGTCCTCCACGGTCATCCTCCGAGCAGGCGCTTCGGCAGCGCGGCGACGAGCTCGAAGGCCGCGGCGATGCGGCCGAACAAACCCGCCCCACCCCGGACGCGCGCCATCGCGAAGGCAATCTTGCGCAGCACGGGGGTGTATGGGTACCACCAGAGCTCGCGTGCGGCCTTGTTGCGGTCCTCGAGGACGAACTGCGGGCGCGTCAGTTCGCCCAGGGCGTGCGGGCTGTTCGTGATGCCGTACCCGCTCTCGCCCGTGCCCGTCCAGGGCGCCGCGGCCACGGCTGCCGTGAAGCCGTGGTTGTTGATCGTCACGACGCCCGTCTTGAGGCGCCGCGCGAGCTCGTGCGCCGCGCCCACGCGCCGCGTCCACAAGCTCGTCGTCAGACCGAACGTCGACGCGTTCACCCGCGTGATCGCGTCCTCTGCGCCGTCGACGAGCACGATCGGCAGGATTGGCCCGAACGTCTCTTCCCGCAGCAGTGGCGTGTCCTCGCGGTCGAGCTTCACGACCGTCGGCGCGAACGCGAGCGATCCTGCCTCGGGCGCGCCGCCTGCGAGCACCTCGGCCCCGGCGGCCTCGGCCTCCGCGAGGTGACGCCGCACGATGTCGCACTGCCGCGACGTCGTCAGCACCGCCGTATCGCGGCCCGGCTGGAGCGCTTTCGTCAGCTCCACGATGCGCGGCACGATCTTGTCCGCGATCTTCCGATCCACGTACACGCGCTCGATCGACGCGCAGTTCTGCCCGGCGTTCGTGAACGCGCCCCACACGATGCCGTTCGCCGCCCGCTCGACCTGCGCGTCGGCGAGCACGATGGCCGCGTCCTTCCCGCCGAGCTCGAGCGAGCATGGGATCAGCCGCTCCGCGCAGCGCACGGCCACGCGCCTCCCTGTCGCCACGCTGCCCGTGAAGACCACGATGTCCGCCTCGTCGACGACCGCCGCGCCCACGTCCCCGCCGCCTTGCACGAGCGCGAGCAGGCCCTCCGGCAAGAGCCCCTCGAACAGCGACGCCACGAGCGCGCCGGCCCGCGGCGTGATCTCGCTCGGCTTGAACAGCACCGCGTTGCCCGCGAGGAGCGCCGGCACGATCGTCCGCAGCGGGATCGCCACCGGGTAGTTCCACGGCGTCACGAGCCCGACGAGCCCGCGCGGCGCCTTGTGGATCCGGCCGATCTTGCCGGGATACGAGAGCGGATCGAGCTCGACCGTCGTGCCTTCGAGCAGCTCCTCGATCGCGTCGGTCCAGTACTCGACGAGGTCCGCGTTCGGCAACACCTCGGCGAGCGCGGCCTCCTCGATGGGCTTGCCGCACTCGCGGTGCACGAGGTCCGCGATCTCCTCGGCGCGCGCGAGGATCCGCTTCTTCACGGGCGCGATCACGCTCGCCCGCTCGCGCGCCGTCTTCGCGGCCCACGCCGTTTGCGCCTCACGCGCCTTGCGCGCGAGGACCGGGACCTCGCTCGGCGACGTCGCCGTCACGGCCGGCAGCGCGGATCCATCGAGCGGGCTCCGCGTGGGGAAGGGGCCGCTCGCCGCTTCCGTCGCTCGCGGCGCGCTCGCCTCGTTCGTCACGTTCGCCTCCGGGGCGTCCGTCACCGCCTCGGCCGCTTGCCCATCTTGCTGCAGGTCCATGCGGCGCGGAGCCTACCATTCCATCTGCGGCTCCGCGCCACCCGCGTTCGAAACGAAGAAGCCCCGAGGCGCTTGGCCTCGAGGCTTCCTCAACGTGGCACCGCTCGCGCGGTAGCCTTCACTTCACGGCACGTTGATGGTGACGGTGTTCGCCTTCTGGCAGTTGATCACGGCCGACTGACCCGGCGTGAGCCACTTGGCCTTCGTCGGGTTCGTCTCGCCGGGCTCGGCGAGGCGGACGAACTTCGGACCGCAATCGACCTCGAGCGGCTCGCCCGTGTTGCCGACCAGCTTGCCGGTCAAGAACACGAGCGCTTGCTTGTTCGAGGCCACGGTCAGGACGCCACGCGTCGCCGGCAGCGTCGCCGGATCCTTCGCCGGCGGCGCCTCCGCGGTCGGCGCAGCGCTCGCCGCGGGACCGGCCGAAGCGCTGCCCGCGGGCGCGGCTGACGCGCTCCCGGGCGGAGCGGCCACGGCGCTGTCCGAGGGCGCCGGCGCCGTCCCCGCGGTGTCCGTGGTCGTGGGTGCAGTCTGCGCCGTCTCCGTGGGCGTGGGCGTCGGCGGAGGCGTCACGGTGCTGCCCGTGTTTCCGGGCTGCGTCCCGCCGGGCAGGCCGCCGATCCAGCCCTTCTGCATCGCGACGAACACACCCGCGCCGATGAGCAAGAGCGCCGCGGCGACGAGCAGCCACCCGGGCAAACCCTTCTTCGGCTCCTGGACCGGCTTCGTCTCTTCCGGCTCCTTCGCCACGACGACCGGCTTCTTCTCCACCGGCGGCTTCTTCTCCACCGGCGGCTTCGTCTCGGCGACGGGCTTCTTCTCGACCTCGGGCTTCTTCGTCGGCAAAGGCGGCTTCGCGACCGGCTTCTTCTCCGACTCCGGCTTCGGCTCGAGCTCCGCAGCGCCGAGCTCGATCGAGGCCTCCTCCGGCTCGGGCTTCTTCGCCGGCTCGGGCTTCTTCTCGGACGCGGCAGCCTCGAGCTCGATGGCCTCGGGCTCGGGCTTCGTCTCGAGGACAGGCTTCTTCTCGGACGCGGGCTTCTTCTCGGGCTCGGCAGCCTCGAGCTCGATGGCAGCCTCGGGCTCGGGCTTCGTCTCGAGGACAGGCTTCTTCTCGGACTCGGGCTTCTTCTCCGGCTCGGCCGACTTCGCGAGGGCGGCAGCGAGCGCGGCGCTCGGCTTGGACGTCGAGGCAGGCTCGAACAGCTTCGTCGGCTCGGCGTCGTCGCCGTCCTCGACGATCGCCGAGGGCAAACCCGTGCTCGTCGTTTCCGGCTTCTTCGGCTCGGTCCCGATGAGGGCCTCGATCTGCTCGGGCGCCAGGGCGAGCGGCGCGGTGATCGCATCCGAATCCTGGAGCGGCGGCGGACGCGAGTCGCCAGCCTCTTCGCCATCGCCAACGCCAGGCAGCGTCCTCTTGAGCTCCTCGACCGGCTTCGCGGCCGGCTTCGTCGCAACAGGCGTCGTCGCAGCAGGCGTCGTGAGCTTCGGCAGCGCAGCCGGCTTCGTGGCAGCCGGCGTCGCGGCAGGCGTCGCAGCCGGCTTCGCGCCCGTGGTGACGGGCGTGATGGGCTTCGGGCCGGGCACGGCCGCAGGTTTGGCGGCGGTGGGCGCGACAGCCGCGGGCTTGGCAGCCGTGGTGACGGGCGTGATGGGCTTCGGACCCGGCACCGCCGCAGGCTTGGCAGCCGCAGCGGCAGGCGTGGGTTTGGCCGGAGCAGCCGGCGGCGTCTTCGGCGTGCCCTCCTTGAGGCCAGGCAGCGGAGCCGCGATGGCCACAGCCTTCGGAGGCGGCGCATCTTTCCCGGGCGCCTCGTCCCAGAGGTCCTCGCTGAAGTCGGGCTTCTTGGTGACGATGGGCGTCGCCGCCTCAGCGATCGTGGGGATCGGAGCGCCGACCACGTCGTCCCCAGGCGTCACCGCCAGCGAGCCAATCCCAGCCCGCTCGGGCCGAGGCAACGCGGCGTTCTTCTGGACCTTGTCGAGGAGCGCTTCCAGCGCCGCGATTCGTTGTTCGACGTTCACGCCTCGGGAGTCTACCCAATCGCGCGGCTCCTGACGAGGATCCTACGGGATGCGCAAGAAACTTGCGTCGACGGGGCGGCGCCTCGCCGGGGTTTCACCCCGGGCCCGACCAGGGGTTGTCCACCCCTGGACCCGGACCAGGGCCAGCCCTGGACCTCTGGGCATCGACTGCGCGAAGCGCAGTCGATGCGGGGAAATTTTTTGTAGGTGTCCGCCCCGTTTGCAGGGCCAGCCCTGAACGAGGGGCGACAGCGCGCGATGCGCGCTGTCGACAGGGAAAAAGGTGCCAGTTGGTGGGGCAGCGCTGCCGTCTTGGTTGGCAACGTGGTTGCTGGTCTTGCCACGGGCCCGTCGGAGAAACCGCGCATTGCGCGGTTTCTCCGCTTTCGGTCCAGGCCGCGCTTGGTCCGGGGTGAAGGGGGCGGACAGCCCCCTTCTGGGGTTTGGGGCGAAGCCCCAATCACTCCCGCATCACAGCGTCTCGAGGTACGCGACGAGGTCGTCGACCTGCGCCGGCGACAGGTGCGACGTCACGCCGTGCTTGTCGCCGCCGCCGCAGGCCGGGTCGAAGCGGTCGCGCAGCGACTTGGCGCAGCCGTCGTGCATGAAGGGCGCGCGGTCTGCGATGCCCATCAGCGTCGGCACCTGGAACCTCTTGCCCGTGCCGACGTCGGCCCAGTCGTTGTTCGTCAGCTTCTCGCCGCTGTGGCAGCTCGCGCACGCGACCTTCGCGTCGAAATAGAGCACCTTGCCGCGCTCCACTGCCGTCGTGTCGGCGATCTCGCCCTTCGGCAGCACCGGCTGCGCGTCGATCCAGCGACCCACGAGCCGCGACTGACGCGGGCCGAGCGGCTGGCCGCCCATCCGGTTCACGAACACCTCGCTCATGATGTGGCCGAGGTCTTCCATGTCGCCGTCCCAGTGGAGCGGCGCCGTCGCCAGGATGCCGCCGCGGATCGACTGCGTGCGGCGCGGCCCGATCGGGTTGAAGTTCCAGGTCCGGGCGTCATCCATCGCCTCCGGGTGGCAGGACGCGCACGCGAGCGAGTTGAAGCCGGACGCGCTCTTGTGGAACACGTCATGGCCCGTGTCGCGGCGGCTCTCGCCGGGCAGCACGATCGTCTGCTGCGTGTTCGGCAGGTAGATCGCCGCGGGCTCGCGCAGCTGCACCGCGAGCTGCCCGCTGCCCCAGTACTGCGCCGCGATCGGCTGGCCAGGCACCTGCTCGCCGATCGACGGATCGCAGTTCCCCGGCTCGGGAGGGGCCACGACCGAGCTGCGCGACGTCCGCAGGATCGCGTTGCTGCCGGCGGCCACGATCGTCACCTCGCTCTCGTTCGGGGAGACCGCGATGTCGACGGGCAGGGCCGAGCCGGAGAGCGTCGCGCCGCCCACGGGCGGGATCACGATCGGCACGGTCTCGTCGCCGGGCTCCACCTCGGTCACCGTCGTCTGCACGATGCTGCCGTCGCAGCCGCCGCTGCTGCCGTAGCCGCCGGGCTGCTCGATCACGACCGCGTTCGCCGTCCCGCGCTGGTGCACCATGATCGCGCCGCCGTTCGGCCGCGACACCATGCGCCACGCCACGGCCGGCTCGAAGTGCGACTCGCCGCCCGTGAACGGATCGAAGGCCTTCACCTTCGCCGGCGCCTCGCGCTGCCAGATCTTGCCGTCGATGCCCACGACGAGCACCTCGGCCGAGCGGAAGCGGCTCACGAGCAGCTTGTCGCCTTGCACCACCACGTCGCGCAGGTCGCGGTCGAGCTTCAGCACGCGCGTCGCCGCGCCGCCGTTCGCCGGCAGCGTCACGAGCTCACCCGTCTGGCAGGCCACGTGAAGGTTGTCCTTCTCGGCGTCGTAGGCGACGCCGCGCGGCGTCGCGCAGACCTGGCGACGCTCGATCAGCTTGCCGCCGGCCACGTCGATCGACGCCACGGCGCCGCCGGAGCGCAGGGCCACGTGGGCGCGGCCCTTGTTGTCGATGGCCACGCGCCCGGGCTCGTCGCCCTCTTCGAGCGTGACCTTGGCTTTCAGCGCGCCGGCTTCGAGGTCGACGATCCAGACGATGTCGCGATCCGGATCGGCCGCGACGGCGGTGTGACCGTCACCGGAGATGGCGAGGGTGCCACCTGAGATGGCAGGCGGCGAGACGGCGGCGATGGCGATGTCCTGGTTGGGGACGAAGGTGTCGTCGATGCCTGAGCATCCGGCAGCGATGCCGGCGCCGGCGAGGGAGACGAGGAGCAAGGCGAGCGGGCGTCGAAGATGGGTTCGCATGAGGCCTCCGCGCTCCGGCTTGGCAAATAAGAAGCCAACCCTTGTCGAATTCTCGCCGCTTCGGGGGCTCGCGCCAACTGCGCGTTCATGAAACGGAATCCGGAACGGGGGGCGGGGTCGCACATCGGAGGGGAGGGCGTGCGCGCGTGAAGGACGGTTCGCGCTGGGCGGGAAACGGTGTGCCAGCCGGCGCCGCTATGACGCGGATGTCAGACCAGCTCGAAGACCTGGTCGAAGGAGTCGCCCTCCATGTCGACGTAGATGCGCGAGGAGGTGGCTTCGATGCCTTCGAGGCGCACGGAGAAGAGAAATTTGCTCGCGCTCAGGGTCTCGGCGCCGCGGAAGCGTAGCTCGGCGCCGCCGTCGACGAGGCGGGCCTCGCCGGAGAGGCGGGCGGCGACGCGGAGATCGAATCGTTTGAGGGGGATGCGCAGCGCGGGGCCTTCGTTGAGGAAGGCCATCGCCGGGCCCTCGCGCCGGAAGACGGCGTTGCCGCGGGATTCGAGGTGCTTTCGAACCTCGGGCTTCAATCGATCGCCGGCGACGCTCTCCACGATCGAGAGGAGCGGCACTTCGCCTCCGTCCCGCACGGCGGGGACGAGGGTTTCGAGCAACTTCACGACAGACGCGCGCAGCTCCGGGCGCCGGTGGGACTGAACGGGCATCGAGACCTCCGAGGCTTCGGCCCTCTCGATGTCGTCGGATGCGTGAAAGCGCAAATGGAATCGCCCGTTGCGTCGGAGGCGGAAAAAGGGCGGGCGAATGCGCCAAAGAGGGTCGGCGCGTCCGGGGAGGGCTTTGGCGGAGCGCCAAAGAGGGGTCGGGGGGCCTTTCGTGGTCTTTGGCGGAGCGCCAAAGAGGGGTCGGGGGGCCTTTCGTGGTCTTTGGCGGAGCGCCAAAGGGAGGTCGGGACGCCTGGAGGTGTCTTTGGCGGAGCGCCAAAGGGAGGTCGGGACGCCTCGAGGGGTCTCGGGCGGGGCGCCGAAGAGAGGTCGGCGTGTCCGGAGGTGTCTTTGGCGGAGCACCGAAGAGGAGGTGGCGCGTCCGGAGGTGTCTTTGGAGGAGCGCCAAGCCGATCTTCGGGCGGCCGGACCGGTCCTTGGCGGGTCGGAGGCGGGAGTCCGCGCATTTTCCGCACGGCTCCCCTGGCGCGCCGAGCACACCCATCGATCACGAATGCGGCGAGTGCGCGCAAACCATGGCGTGAAGGTGGGGTCGCTTCCCAGCATAAAGCTGGATGATGGTGATGCTCGGCCCCGAACGGCCTTGACATACCCATTAAATGCCTTGAAGACGGTCTGGCGGGCTGCCATTCAATGGGCATGAACGAAACACGCGTTGGCGCCTCGATTCCTTCGATCCTTTCGGAGCGCGCCAAGAAGACCTTCGTCGTGGGCTTGTTCGCAGGCGCGGCGGTCATTTCTTCTGGCTCGCTCGCCCACGCGGCGACGTATCAAGTTGGTCCGGGTAAATCATACCCCGACCTCGCCTCCGTGGCGTCGCGCCTCGCCCCCGGCGACGTGGTCGAGGTCGAGGGCGATGCTTCGTACCCCGGCGACGTCCGGCTCCGGAAGAGCGGCGCTCCCGGCGCGAAGATCACCATCCGCGGCGTGCGAAAGAACGGCAAGAGGCCCGTTTTCCGCGGCGGCAAGAACACCGTCCAGATCGACGGAAACCATTACGTGCTCGAGGGGCTCGACATCACCGGCGGCAGCTTCCGCTGCGTCTTCAACCACGCCGACGACGTGACGATCCGCGACAGCGTGGTTCACGATTGCCCCGCGCACGGCATCCTCGGCGCCGATACGGAGTCCGGCTCGCTCACGCTCCAGTACGTGGAGGTCCACCACGCCGGCGAGGGCGAGCGAAAGCACCCGATTTACGTGGCGACCGACGAGCGCATGTACCCCGACGCCGTCTTTCGCATGGAGCATTGCTACGTGCACGACGGGAACGGCGGCCACAACGTGAAGAGCCGCGCCGGGCGCAACGAGATCTATAGCAACTGGATCGAGGGCGCCAAATTCCACGAGCTCGAGCTCATCGGCTCCGAGGAGTTCCCGGAGAACGTGCTCCGCGAGGATTCGGACGTGGTCGGGAACGTTCTCCGCAAGCGCAATGATTTCCCCGTCGTTCGCCTCGGCGGCGACGGCGCCGGCCAGACGAACGGTCGATATCGCTTCGTGAACAACACGATCCTCGCCGGCAGCAAGGCCGTCTTCCGTCTCTACGACGGGCTCGAGAGCCTGGAGGCGCACAACAACGTATTCTTCCGCGTGGGCGGCGGCGCCGTGACGCTGTTCCGCGACAGGGACGCGAAATGGTCGCGCGGCCACGCGATCCTCGGCGGATCGAACAACTGGATCACGAGCGGATCCGATGTGCCGGACGTCTGGGTCCACACGCTCCAAGGCAATGACCCCGTGTTCGTGGATCCGAGCGGCGCAAAGCCCGTCCCGGCCGCGAACAGCCCGCTGCGCGACGCCGGCAATACCTACCCGCAGAGCCCGGCCGCCGCGCCGTTCACCGAGCCGCTCCGCATCCCCGTCGATTCTCCGCCCCTCGCGGGCAATGGATCCCTCGGTCGCTCGCTCGGCCGGACCGACGGGCGGATCGACATCGGCGCCCTGGAAGTCGGCATGGGCGCGCGGCAAGCGCGGGGCGACGACGAGAACGTCGGCACCGCGGCCCAAGCGCTGACCATCGCAGGGGAGGAGGACGTCGAGGTTGCCGAGCTCGGTGACGCCGACGCAGAGGCCAGTGACGACGCCGACGTGGACGAGGAGACCGCAGAGGCCGAGGACGAGCTCGCGTCCGAGGAAGGCGGCATGGCATGCTCCGCAGCGCGCAGCGCGCGTCCCGGCGCGTCGGCCTTCCTCGTCGCAGGGCTCTTCGGTCTCGGTCTCGTCCGGGCCCGGCGCCGCAAGGCCCCGAAGGCCTGAGACGACCCCGTCCCGACCGGGGGGTCACGAACCCCCACGGTCGTCTCTCGTGCCGTGCGCACGAACCGCGACGCGAGGACGCTTGACGGGAGCGATGGGCGCCCATAAGTGACCGGCGGGTCAACATGGTGTCCTCTGCCTCCCGTTTCGCGTCCTCGTCCTCGCCCCGCAGCAAGAAGCGCATCCTCTCGGCATGCACGCTCGCCCTGCTGCTCGGCGCACCCGCCGCGGCCCTCGCGCAACCCGCGCCCGCCGCCCGCGAGCAACCCGCTCCCGCCACCCCCGCGGCCGCGCCCGCGCCGCCCCCTCCCGCGACCGATCGCATCGCAGAAGCCCTCGCGCCCCAGTCCGGAGGCCTGACCCCGGACGAAGCCGCGCGCATCGCGCTTCGCATCCGCCCGTCGCTGCGCGTCAAGCAGGCCGAGCTCCGCGCCGCCGCCGCGCGCGTCGATCAGGCGCTCCTGAACTACCTGCCGCGCGTCACCGTGGGCGCAGGCTACACGCGCCTGTCGCGCGTCGAGAACGTGCTCGGCGCGCCGTCGACGGCCTACGTGGGCACGAACCTGGACCCGGCGAACCCGCAGCAGATCCCGGTGCAGCCAGGGCCGCTCGTGTCGAGGCCGTGCCCGCCGCCCTTGTCAGGGGACTGCGTCACGGACATCGCGGGTACGGCGATCACGGCGGTGCAGGCCCCGGCGTTCTCGTTCCCCGTGCTCTTGAACTCGTACTCGCTGACGGCCTCGATCGCGCTGCCGATCTCGGACTACGTGCTGCGCATCTCGCAGGGCTACGCGTCCGCGTCGCACGCCGAGAGCGCGAAGCGGCTGGAGCTCGAAGCCGAGGGGCTGACGGTCGCCGCCGACGCGAAGGTCGCGTTCTTCAATTGGGTGCGCGCCAAGGGCAGCGCAGTCGTGGCGAAAGAAGCCGTGGCGCAGGCCGAGGCGCACCTCAAGGACGCGCAGAACACCTTCGCGGCGGGGCTCATCTCGAAGGCCGACGTGCTGCGCCTCGAAGCGCAGGTCGCGTCCGCGCAGCAGGTCCAGGCCGACGCGGACGCGCTCGCCTCGCTCGCGGAGGAGCAGATCCGGATCTCGCTCGCGCTGCCGGCCGGAAAGGCGCTCGCGATCGGCGTGGACGTGCTGCACGCGCCAGCGGAGCCGAGCACGGCGCAGCTCACGGCGCTGCAAGACGAGGCCCTCGCGCGGCGGCTGGAGATCCGCGCACTCGACGAGACGGAGCACTCGCTGAAGAAGCAAGTCTCGCTCGCCCGCGCAGGCTATTTCCCGCGCATCGACGGGTTCGCCGAGGGTCAGTACCAGAACCCAAACCAGCGCGTCTTCCCGCAGACGGACGAGTTCCGGTTCACGTGGAACGCAGGCGTACGACTTTCTTGGACCATCAACGATACGCTCACCACGATCCCCGCCGTGACCGAGGCGAAGTCGCGCGTGGAGCAGATCGCCGCGCAGAAGGAGCAACTCCTCCAGGGGCTCAAGCTCGAGGTGGCGTCGGCCTACGCAGAGCTGAAGCGCGCCGAAGCAAACATCGACGCAGCCGATCGCGGTCTCGCAGCAGCAGAGGAGGGCCTGCGCGTGCAGAACGAGCTCTTCCGCGCAGGACGCGCGACAGGCGTGGCACTCGTCGACGCCGAGGCCGAGGTGACGCGCGCACGTCTACGCCGCGTGGATGCCCGCGTCGGGATCCTCGTGGCCCGGACGCGGCTTGAGCATGCGACAGGGCGCGACGTGGAGAAGAGCGCGACGGCGGCGAAGTAGACTCTTCTCGATGGCGCCTCGCTGGGGCTTTGCCCCAGGCCCCACCAGGAGCTGTCCGCTCCTGGACCTGGACCAGCGCAAGCGCTGGACTCGTGGTCGATGAACTGCGCTCCGCGCAGTTCATCGAACGGGCCAGGTCAAGACCACGGGCGATCCTGCCAACTGAGACAGCCGCACGGACGTTTCGACTGGCGAGGCGGTACCAGCGACGGCCTGTGGGAAGAACTGCGCTGCGCGCAGTTCTTCCTCAAACGGTCCAGGGCTCGCCTGCAGAGCGGGGTGGACAGCTTAAAAACTCTCCCCGCATCGACTGCGCTTCGCGCAGTCGATGCCTGGAGGTCCAGGGCTGGCCCTGGTCCGGGTCCAGGGGTGGACAACCCCTGGTCGGGGTCCGGGGTGAAACCCCGGCGCGACGCTTCAGGGCGGGTTTGCCCACTGGCCTCCCCTGGTGTGCGCCCTCCTCCTCGCGGGGCCTTTCTCCAGCAATGACAAACAGCGACACCTAGGCTACCGTGGGGGCGATGATTACCGTCGGCTGCGCCGGCTTTCCCGTCCCAGCGACGCGGTATTTCCGCGAATTCATGTTCGTGGAGGTGCAGGAAACCCACATGTCCATGCCTGGCCCTGGCACCATCCGGCGGTGGCGGCGTGAGGCACCGGAGGGGTTTCGGTTCGCGTTGCTTGGTCCGCGTGAGGTGGGGCAGGAGGGGTTCCGGGACGGCAAGGTCATCGAGACGGCGCTCAAGGGTCTCGAGGGCGTCGCGGAGGAGCTCGAGGCGAAGACGGCGGTCTTCGTGGCGCCGCCTGAGTTTGCGCCCAGCAAGACGAACAAGGGCATGCTCCGCGAGTTCCTCCATGCGGTGCGCTCGCGCTTCGACCGCGTCGTCTATGAGCCTGCGCCTGGGTGGGATCCTGACGAGTGTGATGAGCTCACGCAGGAGGTTGGCGCTCTTGCGGCGCGTGATCCGCTCGTCTCGGGCCTCTCGAAGCTGCCGACGGGGTACTACCGCCTGCATGGGCCTGCGGGTCACAAGTCGCGGTACGAGGATCCGGCGATCGAAAAGCTCGCTGACATCGCTCGGGGCGGCAGACACCACAAGGATGCGACGTACGTGTTCACGAACGTCGACATGTTTGCGGATGCCAAGCGCTTCAAGAAGGCCTTGAAGCTGTAAAGTTCGCGCTTCGCCGCCGTTCGCGCTGGGTGCCTCACGCGCGCCGCTTCTCGCGGGCGGGGGCTTGCGTTAGGCTGCGATCGTGCGCGCTTGGCTGGCTAGCTTCTTCCTGCTCGCGCCGACCTTGGTGCTGGCGTCGAGTTGTGCCCTCGAAGGCTTCGAGAAGTACACGCCTCCGCTCGAGCCTGTCGAGACCTGCGGTCATGCCGCGGTGCCGGGGCCTCCGGCGCCGACGCCCCCGAATGACGCCGAGCCTGAGGTCGAGTTCGTCGTGGCGCTGCGTGTCCTCCGCTTGAAGACGGACAGGGACGGCGGCGATCTCGGGCTCGATCTCGACCGGTTTTGTAGCTGTCAGGGGGAGGAGCGGTCGTGCATCCCGCCGGCGGGCCAGCCGGAGAAGTTGAGCTGTGACAAGGCGATGGGGCGGGACAACCAGATGCCCGCGCTCTTTGGCCTCGTCGAGCTTGCGCTCCAGGTGCAGGACCTGTCGGAGCGCTACAGCCTGTTCGCCGAGCTCGGCAACTGGGGCCTCATCTTCCATGTCAGCGACTACAACGGCCAGCCGAACGACTCCAAGGTGCGCGTCGCCTGGTACGGGAGCGAAGGGACTGCGGCTCAGCCGGCCTGGGATGGCAACGACGCTTGGCCGCTCTCGACGAGCACGATCGAGAACGGGCTGCCGAAGTACTTCGACAACGACGCGTACGTGACCGACGGCATGCTCGTCGTCTCGGCGCCGACGGGCGGGATCGCGATCGCTGGCGGCAACACGCGGCTCCACATCAACCTGTCGTCCGGCACGATCCAGGCGAAGATCACGAAGGACGAGCTCGACCGCTGGGTGCTGCGTGATGGCCTCATCGCGGGGCGTATCCCGCAGCTCGAGCTCTTCCGCATGGTGCAGAGCTTCCGCGACGACACGGGAAAACCGTTCTGCACCGACAACATCTTCTGGGGCGCGACGCAGGATGCGTTCTGCCGCGGCCTCGACGTTCAGACCGGCCCGCCCGAGCCGAACAAGCCCTGCAATGCCGTCTCGTTCGCGGCTGGCTTCGACGCTGATCCCGCGGTGCTCGGCGTGCCGAAGGATCCGAACCCCGATACGCCGGGCTGCCCTGCCGAGACCGATCCGATCGCGTCGTTCCAGATGTTCGGCTGCCCGCCGCCGCCGAACCCCTGATTCATTCCATCGCGGCGTCGCTTGCGTCGCCCGCGTCGGGCGTGGCCGGCGGCGTCGTGCCTGCGTCCTCGGGCTTCGCGACGAACGCGCAGTCGGCGAGGCGCTCGGGCTTGCGTGTGATCACGGTGCACGGCGTGATCGCGGCGGGATCCGCGCCTGCGACGAGCGGCTCGGCGGGGCAGTCGGCCATGCTCGCGGCGCCGGCGCGCGCGCAGGCGGCCACGGCGCGCACGGCTTCGACGCAGCGGGCCGTGGCGTCGGCCCCGGGCTCGACGCCGCTCTGCAGGCCGTGCAGGCATTGATCGCGGTAGAGGTCGATGCAGTACGTCGCTTCGGCCTCGGTGGCGCCGCAGGCCTGCGTGGCCTCGCACCGCGCCGACTCGATCTCCCGGCATGCGTCGAGCCCCACGCTGCTCGTGCCGCACGCGCTGGCGGCGCTGCCGACGAGCAAGCCGAAGGCCGCGGCGAGGAGGTGACGGGGTGTCGGGCGCACGCGCACGGCGGTCCGGTAGCATGGCTCTTGGCCATGCGTCGAGCTTTCCGCAAAGCTACGCGCCGCCGCGCCGCCCCGACGGAACGTCTGGCCGTCCTGGGCGCGCGCGAGCCCCGGGAAGTCCATGACCACCGCGATGATCCTCTGCGCCGGCCTCGGCACGCGATTGCGACCGATCACCGACGAGCTGCCCAAGCCGCTCGTGTGGGTCGGGAACCGGCCGCTGCTCTTTCACATCGTCGACAGGCTCGCGCGTGCGGGCGTGACCCGCGTCGTGCTCAACACGCACCACCTCGCCGAGCGCTTCACGAAGAGCCTGCTCGCGGAGCTGCCGATCGCGTCGCGTGTCCTCCACGAGCCGAAGATCCTCGGCACGGCGGGCGGCGTGGCGGCTGCGGCGTCTGCGATCGGGCCGGGGGAGGTGCTCGTGTGGAACGGCGACATCCTCGCGGATCTCTCGATCTCCGCCCTCGAAGAAGGCCACGCGCGCGCGAGGGCTGCGGGCGCGATCGCCACGCTCGCCGTCGCGCTCCGGCATCCCGACGAGGCGCGCATCGGGGAGGGGACCGTGGGCCTTGGCGAGGACGGGGCGGTCGTGCGGCTGCGCGGCGAGACGTTCGGCCGCGAGGTGCGGGGCGCGGACTTCGTGGGGGTGCAGATCCTCGGCGAGGCGGGGCGCGCGCGCTTGCCCGCGGAGGGCTGCCTCGTCGGGGACGTGTATCTGCCGGCGCTCCGCGCGGGTGAGCGCGTCGCGGCGAGCGCTGTCGTGTCGAGCTTCTGCGACCTGGGTACCCCCGAGGGGTACCTGGAGGAGAACCTGCGGATGTGCGCCGGGGAGGACGGCCTGTTCGGTCGCGACGTGCGCCGCCCGCCCACGGTCTCCTTCGAGCGTTGCGTCCTCGGCGATCACGTCGTGGTGACGGGCCGCGGCGCGCTCCGCGAGGTCGTGGTCTGGCCCGGCGCCACCGTGGAAGCGCCGCTCGAACGCGCGATCGTCCTCGGGAGCGGCACGATCGTCCGCGTCTGAACGAATCAATCCGGGAAGAACGTCTCCACGTGCAGCGCGGGCGAGCCGTCTTCGAGCACGCCGCCCAGGATCGCGAGCGTCCCGTTCGGCGCGGCCACCACCGTCGCGCCCGCGCGTGGCTCCCGCAGGGGACGTTCTTCCACGGCCGGCTCGCTGAGATCGATCATGAACGAGCGCACGAGCTTCGCGCCGAGCGCCTCGTGCCCGACCACGATCACCCGCGATCCGCCCAGCGAAAACGCCTGCGATCGCGAAAGCCCCACCGGAAGCTCCGCGCCCGCCACCTCCTTGGCCGCGCATTCCGACGTGCAGCTCGGGCTCCACGTCCGCGTCTTCGCGCCCGCTCCGGCCGCGTCGATCCCGCCGACGAGCGCCATCCTCCCATCACCCGCGACCACCGCCGCCGCGCCCTCCGTCGCGTCCGCCGGCATGTCCCTCGGGACGAACGCCGTCCCGTCCTCCGGCAGCACCTCGAACCCCGCCGCGCTCGCGCTCCCGGCGGCCACGACGAGCCCCACGCCCGGCGCCCATGCCGCCGCCGCGCCTTTCCGCGCCGCCGACAATCGCAGCACCGAGAGCACACCCTCCGCGCTCACCGCGAGCACTTCGTCCGTCGCCGTCCCCGCCCGCGTCGCGCCGACCACGTAACTCGTGCCGGACGGCGACTCCACCACGAGCCCGCCGGCCACATCTGCGAACGTGCCCGCGCTCTCCGGCCACGCCACCGCGTACATCCCGCTCGCGTCCACGGCGGTCGCGCCCGCGTCCCCGACGAGCATCATCCCGCTCGGCCGTCCCACGATCGTCCGCGCCTCGAGCGGATACGCGTCCGCCACGGCCGGCCCCCAGCCGAGCAGATCGTACGAATCGCCGAGCCGCACCTCGGCCGCGCCGTCCGCGCTCGCCGCCGCGCTCCCGCCCGTCGTCACCAGGTATTGCTCGCCGAACACGGCGACCGGCGCGTCCACGTGCGCCCGCACGAGCCCTCCCGGCGGCCGCGCCCATCGCCCCACGCGTTGCACGAACACCGGCACGTTGCTCACGAACGCGCTCGGCACGATCCCCGTCAGCGACCGCCCGCGCACGACCGTCGCCCCGTCCGCCGTGGTCCCTGTCATCTCGACGCCGAGCGGCTCGTCGTCGGGCACGTCGCCGAGGTCGAACGTCCCGCCGGGCGTCGTCTCGGCGGCGAAGCTCGTCCCGCTCGCCGTTTTGGCCTCGATCCGGACCTTCGTCACGGCGGGCGCGGCCGAGAACGTGTCCTCCTCGTGTCCCGTCACGATCTGCAACGTCCGCTCGATCGGCTCCTCGCTGCATCCGCTCCCGAGGAGGGCTGCGGCCACGAGCCACCCAGCGCGCTGGTCCATTCGAGCGCTCACGCGGCGCGAGCGTAGCCCGAGCCTGGCCGCTTTTCATCTGGCCGCCGCGCCGCGCGCCCCCCGTGCTAGCAGGGACCTCGCCGTGCTCGTCGGTCGACAGCTCCCCCTCGCGCCCGATCCGATCGCCCTCGCCGATCGCCTCCGCGAAGCCTCTGCGGACCGCCTCGCCCTGCTCCACGCGGCCGACCGCACTCCCGGCCCTTACGCGCGATTCTCCTACGTCGCGTGTGACCCCGATCGCACGTCGAGCGCCCTCGACCCGCTCGCCGACGACCCTGATTTCCCGTTCGGCGGCGCGACGGGCACGTTTCGGTCCGTCCCGCGCTGGATCGGCGTGCTCCCGTACGAAGGACACCGGCACCTCGAACGTCCCGGCTGGTCACCCCGCGAAGGTGATCGGCGGCCGCGGGCGATGCTCGAACGACCGCTCTGGCTCCGGTACCCGGCCGTCGTCGTCGTGGATCACGCCGAGGGTCGCGTGTTCGTGGTCGGCGTCACGTACGACCATGTCGAGGCGCTTTCGCGGCGCCTGCTCGCGACGCCTGCGCCTGCGGGGCGGGGGCCGTTCGCGGTCGAGGTCGCGGACGCCGAGCCGACGCGGCTCCACCTGGAGCGGATCCTCGCCGCCAAGGAGCTCATCGCCCGTGGGGAGCTTTACCAGGTCAACCTGGCGCGACGGCTCCTCGTGTCGCTCGTGCGCGGCGAGCCGCTCGACCTGCACCGCCGCCTGAGCGCCGCCGCGCCGTCCCCGTTCGCCGCGTGCTTGCACCTGGGTCGTGATCTGGCGGTGGTGTCCACCTCACCGGAATTGCTCCTCGAAGCCCAAACGAGGCATCTCCCCGAAGGTTTGGAGTTTCGGGGAGATAAATTGCGACCCTTCATGTCGAACCTGCGAGAGGGGCGAAATCGGCCGGATCGGGGAGGGGATCAACCACAGAGGGCCGTTCTGAATTCGGTACCTTTCGGTCGATTGTTCACGTGTCCCATCAAGGGCACGCGTCCTCGCGGAAAAGATGCCCGCGAGGACGCCGCGCTCGTCCAGGAGCTCGACCAGGATCCCAAAGAAAACGCCGAGCTCACGATGATCGTGGATGTGGAACGTAACGATCTCGGTCGTGTCGCGGCCGTGGGATCGGTCCAGGTTCTCCACGGACCCGGTGTGGTGACGCACAGAACCATCCACCACCGCGAGGCCCTGCTCGGGGCGTGGACGCGGCCCGGCGCGACCCGGCACGACGTCCTCGCCGCGATGGTCCCGAGCGGCAGCGTCACCGGCGCGCCCAAGGTCCGGGCCATGGAGGTCATCGCCCGCCTCGAGAGCGCTCGCCGCGGCCTCTACACCGGCGGCTTCGGCCTCGTCGCCCACGACGGCAGCGTCACCCTCGCCATGGCCATCCGCACCGTCGTGCTCCAGGGTCGTGAGGGCGAATACTTCACCGGCGGCGGCATCGTCGCCGACTCCGACCCCGCCCGCGAGCTCGAAGAGACCCGCTGGAAGGCCGTGCAGCTCGAAAAAGCGGCAAATCGGGCCTTCGTGGGGTCCTGATGTGCGCTCGTGTAAGATTATGTGTTGACAGAAAGTTGGTGGTTCGAGCGGCCTCGGGGTACTAATCCGCCCGTACGATGGGCGTCGAAGAGCAAGTTCGGAATCTGGTGGTGGGAGCACTCACCGATCTGGCGGGGAGTGGGGTCCTGCCGTCGGAAGTCACGTCGGCAGCGTTCTCGGTGGAGCGTCCGAAGCGCCCCGAGCACGGAGACCTGGCGACGAACGCGGCCCTCGCGATCCAGAAGGCGGCGAAGAAGCCGCCTCGGGAGATCGCGACGCTGCTCGCCGAGCGGCTCGGCAAAGAGCCCGACATCCGCGCGGTGGAGATCGCCGGTCCGGGCTTTTTGAACCTGCGCCTCGCGCCGGCGATCTATCAGCGCGTGCTCGGCGACGTGATGGCCGCGGGGCCCGCGTTCGGGCGAGGGCCCGCGGGGCTCGGCGAGCGGGTGCTCGTGGAGTTCGTCAGCGCGAACCCGACGGGCCCGCTGCTCATCTCGCACGGTCGAGGCGCGATCCTCGGCGACGCGGTGGCGACGCTGCTGGAGTCCGTGGGGCACCGCGTCACGCGCGAGTACTACATCAACGACTTCGGCAACCAGATCCGGCTGCTCGCGGCGAGCGTGCTCGCCGTGGCGCTCGGCCGCGAGCCGCCCGAGGGCGGCTACGGCAAGAACGACTACCTCGAGGATCTCGTCGCCTGGCTGCAGAAGACGACCCCCGAGCTCATCGCCGACGACAAGGTCGACGAGCTCGCGCGCGTGTGCGTGACGCGCATGCTCGACGGCGTGCCGGGCTCGAAGGCGCTGCCGGGCATCAAGAAGACGCTCGCGTCGCTGCGCATCCAGTTCGACGGCTGGTACTCCGAGGAGAGCCTGCATCGCTGGGGCCGCGTGGGCGCGGCGCTCGCGGAGCTTCAGACGCGCGGCTACCTCGAGGAGCGCGAAGGCGCGCTCTTCTTCAAGAGCACCGACGAGGGCGACGACAAGGATCGCGTCGTGAAGAAGCGCGACGGGTACTACACGTATTTCGCGAGCGACATCGCCTACCACGCCGACAAGATCGGCCGCGGCTACGATCGGCTCGTGAACGTGCTCGGCGCCGATCACCACGGCTACACGGCGCGTGTGCGCGGCGCGCTCGCGGCGCTCGGCCTGCCGAAGGAGCGCTTCGAGGTCGTGCTCTACCAGCTCGTGAACCTGCTGCGCGACGGCAAGCCCTACAAGATGGGCAAGCGGCTCGGCAACCTCGTCACGATCGAGGAGGTCGTCGACGAGATCGACGAGGCGGCGCGGCGGAAGGGCGCCGGGGCCGACGCGCTCCGCTACTTCTACCTCGCGCGGCGGAGCGACACGACGATCGATCTCGACATCGAGCTCGCCAAGAAGGCCTCGATGGACAACCCCGTCTTCTACCTGCAGTACGGCTACGCGCGCCTCTGCTCGATCCTGCGCCGCGCCCAGGAAAAGTTTGGGCTCCAAGTACCCAGGCATTCGGCCGCGCTCGCGGCGCGCCTCGAGCACCCGGACGAGCTCGCGATCCTCGGGCGCCTCGGGCGTTTCCCCGGCGTGGTGGCGGAGGCCGCGGCGCTGCGGGAGCCGCACCGGATCCTGTTCTACCTGCAGGAGCTCTCGCAGGATTTCCAGAGCTACTTCACGCGGCTGAAGAAGGACGGCGACACGATCCTGCCGCTCGACGCGCAGACGGCGGAGGCGGGCTGGCAGGAGAGGTGGGATCGCCAGAAGAGCGAGGCGCGGCTGCTCTGGATCGAGTCGATCCGCACGGTGTACGCCGCGGGGCTCAAGCTCGCGGGCATCACCGCCCTCGAGCGCATGCACAAGCTCGAAGGCGAAGCGACGGCGGCGGCAGAAGAAGAGGAGGCCGAGGCGTCATGACCGTACGTTCGGACATGGGAGACGGCGGGGCCATCAAGAACCTGGAGGACATCCAGGAGGCCGATCCCGCCGCGCGACCGTCGCGCGCCTCGGCGCTCGTGCTCGCCTCGCTCGGCGGCGCGTGCATCATGTTCGCGGCCGTCGCGCTGCTCCGCGCGCCCGTGAAGGAGAAGCCCGCGAACGTCGATCCGCTCGGCGATCTCGTGGCGAAGGCGCATCCCGCGGGCGTGAAGGTGGACAAGAAGCCGGATCTCGCCGGCCACGAGATCACCTTCCCGGGGATGCTCTCCGACACGAAGAACACGACGGCGCTCGAAGCCGTGCGCTCGCCGCAGTCCGGAAAGCCGGCGCCGGAGGCCACGCCCGCGGCGTTCCCGTTGCCGCCGCCGGAGACGGTCGCCGACAAGCTGCCGCCGTCGCCGTTGCCTGCGCAGCACATCCTGCAGGCGCCGCCGGACTCGGCCGCGGGTCGCGACACGCTCACGCAGATGGCGAAGCACGTCGCGCGGGAAGACGGCGCCGAGTCCGCGGAGGCCGGCGGGCCGGGGCAGTACCAGCTCCAGGTGAGCTCGTTCAAGACGCAGCAGGAGGGCGACAAGTTCGCCGCCGCGCTGCGCCGGAGGGGCCACCGCGCCTACGTCGAGCCCGCGATGGTGAAGGGCCGCGGGCTCTGGTACCGCGTGCGCATCGGCCCCTTCAAGTACAAGCACTCGGCCACGATCTACCGGCAGGACTTTGAAGCGAAGGAGCGACTCGTCACGTTCATCGTCGAGCCGCCGAAGAAGGACGCCGCCGGAAAACTCCCGGACGAGAGCGCCGCGCAGTAATCGCTTACCGCCCGATCCCCCAGATTTCGCCCGTCGCCCAGGTCGCGTCGAAGAGCGACAACGCCCCGTGCACGACCTCTGCGGGCGTACCGAAGCGTCCGAGCGGGGAGCGGGCGGCGAGGCGATGCAGGCGCGTCGGATCGGCGTCGGCCTCGGGATCAGCGACGATGCCGATCGCGAGCAGGTTGACGCGCACCTGCGGCGCGAGCTCGACGGCGAGCGCGCGCAGGCCCGTCTGCAGCGCGCCCTTCGCGGTCAGGTACGCGACGTGGTTCGGGAAGGGCCGCGTGACACCCGCGTCGACGAGCGCGACGACCGCGCCCTCGGTGCGCGTGAGCTCCTCGGAGAGCGCGTTCACGAGCAAGAGCGGCGCGACCGCGTGCACGGCGAGCGTGTTCTCGAGGTCCTCGCGCGAGAGCTTTTCGAGCGGCGTGTGCGGGAACGGGCCGCAGGCGAGGAGGACGCCGTCGAGGCGTCCGCCTTCGAGCACGCCCTTCGCGATGCGCTCGGGTGCGTCGCGATCCCTGAGATCGGCGCAGACGATGGTGGGGCGGCCGGTGGGCTCGCGCGTGAGCTCGTCGGCGAGGGCGTCGAGGCGCGGCTGGCTGCGGGCCGTGATGGCGACGTGGTCCCCGCGCTCGACGAGGGCCTTGGCGATGGCGACGCCGAGCCTGCCGGTGGCGCCGACGACGAGGATACGCTTCGGATCGTGGGCGATCGTCATCCCTGCTCCTGGTCTCTGTCTCTCGGGTGGGAAACGTGGGCGTCGTTCGGGCGCGTGTCGTCGGTCACGGAGGCGGCGACGTGGAGCTCGCAAGAGAGCACGCCCTTCGTGCCGGCGATCTTGCCCGCGAGCGCGGAGAGGTGTTCCGAGGGGCCGCGCAGCACGAGCGTGTCGAGGTAGCGATCGCGATCGATCCGCACGTGCTGGCTCGCGACGACGAGGTCGGCGCTGAGGGACTCGGGCTCCGACAGACGGAGAACCTCGGCGCGCACGTGGGGCTTGTAGACGACGGAGAGCGTGGCGACGACGGCGGCGCCGCGGTCCCACGCGGCGCGCGTGAGATCGGCGCGCACGAGATCGCGGATCGCCTCGGAGCGGTTCTCGTAGCCGAGCGCCGCGATGCGCCGATCGAACTCGGTGAGCAGCGCGCGGTCCATGGCCACGCCGAAGCGGACGAGGTCGCTCATCGTTCGCACACCGTATCAGCTCACTGCTTCTTCCGGTCGAGGTGCCTGCGCGCGGCCTCCTGGATGGCGGCCGTCACGTTCTTGCTCTTGGCGAGCTGGCGGACGTCGGCTTCGCGGAGGAGCGGGATCAGGCGCGTCGACATGGTGAGGGGCGTCTTCGGGTTCTCCACGAGGTTGCGCTTGATCGTGTAGCTCTTCAGCCACTCGGCGTTCGAGCCGAGGATCCGCAGCACCTCCTCGGAGACGTTGCGGTTCTTCGTGATGAGGTTGACCTCGTCCTCCTGGAGCATGGGGCTCCGGGCGACGGCGCTCGCCACGAGGCGGTTTCTCTCGCGCACGAGCAGGAGCCGCTCCTCCTTCGAGCCGAGCTGCGCGCGCCGCACCTTCTGGCTGACGCTCATCTCCGCGATGAGCTTGTAGAGCGGCCTGAACTTCGGCTTGACGGCCTCGGTGCCCTCGTCGCTCGCCTCGTGGGTGTCCTCGGGCGCGGGCGAGGCGAGTGTGTCGGCGAGCGCGGCGGTCTCGGCGAAGAGGACGTCGTCGGGCGTGGGCTCCTCGGACGCCTCGGGGACGAGCTCGCCTTCGAGCGCCGCGGCGGCCTCGCGGAAGGCGGGGATCCCGGAGAGCTCGAGCCCGTTCCGACGCGCGAGGTCGACGATGCGATCGGCCGTGGACATGCGCGTCGCCCGGTTCATGTAGAGCAGCTCGATGAGGCGCGGGTGGGCGAGCAGGCGCGCCTCGTTCGTGGCCACGAGCTCGGTGACGAGCTCGGTCCCCGTGCGCGCGAGGTGCTCGATCGTCTCCAGATCGACGCGCGGCATCGTGACGAGCTTTTCGAGGACCTCGACCTTGCCGTCCGAGGCCCTCGCGAGGGCGTCGATCACGGCGGGGGAGAGGTCGCTCCCGAGGGCGCCTGCGAGCAGCGGCGGGGGCAGGGCGGCGAGCGTCGCGCGCGCGGTGCTGGCGACCTCGGCGCGCTCGCTTTTCGCGAGGAGCACGACGACGGCGAGGGCGTCGGCCGGCTTGAGGCCCGGCGCGACGCCGCGCGCGGCGAGCTCTTGCAGCTTCGGCGGCGCGCTCGGGTCGACGAGCTTCTGGGCCGGGCCTGGCAGGGAGCTGATGTCGATGGGGGCGACCATGGTGGACCTGTGCTCTTCCGGCCGGCTTGCCATTGCTGGAGACCGTGCTCGGCACTATTCTCACCGACGTCGCGGTCCGTCGCGGCGAAAAGTTCGAGCCATGGGAAGCGGGCTTGCCAAAAGCGGGTTCCGCATGACGTGGCAAGGCGTCCGTCCCGCCGGCTCGCGGGCGGAGAGCAGGGAGCTCGACATGGGGATCATGGATTTCGTCAAGGGTGGCGTGCGCGAGATGATGATCGCGCGCCCCGATAGGTTCAAAAACCTCATCGTCTACAAGCACCCGGATCAGAACGTCCCGTTCTGGTCGCAGCTCACCGTCGACAGCGACGAGTGCGCGCTCTTCTTCAAGGACGGCAAGTACGTGGGTTACCTGCCGCCGGGGCGTCACACGCTGCAGACGCAGAACATCCCGTTCCTGAACAACCTCATCAACAGCTTCACGGGCGGCGACGTCTTCATCGCGGAGATCTACTTCGTGAAGATGCAGCCGATCCGGAGCGTCCCGTTCGGCGGACCGCTCGAGTCGATGGAGGATCCGATCCTCTACGAGTTCGTCACGCCGCGCATCTTCGGCGAGTTCTCGCTCGTCGTGACGGACCCGGTGCGGTTCGTCATCGGCTACCACGGCCAGGCGGCCGGCGCGCAGGACAACGACGTGATCCTGAACTGGATCAAGGGCCTGTTCTTCATGAGCGTGAAGACGGTCATCGGCCAGATGTGTGCCCAGCAGGGCAAGAGCCTGCTCAACCTCGGCGGCATGAGCATGGAGATCGCGGGGCGCATCCAGCAGAGCGCGCCGAACCTCGACGAGATCGGGGTCAAGATCCTGCAGATCGGCAACTTCAACATCAACTTCGCGGCCGACGATCAGAAGCGCCTCACGGAGGCGAACAAGGCGCGTGCCGAGGCGCGTCGCGGCGTCGGGATCGCGGCGGACACGGCGCGGGCGAACCAGTTCCAGCTCGATCAGAAGTTCCAGCAGGACGCGCGCAACGCGCAGTACCTCGGGACCAACCCGGGTTGGAACAACTACGCGGCCGGGCAGGCGATGATGGGCGCCGGCGAGGGCATGGCCAAGGGCGGCGGGAACACGGGCGTCGCGCAGCTCGGCGCGCAGGCCGCGATCGGCATGGGCATGGCGCAGATGATGCACCCGCAGAACTTCCAGCAGCCGCAATACGCCCAGCAGCAGCCTCCGCAGCAGCCGCAGCAGCAGGCGGCCGGCGGCGCGCAGAGCGTGGAGCAGCGGCTCCAGAAGCTCGCTTCGCTGAAGCAGCAAGGCCTCATCAGCGAAGAGGACTTCAACGCGCGCAAGGCGAAGATCCTCGAAGAGATCTGAGCGGCCGATCGGCCTCGACGGGAGGGCACGGGCGCCTCGCGGGAGCCGCGGGCGCTCGTGCTTCGTAACGTTCGAGAAGGTTGCCCGAGCCTCGGGCGCATTGATACCGTGGGGCTCGGGGGATCGCGGCGGGGGCCGACGGTTTGTCCCCGCGCGGGAGACCCTTTTTGAGGACGCGGCCAGCCGGTTCCTCGGGTAGAGTTGTTCAGTGGCGCGAACCATCCGCATAGGGAACGACGCTCCGGCGCCTTCGCCCGCCCCTCCTCGCGAGTCGAACGGAGCCGCCGGGGACGCTTTGCACGCGACGGACGGCAAGCAAAAGCGGGCGCGCGCCCGGCGCTGCCCCGCTTGCGACAAGTGCTTCTCCGGCGAGGTGCGCTTCTGCCCGTACGACGGCGATGCGCTCATCGACGCGCCGGACTGGAACCCGAACGCCGACCCGCTGATCGGCCAGATCATCGACGCGCGCTACGAGGTCGTGTCGGTGCTCGGCGAGGGCGGCACGGGCTCGGTGTACGAGGTCCGGCACACGACGCTCGGTCGTAGGTTCGCCCTCAAGGTGCTGCGCGCCGACATCGCGCGGGACGCGCAGATCGTCACGCGGTTCATCCAGGAAGCGAAGGCGGCCGCGGCGATCGGGCATCCGAACATCGTCGCCGTGAGCGACTTCGGCGAGGTCGTTCCGGACAAGAGCGCGCCGCTCAGCTCGAAGGTCCCGTACTTCGTGATGGAGCTGCTCACGGGCAGCTCGCTCGCGAGCGTGCTGCGCAGCGAGCGGATCCTGCCGGCGGATCGCACGGCGGCGATCGGCCTCCAGTGCGCGCTCGGCCTCGCGTCGGCGCACGAGGCGGGCGTCATCCACCGCGATCTCAAGCCGGACAACGTCTTCCTCGTCCGCAGCGGCGATCGCGAGTTCGTAAAGCTGCTCGATTTCGGCCTCGCGAAGATCGCGGGCACGAGCCGCGTCACGCGCCAGGGCATCATCTTCGGCACGCCGCACTACATGAGCCCCGAGCAAGCGATGGGGCAGCCGGTGGATCACCGCACCGACATCTACGCGCTCGGCGTGATCATGTACGAGTGCCTGACCGGCCGCGTGCCCTTCGAGGCGGACAGCTTCAAGGGCGTGCTCGATCAGCACATCCACGGCGCGGCCGTGCCCGTCGAGCAACGCGTCCCCGATCCCACGCAGATCGGGCCGCTCGGCGAGATCATCAACCGTTGCCTCGCGAAAAACCCGGCCGAGCGGTTCGCCACGATGGCGGAGCTCGCGGCCGCGCTCGAAGAGGCGATGGGGCTCATCCCGCAGAGCGGCGACCTCATGTTCGGCGAGGAAGGGCAGGCGATCGGCCCGCCGCGCGCGGAAAAACGCGAGGCGCCCGCTGCGTCGGCCGCGCGTGGGCCGCTCGTCGTGGTGCTCGCCGCGGCCACGGTGATCGCGCTCGGCGTGGTCGCGTATCTCGCGATCCAGCCGCCGCTCAACCCGCAGACGACGAACGCGACGGCGACGGCCCCCACGACGCAGGCCACGCCGACGGCCACGGTGCCCGCGACGCCGACGACGCCGGCCGCGGTCGCGACGCCTGCGCCGACGCCGACGGTGACGACGCCGGCCACGGTCGCGACCGAGGATCCGACGGCGCCGACGCAGACCACGCAGGTCGCGCCGCCTCCGACGGGCGCGCAGACGGCCGTGGTGCGGCCGTTTGGCACGACGACCGGCGGGACGTTGAAGAGCACAGGCTCGCCGCCCACCGCGACGGCGCCTGCGACGACGCCGACCGCGCCGCCCACCTCGACGACGAAGAAGAAGTCGGGCGGTGGTGGAGACGTCGTGGATCCGTGGGGCTAACCGGGGATGCCGGCGTTCTCGATCACCTGCTGATGACGGGCTCTTGCTGCCGGGCTTGCTCGACTTGACACCCGACGCGCGCCCTCGCCATCCTTCCTGGGCGGAAAACCCTCGTGGCAAAACAACAGCTCCTCCTGGTCGACGCTGACGCCCGCAGCCTGCGGGTGCTCGAAGTAAGCCTCAAAAAGGCCGGTTTCAGCGTCACGACGGCGCAAGACGGAGCGGACGCCCTCTCGAAGATCGAGCTCTCTCCGCCGGACCTGATCCTCACCGACACGCGCCTGCCGAACATGGACGGCTACGCGCTCGTGCGGCGGCTCAAGGACAACCGCGATTGGGCCTCGATCCCGGTCGTCTTTCTCACGAGCCAGAAGTCGATCGAGGACAAGATCCGTGGCCTCGAGCTCGGCGTCGAGGACTACCTCACGAAGCCCATCTTCGTCCGGGAGCTCATCGCGCGCGTCAATCTGCTCATCGCGCGGCGCACGCGCGAGGGCATCGCCACGAAGCAGCAGAACCAGAGCGGCCGCACGCGCTTCAGCGGCCTCGTCTCGGACATGGGCGTGGTCGACTTGCTGCAGACCTTCGAGGTCAGTCGCAAGAGCGGCATCGTGCACATCCGCTACGAGCGGCACGACGCGCACATCTACTTCCGCGAAGGCAAGGTCGTCGACGCGACGCTCGGGCGGCTCATGGGGGAGGAGGCCGTTTATCGCGCGCTCCTCTGGAACGAGGGGTCGTTCGAGGTCGAGTTCTGCAAGGTCGACAATGTCGATGTGATCGGCGCCTCGACGCAGGGCCTCTTGATGGAAGGCATGCGGCGCGTCGACGAGTGGGGGCGCCTGCTCGAAGCGCTGCCGCCGCTCACGACGGTGTTCGAGGTGAACGCCGAGGAGCTCGTCGATCGGTTGAACGAGATCCCCGACGAGCTGAACGGGATCCTGCGGCTGTTCGATGGTCGCCGGGATCTGATGGCCGTCGTCGATGCGTCGCCGTTCGAGGATCTGTCGACGCTCTCGACGATTTCAAAGCTCTACTTCGAGGGGCTGCTCGTTCCGCGCATGGAACCCTCGGAGCCGCCGGCGCCGCTGGAGGACGCGGTCGTGGGCGAGGGCGGGCACGACGAGGCGGCGCCGCAGACCGCGATGGCGCGTTCGCTGCTCGGCGCGACGTCGTCGCAACGCGCGGTCGTCCCGGGCGAGCCAATCGCGCCGATGCCAGGTGATCTGCTCTTCGAGGATCCGGTCGTGCCGGCCGCGTCGTCGATGATGTTGTCGTCCGCGCCGGTGAGCACGCGTGGACGCGGAGCGGGCGCGTGGGGCGGCGTGACGAGCCCGATCCGATCGATCGGGATCGCGCCCGCGCCGGAGAGTCGGCTGAGTCCGCCGCGCGGGCCGGAGACGATCCGGCAAGGGACGCCCGGCGCGAGCCCGGTGGCGATCGCGCGCGCGGCCGAGGAGGAGCGGTCGCCGCACACGCGTCGCGCAGGCGGCAAGGGCGCGCTTGGCGCGTCGGACCGGGTCGCCGCGGACGAGGGCGAGGAGACCGCGCCGCCGACGACGGCGTCGGGTCGAGCGCCCGGCGCGCCGTCGCCCGCGACGTCGTCGCCGGAGCCCACAGCCGACGCAGCCGCGGACGCCGCGCCGGACGAGGCGCCGGAGCCGCTGAAGGCGGCCGAGACGACGCAACGCACCGAGCGTGATGCCGTGCGCGCGCAGGAGCCCGAGGCCGCGCCCGAGGAGGCCGCATCGGAGGCGGTCGAGGCGGAGGCGGTGGCGGAGGCGGCGCAGGAAGAGGCGCCAGCCGAGGCCGCGGAGGCGACGCAGGACGAGGCGCCGGCCGCGGAGGAAGCAGCAGCGGCAGAGGAAGCGACGGACGCGGCGGAAGAGGCTCCGGCGGAGGCGAACGCGAGCGACGAGGGCGCGGCGGCTCCCGCGGAGGAGCCGGACGCGGAAGGATCGGGCGAGCCGCTGGAGGATGCGGCCAGCGCGGAGATGGCGCGCATCAGCGAGCCGCCTCCGTCGAGCGACGTGCTCCCGATCGGCCCGTCGCCCGAGCAACGCGCGCGTCAGGCGCGCATGATGAAGATCGTCGGCGGGGTGCTCGCCGTGCTCGTCGTGCTCGTGCTCATCGGCGTGGCGAAGCAGAAGTTGTCCGGACCCACCGAGACGAAGGGCACGACCACGGCGCAGCTCCCGACGCCGGTCGCGCCCGCGCCGACGCCGACACCGAGCGCGGTCGCGCCCGCGGCCACGACGCAAACGCCTCCACCTGCGCCGACACCCACGACGACGCCGACGGCGGAGCCCACGGCTGCGCCGACGGCCGAGCCCACGGCGACCCCGTCGTCCGCGCCGACCTCGCAGCCGGCGTCCACGGGCAAACCCGCGGGCGGCGAAGCGACGGCGCCGGAGCCTCCGCCCACGCCCACGCCGGCCGACGACTCGGGTCCGCTCCCGGTGCGGATCCAGAAGGCGATGGAGTCCGGCAACATGGGCAAGGCGCGTCAGCTCGCGAAGCAGTACACGCAGCAATCGCCGGGCAGCGCCGAGGCGTGGTACCTGCTCGGCGCGGCGGGCGGCGGCGCGTCCGCGTTTCGCAAGTGCGCCGAGATCGCCGGCCCCGAGTCGGCGCGCGGCGCCGAGTGCCGCGCGCTCGCCGGGATGTGATCACGCGCCGTTCTTCGGAGCGCGGTCGATCCGCGGATCGAGGAGCGGCGCGACGAGATCGACGAGCAAGGTCGAGAGCACGACGGCCGTCGAGGCCACGAGCACCGTCGCGACGATGACGGGCCCGTCGCGATTGAGGAGCGACTCGACGGCCATCTGTCCCATGCCCGGCCAGCGGAAGAGCCGTTCGGTCACGACCGCGCCGCCCACGAGCGCGCCGAGGTCGAGCGCGGCGAGCGTGGTGATCGGGGCGAGCGTGGTGCGCAGGCCGTGCACGACGAGGGCCCGCGCGCGCGAGGCACCCTTCGCGAGCGCGGTGCGCACGTGGTCCTCGGCGAGCGCGGCGCCGAGCTCGGCGCGGACGAGGCGCGCGTAGAGGGCGCTGCCGTAGATGCCGAGGGTGAGGGCCGGCAGCACGAGCGAAAGGAGTTGCTCGCCGGGGGTTTTTCCGGGCCCGTCGTAGGGGAGCAGGCCGAGGCGATGCGCGAGCACGTACTGGAGCGCGAGCCCGGTGAGGAACGTCGGCGCGCTGATGCCGAGCAGCGACAGGCCCGCGCCGAGCTCGTCCCAGCGGCTTCCGCGGCGCGCGGCCGTGCTGATGCCGAGGGCGAGGCCGAGGGTGAGCTGCACGAAGAGCGCGGCGAGCGCGAGCTCGAGGGATCGCGGGAGCTTCGCCGCCACGAGGTCCACGACGGGCCGCCGGTAATGAAAGCTGTGCCCGAGATCGACGTGCACGGGGCCGATCGCCGCGCAGCTCCGGTGCTCGGGATCCTTCCGCGCTTCGGGGGTGGGTCCACGGCCCGTGTGCACGAGCCTTCCCATGAAGCGCAGGTACTGCACGCGGAGCGGGCCGCCATGACCGTAGAGCTCGCGCGCGCGCGCGACGTCGGCGGCCGAGGCCTGCGGTCCGACGAGCATCCGCGCGGGATCCCCGGGGAGCACGTGCACCAGGACGAACGACACCATCGTCACGCCGTAGATGACGACGAGCGCCCAGCCGACGCGGCGCGCCATGCGCGCGAGGATCAACGCCATGACGAACCTCGTCGCGCGCCGAACGGGAGCAAGAGCGACGCGGGCCCGAGCAACGATGGCGTCTGCGCCGCGGCGAGGGCGCGCGTGTCGATCCAGGTGTCGCGGAAGCGCTGCGGCACGACCGGGTGCGGCGTGTAGCCGCGAACGTACGGCTGCCAGATCTCGAAGATGCGCGGGGCGTACGTCGGCGCCCAGGGGGCCTCGTCGCGGATGATCTCCTCGGCGCGCAGGAAGTGGCGGCGCCGCGCTTCGGGGTCACGCTCGCGCGACGCGGCTTCGAGCACGCGGTCGAGCTCGTCGTGCGCGAAGAAGGCGAAGTTCTGGGAGTGATCGTCGCTGATCACGCGCGACGAGAGCGTGGGCTCGAAGAAGTTGCCGGGGTCGGGGAAGTCGGCCTTCCAGCCGGCCCAGCCCATCGGCGTCGTGCGCCTGCGCGAGGCCTCCGCGAGGTACGTCGCGTAGCTCGTGAGCCGCAGCCGGATGCGTAGACCGATTCGCGCGAGCTGCTGCGCGAAGATCTCCGCCGCCTGTTGCTCGAAGGTGTCCGCGGGGGCGAGGTAGTCGATGGGATGCGGATACCCGCCGCGGCCCGTCCCGGGATCGAAGGCGTAGCCGGCGCGCCGCATCTCTTCGAGCGCCGCGGCGAGGTCGTGACGGCGCATGGCCGGGATGCTCTCCGCGCCCGGGATGCCTTCGGGCAGCACGCGTGAGCTCTCGCGCGCTTCGCCGCGGACCTTTTCGAGCACGCTCGGATCGATCGCGAGCGCGACGGCGCGGCGCACGGCGCGCACGTCGAAGGGCGGGAGCTCGGTGTTCATGAAGATCGCGTTCGTCGCGCGGGAAGGCGAGAGCGCGTGCTGCCCCGACCACGCAGGGCTCGCGCGGTAGAGCGCGGCGTCCTGGCTGCCGAGGTCGCGCGTGTAGTCGAGCGCGCCGCGTTCGAACTTGTAACGTTGCGACGTGGAGCGCTCGCTCGTGTGCCACTCGATCGCGTCGAGGTAGGGTTTGCCGGGCACGAAGTAGGCCTCGTGTCGCGCGAGCCGGATCGGTCCTTCGGGCTCCCACGACGCGACGCGAAAGGGACCCGCGCCGCAAGGCGTCGGCGGGCGCGCGGCATCGACGGTCGATCCGGACGACGGGCACACGGGCGCGGCGAAGCCGAGCGTGAGGAGCGGGAGGAACGTCGGGTCGGGGCGCTCGAGCGTGATCTCGACGGTGAGGTCGCCCGTGGCGCGCGCGCCTTCGAGGTGCGGCGTTTTCCCCTCGTGAAAGGCGGAAAAACCCTGGATGGACGCGTAGTGGCTCGCGGCCGGGCAGGGCGTGCGCGGATGGAGCGTGCGCTCGAGCGAGCGCACGACGTCGGCGGCGCGGAGAGGCGCGCCGTCGTGGAAGACGACGTTGTCGCGGAGGGAAAACGTGTACGTGCGGCCGTCGGCCGAGACGTGGAGATCACGCGCGAGCTCGGGGACGATGCGGCCGTCTTCGGCGAAGGTGACGAGGCGCGCGAAGACGAGGTCGGCGAGCGAGGTCGCGGCCTCGTCATAGGCGAGCGCGGGATCGAGCGTGCGTACGTTGACGATCGTGGCGACGCGGAGCGTGCCGCCGCGCATGGGCGAGCGATCGGGCGGGTGCGCGGCGATCGGCGGCGCGACGGGCGTGGGGCGGAGGACGGCGACGAGCAGGAGCGCGGCCGCGACGAGCAGGAGATCGGCCTGCATGTGCGCCTTCGAGGGGGTTTGTCCCGACGGAGCTTCCAACGCGTCGCGCAATCCATCGCCGACGCGGCCGAAGGCGAGCACGGAGAGCAGGATGGCGATCGCGGGGGCGGCGACGAGGCCGAGGCGCGTGCCGATGAAGGGCTCCGCCTCGTGCAGCATGCGGCCCCACGTGGCCTCGGGCGGCGGCACGCCGAGCGAGAGGTAACCGAGGACGGCCTCGGCGAGCATCATCTGTCCGACGCTCGTGGTGGCGAGCACGGCGATGGTGCTCGCGGCGTTCGGCAGGATGTGGCGTAAGACGATACGCACATGACCCGCGCCGAGCGCGCGCGCGGCCGTGACGAACGAGAGCGAGCGGAGCTGGAGGGTCTTGGTGCGGAGCACGCGCGCAAAGCCGCCCCAGCCGGAGAGGCCGAGCACGCAGAGCACGGTGAGCGTGTCGGCTCGACCGACGAACGCGCCGATCGCCGTGACCGTGAGCAGGAACGGGAGCGCGAGCAGGATGTCGACGATCCGCATGAGCGTGACGTCGATCGCCGCGGCGCGCGTCTGCGCGGCATACCCCGCGGTCACGCCGACGGCCGTGCCGACGAGCGTGGCGATCAGCGTGGCGAGGGCCGCGATGCCGAGCGAGAGCCGGCCGCCGTGGGCGAGGCGCGCGAGCACGTCGCGGTAGAGCGCGTCGGTGCCGAGGAGGTGTGTCCGCGAGGGGCCGGGCGGCGCGCCGAGCGCGTCGCGCGCGAGGGAGAAGTCGCTCGTGTTGGGATCGTGCGGGAGGAGGAGGGGGCCGAGGAGGGAAAAACCGACGAGGCCGAGCACGAGGAAAAACCCCGTACGCTGCGCGGGGTTCTTGACGAAGGTCCGCGCGGCCTCGCGCAGCTTCACCGTCTGCCCTCCAGGAACTGCGCGGCGAGGTCGGCGAACTCGCGCGGGCGCTCCTCGTGCGGGGCGTGCGCTGCGTCGAGGATCGCGAGCTTGGCCTGGGGCAGCTCGCGCGCGAGGCGCTGCGCGGAGGCGGCGGGGAAGATGCGATCGTCGCGGCCCCACACGACGAGCGTGGGCGTCGTGATGCGCGTGATGCGCGCGACGACGGGCCGCGTGTCGACGATGGCGCGGAGCACCGCGTACGCGCTTTCGCGCGCGGAGGGGCCGTTGAAGAAGTCGTAGTGTTGATCGATGCGCTCGTGCGGCAGCGCCGCGCCGGGTCGGAAGAACTCGTCGCGGAAGTAGGAGCGGAACGTCCTGCGCCCGTAGAGCTGCTTGAAGATCGCGCCGCCGATCACGGGAAGGAACGGCAGGCGACCGCGGAAGCTCATCGGGAACGGGTAACAGAGCGCGTCTTCGACGACGAGGCGCGTCACGAGCTCGGGGTGCTCGGCCGCGAGCGTGAGCGCGACGGCCGCGCCCATCGCGTGGCCGATGACGGAGGCGCGGCCGACGCCGAAGGCCGCGATGAGATCGGCCATCGACTCGGCGAAGGCCTCGATCCCGTACGGATAACGCGTCGGGCTCGGCTTCTCGCTCTCGCCGAAGCCGGGCAGATCGGGCGCGATGACGTGAAAGCGCGGCGCGAGCGCGTCGATGATGTCGTCGAACGAGCGGTGGCTCACGAGGAAGCCGTGCACGAGCAGGAGCGCGGGCCCGGAACCCGCTTCGAGGACACGCATGCGGACGCCGCGGGCGTTGACGTCCCGCAAGACCCGCGCGGGAGGGTCGGGCTTCATGTCGGCCATGGGAGGGAGCAAGCCTATCAGCCGCCCAGAAAGGGGCAGTTTGTGTAGGAATAAACACCAATTGACAGCCGAGGGGGGGATCCTCAGATGCACAAAACCGTCAAGAAAAAACGATCTCAGGGCGGACCGGAAATGTCCTAGCGCGTTTCGAAAAATGCGGGATGCGCAGGCTCTTCGCGCATCCGGAAATAATCACGATCCGTTAGATTGACTGTATTCTACTGAGTGGAATACATTCACGAGCGTCGTTAAGGGAGCTGCCCCGAACGGGGCGGAGGGGAACCTTGCAGCGGATCTCGGACGACGCGCTCGATCGTCTCGAACGCGAACACGAACAAGGCATCACGTCGGCCGAGATCCTCGACATCTTCGCCGCCCACGAAATCAAATTCAGTGAGGCCACGCTTCGGAAATACGTACAGCTCGGCCTCCTTCCCCGGAGCGTCCGGGTGGGCAAGAAGGGCAAGCACCAGGGCTCACAAGGGCTCTACCCAGCGACGGTGGTCAGGCAGATCCAGCGCATCAAAGAGATGATGGCGCAGGACTACACGATCGAGGAGATCCAGCGGGAGTTCCTCTTCGTGCGGGGTGACATCGAGGAGCTCGAGCGGACGATCGGCAAGGTGTTCGACGCGCTTCGTGACGCAGCCAAGGATCGACGAAGCGAGACGAGCGACCGAGCCATACATCAGGAACTCTCCATGGCGGAGAGGCTCGCCAAGGACCTCGTGGCCAAGCTCGCGGCAATCGAAGAGCGCTTGATGGCCCAGGCCCGGCTCTCGCGGAGAGCAGCGGCAGCAGGCTCCTGAAGTATCGAAAAAGAAGATTTTTCCGAGGCGTCGCGGTTGACGCCTCGGAGCTGATTTCAAGTCGATGAAGGACGGCTGGCCCGTCCTCCATCGATGAAGGCGAACACGTAGGCACAGGGAGCAGGACCCCTGCACTCGTCCGGACCGGTCTCCGAACGAGCAGGGGGATCGTGCGCGCGCAGTACGGAAGGACCAGCGGGAGGCAGCGCATGGCAACGATGGGTGATGGCGAGCTCGGCGGTTTCGGAGAGCTCGAAGACGATACGGACGGCATGAACGACGCGCAGACGAGGCAGGCCGGCGACGAGAACCTCGTCGAGGGCGCGCTCGCCCGAAAGGCAGCCCCCGCGACGTCCGCAACCGCGATCACGCGCGAGCAAAGGCGCTCGCGTCGCAAGCGCGAAGTCCGCGCCCGCACGATCAGCGTGAAGCGCATGACCAAGCGGGAGCTCGAGATCGGGCGAATGCTCTATCCCGAGGTGGACTACTGGAAGCCGCGCACGCGCGCAGAGTGCGCCGACGGCCCGCGGCCCTGCCCGTACGTGTCGTGCAAGCACCACCTCTTCCTCGACGTCTCGGCGAGGACAGGCGCAATCAAGCTGAACTTCCCAGACCTCGAAGCCTGGGAAATGAGCGAGAGCTGCGCCCTCGACGTGGCCGATCGCGGCGGCACGACGCTGGAAGACGTGGGCGCAATCATGAACCTGACGCGCGAGCGCATCCGTCAGGTCGAGGTGAAAGCACTCGCGAAGCTGCAAGCGCTGCGCGACATGTCAGCGCTGCGCGACTACGTCGACGAAGGCCCCGTCGGCAAGCGCCGTCTGCCGGTGCTCGCCCAGAGCGACGACGAAGACATCGACGAGGAAGAGCGCGACGAGGACGACGACGACGACGATTTCGAGGACGACGACGCCGACACCGAAGCAAAGGCGGACGCGGAAGAGCCGCAGATCCTCGAAGAGTCGGACGATCTGTTCTGACGGAAGCGCGTCGCCGGGGTTTCACCCCGGACCCGACCAGGGGTTGTCCACCCCTGGACCCGGACCAGCGCAAGCGCTGGACTCGTGGTCGATGAACTGCGCTCCGCGCAGTTCATCGAACGGGCCGGTTCAAGACCTGCGACGATCCTGCCAGCCAAGACAGCCGCGCTGACGGCTCTATTGCCAACGCCCGTCGAAGCGTGAACAGACCTGCATGGTCTTGCCATCGGCCTGTGGGAAGAACTGCGCATCGCGCAGTTCTTCCCCAAATGGTCCAGGGCTGGCGCTGCAAAGAGGGGGCGGACAGCTTTAAAAATTCTCCCCGCATCGACTGCGCGAAGCGCAGTCGATGCCCAGAGGTCCAGGGCTGGCCCTGGTTCGGGTCGAGGGGCGAATAGCCCCCGCGGGGCCCGGGGCAGCGCCCCGGCGCGGCGCCTCAGGGATCGGGATGCGCCTCGACGACGAGGAGCGCGCTTTCGGCGAGCGACGTCGCGAGGAATGCGGCGATCGACTGCGTCGTGGGGGATTCGCGGGGTGCCTGGTTGCGACCGGACCAGAGCTGGATGAGGCGGCGGCGCGGGTCGGCGCGGGATTCGGTGTCGCGTCGCGAGGCGAGGGCTGCGGCGCGGGTGAATTCTGGTGCGCCGAGGCCTGAGCGCGAGAGACGGCCGAGGAGTGCGCGGACGTCGTTTGCTGCGGACGCGAGTAGGTCGGACGGTGCGCGGACGTCGATGACGAGCGCGGCGGTTTGGTTTGTGCCGACGATGCGTGCGGTTGCGCGGACGCCGTTCGATGGCGGGAGGGTTGCTTCGAGCAGGCCTCCTTCGCCGCCGAGTGCGAGTGCCACGAAGAGCGCGAGGTCGTGTCCGGGTGCGGAGACCGCTGGCATGGGCGCTGCGATGAGCGCTTGTGCGAGGCCGGCGTCACGCGGGAGACGCGCGGTGAGTGGGCCCGTGCGTGGCGCGCTGCGTGTCGGTGTTGGGCATGCGCGTGCGGGTGGGCGCGGGACGAGCCATCGATCGACGGATTGTGCGACCTCTGCGGTTTGCGTGGCGTCGGTGTTTGCGAGGACGGCGAGGCGGAGGGGTCCTTCGAGGAGCGAGCGAAGGCGCAGGCGTGTGCCTTCGAGACCTGCGCCGGAGACGCGCGTGTAGAGGCCGAGCGGATCGAGCCAGGAAGGGTGTTCGGGCACGAGTGCGGAGGCGAGTGCTTCGAAGGCGATGCCGCCGCGACCGGTCGTGCGCTCGATGTGCGCGAGGGCCGAGGTGCGCGCGTCGGTGAGCGCGATCGGCGTGAGCGCGGCTGGTGACAAGGCTCGCGCGGCTGCGTCGCCGACGCGTCGCGCGAGCTCGATGGGGGTCTCGTGTTCGTCACGCGGTGCGGCGTGCGCGACGAGGCCGACGCCGTCGGGGCCGACCCACGGTTCGAGCGCGACACCTGCGTTTGGATCACGCGAGGCTGCGGCTGCGAGCATGGCGAGGGCGGATGCGCCTGCGTCGGTCGCGCCTTCGTCGACGACACCACACGGGCTCGCGACGAGGGCCCAAAGCTCACCTTGGCCACGCTCGACGGCGGCGCGACGCTCGACGACGGGCTCGTTTGCTTTCGCCCACGCGCGGTCGAGCTCGGCGGTGAAGGTGCGTCCTGACGAACTTGGCGTCGGCGTGGCGCGCGGCGGCAAGGCGAGCGCGATGGCGATGCGCGACGGCGCGGCGGGAACGGGCGTCGTGAGATCCCACCAGGCGGCGCGGGATGCGGCGTCGCGCGGGTCGGCTGCGGAGAGGATCTGCCGCATCGCGACGGAGGCGTTTGCGGGTGCTGCGCTTTCGAGGCGGAGCTCGTGACGCGTGATGGCAGCGGCGCGGGCTGCTGCGCGCTCGAGCTCTGCGGCGTCGAGGCGCGTGTCGGGCTCGATCGTGACGCTGACGCAGCCGCCGCGGGCGCGCGCGACGCCGACGATCTCCACGGCGTGGAACGCTTCGGGCAGGCTACCGAGGCGCGCATGGAGCGGTGATCCGGGAGCCGCGAGGCGCTCGGCGGTGGCGACCGCGCCGAGGGCATCGCCGAGTCGAACGGCGAGCGTGACCTGCCCGCGTGGCGCGCTTTGCGGCGGCGCGACGTAGCTCGTGACGGTGTCGGCGGTCGGGAAGGGATCCGCGGCGGGCTCGCCGACGGGCCAACCTTCGCTTGCTTCGAGCGCCTTCGCGACGAGCGCGCCGAACGATGCGGGGCCGACCGCGGCGATCGAGGCGCGGCCCGCGTGCAGGCCTTCGCGGCGATGGCCTTCGAGCTCGCCGGCGAACGTGGGCGAGGCGGGATCGGGTACGGCCTCGCTCGGAGAGAGGCCGAGGCGACCCGTGCATGCTGCGATCGCCGCGAGCTCGGGTGCGTCGAGCGGCGTCTTTCGCAAGGCCGCGAGGCGTCGCGTGACGAGAGGCGACTCGGGGCCGTTCGCGACGACGGGATCTCGCATCGCGCGGACGAGCGCGGCGAAGAAGGGCGCGATGCGCGTGGTGTTGTCGACGAGCCACTCGGCGCGGAAGCCGGTGCGATCGGCGCGCACGCGTGTTTCGAAGCCCGCGGCCGCGAGGCGCGCCTCGACGAGCGCCGACAGCGCGGCCGCCGTGGCCGGGCCTGGATCGGTGGCGAACGCGACGGCGATGGCGGGCGCGGGATCACCGTCGCGGTTCACGAGGGTCAGGCGCGGGCGTTCGTCGAGGGCATGGACCTCGATTCCCGCGATCGGCGCGCCTCCGGACGAGGCGAGCACCGAAGGGCCCCCTCGCTTGGACGGGCCATTCGCGCCGCTGCACGAGGCGATCACGAGGGGCGCGGCGAGCGCGGCGATGGTCACGAACGTTCGCGACGGAGGCCGCCGCGGGGTGGTCTCGGGCGGGGGCTCGGGCGTCGTCTTCATGCCGGTGCGGAAAGGGGGAGCTCTGCGATCAGAGCTCGAAATCGGCCGCGGAGCGAGGCGCGATCTTGAAGCCGTAGAAGTAGGTGACGACGCCGGTGACGGCCTTGAACTTCACGCCTTCGGCGAGGAGCGGGCCTTCGTTCTTCAGGTCGAAGAGCTCGTTCGAGATGCTCGGCACGTCGATCTGGCTGATGCCGCCGCCGACGTCGATCGGCGCGGAGTAGCGGCCGCTGCTCTCGTAGGCCTTGTCCGCGATGACGACGTTCTCGATGCGCACGAGCATGCCGAGCCACTGGCGCGCGCCTTCGTACGTCTTGAGGTCGGTGGTCGGGATCGTCCTCGCGGGGAGATCCGGGCCGAGCTCGAAGCGGAAGGTCATGGTGCCGCCGATCTCCGGGAGCGTGCGGCACTGCGGGAACGGGCCGCTCGTGGGGCCGGGGAACTCCATCAGGTTGCCGAGCACGTCGACGACGTCGCCCGCGGCGAGGCGCAGATCCGGTGGGCTGAACGAGGGCGCGTAGACCGTCATGCCCGAGTAGGGGCCGATCGGATCAGCGCAGCCGTCTTGCACGTAGTAGTTGCCCGACGCGCCGTTGCCGGTCTCGTCGAAGTGATCGATGGCGACGATCCGTAGGCCGGAGAGCTTCACCGGCCGGTCGGGCGGGTAGCTGCACGAATTGCTCATCGCCTGGTCGGGATCGACCCAGGTTGGCTCCGATACGACGTCGGACAATCGGTCGCCTCCGCCGCAGGGATCGGCAGCGGGCTTGCTGGGCGGATCGCCCGTGCCGCCGTCGCCCGTGCCGCTGCAGGCCGAGGCGGCCAGGGCGACGAGGAGCGCGAACACGGAGGTTCGCGCGGCAACGCGGGTCGGGGCGCACGTGGCGAAGCGGTCGCGTAAGAAGCGCATCTCCAGCCGGGGTCTTACCACGTCTCGGGCGATGCTTGGATCCAAAGGCCCGGGCAGCTCGTTCGCGTCGCCGTGCGAAACCACGCCTGCCCCGAGGCGCGCGCGTTGCTATAGGGAGAACGTGCTCTCCGGTCGCGCGCTCGCTCTCGTGGTGCTTGCCTGGTCGCTGCTCAAGGTCCTCGTCGGGAGGCTGTTCGGGCGGAAGACGGGCCTTCCTCTGTTTCACGAGAATTACGACGCCGACGGCCTGCCGGCGCTCGACGCCGCGGAGCGTGAGCGCATCGCGAGTTTTTCGCGGTGCATCGCGTGTGGGCGTTGTGACGTCGGCGAGGCGGATCGCATCGCGGCTTCGGGCGGGGAGTACCCCGGGCTCATGACGATCGTGCTCTCGTCGTCGCGGAGCATGCCGGACTACGACGCCGCGGCGCGTTCGCTTGCGCATGTGCCGATGGACGTGCTCGCGCAGAAAGAAGAGATCTGCCCGACGCGCGTGCCTTTCGTCGAGCTCGCGCGGTTCGTGCGATCGAAGGCCGGAACGAAGCAGCTCCGGACGTCGAGCGTCGTCGCTTCGGCCGTGGAGGAGGCGGGAACACAGGCTCCTGCCCAACGTGAGCACCCGCCGGCGACGGCGCCCACGTAGGCGTCCCCGCCGGCCAATTTGCTTGGAGCCCCCAGCATGTCGGGATAGACGGGAGGCATGGCCGCGCTCTCCGCGCGTCTCCCGCGCATGCTGTTTCGACGTCTCTTTCCTGTGCTCGCGCTTGCGACGCTTGTCGGCCTGTCCACGGGGTGCGGTGGTGGCGCGGAAGCGGCGGGGAAGGGGGCGGTCACGCCGGACGCGGCGCCTGCAGGCTCGGCCGTGGCGGGGAAAGAAGAGCGCGGCGGCGCGAGTTATTACTCGGACAAGCTGAAGGGTCGGCCGACTGCGAGCGGTGAGCCGTACGAGCCGACCGAGTTGACGGCTGCGCACAAGACGTTGCCGTTTGGCGCGATCGTGCGCGTCGAGCGTGAGGGACGTTCGGTGGAGGTGCGGATCAACGATCGCGGCCCGCACGTGCGAGGGCGGATCATCGATCTGTCGCGGCGCGCGGCCGAGGCGCTCGGCATCGTGCGGATGGGCGTCGCCGACGTCGTGCTGCGCGTGGTGTCACTGCCGCCGGCGAAGAAGTCCGCGAAGAAAAAGCGCCGCTGACTGCTCGACCCTTGCATCGACCGCATCGCGGTCGATGCACCTTCGGTCCAGGCCGCGCCTGGTCCGGGTCCAGGGGTGGACAACCCCTGGTCGGGTCCGGGGTGAAACCCCGGCGCTACGCTCTGCTGAAGCACCCTCCTCAAACGAGGCGGAGACGCGGGCCCGTGGAGAACGCTGCGATGTGGCCGCTCTCCTCGACGACGTAGACGTCGCACCGCTCGTCCACGCGGAAGAGATCGGGGACGAGGTCGGCGGGGACGCGGCCGAGGAGCTTTCCGTCGCGGGGGCGTACGACGAAGAGCTCGCTCTGCGGGACGAAGAGCGCGCCTGAGCGGAGCATGGGTTCGAGCCTTCGCGGGCGGTCGCCTTCGGCGCCGCCGAAGACGTGACGGTAACGGGTCGTGCCGTCTTTTGCGTCGATGGCTACGAGCTCGCCACCTTCGCTGTTGAGGATGACGGTGCCGTCGACGACGAGGCATGAAGCGGCCGAGGCGCAGGCGACGATGTCGAAGCGCTGGGCGCCTGTGGCGCGATCGAAGCCGACGAGGCCCGTGCCGCGTCGGCCGTGCGTCTGGATGACGACGGTGTCCGGCGCGAGCAGCGGCGCGCCGAGGGGGCGCGTCTCTGCGGGTAGATCGATGCTCCAGCGTGCGGCGCCGGTCCACGGGTCGATGTGGTGCAGCCCCGCGCTGCCGCGATCCACGAATGCACCGTCGCCGCTGACGGCGAAGAGCGCGTCGTGATCGACGGTCACGTGTGAGGCGAAGCGGCGACGATCGCAGAAGCGCCAGACGACCTCGCCTGTGAGCACGTCGAGTGCGACGAGCGCGGACTCGCCTGAGGCGACGACGAGCAGCTTGCCCGCGCGCCGCAGCCGGAACATGCCGCTTCGCCGCGATGCGTAGCGCCACCGCACCTCGCCGCCGTGCAGATCGATCGCGGCGAGGTGGCGCGCGCCTTCGCTCACGACGAGCATGCGCGGCAGGCCCGGTGTGCTCACGACGACACCTGATGTGCTCGCGCCGGCGCGCGGCGTGAGGTTCGTCGTCCAGAGGACGTCGCCCGTCTGCAGGTCGTGCAGGTGGAGCGCGCCTTCGGCTTCCATGCGCGCGAGGCCGAGGGGCGTCATCACGCTCGCGGCGCGCGGCACGGGCCGCGACCATGCGAGCTCGCCGGTGCGACGATCGATGCAGGAGAGCTCGCGTGTGGCGCCGACGACGAGCGCGTCGCCGCAGAGGAAGGTGGCGCGCAGGTCGATCGAGGGGATCGCGGCGAACCAGCGCGGCGTGTAGCGCAGGCGGCTCGACGCGAGGGTCTCGTCCTCGGGCGGCTGCGGCGGTTGGCGAAGGGACGCGGCGAAGGCGCGGTAGCCTTCGGGGGCGTCGTTGATCTTGGAGTCGTCGCGCGTGAGGTCGCGCATGCGCTCGCCGAGCTCGCGCACCTTCGTGCGGAATGCGGAGAGGCGGAGGTTCTGCGACTGCGCGCGGTCGCGGCGTACGACGCTTCGCGCGAGGGCGCGACCGAAGGCGACGACGCTCTGCACGAGGGCGCCGACGTCGACGGCTGGGAACGTCCACACGTGGCCGCGCTCGTCGGCGCCGCGGCGCGGCATGCCGATCGTGAGCGAGGTGTGGCCCTCGCCCTGGATGCGCACGGCGCAGACGGCGCCGCCGATGGTGAGGCGACGGTAGTAAGGCCGGCCGAGCGCCCATGCGGAGAGCGCCTCGAGCGTGATCTCGACGAGCTGCTCGGCGAAGAGGAAGACGAACACGTCGGGCAGCTCGCGCGCGTGCTCGCCCACGATGACGCGTAGCTTGCCGCGGAAGAGGAGCGCGAAGAGATCGGCGCGCTGCACGGCCGTCTCCGCTGCCGCCGAGGGCGCGGGCGTGCGCATGAGGATGTCGGCCGCGATCGTGATCGGCACGTCACCCGTCGGCTCGACCGCGACGACGGCGGGCTCGGTGAGGTCTTCGCCTGCGCCGAAGGGCGAGCTCGCGGCGAGGTGCTCACGGGCCGCTGCGATGCGCGCGGCTTCTCCGTAGAGCTTGGACCTCGGGCCTTCGCCGTCGAGGGACGCGAGCGAGGCGATGGCGCTTTGCTCCGAGGGGCCCGCGAGCGCGGCGAGGGCGCCGAGGATCCGCGTGGAGAGCGCGTCGCCGTCGACGCGTCGCTCGTGGATCGCCACTTCGGGCTTCGAGCTCGTCTGCGCGAGGGAGACGAGCACGTCTCGCCCGGCGCGTTCGAGGCCGAGCTCCCAGGGCTCGCCGCCGAGGCTCACGCGGATGGCGGCGCGCCGCCTCCGGAAAGCGCAGAGGTCCGCGACAGAGTAAGCGAGGTCGATCACGAGCGAGGTCGCGTCTCGCTCGGGAAGGACGGTGGCAGAAGGGGCGCGATCGAGCACGAGGTCGAAGAGCGCGCGCAGTGCCGGGCTGTCGACCGAGGAGGTCGAAGCAGGCTGGATCTCGGGGCGTCGGGCAACGAGAGTTAGGCCGGTCATCCGTGGGCCGAATGCTAGAGAGGCTTCCGTCGCTTCCTAAGTTTTGTGCATCGATCGTCGCGGAGTGGACAAACCGATGGAGTGTCGCTAGGAGCCCCTGCGTGCCGGTTTCTTGGCCGCGCGCCCTTGGAATTGCCGTGCTCGGCGCGGCGCTCGCGCTGGTGCCGGCGCTCTTCCTGTACGGCTTCACGGTCGACGACGCGCTCATCCCGGCGCGTTACGCGACCCACGTCGCGCGTGGCCTCGGCTACCGCTGGAACGCCCACGGGCCGATCACCGACGCCGTCACGCCGCTCGGATTTCCGTACCTGCTCGCGCCCTTCGCCGCCCACGGTCCGCTCGACGCGCTCGCCGCGGCGAAGGCCCTCGGGCTGCTCGCATGGACAGCGGCGGCGGCGCTGCTCGCGGTCACGATGGATCGTGCCTCTACTTCTTCCCGCGCGCGCTGGTGTGCGCTCGTGATGTTGCCCGCATCGGCCCCGCTCGCGGCGTGGAGCGTCGCGGGGCTCGAGACGGGCTTTGCGACCGCGCTCGTGTCGATCGCGGTGTGCCTCGTCGCGCTCGGGCGCCCGAGGGGAGGCGCGGTCCCGCTCGGGCTCGCGGCTGCGCTTCGACCGGAGCTCTTGCCGTTCGTGCTCGTCGTCGCGATCACGCCGCCGCCGAGGGAGACGATGCGCCTCGGACGCGCGGAGATGGTTCGTGCGGGGCTCGCTGCGGCGCCCTTCTTCCTCGTTGTTGCGATTCGCCTCGCCGTGTTCGGTCGTCCGACGCCGCTCGCCGTGCTCGCCAAGCCCTCGGATCCATGGCTCGGCGCGAAGTACGCGCTCGCGTGTTTCCTGCTCACGGGACCGCTGGCGCTCGTCGCGCCGCGCGCGCTCGTGCGGTCGACTTCGTTCGTGCGGGGCCTCGTGCTCGCCGTCGCGGTCCACTTCGCAGCGGTCGCGGTCGCGGGAGGGGACTGGATGCCGCTCTCGCGCCTCGTCGTCCCCGTGCTCCCCGCGGTGATCCTCGCCGCTGCGCACCTCGCCTCCGTCGCGGACGCGCGCGTGACGGCGGCGCGCGTCGCGCTCGCGCTCGCGGGCGAGCTCTTCGTCATGATCAAGATCGGCCCCGCGGCCGCGCGTGTCGGTTCGGATCGCGCCGCGCTCGTGCGCGAGCTCCGTCCTGCGCTCGAAGGCGCGCGCGTCGTGGCTTCGCTCGACGCCGGCTGGGTCGGCGCTGCGACCGAGGCGAACATCGTCGATCTCGCGGGGCTCACGGATCCGGCGATCGCCGCCTTGCCCGGCGGGCACACGACGAAGCGGATCGCGCCGGCGATGCTCGACGCGCGCGGCGTGGACACGCTCGTCCTCTTGCTCGCGCCGGGCGCGCGCGTCGAGGCGCCGTGGACGGCGTCGATCTTCGATCGCGGCGTCGAGGCGCGGATCGCGAGTTTTCCGGAAATGGCCTCGAACTTCGTGGTGACCGCGGAGAGCCGTGTGCCCGGGTTGCCCTACCTCGTGCTGCGTCGACGGGGCGACGCGGCGACGGACGTTACGGGCGAAGCCCCTTGATCCGAGGCCGCGGCCGGCCTTTGATGCGGCCATGGCGCGGCTCGTCGAAAGCCTTTCGAACTTCTTCGGGCGGGTCGAAATCCTGGCGCGCGGCCTCGAAAACGAGCGCCGCGCTGCGGAGATGGCGCTCGCGCGGGGCCGCCCGCTCGAAGCGCGCGACCTCGCGCGGACCATCCTCGCGAGCGTGCCCGGCTCGCCGCTCGGGCTCGCGCTCTGGGCCGACGCCGCCGAGGACGCGGGCCTCGATCACGAGGCCGCCGAGGCGCTCGCCGAGCTCGCGACGCTCGTCCCCTGGCGCGCCGACGTGTGGCTCAGGCTCGGTCAGGCGCGTGCGCGCATGGGCGACGTGCGCGCGGCCGAGGCGCTCGAGCGCGCCGCCGACGCGCCCGAGGAGCGTGAAGCCGCGCGGCTCGCGCTGCTCGATCTGTGTGATCGTGACCTCTGGGCCGGAGATCCGGCGCGGGCTGGCCGCTGGCTCGATCGCATCGGTACGTCGCTCGCGGCCCTCGCGACGACGGGGACCGAGCTGCCCGCGGCGCCCGATCGCGAGGTGGCCTTGCGGCGCGCCGAGTGCGCGCTCGCGCTGGGCGACGTGGCCACGGCTGCGCGGTATGCGCCCGTCGTCGATCCCGAGCGGATCGACGGCCGCGGCGCGCTCGTCCGCGCGCGGCTCGCGTTCGCACAGGGGCAGTGGTCGACCGCGCTCGACCTCGGCTTGCGCGCCTGCATCCTCGACGCGTCGGGCTCCGCGGAGCTGCTCTCCGCGCTCATCGCGGGCTGCCGCGATGTCGTGCTCGTCGATCGGGCGCGTCGCGTCGTGACCGCGGCCGGCCTCATCGAGGAGCCCGCGTGGGCCGCGGCGTTCGCGTTCGCCGAGGGCCGCCGTGCCGATGCGCGCGCCGCGCTCTCGCGAGGCCTCTCCGCCGGGCACGCGGGCGCCGCCGCCGCGCTGCTCCGGCTCGCCACCGAGACGCGGGACCTCGACGCCTTGCACGCGCTCGCGGCGCGCGATCCGGGCCGCCTGCCCGAGGACCTGCGCACGCTCCGCGAGGGCGCCGTGCTCGCGGCCGAGGGGCGTCATCGCGCGGCGCTCGCCAAGCTCGAGCGCGTCTCGGGCGAGGCGGCGGCGTGGTCGGCCGAGATCGCGAGCGGCATCATCCGGAGCTGGGTCCCGGAGGATGGCATCGCCTCCTGGCCCGACTTGCTCGACGAGCTCGGCCGCTCTGCGCGCGCGCTCGAACGGCTCGACGTGGTCACGGGCGTCGAGGCGATCGCCGTCGAGCGTGAGCGCCCGCTGCGCGTCGCCGTCGTGGGCGAGTTCAACGCCGGCAAGAGCACGTTCCTGAACGCGCTGCTCGGCGAGGACGTCGCGCCGACGGGCGTCTTGCCGACGACCGCGACGATGCACTGGGTCGCGTGGGCGCCGGATCCCTTCGCGCGGATCGTGGTGCGCGGCGCGCCCGATCGCGTCGTGCCGCATGTCGGCTTGAAGGCCGCGTTGAAGAGCCTCGCGGCGAGCGGCGAGCGGGTCGAGCGCGTCTTCATCTACGCGCCGATCGAGCGGCTCAAGCGCGTGGAGATCCTCGACACGCCGGGCTTCAACGCGCCCGATCCCGATCACATCGCCGCGGCGCGGCAGGCCTTCGACGAGGCGCACGTCGCCGTCTGGCTGCTCGATGCGAGCGGGCCGATGAAGGAGAGCGAGCGGCGCGTGCTCTCCGAGATCAAGGGCCTCGGCGTGCCGGTGCAGATCCTCGTCAACAAGGCCGATCGCCTCTCGCCCGACGAGCTCGCGCGTGTCCTCGTGCACGTGCAGACGAGCCTCGAAGAGACCGGGATCGGCTCCTACGCGCCGCCGCTCGCGTTCTCGGCGCGCCTGTCCTTGAAGGGCAAGCTCGGCGACGCGGCCGCGCTCGAAGCTTCGGGGTGGGCGGGCGTCGAGTCGCTCTTCGCCGAGCGGATCGTCGATCGCTCCGCGGAGCTGCGCGAGCGAGCCCTCCGCCGCAGGGCGCTGCGCATCGCGCGCGAGCTCGCGTCCGTCGCGTCGGCGCGCGCCGCGGAGGATCGCGAGAAGATCGAGGAGACGCGCGCGACGCACGAGGCGTGGCGTGCGTCCGCGGCGAAGCTTCGTCACGATCGACGCACGATCGCGGCCTCGATCGAGAAGGCGCTCGAGCCTGCGCGGCGCATGCTCGCGACCGATCTGCGCCCCCTCGGCGATCTCACGGACGAGCGAAAACGCACCGATCCTGGACTCGAGGCGTATGTCGAAGAGCGCTTCGTTTCCAGGCTCACGGACCCCTTGGTGCAGGAGATCGCGCGGTATGCCGGCGTCACGGCGTCGCCCGCGGCCATGGCCTCCGTGCGCGCCGCGCTCATGGGCGCGGTGGCGGCGCTGGAGGGGCTGGCCGAGCGCGTCGATCGGCCGCTCGGGCGCGTGATCGAAGCCGCGATCGTTGCCTTCGCGTCGGCGCTCGTGGCGGCGGCGGAGGTGGGCCTGCCCGCCGCGCCGTTCGCGCTCATCGAGCAACGCGCGGCGATGGTGGAGCGCGCGCTCTCCGCGAAGGCGTGAGCGGCCCGGTCAGGAAAAACGCGCCGAGGCCTACCGGCCGCGCATTTCATGCTCCCGGCGCGCCTTCGCGCGGGTATCATCGCGCCGAAGAATTTTGCAGGATCGAGGCAAGATCATGGATGTGTCGTCTGGCGGAAGTGGTCACGTGCAGAAGCGAAATCTCTTTCGGCGGGGCCTCTCCGGCGCGCTCGCGCTCGCGCTCGGCGTCGTCCTGACCACGCCCTCCTGCTCCGTCATCGTCGATACGAGCACGAAGCAGTGCGACGTGAACACCGACTGCCCGAACGGCATGAAGTGCGAGGCAGGGGTCTGCGTCGGCGGCGGCGACGTCCTTTGCGCGAAGACGGCCGACTGCGAGACGATCGGCGCGGGGCAGTTCTGCCGCAAGGCGCCTGGCAACGCGTCCGGCGTCTGCAGGCCGCTGCTGTCCCCCGAGTGTCAGGTCGTCGAGGGGGATCCGACGGCCGACAACGTCTTCCTGATCGGCTCGATCCACCCGACGACGGCGACGGGCTTCGACGGCGAGGTCGGCATCTCGATGGAGAATAGCGTCCGGGTCGCGATCCGGGAGATCAAGCAGAACGGCGGCCTGCCGCTGGCCGGGCAAGCGGGCACGCGCCCCGTCGTGATGATCGGCTGCACCGACGCGGGCGAGGGCAGCGTGAGCATCAAGGCGGCCAGGCACCTCATCGACGACCTCGGCGTCCAGGCCATCATCGGCGGCGCCTTCAGCAGCGTCGCGATCGAGACGGCCACGGAGGAGACCATCAAGAAGGACGTGCTCTTCATCAGCGCGTCCGCCACGGGCATCGCGTTGACGAGCCTCGCCGACAAGCCGGCGGGCGCGACGGCCGGGCTCGTGTGGCGCACCGTTCCTTCGGACATCTTCCAGGCGAACGCGCTCACGCAATACGTGTCGAAGCTCGAGGACCAGGTCCGCATGGACCTCGGGCTGGGGGACGAGCCGACCAAGATCGCGCTCGTCCACAAGGGGGACGCCTACGGCACGGGCCTCCGAAACGCCCTCCAGTCGACGCTGACGTTCAACGGCAAGCCCGCGCTCAGCAACGGCGCGAACTTCCTCGTCGTCGACTACGGCGATCCCGAGGGCACGACCAAGTACCCCGAGGCGATCGCAGCGGTGAAGGAGCACGGCTCGCACATCGTCCTGCTGTTCGGGACGAGCGAGGCGGCCTCGTCGCTCTATGGCGCGATCGAGATCGGGTGGAACACCGCGCTCGGGTACAAGCCGCGCTACGTCTTCTCCGACTCGAACTACAACACCGGCGCGCTCGCGAGCGCCATCGACGTCGGGGCGGATGCAATGGCAAAGGCCGATTGGCGCAGGCGCACCACGGGCGTCGTGCCCGGTCCGCAAGACACCGACATGAACTACCAGTACTTCGTGACGGCGTACGCGGGGAATTTCGGGAGCGACAACGGCGACCCCTCGATCCTCGGCGCGGCGAGCGCGTACGACGCCGCCTACTTGCTGTTCTACAGCGCGGCGACGATCTCCGACGGCATCCTCACGGGCCGAAAGCTCGCCGTGGGGATGACGAAGATGTCGAACGCAGACCCCGTGGACGCCGTGATCAACGCCGGCCAATTGCAGCTCAGCGATACGATGAACAAGCTCGTGTCGGGAACGTACAAGACCATCGATTACAACGGCGCCTTCGGCCCGCTCAACTTCGATCCCGAGACGAATGATCCCGCGGCGAACGTCCAGGTGTTCTGCCTGTCCGACGATGGAACCGGCAAGACCAAGGAGCAGCTCTCCGGGTTGTACTACGAAGCTGAATCGCAGACGCTCAAGGGCGTGTTCACCGACGCCTGCAAGTAAAGCGGCGCGCGGAAACGAACAAAACGCCGCCCTCCGGGGCGGCGTTTTCCTTTCGAATGCGCTCGCGAACGTGTGGACACGAAAAAGGCCGCGGGCCCTCGGGCCGCGGCCTTCGTTCGTGGGCGGGGAGGGGAGTTAGAAGCTGCCCTTGAGCGTAACACCCGTCGGCGAAACACCGACGTCGACGCGCTTGATCAGGCCCGTCTTCGGTTGCTCCTTTGCAGGCCCGGGATCACGCACCGTGAAGTAGAGCGTCACAACGCCCGCCACGACCGCAGCGCCCGTGAAAATGTCGCTGACGAGCGCGAGGGTCCCCGTGGAGCTCGAAGCATCGTCGAGCTGCGTCTTCGTCGCGCCCGAGTCGGGCTTGCGCAGATCCGCGAGCTCGCCGCTCTTCGACAGCGCGAGCGCGCCCGTGGCGATCGCGCCGACCGCGAGCGCGCCCGTCACGCCCCATCCGGCCCACGGGATCGACTTCGGGGGCGGGGGAGGCGGAACCACGGGCCCGGTGTTCGTCGCCGACGCCGTCGGCGCCGTCGTCGTCGGGAGCGTCGTCGGCACGGTCCCCGTATCGACCGGCTTCGTCGCGATCTCGGCCAGGTCGAGCGTCACCTTCTCCGCGTCGAAGCTCGCCACCTCGATGGTCCGCGACGCGCTCGTCCGGCCTTCTTTCGTCGCCACGATGCGATGGCGACCGGGGTTCACGAGCAGCGGCTTCGCGAAGGGCGACTTGCCGACGGGCACGTCGTCGATCGTCACGTCCGCGTCCGGGACGCTCGTCACGATCTCCACGCGCGCGACGCGGGTGCGCAGCTTCTCGATGTCCTTGTCGACGTCGGCGCGGCGCTTCGGATCGATCGTCGCGCCGCCCTCGGCCAGGTACTTCTCGAACGAGACGAGCGCGTTCGCGTAGTCCTGGAGCTGGAAGTAGACGTTCCCGATGTTGTAGAGGACGTTGTAATTCGGGGCGAGCTCGTACGCGCGCCGGAACTCGATGAGCGCGGCGCGGTAGTCACCTTCGCCGAAGAGCTCGATGCCGCGCTTGAAGCGCCGCGACGCTTCTTCCTTGGCTTCTTTCGTGGGTTCGGCTTGCGGCGCGGGGGCCGCCGCCGGGGCCCCGCCTGCGGGCTGCTGGGCCGAGACGACGAGGGGCACGACGGGGAGAGAGAGGGCGACCGCGAGGGCGATACGTCGGGATGTCTTCATCACTGGTACGGGTTGTTCGGGTCGACGGTGCGGTTCGTCTTCTTGGTGCCGCCGGTCTTCATCGGATCCTCGGCGGTCGTGGTCGGCTGCGGGACGAAGATGACCTTGGTTTTTTCCTTCGACGTGTCCGTGGGTTGCGGCGTCGCCAGCGGAGCTGCGGCTTGCTGCTCGAGGACCATCTCGATCGTGCGGTCCTTGTCGAACGTCACGTCGCGGCTGCGCGTGGTGAAACCCGCGGCCTCGGCCTTGATGATATGCGTCTTGTCCTCGCGGGGGAACTTGCCGACGTAGGGGTTCGTCGTGAGCTCCTTGCCGTCGAGGAAGATCTTCGCGTTCGGGGGCGTGACGGTGATCGTCACCTCGATGTCGCCCGCGACCGGCGCGGCCGTCGCTTGCGTCGGCGGCGCGGGCGGGGGCTTTTGCGTCATGAACCAGACGCCCACGCCGATCGCAGCGACCGCGATGAGGCCGACCGCGCCGAGCAGGCCGCGCTTCGAGCCCGCCGCCGCCTGCGAGCCCGTGCTCGTCGCGGCGGCCGTCGAGGCCGTGAGCGAGGTCGGCGACGAGACGCCGTTCGTCCTGCGCGTGCCCGGCGACGAGAGATCCTGGCTCGACATCGCCTCGCGCGCGCCCGTCCGATCGACTGACATCGGGCCCGACGCCGACGTGCCGTCGAGGTGCGGGAGGCCGATCGACTGGAACTCCGTCGTCGCCATCGACTTCGCGGCCTTGAGCTGCGCCTCGACGATCTGCTTGATCTTCGAGCGGTTCTCCTCGAAGTGCTTCGCGACGAGCTTGCCGACCTCGCGCAGCGAGGTCTTGTCGCCCATCTGATCGAGCAGCTCTTCGAGGGCGGTCGCGAGATCCGTCGAGGTCGCGTAGCGATCCTCGCGGCGCAGCGCGAGCGCCTTCATCACGATCTTCTCGAGGCCCTCGGGTACGTCGGGATCGACCGAGCGAGGCGAGGGGATGTCGCCGTTGATGAGGCGGTGCAGGACCGTCAGATCCGGGATGCCCTTCCAGAGGCGCCGGCCCGTCGCGGCCTCCCAGAGCATCACGCCCGCGGAGAAGATGTCCGCGCGCCGGTCGACGCGCTCGCCGCGCGCCTGCTCGGGCGCCATGTACGCGACTTTGCCCTTCACCACGCCGAGGCGCGTCTCGGCCGACGAGTTCATCGCCTTCGCGATGCCGAAGTCGACGACCTTGACCTGACCGTCGTACGTGACGAACACGTTGTGCGGCGTGACGTCGCGATGCACGACGTTGAGCGGCGTGCCATCGAAATCGGTGAGCTCGTGCGCGTGGTGCAGGCCCGAGAGCATGTCGACGATGATGCGCAGGTGCATCGAGAGCGTGAGCCCGCCGTCCCGGCCGATCCGATGCAGGACGCGGTTCAGCGGCTGCCCTTCGAGGTACTCCATCGCGATGAAGTACCGATCGCCCTCCTGACCGACCTCGTTCGTCTGCACGACGTTCGGGTGCGAGAGCCGCGCCGCGAGCCGCGCCTCGTCGAGGAACATGCCGAGGAACTCGGGATCCGTCGCGAGCTGCGGGCGGATCTGCTTGATCACGCAGAGCTTGTTGAACCCTGCAGGTCCCTGCACGACGGCCAGATAGACCTCGGCCATACCGCCATGGCCGAGCTCGGCGATGAGCCTGTATTTGCCGAGGGTATTGGCCTCGGGCCCCTTCGTGACGCTGGACCCCTCCATGGTCGACATTCACCTCGCTGGAGAGCCGGATCGGATCTGGGCGTGCGTGCTCCAGTACGCACCCCCACTGCAAACCATGCTACCGAAGAGTGCCCCTGGATCGCAATCGATGCGAGTTTTTGGTGCGCAAAAAAAAACGGGCTCGTGGTTCGCACCGAAAGCGTGGATCCAGGCTCGCACGTGACGTGGTGTCGCAGGGTACATCGAGCCCGGCGAAGGGCCGAAAGGGAGGCCCTCGCGCGGCGTGGCTCGCACGTCGCGGCCGTCCGGGGGGCGGTTGACGGAGGGGCCCGAGGTCGGGCACCGTGGCTCTCGTCGCATCGACGGGAGGCGCGCATGACGACAAGGGCCGGTGTCGGTTTCTCGAACGAATCGTCCTCGACCGACGCGGGGACGGCGGCGGCGCAAGAGGCGCTGCGCACGCTCGGGAGCGGGGAAGCGGACATCGTCTTCGTCTTCGCGTCGACGAACCACGACTACGGCAAGCTCCTGCCCGCGATCCGCAAGATCACCGGCCCCGTGCCCCTCGTCGGCTGTTCGACCGCGGGCGAGTTCACGCACGCCCACGTCGGACACGGCTCGGTTGCCGTGATGGCGATCAAGAGCGACGTGATCCGCTTCCGCGTGGGCTTCGGCCGCGGCCTCAAGAGCATGCGCCAGAACGCGACGTCCGAGGCGCTCCGTTCGTTCGCCGCCGAGCACCGCGCCGCGCGCACGGCCGGCTTCGGGCACGCGACGTGTATCGTGCTGAGCGACGGGCTCGCGGGGCAAGGCGAGGACATCGTCGAGTCGGTGCACGCGAGCGCGGGCATGCTCGCGCAGGTCGTCGGCGGCGCCGCGGCGGACGACGCGAAATTCGCCCGGACCGATGTGTTCCTCGACGATCGGCACTACACGGACGCGATCGTCGTGGTGTACGCGTTCTCGAAGACGCCGATCGGCATCGGCGTGCGCCACGGCCTGTCGCCCGCGTGTCCGAGCATGATCGTGACGCGCGCCATGGACAACGTGATCCACGAGATCGACGGCCGTCCGGCGCTCCACGCTTACGAGCGGTTCGCGGCGGGGATCGGCGAGCCGATCACGGAGGCGAACCGCGACGCGTTCATGATCACGCACGAGCTCGGCATGCTGACCTCGAGCGGGGAGTACAAGATCCGGGCGCCGCTCAAGGCGACCGAGGGCGGCGGGATCGTCATGGCCTCCGAGGTGCCCGTGGGCGCGAGCGTCACGATCATGACCGGCAGCGAGGAGAAGCTCGTCTCCGCGGCGGAGCACGCGGCGCGCAGCGCGCTCGCGAACCTCGCGGGGGGCCGGCCGGGCGCGGTCCTCGTCTTCGACTGCATTTGCCGGCGGATTTTCCTCGGCGAGCAGTACAAGCGTCAGGTCGCGGCGTTCCGCTCGGTCGTGGGTCAGGACGTGCCGCTGATCGGCTGGGAGACGTACGGCGAAATCGCGCTCACGCCCGGGCAGCAGTCCGGCTGGCACAACTCGACCTCGGTCGTCGCGATCCTGCCCGACTGAAGCAGACGATCCGTATTGAAAAACGGGGCGACCGATCCGAAGCTGAGAAGCGGAGAGCAAGTGGCTGACAAGACGGAATCGAACGAGCAGAAAGAGCGCGATCCTGCGGCCCGCCGCGCGGTCACGCGGCGCAAGATCGACGTCTACCTCGATCGCATCGTCACCGACGTCGAGGCGATCGCGCGTGGCGACGACGGGCGCGAGCTCTCGCCTCCGCCGGGGGACGAGCCGCGCGCGGCCCGCCTCCACGCGGCGCTCTCCACGCTCGTCGATTCGAACCGGAAGGCCGGCCGTGGGGTCGCCGCCGCGACGCGCATGCGCACGCTCGGTCAGCAGGTCGCCGGCACGCTCGCCGAGCTGCTCGCGAGCACGCGCCAGCAGGCCGCGAGCGGCAGCCAGCAGGCCGGGATGGTCAACGACATCACGACGACCATCGAGGAGCTCAACGAGGTCGGGATCCAGAACGTCGAGAAGGCCGAAGGGATCATCCAGATCGCCGAGCAATCGGAGCAGATCTCGCAGGACGGCCAGCGCGACGTCGTCGCCGCGATCGAGGGCATCGACCGGCTGCGCCAGCAGGTCGAGCTCATCGCGGCCAAGATCCTCGATCTGACCGAGCGCACGCAGCAGATCGGCGAGATCATCAGCAGCGTCAACGAGATCGCCGAGCAGAGCAAGCTGCTCGCCCTGAACGCCTCGATCGAGGCGGCGAAGGCCGGCGAGCACGGGCGCGGCTTCGCCGTCGTCGCGCTCGAGATCCGCACGCTCGCCGAGCAGTCGAAGCAAGCGACGCAGCAGGTGCGCTCGATCCTCGGCGAGATCCAGAAGGCGAGCCACAGCGCGGCGATGGTCACCGAGGAGGGCTCGAAGGCGGCGACCGAGGGCAGCTCGAAGGTGCGCCGCATCGGCGAGCGCCTCGGACAGCTCGTCTACGTCATCAACCAGACGACGCGCGCGGCCCGGCAGATCACGGGCGCGATGCGGCAGCAGAGCCTCGGGCTCGAGCAGATCGCCCAGGGCATGAAGCAGATCAACATGGCCACGCAGGAGACGAAGATCAGCGTGGAGCAGGCCGAGGTCGCGCTCGATCGGCTCGCCCGATTGACGGAGCCGATCCGGGCCCACGACCACGGCACGGAGGCTTGAGCTTGGACGGCGGGGTGACGAACCTCGTCCTCACGCGGATGGGCGGCCGCCCGTGCGCGATCCCGTGCGAGCACGTGGTCGAGATCATCCCGCGTGTGCAGCTCGATCACGTGCCCGACGCGCCGAACGAGGTGCTCGGCGTGATCAACCTGCGCGGCCGCGTCGTGCCGGTGATCGATCTGCGCGGTCGTCTCTCGCAGACGAAGCCGCTGCCGTTCTACCAGCACCTCGTCATCGTCCGGGCCCCGAATGGAAAGCTCCTCGGGCTCGCGGTCGACGAGGTCCGGGACGTGGTGACCGTGCAGGAGGACGCGATCGAGAAGCCGGGGGAGATCGCCGGCGTACGTTCGCCGGGCGTCGTGCGTATCGAGGACGATCTCGTGCTCGTGCTCGGTCCAGAGGACGCCTACCATGGCTCGAGCTGAGGCCCGGCGCGCCCCGGATCCGGGTGTCGTGCGGCGCCTCGGAGAGCTGCTCCGCGCGCGGACGCGCCTGCAGATGCGGCCGCGCAACCTCGAGATCATCGAGCGCGTGGCCGAGCGTCGCGCCGCCGAGCGCGGCTCGCCCACGGACGCCTACCTCGAGCACGTCATCCTCTCGCACGACACGGCCGAGCTCGAGCCGTTCATCGCGGAGGTCACGGTCGGGGAGACGCATTTCTTCCGCGGCCCGCCGCAGTTCGAGGCGCTGCGAAACGAGATCGTCCCTTCGCTTCTGCACAAGCGACGCAAGGAGCGCGTGGTCACCGCGCTCTCGGCCGGCTGCTCCACCGGCGAAGAGCCCTACTCGCTCGCGATCGTGCTGCGCGAGGCCGCGATGAACGACGGCTTCCGCGTCGAGGTCACGGGCGTCGACCTGAACCCGCGCTCCTTGCAGAAGGCCGAATCCGCGCGGTACTCGGCGTGGTCGCTGCGCGACGTGCCCGAGGTCGTGCGCCGCATGTATTTCCGCACCGAGGGCGACGTCTGGCACCTCTCCGAGGACGTGCGTCGTCTCGTGCGGTTCCGTCGCTTCGGCCTCACGGAAGGCCCGCTCGTGAACGTGTTTCCGAAGGGCTTCGATCTCATCCTCTGCCAGAACGTCCTTTACTACCTGGAGCCGGACGCGCGGCCCGAGGTCATCGCCTCGCTCGCGGCCGCGCTCGCGCCGGGCGGCGTGTTGATGTTCGGCCCCGTGGATCACGCCGGGGACGTGCCCGGGTGTCGAACGGTGCACGTCGGCGAGGTCGTGGTGTACGAGCGCTTCGGGCCCGTGAGCGTGCCGCCTTCCTCGCCGCGTGGCCGCAGGTACGCGCGCCTCTCGATCCCGCCCGCGCCCCTGCCGGCGCTGCGCGTCGAAGGTACGGTCGTGCCACCGATCGCCGTCGCGACGCCTCCGCCCGCGGCGCCCGAGCCTGCGCCCGAGCCCTCGGCGACGAGCGCTCCGCCCTCGCTCGCGAGCACTGCGCCCTCGCTCGCGAGCGCCTTCGCGCACGCCGACGCGGGCAACCTCGAAGGCGCCCTCGCGGAGCTCGAAGCGCTGCTCGAAGAGGAACCCGAGGAGCCGCGGGCGCATTTGCTCGAGGGGCTGCTCCTGGTCGAGCTCGGCGGCTTCGAAGCAGCGCTCGACGCCTTCCGTCGCTGCGTGTACCTCGATCCGTCGATGATGCTCGCGCACGCGGGCGCGGCCGTGGCGGGCCTCCGCCTCGGCCGCTCCGATCTCGTCGAACGCCACGCCGCACGCCTGCGCGCCCTCACGGTCGCGCGGGGCAAGAGCGTCGACGCGCCGATCGAGGGATGGGACGGCATGACCGTGGGCCGGCTGCTCCGGCTGTTTCGAGACACCGAGATCCAATGAGCGCCCGGGAAGAGAGCGTCTACGAGAAGCTGCGCACCTCGCTCGCCGAGCTCGAGGAGAAGCTGCGCGAAGGCAAGAGCGGCGAGCGGGAGGTCCACCCGCGCATCCTCGCAGAGCGTACCCGCCGCATCGCGCGTGAGCCGACGCGCCTCGATCGCGCGCCGGACTCGATCAGCTGCATCGTCTTCGAGCGGAGCGGGCGACGCTACGCCGTGCAGCTCGAGTCCGTCGACGAGGTCGGCCCGATGAGCCGGATCACGCGCGTCCCCGGCGTGCCGGCGTATTTCCTCGGCGTCGCCGCGCGCCGCGGCCGCATCGTCGCCGTCGTCGATCTGCCGCTGCTCTTCACGCCCGACGCGCGCTCCGAGACGGACGCCGAGCACCTCGTCATGGCGTCGAACGCGGAGGTCGTCTGCGCGGTGGCGGCGGACGCGCTCCACAATATCATCGAGGTCAACCGCCGCACGATCGCCAAGGCCATGCCCACGTTCCCCCCGCTGGTCCAGCGTCACACGCTGGGCGTGCTCGAGGATCGCACCGTCGTCCTCGATCTCGGATCGCTCCTGTCCGACCGCTCCTTGCGGGTCGAGGAGCGCGGCTGATGGCGCTCGACGACGCGGCGTTCGAGGCCCTCTGCGAGACCCTTCGCAACGAGGCCGTCGAGCAGGTCGAGCGGATCGGCACGGCGCTCCTCCTCGTCGAGCGGGGCGCCGAGGGCACCGCGCGCGAGCAGCTCATCGACGAGGCGTTCCGGCAGGCGCACAACATGAAAGGCGCCGCGAGCTCGCTCGGGTTCACGCACACGGCGCGTCTCGCGCACGCGATCGAGTCGGTCCTCGCCTCGCTCCGCGCGATGGACTACGAGCGCACGCCCGAGGTCTTCGACACGCTGAACGCCGGCCTGTCGACCGTGCACCACGCGCTCCGCGTGGATCCGAACCCCGATCCGGATCTGGTCATCATGGAAGCGATCGAGGGGCTCGAAGCCGTGCTCCTCGCGTCGAAACCCTCGCCGGGCGTGCCGCTTCCGGCCCCGCCGCCGCCACCCGTCGTGCGGCCGGCCGACGGCATCACGGTCGCGACGCGATCGAGGAGCCCTCAGTCGATCTTGCGGCAACACCGAGCCGCCGCCGAGGCCGCTGCGCCGTCGCGCAACGTGAGCGCGGGCTACAACGAGCCGAAGACGAAGCACAGCGAGCCGCCGCCGCACCCGCTCGCGAGCTCGCCGCTCGTGTCCTCGCATTACGATGCGGCCCCGATCCCCGCGGGCTTCGGTCCTCCGCCGGTCGCGTTCAGCCCGCCCGCGGTCGGCCCGTACGGACCCCCGACGGGATACGTCGCGCGCGCGGAGATCGGCGGCATCACGCCGCCGCCTGCACCTGTCCTCTCGCCGGGCACCTCGAGCGGCAGCGCGCCCGGTACATCAGCGGGATCGCCTGGCACCTCGGCCGGCGCTGCGGTGGCGGCGGCGCGCTCGATGGCCGCAGGGGGCAGCGAGCGTGGTCCAAATCCGACGGGACAGCTCCCGAAGATTCCGAACGCCGCCGCGCCGCTTCGCTCCAGCACCGAGGAGACGCTGCGCGTCTCCATGAAAAAACTCTCGGCGCTCATGGCGCAGGTCGGCGAGCTCCTCGCCGCGCGTGTGCGCACCGATCAGCGCCTCGCCGAGCTTCGCGCCGTCCTCTCCGCGGAAGAAGAGCGCCTCAAGGCGCAGACCGCGATCCGCGCGATGGTGCGCGACGAGGCGCCGGCGAAGCTCGAAGGCTGGTCCGAGCGCCTCGTCGAGGTCCAGAACGAGGACCTCGAGCACGAGCGCCTCCTCGTGCGCAGGCTGCGCGAGATCGTTCGCGCGTTCGAGGCCGACGCGCTCCAGTCGACGATCCTCTCGGGCCAGCTCCAGGAGGACATCCGCCGCATCCAGACCTTCCCGCTCGCGAGCGTGCTCGAGCCCTTGCCGCGCGCAGTCCGCAACATGGCGCGCGAGTCCGGCAAGATGGTCGACCTCGTCATCACGGGCGCAGAGCTCGAGCTCGACAAGAAGGTCCTCGAAGAGCTGCGCGATCCGCTCTATCACCTCCTCCGCAACGCGATCGATCACGGCTGCGAGCAGCCGGGCATCCGCACCGCCGCGGGCAAACCCTCGCGTGGCACGATCCGCATCCGCGCCGAGCACCGCGGCGACGTCGTCACCATCACGGTGAGCGACGACGGCCCGGGCGTGGACATCGCCGGCGTGCGCCGCGCGGCCATCGCGTCGGGCCTCGCGACGGCGCTCGAAGCAGCCGAGATGCCCGAGCACCGCGTCCTCGAATTGCTCTTCGCGCCCGGCCTCACGACGCGCACCGAGGTCGGCGAGCTCTCGGGCCGCGGCGTCGGCCTCGACGCGGTCCGCACCAACATCGAGCGGCTCCACGGCACGGTCACGGTCGAGTCGCGGCAGGGCGTGGGGACGTCCTTCGTCATCGTCCTGCCGCTCACGATCTACGTCGTGCACTCGCTGCTCCTGCGCATCGGCGAGGAGCAGTTCGCGATGCCGATCTCCTCGATCCAGCGCATCTTGCGCATCAGCGCGACGGACGTGCTGGAGGTCGAGCGCACGCACGCGATCGTCGTCGATGGCCGCCCGATCGCGCTCGTCCCGCTGGCCACGCTGCTCGGCCTCCCGGTCGAGCTTCCTCCGCCGCCCGAGCGCATCCCGGTCCTGGTCATCGGCATCGGCGAGACCCGGTGCGCGCTCGCGGTCCGGGAGATCGTCAGTGATCAGACGGTCCTGGCAAAAAACCTCGAACCGCCGCTGGTTCGTGTACGGAACATCGCAGGTGCGACCATCCTGGGGGACGGCCGCGTCGTGTTGATGTTAAATCCCATCGATCTCCTCCGCTCGGCCTCCGGACGCGACGCCGACCGCTTCCGGGCGCTTTTGCCGAGGGTCGAAAACCGCCCCAAGCCGAGGCTCCTCTTGGTCGACGATTCTTTCACCACCCGCGCGCTCGAGCGATCCGTGCTCGAGGTCGCTGGCTTCGACGTCGTCGCAGTCGCGGACGGCAACGAGGCGCTCTCGGCGCTCGAGCTCGAGACATTCGACATCGTCGTGAGCGACGTCTCGATGCCCGAGATGTCGGGCCTCGAGCTCTGCTCGAACATCCGACAAAATGATCGCCTTCGGAGGCTCCCGGTCGTCCTGGTCACGTCGCTCGGCTCCGACGATGATCGACGCGCCGGCCTCGCCGTCGGCGCCGACGCCTACATCGTCAAGAGCGAGTTCGATCATGAGGTGTTCGTGAAGACCGTGAACGAGCTCGTGGGGAGGGCTTGATGGCACGCGTTCTCATCGTCGACGACTCGGTCGTGATGCGCGACATCGTGCGCGCACACCTCGCCGGACTCGCGCTCGAACTGGAAGTCGCGAGCAACGGGGAGGACGCGCTCGCGCGCATCGGCACGTCGAGCCAGCCTTTCGATCTCGTCATCACCGACTACGCGATGCCCAACATGAACGGGCTCGAGCTGTCGCGTCGCGTGAAGGAGAGGGGAGGCACGCTCGCGCCGAAGATCATCCTCATCAGCGCGAACAAGGAGCTGCGCGAGCGCGATCTTCTGGCCACAGGCTACGTCGACGCGTTCTTCCCGAAGCCCGTCGACGGTTCGCAGCTCGCCGCGCGCGTCTCCACGATCCTCGCGCTCACGATCCCGTCCGCGCCCGTCGTGCCGTCGAGCCGCAGGGCGCGCCCGGTGATCCGCGTCGTCATCGCCGACGACACCGAGGTCGGCCGCACGCTGCTCGCGCGTGTCCTCAAGGCCGATCCCGAGATCGACGTCGTCGGCATGGCGCGCGACGGCCAGGGCGCCGTCGATCTCGCCGTGCGCGAGAACCCGCAGATCATCCTGCTCGACGCGATGATGCCCGGCCTCGACGGCGTCGCCGCCACCCGCCGCATCATGGCCCTCGCGCCGACGCGCGTCGTCATCGTCTCGGATCAGCAGGGCAGCCGCCCCGCGGCGCAGATCTTCGCCGCGACCGAGGCCGGCGCGCTCGACGTCATCGCGCGGCCGAGCTGGGGCGATCCGATGGGCCCGCAGGCCGTCGCCTTGCGCGACAAGATCAAGATGCTCGCCGAGATCCCCGTGGTTCGTCGCTGGGCCGACGGGCCGCGCTCGGTGCGATCGCGCCGCGGCGGCAGCCTCCGCACCCAGAACCGCGCCACGGTCGTCGGGATCTGCGCCTCCACGGGCGGCCCTGCGGCGATCGCCGCGATGCTACCGGGCCTCGCGGCCGCCTCCTCGTCGGTCCCGATCCTCATCGTGCAGCACGTCCTCGCGGGCTTCGACGAGGCGCTCGCCGAGTGGCTCGCCGAGGTCACGCAGCTGCCCGTTCGCCTCGCCACGCACGGCATGCCCTTGCGCGGCGGCGTCATCGCGCTCGCCCCCGAAGGCAAGCACCTCGTCGCGCAGTCGCCGCTCACGATCGGCGTCATCGAGGGCCCGCCCGTCGGCAACCATCGTCCCTCGGGCACGCCGCTCTTCGAGTCCCTCGCTCGTCATTTCGGTGACGGCGCGCTCGGCGTGATGCTCACGGGCATGGGCAACGACGGCGTCGAGGGCCTGCGCGCAATCAAAGCAGCCGGCGGAAGTGTGCTCGTGCAGTCGCCGGATTCCTGCGTCGTGAGCGGCATGCCAGGAGCCGCGATTTCTCGTGGATACGCGGATGCCGTTTTGTCCCTCGACGAACTTGGCCCCGAAATCGTCGAGCGCGTCCGTGCCCCGGCGCGCTCGCGGCATTGAAGGAGCGAAGAGCTGATATGGTTCCCCCGATGCAGGAGCCGGAGCTCCCGGAACGGCTGGGGAAGTATCAGATCATCCGAAGGCTCGCCTATGGCGGCATGGCCGAGGTGCTCCTCGGCCGCCTCGCGGGGACCGACGGCTTCATCAAAGAGGTCGTCGTCAAGCGGGTGCTTCCGCAGTACGCGTCGAACGACGAGTTCATCGCGATGTTCCGCGACGAGGCGCGCATCACGTCGCGCCTTCATCACGGCAACATCGTGCAGGTCGTCGAGTTCGCCGAGGAGGGCGGCCAGCACTACCTCGTGCTCGAGTACGTCGACGGCCCGAGCCTCGGCGCGACGCTCTACGAGCTCCGCAAGCGCGGCGAACGCCTGAGCATCCCCGAGGTCGCGCACATCGCGGTCGAAACCGCGCGCGGCCTCGACTACGCGCACCACAAGCTCGGCGAGGACGGCCGCCCCTTGCTCATCGTCCATCGCGACGTGAGCCCGTCGAACATCCTCCTCTCGCGCGAGGGCGTCGTGAAGCTCGCCGACTTCGGCATCGCGCGCGCCCGCGAGCGGCTCTCGCCCACGCAAGGCGGCGCCGGCACGCTCAAGGGCAAATTCGCCTACATGGCGCCCGAGACCATCCTGCGCGGCCGCCTCGACGCGCGCTCGGATCTCTTCTCGTTCGGCGTCGTCCTCTTCGAGATGCTCACCGGCAGGAGCGCGTTCACCGGCGAGACCGAGGCGCACACCATCCAGCGCGTCACGACCGAGGACTTGCCCCCCGCGTCGAGCCAGAACCGCGCCGTCCCGCCCGAGTTCGACGAGATCGTCCATCGGCTCCTCGATCGCGACCCGGACAACCGCCCCTCGCGCGGCCTCGAGATCGTCGACGCGATCGGCAAGCTCCGCCTCCACACCTCGCCGCCGCCGAGCGAGCTGCTCATGGAGACGATCGCGCGCCTCTTCCCGATCCACCGCCACGAGGCGCGCGATCGCGCCACGGTTCGTCCGGCGAAACCACGCGTCATCGTCGTCGACGAGTCGCGCACGCTCCGCGCGCTCGTCCGCGCGAGCCTCGGCCAGCGGTACACCGTGATCGAGGCCTCCACGGGCGACGAGGCGCGCGCGGCGATGCGCGGCGCCGTCCCCGACGCGGTCGTCTGCCAGCGGACGCTGCAGGGCATGTCGGGCCTCGAGCTCTGCCATTCGATGCGCGAGAACCCGCGCCTCGCCGACGTGCCGTTCATCCTGCTCGCGTCCGACATCACGCCGGAGCTCGAAGCAGAGGCGCGCGTGATCGGCGTGCAAGCCGTCCTGCCCAAGCGCTTCGATCCACGCCAGCTCGAAGCTACGCTGACGAAGATTCTCGAATCCTGACGCGCGCCGATCGTTCGGCCGCTCGTCATTTCGCGAGGGAGGGAGCGCGCCATGAACGACACGGAGCACCTGTTCCGACAGCGACCTCGCTCCGACGAGGAGCTCTACGAGCGGCTCGCGGAGATCACGAAGGACGAGCTCCGCAGGGATCTCGTCGCGCGCCTCGCCGCGCATGGCGCGCTGCCGCGCGAGGTCCCGATCTACGTGCGCGCCTTCGCCTACCTCGGCCTCACCGCGTCGGATCTGCCTTCGCTGACGCGCGTGCTCCTCGACGCGCGGGCGCCGATCGAGGGGCGCGCCGTCGCGCTCGCGCTCGTGCGATCGGTCGATCCGGCGCGCGCGCAGGAGCTCGCGCGGCAGGTCACGCAGGCCGAGCTGCTCGCGATGAACGACGCGCAGCTCCTCGTGGTGATCGCGGGCCTCGCGGCGACGCCCGCGCGTCTGCCGGAGATCACGGAGAAGGTCGCGCGCCAGCCGCCCGAGTCCCGCCTCGCTCGCTTCGAGCAGATCGATCGCCTGCGCAAGCGCGCCCGGGTCCCCGCGGCGTTCCTGTACGAGGACCTCGTTCGTCGTGACGACCTCGGCATCGGCGAAGCCGCCGTCGATCGCATCGTCGAGGAGGGCGGAGCGGCGGCCATGTGGCTCTGCGAGTCGCTGTGGCACGAGGCGCCGAGCAAGGCGCCGCGAGCGCGCTGGGCCGACGTCCTCGCGCGGATCTTTCGTTCCTCGGGGCGCACCACCGTGGAGGGCCTGCGCGCCCTCGCGTTCGCCTCGGAGCCGGGCGAAGACGGCGCGCGCACGGCCGTGCTCTCCGTGGAGAGCCCGCTCGACGGATCACTCACGCTCGCGCGCTTGCGCGTGGACGCGAGCGCCGCCCTCGTGGACGGCGCCCTCGCGCCGCTCGCGGACGAACGTGACCTCGAAGATTGGCTTTCCGAAGGTCCAGAGCTCTTGCCTCGCGTCCCTTCGTCGATGGCCTCGGTCGCGACCTGGGTCGAAGCGGCCCTACGCCGCACGAGCACGCCGCCGCGCTCGGCCCCGCAGCTCTTCGCCGCGGCGTGCTGGTTCTCGCTCGCGGCCCGCAGCTAACCCACGATCGCGTCGTCCACCTCGACACCCACGGGGCAGTGATCACTGCCCGTCACGTGCGGCGAGAGGAACGCGCGCCGGAGGTGCTTCGTCGCGCCCTCCGACGCGAGCACGTAGTCGATCCGCCACCCCACGTTCTTCGCGCGCACGCCAAACCGCTGGCTCCACCACGAGTAGTGCCCGGGCCCCGGCTCGAACGCGCGGAACGTGTCCACATACCCGGCGCGGATCCACCGATCGAGCTCCTCGCGCTCGTCGGGCGTGAAGCCGCTCGTCTTCACGTTCTCCTTCGGCCGCGCGAGATCGATCTCGCGGTGTGCCGTGTTGAAGTCCCCCATCACGAGGATCGGATCCCCGCGGCGCCGCCTCGGCTCGAGCACATCGAAGAGGCGCCGGTAAAACGAGAGCTTGAACGGGATGCGGCTGTTGTCGCGATTCGGCCCGCTGCCATTCGGGAAGTACACGTTCGCCACCGTGAGCCGACCAAAGCGCGCGATCTGCACGCGCCCTTCCGCATCGAACGCCGCGTCCTTCATCGACGTCGTGATCCGATCCGCAGGCAGCCGCGAGAGCAGCCCCACGCCGCTGTACCCGGGCCGCTCGGCCGACGAGAACGCGCGCAGCCACGCGCCGCCAATCGACTCGAGGCACGGCCCAAGCTGCGCCTCCTGCGCGCGCACCTCCTGGATGCCCACGATGTCGGCCCGCTCCTCCGCGAGCCACGCGCAAAACCCTTTGCCGAGGACCGAGCGCAGCCCGTTCACATTCCAGCTGACGATCTTCATGCGTCGAAGCCAGCTCTAGGGTTTGGCCGGGCCATGTCAAGGAAAACCGGTCCCTCGCCAGAGCCACCAGGCGCTCGCCCGTTTTTTACCCGCGCCGCATCTGTCGTGTCCCAAGCACCCGGACATCCCAACGAGGAGGGACCCGCATGCACAAGCGCGCTTTCGCCATCGCCCTGTTGATCCCCGCCACGCTCGCCACCACGTCCTGTCGCAAGCAAGAAGAAATGACGACAGCCGAGGCCCTGCAAGCCGTCCAAGAGGCCAGCGTCTCAGGCGACGCCGAGAACGTGACGTCAGGCAGCATCGAGATCACCACCGACTTCACCATCGGTCAGGCCGCCGAAGCCGCAGCCCAAGAGATCCGCGACTTCGTCACCTCACAGCTCCCCTGCGCCGCCGTCACACTCACAGGCGCCACGCTCAAAGTCGAGTACGGCAAGAACCCCGGGAGCTGCACCTACAAAGGCAACACGTACAGCGGCACGCACGAGATCACCGTCACGAAGAACGACATGGCCGACGTCGTCGTGAACCACACGTGGACCAAACTCTCGAACGGTCGCGTCGAAGTGAGCGGCACAGCCGAGGTCACCTGGAGCGCAAGCGACGAGACACGCCACGTCGCGCACGAGCTCGACTGGACGCGTCTCTCGGACGGCAAGACGGGCAAAGGCACAGGCGATCGCACGCAGCGGCCCCTCGAAGGCGGGCTCGTCGAAGGCTTCCAGGTCGACGGCTCGCGCGCCTGGACCGCCCAAGGCGGGACGTGGGACCTCGCCATCGAAGGCGTCCAGTTCCGCTGGGCCGACCCCGTGCCGCAAGCAGGCACCTACAGGCTCGCCGATCCAAAGGAGCGCTCGATCGCGATGACCTTCAACCGCATCGACGAAGACACGATCAAGGTCACCCTCACGAGCGGCGCAAAGTCGTTCTCGTTCAACGTCTCGAAGGCAGGCGCCGTCTCCGAGTCGTGAGGGGTGCTCGGTGGCGCAGCGCCGGGGTTTCACCCCGGGCCCGACCAGGGGTTGTCCACCCCTGGACCCGGACCAGGGCCAGCCCTGGACCGGAGGTGCATCAACCGCGATGCGGTCGATGCGCTCGGCAGGGCAGGGGAGCGCCAGCCAGGCGGACAAAAGCAAAACAGCCGATCCCTTTCGAGATCGGCTGTTTCACTACTGCATACAGGGAGGCGGGGTGGACGGGACTCGAACCCGCGGCCTCCGGCGTGACAGGCCGGCGTTATAACCGACTTAACTACCACCCCAATGTGGCGAACTGCGTCGTCGCTGTTTCGTTCTTACTGACGGCGCCGTGTCTACCAGACTCGTTCACCGTTTGCAAGGCCCTGTTTTCTTTTTTCTTTCCCGCTTCCGACTCTCATCAACTTCAATGAAGAGCCGGGTGGGCGGGACAGGGTTCGAACCTGCGACCATCGGCTTGTAAGGCCAACGCTCTACCGCTGAGCTACCCGCCCCGACGGAGAGGCCGCGGAGTCTAACCAGGGAGCCCTTTCCGTCAAGAGGTTTTTTTCTGTGACGGATCACGCCACGCCAAACTTCCGCCTGCACGGACAATCGGGCTAGAGTCGGCGGCGCGGGCGCACGAACGACATCGCGCCCCGCGGCCGCGACAGGCGGCCCGAGGAGGAACGGAGAGTCGCATGACGGAGCGGATCGGCATTCTCGCTGGCTGGGAGAAATCCTTCCCCCAGGCGTTCATCGATCGGTGCAACCGGGTCCCGGGCATCCAAGCGGAGTTCGCGAAGATCGGAGGGACGCCGGAGCGCTTCGTCTCTCCGTACCGCGTCCTCGTCGACCGCATCAGCCAGGAGGTCAAGCACTACCGCTTCTACCTCAAGGCCGCGGCCCTCGGCGGCGCCTACGTCATCAACGACCCCTTCTGGTGGAGCGCCGACGACAAGTTCTTCGGCTACTCGCTCGCCTCGCGCCTCGGCGTCGCCACGCCGCGCACGGTGATGCTCCCGCAGAAGGACTACATCCCCGCGATCGACAAGAACCGATCGCTCCGCAACCTCGAGTTCCCCCTCAACTGGGACGCGATCGTCGAGTACGTCGGCTTCCCCGCGATCCTGAAGCCCGCCGACGGCGGCGGCTGGAAGGACGTGACCGTCGTGCGCACGCCGATGGATCTGCTGCGCGCCTACGACGACTCGAACCTCAACGTGATGACGCTGCAGGAGTTCATCGACTTCGACGACTACGCGCGTTGCATCTGCATCGGCCGCGAGCGCGTGCTCACGATCCAGTACGACCCGAAGCAGATCGGCCCGACGGGCCTCCGCGGTCGCTACATCTTCCGCGACCAGGAGCGCTGGCTCCCGCAAGACCTGCACGACCGCATCGTGAACGACGCCCTGCGCCTGAACCACGCGCTCGGCTACGACATGAACTCGGTCGAGTTCGCCATCAAGGACGGCGTCCCCTACGCCATCGACTTCACGAACCCCGCGCCCGACATGCACATCGAGCACCTCGGCGAGCGCTTCTTCGACACGGTCACCGACTGGATGGTCGACTTCTGCGTCCGCGCCGCCAAGGAAGGCCGCACGATCCGCGACCGCTACGCATGGAGCAAGATGGCGTCCGAGGTCGAACCCATCCGGTGGGATAGAGGCACGTGACCACCCACGAGCGGCCGTTGAAGCACCCCTTCACCGCCGCGCTCGACGCAGCCGTCGACCGCTACCACGACGCGCTCACGGCCTACGTGGATCGAGGAGGCGAGGATCACCTCGCCCTCCTCGATCGCATGGTGGCGCGAGGCGCCGTCTTCGCCGGTCGTCCCCTCTGCACGTTCCTCCGACCGAACTTCGTCCTCCGCGCCCAGTACAACCTGCTCCTCGGCGCGCTCCGGCACTTCCGCAGCGCCGTCATCAAAGCCAAGGACCTCATCCTCGCGGAGCCCGCGCTCCTCGAGCTCATGGGCCTGACGGACGGCGAGCGGAGGCTCTTCTCCTACAACCCCGCGTTCGAGTCCGTCGGCGTCGTCACGCGCCTCGACGCGATCCTCGCGGGCCCCGATCTCTCGTTCGTCGAGCTCAACGCCGAGGGCGCCTTCGGCCCGAGCTACGCCGACAGGCTCACCGAGCTCTTCGAGGCCTTCCAGCCGATGCGCGAGTTCGCCCGCGTCTCGCCGGTCACGCCGGTCTACGCGGGCAACTCCCTCGTCGGATCGATCCTCGACGCGTGGCACGAGTTCGGCGGGACGCACGTCCCGAAGGTCGCCGTCGTCGACTGGCAGGAGGTCGCGACGCGGACCGAGTTCGACATGATCTGCGAGCGCTTCCGGCTGCACGGCATCCCGGCGCGCTTCGTCGATCCGCGCGAGCTCGAGTACCGCGACGGCAAGCTCTCGGCGAAGGGCGAGGAGATCGATCTCGTCTACCGCCGCGTGCTCACGAGCGAGCTGCTCGGCCGCGAGGACGAGGTCCGGCCGCTCATCGAGGCGTACAAGGCGCGCGTCGTGTGCGTCGTGAACAGCTTCCGCGCCAAGCTCCTCGACAAGAAGGTCCTCTTCGCCCTGCTCTTCGATCCGCGCGTCACGGCGCTCTACACGAAGGACGAGAGCGTCGCCGTCCGCAAGGTCATCCCGTGGACGAGGCGCGTCGAGGAGATGAAGACCGAAGGCCCGGACGGCGACGAGATCGACCTCGTCCCGTGGGCGCGTGACAACCGCGCGCGCCTCGTGCTCAAGCCGAACGACGAGGTCGGCGGGCGCGGCGTCGTGATCGGCGCGAACGTGGAGAGCAGCGTGTGGGAGCGAGCGCTGAAGCTCGCGCTCGTCGATCCGTCCGTTCTTCAGCTTCGCGTTTCGTTACCGACGTCGATGTTTCCGGAGGTCGGCGCTGCGGGCGAGCTCTACTTCTCGCGGCGCCACATCGAGCTCGATCCGATCCTGTTCCGGGGCGAGCTCGGCGGTATGCTGGGCAGGTTATCCGCGACGAACATGTGCAACGTTCATGCGGGGGCGGGAACGGTCCCCACGTTCATCATCGAGGGAGATTCATGAGCACCACGGTCCAGGGCCTGCTCGACGGTCAGTTCACGCTCGGCATCGAGGAAGAGTTCCAGATCGTCCACCCCGAGACGCGCGAGCTCCGCTCGTACGTGAGTCAGCTCCTCGAGGGTGGCAAACATTCGGTGCTGCGCGAGCGCGTGCGGCCCGAGATGCACCAGTCCGTCGTGGAGACGGGCACGGGCATCTGCCGCGACATCCGGCAGGCGCGCCAGGAGATCTGCGAGCTCCGCGGCGAGCTCAGCGCGCTCGCGGGCAAGCACGGTCTGCGCATCGTCGCAGCCGGCACGCACCCCTTCAGCGACTGGAAGAAGCAGGAGATCACCGACGGCGAGCGCTACAAGGTGATCGTCGAGGACCTGCAGGACGTCGCGCGCGCGAACCTGATCTTCGGCCTCCACGTCCACGTCGGCATCAAGGACAAGGAGGTCGCGATGGCGCTCGCGAACCAGGTCCGTTACTTCCTGCCGCACATCCTCGCGCTCTCGACGAGCTCGCCGTTCTGGCTCGGCCGCGCGACGGGCCTGAAGAGCATCCGCAGCGAGATCTTCAAGCGCTTCCCGCGCACGGGCATCCCGGGGCACTTCGACTCGTACGCGCAGTTCCAGTCGTACGTGGAGCTGCTCGTGAAGACCGGCTGTATCGACAACGCGAAGAAGATCTGGTGGGACGTCCGCGCCCATCCGTTCTTCGACACGGTCGAGGTGCGCATCTGCGACATGACGACGCGCATCGACGACACCGTCGCGCTGACGGCGCTCATCCAGGCGCTCATGGGCAAGCTCTACCTGCTCTACCGGAAGAACATGGGCTTCCGCGAGTACGCGCGCGAGCTCATCGAGGAGAACAAGTGGCGCGCGCTGCGCTACGGCATCGACGGTCAGCTCATCGACTTCGGCAAGCAAGAGCAGCTGCCCGTGCGCGTGCTCATCGGCGAGCTGCTCGATTTCGTCGAGGAAGCGGCCGTGATCTTCAAGTCCCAGGCCGAGCTCGACCGCGTCCGCGGCATCCTTCGCGAGGGCACGAGCGCCGACAAACAGCTCGCCGTCTTCCAGAAGACGCAGAGCGTGCAGGCCATCGTCGATCACCTGATCGAGCAGACCGCGATGGGCGCCTGAGCGTCTGTCCCCGCGCCCCATCCCCGCCCAAAAATCAAAAAGATCCGGCCACTTGGCCATGGGTCAGGCGTCTTTCGTCACCGAGGATTTCTGTCCGGGCCCTCCGCGGTGATACCGTGCGCTCGTGGATACGAAGAGAGCGTTGCATCGGGTCGCCGCCCTCGCCGTGACGGGGCTCGTGGTGTCCGTGGGAGCGGTGAGCTGCACGTCCACGGAGTTCATCCAGGAGCCGCCGGGTCAACCGACCGATCGCGCTTCGGGCGCCGTGCCCGCGGGCGCGATCGGCGTGTGCAAGCGCGAGGGGACGAAGCGCCCGCCCGTCGTGAGCGAGAAGCTCTGGGAGCACGCCAAGAACTGCACGACGAAGACGCCCGAGAAGTACATCCGGCTCGGCTACTCGGACAAAGAGGACCCCGGCGTCGAGCAGCAGAACGAGCAGATCCTCGCCGCGCTGCGCGAGGGGCCAAAGGAAGACGGCGGCAACAACCAGTTCGTCGCGATGCTCCGAGGCGTGCGTCAGCGCTCGCTCGACGTCCCCACGCTGCGCTACCGCGTCTCGCGCGACACGACGTCAGCGGGCGCCTGCGACTTCACGTACATGCTGAACACGATGGGCAAGTCGCGCGAGAAGATCGAGCGCGACGCCTGCACGGCCGAGGTCTTCGACCCGGAGGAGCGCAAGGAGGTCTGCCTCTTCGACAAGCCCGAGGGCCTGTGGCTGACGTCCGGCTGGGCTTGTCTCATGAACGTGCGCGCGCTCGGATCGGATCAGTCCTGCCATCGTTTGTGTGCATACGATGATTACTGCGCGCGGCAGGTGAGCTGCGCGGGCGCGGACATCGATCTGCTGCTCTGCGCGATGGGCGTGTGTTTGCCCGAGCAGACCGGCCTGTATTGAAGCGTCTCGCCGGGGTTTCACCCCGGACCCGACCAGGGGCTCTTCGCCCCTGGACCCGAACCAGGGCACAGCCCTGGACCTCGGGTGCATCGGCCGCGATGCGGCCCATGCAAAGGAGGCGCTTGGTTCGAGGGCTATTCGCCGTAAGGGTCGTCGGGGTCGACCTTGGGCGCCGGGGCGCCACCCGGCAAGCGTGACGGCGGCCTCCACCACGAGGGCGGATACCAGAGGCCGTCGATGCGCTTCCAGCCGCCGCCAGAGTTCGGCGGGAGATATTTGTAGCCGCCGCCGTCGGGCAAACCGCCGTCGAGCGCGTCCGAGCCTGCGTCGGAACCCGCGTCGCCTGCGTCGGTCCCTGCGTCGTCGCCTGCGTCGCTCGTCGGGCCCGCGTCGCTCGTCGGGCCCGCGTCGAGGGCCAGCGTGTCCTCGCTCGGCGCGGTCGCGGAAGGAGCTGCGCTCGCGGGAGGCGCAGCGCTCGGCGCAGGCGCGACGCTCGCAGGCGGCGGAGGAGGCGCGAGCGTGGCCGCGGCCTTGGGCGGAGGCACGAGCCACCGAAGGGCCGGCGGGACGAGCGGCTCGGCCCACGGCAAATGACCCAGGCGAAGCGCCGCGCCCGCGCCGCCGAGCCCCGCGACGAGCACGAGCGCGAGCCACGGCCACACGCGCAATTTTCGCTTCGACGTGACGAGCGCCGCCGGCGCAGACGGCGGGGGCGGGGGCACGCTGGGGACGACGATCGCCGGAGGCGGAGGCGGCCTGGCGTCGCTGCCGTCGAGCGAGATCGGGATGATGCCTTCGAGCGAAGCGCCGCGCGACGATGGAGATCCGCCGCGCCTCCGCGACGCAGGCCCTTCGGCCCTCCGCGACGCCGGCGCCTCCGCGGCTTCGACGCCGCGCGCGTCCGCGGCCTGGATCGAGGCGGCGATCTCCGCGCGGCGCTGCGACGAGCGCTCGCCCATCAGCGTTTGCATGAACGAAGACACGTCGCCGTCAGTCACGGCCGCGCCGATGGCGTTCGTGATCTGATCGAGCGCGCGCTGCATCTCGGCGCAGTCGGTCCAGCGATCCTCGACGCGCTTCGCGAGCGCGCGCATCACGACAGCCTCGAGATCCGGGCGCACGGAGGGGACGAGATCGTGGACCGGGACGGGCTCGGTGCCGACGATGTTGTCCATCGTCTGCTTGTCCGTGCTCGCCTTGAACGGGTGCCGCCCGGTGATCATCACGTACATGAGGATCCCGAGCGAGAAGATGTCGGAGCGCCGATCGAGCCGGTCGCCGCGGATCTGCTCGGGCGACATGTAGTGCGCTTTGCCCTTCATCATGCCGGGCACGCGCGTGATGGTGACGCTCGCCGTGGCCTTCGCGACGCCGAAGTCGACGATCTTCACGATCCCGTCGTACGAGACCATGACGTTCGCGGGGTTCACGTCGCGGTGCACGAGGCCGAGCGGGCGGCCGTCGTCGTCGCGCAGCTCGTGCGCGGCGTGCAGGCCCGCGCAGGCGCTCGAGAGCATGCGCAGGAGCAAGGGGAGGGGGAAGCCGCCTTGATCCTTGGCATTGCGGTTGATCACGAAGAGCGACTCTCCGTTGATCCACTCCATCACGATGTAGAGCACGCCGTTCTCGTCGCCGAGGTCGAGGATCTCGGCGACGTGCGGGTGCCGGATGCGCGCCGCGAGCCGCGCCTCGTCGAGGAACATCGCCTCGAACTCGGGATCTTCCGAGAGGCCCGGCAGCATCGTCTTGATGGCGACGAGCTTCTGGAAGCCGCGCGAGCCGACCATGCGCGCGGCCCACACGGCGGCCATCCCGCCGTGTGCGACGGGCATGAGGATCTCGTAGCGTCCTAGCGTGACGCCGGGCTTGAGATCTCGGTTATGAAGCACGAACGAGGATCCTCTGAGGCGCGTCCGCGGCAGCGGGACCGCGAGGGAAAAAGGGGAGCGAAGGCTACCGCGCAGGGGAGGGTGTCACGATCGACGCTCGCGGCTCAAGAGGAAGCAGCGGAATCGCCACGGGAAGGCGCTCGTGTCGAGGGCGCGGGGGGCGACCGAGGAAAATTCGAGCGGTTTCCAGAGGGGCAGGGGCGCGGGCCAGGGCGGGCCCGTGCGCGGCGGGAGACGGCGCGGCGAGAGTCGTGGTATTGGGCAAACGGCTAGGCAAGCGAGCGCGATGACCATGGTTGAAAGCCCGATCCCGCCTCCGAAAGACGACGACGACGAGGATGTCCACTGGGCGCTGTCGACGGCCTCCGCGCTGTGGGGCCGCGGGGAGCGGGCCGAAGCGCTGCGCTGGCTGAAGCGCGCCGCGGAGCAGGCCTCCGACGCGGACAAGGACATGCGCTCGCTCGAGCTTTTCAAGGCGGCCGCGGACATCGCGCCGATGCTCGCCGCAGCGCCAGCGCCAGCGCCAGCGCCAGCGCCAGCGCCAGCGCCAGCGCCGCAAGCCGCGCCTGCGCCTGCTCCGGCGCCTGCCCCCGCGCCACAAGCCGCGCCCGCGCCACAAG
>NZ_JARZHH010000032.1 GCF_029946515.1 Polyangium sp. 6x1
GAGGGGCGCGCGTCGGCGTCGCGCGGGCGTGTCGGGCGCGAGGCGAGGGGCGCGCGTCGGCGTCGCGCGGGCGTGTCGGGCGCGAGGCGAGGGCGGCGCGCAACCGTGACGCGAGGGGGTCGGCGCGCGGCGAGGGGCGCGCGTCCTCGTGACGCGAGGGGGTGTCGGAAGGCGCGGAGGGGGAGGGGAGAGGGTGACGCGCGGGGGTCCGAAGGTTTGGAGACGCGCGCGTCACCGTGACGCGTCGGGGTCGGGACGTCCCGACACCCTCGGTCAGGCCGTACGCTTGCGGATCGCCCGATCGATCGCCTTGGCGACCTCCACGGCCGGCACCACGAGGGCCGACAGCACGAGCAGGATCATCCACTCGTTCGGGGACATCGCGTAGGTCCGGAAGACCGGGCGCAGGCTCGGCACGAGGATCGCGACGAGGTGGATCGCCGCGCTCGCCGCGCACGCGAGGAAGAGCGGGAGGCTCACGAGCGGCTTCGACGAGAACGCCGAGAGGATCGGGCTCCGGCAGCTCCACGCGTGGAAGAGCGGCGAGAGCGCGAGCAGCGAGAAGGCGAGGGCCCGCGTCTGCAAAAGCCCCGTCTCGTCCTGCGGCGACAGCACGTAGAGCGCGACCGCGGCGGCGCCCATGATCCCGCCGACGTAGAGGATCCCGAGGTAGTCGCGGCGGTTCAGGAGGCCCTCGGACGTGTCGCGCGGCGGCTCGCGCATGAGGTGCGGATCCGGCGGATCGATGCCCAGGGCGAGGGCCGGCAGGCCGTTCGTCACGAGGTTGATCCACAGGATCATGAGCGGCGTCAGCGGCGGCCACTTGCCGAAGAACGACACCACGAACACGGCCACGAGCAGGCCCATGTTCGACGACAGCAAGAAGAAGATGAACTTCTGGATGTTGCGGTAGATCGCGCGTCCCTCGCGCACCGCCTCGACGATCGTGGCGAAGTTGTCGTCCGCGAGCACGAGGTCGGCTGCTTGCCGCGCGACGTCCGTGCCGCCGAGGCCCATCGCCACGCCGATGTGCGACTCGCGCAGCGCCGGCGCGTCGTTCACGCCGTCGCCCGTCATCGCCACGACGTGCCCCTTCGCCTTGAACGCACGCACGATGCGGAGCTTCTGCTCGGCCGTGGTCCGCGCGAAGACGCGCAGGTGCTCCACGCGCTTCGTGAGCTCCTCGTCCGTCATCTTCGCGAGCTCCGAGCCCGTGATCGCCTCGTCGCCCTCGTCCCAGAGGCCGATCTCCTTGGCGATCGCCGTCGCCGTGAGCTTGTGATCGCCGGTGATCATCACCGCGCGGATCCCGGCCGCCTTGCACGTCGCGACGGCCTCCTTCACGCCCGCGCGCGGCGGATCCATCATGCCCACGAGGCCGAGGAACGTGAGCTCACGCTCGACGTCGCCGTCCTCCACGCCGTCCTTGCGCACGCGACGGCAGAGCGCGAGCACGCGCAGCGCCTGCCCGCTCATCTCCTCGGCGACGTGCGTGATCGTGCGCCGATCCTCCTCGGTCAGGCCACGCACGCCGTCGTCGGTCGCGTACTTCACGCAGAGCGGGAGCAGGACGTCGACGCTGCCCTTCACGTGCGCGATCTCGCGGCCGTGCTGGTCGCGCGTGATCACCGTCATGCGCTTGCGGTCGCTGTCGAAGGGCAGCTCGTGGACGAACTGGTGCGAAGGAGCGACGGACTCGCGGGCGAGGTTGCCCTTGGCCGCGAGCGCGAGCAGCGCGCCTTCCGTCGGATCGCCGACGATGCGCCACTTCTTCGTCTCCTTGTCCTGCTCGAGGTGCGCGTTGTTGCAGAGCGCAGCCGTCGAGAGCGTGTACGTGAGCGGCGCGGGCAGCTTGTCCGTTTCGAGGTCGATCTCGCCCTCGGGCCGGAACGCGCCGTGCGGATCGTAGCCTTCGCCCGTGACCTGGTAGCGCTTGCCGCCGGTGTAGACGACCCGCACGGTCATCTCGTTCTGCGTGAGCGTGCCGGTCTTGTCCGAGGCGATGACCGTCGCCGCGCCGAGCGTCTCGACCGCCGGCAGCTTGCGCACGATGGCCCCGCGCCGCGCCATGCGCTGCATGCCGAGCGCGAGCGTGATCGTGGTGATCGCGGGCAAGCCCTCGGGGATCGCGGCGACCGCGAGGCTCACGGCCTCCAGCAAGAGCTCGTGCCACGGCCGGCCGCCGCGCAAAAAGCCCCAGCCGAGCAGGACCGCCGAGAGCACGAGGCAGGCGCGCAGGATCGTCGAGCCGAACGACTCGAGGCGCTCTTCGAGCGGCGTCTTCGTCTCGCCGACCGACCGGATCATCTCGCCGATCTTGCCGAGCTCGGTGCCGCTGCCCGTCGTGGTGATGACGGCGCGCGCCTTGCCGCGCACGACCGTCGTCCCCGTGAAGACCATGTTCACGCGATCGCCGAGCGGCGCGTCCACCGTGACCGGCGCGAGCGCGTCCTTCATCGCGGCGGTGCTCTCGCCCGTCAGCGCCGCCTCCTCGGTCGCGAGGTCGATCGTCTGCACGAGCCGCGCGTCGGCCGCGATCGCGTCGCCCGCTTCGAGCTCGAGGAGGTCGCCGGGGACCACGTCCTCGGCCGCGATGACCTTCACCTTGCCGCCGCGGCGCACGCGCGCGGAGGGCGCGCTGAGCTTCTGCAGCGCGTCGAGCGCGGCCTCGGCGCGACGCTCCTGGTAGTAGCCGAGGAACGCGTTGAGGATGACGATCAGGAGGATCGCGATCGCGTCGCCGAAGCGATGCAGGATCCCGCCCTCGTGATCCGTGAAGCCGACGACGACCGCGATCGCGGCCGCCGCGAGCAGCGTCAGGACGAGCGGGTTCGCGAACTGCTCGAACAGCCTCCGGAGCGCGCTCTTCTGCGGCGGATCCGGCAGCCTGTTCTTGCCGTACTTCGCGAGCCGCGCCTCGGCCTCGGCCTCGTCGAGCCCGCCGCTCGAGCTCGCGCCGAGTCGACCCAGGAGGGCGTCGATGTCCTCTGCGTAAACGGGCCCGTCCTTCCCCGCGGTGGCTGGCGGCTGCGCCTTGCTTGCAGGCGCGCGCTGCTCCGCGGGAGGGCGGACGGATCCCGTGCCCGTCGTCCCAGCTTCACTCATGGCAGGTACTACTCGACTAGCGCTTCATGCGGGCTTGCTCGCGTTGCTCTTCTGCTTCGAGCTCGGCGAGCGCGGCGGCGAGCTCGTCTTGCTCGGCCTGCGTCGGCGGGGCGGGGGCCGGGCCCGCGACGCGCACCTGCGCGGGGGCGACCTCCTTCGGCGGCTCCGGCGGAGCGACGCCCATCTTGCGCTTCAGCGCCATGAGGTCGTCCTCGGCGCCTTGCGTGGCCTCGAGCTGACCGAAGCGGTGCGCGAGCGTGTCGCCCGTGTACTGCTCCTGGATCTCGCCCGCGGCCTCGGCCTCGGCCTCGATCTGGTCGATCTTGGCCGACATGCGATCGAACGTCTCGAAGGCAGAGGCGTTGTTCAGCCCGGAGAGCGTCTCCTGGATGGCCTTCTGCGCCTCGGCGCGCTTCTTCCGCGCGATGAGGACGTTCTTCTTGCGCTTGGCCTCTTCGATCTTGTTGTTGAGCAGGCGGAGCGCCGTCTTCAGCTGCTCGACCGCTTGCTTCTGCTTCTGCCACTGGTCCTTGTAGGACGCGGCGAGCTGGTCGTGCTCTTTCTTCCGGGCCAGCGCTTCCTTCGCGAGGTTGTCGTCGCCGGCCTTGATCGCGAGCATCGCGCGCCGCTCCCATTCGGCGGCGTTCGCGGCCTCCTGCTCGGCCTGCTTGGCGAGGCGCTTCTCGTCGGCGATCGAGACGGCCACCTGCTTCTTCGCCTCGATGAGCTGGTTGGACATGTCGATGACGACCTGGTTCAGCATCTTCTCGGGATCCTCCGAGCGGCTGATGAGGTCGTTCAGGTTCGACTTGATGAGCGTGGCGAGTCGCGCGAAAATTCCCATCTCGATTGGCCTCTCGTCCGAACTGGTCTCGCGAGCTAGGTGAGCTAGGTGGTGGCGAGATCGTGCAGCGTCGGCACGTGACGCGCCAACGCGAGATCGAGGTCGCTCAGCGTGGCCTCGAGCTCGTTGAGGTCGAGGTTGTCGAGGGGCAACGCGGCCGAGAGCACGACGGTGTGATCGTCGATGCCGTAGGCGGCGTGCATCAGGTCCGTCGCGTTGTACTCGAGCAACCGGCGGAACAACTTGTTCTGGTGCTCGGGGTCCTTCGGCAGCGGGCCGATCGAAACACGTACGGCGAGGATCGGCGGCGCCACGCGGATCGCGATCGGCGGCTTGTCTTCGCCGGCGGAGACGAGGTACGTCCCGCCGTCGTTCTCGAAGGGGCGGCTCAGTTGCAGGAGGAAGCTCTCTACGTCCTCGGCGGTTCGCGGCATGGCCGGCCGGAGCGTACAGGCAGTGCGAGGCAGGGTCGAGTGGATCCGAACACTTTTCCGGCGCCCGCGCGCGCATCGTTCCCCGTGCCACACACGCCGCGTTTCTCCCTTCCACTGCCCACGCCTTCGCTGGTACGGTCGTTGATACCTGGTCCGTGGCGATCCACCCTGGCGACATCCTCGCGGGCTACCGAGTGACCCGCCTCCTCGGCCGCGGCGGTATGGGGGAGGTGTGGGCTGCTCGGAGCGATACGACCGGGCGTGAGGTGGCCATCAAGGTGCTGCTCGCCCGCGCCGCCGTGAAGCCCGATCTCGTGCAGCGCTTCCAGCGCGAAGCCAAGATCGCCTCGGCCATCCAGAGCCCCTACGTCTGCAGCCTGCTCGACGTGGGCCAGACGCCCGACGGCGCACATTTGTTGGTGTTCGAAAGGCTCGACGGCGAGAGCCTGGCCGATCGGCTGAAGCGCGAGCAATACCTGCCCTTCGCCGAGGTCTTCCCGATGATCGAGGACGTGCTCTGCGGCCTCTGCGCGGCCCACGCGGCAGACGTGATCCATCGGGATCTGAAGCCCGGAAACATCTTCCTCGAGCGCACCGCGTACCCCGATCGGCCCGAGCGCGCGAAGATCCTGGACTTCGGCATCTCGAAGCTGAAGCGCGGCGATGGCGAGCAAAACGAGCCGACGCTGACGGCCTTCGACGCAACGCTGGGCTCGTTCGCCTACATGGCGCCCGAGCAGGTGCGCGGCGCCGCGCGCGCCGACGAACGAGCGGACATCTACGCCGTCGGCGCCGTCGCATTCCGCGCCCTCTCGGGGCGGCTGCCCTTCGAAGGGACGACCGCAGCGCTGCTCGTGGCGATGAAGCTCGAACGGCAAGCCCCGAGCCTGGCCGAAGCGACAGGCGACCGCTGGCCCGCAGGGATCGAGCGCTTCCTCGAACGCGCGCTCGAGCGCAAACGCGAGAACCGGTTCCCCACGGCGCGCGAGGCGCTCGACGCATGGCGCACGCTGGCGCCAGGACCACGCGCGATCCAGCCGCCCCCGCCGGCGCGGGCACCCTTGCCCTCGTCGCTCCCCGTGGGTCCGCCCGATCCGCCGACGATCTCGGACGAGGCAGACGCAGCAGCAAGCCAGGACGATCAACCCACGTGGGTGGATCATCCGCCCACGGAGACGGTAGATACGCCGCTGATCGGGCTTTCGCCCGACGTTTCCTTGGAGCCGGGGCGAGGACGCAGGACCGGCAGGTGACGAATCGGGTGACGCCGTGAACGACGCGACCGTCCTTTCACGAAACAAGGTCGAAGTCCGCGGAGGCCGCATCAAGGCCGGCAAAGCGGGCTGGGTGGAAGTGGGCACCGAGCCGGTGATCGTGGGCCGCAACGCCCAGTGCAGCATCGTGCTCGACGACGCGAAGATCAGCGCCGTCCACGCCGAGCTCGTGGCCACCGAGCAAGGCGTGCGCGTGCGAGATCTCGGCAGCCGCAACGGCACGTTCGCAGGCGGCGTGCGCGTCGGCGAGGTCTTCCTGCTCGCGGCCTGCAAGCTGCGCCTCGGCGAGACCGAGCTCTCCTTCGAGCCAGCGCGGCCCGAGCGGATCACGGTGCCCTCGATCCCGGCCTTCGGCCCGCTCGTCGCGCAGAGCGCAGGCATGCGCGGCATCTTCGAAAAGCTCTCCAAGGTCGCGCCAACAGACCTCACCGTGCTCATCACGGGCGAGACGGGCACAGGCAAGGAGGTCGTGGCACAGGCGATCCACCAGGCGAGCCCGCGCGCAAAAAAGCCGTTCGTCGTGGTCGACTGCGGCTCAATCCCGTCGAGCCTGGCCGAAGCAACACTCTTCGGTCACGAGCGCGGCGCCTTCACGGGCGCCGTCGACAAGCGCCTCTCGCCCTTCGTGGAAGCCGAAGGCGGGACGATCTTCCTCGACGAGCTCGGCGAGCTGCCGATCGAGGTGCAACCCAAGCTGCTCCGCGCGCTGGCCGAGCGGCGCATCAAGAGCGTCGGCGGCTCCTCGTACCGCGAGGTCGACGTGCGCGTGCTCGCCGCAACGAGGCGAGATCTCGTGCGAGCCGTGAACACCGGCGCCTTCCGCAGCGACCTCTACTTCCGCGTGGCCCAAGTGCGCGTGGAGCTCCCCGCGCTGCGCCAGCGGCTCGAAGACATCCCCGTGCTCGTGCGTCGCATGCTGCGAGATCTCGGCGGCGACGAAGCCTCGTTCGACCGCGTCTCGAACTCGACACTCGAACGCCTGATGCGTCACGACTGGCCCGGCAACGTGCGCGAGCTGAAAAACGCAGTCGCCGTGGCCTACGCACTCGGAGGCGAAGGCGAGGAGCTCGACGTCGCAGCGCACCTCGGAGCCCTCACGGAGATCCACGAGCCCCACGTCGCAGGCCCGCCGCCCTCGAGCAACGCAGGCGGCCCCGTGTCGAGCGCAAGCGCATCCTTCAAGGGCAAAGCATTCCAGGAAGCCAAGCACGACGTGCTCGCGCGCTTCGAGCGCGAATACTTCGCAGCCCTCTTCGACGAGGCAAAAGGCAACATCTCGGAGATCGCACGCCGCGCCGGCATGGAGCGCGCCCACGTCCGCACATACCTCAAGCGGCACGGCATCCACGGCAAGACCGACGGCGGCGAAAGCTGAGCGTCGCTGCGACGGCAGCGTAGCGCCGGGGTTTCACCCCGGGCCCGACCAGGGGTTGTCCACCCCTGGACCCGGACCAGGGCCAGCCCTGGACCTCAGGTGCATCGACCGCGATGCGGTCGATGCAACAGCACATCGGCGTGAAAACGCCGCGGCGAAGACGACGGAAGCGCACAGGAATCGAACCTGCCCAGGACAGCGGAACTGCCCCGCACCGATTTTGAAGACCGGGGGTGGCACCAGCCGACCGCGCGCTTCCACCTGCCCTTCTAGCGGGTTTCGCCGAGCAGGGCTACTGCGTCACGAGGCGATCGAGCTGTCGTGAGGGAATGGTTCTTCGGCGAACTTCGGTTCCCGGCCACGAGTACAACCACCCGGATCGCGATGTCAGCCCCGCGCCCCGCGCAGCCCCGGCACAGGATGCCCGCAGACCAGGCTTCACGGCTTGCCTGGTGCAAGCTGGACCTCGAGGCCGGGATTTTGCATCGTCGCCCGGCGCCGGTATCGCATGTAAGTTCGGATACTTGCGCGACGCCTTGCCTTCCTTGGAGACACCATGAACCTGTTTCGCACCGTTCGTCATTCCGCGAGCATCCTCGCCACAGCGGGCCTCTTTTCGCTGCTCATGGCCGACAGCGCAGAGGGACAATGTGCGCAGTCGTCCTTCGACCGCACCTTCGACATCACCACGACCTGCGGCGGTGACCTCAGCGGCCGCATCCGCATCAATGGCTCCATGCAGCCGGGAATGACCCGTCGTGAAGCGAGCCTGCCGATCACCAAGGTCTCGGGCGACGTCGCCCCGGTCTCCGGGGGCGTGGTCGGTTCGTGCAGCGATGAGGACGAGCCGTTCGTGAGCACAGGGGTCACCTTCCGGCTCCCGGTCGCCTCGACCGAGGACACGGGCGCTGGGGGAAGCGGCGGGGCCGCGGGCGGCGGCGGAACCGCGGGCAGCGGTGGGATCGCGGGCGGCGGCGGGACCGCGGGCGGCGGCGGCGGGGCGCCTGCCCTGGTGGCCACGTGCACGGTCGACTTGACGACGCAGCTCGGGAAGGACGTGAAGTGCGCCATCAACGTCGACCCGCCTGCAGAAGGCGGCCTCGGCACGTGCACGGCGCGCCTCACGGCCGTGAAATGACCGACATCGCGCGCCCGAGAGGGCTCGGTGCATGGCTGGGGCTGAGCTTCCTCGGCGGCGCGGCCGTGATGAACGGGGAGATCGCCGCGGGCAGGCTCCTCGCGCCGCACCTGGGGACGAGCACCACGACGTGGGCGATGCTCATCGGCACGGTGCTCGGCAGCCTCGCGCTCGGGAACCTGCTCGGCGGTTGGCTCAGCGCGCGCGGCGCGGCTTCGCTGTGGATCGTGCGCCTGATGCTGGCGTCGTCGCTGCTCTTCGCGGCGCTGCCGCGCGTGGTGCCGTGGGTGCTCTCGTCGACCCTCGCGCGCTTCCGCGCGGGGGACGCCGCCTCGCTCGGGCTCCTCGCGGCCATCACGGCCCTCGCCATCGCGCTCCCCATCGGCTCGCTGGGCGCGCTGCCCCCGCTCGTGATGCACGCAGCCGGGAATGGAGGCGACGGCGAGGCGACCGGCAAGCTCGGCCGCCTCGCCGGGCAGCTCTCGGCGCTGGGGACCCTCGGGAGCCTCGTGGGCACGTTCGGCGCGGGGCTCGTGCTGCTGCCTTGGCTGGGGACGCGCGCGACGTTCGACGTGGCCGCGGTGCTGCTCTCGGTGGGCGCCGCGGCGTTCGGCTTTCGCGCCCGCGCGCGCCGGGAGACCATCGCCGGGCTCTCGACCTCGGCGCTGACCGTGGCTCTTGCCTTCGCGCCGCTGCCCACGCCCACGGTCGCGCGTGGGCGGCTGCTCTGGGCAGGGGAGTCGCTCCACAACCACATCGCGGTGGTCGAGCGCAGCGGCGAGCGGCAGATCCGGGTGAACGACGGCTTCGCCGTGCAATCGTTCGCGCGCCTCGACGGCGAGCTACCCGCGCGCGACGTGTGGGCCTATTACGCGATGGCGCCGGGCTACGGGACGCGGCCGAGCCCCGAGCGCGTGCTGCTCCTCGGGCTCGGCGGCGGCACGTCGGCGGAGGTCTTCCGGCGGCTCTACCCGGCGGCGGCGGTGGTGGGCGTGGAGCTCGATGCGGCGGTGGTGGAGGCGGGCCGCAAGTGGCTCGGCTTCGAGCTGCCGGGGGCCGAGGTGATCATCGACGACGCGCGCCCCTTCCTCGAGGCCGAGGCAGAGCGCGCGCCGGGGACGAAGGACGTCATCGTGCTCGATGCATTCCAGTTCCCGTACGTGCCGTTCCAGCTCGCGACAGTGGAGTTCTTCGCGGCGGCGCGGCGCTGCCTTTCGCCGGGCGGCGTGCTCATGGTGAATGCGGGCCGTCACGGTGAGGAGCGCGGCGTCGTGCACGCGCTCGCGCGCACGATGGCGCAGGTCTTCCCGCACGTGCAGGCGGCGGATCCGCCGAACCAATCGAACACGATCCTGGTGGCGACCGAGCACGCGCCCGCCGAGGGCGTCGGGATCGCGGGGCTCTCGGTCTCGGCGCAGACGGCCGCCGTGCTGCGTGATCTCGCCGCGCAGCACGCCTCGATGCGGCCCGCGACCTGGCCTGCGGACACGCCGGTGTTGACCGACGATCATGCGCCGGTCGAGTGGCTCACGGACAGGATCGTCTGGCGTGCGCTCTGAGCCTCGGGAGCGCGGCGACGTCCCGGGCCGGGCGCTCTTGCACCCATGGTCGTTTCTCGCGGCGGTGGCGCTCGCGTTCAACGTCTTCTGGCTGCGACGCAGGCATCCGGGGGTGGTGAGCGGCAAGCTCTCGGATCTCGCGATCTGCTTTCTCTTGCCGGTGTTCCTGGTGGCCGCGGCGGAGTGGCTGCTCACGATCGCGCGGCTGTGCGGTGCCCGCGTGGGGCTGCGCGTGGGACGCCGTGGAATCTGGCTCTCGTGCGGCGTGAGCGTGGCGTACTTCGCGCTGCTGAAGACGTGGCCTGCGTTCACGGGCGTGCACCGGGCGCTCCTCGGGGTGCTGGATGCGCCGTTCGGCGGGGCGAGGTCGTTCCGGAACCTGGCGGATCCGACGGATCTGCTGGCGCTCGTGATGGTGCCGCTCAGCGCGTGGCATCTCTCACGGTTTGTCGAACGTGACGACGTCTAGCGTTGTCGCGTCCGCTTCGATTCGCGCTACCCTCGCGCCGTGCGCCGCTTCGTCCTCGGCACCGCGGGTCACGTCGACCACGGCAAGACCACGCTCGTCCGCGCCCTGACGGGCATCGACACCGATCGCCTGCCCGAGGAGAAGCGTCGCGGCATCACGATCGAGCTCGGCTTCGCGCCGTGGAGCCTCGGCGCGGGGGGCGCCCCGGGCGAAGACAACGTCGAGGTCAGCATCATCGACGTGCCCGGCCACCGCCGCCTCGTGCACACCATGATCGCCGGCGCGATCGGCATGGAGGTCGTGATGCTCGTCGTCGCGGCGGACGAGGGCGTCATGCCGCAGACCCGCGAGCACGTCGCCGCCTGCGAGCTGCTCGGCATTCGCCGCGCCGTCGTGGTCGTGACGAAGATGGATCGCGTGGGCGAGGAGCTCGCGCGCCTCGCCGGCGACGAGGCCGTGGAGCTGCTCGCGGGCCGCATGCAGGCCGAGGTCGTGCTCTGCTCCGCGCGCACGGGCGAGGGCCTCGACGCCGTCCGCGACGCCGTCCGTCGCGCCCTGACCGCGCTCCCGCCGCCCGCCGCCGCGCCGCGCGCGCGCCTCGGCGTCGACCGCGTCTTCTCCGTGCGTGGCGCAGGCACCGTCGTCACGGGCACCCTCGTCGAAGGCAAGATCCCGCTCGGCGCGCCGCTCTACGTCGTCGGCACCGGCCGCGCGGGCGAGCGCAGCGCCGAGGGCGAGGTCCACAAGACGAGCGCGCGTGGCCTGCACGTGCACGATCGCGCCGTCGACGTCGCCGAGGCGCCGACCCGCCTCGCCTTGAACCTCGCGGGTTTGCCGCTCGAATCCGTGCACCGCGGCGACCTCGTCACCGACGATCCCAGCATCGTCCCCACGCGCCGCATCGACGTCTCCCTCCGCGCCACGGCCCCCGTGCGCAGCGGCATGAGCGTCTCGGTGTACATCGGCACCGCGCGCTCCTCGGGCAAGCTCGATCTGCTCGGCGAACCCCTCGAAGACGGCCGCCGCCTCGCGCGGCTCCGCCTCGCCGACGCGCTCGCCGTGGTCGGCGGGGATCGGTTCGTCCTGCGCGGCTCGGACGTCGACGGCCCTGCGGGCGCCGTGCTCGGCGGCGGCGAGGTCCTCGACGCGCGCCCGCCGCCGAGCCTCCGCAAGCGTGGCCGCGCCGCGCGCCTCGCCGTCCTCGAAGCCCTCTTCGTCTCGCGCGACGCGCAAGCGGTCATGCGCGCGCTCGCCCTCGAATCCTCGCCGCGCCCGCTCCTCCGGGACGTCTTGCCCTCGCGCTTCTCCTTGCCCGCGGCCGAGCTCGAACGTGCGGCCGACAAGCTCGGCGACAAGGGCGAGCTCGCGCGCATCAAGCGCATCGGCTGGGTGCCGCGGACGGCCCTCGTCGAGCTCGCCGTGGAGGCGCGTGGCCTCGTCGCCGCGCATCAGAAGAAGAACCCGCTCGATCGCGGCATGGTCCTCGAAACCTTGCGCGCGCGCCTCGCGGAGCGGGCCGGGGCCGAGGCGGCCGACGAGATCATCAAGCTCGCCGCCTCGAAGAGCGGCAGCGTCGCGGGCGAGCCCATCGTCGTCGAGGGCGACGTGGTGCGCGCGCCTCAGATCACGGCTGCGTCGGCCTCGGGCGCGCTCGGCGCGCTCGGCGCGGCGCTCACGGCGCTGGAGAAGGCCGAGCTCAAGGGTTTGACCGAGTTCGGCGTCAAGGAAGCCTCGGGCGCTTCGCCGAAGGAAGTGAAGGCGATCCTCGCGAAGCTCGTGCGCGAGGGACACGCGATTCACGCGGGCGAGCTCTGGTTTTTCCGGGCCGGCATCGACGCGCTCCGCGCGAAAGTGAAAGAGCACCTCGACAAACACGGCCGCATGTCGATCGCCGATTTCAAAGATCTTTCGGGCCTCGGACGGCGGCAGGCGATCCCGCTGCTCGAGTTGTTCGACCGGGAGGGCGTCACGCGGCGCGAGGCCGATGACAGCCGGGTGAGGGGGAAATGACGTTCCGACGGCCCAAGATGCGATCCATCGTTTTCTTGTGCGTACGAAACTCCGCGCGCAGCCAGATGGCCGAGGGGCTCGGTCGGGCCATCTTCGGCGGCGACGTCCGCGTCCAGAGCGCGGGCAGCGAGCCCTCGCACGTGAGCCCGTGGGCGGTCGAGGTTTGTCGGGAGATCGGGATCGACCTCGGCGGACACACCTCGAAATTCGTGGGCACGATCGATCCCGACTCCGTGGACACGGTGATCCGCCTCTGCGACGAGGAGGTCTGTCCGGCGGCCTTGAGCGACAAGCAGCACTATTACGTGCCCATCGAGGATCCCGCGAGCGACGATCCGAGCCTCGGCCGTGAGCAGATGCTCGCGCGATTCCGCCGCGCGCGGGACGAGATCAAGACGCAGCTCGAGTCCCTCGCGGCGCTCCTCGACCGGACCTGAATTGCCCTCCGAGCGCGGCCGCGAGGAGCGCCAGGAAAAACCAGTCGGCGGGCTCGCCTGTGCCGCGGCTCATCTGACAAGCGCCGCCGGAGAGGCGGACGCCTTCGTCGGCGGGGACATCTGCATCTGCCTCCGCATCCGCGGCCGCATCCGCATCCGCCCCGGCATCCGCATCCGCCTCGGCATCTGCGTCCGCGCCCGCGTCCGCCACCGTCATGCATTGACCGTCCGTGCACGTGCCCCCGCCGCAATCTTTGGGCGCTCCACTCGTGCATACGCCTTCCGCGCAGGTATCGCCGACCGTACACGCGTCGCCGTCGTCACACGCCGTCCCCGTCAGCAGCGTACACGCCCCATCCGCGCTCGCGCCCGCGGCCACCGAGCACGCGTCGCACGCGCCGAGATCACACGCGCTGTCGCAGCACACGCCATCCACGCAGAACCCGCTCGCACACGACGCGGCCGTCGCGCAGGCCTCCCCCGCTTCGTTTTTCAGGACGAACACATACGCCGACCCCGCATTCGTCCCGGCGTCGTCCTCCAGGTACGCGCCCACGATCGCCGTCTCCCCTTCGATCGCCGCCGAGATCCCGAATGCGTCGCCCGCCGTCCCGTCGCCCGCCACGAGCAGGAGCCCCTCGGACCAGCCGGGCCCGCTCGCCGTGAACACGTACGCCGCGCCCGCATTCGATCCTTTCGTATCGTCGAGCAGCGCGCCCAGGATCACCCGGCCCTGCGTGATGGCCACGCTCGTCCCCAGCCGATCGTCCGACCCGAGCCCCGCCGGCACGAGCTTCCCCGCCTCCGCCCACGTGAGCCCGACGCGCGCGAATGCATACCCCGCCCCCGCGTCGCCTCCCGCCGCATTCGCGAGCGGCGCGCCCACGATCGCCGTGTCCCCCTCGATCGCCACCGCCGAACCAAACGCGTCCCCCGCTTGCCCGTCCCCCGCGACGAACTTCTTTTGCTGGCTCCACACCGGACCAGCGCCCACGAACACATACGCCGCGCCCGCGCCCGCCCCCGCGTCGTCCTCCCCCGGCGCGCCTGCAATCACGGTCTGCCCGGAAAAACCAACCGACGCCCCCAGCTCATCTCCCGCCTGCCCGTCCGCCGCGAGGAGCTTCTTCTGCTGCGTGAATACGCCCCCCTTCTCGCCGAATACATACACCGCCCCCGCGTCCGCGCCTTTCGTACCCTCGGCCGGCGCCCCCGCGACGAGCGTCCCGCCCGCAAAGGCGACCGCCTGGCCCATCGTATCGCCCGACGTCCCGTCGCTCGCGAACACCTTTTGCTGCTCCGTCCAAACGCCGTTCGTCCGGACGAACACATACACCGCGCCCGACGCCGACATCGCGCCGTCGGCCTTCGGCGAGCCCACGACGGCGACATCCCCATCGACGGCGACGTCGAACCCGAACCATTGCCCCGGCCCGCCATCACTCGCCACGAGCTTTTGCTCGAACCCCCAAGCCCCATTCGTCCGAACGAACACGTACGCCGCACCCGCATCCGTGCCCGTCGTGTCCTCGTCAGGCGCGCCGACGATCGCCGTGTCCCCCGAGAGCGCCACGGAGCGCCCAAAGAAGTCGCTCGGAGCACCATCAGGCGCCGTGAGCTCGATCTCCTCGGTCGCGACGAGCGCCGCAGAGCTTCGAGCGACAAGCTCCGGCATCCGAGCCCCAAGATCACAAGCGGCAAGGGGCAGGAGCACGGCGAGCCAAGCAGAGGTCTTCGGGCAGGGCGCCTTGGGCATGTGGGCCGGTATCGTATCGCCCCTGCACGGGAAGGTCGTGGACAATGCCGCCTCGGGCGTGCGAAGGTCGCTGCCCGAAAGAAAGGGAGGTCATCATGGCGGAAGTGAAGCGGCTGGGAAGCCTGGGGAACGTCGCAGCAGTGCAAGAGGCACTCTCGCAGGCAGAGGCCTACAAGGAAATGCTCGAGCGCGAGGCCGCCGCGAAGGCCGAAGCCGAAGCCCAGCACGCCGCCGCAGAGGCGCACATCGGCAGCCAGATCGGCGCCCTCGTCGAGGCCGCCTACCTGGTCGCATCCGCGGACGGCCGTTACACGAGCAGCGAATCCGAGCGTCTCGTCGATCGCGTCGGCGCACTCACGGAGAACAAGTTCGCCGCCGACCAGCTCGCCGCCATGGCCAACGAAGCCCAAGGCCGCGCCTCCGAAGGCATCGACGCCCGCGCCCACGCCATCGCCGAGATCCTCCCCGACCCGGAGCTCCGCCGCGCAACCCTGCTCGTCGCCTCCGCCGTCGCATGGCTCGACGGCGGCGTCGGCCAGAAGGAAGGCCTCGCACTCCAGTCCCTCGCCCGCGCCTTCGGCTTCTCGATCGACGAGCTGCACAAGATCATGAGCAAGGCCCACGGCTGAAGCGGTCTCATCGGGGAGGCGCCTCGCTGGGGCTTTGCCCCAGGCCCCACCGGGGCTATCCGCCCCTGGACCCGGACCAGCGCAAGCGCTGGACTCGTGGTCGATGAACTGCGCGATGCGCAGTTCATCGAACGGGCCAGGTCAAGACCACGGGCGATCCTGCCATCAAGACGGTTCGACCGGCAAGGCCCGTCGACGCGTGAAAAGACCTTCGTGGTCTTGCCATCGGCCTGTGGGAAGAACTGCGCATCGCGCAGTTCTTCCCCCTGAGGTCCAGGGCTGGCCCTGCTAAAGAGGGGGCAAACAGCTTGAAAAACCTTCCCCCGCATCGACTGCGCGAAGCGCAGTCGATGCCCAGAGGTCCAGGGCTGGCCCTGGTTCGGGTCGAGGGGCGAACAGCCCCCGCGGGGTCCGGGGCAGAGCCCCGGCGCGACGCCGTCAGCCGAACGCTGGCTCGAATGCGGTGGCGCGCTCGCGGCCCCAGACTTCGCGGCCGGCCCTGCGGGTCTCGTAGAGGCCGAGGGAGGCGACCGGGAAATAGCTCCGGTACAGCGTGTAATGGAGCAGCGCTGTGCGGAAGAAGATGCCGGCCGGCTCTTCCGTGGGCCACGTGCCGTCGTCGCGTTGGGCGGCGGCGAGGAAGCGCGCGCCGCGATCGATTGCGTCCCAGTCTGGGTCCTTTGCTTCGAGCAGCGCGGTGATGGCCCAGGCCGTCTGGATCACCTGGCTCCGGTCGTTTTCGCGGTATTGGCCGCGGATTGCGCTTTCGTGATGCTCGCCCCAGCCGCCGTCGGGGCGCTGCCGTGCTTTGAGCCACGCGCATGCTTTTCGGATGGCGTGGTCGTGTGGCGGCGCGCCGGCTGCGAGCAGGCCGCGCACGCCGAACATCGTGCCATAGATGAAGCACACGCCCCAGGCTGCTGGGAACGAGCCGTCTGCGCGCTGGAGGGCTCGCAGGCTCGCGGCGGCTCTGCGGATTGCGGTGTCGACCTCGCTCCGCAGGATCTCCGGGTGGTGCTTCTGGAATGCTGCGAGCGCTGCGATGCATGAGGCCGTGCATTCGACGTAGGCTGCTTCGCTCATCGAATCGCCGAACATCTCTGCGGGGTTCAGCCATTCGAGGGGCATCCTCGTCCGCCGCGCCTCGTAGCTGCCGAACGAGCCGTCCGGGTTTTGGCAGCGGAGCACGAACCGCGCTGCTGCTGCCATGTCCTCGGCCGAGGCCCGCGGGTGCGGTGATTCCAGCCGCGCGAGCATCGCTTCGGCCGTGCAATCGCTCACTGGCCAGCCGTGCCAGACGCCGGCGAAGCAATACCCGCCGCGTGGATCGAGCCGGTCGTGCGCTGCGGCGTCTCCGACGGCCTCGCGGATCTGTTGCTCCTCCAAGAATCGGTCCGCGCGCGTGAGCGCTTCGGAGACGTCCACGTGCTTCGAGGCGGCCACGAGCGCTTGGGCTGCGAAGGCCGTGTCCCAGGTCGCGCTGCGCGCTCCGGCGACGCGCAGGCCGTCGGTGTCGTCCTCCCAGATCCAGCCCTCGAATCGCTCCAGCGCGAGCATCGCGTCCGGGTCGTTGGGGTCGTTCATCCAGAGCGCCAGGATTCCGAGCAGCCCGCTCACGGGCGACAACGCCGTGTGCCCGCTCGCGCGCAGATCGTAACGCACCTCCTCGCGGAGCGCCGAGAGCAGGCCTGCGCGTGATTTCTGCGTGCGGACCCGATCGACGACCTCGAACGCTTGATACGCGAATTCGACGGCCAGGCTCGGCGGCGTCTGGAGCTCTGCCGCGCGCCGCTGCCGCCGCGCCGCTGCGAAATCGACTGCGCCAAACCCGCCGGGATACAGCTCGTCCTGGAGCGCCCGCGTGAGCGCCGTCTCGGGCGCGCTCCGCCGCGCGGCGACGAGCAGCGACATGCCGAGGTAGATGTACCGCGTGTGGCAATAGTACTTCGACGGGTGGAGCGCCCACGATCGGGGCAAGAGCCACGCCTCGGGCAAAATCTTCGGCACGCCCTCCCAGCCATAAAGACCACAGAGCGCGAGCCACACCTTGCCCCAGCTCGGGATCGCCGCCGCGCCGCCCTCGCTCCGGAGGAACGCGAGTCCCTTCGCGAGCATCGGGTCCTCCGCCGGCACGCCGAGCAGGCGCGCCGCCACGTACACGAGCGTCGTGACGAACAGGTAGGGCTGCGACAGCTCGTGCATGCCCCACGTTCCATCGGACAAACGCGTCCGCGCGAACTGGAGCAAGATCCGCTCGCGACGCACCGGATCGATCGGCAAGCCCATCACGTGGCACGCCATGACGTACTGGGCCGCGAGCATCGGGTTCCAGATGACCTCGCCCTCCCACGAGCCGTCCTCGGCCTGCTCGGCCACGAGCGCGCGCACGCCCCGCGCGAGCGCTGTCCGCGGCTCGAGCCGCGCCTTTCCGAGCCGCGTCGCGCGTTCGGCAGCCGGGTGCTCCAGCACCTCGGCCCGCCCGGCCGAAGCCTTCAGCGCCGCGCCGTATCGATCCTCGGCCGAGCGCGGGAAATCCCGCGTGGGCTCGGCCGGCGTGAGGTGGAGCGTCGCCCGCATGAGCCAGCGGATGCGCATGCCGAGCTCGCCCGCGACGCCCGCCGCGTGCCGCGGGTCGCGCCGCACCACGCCATCGCGCACGATCGCGCTCGACGCCCGGAGCAACGCCTTCAGGAACGATCCGCCGAAATGCAGCGGGTTCGTGTCCTCGCACGAGAGGAAGCCCATCGTGCGCATCCGCTCCGCGGGTTGCTCCCGCCAGAGATCGTAGATCCCGCTGCGAATCGCCGCCGTCTCGTCCGACGTGTCGGCGAAGACCTCGTAGAGCGCGACGGCGAGCATCTCCGGCGCGCGGCTCTGGATCGCGCGCTCGCGGCTGTAGGCGCGGAAGCTCTTCGCCTCCGCGAGCGCGATCGCGTCCTGGAAGCCGAGCGTCATGCCGAGCGCCGTGAGCGGGTGGTGGTGGCCCACCGCGTCGCCCACGAGCGCGAGCCCCTCGCGGCCGTAATCGACGCGCGGCCGGATCTGGTTCGTCGCCCATGAGATCTCGCCGGACTCGAGCACCTTGCGGAACGCGCCCCGCAGCGCCTCGGGCAGCACGGACGAGAACGCGTCCCAGAGCGTCGCCGCTTTGCTCCGCTGCACGCGCATCGAGAGGGGCACGTCGAGGCAGAGCCGCACGTGCCGATCGTCGAGCCGATACGCGAGCGCCGGCCCCGGACCGCCGAGGAACACGTGGCCGTGGCCTTCGAGCGGCATGCGCACGCCTTCGAGCAGGAGCCCCGCCATGCGCGAATACGTCGCTGCGCTCCGGTCGATCGAGAGCGCCGCGTGCGCCACGCCGCTCCGCCCGCTCGCGCCCACGACGAGCCCGGCGCGCACCGAGCGCGTCCCGCCGGCCTTTTGCTGGTACGAGAGCGTTTGCTGGACGATGTTCGTCGCGCGCGAGCCGGGCTGGTAGTCGATGAGCGCCTCGCCCATCACGCGCTCGCGCAGCCGCTCGACGAGCCGGACGTGCTCGATCGCGTGGCCGACGTTGCCGGCGCGATAAGGCAGCGCGATCGGATTCGTGCCGTCGTCGGGGTACAGGACGAACCCGCGCCCCGTCTCGTGCGTCGCGCCGGCCGGCAGATCCACGCCGATCCCGCGGAGGATCTCCACGGCGGGCGGGTGCAGCCATTCACCGGCGAGCCTCTCGACTGCGCGCGGGTTCGATTCGAGCAAAAGCACCTTCGCGCCTCGCTTCGCGAACGCGAGCGCCGACACGCATCCGACCGGACCTGCGCCGATCACGGCGATGTCGTAGTCGATCCCCTCTGCCTTCCCATTCATGCAGGACCTCGTTCGTCATTCACGGCCGCGGCGTTCGCCTGCGGCGCCCCTGAACTGGTCCCCCCCTGTCGAAACGAAGGCGGCCTGCGTGCCCAGACAAACCGGGCGTCGCAGGAGCCCCTGGTCTCACGCGATCACGGCCGCGTGACGTGCGCCCCGCGCGACGCGGGGCCCTCGGGCACGAGCGCCCGACGGAAGAAATCGGCGTATGCGTCGTACACTGCGCTCCGCACGCACGTGGGCACGAAGCCGAGCTCGCGCTCCGCCTTCGAGGTGTCCGCGCGCCGCGGCGAGGACGCGGGCGCGGGCGCGCCGGGCGGGCGTTCGCCCCCGAGCATCCGCGCCGCCGCGAGCTTGCGGGCGAGCGACGTCTGCGCGAGCAGAGCCGGCACGGCGAACGGCGGGCGGCGCCGCGCGCTCGCCTCCTCGAAGAACGAGAGCAGATCGTCGATCGAAACGAGCTCGGTCGTGATCACGTACTTCTGCCCTTTGCGCCCGCTCCGCATCGCGGCGACGTGCGCGTCCACCGCGTCGCGCGTCGACGTGAGCAGGAGCGCGCCACGCGCGAAGGCGCGGAGCTTCCCGTTCGCGTGATCGACGAGCGCCCGCCCGATCGCGCTCGGCCGCTCGTCGAATGGACCGACCAGCGTCGTCGGCGCGACCACGACCACGTCGAGCCCGTCCGCCACGGCCTTCAAGCACTCGTGTTCCGCGAGCGCCTTCGTCCGCGCGTGTGGCGAGTGCGCGGAGAACGGGTCGAGCGGCGTCGTCTCGTCGATCGCCGCGCCGCGCGCGTCGTCGTACTGCACGGCGTCGAGCGAGCTCGTCACGACGACCCGCCGCACGCCCGCCTCGCGGCACGCGCCGAGCAGCGCGCGTGTCCCGAGCACGTTCGTCTCGAAAAACGCCCGCTCGTCGCCCTCGGCCACCAGGGCCGCCGCGTGATAGACCTCCGCGACGCCGCGCGTCGCCGCGCCGAGCACGTCCGCGTCCCGCACGTCGCAGGTCACGACCTCGACGGGCAACCCCGCGAGCGCCGCCGCGCCGCGCGCGCTCCGCACGAGCACGCGGACGTCCTTGCCCTCGGCGACGAGGCGCCGGACGAGGTTTTGCCCGAGGTGCCCCGCGCCGCCCGTGACGAGCACGCGCCCCTCGCGGGTTCGCGCGTCATTCCGAGAGGCCTCGTTGCCCGATTTCTTCGCGTCCGCGCCGCCGCGGATCACCGTCATCGACGCGCGCCGCTCCGGCGGCACCGGCGGCCTCCGCGCGCGGAGCAGAGGCATCGTTGCGCGCCCCGTGCCGCCCGCGGGCGCGCTCGGACCGGCCTCCGCTGCGCGGGCGAACAAGGCCGTCAGCGCAGCGTCGCTCTCGGCCGCGCGCCGGGCGCCGGCGAGCACCTCGGCCACGAGGCGCTTGTTGATCTTCGGCTCGCGCCCGCGGACGAGCGTGTCTTCGCCCCGCTCCACCTCGCGCAGCGTGGCGATCGCCAGCGCGAGCGGCACCGCGCAGAATGCGCGCACCTCCGCGCCCTCGCGGCCGGGCCAGCAAAGCGTGTACTCCGTCGCGGCGTCGAGGTGCCCTCGCGCGATCGCGCACACCTCGGACACGGCCGCGAGGCCGCCCGCGCGCGCCTCGGGCGAGAGCAGTACGTCGCGACGAACCCCGTGCCGGGCGAGCACGTCTTCCGGCAGGAAACATGCGCCGCGGTCGAGATCCTCGGCGACGTCTTTCAGCACGTTCACCATCTGCAGGCCGAGGCCGAACCGCGTCGCGCGGCTCCGCGCCGCCGCGCGGACCTCCTCGCTCGCGCCGGGCACGGTGCGCTCGAAGAGCGACGTCAGCAGCTCGCCCACCGTGCCGGCCACGAAATAACAATATCGTTCGAGATCGGCCACGTCGCGGATGCGCGTCTTTCCTTCGGCGTCCGCGCGCCCCGCGTACTCGCGCATCCCCCGGCTCATCTCGAGCACCCACGGCCGGATCGCCTCCTGATCGGCCGCGGGTAGACCACGGAACACGCGAAACACCGCGCCCGCGCCCTTGCAGAGCGCGCGATCGGCCTCGGCCATCCCGACGGCCTCGTCCGCGAATCGGGCCTCGAATTCCGTCAAAGACCCCGCCTCGCCCCGCATGAGCGCGTCGAACGCGTCGAAGAGCGAAACGCGGGTCTCGGGCGCGATCGGATTCGCGTCCTCGATGCTGTCGACGACCCGGCAGAGGAGATACGCGGCGCAGAGGGAATCGGAGAGCCCCTCGGGGAGCGACAGGATCGACAGCGCGAACGTCCGGGAGACGCGCGGCAGCGTCCGCACGCAGAAATCGCGATCGGCGACTCTCTGCGCGGCGAGCGCCTCCAGCGCGGCGGCCATCGCCTCGCTCCCCTCCTCGGACAAACCAATCCGCAGCCCCGCGTCGCGGAGCCCAGAAACGTCATGCCTCGCCATTCCGTGCCGCTCCCTTACCGCCGGCGCCTCGTGGTCTCGGCTGTCAACGAAGTAATCGAAGAATCAATGCCCAGTGTTTGTGTACTGCATTGCCGACATGACCGTTCAGGCCGATCGTCCGACTTTGCAGCGAGGCCGTACATGGCGCATGGAGGGCAATCGTGTCAAGGGGCGCTCGCCCACGTTCGCTTGCTTTTTCTTGCTGAGGCGGCGGAGCGCGAAGCCTTTTTCGCATCGACCGTGCCTTCCCGGCACGGCGTTCCGCCCATGCGCTCTCGCCCGACCATTGCATGCGTGGACGGACATGAGCACGACGAGAGCCTTGCTCGGGGCTGCGCTCGTCGCCTCGCTCGCCTCCTGCGAGCGCGACGCGCGCACCATTTCCAGCTCCAGCGAGCTCCGAGGCGCGCGCCCGCTCGCCGCGGCGCTCGTCCCGGTCCAGGCGGAGGAAGAATCGTTCCCCGCCCTCGGCTGCTACGAGCGCGCTCGCGAGCGAACGCTGCTCTCGCAGAACGACGCGTATCTCCTGTGCCTCGGCGCGACGTCCGACGCGCCGATCGCCTGCTACGAGCGGGCCTCGGCCGGGCTCCTGCTCTCCGTGCAAGCGATAGAGCTCTGCCGCTGCGCCGACTCGCTCGCGCCGATCGCGTGTTATGAGCGCGCCGCGCGGCAAACCACGCTCACGCAGCCCGCCATCCTCGCGCTTTGCAGCGCGACCGCGATGCAGCGGCTCTACCCGAATTGCACGCCCGTACGCTGAGGCTCACATCCCGCAGCGCTCGAAGTGGGCGATCGTCGTCATCGCGCCCCCGCCCCCGGCGGAGACGCGCGTGTATTGCACGACGATCGGCACGTCCGACTCGATCACGCTCGCGAAATCCGTGCCGAGCGGCAACGGCTCCGGGCCTTCGAGATCCTGCCAGCGGACGCGCCGGCTCCGTTCGGGCAAGAGCGTGAGGCGGTAGGGCCCGGCCGGCACACGATGCTCGAAGTACACCATGATCTCCACGTGCGCCTCGTGCGCGGAGGCATTGAGCAACCAGAGCACGTCGTTCCCGGTGTCCGGCTCCGCGCCGTCCGCTCGCTTCGCCACGTGCCCCTCTGCGACCGACCACCGTTTGCACCCCGCCGGCTTGCTCATCCGAGTCCCCCTCGTCCGGGCGCTCCCGCCCGCGAGGGGCCGCGTGCAGCGCCCGTGCCCGAGCGCCGCATTCCCTTCGCCCGCGCTTGCCTGTATGCTGCGTGCGAATGTTCGTCCGCGTTGGGTTCCTCGTCCTCTCGCTCGTGCTCGGGCTCGGTTGTCGGGACGAAAGCGCGTCCCCGACGAAGGACCCGGAGGCCGCGCCCTCCGCGCCCCCGTCCGCGAGCGTGGCCGCCGCGCCGCCCGTCGCCGCGCCTCCGCCCGCCGCGCCGAGCCTCCCCGCGCTTCCCTCCCGCAAAGTGGCGAGCAAGACGCTCACGGACGGCAGCCTCCTCGGCGAGTTTTCCTTCGAGCGCGCGGCGGGCGACGAGGGCATGACCTGGCTCGCCGCCGAGGAGGCCTGCGTCGCCGCGGGAAAACACCTCTGCACGGCCACGCAATGGCAAGCCGCCTGCGAGGCCGATCCGGCCATCGCCGCCGTCGAGACCTGGACTCTCACGCCCGAGCGCGACGCGGGGTTTTTCGTACGCGGTGGGGGGCCGGGGTGTGGCCGAAAAACCGTCGCCCCCGGGGCGCAGGCGAGCCCCTTCCGCGCCGGGGCCTGCTGCTCGCCCGCGCTCGCCGCGGCGGGCCGCGACATTCAGCCGGCCATGCTCCGGGCCATGGCGAAGAACGTCCTCGACCTCGAACGGACCTTCAATGCGCGCCGCGCCTCCGCGCTCGCGGGCTTCTTCGACGAGCGCGTGCGGGTCTTCCTCAAGGAAAAATCGCGCGCCGAGGCGGTCGCCATTTTCGAGCACGAGTTTGGCAAGTACGAAGATTACGCGGCCGTGCACGAGCTCTGCGATTTCTCGGTCGCCGCGGACGACCAGACCTACACCGCCGATTGTCGCAAGATCTCGCGATTCGGCGGCAAGGTCGGCCACGTGCTGACGCGGTACGTCTTCGTGGCCGGCGCGGGCAAACTGCGCTCGATCACCGATCCGGCCGTGTACCGCGCATTCGCCGAGCCGTAGCCGGCGTTCTCAACCGTCCGGCCAGCGCACGTCCGGAAACCTCTTTTCCGAGAGGCCGATCACCGACACGATTTCCACCACCGCGCCGCTCGCGTCGATCCCCCAGTACGTCGGGACCACCTGATCCCCGCCGAGCCCGAACGCGACGATGTTTCCGACGGTCCCTTTCCATTCGGCATGACCGAGGCTCCCGCCTACCGCGCCGCGGGTCGCCTTGAGCGCCTGCATGAGCTCGCCGCTGTTTCGCTCGGCGCGGTCATCCTTCAGGTGTTCCTGGTACACGATGCCATTGCGCACGGACGTTCGTACCGGAGCCGGCGGCGTGTATTCGGCGAACACGCTCGCATCCATGAAGCAGCCCGTCGCGGCGTCGGACGGATACCCCGTGCGCGCGCCGGGGCGAGACGGCGTGGGTTTCTCTCCCGCGACCGCCGCCGTCTCCCATCGCGTCGGGCGGCCGGGGCCGAAGACGACACGCGCGAGGAGCAATTCATTCACACGGCCTCGCTCGTCGTCCTGGAGCAGCAGTTCGACGGGATAACGCCCCGGCGGGACGGCGCGCACGAGCACGTGATTCGCCGAGAGGTTCGCGAGCGGATCGCCCGCCATGAGTTTTCCCGTCGGCACGACGAGCATCCCGAGGCCCAGGCGGCGCGTGGGCACGGCGTCGAGCTCCTCGGTCTCCTCGTCGCGCATACGCAGCAGCGCGCCCGTGAAGAGGTCGTGAAAATCGATCTGTGACGGCGCAGGAGCACTCGCCTTCGGGCGCTCCTCGGGCGCCGAGGCATTGCCCAGAGGCGGGGGCACCGCGGTCACGGCCGGCGACGTTTCCCGAGGCGTGGGCGTGGACGAACGATTGCACCCGACGAGCGGGAGCAGCACCGCAGCGGCGGCGAGGGACAGGGCCTTCGGGGCGGGGCGTTGGCGGGAGGTCACGGCGCGCGAGGGTAGCTTGGAATGCGGGGACGCGCTCGTATCAACCGGCGGCTCGCGCGGCGCGTACGAATCTGCGCACGCGCTCGGGATCGACGGGCTCCTCGATGCGCCCGCCCTCCTTGATGCTCGACCCGACGATCACACCGTCGGCCGCGCCGAGAAATGCGGTCACGTTCTCCTCGGTCGCGCCGCTGCCGATGAGCACAGGCGAATCCCCGGCGAGCGCCTTGGCCTCCCGCACCTTCGCGAGATCCGGCGCGTCGCCCGTCATTTTCCCGGACACGATGAGGGCGTCGGCCCCGGAAAAACGCGTCCATTCGATGTGCGTCGCGAGATCGATCCCGGGGAATCGCACCGAGTGTTTCTTGTCGACGTCGGCGAACAGCTTGATGTGCTCGGCGCCGAGCTCCTTGCGCCGCCGCAAGAGCTCTGCCGCGCATCCCTCGTCCCATGAGCCCGCCTCCCACACACCCGCGCCGGCGAGCATGCACACCCGGACGAACTTCGCGCCCGCGGCGATCGCGATTCCGAGCAGCGCGACGCCGCCGTTGTGCACGAGGTTGATGCCGAGCGGCAAGGGCACGGCTTGCCCCACGGCCCGCGCCACGACCGCGTGCGCCGCGATGCTCTCGGGCGCGATATGGGATCCCGCGCGAAACGGGATGTCCCACATGTTCTCGACGATGATGCCGTCCACGCCGCCCTCCGCGAGCGCGCGGGCGTCGCGGATTGCGTTCTCCAGGATGACATCCATCCCGTAGCCCGAATACCCCGGTGCGCCGGGCAGCGGCCAGCAATGCACCATTCCGAGGACGGGTTTTTTCGTGCCGAAGAGATCCCCGAGATCCCGGAGCTTGAGCGCGTCGAGGCGCGCCTTCCACGGAGGCGTCATGTCTCTCTCCCGATCGTTGGTTTGTCATCCGTGAAGAATGCAGCGAGCTCGGCTTCGTGCTTGGCGAGAACCTCGACGAGATCCTCCTGGTTCGGCAGCGACGTCGCTGCCCCGAACCGGCTCACGATGTGCGCGCCTGCGGCGTTGCCCAGCCTGCACGCGTCTTCGAGGGAGGCGCCGCGGCGCCACGCGTAAAGGAATGCCGCGACGAACCCGTCTCCGGCGCCGGTTGTGTCGCGCACTCTGGCGCGATAGGCATGCAGGAACGTTCGGGTGGACCCCTTGGCCACGACGGCGCCCTTGCCGCCGAGCTTGCCCACCACGAGCGGCGCGCCCGCCGCGAGGAGCGCCACGATGGCGGCTTCGCAGGCGGTGGCAAGGCGGTCCTCCGGGGCGAGCGCGCCGAGCTCGCTCTTGTTGCCGAAGAACACCGCAAACCGCGGGGCGAGCGCGAAAAGCTCCTCGGGCCGGGCGCGGACGAGCGGCAAGCAAATGTCGATCGAAATGGGAATCTCGCGGCGATTCGCTTCCTCCATCAGCGCGAGCGTCGTCATCCACTGCTCGCCTTCGAGGAGCGCGTGCCCCGCCACGTGCAGGTGCACGACGTCCTGGAACACGGCCGCGAAATCAGGACACGCGACCGCGGCGTTCGCGCCGCGAAAGCTCAGGAACGTCCGCTCGCCGCTCGGGGAAATGGCCACGAAGCAATGTCCGGTGGCCTGCGTGGGGTGTGTCTCGACGAACGCGAGATCCACGCCCGCTTCCCGCGCGGCCCGGAGCGCGATGTCCGCCCCGGGATCCCGCCCGACCGCCGTGACCAGCCGCGCGCGCGCGCCGAGCTTCGCGAGCGCCGTCGCCACGTTCGCGCCCGAACCGCCGCTGCCGTATCCGAGCTCGGTCATCGGCACGTCGTCGCCCTCGCTCGGGAAACGCGCGAGCGTGCTCGAGAGGTCTGCGTTGGCGTCGCCGACGACGAGAAAAACCATGCGGCGGCGAGCCTAGCGCGGAACGGATCCCCCGACCATCCCGTTCAAACCCGCGAACATCCGCGTGGTTTTTGCGACCCCCTTCCCACGGAGCCCGCATCCGATCCATCCTCCCGTCCCGGCTCTGACCTGCAGCCCAACCAAAGAGGGATTTCGACGCATGAAGCTCTGCGGCTTTCGCATCAGCAACTACCACAACAAGGTCCGCCTCGCGCTCCTCGAGAAGGGCATCCCGCACGAGGAGGATCCGAGCTGTTTTCCCTCCCAGGATGCCGCGTATCTCGCGCGATCCCCCATGGGCCGCGTGCCCTTCCTGGAGACGCCGCACGGGGTGATCTGCGAGTCGCAGGTGATCTGCGAGTACCTGGAGGAGGCGTACCCGGACAACCCCCTTTATCCGCGCGATCCGTTCGCCCGCGCCAAGGTCCGCGAGCTCATCCAGGTCTTCGAGCTCAACGTCGAGCTCGTCGCGCGCCGCACCTACCCCGCCGCGTTCATGGGCGCCCCGCTCTCCGACGAGGCCAAGGCCGCGATCAAGGCTGATCTCGCCAAGGGCGTCCGCGCCTTCTTGCAGCTCGCGAAGTTCGATCCGTTCCTCGCCGGCGCCGAGTTCACTCTGGCCGACTGCGCGGCGGCCATGCACTTCCCGCTCATCGCGGCGGGGACCCAGCGCGTGTTCGGCGCGGACATCTTCGCCGACGTGCCCCAGGTCGCGGCGTACGTCGAGCGGATCGTCCAGCGGCCGCACGTCGCGCGCGTCCTCGCCGACAGCCGCGAGGCGTTCGCGCAACTCATGGCGAGCCGCCGCGGCTGACCCCCCCGCGCCGCTTGTCTTTCCAATCGACGACGGCGGGGGCGTTCGTGTTATAAGCCCCTCGCCATGCCCCTCGTGCCGCCGAAGAGCGCCCGCCCTCCGCGTGAAGCCCACCGCATCGACGAAGCCTCGCTCGCGCGCTGGCTCGCGGCGAACGTGGAAGCTTGTCGCGGCGGCGGCGCCGTCACCGCGCTCCAGTTCCAGGGCGGCCAGTCGAACCCCACGTACTGGATCGGTTTTTCGGGGCCCGAGGGCGACATGGAGCTCGTCCTGCGCAAGAAGCCGCCGGGGGAGCTTTTGCCCTCGGCGCACGCGGTCGAGCGTGAATACCGCGTCATGCGCGCGCTCGCCGGCTCGGACGTGCCCGTGCCCGAGACCCTCGCGCTCTGCGAGGATCCGGCCGTGATCGGCACGCCGTTTTTCGTCATGCGCCACGTCCCGGGCAGGATCTTCTGGGATCCGCAGCTCCCGGGGACGAGCGGCCCGGACGAACGCCGGGCGATCTACGACGACCTCGTCCGCGCCCTCGCCGCGCTCCACCGTGTGGAGTATGCCACGGTCGGCCTCGGCGATTATGGCAAGGTCGGAGGGTTCGTCCCGCGCCAGGTGCAGCGCTGGTCGCGCCAGTACGAGGCCTCGCGCACGGGCGACGTGCCCGCGATGGAGGCGCTCATGGCCTTCCTCGGCAAGAGCGCGCCAAAGCACGACGAGACCACGCTCGTCCACGGCGACTATCGCATCGACAACGTGATCTTCGCGGCGAACGAGCCTCGCGCGCTCGCGATCATCGACTGGGAGCTCTCGACGCTCGGGCATCCGGTGAGTGATCTCGCGTATCTGTGCATGGGGTATCACCTGGCGCTCCCGGGGCGCGGCAGCCTCGTCGGCGCGGATTTCGGGGCGCTCGGCATTCCCGACGAGAAGGGGATCGTCGAGATGTATTGCAAGCTCACGGGCCGGGGCGAGATCGAGGACTGGCCTTATTTCATGGCGTTCGGCATTTTCCGCCTGGCGGCGATCGCGCAGGGCGTCTACAAGCGGAGCCTGCAAGGCAACGCGAGCTCCGAGAGCGCGGGCGCGTTCGGGGCCGCGGTCTTCGCGCTGGCCGATCTCGGGTGCAACATCGCCGGGGTTCGCCCGGGCTGATCATCATGGAAGCACGGAGGAACATCATGCGGGGGTTTTTCGCGGCAATGCTCGGGCTCGGACTGCTCGGATGCGGGACCTCGTCCGAGGCCACGCTGGACGGTCCGGCGTCGCCCACGCAAGCGTCGATGGAATGCGAGGGCCCGCAGCCGCCCGTCGTGCAAAACGTGCGCTGGCTCGGCCCCGCGTCGACGCCGGGCAAGGCGCCGCTCGCGGGCGTGGGCATCGAAGTGAACAAGGCGCTCGCCTTCGAGCAAGGCGTCGAGGTCACGGTGCGAGAGGTGAAATACACGCCCGTCGCCGCGGACCGAAACATCGCCATGGCCCGGGTCACGGTTCGTCACGGCAGCGAGACGAAAGACGTGAGCCTCGGGCGCGAATTGCCGGGCGGCAAGGTGTGTTATCAGCAGGCGACGGGCGTCTGGGTCGGCCTCGTGGAGACGGTGCCGAACAAGGCGATGCTCAGGGTCGGTCTGCCACCGGTAGAGCCCTGATCAGAGCCGCGCGTCGATGACGCTCCAGTTCACGTTCGCGAAGAAATCCTCGAGGTATTTCGCGCGCTCGGTGGGCTTCAGGTACGCGCTCCACGCGTGCTCCCAGAGGTCGAGCACCACGATCGGGCGGTGGCCTGCGGGGTGGCCGACGTCGTGGCGGTCGATCCAGTAATTGTCGAACTGGCCGCGCGTGGGGTCGAAATACGTGATGGCCCAGCCGACGCCCGGCATCTTGGCGACGCCGAGGAAGTCCTTCTTCCAGTCGTCGAAGCTGCCGTACTGCCGCCCGATGGCCTCCGCGAACCGCGTGTCCTTGCCGTCCGTGGCTTTCGACGTGAGGTTGTCGAAGTAGTACTCGTGGAGCAGCACGCCGTTGATTTCCCAGCCTGCGCGGCGCTTCAGCTCGTTGTACTCGAACGTGCTCGCCTTGCCGTCGGCGACCATCGACGCGAGCGTCTCGTTCAGCTTGTTCGAGCGCGTGACGTACCCATTGTAAAGCGTCAGATGGACGGCGACCTGATCGTCGGTGATGCCCTGCAGGCCCTTGAGCGCCGAATAATCCTTCGCCGTGTACTTCGCCGGGATGATGGCCATGTTTGCCTCCTCGTTCGTCTTCGAGCTTCCCTGGTCGTAAACGCGAAAACGAGACAGGGCAAGGCTACCTCCAATGCGTCGGCAGACCTCCAACGCCTTGGCAGGCTTGCCGAAGCGCTGGAAGGACGGCGCCGCAGATTGACGCGGATCCGTGCGACGCCTACGCTCGGCGCAATTGGCGCATGTCCCTGCACGCCTCGGCTGACCGCGATCCCGGCGTAGGCTTTCAACCCCGGCCTGCCGCTCGGATCGCCGATCGTTACGAGCTCCTCCGCGAGCTTGGGCGCGGCGGGCACGGCGAGGTGTGGGAGGCGCGGGATACGCTCGCCGGCGAGGTCGTGGCGGTGAAGTTCCTGCGCGCGGGGTCTGCCACGGATCCGGCCCGCGCGCGCAGGGAGATCTCCACGCTCCGGCTCCTGCGATTGCCCGGGGTGGCGCGCCTCTTTGACGAGGGGACGGAAGAAGGATGCCCGTTCCTCGTGATGGAACTCGTCGCGGGTTTGCCCTTCCCCGGCGTCGCCCTCCCTGTTGCGTGGCCCGCGATGGCCGGCACCACCGTTGCCGTGCTGGAGACGCTCGCGCGTATCCATGCCGCCGCCATCGTTCATCGCGACCTCAAGCCCGAGAACGTGCTCGTCGGCGCGGACGGGAGGCCGACGATCCTCGATTTCGGCCTCTCCTCGGGGCGTTTGTCGGGCGAGGACGATGCGCCGGCCGGATACATCGAGGGCACGTTTCCGTACCTCGCGCCCGAGCAGCTTCGCGGCGAAGCGGTCTCGCCGCAGACGGATCTCTATGCGCTCGGCGTGCTGCTTTACGAGGCGCTCGCCGGGCGATTGCCGCACCACGCGGGGAGCCTCCAGGCGCTCATGATCGCGCGTCTCACCGAGCGCCCCGAGCCGCTCGCGCGGATCGCCCCCGGCGTCCCCGAGGAGGTCTCCGCGCTCGTCGAGCGTATGCTCGCCCTCGAGCCCGAGGATCGGCCGCGCTCGGCCGCGGAGGCGCTCGGGATCCTGCGAGGGCAAAAGGCCGCGCAAAGGACGACGTTGCCTCGCCTCGGCGGCGAGGGGCCGGTGCGCGCGCTCGTCGACGCCGGCCGGACAAACCAATTCGCCTACCTCGTGGGAGAGCCGGGCACGGGTCGCTCCCGCGCCCTCGCCGAGGCGGTCGAGGCGCTCTCTCGCGAGGGACGTACCGTGCTCCGCGCTCCGCCCTCGCCCAGGCCTTACGAGAGCCTCGCGCCCGTGATCGGGCCGCTTCCGCGTGAGGGCGCGCTCGGCGCGGTCTCGTCGTGGGTGGACGAACGGCTGCGCTCCCTGCTCGCGGCGGGCGTGGTCCTCGCCGTCGACGACGTGGAGGAGCTCGATCGCTGGTCCCGCGAGGCGATCGAGCGCGCGCGCGGATGGGGCGCGATCCTGGTCACGGGGCAAGACCCTTGGAGAGATTTCGAGGAGATCCCGCTCCGGCTGCTCGACGAAGGCGACCTCCGCCCGCTGTTTGCCGGACCGGAGCGGCTCTTTCACCTGCAAACGGACGCGGCGCGCGTGCTCGACGCGCGGACGGGGGGCGTGGCCGCGCGCGTGGTGAACGAGCTCGAAGGCTGGACGCGCGCGGGGCTCGCGCGCTGGGATGGCGCCGCGTTCGTGGTCGATCGGGGCGCGCTCGATCAGCTCGAAGCCATGCCGCCCGAGCCCTCGCCTCCGTCCCTGGACAAACCCCCGCCGATTCCGCCGCACCTCGAGGAGCTCGTGGCCTGCATCGAGCTTGGGCTGCCCGAGTATCCACCGCTGGAGGTCGCCGCGGCGATCGGCAATCTGCCATGGGCCGCGGAGGCGCTCGTCGCCGAGCTCATGGACCTCGCTCCATGGGGACACCCGAGGGGCGAGAATGCTTTCCTGCTGCACCTCGGCCTCGCGCCGCGCCTGCCGACGGCGCGTGTGCGGGCGATCCACCGCGCCCTCGCCGCGCGCCGCGCGCCTGGCACCGAGGGGCGGCTCTTGCGCCTGCTCCGCGCGGCCGAGGGCGGCTCGATCGACGAATGCATCGAGATCACCCTCGAAGCCGAGGCCAGCGGGCGCCGAGCGGCCGAAGAGGGGCGGCTCGGCCGCGCAGTGACGGCGATCCGCGAGGGGCTGCTCTTCGTCCGGCAAAGCCCATTCGCCCAGGATCCCCGCGCCACTTCGCGCGAGCAGGCCTTGCTCGTTTCGTGGGCCGAAGTCGCGCTCTCCGAGGGGACGCCCTCCGCGCTCGATCGAATCCTCTACGAGCTCTGCCGCACGCGCCCCCGGACCGAGGACGTCGCGCACCTCGAAGCGCTCGTGCGCGCGGCGCTCGCGCTCGCGGCGGGGGCCGATCGTGCCTTCGCGATGGCCGACGCCGTCGCCCCGTTTGCCGAGGTCCGCCTGGAGGCGTGGCGGCAGCGCCTGCGTATCGCGAGCGCGCGGCGCGGCCCGAATGCGCCGGAGCGGCGGCTCGAGGTCGTGCTTTGCGAGGTCGAATCGTGGGCCACTTCGACGGGCGAGCCCTCGGCGCGCCTGGTGCTCGACGCGGGGCTCGCGCGCAAGGCGTACCAGGATGGCCATTTCGAGGACGCCGCGCGGCTGCACCTCCGCGTCGCCGAGGCAGAGCCTTTCCTCGCCTCGCGTATCGCTGCCCTCGACAATGCGGCCTCGGCGCGGATGGAGACCTTTCGATTCGACGAAGCCGCGGCGTATGCGACGGAGGCGCGCGACCTCGCGCAGAGGTGCCGGCACGCGCACCTCGAGGCGCGGGCGGAGTGGCTCCTCCGCGCGGTCGGGTATCGCGCGTGTCGGGTCCACGCGCCCGATCGGGAATTGCTCGACGCCGTCGAGCGGCTCGGCGTCCCCGATCTCGAGGGGCTCGTTTGCATGAACGAGGGCGCGGTCGCTTTTCGCGGCGGTGATCGGGACTTCGCGCGGGCGCTCGCCGAGCGGGCAACGCGCATCTGGACGGGGATGGGCAAACGCTGGGCGTCGCTCCTCGCGCAATCCCTTGCCATTGCATGCGGCCGCCGTGTGGGGGAGGGGGAGGCGCGGGATCTCGCGACGCAGATCGCCGCGTGCCCGGTGCCGGGGCTCGGGATCCAGATGCTCGGCATGCTGGGCCTCGTTCGTCAGGACGTACGGGATCGTTTTCGTGCGTCTCTGCCCGAGCTCTGCGCGGGGGTCCCGCCGGCGTTTTGGTCGATGCGGATGGAGGTGCTCTCGGTGGACGAGGCGCGGGCGGCGATCGAGGGGGATCAGGGGTCGGCGGGCGGCGCGTCGAGATAAGCGCAGGCGGCGATCACGTAGGTCGAGCCTTCCTTCCAGACCGCGCTGGAGAACTGCCGGAACGCCGACTCGCTGTCCACGGTCCTCGGCAAGATCCGGCCGGGATTGGCGATGACCACCCCGACGAGACCCGCCTCGTCTTGCGCCACCTTTTCGAGCGGCATCTGGCTCGCGCCGCTCCTGCTCCCCGGGGGGGCATAGTCGGGCAGGAGCGTCCAGTATTCCACATTCGTGCGGTAGCTGGTCGTCGCGGGGATGGCCGTGCCGAAGACGTATCCACGGATCTGCCCGTAGGCCGTGGGGTCGTACGCCGCGATGGGCACGCCCGACTGGAAACGATAATCGATCTGGCCGCGTTCGTCGCCGCCGCCCGTTTGCCCCCCGCCTGCCGGTCCCCATTCCGCCGTCGTCGCCGTGCTGCCATCGAGCGCCTTCGAGGTCCGTTTCGTCGGTAGGGCCACGCCGATCCTCTCCTCGATCGCCATACCGACCGACCGCGCGATGGACAGGGTCGGCGCCGGGGGGGGCGCCGCCGTGCTGATGGAGGCGTAGCTGGCGCTGTAGACCTTCACGTAATGGGCCCCCTTGCGCCAGAGATCCGGCCAGGTCGCATTCCAGGCTTCCAGGGTCGTGAGCGGCTCCCGCAGGGTCTGCGGCGTGCGAAGGGTGATTCCCGTGGAAGGCAAGGGCAGGGCGCCGTCATAGAGCACCCAGCGCTGCTCCTGATGCACGCGCTCATTGGGAATGCTCGGCGGGCATGCGAACACGTACCCCACGAGGTTGCCATTGAGCACGACTTCCAGGGTGGTGTTGTCGGCGAACGGTCCGTTGAACAAGGAAACCTCCGTCTTCGTGATGGTCTGTGGAAATGGGAACTCGATTGTGTCTACCGGAAGTCGCCGGCGGCGTCCACGGACGCGCCGAATTCATCCCATGACGGTCACGGGACCGTCTGTACGCACCAGTCGTTGTTGGTGCTCTGGTACGGCGGGAGCTCGACGATCTCGGTGCCGGGGAAATGTTGCACCGTGACGTTCGTGAGGTCGTTGTTCCCCTCCAGCACGAGCCCGTGGCCGGGGGCCATGGTGCCGTCGATCGTCGTGCGTCCACCCGAGCACACCCCCTGCGCATAGGGGGAATTGCCGACCATACGCACGCCCCACTTCATGGGCGGGAGGTTGCACGAGGTCTGCACGGTCGTATTGCCGTTCGTGTCACGCGGCAGAGCGAAGCGCACCCACTGCCCAGGAAGCGCGTACTTCATGGCCCAGGTGAGCGTGCCGGGCAGGCTCGGGTCACAGGTGAAATCGTTCTGCACCGTCACCTCGGGCCAGATGTACTGCGTGGCCTTCAGGAATTCGACCACCCCGCGCCCCAGAATGCTCGGCCCAGGCGCCCCTCCCGTGGGGCTGCGCCATCCGTCGATGAGCGAGCTGTAATAGCCGCATCGCAAGGCCTGCGTCTCGGGGAAGAACCACGACCACGCCACCCACCCGAACTGCCGGTTGGGGCGGCTCGCATAGAGCAGCACCATGTGCAGAAAATCGACCTCCTGATCATTCGTGCAACCGGTCGGCTCGCCCGACCCGAACTCCGTGATCACCACGGGGAACAGGGGCGATTGCGCGGCCAGGTAGCCGAAGTACTGATCGAAGAGCGATTCGAACGCCGCCATGTTCTCGACGCCCGCGACGCCGTTCTCCTTCGCGAACCAGACGTACGGATTGACCGCATACGCGAGGTTCGTCGCGCCCGTGATCTGGTATTGCGGTTGCCACACGCGCCGCAGGTCGACCCCGTCGATCGCGCCCACGAGCACCACGTTCTGCGCGCCGAACTCGCGCACGCGCTCGTACAGCACCCGCATCCCTGCGTAATTGAAGTTCTTCGTGACGCTCCCGCTCCCGTCCGCCTTGGGCAATGTGCAGGCCTTGGTCCCGTAGGACCCGTCCGGGTTTTTCGTGCCGTCGAGCCAGATTCGCCAGACCTCGTCCTCCGACCAGTCCGCCGTGTTCGTGCAAGGCACGTGCGGCGTGTTGAAGATCTCGAAGACGACGCGGGATCGATCGATCCCGTCATTCGGCTGCCCCGGCTTGTGCCCGAGCTCGTGCCCGAGCCGCCGCAGGAAGCTCCCGAGCCCGACGTTGCCGTACATGTTCTGGCCTTGCAGGTTCCGGCCAATGAAGACGTTTTGCGCCGTCCCGTCCTCGGCCGTCCACACGTGCGGCATGTGATTCCAGTCGTTTTCCTTGATGCCGTCGGAGCCCCGCACGCTCGCGTCGGATCGGACGTCGATGATCACGTCCATCCCTTGGGCCTGGATCTTCCTCACGTTGTCCTTGATGATCTGCCAGTAGATCTCCCACACCGCGGGGTTGTTGCAGGGCAGATCGGCGTCGGGATTCGCGCTGAGGGCGTCCGCGAGGCGGTCGCCATAGCAGCGATAATCCCAGGACACGGGCAGCCGGACCGTATCGAAGCCCCATTGCTTCATGTGGGCATACTCGTCCGGGTGGATGCCCGGCGTGAGGCGCGTGCCGCCGGAGATCTGCGGATTCGGGACGGGGATGTAGAGGCTCGGCTGGCTCGGCCCCTCGCCGTGCCATGACGATTCGAGGCCGGGCCGCGAAACCCCGTGGAAGACCACGCGCTGGCCATTCCCATCGACGATCGCCGGCGTCCCGTCGGCGAGCTTCGCCACCCCGTAAGGCCCGACGCGGCTCGGCGCGCTGATGACCGCCGCGGGCGCCTCCGCCGTCTCCCCCTCGGCCATCTCCGCCTCGGTCATCTCCTCCGTCGCCACCCCCTCCACCTCGGCGCAACCCGGCCCGACGGCCAGCGTCCCCGCCACGAGCAGCAGCGCCGCCCCGCTCCACGTCGCATGCGCACGGCCCATCGAAGAAGAATGCTCATTCATGACAAACGTATCTCCCTGTGTGCGTCGCGCGATTCCCTCGGCGCCGACGCGCTTCGACAGGGCCCTATCGCAAGGCGCGGGCCAGCCCCGCCCGCCCCGCGTTCCTGCCCATCCACCGCGTTTTTTCAGCGCTCCCGCAGGGGACCCGTCCTCCTCCAGCGTTCACCACGACGCGCCCGCGGAGCCGGCGACGCCTCCCGGGCGCCCGTTCCCGCGCTCCTCGCCTCCGAACGCGCCCGCGTCCCCGCCGACGCGCCGCCGTCGCCTGCGACGCTACTTCTCGTCCTTCTCGACGAGATCGTCGAAGGGCCCTTCTCCGTCCTGCCCGAGCGCGCGGAGCAGCGCGTTCACCTTCTCGATTTCCCGCCGGAACGCCTTCTGGTGGTTCCGGTTCTGCACGACGCCCGCCTTGCCGAGCAGCCGGAAGGCCGCCTCCTTGCTGTTCTTGCGTCGCGCCGCCGTCCCGAGCACCACCCCGCGAAACGCCTCGGCCAGATCGAGATCCAGCGCCTCTCCCGCCGCCTCGCGCCTCTCGGCCTCGTCGACGACCGCCTCCGCGGCCCGCCGGATCTGCGCGAACGCCGGCTCCTTCGCTCCGCCGCCCCCCTCGTATCCGAGCGCGCGCTCGACGTGCCGCGCCTCCAGCGTGATCTCGCGCGGAAGCCCCCCTTGCTCCACCAGAACGAGCGCGTACGCGCGCCGGATGATGTTGTCGAGCTGCCGCAGATTGCCCGGCCAGCGCGCCGCGACGAGCGCCCGCGCTGCCTGAGGCGCGACGTGCGCCCGCCCCTCGGGCACGCTCTCCTCGTGCCGCCGCTGGAGCATGTAATGCGCCCATTCCGGGATCTCGTCCGCGCGCTCGTCGAGCGGCAGGAGCTTCACCGGCAGCACGTTGATTCGATAATAAAGATCCTCGCGGAACTTGCCGGCGACGACGGCGGCGCCGAGGTCCGCGTTCGTCCCGACGAGGAACCGCACGTCCGCGCGCCGCTCGCCCGAGCCATCGCCGAGCGCGCGATACCGGCGCTCCTCGAGCACCTGCAAGAGCCCTGCTTGGGCCTTCAGCGAGAGCTTGTCGATCTCGTCGATGAACAAAGTCCCGCCGTCGGCGCGAGCCACGGCCCCGGGATTGTCGGTCACGGCGCCGCTGAAGGCGCCCTTCTTCCACCCGAAGAGCTCGCCCATTTGCAGCTCGTCGGGCACGGTCATCAGATCGAGCGCCTCGAAGCGCTTGGCCTTGCGGCGTGATTGCGCGTGGCACCAGCGCGCGATGCGTGATTTCCCCGCGCCTGTCGGGCCGCCGAGCAGGATCGTCTCCTCCTGCTCGGCGAAGACGCGCGCCATTTGCACGAGCCCGGCCATTTTCGCGCCCAGCACGGGCAAGAGCTCGTCCCGAGCCGCGGGGGGCGGCGGCGCCATCGGCAACGACGCGAGGTGCGGCGCCGCGACGTCCGCGACGAGCTGCAGCGCCCCGAGCAATTCGTGCCCCCAGAAGGGCCGGCCGATCGCTGCCTGGCAATCGGCTTCGAGGGAGATCATCCCGATCACCGCGCCTGGCAATCGCAGCGGCACGACGGCGAGGTGGGTCGCCGCGCGTTCGAGTAACCTCGCTGCGCTCTCGCGCCCGAAGGCCACCTCCGGCCCAGCGAGCTTCTCGCGCACCACGACGCCGCCCCCTTCCAGGTGCGGCTCCACCTTGCCGAGCGTCACGTCGATCGTCACCGCGCACCCGTACGTCGCGACCCATCGCCATGCCGACGCCGAGGGCAGGTGCGCCGGCGTGCCGGCTTCGAGCGGCCGCGCCGCTGCCGCGCCCTGCTCCATCACCACGAGGCCTCGATATCCGTCGCCGGGGCGCAGGTGCACCATGCCCCGCAGAATGCGCCCGCGGCCCGTGTGACGACCCGCGGCGAGGCCCTCGGACGCGAGGCGGAGCATGGGCGCGAGCGTGGCGCCCGCGGCGCCCTCGAACGTTCGGGCCGCGAGGAGCGCGGCGCAGAGCGTGGCGAGGATGTCTTGCATGTCATTCGGCGTTCTTGGCGCAGCGCACGCCCGTGCTGACGTGGCCCGTGGCGCGGTCGAATGCGTAACGCGTCGTCGTCTTGGCGGCGCTCGACGCGAAATCCCAGGAGCCGCCGCGGATCACGCCCTTCGCGCCCGTGGTGACGAGCGGATCCTTGCGCTCGCCTTTCGTGTAGGCGCCCGGATCGAAGCCGTCCGCGACCCATTCCCAGACGTTGCCGGCCATGTCGAGCGCGCCGAACGGGCTCGCGTGATCGGGGAACGAGCCCACGGGCATCGTGCCTTTTTCCCGCCCCGTGCACTGGCCGGCCGCGCGCGCGAAATTGCCGAACGTGCAGGCGACGGGCTCCTCGCCCCAGGGAAAGCGCCGCTCGTCCTTGCCGCGCGCGGCGTACTCCCATTCCGCCTCCGTGGGCAAACGTTTGCCGAGGAACGCGCAGAGCTTCGACGCCTGCCCATGGTCGATGCAATTGATGGGGTGGCGCGCCTTCGCCGGATCGGCCTCCGTGCAATACGGCGCGAACTTCGTGGCCTCGGCCTCGTCCACGCCCGCCCCGTGCACGCTGCTCCGCGCGCATTTCCCCGCGGCCACGCAACGCGCATAGTCCTCCGCCGTCACCTCGGTGCGGTCCAGGTAAAACGGCTTCGAGATCGTCACAGAGTGCGCCGGTTTTTCGGTTTTCCCTTCCTTCGCGTGTCCCATCGTGAAGCTGCCCGCGGGCACGAGGATCATGTCCGCCGTCGAGCTCGGCAGCTCCACGTGGCCGAGCTCGAGGCCCATGCGGGAGGCCGTCGGCGTCGGCTCGACCTCGCCGCGGTTCTTGATCACGACGGACGCCGCGACGGCGGCCGTGACGAACGTCAAAGCGCCGATCGCCGCGAAAAGCGAGCGCCGCGAGGAGGCGGGTTTGGCCGTGCGCGCCTCGGTGATCTGGGGCGAGGTCGTCAGCGGATCGCGGATGTCGGCGTCGATCGGGGGCGCGGTCTCGCCGGGCGCGTCCGCCTCGATGGGCGCTGCGAGCGCCTCGCGCAGCGCGTCCCAGAAGAGGCGCGCCGAGGTGTATCGACCACGCGGCTCGATCGCGAGCGCCTTCTGGAAAACGGCCTCGACGGCGTGGCTCGTGCGCAGCCCGTGCGTGCGGGGCGTGGGCCTGATCGAGGCGTCGGTCGTGGCAATGTAGAGCTGCGTGACGTCGTCGCCGACGAGCGCGCTCTTTCCCGTGCAGAGCTCGACGAGCACGAGCGCGAGGGCGTACACGTCGGTCCAGGGCCCGGTCGCGCCGAACCTCCGATTGAACTGCTCGGGCGCCCCGTAAAACGGCGTGAACATCGAGGGCGCGTTCCCGGTCTGCTCCATCGCGCGGGTGATCGAGGCATTGTCGGCGATGACCTTGGCGATGCCGAAATCGAGCACCTTCATCGTGAGCGTGCTGAGGGGCGTGTGGGCGGCCGGGCCCCCCACGAGGTTCGCGTCGCTCAGGAAGAGGTTCGCGGGCTTGATGTCCCGATGCGCGATTCCCTCGTCGTGCGCCGCCGCGAGCGCGAGCGCGGCCGGTTCGAGGAGCCGGACGGCGTCGGCGAGCGGGAGGCCGCCCTGGTTGCCCTCGTTCCGGCGCGCGAGGAATGCTTCGAGCGTCTCGCCGTGGAGCCATTCGAGCACGAGATACGGCGCCCACACGCCGTTCGGGGCGACGGCGGCGCCGACGTCGAGGGCCTGCACGACCGCGGGCGTCGCGCGCGAGAGCTTGCGGAGCAGGCGCCCTTCTTCGAGGAAGCTCTGCTGGAAACGTTCGCGTTCGTCCGGGGCGAGGCTCGAGGGAATCTTGAGGCACTTGACGGCGACCGGCTCGCCGAGCCCGAGGTGCAAAGCGCGGTAGACGATGCCGAACCCGCCCTCGCCGACGACCGCCTCGACGCGGAACTTGCCGTCGATGGTTTGGCCCACCCAGGCGAAGGGATCGGCGAGAGCAGCAGACGCCATGCAGGCCCGGAGGATAACGCGAAGGCGAGCGGAGGGGGAAGGGGAAGCGTTCGTCCAAATCGATTTCGACCGCGTCCGGGGGCGCGACGTCCAGGGTCGACACGGGCCCCTCGGCGGCCGAGCGCGGGGGCCTGGGCTACCCTACGGACCATGCACACGCGCTCAACGCTTCCCCCTGGGCCCGAGGAGCCGCCTTTCCTCCAGGCGATGCGCTTCGGTCGCGACCCGTATGCCTATCTCGAAGACTGCGTCCGCCGCTACGGCGACGTGTTCACGTTGCGGCTGCCCGGCGACCCGCCCCGCGTGGTCAGCAGCGATCCGGCGATCGTGCGGCAGATCTTCGCGCTCAAGCCCGACGATTACGCGCAAGGACAGCAGTCGTTCCCGATGAACATCGGCGAGAGCTCGCTGCTCTTCCTCGACGGCGATCGGCACCACCGCGACCGCCAGCTCATGATGCCGCACCTGCACGGCGAACGATTGCGCACCTATGCCACCTCGATGTGCACGTCCACCGACCGCGTGGTCGATTGCTGGGAGCCCGGCGAGCAGCTCGCCATTCACAGCGAGCTCCAGGACATCACGCTCGACGTCATCCTCCGCTGCGTCTTCGGCGCCGAGGACGACAGGCGCGCGGCGCGCATTCGTGGGCCGCTGCTCACGTGGCTCAATGGAGCGATGACGCCCGCGCTTTTCATGGCCTCGGCGCTGCTCAATGCGAACCGCGTGCGCTCGCTGCTCGACGGGGCCGTGCGGCGGCGCCTCGCGGGCGGCCCCGTGCCGCGGAGGCCGCTGCTCCCATGGGAGAAATGGGGGGCGGCCAAGGCCGAGGTGCTCGAATACCTGCGCGAGGACGTGGAGCGCTGCCGCAGGGAAGGCGCCGCGGGGCGTTCCGACGTGCTCGCTTTGCTCGCCGAGGCCCGCTACGAGGACGGCGCGCTCATGGACGTGGCGCACGTGCAGGACGAGCTCGTCACGTTGCTCGTCGGGGGCCACGAGACCACGGCGAATACGCTCACCTGGGCGCTTTATCACGTGCTCTCCCGGCCGGAGGTGCTCGCCGAGATCCGCGCCGAGAGGGAGCGCGTCTTTTCGGACAACCCCTTCGATCCTGCGCGCGCGGGCGAGCTCGTGTACCTCGACGCGTGCATCAAGGAGGCGATGCGCATCACGCCGATCGCGCCGGCGGTGGGCCGGCACCTGAAGCGACCGATGCGGATCCGCGAGTACGACATCCCGTCCGACACGATCGTGTGGGCCTGCATCGCCCTCGCGCACCGGCGCGCGGACACGTGGGGCGACCCGGCGCGCTTCCGGCCCGAGCGGTTCCTCGCGCCCGGTTCGGCCCCGACGAACCATTTCTTCCCGTTCGGCGGCGGGAGGCGGACCTGCCTCGGGATGGCGTTCGCCGGCGTCGAAATGCGGATCGTGCTCGCGCGGATCCTCGAACGCGTGGAGCTCCGGGTCCCGGCGGGCGCGAATGCCCAGGCCGAGATCCGGGGGATCACCATTACCCCGTCGAGGGAGCTTTCGGTCTCCGTGGTGCGGCGTCTACCCTCGCGGAGCTCGTAGCTCGGCCATCGCGCCGCGCAAAAACGCGCTGACGTTCTCGGCGCTCCACGTATCGCCGGGCAAGAGCCCCGGCGTCTTGGTGCTCATGATCCCTTGCGCATCGATCTTCGCACGGCGCCCCGCGTCGAAGGCCTCGCCTTTCACGCGGGCGACCGCGATCTCCCCGGGCCACGCGCCCTGCAGGAACGCCATGATCTGCGCGACCATCTCGTCCTGGCTCTCGATGCGCGCGACGACGGCCCGATCCGCGGTGATCACGATCTCGGTGATCTCGTCGCCGGCCAGGTAAAACACGATCGATTTCGCCTGCGCTTCCGAGCGCGCGAGCACGGCGAACTCCGGGGCCACGGCGACGGCCAGGGCCTGCATCAGGTCTTCGTTGAAGTGATACGTGCCCGGTCGTTCCGCCGGCGTGAGCCAGCCGTGCTCGTTCAGCTTGGCCACGAGGCGCGGAAGGTTCTCCTCGGAGAACACGGAGAAAAGCGATGCGTCGAGGCCGACGAGCTTCTTCGCGTTCAGAAATCCGGCGAGGGTCGCGAGCTCCTCGATTTCGAGCGTGAAAGATTTCATCGGTCGCCCTAATCCCACAGGCTGTTCCAGGTGTCGGAGGCCCAATCCTTGGCGCCGTTGTACGCGTCTCCGACCACGTCTTTCGTGGTCTCCCAGGCGTTCGAGACCCCGTCGACGGTCCCGACGACTCCATCCATGATCACGTCGCCCGCGCCGTCGGTGAATTTCTGTCCGCCGCTGCGATCGGGGAGCTGGTCACGCCAGTACGAGATCCCGGCCCGCTGCCCGGAGAGCGGGCTCGACGTGTCGCGCCCTTCGAGCCCGAGGTAATCATATCCGGGGCCCTGATTGTGATAATTGTACAGATATCCGCCGGCATCGTGGACCGCGCCGTGATACCCGATCGCGGAGTCGTTGCCGTCGACCGCCGCATTGCCCGGACCGACGAGCCCACCCGTCGGGTTCAAGAGCGAGCCAAACACGGGATCCATCCCCAGCGCATCCCCGGCGACCTGGCCATACCGGAGCTGCGACGTGGACCCCATGAAATCGCCGTGCAGGAAGTTGTTGATACCGGGCGGCGGATCGATGCCCTTCTCGGCGGCGATCCGCTCCTGCTCGGCGAGCGCGGCCTGATATCTCTGCCAATCCTGCTGGATCTGATCGAGGGGTTTGCCGCGCGCCTCGGCGATGTCCTTCAGGGCCTCGGCGACCGCGGGGTTGTCCGGGTCGTGGCGATGCTCCCAGAGCGTCTCCATCGCCTTCTTCAGTTTTTCGGTATTCGCCCCTTGCCATTCTTTGCCGACGAGCGTGGACAGATATTCGTCGGTGAAGAGCGAGGCCACCGCGTCGCCGGGCGCGAGGGGTCCGATGAGGACCGTGGCAAACCCCATGGCCACGACGCCGTCGTGCCGCGTGAGGTCGCCCTTGCGCGCCGCGGGTTTGCCGCCGATGAGCACGGTGGGCGCGCCTGTCTTGATGACGTCCGTCGGGCCCTGGCATTGGCAGAGGTCGTCGATCCGCGCGGCCGCCTGTCCCCCAATGACGACGGTTGGACACCCCGGCGGCAGAATCGGCCCCCCGACATGCGCCGGACAGGTGTGCGCATCACCAACACGCGCGGCAAGCTGGGTCATGGCTCGACCGCGATGGTATCAGAGGTGGGGGCGCGAGCGCAGCAAAAAGTAGGTGAATGGTTTCGAGGGGTTGCGAAGACGGAGTGTCAGGCTGCGTAGCGGAGGATGGCGAGCTCTGCGCCCTCGTTCGTGGATTCGAGGAGCCGTTCGACCTCGGCCATCACGGGGTCACGCAGGAGGTAGGCGTGGCAGTGGGGGCATTGGAGGACGGGTACGTCCTTGATGATGACGATGGAGCGATCCCCGAGCTTGAACGGGAGATCGGTGACCCGTTCCTCCAGGTCGCTGCCGCAGGTGGTGCACATCATGGGCGTTGCCTCCGTCGTCGGAAACCGGGGTCCCACTTTGCGGGATCGGGAAGGTAGGCCGTCACGACCCGCACGTTCTCTTCTGCCACATCGACCGCGAAGAGCACGTGGAACACGCTCGAAGCTTGCTCGCCGCGGACGAGATAGCTCGGCAGATACTTGTCGTCCGGGTACGCCTCGATGATCTCGAACGAGTCGACCGCATCGAGGACCATGTCACGCGTGACGCGGCGCTGACCGAAGCGCATGTTCACGTGATGCGTCCAGAGGATGCTCCCCGACCGGACGCAGCGCTGGACGAACGCCAGCGGATCGGGAGGAAGCAGCCGCGGGTCGGGCATCGGGCGCAGGGTTTCACAGGGGAAGGGGAGGAGCAAGGGGGCACGTGCTTGACGCGCGTGCGGCGGTGGGCGAAGCGGCGAGGATGGGGAAGAGGAAGGGCACCTCGGTCGCGTTGACGAAGCCGATTTCGATCTGGAACAAGCCGCTTTCGCTCAACATCAAGGAGCTGTTCAAGGCGCTGGGGCGCGGGGTCGCGGGGGGCGTCACGCAGAACTGGTCCGAGGTCGGGCTCGCGGGGGCGGATGCTGCCGTGTCGCTCGGGCTGGAGACGAAGCCCGAGGAGCTGGCGTGGGAGCTCGTGTTCCGGTCGCTCGTGCAGGCGATGCGTGAGCTCGTGCGGGAGCTGGCGGAGACGTTGACGATCCAGCCGGTCGGGGACCCCGAGGTTCTCGGGGAAACGTTGAAGGTGGCGCTTGCGGAGCAGGAACTCGCGATCGACTCGAAGTTCTTCGAGCGGCCCGAAGACTTTCCGCTCCTTCGTATGATCGCGCCGACGTTCGAGGAGTGGCTTCGGAAACATGATTTGCCCGATGCCGCAAGCCGCGCGGTGAGCGGTCGGCTTCCGAGCTATTTCGTGCAAGCGCTGCACGAGGAGTGGGGGCGCCGCCCCGAGGCATACGCGAAGGTAAAGGGCGCATTCGACACGCCGTTCACACCCGCGGCCGAGCGGGAGCGGGCGTGGCACGCGTATGCAGCTCGGTTGAATCGGTCGATCAATGAGCGGATGCTGGATGAGGCGTTTGGTTTGGCGCTCGTCTATGTGCCACCGCGTGCGTTTTTCGAGCAACGGGTGGAGGAGGGGAAGGATAGGGAAACGGAAGCGTCGCGAGGAATCCTGCGGGACAAGGTTCGGCGTATCGTGGTGCAGCTCAATGATGAGCTCGGGGCCTGGGTCGAGCGAGGTGACAAGGACGATGCGTTGCGCGTGATCTGTGGCGGACCGGGATCCGGCAAATCGTCGTTCGCGAAGATGTTCGCGGCGAAGCTGGCCGCCAAGGGGAAGCGGGTGCTGCTGGTGCCCATGCATCGCGTGGATCCGCAGGGCGACATCGCGGACATTGTGGGCAAATTCGTTCGAGATACGGAATGCTTGCCGGACAACCCGCTCGATCAGCAAAGAGGAGAGGAGCGAGTGCTCCTGATCTTCGATGGGCTGGACGAGCTATCGATGCAGGGGAAGACCGGAGCAGAGCGGGCGCGGTGGTTCCTGGAGGAGGCGCGGCGGTATGTGGAGCGGCGCAACCACGAGCGGCTGCGGGTACAGATCCTGGTTGAGGGGCGCGAGGTGGCCGTGCAGCAGGGAAGTGACCTGCTGCGCAAGGCGGGGCAGGTGCTGACGCTGCTGCCGTACTACGTCCCCGAGCACGAAAGGCGGAGAGAGGCGTATGTGGATCCGAAGGAGTTCCTGGCAGAGGACCAGCGGGATGCCTGGTGGAGGGGCTTTGCGGCAGCCACGGGGGGCACGTACGCGGACATGCCCGAGGAACTATATCGGCAAGATCTGGATGAAGTTACCGCGCAGCCGCTGCTCGGCTATCTGGTTGCCCGGAGCTATGCACGGGGGAACATCGACTTCTCGAAGAACGTCAACCGGAATCTCATCTACGGCGATCTGCTAGATGAAGTCTACGAGCGGGCCTATGCTGGCCGGTCTCCCCACCCTGCGACACGAGCATTCGAGCGACGCGATTTCGGGCGCGCCCTGGAGGAGATTGCCGTCGCGGCGTGGCACGGCAACGGACGAACGGCGACCGTAGCGGAGATAGGCACCCGCCTTTCCCTGGAAGGGAAGTTCAAGCAATTCGTGAAAGATTGCGAGGACCGACGGGGCTCCGGAGTGATGCAGCTTCTGCTCGCGTTCTATTTCCGACAGGCGGGCCGTACGGCTGGTGGAGATGAGGCGTTCGAGTTCACGCACAAGAGCTTTAGCGAGTACCTCGTGGCGCTGCGGATCGAGCGGCTACTCATTCGCATGCAGGGAGAGCTGGAGAGGCACGAGGCAGGGGAGGGGGGCTGGGACGAAGGGGACGCGCTACGGCATTGGGTGACGCTTTGTGGCCCGACTGCCATGGATGGGAGCATCCATCGGTTTCTATGTGATCAGGTCACGCTCGCAGGGGCCGAGAAGGCTCGGATATGGCAGGGGATGCTGGCGCGGGTCATCGAACGAATGCTGCGGACGGGGATGCCCATGCAAGCCATTTCCCCTCGCCTGTTGACGTTCGCCGAGGATGTTCGCCAAGCCCGGAACGCAGAGGAGGCGCTCCTCGCGAGCTTGTGCGCGTGTGCGCGGGCCACGCAGGAAGTCAGCGAAGTGAAGTGGCCGGATCCGGAGAGCGCTGGAGCCTGGATTGTCAGGCTGCTCGGACAGCGTGGTGCGGGAAGCAGGCTCGTCCTTGACTGTCTCGATTGGCTCGATCTGGCGCTATGCATTCTTCATTCCCGCGATCTTGTTCGCGCAAATTTGCAGAATGCAACCCTGGTAGGCGCGATGCTGCAAGGCGCGAACCTGGAAGGCGCGAACCTGGAAGGCGCGAACCTGGAAGGCGCGGACCTGCAACGCGCGGACCTGTTCCGCGCGCACCTGGTAGGCGCGGACCTGGAAGGCGCGAACCTGTTCCGCGCGCACCTGGTAGGCGCGAACCTGCAAGGCGCGAACCTGCAACGCGCGAACCTGCTAGGCGCGAACCTGGTAGGCGCGATGCTGCAAGGCGCGAACCTGCAACGTGCGAACCTGAAAGACGCTGACCTGACAGGCGCCCGTGGCCTCCCTCCCCACCTCAAGCCCCCCTCTCCCGGCAACCCCAAGCTCAACTGAGCAACCCCGTACAAATCCCTCTTCCCCTCCCACCCCCACCTCCCGTATCCTCCCCCACCATGTCCCTCGATCCCCCGGATCCCACCCTCTACGTCCGCGCCCCCATCATGACCGCCGAGGCCGGCATTACCCTCAGCCGCGCCCTCTTCGCCGCCTGCCCGAAGGACGCCTCCGCGGCCCTCCTGAAATCCGCCGCCAAAATCAACACCACGGCCGACAAGGCCCAAACCGCCCTCGCCATCCGCCAAAAAGCCCTCGGCAAGGTCTCCGACGACGCCGCGCGCCTCATCGATCAAGCCGGCGACGCCTCCTGGGGCGCCCTGCGCATGCGCCTCCTCGCATACGCCGACCTCCCGGTCGCCAAATACCAGGACGCCAAGCGCGCCGCAGAGCTCGTGACCATTCTCTTTGGGCCCGACGGTCTCTCCTTCCTCAAGGACACGTTTGCGGTGCAATGGTCCACCGCCGACACCATCCTCAAGCGGATCGACGAGGAGGGGCTCGAAAAGGACATCGATCGTATCGCCGGCAAGATCTTCCTCGACAACGTTCGCGCCCAGCACGAGCAGTATGGCGCCATGGTGCAGGGCGTTCTCCTCCGCGAGCAAGCCGAAGGCGTCAACCTCGCCGACCACGTCCGCGCCATGGGGCGCGCCATCGTCGAATACGCCACCAAGGTCTGCGCCTCCGTCGACGAGGACGACGAATCCAGCGTCACCGCCGCCCGCTCCGCCCTCCGCCCCCTCGACGCCTATCGCGAAGCCGCCGCCCGCCGCGGCAGCAACGTCCAACCACCCGCGGGCACTGAATCCATCCAGCCAGGCTGATCAAAACCACCCGCGGGAGGTCGATCGACCCCCCGAACCGCCTTCGAACCACCCCAAAACCCCTCCCCGCACCTGTCAGATTGTAAGGTAAACAAGATCCGGGCACTCGGGCGACCCCGGGAAGGTGGTTTCATCCGCCTCGCCGAGGTCGAAGGACCTGTCCCATTATGCTTTCGACCCGTTCGGGAAGGTCCTTCCAGGAGGCCGCACCCCTTCCATCCGCCTGGATCGTTCCAGTGCGTAACGTCATTCCCACCCGCCGTGACGAATTTCTGATGGATCGGCCCGAGCGACCCTTGTAAGAGAGGGCCCTCGGGTGGGACCATGAGGCTACCTTACGAAGCGCTCCTCGGGGAGGCGCGGGACATCATCCTCTTCATCGGGAACGACGGCCGGATCCTCGAAGCAAACCCGGCCGCTTCCCACGCTTATGGTTATTCGCAGGACGAGCTGCGCGCGCTCTCCATCCGCGATCTGCGCGATCCCGGCACCCAGGCCGACATCGGACAGCAATTGGCGCGCGCGCTCTGCGAAGGGCTGCTCTTCGAAACGTCGCATCGGCGCCGGGACGGCAGCACGTTCCCCGTCGAGGTGAGCACGAAACGTGTCGACGAGGGCAGGACGCTCGTCAGCGTGATTCGCGACATCTCCGAGCGAAAACGCACCGAAGCCGAGCTCGTCCGCGCCCGCGAGGAGCTCGAAGAGCGCGTGCACGAGCGCACCCGCGAGATCGAACACGCGAACGCCAGCCTCCGCGTGCAGATCGAGGCCCTCGAAGCCGCCCGCAGCATCATCGAGCTGCAAGCCGACGAGCTGCTGGAGCGCGGCGCGCCCATTCTCGCGCTCCGGGAAGGGCTGCTCCTGACGCCCCTCGTCGGCCCCTTCGACGAGGAGCGGGCGGCGCGTTTTTGCGGGCGCGTGCTTTCGGCCGTCGTCGAGAGCGGCGCGCGGCTGCTCCTGCTCGACGTGACCGGGGTCTCGAAGCTCGACGCCGTCGCGCTGCGCGCCATGCTCGACGTGATCGCCGCCGTGAAGCTCGTCGGCGCCAGCGTGATCGTGACGGGGATCGGCGCGGCCGGGGCGAGGAAGCTCGTGACGAGCGGGTTCGACGTGTCGGGTTTGGCGACGTATTCGTCGCTGTCGCGCGGGCTCGCGGAGGCCTTGCGCAGGTTGTGAGCTCGGTGTACGACCGCGAAGAAGGAATGGCGAACGACTACCTGGCCACGACCGACGTCATCGATTGGCAACATCCCGAGGTGCGCGCGCAGGCGGCCGCGCTTTCGCAGGGGGCCGAAGGGCCGATCGAGATCGCGCGGCGTTGCTTCACGTGGGTGCGCGACGAGGTGCGCCATACCCTCGACATCCAGGCCGGGCCGCTCACGTGCACGGCGTCCGAGGTGCTGCGCCATCGCGTCGGCTTCTGCTATGCCAAGAGCCACCTGCTTGCGGCCCTGCTGCGCGCCAGCGGCCTCCCCGCGGGGCTCGGGTATCAGCGGCTCGCTCATGCATCGGGCTTTTGCCTGCACGGCTTCAATGCCGTCCACCTGCCGGGCCTCGGCTGGTATCGGATCGACGCGCGCGGCAACAAGCCCGGCATCGACACGGCCTTCGAGCCGCCCCACGAACGGCTGGCCTACGTCGCGACGGAGCCAGGCGAGGCGACCGATCCCGCGGTGTATGCGCATCCGCTGCCGATCGTCGTGGCGAAGCTCCGCGCGCACGCGGATTGGCAGAGCTTCGCCGCGGATTTGCCGGATCAAGCGCTCTCGGCGACCGCGATGAGCCCCGTATCGTCGTAGGTCCCCGGCCCGTCCGGCAGGATGTCGCGGTCGAAGCGCTCGCATTCGTCCAGGAAAGGCTCGACGGAATCGGGATTCGCGAGGACGCCCTTCACGAAATCGTCCCCGCACAGGTGCGCGAGCGAGCCGAGCCCGCCGGCGCGGAGCACCGTCATTCCGAGCGCTGAGAGCGTCCCTTTGAGCTCGGCGGGCAGGAAGGTGCGGATCTCCGCGGGGACAGGGCGATTGCGGATCCTTCGCAGGAAAGCCCACGCGCTGTGGGCTGCCGTCACGATCAGCGTCTTTCGCGTGACACGACAGCTCTCGCGGAGCACCCGCTCTGCCTCCGCGCCGGCCCCCGAGACGGGTCCATCCGTGTTCAGCACGAGGTCGAAGGATCGATCCGGGAACATGGATAGGTCGATTGCATTGGCCTCCACGAACCGGATGTTCGTGGCCCCTCCGGCCTTGCGGCGCGCAAGGTCCAACATGGCCGGCGAGAAGTCCACGTGGACGACTTCGAATCCGCGCTGCGCGAGGGGAAGGGAGAAGGCGCCCGTGCCTCCCCCGACGTCCAGGATGGTTCGCACGGAAGCGAGGCGCCGCTCGATTTCACGAAACCGCAGCGCCCGGTTGACCGAGGGCGAGCGCAGCCATTCCTCCTCTTTCTCCGCGCTCGCGTCCCACCTCCGTCGTGCCTCGTCGAAATCGATGCCCATCGCTCGCCTCCTCCTCGCGCCCAGCATGCATGCGCCCTTCCTCCCGTCGAGCGGAGAGCCCGAAGCATTGGCAGCGTCGGGATCGTCCGAGCGTCGTCGGCTATGTCCAGGGTGGCATGTGCCTTGCGGAGGGCGGTTCCCGTACGGTCGAGAAGGTCGACGTACGAGGAGGACATCATGCGGCTATCGGCCAATGTCATGAAATGGGTCTTGCCTGCGACGATGCTGGCCACGACGGGGTTTGCGTACGGGGCGCCCGAGGCGGCGCCCGCGGCGAAGGTCCGCGAGGTCTGCGTCATCAACTCGCGTACCCCCGAGGCGCACACGTTCTACGGGAATGCCAAGGACCTCGCCCAAAAGGTGAGCGACGCGAATCTGTCGATTCAGGACCGGCGGCTTTACCTCTACACGGTCGAGACGAACAAAGGAGCAGAGCTCGTCTTCTTCGAGCGCGACAAGGTAGGGGATCACTTCGGGAATCAGGTCAAGGTATCCACCTGGAAAGGAGCGTCCCTCGGTGACCTGAAGGAGCAGCTCAACGACGTGATGATGACCAATCAGGGCAAGTATTGTATCGGCAAGAAGTCGACCGATCTCATCAACGCGAAGTTCGAGCTCCAGCCGGCCGGCGAGCGCGGCCTGCCGAGCTCCGCCGCCGATCTCATCCCCATCAGCACCCAGGTGCCGCAAGGAGACTTCGCGCGCGTCACTTTCTTCCTGCTCTGCTAAGCCCATGGCCTGAACGGCCCTTCGATACAAAACATTGGCTCCCCACACATGCCGAGCGGTTTCACGACCGCTCGGCTTTTTTTTGTTTTGTCCCCGAGGCGTGCTGCCCGCTCCTCCGCCTCGGAGGGACACCAACGAGCGGCCCCCTCCCGGCTGCCGCTTGCGCAACCACGCAAGAGCGAGCTTGCGTGATCACGCAGGTCGAAGTTGCGTGATCACGCATGTCGCGAGCAGGGGCGAGCCCGATCGCCAAACGGTTCGATGGGCTAGCGCTTGCGTGCAATCGCGAGGCCGAGCTGGTCGAGCGCATCACGCAGCCCGCTCGAAAGGTCCGCGCGGGACCGGAGCCCTCCGAGGTCGACCCCGGCCTCGACCATCGCGCGCGCCATGTGTGGCCGCACGCCCACGAGGATCGGCGTCGCCCCCAGCAATTCGACGCCCCGCGCCGCGCCCATCAAATGCTCGGCCGTCTCCGCGATGGCCGTGGGCAAACCCGTCACGTCGAGCAAGACGACCCGGGCTTGGTTCTCCACGACGGCCTGGAGCAAGAGCGGCGTGAGGTGCGCCGCGCGCGTGGCGTCGATCGCCCCGACGAGCGGCAAGACGAGGATCCCCGGGTAGAGCGGGAGCACCCGCGCCGAGAGCTGCACGATCTCCTCGGCCTGCGCGCGCACGAGCCTCTCGCGCGCCGCGAGATACGCGTCCGCGAGGGCCGCCGCGCTCATGTAACTCACGCGCGCGCGGACCCGCTCCCAGTGGAGGCGCGCCTCGAGGTCTTCGGCGAAGAAGGTCGCGAAATCCTCGGTCACGACCTCGAAGCCGATGAGCATGGCCCGGAGGACGTCCGTGATGGTGACGCCGAGCCCCGAGCGTTGCTCCCCGAGCTTCCGCAAGAGCGCCGGGAACGTCTGCGCTTCGCTCGCCGCGAGGTCGTGGCCCATCGCCTCGAACGCCCGCTTGAGCGTCCCGTGCCGCTCCGCCAGCGTCATGTCCCGATAAAAAGGGATGTTCGCCGCGGTCACGCGCGTGCACGACTCCGTGACGTTGTCCTCGAGTCGCTCCCAGAAGGCATCGATCACGCGCTGCATGCACCTGCTCCGTCCGCGCATGTTGCACGAGGGGGGGCGGAGAAGGGAAGGTCGCGTTCGGAGTCTCGTTACGTCAGGCGGAGACGTCGACCGCGGCCGCCATCGTGTCGATGAGGGAGAGCAGCCGGTCGTGGTCGACCGGCTTCGTGAGGTGGTGGTCGAAGCCGGCCCGTCGCGCCCGCCTTCGATCCTCCTCCTGCCCGTACCCCGTGAGCGCGATGAGGAGCGCCGCACGCGTCTCGCGCTGCGCGCGCAGGCGGCGCGCGACCTCGTAGCCGTCGATCCCCGGCAGGCCAATGTCGAGCAGGACGACCTCCGGCAGGAACGCCGCGGCGATCTCGAGCGTGCTCGGCCCGTCGTGCGCGACGCGGGTCTCGTGCCCGAGGTAGCCGAGCATGAGGGCCAGGCTCTCCGCGGCGTCGACGTTGTCGTCGACGACGAGGACGCGGCGGTGCGCGCTCCGCGGCGAAAGCTCGCGCTCCGCGCTCATCGGCGCGGCGCGCTCTTCTGCCCTCGCGGCGTGGCATATCGGCAGGCGCAAGGTGAATTCGGCGCCCTGGCCCATGCCGCCGCTGCGCGCCGAGACCTTGCCGCCGTGCATTTCCACGAGCGTGCGCACCAGCGTGAGGCCGATGCCGAGGCCGCCCTGCGCGCGGTCGATGGCGCGGCTCGCTTGCGTGAAGAGGTCGAAGACATGGGGCAAGACGTCGGGCGCGATGCCGATTCCATTGTCCTCCACCCGGATCTCGACCTCGTCGTCCCGGACCTCGGCCGCGAGCCGGATGAGGCCCCGGCTCTCGGTGTATTTCGCCGCGTTGTTGAGGAGGTTCGAGAGGACCTGCGAGAGCCGGCCGAGATCCCCTTCGAGCACGATGGGGCCCCCGGGCAGCTTGAGGGAGAGCGTATGCCCGGCCGCGTCGATGAGCGGGCGGCTCGTCTCGACCGCGCGGCTCACGATCGCACCAAGCTCGATGCGCTCCTTGCGGAGGCTCAGCTTTCCCTGCGTGATTCGACCGACGTCGAGCAGGTCGTCGACCATCCGCGCGAGCTGCTCGGATTGGCGGTCGATCATGTCGTGCAGCCGCTCGACGCGCGCGCTCTCCGAGCGCGTGCAGCGGAGCACGGAGACCGCATTGCGAATCGTCGCGAGGGGATTTCGGAGCTCGTGCGAGAGCATGGCCAGAAACTCGTCTTTGCGGCGGTCCGCGGCCCGGAGCGCCTCCTCCGTCCGCTGCCTTTCGCTGTGCAGCGCCGCCTCGGCCCTCTTGAACGCCGTGATGTCGACGAAGGCCCCGATGGAGCCGCGCACCTCGCCGTTCGGGCCGCGCAGCGGGACGGCGCTGCCGAAGATGGTGATGCGGTCCCCGTCGTCGAAGACGATTTCCTCCTCCCAATCGCGCGCCGGTTCTCCACGCGCGGCTCGCTGGATGGGCAGATCCTCGGGGCGGACCTCCTGGCCGTCCCGGAAGATCCGCAGGTGCGGGACGGTGTCGCCCTCCGCCCCCGTCTTCGAGATGTTCGTCTGCCCGAGCGGGACGCGCATCATCTCGTACGCGGTGCGGCTGCCGGTGATGAGGTGGCATTGCGGATCATGCGCGATCCAGATCGCGGCGGGCGTCGCGTCCATCATCGCCTCCATCTCGTGGGCTCGTGCCCGCGCCCGCTCCTCGCTCGCGCGGAGGCCGTCTTCGAGCCGCTTGCGCTCGCTGATGTCCACCACCGAGCCGACATACCCGCGAAAATCGCCCCGCGGGCCGAACCGCGGGGTCGCCGAGTCGAGCACCCAGCGGTATTCGCCGTCCTTCCGCCGCAAGCGGTATTCGAACCGGATGGTTTCGCAGAGGCGCGAGGCCGCGAGGAACTGGGCCGCTATCTCGTCGCGGTCACTCGGGTGGAGCGCCTCGAGCCAGCCGCGACCGAGGGCGCGCTCCGGGGGTTGGCCGGTGAAATCATACCAGCGCTGGCTGAGAAAGCTCTTGGCGCCGTCCGCCTCGGTGACCCAGATGATCACGGGGGCGGTGTCCGCCATGTTGCGGAAGCGCAATTCGCTCTCGCGCAGCGCCTCCTCGAATCGTTTTCGATCCGTGATGTCCGTCGCCACGCCGCAGACGGCGTAAGGTTTGCCGTGGCGATCCCGCAGCGGAAACTTGAGCGAGAGGAAGGTGTGGACCTTGCCGTCGATGACCATCTCCTCCTCGCGCTCGATCACGCGCTCGGAGCGGATCACGTCGAGGTCGTTCTGGCGGAAGGCGTCGGCAATGGCGGGAGCGACGAGCTCGTGGTCGGTCTTTCCGAGGATTCGATCGAGGGGCAGCCCGAAGTTCGCCTGCGTGCGCGGGTTCGCGAGGAGGAAACGGCCGTTCGCGTCCTTGACGAAGATGGACGCCGCGGAGTTGTCGATCAGCGATTGGAGCATCTCCTTGGTTTGGCGGACCTCCTGCTCGCTGCGCACGCGAGGGGTGATGTCGCGCCACGTGGCCAGAAACCCGTCGCCCATGCGGACCACGCGCAGGTCGTAGACGCGCTCGAGGCGCCCTTCGGGGTCGTCGTTCTCGTCCTCGTAATGGAAGGCCTCCTTGAAGAGGGGCTCGCCCGTCTCGACGACCCGGGCATAGTGCGCGATGCCACGCGCGGCGCGCGGGGCGGGGTAGAGCTCGCGCAGCGTCCTGCCAATCTGCGCCTCGCGCGACATCCGGCCGAGCTCGCACGCGGCGGCGTTGACGTAATCGGTGCGAAAATCGACGATGGCGCCGGACGCGTCACGCACGGCCGAATAAATGCCGACCGCGTCGAGGGAGCTCTCGACCGCCGTCTCGAACCGCTCTTCGCTGGCGCGGAGCCGAGCTTCCTGGGTTTTCTCCGGCGTGACGTCGAGCGATACGCCGATCATGCGCGGCCGTCCAGGGTCGTCCCGGAGGACACGTCCCCGCGATCGAATCCACCGGATGGCGCCGTCGGATCGCCGAATGCGATATTCGGAGACGAACTCGTCGCCCTCCACGAAGGCCGCCGCGAAGCGCGCCTGCGTGGGCGCAAGATCCTCGGGATGGACGGCCTTGCGCCAGATCTCGCCCGACACCAAGCCCCCGTCCGCGGCTGGGAGCTGCCCGAACATGCGGTACACTTCGTCGGACCAGTAGCCCTCCTGCGCCCCCAGGTCCCAGGACCAATGTCCCGCGCCCGACGCACGAAGCGCAAGGTCGAGGAGCGCCCCGCCCTCGTCATGCGATCGGCAAGACGATCCCAACCCCGTCCCCATCCCGTCCTCCCGTGGTTGCCACGGCGCCGTCAGCGACTCGACTGTGTGCGCTTACATTACGTGACATATCGACGCGATGTCAACAAGCCACTGCAATAGGTCTTCCCTCCTGAAAGCATAGGTTTCTTCGACGGGTCGGGCTTCTCCTGAATTGACGACGCCGGTTCTCCCGATCGCCTCTTTCCGGTTCCTCTCGGGCTGAAAGCGTCGAATTTTCGTCCAAGCGGCCCCGGCCGGCGGCCCGCTGCGTGCATCGGCTCGCCGCGATTCGCAGGAGGCGACGCGCATGAAAAAGGTTCGCTCTTCTCTCCTCGCCGGACTCTCCCTGGCCGCCGCGCTATCGATTCCAGCGCTCGTCACGGCGCCCATGGGCTGCAAGAAGGCCAAAACCTCCGAGCCGGAGCAAAGCGCGCCCGAGAAGCCCACCACAGAGCTCATGCAGCGCACGTGGGACGCCTGGAGCACCCTCGATCCGCAGAAAACCGCCCAATTCTACGCGAAGGACGATGGCCTCGTTTTCTTCGATTTCACGCCCCTCGAGCACCGAGGCTGGACAGCCTACGAGAAGGGTGTGAAGGAACTTCTCGGGCAGTTCACCAGCCTGAAAGCCAAGGTCCGCGACGACGCCCGGATCGACGTTCAAGGAAACCACGCATTGGGCGCCACCGTCGTGCATTTCGACATCACGTTCCAAGACGGCATGACAGAGTCGTTCGACGCACGCTGGACCGTGGTATGGGCATGGCGCGACGGGCAATGGCTCATCGTGCACGAGCACGTCTCCGTGCCCATCCAGGACGGGTCGCAGGGAGCGGACGCGCCGTAGGACGACCCTCGGGAGGCCGCCGCGCCAGGGCTCCGCCCCGGACCCCGCGGGGGCTATCCGCCCCTCGACCCGGACCAGGGCCAGCCCTGGACCATTTGGGGAAGAACTGCGCGCCGCGCAGTTCTTCCCACAGGCCGGTGGGACCGCCTCGCTGGTTGAACCTTCAGCGCTGCTGTCTTGGTTGGCAGCGTCGCTCGTGGTCTTGCATCGGCCCGTTCGATGAACTGCGCATCGCGCAGTTCATCGACCACGAGTCCAGCGCTTGCGCTGGTCCAGGTCCAGGAGCGGATAGCTCCTGGTGGGGCCTGGGGCAAAGCCCCAGCGAAGCGCTTCGATCAATCCTCGCCGCGGCCGGCGCGTGACCGTTTGCGTTCCCCGGCGCGTTTCTTTTCGTCGAGGCGCCGCTCGACTGCGCCGCGGGTGGGGCGCGTGGGCTTGCGTGGTTTGGGCGCGACGAGGGCTGCTGCGACGAGCGCGCGGATCTTTTCGTGTGCGTCCGCCAGGTTCTTCAGTTGATCCCGCGTCCTCTGGCTCGTGATGCGCAGCTTGCCCTCGGCGTCGAGGCGCGTCCGCACCGCTGCGAGGAGCCGTGCCCGCGCGCCGTCGTCGAGGCCCACGATCGCGCCGAGATCGACCCGGACGTCGACCTTGGACTCGACCTTGTTGACGTTTTGACCGCCGGGGCCGGAGGAGCGCGCCGTCGTCACTGTGAGGGCGGACGGGGGGACGTGGACGCGGTCGTTTACCACGATGGCGCCTTCGGGGGTCGCTTGGCTCTCTCTCGGATCCACGGCTCGTCTCCTCTGCGTTTCCTGGCCGCGCGAGGTAAGCACCGGAGCGGCGGTTCGTCGAGATACCGATGCCCGGAGCATGCGTCATTGGCTGGAAGAACGCTCACCAAAGCGGGGCATCTATTGCCAGGCGATACCCCGGTCCGGTAGAGTCCGGGGCCCGTCGGATTCCCGGGCGCGGGGAGGGGACGGGACGAGGGCGGCGTGAGCGATCGGCAGGGGATCATCGTCGGGATCGCTTCGGCACGCGGAGGCGTCGGGCGCGCGATGGCCGTGGCCAATGTGGGCGCGCTGCTGGCGCAAAAAGGCAAGCGCGTCCTCATCGTGGATCTGGCGGTCGACGAGCCCGCGCTGGAGCGATATTTTCAGGGGCGAGGCGAGGGGCGCAGGGGTGCGGGCGTCGTCGATTTCTTCGAAGGCGTGCGCGCCGCGGTCTCGCCGCTCCTGTCCGGGCGCGGGCGGGAAGCTCCGCCCGAGGCCGTCGTGCGCGCGGGGATCATGCAGCTCGAAGGCGGCAGCGCGGGCATCCGCGTGGTGCCCCTGAAGCTCGGCGGAGCGCCGGCCGAGCTGTTTTACTGGCCCGCCGAGGGGTCGCGATCGGCGGTGACGCGAGCGCGGGTCATCGAGGAGTGTTCGTGGCTGCTCGCCCCGCTCGGGCGCGCATTGCGGGCCCGGTACGACGAGGTGCTCGTGAACGTGCCCTCGGGCCGGACCGAGGCGACTGCGCTGCTCGCCGCGCACCTCGTGGACAAACTCGTGCTGCTCGTGGATGACGCGTCGCTGGAGGAGGCGATCGATCTCGGCAGGTTCGCTCACGCGCGGCGCGCGCTCGTGGACGCGAGTCGGCCGCTCCCGCTGTTTCCGCTGCTCGTGCGCGTGGAGGAGGGCGAGGGCGGGCGCGCGTTCGTGCAAGAGGCCAAGGAGCAGCTCGAAGGGCTGATCTACGAGACGACGAACGTGATGGGGCGGGATCTCGGGCCCTACCTCGCGCTCGCGACGATCCCCTGGAACGAGCGCGCCGCGCGGGGCGCGATGATCGCGGCGGAGGTCGAGTCGGCCGCGGATCCGAAGAGCCTCGCCCACGCCTATCTGCGGTTCGTGCAATGCCTCCGGCGCCAGAGCCCGCTCGACGTGGGCGAGGCGGCGCGGCCGAGCTCGCGGGATCTCTGGGCCGCGATCGAGGCGCGGCGCGGGCGCGTCGGGCCGGATTCGTCGCCGCCGCCTTCGTCGAAGCTCGTCGTGGAGGACCGGGGCTCGTCGCCCTCGAGCGCGCGCACGCCGCAGAGCGTGCGGCTCATCGAGGGAGACCCGTTCGTCCGCGCGGCGGCGCTGCGGGCCGAGGGGAATCATCGCGCCGCGCGCAAGGCGTACCTGGAGATCGCGCGTGGCGAGATCCGCGACGAGGGGGGCGCGCGGGACGCGGCGCGGGCCCTCGTCGCGCTCGGGGATCTCGCGGTCGAGTCCGGCGAGCCGGGTGGCTCCGATTACGGCGAGGTGATCCGGCGCTTCTTCCCGCGGCGATTCGAGGATCGCGAGTTCCTCACGTGCGTGCTTCTGGCGTCGTACCGGCAAGGAAAGCTCCACGCGGGCCGCGAGGAGTGGGCCGACGCATGCAAGCACCTCGGGATGGCGCTCGAGCTCGCCGAGGAGATGCGCCTGACGGGCGAGCCGCCGTGGCTCGCGGCCGTGCTCGCCGACGCGGCGCACGCGGCCGGCGTCTGCTGCCAGGAGCTCGGCTGGGACGATACCGCGGCGAACCATTTTTCGATGGCCCGCGTCGCGTCCGCGAGCGCCGAGGGGCACGGCGCTCGCGCCGTGGAAGCGGCGTCGCTTTGCGGGGCGGTGTTCTCGCTCGGGCGCATGGGCGCGTATGATCGGGCGCTCGACGCGGCGATGGAGCTCGCGCGCCGGGCGGAGGCGTCCGCGGCGGCGCCGATGCCCGCGTTCGTTGCGCTCGGGGCTGCGAATGCGGCGGCGACGCTCTCGCTTGCGGGATACGGAGCGCAGGCCGTGGCGGCGCTCGCGGCGCTGCGGGAGCGGCTCGCGGGCGTGACGGAGACGCCGTTCTTCGAGGTCGCCGCGGCCGTCGCGTGCAATGAGGTGACGGCGCTCGACGCGCTCGGCCGGCACGAGGAGGCGGAGGCGCGGATGGCCGCGGTGCGCGCGCGCTTCGCGGGGACGCTTCACCTGCCGATTCTGGAGGCGCTCTGCGCGGCCGAGTGCTCGCACGCGATCTCGCGCGCCGAGCGCGGGCGGGCGCGGGAGTCGAGCGAGGCGCTCTTCGCCCTGCGGGAACGGCTCGGCCGGGTGTGGCTCCGGCTCGACGCGGGGCCGGGGCTGCTCGCGCTCCTTTCGGGCGTGTCGTATTCGCTCGCGCGCGTGCTCGAACTGGAAGGTCGCGCGGACGAGGCGCGCGCGGCGCTCGCGGAGGCGGCCTCGCGCGCGCGCTGGGACGATCCGCGGAGGCCGCGGATTCTGGGCCGCGCGGGGCTCGCGCTCCTGCGGGTCAACGCGATGCTGCAGGCGTTCGGCGTGCCTTCGGGCGAGGCCTCGTTCGAGGTGGCCCGGAGAAACCTGCGGGAGGCCGCGGAGCACGGCGGGTCGGATCCATTCCTGCTCGGCTGCACGGGGATCCTCGCATTGATCCGCGCGGACGAGGAGGAGGCGCGGGGCTTTCTGGAGAAGGCCCACGCGCGGGGCGGGTCGGCGGCGATCGCGCGGGCGTGGGACGCCGTGCGGGAGGCCATGAAGCCACACGAAGGGTGGGTCGTCCGGGAAATCGGGGCGCGCATGGAGTCGATGCCGGCGGAGATGCGCGACGCGCTCCATGCGCTCGATCCAACGGGTTTGGCATGGCTCTACGCCCTCGCGGGGGCCCCGGTGTCCCCGTGGAGAGAGGGCGCGCCGGCGTCCGCGATCGGGGCGGAAGGCGCGTCCGGCATTGCGCTCGGGCGGGCGAACACGCGGGCGATCCGGCCGCGCGCGGCCCCTGTTTGTCGACCTGATACATCTCTCTCCACGGAGCCGCCGGCGCCGTGGGTTTCGTGCCCGCTGCTCCTCCTGGAGCGGCAGGACGAGGGGGGCCCGACGAGGAAGGGCGGAGGGGCGGATCGGCTGCGGGACGAGGCGCTTTCGCTTTCGCCGAGGTTCGTGTGTCCTGGGCCGATCGCGGCGCTCGCGGGGGACCTCGTCGCCGAGCTTTCGGCGCTGTACAAGGGCACGCTGGCGCTCCGCGCGGCATTGCGCAAGACCCGCGAGCGCGCGGGGCGCGTGGAGGAGACGGCGGAGCTCGTGGACGCTTGGCGGGGCGAGGACGGCGGCGAGCCCATCGTGCGCATCTTCGCGGACGATCCGGCCGAGGAGATCCTGCTCGCGAACGGGAGCGAGGCCTCGCTCGTGCGTCGAGGCTACGTGATTGCGAGGTCGACGATCGACGACACGCCGTACGTCGCGCTCACCGCGCTCCTCGCGGAGGGCCTCGACGCGGCGTTCGAGGTCGTGGTCCGCGCAGACGCGGCGCGCGCGTGGATGGCGGTGATCGAGGCGGCCCCGCGAATGCCACGCCCCGGCTGCGTGCGGGCCCGGATCGAGGTCGATCGTGTCCTCGCGGCGCGTGGCGATCTCGCGGCCATCCGGCGCGTCGTGGTATGGGACGCGCAGGGCAGCGAGCACCGATTCATGGTGGAAGGGATCGCGCGGGTCGAGCTCTCGCCCCGCGATTGCCGCCCGCCCGCGCGCTCGCTCGACGAGACGCTCGGCGGGCCCGCGACGAAGCGGTGAGAATCAGGAAGACGGCCAGCGATAAGCCTTGAGTCGCCATTTCGTCTTGGCGAAGCTCGACTCTTTCACGGAGTTCGACTGGTTGCCGCCGAGGAGCACGTAATGGGTGCTCGTCTCGCGGACCAGGAAACCGACGTGATTGCCGGAGGTCGAGAGGGACGAGTTCGCGGCGCGGGCATTGTAAATGACGGCGATCGCGCCCTGGCGCGCGGTCGTGGGCGCGCCCCATTTCACCCAGCTCGCCGCGGCGGCCGAGTTCGTGCCCTTGATGCCGGCCTTCTTGAGGACCCAGTTCACGAACGAGGCGCACCACGCAATCTCGTCCGATTGCGCGCGGAGCGTGGTCGTCGCGTGGTACTCGACAATGCGCGGATTGGCCGCCCGCCCCGAGGTCTCGCGGACGCCCTCTTCCTTGCGCGCGATGGCCATCCATCCGGCCCCGCCCGCGCCGGGGTTTGCCGGGGCAGGTTCGGGCGCGGGCGTCGCGGGTTTCGGCGCGGCGGGGGCCGAGGGCGTGGGATCCGCGGCGCCCGCGGGCTGATACTGGAAGCTCGCGCCAATGGCCTTCGCGTCGGGATCGAGGACGGCGTCCCAGGTGCGTGGTCCGACGACGCCGTCATCCTTGAGGCCACGCTTGCGCTGGAAATGGCGCACGGCGGCATCGGTCCGAGGGCCGAACTGGCCGTCGGGGCTCATGGAATACGCCCAACGCTTGAGCTCGCGCTGCAGGAGGCGGGCCTCGTCGCGGAGATGCGGCGCCGCGTCGGGATATCCGCACGGCATTCGCAAGGTGGGGCGGAGCATGCAGCCGAGTGTAAGCGAGGCGGGGAGGGCTGCGAAGAGGGAAGATGCAGCCTCAGCGCGTGCGGGCGAACCAGCCGACGATCGCTTCGAGGCGGCGCCGGTCCTCGTCGTCGAAGGCCGCGGGGCGGTCGGAGTCGATGTCGAGCACGGCGAGGAGCGCGCCCGAGGCATCGAAGACCGGGACGACGATTTCGGAGCGGGAGCGGCCGTCGCAGGTGATGTGGCCGGGGAAGGCGTGGACATCGGGGACGACGACGCTGAGGCGCTCGCGCGCCGCGGCGCCGCAGACGCCTTTGCCGAAGGGAATTTCGAGGCAGCCGAGCGTGCCTTGATAAGGACCGACGCGGAGGAGGTCGGGGCCGACGACGCGGTAGAAGCCGGTCCAGAGATGGCCGAAGCCGTGATGCAAGAGCGCGCTCATCGTGGCCATCACCGCGATGGGATCTTCGAGGCCCGCGAGGACGGCTTCGAGCGTGCGGTCCAATTCGTCGTAGGCGCGGTCCTTGGGCAAGTCGCGGAGATCGGGGGTGGATTCGGCCATGGGACGCGGACGATACTACGACGCGCGCGGCGCGCCACGGCGAGCGTGAAAGAGTGGATCTTCCCACCGACGTCGTTTATACGCGAAATGGTAGCCGCCGATTCGTACCCGCACGGGCGCGGAGGGGGCCGGCGGGCTCGATGGAGGCGCTTGTCATGTCGAAGAAGGTTTCCGCGTTTCTTTCCGGGGCCGCGCGTATCGCGACGCTCGGTCTCCTCGCCGCGGCGTCCACGGGCTGCATCGTCGTGAAGGTTCCGCCGCCGAAGAAGGGCGACGCGTTCCAGCCTCCGCCCTCCGCCGCGCTGTCGATCAAGCGCGGAGATACGCACCGCTTCCGCATGGACTGCGGCGCCAAGGCGACGTTCCGTTCGGACATCGCGAACGCAGAGCGCCTGGTGATCGAGTTCAAAGGCGAGAACCTGAGCCCCGCCGATCAGCAGCCGACGGCGACGATGCGCCTGACCTGGAGCGGCGCGGGCGCGGCGCTCGACCTGCCGATCGGCATCGGCGACAAGGGCGACCGCAGCACGGGCGGCAGCATCACGGTGACGGGCGACCCCGGCCGTCACGAGGCGACGCTGTCGATGGACGACGCGCCCGACTGCGGACCGGTCAACTTCCGTATCGGCTTCAAGTGAGGGTACTGCCCCAGGCTGCTGCGCGTCGGTCGACGTTTGGGGGCTCCGCTCCGCAAGCGGAGCTGCGCCCCCAAGCCCCCGATCCGTCGGTCGGCCTCGCTCGACGTACGGAGTACGCCTCGCTCGGCCTTCCCAGGCTCGAACCGCTCGCGACGCCTGGGGCAGCCCCCTCATGAGCCTGCGCGGCCCGAATTGCCGCGCTTCCTCCAAACCCCCGGACAAGACGGATCTCGAAGGCTCGACGCGCCGAAGCGCGAAGGGCCTTCGTCAGCGTCCCGTTCGGCCGGACCACAAAAAACCGAAAGGTCCGGAGGACTTTCATCCTCCGGACCTTGTCGGGGCGAGTGGATTTGAACCACCGACCCCTTGACCCCCAGTCAAGTGCGCTAACCAGGCTGCGCTACGCCCCGAGCCGCTCTGCGTGGTGTTTGCCCCGCAGCGCGAGGCGGCACCCTAGTCGAATTGTCGAGGATTGCAAGAGCCTCGTTCGTCGCTTTTGTACGTCCTCACGAGCTCGGGAAGGTGCCCTACGAACGCGCAGCCACGGCGGCCCGAAGCGCGGCCGAAAGGGCCTGGACGTCGGGCGCGGCGACGACGAGTCGAGGGTCGCGCCGCGCCCACACGCCGACGTCCCCCGCCGCGCACGCGACGACGGGCACGCCAAGGGCGCGCGCCTCGCGAACGACGGTGGGCGCAGCCTCCTCCGCCGAAGCATGCAGGAGAACGTCCGCCGCCGCGATCCACGCGAGCGCCTCGTCCCGCGGCACGAGGCCGACGAACCACGCATGCGCGGCGCGGCCACGCGCGAGAGCTTCGAGCTCGGCGCGCAGCGGGCCGTCTCCCACGACGACGATCGACATCGAGGCAGAGGTCGCAGCCTCGATCGCGAGGTCGACGCGCTTCGAAGGGACGAGGCGGCCCGCGGCGACGACGAGTTTGTCCGCGGACGTGGGAAGATCGAGCGAGGCGCGGAGCGCATGGGCGCGTGAGGTGACGTCGGGGAGGTCGAGCAGGACGGGCTCGACGCGGCTCTTGCGTTCGAGGCGCGCGGCGAGCGGCGCGGGGAGCGCGCGGGAGAGGGCGTCGAGGGAGGCGGCCGCGGCGAAGCGGAAGGAGGCGTCGCGATCGAGGAGGGCACGAACGAGGAAGAGGCGCGCTGCAGTTGGCATGGCGCAGAGCAGGCGCACGTCGGCGCCGTGACCAACGACCTCGAGCGGCGCGGGAAAACCGAGGAGCACCGGGATCGCCGAGGGCACGATCCAGTGCGCGATCGCGCGATCGACAGCGCCGATCGCGCTCGCACGCGCACGCGCCGCGACGGCAAACGGTAGCGCGTGCAGCAGGCGCGCGGGATCACGCCGCGCGCGCGCGATCGCGCCCGGCCAGCCGAAGAGCGCGCCGCCGCCCGCGGGATGCACGTGGAGCGAGGGCGCCGCGGGATCACGCGTGGGTGCGTCGAAAGGTGATCCTCCCGGCGCGACGACGTGCACCTCGTGCCCTTGCCGCGCGAGCGCACGCGCTTCGGCGCGGACGAAGTGGCCGGAAGGGTCGGCCTCGTTCGTCGGGTAGGAGGTGGTGAGAATGAGATGTTTCAAGGTCGAACAAAACGACGAAACGCCGGACTCCGCGGAGCGGCCGGCGTCATCGTCGACATCCTCGGGGGCGCGCGGACGCGCCGCCGGGCTATTGCATCACGTCCATCTTGGACCGCTTGCGGCGGCGCCGGGCAGCCTCGGACGCCTTCTTGCGGCGCTTGACCGAGGGCTTCATGTAGTGCCGGCGCCTCTTGAGCTCACGAAGGATGCCCTCGGCGGCCATCTTCCGCTTGAGGTGCTTGATCGCGCGCTCGATTCCCTTGTCGCCCACGGCGACCTCGAGCGGTTTGCACTGAATGGCGTCGGTAGGCATCTCTGAACGCGTCCTCTCGTTTCCGTCGTGCGGGGCCCTGTTCCCCCGGGCCGCGCGGGGCCTTGTCGTCCTTCGTTTTCCTCGCGGTGCGCAGGTACACGTGTACGCGGACCCGGTTTGCGAGGGGGCGACAGTATGTCAGGGGGATTTTTGTCTGGCAAGGCCGTCCATGCGTGTTCGAGTCCCCGATGGATCGTGCGCCAGGCGAAACCCGTGAGATTCTCCACGATTTCTCGGGCCCGGCCGCCCGGCGAAGGACCATCACGCAGGGAACTGTAGGGATTTTCCTCAACTCGGGAGCCCTTGCAGCTGAGAAAGATTCTAAGTATCCACCGGACGTGCCGAACGCGTGCCCCGAGGCCGAAGCACGTTTCGCCGAGACGCTGGCGCGGGTCCGGGCCTCCGGCCTCAAGCTGACGCCGCAACGGCTGGCCATCGCGCGCGAGCTCGCGGGCGACCCGACGCACCCCACGGCCCAGGAGCTCTTCGAACGGCTCCGCCCCGCGATGCCGACGATGAGCTTCGCGACCGTGTACAACACGCTCGACGCGCTCGCGGAGGCCGGGCTCTGCGTGTCGTTGAGCCTGTCGCCAGGCGCGGCGCGCTTCGACGCGAACATGACGCCGCACAACCACGCGGTGTGTGATCGCTGCGGCCTCGTGCGCGACGTGCCCTCGTGCGCGGACGGCGAGCCGATCGCAGAGCTCGGTCCCAGCGTGAGCGCGGCCGCGCCGGGGTTCTCCCTGCGCGCCGTGGAGCGCATCTACCGCGGGCTGTGCGAGGCCTGCGCCGCGGACGAGCCCACGTCGGGCCGGGCGCGCGCGGGCAAACCACGCTAGTTTCACCACGCAGTTGCTCCCCATCGTTGGAAGTACGAAGGAGACGAGATCACCCATGGCGAACCTCGCAGGAACCAGAACCCACCAGAACCTGAAGGACGCGTTTGCCGGCGAGTCGCAGGCGAACCGCCGTTATCTCTACTTCGCCAAGGTCGCGGACGTGGAGGGGCGCCCCGAGATCGCGGGCCTCTTCAAGGACACGGCCGACGGCGAGACGGGCCACGCGCACGGCCACCTCGACTACCTGAAGGCGGTCGGCGATCCCGCCACGGGCCTGCCGATCGGCAACACGGAGAAGAACCTCAAGGCCTCCGTCGCCGGTGAGACGCACGAGTACGAGACGATGTACCCCGGCATGGCGAAGACGGCCCGCGACGAGGGCTTCGACGACATCGCCGAGTGGTTCGAGACGCTCGCGAAGGCCGAGAAGTCGCACGCGGGCCGCTTCGCGAAGGCCCTCGATTCGCTCGACTTCTGAGCTGATCGAGCGCGCCGCGCGGCGCGCGGGCGAGCGGCAAACGCTGCTCTCCCGCGCGCCAGCCGCGGAAACACGCGCCCTCCCCTTTGCCCGGACGAACCGGAGACGAGATCAAGCCGTGAGCGTCATCCCTCGCAAGCCCAAGGCCCCGCCGGCAACGAGCCCGCACGATCCGCGTTACTACGACGCGCGGGATCTCGAAGCGGAGCTGCGCCGCGCGTTCCAGATCTGTCACGAGTGCCGCATGTGCGTCGGCTACTGCGGTTCGTTCCCGGAGCTGTTCAACCGCGTCGACAAGGCGATCGAGTCGGGCCGCGCCGAGGGCGCAGAGCTCATCGACGACGCGGACATCAAGGCCGTCAGCGACGCCTGCTGGCAGTGCAAGCTCTGTTATATCAAGTGCCCGTACACGCCCGACGAGGGCTCGTCGGAGCTGCTCGATTTCCCGCGGCTGATGGCCCGCGAGCGAGCGAACCGCGCCGCGCGGGATGGGATCGCGTTCGTCGACAAGATCCTCGGCGAGCCGCAGGCGATCGGCGCCGTGGGCGGCGGCGTGATGGCGCCGATCTCGAACCTCGTGCTGGCGTCGAGCCTCGTGCGCAAGGTGCAGGAGAAGGTGACGGGCATCTCGGCGGAGTTCCCGCTGCCGCCGATGGCAGGGCAGACGTTCGGCGCGTGGCTCGAGGGGCACGAGCCCTCCGAGAAGGCGGGGAAAAACGGCGAGGTCGTGCTCTTCGCGACCTGCTACGGCGAGTACAACGTGCCGAGCGTGGCGCGCGCGACGGTGCGCGTGCTCGAGCACAACGGCGTGCGCGTGCGGTATCCCGGCGTGGGCGAGGATCGCGGCGCGAGCCTGACCTGCTGCGGGATGCCGAACCTCGACGGCGGCGACGTGAAGGCCGCGACCGAGAAGATCAAGCACAACGTGGAGCTGCTCCTGCCGCACGTGCGCGCGGGCCGATCGATCGTCGTGCCCGGACCGACGTGCGGCTACACGATGAAGAAGGAGTGGGCGGAGTACCTGCCGACGCCGGAGGCGAAGGAGGTCGCGGCGGCGACGATCGACCTCATGGAGTTCCTGGTGAAGCTCGGCCGCGAGAAGAAGCTCGTGCGCGAGTTCCCGCAGAAGCTCGGCAAGGTCGCGTATCACGCGGCCTGCCACCTGCGCGCGCAGAAGGTCGGGTTTCCCGGCGCGCGCGTGCTCGGCGTCGTGCCCGACACGGACGTGCGCGTGATCGAGCAGTGCTCGGCCGTCGACGGGACGTGGGGCATGAAGGCGGCGAACTACGAGACGGGGCGCCGCTACGCGCAGAAGCTCGTGCGCGGCGTGTCGGACGCGGAGCCGGACATGGTCGTGAGCGACTGCACGCTGGCAGGGCTCCGCGTGGTGAAGGAGACGGGCAAGCACGTTCTCCACCCGATCGAGGCGCTCGCGCGGGCCTACGGGCTCTTGTCCGCCGAGGGCGCCGAACCCACGACGACGAAGGCGGAACGGGCCTGATCCCGGAGGATGGAAGAGCGATGCGACCGATCGATCGGAGCGAGATCCTGCCCCTCGGCGACTACGAGCAGATCCGGGCGAGGTTCCGGGCGCGCGTCATCGAGGAGAAGCGGCCGCGCCGGGTGAAGCTCGGCGAACAGATGTCGGCGGTGTTCGAGAACCGAGACTCGGTGCTCTTGCAGATCCAGGAGATGCTGCGCACCGAGCGCATCACGAGCGAGAGCGGCATCGCGCACGAGGTCGTGACGTACAACGAGCTGATCCCGTCCCAGGGCGAGCTCAGCCTGACCTTGTTCGTGGAGATCCCGGACGCCGTGATCCGCGACCGCATGCTGATCGAGCTGAAGGGCCTCGAAGGCTGCGTGAGCGTGGAGGTCGACGGCGTGCGCGCGCCCGCGACGAGTGATCCGAAGGGCGTGATGCCGGACCGGACGACGGCCGTGCACTACTTCAAGGTGAAGCTCTCCGAAGCGGCGATCGCGTCGATCCGCGGCAAGACGGCGAAGGTCGCGGTGCGCGTGGATCACCCGAAGTACGTCGTGCGGAACGAGCTCGGGCCCGCGTCGATCACGAAGCTCGCCGAGGATCTCGCGTGAAGCCATGATCCCCTTCGTGCGGCCGATCAAGTTCGAGGAGGTCGACGCGGCGGGGATCGTCTTCTTCGGGCACTACCTCGGCCTCGCCCACGAGGCGATGGAGCACTTTTTCGCGGGGCTCGACGGCGGATATGCGCACCTCATCGTGAAGCGGCGCGTGGGTTTTCCCGCGGTGAAGGTGAACATGTCGTTCAGCGCGCCCGCGCGGTACGGTGACGTGCTCCGGATCGAGACGAGCACGGCGCATCTCGGCAACCGGAGCGCGACGCTCAGGTACCGGATGCTGCGCGAAGCGGGGGCTGTGCTCGTCGCGACGGTGGAGCACACGATCGTCACGACGAACCTCGACGTGATGGCATCGTGCCCGATGCCGGACGACGTGCGGTCGATCCTCGCCGCGCATCTCTCCATCGAGGCCACGTCGCCTTGAGCCTCGGCGGCCGGCGCGTCGAGCTGCGCCTGCTCCGGGATCGCGCGCACTACGACGTGCTCGTGCAGCGCGTGCTCGCGTCGGCGCGGGTGAGCGTGTGGATCGCGACGGCGAACGTGAAGGAGCTGCGCGTGGAGGCGCCCGTGGGATCGAGGGCACGCGCGCGGGGAAAATACGTGTCGCTGCTGGAGGTGCTGAGGGGCCTCGCGCGGAGCGGCGTCGAGCTGCGGCTGCTTCACGCGGGCGTGCCGTCACGCGCGTTCCGCGAGGAGCTCGCGCGGCACGACGACCTGCGCGCAGGCGGGCTCGCGATGCGCCGTTGCCCGCGCGTGCACCTCAAGATGATCGCGGTCGACGGCGCGGCGCTTTACCTCGGGTCGGCAAACCTGACGGGCGCCGGGCTCGGCGCGAAGGGCGAAGGGCGGCGCAACTTCGAGGCGGGGATCCTGACGGACGACGACGTGCTGCTCGACGAGATGCAGGAGACGTTCGATCGGATCTGGTCCGGGAGAGAGTGCAAAGGCTGCAGGGTCCGCGACGTTTGCCCGGCGCCGCTCGATGGGTCGGGAGGCGGCGCGAAGCCGAGCGTGAAGGCCCCGGCGAAGAAGGCCGCGGGAAAAGGTCGTTCGCGGTTGCCGCGCGCGCCACGATCGAGCAAGGGCGGGGCATGACGATGTCTCAGGGTCCGGATCCGGTCGCGCTCGATCGGGTGGCGCTCGCGGCGCTCGCGCACGTGGCGGATGGAATGACGCTCGGCCTCGGCACGGGCCGCGCCGCGGAGGCGTTCATCGATCGCCTCGCCGAGCGGGTGCGCCGGGGGCTCCGCGTGCGGGGCGTGCCGACCTCGAAGCGGTCGGAGGAGCTCGCGAAGAAGCTCCAGATCGAGTGCGTCGGGCTCGACGAGATCGACGGGATCGACGTGGCGTTCGACGGCGCGGACGAGGTGACGCCGGATCTCGCGCTCACGAAGGGCCTTGGCGGCGCGCTCCTGCGCGAGCGCGTGGTCGCGTACGAGGCCGAGCGGCTCGTGATTCTGGTGACGCCGGAGAAGCTCGTTCCGAAGCTCGGAACGAGGACGGCGATCCCGATCGAGGTGGTGCCGTTCGCGGTGGCCACGGCGTCGCGGCACCTCAAAAACCTCGGCGGAGAGCCCGTCGTGCGCAAGAAGGCGGACGGTTTTCCCTTCGTGACCGACAACATGAACTGGATCGTCGACACGCGCTTCGCGGCGCTCGACGATCCCGCGCGTACGCACGCCGAGGCGCGGCGCATCCCCGGCGTCGTCGACACGGGGCTCTTCATCGAGATGGCAGACGTGGTGCTGGTGGGCGGCGCGGACGCGGTCACCGAGATGCGCTGAACGAGGCGAGGCGCGCTTCGAGGAGATCGAGGCGCAGATCGCCCGGCGCACCCGGCGAGACACGCGCGGCGAGGCTCGCCGGCGCGTCGCCCTGGGCGAGCCCTTTGATCTCGTCGGCGACGCGGCGATACGCCTCGCGGAAGGGGACGCCGGAGGCGGCGAGCTCGACGGCTCGGTCCGTGGCGAAGCACTCGGGCGTGATCGCGGCGAGCATTCGTTCGTGGTCAAAACGAAGGCCCTCGACGAGGCGCGGCAGGAGGCGGACCGTGGCGAGCGTCTCGTCGAGGCCACGCAGCACGGGCGACTTCGTGAGCTGCAGATCGCGGTGGTAGCCGGACGGGAGCGCGACGAGGGTCTGCACCTCGGCGAGCGCGCCTTGCACGATGGAGCAGGCGGCCCGCATGAGCTCGACGACGTCGGGGTTGCGCTTCTGCGGCATGATCGACGAGCCCGTGGTGAACGCGTCGGGGAGGCGCACGAAGCCGAACTCGCTCGTCGTGAAGAGGGAGAGGTCCCAGGCGAGCCTGCGGACGATCGCCATGACCTGCCACGCAGCGGCGAGCAGCGTGGCCTCGACGATGCCGCGTGAGGTCTGCGAGCCGAGCGGGTTCCACGCGACGTCGGAGAAACCGAGCTCGCGCGCCACGCCTTCGCGATCGAGCGGGAGGTTCACGCCGTAGCCGGCGGCGGCGCCGAGCGCGGAGCGATCGGTGAGCGCGCGCGCGGCGCGGACGATGGTGACCGCGTCGAGCAGGCCTTCGGCGAAGGAGCCGGCCCAGAGGCCCACCGAGCTCGGCACGGCGCGCTGGAGGTGCGTGTAGCCGGGCAGCGGTGTCTTCTCCTCGCGACGCGCGAGCGCGACGAGCGCGGAGGAAGCGGCGAGGACGAGCGCTTCGAGCTCGTCCATCGCGTCGCGCTCGTAGAGGCGCATCGCCACGAGGACCTGATCGTTGCGGCTGCGGCCCGTGTGGACCTTCTTGCCGGTGTCGCCGAGCATCGAGACGAGCGCGGACTCGATCGCGGTGTGGCCGTCCTCGTCGGCCTCGGTGAGCACGAGCTCGCCGGCGTCGTTCCTGCGGACGAGCTCGGCGAGCGCGCGCTCCATGGCGTCGAGCTCGCCCTCCGAGAGGACGCCGATGCGACGGAGGCCGCGCACGTGCGCGCGCGTGGCCACGAGGTCGTAGGCGAGCAGGCGTTGATCGAGCTTCCAGTCGTCGCGAGAGGTGTAACGGAGCATGGCGGCGTCGGTGGCGCCGCCTTTGTCCCAGAGTCGTCCGCTCATTGTCCTTCCAGGGTCTCGTCCACGAGCGCGCGGAGCTCGGCGAGCTTCTTGGCGCGTTCGGGATCAACAGTCTTCTTCGGCGTGGTGGCGCGCATCGATCGTTCGAGCTCGGAGAGCGTCTCCTCGGCCGTGGGCGCGCGCTTGCTGCGGCCGAAGCCGAAGAGGCGCGACATCCATCCCTCGGCTTGATCGAGGACGAACGCGTCGCTGCGGATCCCGTCCGGATCCTCGCGCAGCCGGCGCACGACGGCCGCGTTCGCGCGCGCCCACGTCTCGGACTCCGCGAAGCGCTCGCGCGGGACGGGATCGAGGTGGCGCGTCGCGACCCTGCCGTCCGTGCCGAAGAGCTTGCAGAACATCGCGAGCGCGAGCGTGAGCTCGTTCGTGGCGAGGCGCGTCGCGGAGTGGATCTTCGCGCCGCCGCAGCCCTTCACCACGACGTGCGAACCATTGGCGAGCAGGACGCCGAAGCCGAGCAGCACGCCCGCGAGATCCGTGACGTGCTCACGCTCGGCCGCGGAGAGCCCGTCGTACGCGTCGGCCTCGGTCATGAACATGCACGCCACGGAGCGGACGAGGGCCGTCGTGAGGACGACGGGATCACGCACCTCGCCCGTGCCCACGGCGACGACGTAGGAGCCGTCGGGACGGCGACCGACGCGATCGAGGCGCGCCTCGATCTTGCCGCCGGGTCCACAAGCGCCGCTGCCGCAGCCCGTGCTCATCGTCTCGCCTTCGGGCGTGACGAGCGTGAGCTCGACCGTGAGATCCGAGAGGCCCGCGAGCGCTTGCACGCGCTCGAGGAGCTTCGCCACCGCGTTCGGCGATCCGTCGAAGGCATCGGGGAAATAATCCGCGGTGGGGAGCACCAGGCTACGCACGGGCTCGGCGCCTTGCTCGATCAGGGCCGCGGCGCGATGGAGGAGCCAGCGGACCCTCGGTTCGGCGGGTAGATCCATGCGAACAGTCTAGTGCGTGCGCGGCGCCGCGTCGAAAGCGTAGGGGCTTCTTTCCCTTGATTCGTGGACCGCTAAGCCTCATGGAGGGGGCGGACGGATCGAATGACCGAACTCCAGACAGTCCCGCCGCAGGGCTCTTCGATTTCCTCGCGCAAGGCCGACCACATCGACCTGTGCGCCACGGGTGACGTGGGTTTCCGCGCGAAGACGACGCTGTTCGAGGGCGTCGAGCTCGTGCACGACGCGCTGCCCGAGCTCGTGGTCGACGAGATCGACACGTCGATCGAGCTGCTCGGCAAGAAGCTGCGCGCGCCGCTCGTGATCGCGGCGATGACGGGCGGCACCGAGCGCGCGCGGGACATCAACCGGGAGCTCGCGCGGATCGCCGAGGAGCGCGGTTATGGCTTCGGCCTCGGCAGCCAGCGCGCGATCCTGAAGGGCGAGCCCCGCGAGACGTACATGGTGCGGGACGTGGCGCCGACGACGCTCGTGCTCGGCAACATCGGCGGCGTGCAGGCCAAGAGCCTCGAGACCTCGAAGGTGCTCGAGCTCGTCGAGGCCGTGAGCGCCGACGCGCTCTGCGTGCACCTGAACCCGGCGCAGGAGACCGTGCAGCCGGGCGGGGATCGAGATTTCGTGGGCGTGGTCGGGGCGCTTGAGCGGCTCGTCGCGGAGCTCCCCGTGCCGGTCGTGGCGAAGGAGACGGGCTGCGGGATCGGGCCGCGCACCGCGAAGAAGCTCGCGAAGGCGGGCGTGCGGCACGTCGATGTGTCGGGCGCGGGCGGCACGAGCTGGGTCGCGGTGGAGACGGCGCGCGCCGCGGGGCAAGAGCGTTCGCTCGGCGTGACGCTGCGGGACTGGGGCGTGCCGACGGCGGCTTCGGTGCTGATCACCCGCGAGGCGCGGCCGCGGTTCAAGAGCATCATCGCGACCGGCGGCGTCGCGAGCGGCGTCGACGTCGCGAAGGCGATCGCGCTCGGCGCGCATGCGGCGGGGATTGCTCGACCGGTCTTGCAAGCGCTTCTTTCGGGGGGCCGGGATGGTGCGCTCGCCTTCCTCGACCGGGTGGAGTCCGAGCTCCGCGCCGTCATGCTTTTGGTGGGCGCACGGGACGTACGGGCCCTTCGGCGCGCGCCCACCCTTCTTTCCCCGGATCTCGAGCGCTGGGCGGCCCTCGCCTCCGGCGGCTGGAAGAAATGAGCTTGGCCCGGCCATCTTAAGGGGCCTTCCTGCCGGCGAGCCGGGCGTGCTACCGTCCGGGTCGCTGGAGATCCCAGGGAGACGATGAGCGACAACGAAGGGCGATCCAAGACGCCCAGCGACCAGCCTCCGGAAGACCTGAAAAGGGAGCGGGATTTGTTCATCCAGCAGTTCTTCCGCAAGGGCGCTCAGTTGACCGAAGAGGTCCTGAAGGAGAACGAGCGTCTGCGCGACCGGCTCTCGGAGCTCGAGAACGAGAACGGCAGGCTCCGCTCGCACATCGCCAGCGACACGGCGATGCGGGATCTCGTGCGGAAGATCGAGGCGCTCGAGGGCGAGAAGAACGCGCTGCTCCAGCGCTCGGTGGCGATGGAGGCGGTGAGCGATCGCTACACCTCGCGCCATCAGGAAGTGGAGTCCGAGCTCGCGAGCCTCGCGAACCTCTACGTCGCGACCTCGCAGCTCCACTCCTCGACGAACGTTCGCCACGTGCTCCGCAACATCAAGGAGCTTTTGGCGCAGCTGCTCGGCGCGGCTCGGTTCGGTGTCTACATCGCCTCGGACGACAAGAAAGAGCTCGTGGCGGTGGCGACGGAAGGCCAGAGCTTCGCCGACATCGCGACCCTACCGGTGGACGAGGGCCCGATCGGACGGGCTTTTTCCACCGGCAAGCTGTACTACGACGCCGAGAACGATGTCTCGAAGGGCACGGTCGAGAGCCCCGCGGCGGTGGTACCGCTGCTCATCGATGGCCAGCCCATCGGCGTCATCGCCATCTTCGGGACGCTTTCCCAAAAGACGGCCTTCGACGACCAGGACGGTGAGCTGTTCCGGCTCCTGGGCGCGCAGGCCGCCCTCGCGCTCGTCAGCGCGCGGCTGTTCACCGATGCAGGTCGCAAGGTGCCTGGTGTACAGGCGTTCCTCGACCTGGAGGACTGATCGATGGCCGAGTACTCCTGCCTGATTGTCGAAGATTCGCCCATGATGCGGCAGCTCTTGGTCTTCGCGCTCGCGCGGCTCAAGAACCTGCGCGTCACGGAGGCGGACGACGGCGTCGATGGCCTGCGCAAGCTCGCCTCGACGAAGTACGACGTCATCATCACCGACATCAACATGCCGATCATGGACGGGCTGAAGCTCGTCAAGCGTGTCCGGTCGGATCCGGTGCACAAGGACACGCCGATCATCATCATCACCACCGAAGGCTCGCAGGAAGACCGGCAACGCGCGCTCCAGCTCGGCGCGAACGCGTACATCACCAAGCCCATCCAGGCGCCTCAGGTGATCGCCAAGGTCAAAGAGCTCCTCGGCATCGAGTGAACCGAACGCCCCCGGCTCTTCACGTCAAGATCTGCGGTTTTACGCGGATCGAGGACGTGGAGGCCGCCGTCTCCGCGGGCGCCGACATGCTCGGCCTCAACTTCGTCCCAGGATCACCACGTCGTATCGACGTGCCGCTCGCGCGCGCGCTCGTGGGCGCGGCGCGCGGTCGCGTGGAGATCGTCGGCGTCGTGGCCGATCTCGATCCCCAGCGCATCGAGGCGCTCGTCGCCGAGGTCGGGCTCGACCGGGTGCAGCTCCATGGAGACGAGCCGCCCGAGGTGCTGGGCACACTCGGGCCGCGCGCGTTCAAGGCGCTGCGCATCGGCGGCGCCGAGGACGTCGCGCTCGCGGCGCGGTACGGCGGTGACCTCCTGCTCGTCGACGCGCGTGTCCCGGGGCAGAAGGGGGGCACGGGCGTGCGCGTCGATCCCGCGCTCGTCGTCGAGCTCTCGCGCGCGCGTCGCGTCCTGCTCGCGGGCGGGCTCGGGCCCGACAACGTCGCCGAGGCGGTGCGCGTCGTGCAGCCCTTTGGTGTCGACGTCGCGAGCGGTGTCGAGTACGCGCCCGGGCTCAAGGACGAACGCAAGATGCGCGCGTTCGTCGACGAAGCCCGGCGTGCCACGCAGGACGCCGCGCGAGCGGCGGACAGCGCGGACGACGCCTGAAGAGGAGGTCTTGGTGATGATGCGGAGAGGTTCGAGGGGACTCTTGGGGGTTCTCGTCGCGGCGCCGTGCGTGCTCGCGGCGACGACGGTGTCGGCTGCGACGTTGACCGTGGGTCCGGGCAAGACGCACGCGACGCCCTGCGCGGCGATCGCGGCGGCGAGCGACGGCGATACCATCGAGATCGACGCGGCCGGCAACTACGACGGCGATGTCTGCGGCTGGTCGAAGAACGGGCTCACGTTGCGTGGCGTGGGTGGGCTCGCGAAGATCGACGCGGCGGGGAAAAACTCGGGCGGCAAGGCGATCTGGGTCATCGCGGGGAACGACACCGTCGTCGAGAACATCGAGCTCTCGGGCGCCACGGTCCCGGATCAGAACGGCGCGGGCATCCGCCAGGAGGGCGCAAACCTCACGGTCCGCGGCTGCTACTTCCACGACAACGAGAACGGCATCCTCGCGGGCAACAACGCAGCGAGCACGATCCTCATCGAGTACACGGAGTTCGCGAACAACGGCTACGGCGACGGCCAGTCGCACAACCTCTACATCAACCACGTCGCCAAGCTGGTCTTCCAGTACAACTACTCGCACGCCGCGAAGATCGGCCACCTGCTGAAGACCCGCGCGCTCGAGAACCACGTCCTCTACAACCGCCTCACGGAGGAGGACGGGACGGGCAGCTACGAGATCGACATCTCGAACGGCGGCCGGACGTTCATCATCGGCAACCTCATCCAGCAGGGGCCGAACACGGACAACAGCTCGCTCGTCGGTTATTGCCTCGAGTCGAACGGGGCGAACCCGATCACCGAGCTCTTCGTCGTGAACAACACGTTCGTCAACGAGCGCCCGAACGGCGGCACGTTCCTCAACATCGGCTCGAACGCCGTCCCGGCGGTCGTCCGGAACAACATCTTCGTCGGGCCGGGGACGCTGACGAACCAGGGCAACGCGAGCCTCGGGACGAACTTCCAGGGCGATCCCATGTTCGTCGATCAGGCCGCGTTCGACTACCGGCTGAAGGAAGGTTCGCCCTGCGTGGACAAGGGCGAGGCGCCCGGGATGGGCGGCGGAAACGATTTGACCCCCAAGTTTCATTACGTGCACCCGGCCGACGCCGTGGGGCGCATGACGGTCGGCACGATCGACATCGGCGCCTACGAGCTCAACGGCGATGGAGGCGCGGGCGGGAGCGGAGGCGCCGGCGGCAGCGGCGGCGCCGGCGGGAGCGGCGGCAGCGGCGGAGGCGCTGGCGGAAGCGGAGCTGCCGGCGGAAGTGGAGGCGCGGGTGGGAGCGATGGTGGCGGCACGGACGGCGGCGACGACGGGAGCTGCGGGTGCCGGGTCGTCGGCGGCGGGAGCGATGCGTCCTTCGGCTGGATCGCGGGCGTCGTGATCGGCGCGGCCGTCGCGGCGCGCAGGGGTCGTCGGCGCGTAGAAATTTCGCGTCGCTGATCGCGGTCTCGATCACGCCCCTCCACGTCCTCTCCTGTTCACGCGCTCTCGCGGGTTCACATGGGCTCCGGCGCGACGTCCATCGTTGCGACATGCGCGGTTCGTCCTAGGATGCCGCTCCCCCGACCGGAGACTCGTATGCGCACGCTTTCCCTCGCCTTCGCCTCCGTGGCGATGTCCCTCCTCGCTGGGTGTGGCTCGGCCAAGCCCGAGCCGATCACCAACACCGCGGGCCCCGTGCCCACCGTCGCTCCCCCCGCCGACAAGGGGCCGCCGGCCGTCGAAGCCACGCTGGAGAGCGTCGGCCTCGACGGCGCCGCGCTCGACAAGTCCGTCAATCCTTGCACCGACTTCTACCAGTTCGCCTGCGGCGGCTGGCTCAAGTCGACGGAGATCCCCTCGGACGAGGCGTCCTGGGTGCGGAGCTTCAGCGAGATCGACAAGCGCAACGAGCTCGCGCTGAAGACGATCCTCGAGGACGCGGGCAAGGCGAAGAACCCCGATCCGACGACGAAGAAGATCGGCGACTACTACGCCGCGTGCATGGATGAGGCGGCCGTGGACGCCGCGGGCATCACGCCGATCAAGCCGCTCGTGGATCGTGCGCGGAAAGTTTCATCGGCGAAGGACGTGACCACGCTGGTCACCGACCTGCATGGCAAGGGAATCTTCCCGCTGTTCTGGATCTCGGGCGAGCAGGATCCCGGGGACGCGACGCGCGTCATCGCCACGCTCGATCAAGGCGGGCTCGGCCTGCCGGATCGCGACTACTACACGAAGGACGACGACGACTCGAAGAAGCTGCGTGCCGAGTACGTGGCCCACGTCGAGCGGATGCTGAAGCTCGCGGGGCTCTCCGAGGCCGACGCGAAGAAGGCCGCGGCGGACGTGCTCGCGCTCGAGACCAACATCGCCAAGATCTCGAAGACGCGCGTGGAGCGCCGCGATCCGAAGGGCGTCTACAACATGGTGAGCCGCGAGGATCTCGCGAAGAAGGCGCCTTCGTTCCCCTGGGACGTGTACTTCAAGACGATCGGGATCTCGGACGTGAAGCAGGCGAACCTGACGTCGATCCCGTTCTTCGAGGGCCTCGACAAGCTGCTCGGGTCGGTGAAGGCCAGCGTCTGGCAGAACTACCTGACGTGGCAGATCGTGCGCGCGTCGGCCGACGAGCTGTCGAAGCCGTTCGTGGACGAGGCGTTCTCGTTTCGCGCCCGCCTTTTCGGCCTGAAGGAGCAGAAGCCGCGCTGGAAGCGGTGCGTCGAGGCCACCGATCACGCGCTCGGCGAGCTCGTCGCGCAGCCGTTCGTGTCGCGCCACTTCGCCGGGGATTCGAAGCGCGCGGCCGAGCAGATGGTGCAGCAGATCAGCACGGCCTTCGGGGGGCGCGTGCGCTCGCTCGACTGGATGGACGAGAAGACGAAGGAGCGCGCGCTCGCCAAGCTCTCGACGATGGCCTACCTCATCGGCTACCCGGGCAAGTGGCGTAGCTACGACTTCGAGGTCGACCGGAAGAGCTACGGGAAGAACGCGATGGCCGCGGGCGCGTTCGAGCAGAGGCGCAGGCTCGCCAAGATCGGCAAGCCCGTCGATCGCGAGGAGTGGCAGATGAGCCCTCCGATGGTGAACGCGTACTACGACGCGCAGAAGAACCACATGGTCTTCCCGGCCGGGATCCTGCAGCCGCCGTTCTACGACGTGAAGTCGGCGATCCAGGTGAACCTCGGCGGCATGGGCATGGTCGTGGGCCACGAGCTCACGCACGGCTTCGATGACGAGGGCTCGCAGTACGCGGGCAACGGCAACCTCGAGAACTGGTGGGAGCCCGCCGTCGGGGAGCTCTTCAAGAAGAAGACGACGTGCGTCGAGGAGCAGTACTCGACGTACGAGCCGCTGCCCGGCGTGAAGCTCAATGGCAAGCTCACGCTCGGCGAGAACATCGCGGATCTCGGCGGCATCAAGCTCGCGTTCATGGCGTACCGCGAGATGCGCAAGGGCGCGGCGAACGTGACCGTCGCAGGCGGTTTCACCGAGGATCAGCAGTTCTTCCTGGCGCACGCGCAGGCCTGGTGCGCGAAGAGCCGCGACGAGTACGCGCGGCACCACGCGAAGACGAACACGCACTCGGCGCCCCGGTTCCGCGTGAACGGTCCGCTCGTGAACACGCCCGAGTTCGCCCAGGCGTTCTCGTGCGCCGAGGGCACGCCGATGCGCCCGGCGAAGATGTGCGCGGTTTGGTGACCTCCGCGCCGCGGGGCTCGCTGCACCTCCGTTTCAGGAAGGACCTGCTCGCCCGGTAGCACGCGGGCGAGCAGGCTTCTCGCCGTGCTCGTCTCCGGGTATTTCGGACAGTTTGGAGGGCGCTTCGTCGCAGAGACGCTCGTGCCCGCGCTCGAGGAGCTCGATCGCGCTCGTCAGGAGATCCTGCCGTCGCCGTCGTTCCAGGCGGAGCTCCACGAGCTCTTGCGCAGCTACGTCGGGCGGCCGACGCCCCTGACGGAGGCGAAGCGGCTCGCGCGGCGGATCGATCCAGACGGAGGAGCGATCGCAGAGCTTCTGCTCAAGCGCGAGGACCTCTGTCACACGGGGGCGCACAAGATCAACAACGCGCTCGGCCAGCTCTTGCTCGCGAAGGCGATGGGCAAGACGCGGATCATCGCGGAGACGGGCGCGGGGCAGCACGGCGTGGCGACGGCGACGGCGGCGGCGCTCCTCGGTCTCCCGTGCGAGGTCTACCAGGGCGCGCTCGACATGGAGCGGCAAGCGCCGAACGTGGCGCGGATGCGGCTGCTCGGCGCGCGCGTGGTGCCGGTGGAGTCGGGGTCGCGGACGCTGAAGGACGCGATGAACGAGGCGCTACGCGACTGGGTGACGAACGTTCGGACCACGTACTACTGCGTGGGCAGCGCGGCGGGGCCGCATCCGTACCCCACGCTCGTCGCGTCGCTGCAGCGGATCATCGGCGACGAGGCGCGCGCTTCGTGCCTCGATCGCGGGGCGCTCCCGGACGCCGTCGTCGCGTGTGTGGGCGGCGGATCGAACGCGATCGGGATCTTCAAGGCGTTCGAGGGCGATACGAGCGTGTCGCTCTACGGCGTCGAGGCCGCAGGGCTCGGGCTCGACACGGACAAGCACGCGGCGACGCTCTCGCGCGGGCGCGTCGGCGTGCTGCACGGCGCGAAGACGTACGTGCTCTGCGACGACGCGGGGCAGGTGACCGAGGCGCACTCGGTGAGCGCGGGGCTCGATTATCCGGGCGTGGGGCCGGAGCACGCGCGCCTGCGCGACACGGGGCGCGCGACGTACGTCTCCGCGACGGACACGGAGGCGCTCGACGCGGCGCGCGAGGTGGCGCGCGCGGAGGGGATCGTGGTCGCGCTGGAGACGGCGCACGCGTTCGCGGCGATCGGACCCATCGCGCGGCGCGAGGCCGAGGCGCGAGGACGGCCGGCGCGGATCCTCGTTTGCCTCTCGGGTCGCGGCGACAAGGACCTGGACACGATCACGGCGTACGGCGGGGGGAAGTGATGCACCGGATCGATCAGCGCTTCGTCGAGCTCCGTCGCGCGGGCCGGAAGGCGCTCTGCGTGTACCTCTGCGTCGGGGATCCGTCGCTCGAAGCGTCGGGGTTTCTCGCGCTCGAGGCGATCGACGCGGGCGCGGACGTCCTCGAGCTCGGCGTGCCGTTCAGTGATCCCACGGCCGACGGCCCGACCCTCGCGCGCGCGGCGCAACGAGCGATCGCGGCGGGCGCGACGCTCGAACGCGTGCTCGAAGTGGCGTCGCGCGTGCGCGCTCGCTCGGAGGCGCCGCTCGTGCTGTTCACGTACTACAACCCCGTGCTCGTCGCGGGGGAGGCGAAGGTCGCGCGGCTCGCGCGAGGGGCCGGCGTGGACGCGCTTCTCGTCGTGGATCTGCCTCCCGAGGAGGCGGGGCCGCTCCGGGGTGCGTGCGCGTCCGAGGGCCTCGGCGTGGTGCCGCTCGTGTCGCCGACGAGCCACGCGGCGCGGATCGAGGCGATCCGGCGCGCTTCCACGCCGCTCGAAGGCGCGCCGCGCGCGTTCGTGTACTCGATCTCGATGACCGGCGTGACGGGGGCGAACCCGTCGGACCTCGCCGCGGCCGCGCGCGACGCCGAGGGGATGCGTCGCGCGTTCGACCGGCCCGTGCTCGTGGGCTTCGGCATCGACAGCGGCGCGAGCGCAAAGCTCGCGGCGGGTGAAGTGTCCGGCGGCGCGGATGGCGTCGTCGTCGGCACGGCGCTCGCGCGGCGCATCGAGCAGGCCGCGAGCGGCGACGAGCAGAGGCGCGCCGTCCGCACCTTCGTGAGCGAGCTCCGGCGCGCGCTCGACGAGCCTGCGTAGCCGCGGTTCAGCCTGTCCCGTGCTTCAGGAGGACGCGGTTCCTGCCCGTCCGCTTCGCCTGATAGAGCGCCTCGTCGGCGGCGGCGATGAGCTGCTCGGGCGTCTCCACCGGCAGATCCGGGCTCGCGGCGACGCCGACGCTGATCGTGATGGGGATGCGCGTCCCTTCGTGCTCGAACGGCGTGGTCTCCACGGCCGAGCGCAGCCGCTCGCCGAGGATGCCCGCGTTGCCGAGCGAGACGCCGCGGCAGATCACGCCGAACTCCTCGCCGCCGTAGCGCGCGAAGACGTCCTCGGTCCGCACCGTGTTCATCGTCAGCTTCGAGATCTTCGTGAGCACGTAGTCGCCGGCGAGGTGACCGTACGTGTCGTTCACGCGCTTGAAGTGGTCGACGTCGAACATCACGAGCGAGAGGGGCGCGCGGTGCCGCTTCGCGTAGGCGATCTCGGTCTCGAGGCGGCTCAGGAAATAGCGCTTGTTGAACGCCTTCGTCAGCCCGTCGCGCAGCGCCGCGTCGATCATCTGCTGCTGGAAGCTGACGTCGAGGTGGTCGTGGTAGGTGAACTTGAGGATCGTGGTCGATCCCAGGCGGATCTTGTCGCCGTCGCGCAGGATGCGCTGGCTGATGTTCTCGCCGTTCACCGAGGTGCCGTTCGAGCTGTTGAGGTCTTCGAGCACCACGTCGTTGCCGGCGCGGACGAGCCGCGCGTGCCTTCGCGAAATGCCGTCGTCGTTCAGACGCACCGTGGCGTTCGCCCCGCGGCCCAGGACGGTCTCCGGAAACTCGACCTCGAACATCTCGCCGACGTTCGAGCCGACGAGCACGATGAGATAGGCGCGATCACGCTGCGATCGAGCCCTGAGCTCGTCCTGGAGCTCCTTCACGTGGGCGACCCGCGTGGCTTCGATATCGTCGTCAGGCGGCCCGCTGTTCATGCTGCCAAACTACATCATAGCGCTGCACGCCGTCGCTTGGGAATGGCTACTGTGCAGGGCCAGGTGGTTTCTCGGGGTTCCAAGGGACGTAAAGAAAGCCAGCCGACTGGCCCGGCGAATCGTTCGCCGCTCCCTCCCTACGCCGCCTTCCCGAGAGGGACGGCGATCTGCTCGACCTCGACGCCGGCGATGCTCGTTTCGAGCAGCGTGACGTCGGCGTGCGAAAAGCCTTGCCCCGCGCCCTCGCCGCCCGGGGCTTCGCCGACGCTGCCCACGTTCACGATGCGTACGCCCTGCACCATGCGATCAAAAGGCACGTGCGAGCCGCCGCAGACGATCACGTCGGCCGGATCGTCGCCGAGCAGGGCCGCCATCTCCTCGTCCGTCATGTCGTGGCAGAACGGCTCGAACGGATCGACCGGGGAGCCGTGGACGAGCAAAAGCTCGCTGCCGTCTTCGAGGTTCATCCGATGGGTCGTCGGGAGCCTGCCGAGCCGCGCGAGGATGAGCTCGCCGAGCTCGGTGCGCACCCCGGAGAGGCGCTCGAGCCGCGAGCGCTCGTGGGGGCTCTTCGGGACGACCTTGCTGATGTCGAGCGTCGCGAGCGCGCGATCGCCGGTGCCCTGGACGAGGATGGCCTGGATCTGCGTGAGCCGACGCCACGTCTCGAGCGGATCGGGGCCGGGGAAGCAGAGGTCCCCGGCGACGAGGATCTTCGAGTAGCCGCGACGCTCGGCCACCGCGAGCACGGCGGAGAGCGCATCCGCGCGTCCATGGATGTCCGAGAGGCAGAGGAGACGCACGTCGCGGAGCATAGGAGGTGGGCGGAGCCTCGCCAAGGCGCATCGGAGCCGAGGGTAGGGAGATCCGTGAACACGTCCGCCCCGCCTGCTCGGGCGGGTCCGAGGGAGGAAAAAACGTGGATCCGCGAGCATGAAAAGAGAGAGGGGCGCTGCTACGTTGCGGCCTTCCGATGCTCCGGCGCTCCCGGCTCCACGCCCTCGCGCAGCGGATCGATCGGCCGCGCGCCGAGATCTACGCGACGCGTTTCGCCGAGCGGATCGAGCCCGGCACGGTCGGCTTCGCCCTCGCCGTGCTGCTCGCGAGCGCCTATCCGGCCCTCGCGCCCGCGCTCGAAGCGTCGCCCGAGATCGTCGCGACGATCGCCGCCGAGGGGCACCAGGCCGCGCGGGATCGCGCAGGCCTTCAGGCGCGGCTCCGGGCGCGGCTCGGGGACGGTGACGACGGCGAGCGGGTGTCGCGGGAGCTTCGGAGGTTCGCGCGGGAAGAGCGGATCCGCGTCGCGCTGCGTGAGCTCTTGCCGCCTTCGCTCGGGGGCGCGGACGTGGACGTCACGTCGCAAGAGATCGCGCTGCTCGCGGAGGTGACGATCGACGCGGCGGTCAAGGACGCGGTTACGCAGCTCTCCGCGCGGTTCGGCCCGCCGCGGCGCGACAGCGGCGCGCCCGCGCGCTTCGTGGTGCTCGGCATGGGCAAGCTCGGCGGGGGCGAGCTCAACGTGGGATCCGACGTCGATCTCGTGTTCTTCTACGACACGGACGAGGGCGGGTGCACGCAAGGCGGCAGCGAGACGTTGCCGCTGCACGACTTCTGGACGCGGGTCGCGCGGCGCGTGACGGCGACGCTGGAGGACGTGACCGAAGGCGGCTTCGTGTGGCGCGTGGATCTGCGCCTGCGGCCCGAGGGGCGGAGCGGGCCGCTCGTCAACTCGCTCGCCGCGGCCGAGCGGTACTACGAGTCGTTCGGGCGGACGTGGGAGCGCGCGGCGCTCGTGCGCGCGCGGCCCATCGCGGGAGATCTCGACTTCGGTGACGAGGTGCTCGCTGCGCTCGAGCCCTTCGTGTGGCGGAGGCGCGTCGATCCGACGATCGCCGTCGAGATGACGAAGCTCGTGCAGCGCGCGAGGACCGAGCTGTCACGGGAGCCGGGGCGGGATCTGAAGCTCGGTTCGGGCGGCATTCGCGAGGCGGAGTTTTTCGTGCAGACGCTCCTCCTCGTCTGGGGCGGGCGCGAGGCGCGCCTCCGCGTGAAGGGCACGCTCGACGGCCTGCGGCGCCTGCGCGCGGCCGGGTTCGTGACGGATCGCGAGGCGCGCGAGATCGCCGAGGCGTACCTCGCGCTCCGCCGCGCCGAGCACGCCGTGCAGCTCGCGACGGGCCAGCAGACGCACGTGTGGCCCGCGGACCCTGAGTCCGCAGGCAGGCTCGCGCGGGCGCTCGGCTTCGCGTCGGCCGAGGCGTTCGAGGTCGACCTCGCGAAGCACCTCGGCCGCGTGGAAGCGCGCTTCCGCTCGCTCGTGCCCGACGGCGCGCCCGCGCCCTCCCGCTGGGCCGAGGCCCTCGCCGCGCTCGACGACGGCGACGCCGCGGCGTTCGAAGCGGCCTTCCGCCGCGTCGCGCAGCTCTCCTTGCCCGCCGCGACGCCCGAGGCGCCGGACGCGCTCGAAGCGGTGGAGCGCGGGGGCGACGTCGCGCGCGACCTCTTCGATCTCTCGCGCCGCCCGGACGCGGTGCTCGGCGCGCGCAGCCGCGAGGCTTATCCGCGGCTCGGCGAGGCGGTCCTCGATGCCGTGGCCGACGCGGCCGATCCGGAGCAGGCCGCGCGCACGCTGCGCCGGCTCTTCGCGCGGCTCCGTCATCCCGGTGTGTACCTGCGTTTCCTCGGGGACGAGCCGCGCCTCGTGCGCAGGCTCGTCGAGGCCATCGGGGGCAGCGCGTTCCTCGCCGAGGCGCTCGTGCAGCACCCGGAGCACGGCGATCGCATCCTGTTCGCGCGCACCGTCCCGACGCCCGCGTCCGCGCGCGCGGAGCTCGACCAGGCCAAGCGCGAGGCCGCAGCGGGGGACGAGGATCCCGACGAGCAGCTCGTCGGCGCGCTCCGCCAGGCGAAGGCGCGCGTCGTGATCGACGTCGGGCTCGCCGACCTCGCGAGCGAGCTCGGACCACGCGAGGTCGGGTACGTGCTCTCGGCGCTCGCGGATGCTTCGCTCGAAGCGGCGACGCGGCACGCGCTCGGCACGCCGGAGGGCGAGCCCGTGCGAGGCCTCTCGGTCCTCGCCGTCGGTACGCTCGGCGGCCGCGAGATCGGCTACGGCTCGGATCTCGACGTCCTCTTCCTCTTCGATCCGGAGAAGGCACCGGCCGGCGCGGATCCCGACGCGTTCTTCGCTCGCTCGGCGCGGCGCGTGATCCGCCTGATCTCGATCCTGCACCCGGCCGGGCCCGGCTACGAGCTCGACACGCGCCTCCGGCCGTCGGGCAACCAGGGCTTGCTCGTCACGTCGATCGACGCGTTCGCGCGGTACCACGCGAAGGGGCCGGACACGCCGCACGTCGAGGCTGCGGCCTGGGAGCGCCTCGCGCTCTTGCGGGCGCGCGCCGTGGCGGGCGACGTCGAGCTCGGGGCGCGGGCGATCGAGATCGCGCACGCCGCGGCCTATGCGATGCCGGGGGATCCCGCGCAGGGCGCCGAGGAGCTCCGCCGGCTCCGGGGCCGCATGGAGCAGGAGCTCTCGCTGGAGCGACGCGGCCGGTACGATCTCAAGCTCGGGCGCGGTGGGCTCTTCGAGCTCGAGCTCTGCGTGCAGTTCTTGCAGATGCTCAGCGGCGCGGATCCGGGCGTCCGCACGACGGAGACGGCCCTCGCGATCGAGGCGCTCGCGGCGTCGGGCAAGCTCTCGCCGGAGCAGGCCGAGGCGCTGCGGGACGGGTATGCGTTCCTGCGCAAGCTCGGCGGCCGCATCCGCATCGTGCACGCCGACGCGTCGCACCTGCTCGAAGAGAGCGCGCCGGGCCTGTGGCCGCTCGCGCGCCGGATGGGCATCCGTGATCGGCCGGGCGCGCAGGCCGCCGGGGAGCTGCTCGCGCGGTACCGGGAGGTCACGGGGCGCGTGCGCGAGGTCTACGAGGCCGTGCTGCGCGGGAGCTGAGGCGCCCGGTCGCCGATCCGTATCGTTCGGATCGCCTCCCTGGAGCCCGGGTTGCCGATCCGTATCGTTCGGATCGCCTCCCTGGAGCCACGGTTGCCGATCCGTATCGTTCGGATCGCCTTCCTGGAGCCCGGGTTGCCGATCCGTATCGTTCGGATCGCCTCCCTGGAGCCCGGGTTGCCGATCCGTATCGTTCGGCCCTTCGGTCGCGATACTCTCTCGTCGATGGGCCTCGTCTACCTCTTCTCCCTGGTCGTGGGCTTGGGCATCTTGCTCGTGCAGATCGTCTCGGGGGGCAAAGGAGACGCCGACGCGGGGGACGCGCACGACGGTGATGCCGGCGGCAAGGAGCTCGCGAAGGACTTCTCCGGCAAGGCGCTCGCCACGACACCCGCGGGCACCGGAGCGAGCGACATCCTTGCGTTTTTTCTCTCGCTGCGTTTCTGGGTCTTCACGCTGCTCGGCTTCGGCATGTCGGGCTCGCTCCTGCACCTCTTCGCGCTCGCGGGTCCCGTCGTGATCTTCGTGCTCGCGGCGACCTCCGGTCTCTCGTCGGGCCTCTTCGCGCAGCTCGCATTTCGTTTCGTGGCCCAAGGATCGGCGTCGACGTCGGCGGACGTCACGCGCGCCGGTGGCTCGGTCGGGCGCGTGCTCGTGCCCGTCGGCAAGGACAAGGTCGGCAAGATTCGTATCGTCTTGAAGGGTCAGAGCGTCGACCTGCTCGCCCGGAGCGACGGCGAGGAGATCGCGCGCGGCGACCATGTTCTCGTGGAGGATGTGGAAGGCGACGTGGCGCGCGTGTCGCGGCGTCCCTCCGAGCTCGCTTGAGCTCGTAGGAAATCGGGCGATCGCGTGTTCAATCACGCAGCGGGCACAGCGTGTTGCCTGCTACGCTCGTCGGATGGGGTACCATCTTCTCGGCAGTGTCCTCTTCGCGTCGATCGACGCGCAGCGGCGCACGCGCCCTTCCACCGACGTGGCCTCGGGCGCGGGGACGCCCGACCTCGATCAAGCCGTCTTCGTGCTGCTCGCTGCGGGCGGCATCATCCTGCTCTTCGGGATTTTCGTGGCGGTCCTCCGGCAGTTCTTGTTCATCTGCCGACCGAACGAGATCCTGGTCTTCAGCGGCCGCAAGCACGTCCTGCCCGACGGCACCGTGAGCGGTTACAAGATTCTGCACGGCGGCCGCGGCTTCCGCGTGCCCTTCCTCGAGAGCGTGGCCCGCATGGACATGCGGCTCTTCCCCGTCGAGGTCCAGGTGCACAACGCCTACTCGAAGGGCGGCATCCCGCTCAGCGTGCACGCGATCGCCAACGTGAAGATCGCGAGCAACGACACGGCCGTGCGAAACGCCGTCGAGCGCTTCCTCGGCACCACGCCCACGCAGATCTCCATCGCGGCCCAGCAGACACTCGAAGGCGTCCTGCGCGAGGTCATCTCGCAGCTCACGCCCGAGGAGGTGAACGAGGACCGGCTCAAGTTCGCCGAGACGCTCGTGGAGAACGCGCGTGACGACTTCGACAAACTCGGCCTCGAGCTCGACGTGCTCAAGGTCCAGCACGTCTCTGACGATCAGCACTACCTCGCGAACCTCGGCCGCGGCCGGATCGCGACCATGCTGCGCGACGCGGCGAACGCCGAGAACGCGGCGAACCAGGCCGTGGCCGAGGCGCAGGCGGCCGCGCGGCAGGCGGCCGAGACGGCGGCGAAGCGCGCCGAGACCGTGATCGTGCAGAGCCGCAACAACTACCGCGCCGAGAGCGCGAAGCTCGAAGCCGAGGCGAAGCAGATCGAGAACGAGGCCGAGATCGCGGCCGAGACCGAGCGCGCCGTGGCCGAGCAGGAGCTGCAGGCCTTGCGCGCCGAGCTCGAAAAACTCCGCCTGAACTGTGACGTCATCCTGCCGGCCGAGGCGAACCGCAAGGCGCAGGAGCTCAAGGCGCGCGGCGAGGCGGCGCCCACGGTGGAGAACGGCAAGGCGACGGCCGAGGCGCTCCGCCTCGTGGCGCAGGAGTGGGCGGCCGCGGGGCAACTCGCGAAGGACGCGTACGTGCTCCAGCAGCTCCGGCAGCTCGTCACGGCCGCGGCGGCGCGCGTGGCGCAGACGCAGATCGGTGAGGTCAACGTCGTTGCGGGCAACGACGTCGAGGCGTTCAGCTCGCTCGTCGCGGCGTACCCCGCCGCGGTCACGCGTGTCCTTCAGGAGACGGGCCGCGCGATGGGCATCGACATCCAGCAGATCCTCGGATCGCACGGGAGGGCTTCGTGATCCCGATCATCATGGTCCTCGGCCTCACCGCGTTCGTCGTGGTGGGCTTCGTCATCTACACGCTGAAGAACCTCCTGCTCGTGAGCTCGCCGAACGAGGTCCTCGTCCTCTCGGGCGGGTCGCATCAGGTGGGCTCGCGCGAGGTCGGTTATCGCTCCGTGCGCGGCGGTCGCGCCGTGCGCATCCCGCTGCTCGAGCGCGTCGACCGCATGGATCTCAACAACATCCCGGTCGACATCTCCGTGAAGGGCGCCTACTCGAAGGGCGGCATCCCGCTCAACGTGCAGGGCGTCGCGCACGTAAAACTGCCGGGTGAGGAGCCGCGGCTCTCGAACGCGGTCGAGCGTTTCCTCGGCAAGTCGCGCGACGAGATCGCGGCGATCGCGCGCGAGACGCTCGAAGGCAACGTCCGCGGCGTGCTCGCGCAGCTCACGCCCGAGCAGGTCAACATGGACAAGACCGCGTTCGCGGACAAACTGCTCGAAGAGGCCGAGCACGACATGCAGCGCATGGGTCTCGTGCTCGACACGCTGAAGATCCAGAACGTCGCCGACGACGCGAACTACCTGAACTCGATCGGCCGCATGCGCGGCGCGAGCGTGCGCATGGACGCGAGCATCGTCGAGGCCAGGACGCAGGCCGAATCGGCCGAGCAGAAGGCCGAGAACTGGGCGAAGAGCGAGGTCGCCAAGATCGACGCGGACCTCGCGATCGCGCGCCAGGAGACGGAGAAGCGCATCAAGGACGCGATGAGCCGCCGCGAGGCCATGATCCAGGAAGCGCGCGGCCAGGTCCTCGCGCAGATCGCGCAGGTCAAGGCGGAGATCAACCGCCAGAAGGCCCGCGCGCTCCAGGTCGAGCGACAGCTCCTCGCCGACGTGATCCAGCCGCACGACGCCGAGCGGCGCAACCTCGAGGAGCAGGCGCGCGGCGACGCAGCGAAGATCATCGAGCTCGGCAAGGCCGAGGCCGAGGCGCTGCACCGCATCGTCGACGAGATCCGCAAGGCAGGGCCGGGCGCGCTCGAGATCCTCGCGCTCCAGCAGATGATGCCGCTCCTGCCGCACATCGCGGGCGCCCGCACGCCGACGAAGATCGGCACGCTCTCGGTGCTCCCGTCGGGCGACGACGGCTCGCTCGCGCGCAAGGCGATTGCCATGACCGAGCAGATCCGCGCGGCCACGGGGCTCGATCTGACGGACGTCGCGCGCCGCCTCGGCACGAGCGCGCCTGCGCCTGCGCTCGCGGCCCCGCCCGCGCCGCCTCAGCAGGTCCCGTCGCGGAGCACGCCTCCGCCGGCCCGCACGCCGCGCGCCTGACCTCACCCACCCCATCCCTCCCTCTCCACGTGGCGGAGAGGGAGGGAGCTTCCGCGTTGCTGCGCGTTCAAAACCATGCGACTTGCCGGCTCATGCAGGCAGTGCAGCACGGTCGCGTCGTCTCGATGGTTCGGTCGCTCGACGAGCTCGTCGGCGCGCATCCCGAGTCGCTCCGCCGCTTCTATGCGGGCGGGAGCAACCTCGATCCTTCTTCGATCGGTGAAGGCCGCGGCCGCGTCCTCGCGCTCGTCGCGGCGCCGGGCGCGTTCCTCGCGGTCCGGAGCCTCGTTCGTGTCCTCGCGTCGGATCTCTTGCCGTGGCAGGGCAAGGCCATCGAGGGCGAGATCGGCTGGAACCTCCTCAAAGGGGGCCGCCGCGTCGCCCCGTTCCGCATCGAGCGTGGCGAGTCGTCGCTCGATGGCGGGCCGACGCTCGTGTTCCGGTACGACGATCCCGCGCAGGGACACGGCTGGCCCGTGCGAGCGCTCCGCGACGAGCTCCGCTCCATCGCGCCCGGCATCGGCATCGGCCCCGTGATCTTCGATCAGGGCGGCGCGCCGCGCGTGATCGCCTGGTGGGGCCTCTCGTTTTCGCGCTAGCTAAAAGTCCCAGTCAAAGCCGACCCGCGCGCCGCCCTTCAGCACCGTCACGGCGCTGCGCACGCCGTTCTCCGGGAAAAACTCCGCCGAGAGCTGCACGCCGGCCCACGGCATGATGCCCCGGATCCGGAGCGTCGAGACCCCCACGGCCACGCCCACGCGTCCGCCTGCACTCGGCCGCAGATCCGACTGCGTCAGGAACACGACCGGGGCGAGCTCGAGATCGTATTGCCACGTCGTCCGCACGTGACGCAGCACGAACGGCGCGGCGCCGATGAACTCCAGCGGGAAGTTCGTCTCGCCCTCGCTCTGCTCGATGATCGCCCAGCCGCCGAACTCCAGGCCGAACAACATCGTCCAGCGCTCCGACAGCCCGCGCCCGAGGAGGAGCCGCCCGAGCCCGCCTGCGCCGGGGAGGAACGTGCTCTCCGTGCGTCGCAGCAGAAAAAGCCCGCCCGTCTCCAGGTTCAGCGTGAAGCGATGGGCGTCCGTCTGCAGCCCGGGGAACGTGGGGCTCGGCGTGATCCAGAACGGGCACTCGGCGGGCGCGCGCTTCAGGGCCTCCGCGAGCAGATCGTGCACCCGCGTCGCGGCGAGCAGATCCGACAGCCCGCGGAGGCTCCCGCCGTTCTTTCGGTACGCCTCGGCGATCGGCCCGCCGAGCGACTCCACCGTGCGCGCCTGCCTTTCCAGTGCGTCGAGCCGCGCCTTCTCCGGCGCGCCGCAGATGCTCTGCAGCGCGTCCGGCATCATCGTTTCGAGCTCGTACCGATCGATCTTCCAGCCTGAATTGGCCTTCGATTCGACGATCTTTTCGAGGTCGTGGAGGAGGGCGGACTCGGCCGGTGTGGGCGGCTCGGCCGCGGCGTTTTCCGTGACGACGAGCGAAGCGAGCAGGGAAAACGCCGCGGCGATCCGGGCAGCGGAGGCGGGCACGATTAGAAGCAGGTGCCCTGGCCGCAGTTCGACCCGAGGCAGACGAGGAGCTGCACCGCCTGCGGGCTGTTCACGCACTGGAAGAAGCACGGGCCCGGGTTCGAGCCGCCGGCCACGCACGTGAGGAAGCACTCCACGTTGCTCTGGCAGGTGGGGCTGCCCAAGCAGTTCTGGAACTGGTTGCAGCAGCTCTGCGCCACGCAGTCGCCGCACGTGCTGCCGTCCGACGGACAGGCCGACACGCCGCAGACGCCGTTCGTGCACTTGCCGTTGCAGCAGTCGCCGCCGCTCATGCACATCGCGCCGTCGGGCTGGCACTGCGGCGGACCGCAGACGTTGCCCGAGCAGACGCCCGAGCAGCACGCGCTCGGGTCGTTGCAGAGCGCGCCGTCGGGCTGGCAGACGGGTTTGCCGCAGACGCCGTTCGTGCAGACGCCCATGCAGCAGTCACCGGCCGTCATGCAGGCGTTGCCGTCGGGCTGGCACTTGGGCGGGCCGCAGATGCCGTTCGAGCAGAGGCCCGTGCAGCACTCGCCGGCGCTCATGCACGGCACACCGTCGGACTTGCACGCCGGGGGACCGCAGACGCCGTTCGAGCACTGCCCGGAGCAGCAGTCGCCCGCGCTCTGGCAGAGCTTGCCGTCGGGCATGCAGACGAGCGGGCCGCACGTCCCGTTCGCGTTGCAGACCTGCGAGCAGCACTGATCGGCCGACATGCACGGCAGGCCATCCTCCGTGCACTCGCCGCAATTCAGCCCGCAGACCGAGTCCACGGCGTTCACGCAGAGCCCGTCCCAGTTCGTGGTGCAGCACCACGAGTCGAGCTTGCAGACCGACGCGGCGCACGGCCCGCAGCCGGGATCGAGCGCGGGGCCGACGACGCAGACATCGTGCGTGCAGGGCTTGCCGAGGCAAACGCCGCTCGAGCAGACGCCCGAGCAGCACTCGTCGGACGAGCTGCACATGAGGCCGTTTCCGGTGCACTGCCCGATCTGGCAGACCCCGTTGATGCAGGATCCGTTGCAGCAGTCGAAGCCCACCATGCAAGCGGCGCCCTCGGGCTGACACTGGGGGGTGAAGCCGCAGGCGCCGTTCTGGCAGGAGCCGCTGCAGCACTCGAAGGCCTGCATGCAGCCGAAGCCGTCGGGCTTACACTGGCCGAACCCGCAGACCCCGTTGTTGCAGGACTTGCTGCAGCACTCGGCGTCCGTGAAGCAGTCGAAGCCGTCGGGGTCGCACTGGCTGCCCCCGCAAAAGTTGTTTTCGCAAACGCCGCTACAGCACCAGGTGGTGCCCGCGTCGCAGCCGAAGCCGTCGGGGATGCAGGTGCCGCAGCGCTCGTTTTTGCAGATGCCGGCGCAGCACTCGCTCGCGTCCGTGCAGGGCGCCTGATCGGGCAGACACGTCGTCGCGCCGCACGCGCCGTTCTCGCAGGTGCCGCTGCAGCAGGCGCTCCCGTCCTGGCAGGCCGACCCGTTTTGGAGGCAGGCGCTTCCGCCCTGGCCCCCCTGGCCGCCTTGTCCGCCCTGACCGCCCTGGCCGTCCTCGCCGAGTCCTGGCCCGAGCAGCTCCGCCCGACCCCCGCACCCGAGGGCCACGAAGGACAGCACGAACCAAAGCATCCTTATGGAATAAGCGCCGCGCGACATCACCTCGGAGCGTATCACAGGCCATGTCCTGGACGCCCAATTCACCGCTGGATCGCGCGGATCACTGACCACCTGCTCCGCGCGCTGAACGGCCGCGCCCCCGGGCCTCGAATCGAGCGCGTGAGCGAACCGACGATCGAGCGCGGGGGCGTCCGAGGCATGCGCGGGCCAGGCTGGACGTGCGGAAACGTGCTTTGCGGCCGCGCAGTTCGTCGGGCGGAAAGAGCCTCGCGTGGATCGGATCTGCTACACTTCCGAGGTGTCGCTGAAGATCGACCAGGACCACGGCCGTTTTCGCCAGATCGTCCGCGGGAGGATCCGGCAGAACCTGCGCAAGTACATTTCGCAAGGCGAGCTCGTCGGGCGGAAGGGCAAGGATCTCGTATCGATCCCCATCCCGCATATCGACATCCCGCGGTTCCGGTACGGGGACAAGCAGCGCGGGGGCGTGGGGCAGGGGGATGGAAACCCCGGGGACCCGATCCACGGCGGGGACGAGAAGCAGCCCGGGCAGGGGCAGGCTGGCAGCGACGCGGGGGATCACATCCTCGAAGTCGACGTCACGCTCGACGAGCTGGCGGCCATCCTGGGCGAAGAGCTCGAGCTGCCGGACATCCAGGACAAGGGCAAGAACAAGATCTCGAATGCGCACGATCGGTATTCGGGGATCCGGCGCGTCGGCCCCGAGTCCTTGCGCCATTTCAAGCGCACGTACCGCGAGGCGCTGAAGCGCATGATCGCGAGCGGCACGTTCCAGCACGAAAAGCCCGTCGTGGTGCCCGTCCCGGACGACAAGCGATATCGATCGTGGAAGACGGTCACGGAGCCCGTCGCGAACGCGGTCATCATTTACATGATGGACGTCTCGGGCTCGATGGGCGACGAGCAGAAGGAGATCGTTCGAATCGAGTCCTTCTGGATCGACGCGTGGCTCACGAAGCAATACAAGGGCCTCGAATCGCGGTTCATCATCCACGACGCGGTCGCGCGCGAGGTCGATCGGGAGACGTTCTTCCACACGCGCGAGTCGGGCGGCACGATGATCTCGAGCGCATACAAGCTCTGCGCGCAGATCATCGACGCCGACTATCCGCCGGACGAGTGGAACATCTATCCGTTCCATTTCTCGGACGGGGACAACTGGTCGATGGATGATACGCTCGCGTGCGTGGACGTCCTGAAAAACCGGGTCTTGCCGCGGGCGAACATGTTCGCGTATGGCCAGGTCGAGAGCCCGTACGGCTCGGGGCAGTTCATCAAGGATCTGCGCGAGCATTTCGGGCGGGACGAGCGCGTCGTCACGAGCGAGATTCGTGACAAGGACGGCATCGTGGGGAGCATCAAGGATTTCCTGGGCAAGGGGAAGTGAGAGGGGGCGGAGAGGCGAGATGAGCAAGTTTGCGCTGAACACCGCGCTCCCCCGCTACCTGCGGGACACACAGCAGCGCGTCGAGACCGTTGCGCGCGAGTACGGCCTCGATTTCTTCCCCGTGATCTTCGAGATCCTGACGTACGACCAGATGAACGAGATCGCCGCGTACGGCGGTTTCCCGAGCCGGTATCCGCACTGGCGGTACGGCATGGAGTACGAGCAGCTTTCGAAGAGCTACGAGTATGGCCTCTCGAAGATCTACGAGATGGTCATCAACAACAACCCCTCGTACGCCTATTTGCTCGAAGGCAACTCGCTCACGGATCAGAAGCTCGTGATGGCCCACGTGTATGCGCACGTGGACTTCTTCAAGAACAACTTCTGCTTCCGCTCGACCGACCTCGATCAGAAGGGCAGCATCATCGATCCGGTGCGCAAGACGACGCCGTACGACCCCGATCGGCGCTGGATCGACAAGATGGCGAACCACGGCTCGCGCGTCGCGCGGCACATCGAGCGCCACGGCATCAACAAGGTCGAGGATTTCATCGATCGATGCCTCTCGCTCGAGAACCTCATCGATCCCTGGCAGCCGTTCTCGGGCCGCGGCGTCACGAGAAAGGGCGACGAGGAGGAGGACGAGAAGCCGATCGAGGTGCCGCGGCTCCGGGCGAAGGAGTACATGGAATCCTTCATCAACCCGGAGGAGTACATCGAGGCCAAGAAGAAGCAGCTCGCGAAGGACAAACCCGAACGCAAGGTCCCCGAGCGGCCCGAGCGCGACGTGCTCGGCTTCTTGCTCGATCACGCGCCGCTCGAGCGCTGGGAGCGCGACATCCTGGAGGTCATCCGCGACGAGGCCCTCTATTTCGTGCCGCAGCGCCAGACCAAGATCATGAACGAGGGCTGGGCGGCATACTGGCATTCGAAGATGCTCACGGAGAAGATCCTCGATGCCTCGGAGATCATCGATTACGCCGACAACAACGCCGGCGTCATGGCCACGGCGCCGGGCCGGCTGAACCCGTACAAGGTCGGCGTCGAGCTCTTCCGTTACATCGAGGAGCGCTGGAACAAGGGGCGTTTCGGCCGCGAATGGGAGGAGTGCAACGACCTCGACGCCAAGCGGAGCTGGGACATGCGCCTCGGCCTCGGGAGGCAGAAGATCTTCCAGGTCCGCGCGCTCTACAACGACGTCACGTTCATCGACGAGTTCTTGACCCCCGATTTCGTGCTGGAGCAGAAGCTCTACACGTTCGGTTTTTCCGGGCGAAACGATCGTTTCGAGATCGAGAGCCGTCAGTTCCGCGACGTGAAGGAAAAGCTCCTCTTCTCGCTCACGAACTTCGGCGATCCCTACATCCGCGTGATCGACGCGAACCACCAGAACCGCGGCGAGCTGCTCCTCGAGCACCAGCACGGCGGCGTGGACCTCCGGGCCGATTACGCGCGCGAGACGCTCGTCTCGCTCGTCCGCTGCTGGAAGCGGCCCGTGGCCGTGGCGACGCGGCTCGACAACAAGCCCGTGCTCCTGCGTTACGACGGCAAAGAGCATTCGATGACCCCGTACAAGCTGTGATGAAGACCCGAACGCGCCGCGGCGGCGTGATCACGCTCGTGATCCTCGCCGCCTGTGGCCCCGCCACGCCGCCTCCTTCGCCGACGCTCCCGCCGCAGCCGCCTGTTACTTACGGAAGTGTTTCCGTAACACCTTCCGTAACCGCGCCCGCGCCCGCGCCTGCCTCCGCTTCCGCAACCGCGCCCGCGGCGCCGGCGCCGGGCTCCGGGGTCCCGCTCGACGCGCCCGTCTCCAGCGAGGAAGCCCCGCAGCCGCCGCCCGCGAAGCTCGCGCGTGGCACGGGCACGCCCGCGGACAAGGCGCTCGCCGAGGGCGACGAGGCGCTCGCGCGGGGCGATTTTCCCGCGGCCGAGAAGGCGTACAAGAAGGCGAAGACGCTCGCGCCGAAGGACCCTGCGTCGATCGTGGGCCTCGTCCGCACGCGCCTCTCCGCCGAGGACGCGCCCGTCGATTACGGCGCCGCGCCCACGCACCCCGGTCTCCTCCAGGCGGTGAAGGACCTCGAAGCCGTCCTGCAAAAAGAGCCTGCCTACGCGCCCGCGCACCTCGAGCTCGGCCGCGCGCTCCTCGTCCTCGGCCGCGCCGACGCCGCGCTCGCTGCCTTGCGTAAGGCCGCCGAGGTCTCGCCGAACGACGCCGAGGCGCACTCCGCGCTCGGGGTCGGGCTCGTCGCCACGGGGCAACTCGAGCCGGCGATCCGCGAGCTCGAACGCGCCGCCGAGATCGAGCCCGGCGTGGCCGAGCGGCAGACGAACCTCGGCACGGCCCTGCTCGCGCTCGGCCGGCGGGAGCAGGCCGTCCGCGTATACGAGCGCGCCGCGCGGATCGCGCCGAACGACGCCCGCGTGCAGAACGACCTCGGCACCGCGCTGCTCACGCTGAACGACACGGATCGCGCGATCCGGTGCCTCGAGACGGCCGTCGCGCGGGATCCGCGCCGCGCCACGTACCGCTCGAACCTCGGGTATGCGATCGCGCAGAAGGGCGACATCGAGCGCGCGAAGGTCGTCTACCGCGAGGCGCTCGCGCTCGATCCTGCGCTCGTGAGCGCGTGGGTGAACCTCGGCAACGCCCTCGCCAAGCAGCGCAAGCTCCCGGAGGCGCGCGAGGCATACGAGAAAGCGCAGGCCCTCGATCCCGAGGATCCGCGCGTGAAGGCCGTGCTCCTCGAGCTATCGGCGATCGAGAAAGCGAGCGGTGCAGGTTCGCCGGACAAACGCTGACGCCCCTCAGGTCTCGCAGGTTTTTTTCGTCACCTCGTGGCGGAACGCGAACATTCTTTCGAGCTTCCGCCGCGCGAACGCGCCGCCGAACAGAGCGCCGAGCGGGCCGAGCGGCAGCGCGTAATCGATGTGGTCGACGAGCCATGTCCCGCCCTCTCCGTCCGGCTCCATCGTGTGCGTGTGGACCCAGCGCGCGAACGGCCCCTCGATCACGGTATCCTGGAACATCCGCCCTTTTTCGTACGCCGTGTGAACCGCCACGAGGCGTTGCTTCACCGGCCCGATGTACGTCTCGATCACGGTTCGCGCGCCCTTCTCCAGCCCGCCGCTGCGTTCGAGCACGCGGGCATGCTCCCACGGCGGTAGCAGGAGGCTCAGCGCGTCCGGGCGCTCGTGGAAGGCGAAGACGACCTCGGGCGGGGCCTGGATCCGGGTACGTTTCTCGAAGACGGGCACGATGCTGGGCTATAAGCTGGATTTGGCCGCTGGCAAAGGCTTGACCCACGGGGGGTTTGGCGCTTGGATGCCGGCGTCGTGGAAGACCGAGCATGAGCATCGACGCCGACGACATCGTGGCCGTGGGCGGCAGCCTGGAGCCGCGTGTGCTCGTCGAGGCGTACCGGCGCGGGGTCTTTCCGTGGCCGATCGACGGGCTCGATGTCCTGCCGTGGTTTTGCCCGAAAGAGCGCGCGATCCTCGATTTCTCGCAGATCCACCTCTCGCGCAGCCTGCGCCGCGAGCTCCGGAAGACCCCGCTCCGCTGCACGGTGGACCGCGGGTTCGACGCGGTCATCGAGCGCTGCGCCGAGGTCCCGCGGCCCGGTCAGGACGGCACGTGGATCACGCCGGAGCTGATGGACGCCTACAAGGAGATGCATGAGCTCGGCTTCGCGCACAGCGTCGAGGTATGGGACGCGGAGGACGTGCTCGTCGGGGGCATTTATGGCGTCTGCGTCGAGGGATATTTCTCGGCGGAGAGCATGTTCCACCTCGCGCCGAATGCGTCGAAGATCGCGCTTTTGCACCTCGTGGAGAAGCTCGCCGAGGCCGGCTGCGATTGGATCGACATCCAGGTGATGACGCCGCACATGAAGGCGCTCGGCGCCATCGTCCTCACCCGCAAGCAGTTCCTCGAACGGCTCGCCCGGACGCGGTCGATGGGGTTCCGGCCGTTCAGAGCGTGAGTCGGCTTGCTTAAACTCCCTCCTTGACATTCGGTTCCGGTCCGGATATTTCGTACACGAAACATCCGTGGCGGCCTCCCTCCCTCCCGACACCAAGCCCGAGGTGGATGCGATCGTCGAGACGATCATCTACCTCTATACCGAGTCGCGCCGCCTGACGAAGGGCCTGGCGGCGCAGTTCGGGCTCACGGGCCCGCAGCTCACGGTCATCAAGCTCCTGGAGGAGCTCGGGGACCTGTCCTTGTCATCCCTGTCCGAGCGCATTCGCGCCCAGAACAGCACGGTGACCGGGATCATCGACCGCATGGAGCGCGAGGGGCTCGTCAAGCGAGAGCGCTCGACCACGGATCGGCGCGTCGTTTACATCCGGCTCAGCGAAAAGGGCCAGAAGCTCGCGCGGGAGATCCAGGTCGAGCCCATGGAGATCTTCCGGAGCGCGCTCACGGATCTGTCGCAAAGCGATCTCGAACATTTGCTCCGGATCCTGGCCAAGCTGCAAAAGCGCGTCGTCTCGCATGTCGAGGGCCGCGTATCCGAGGCGATGGGCGCTCCCCGCGTGGGAGAGGAAGAGGACAAGCCATGAAGGAGAAGCCGACGTTCACGGGCGAGAGCAAGAAGCCCGGCGTGCGTGATCCCGACATTTGCGTCGTCACCTGCGCCGTCACGGGCGTCCTCGCCAATCGCAGGCAAAACCCGGGCATTCCATACACGCCGGCGGAGATCGGCGACGAATGCAAGCGCGCCTATGACGCCGGCGCCTCGGTCGTGCACATCCACGCCCGCAATGACGACGGCAGCCCGACGTTCTCCCCGGCCGTCTTCGCCCGCATCAAGGAGGAGGTCCGCGCCCGCTGCCCGATCATCCTCAATTTCTCGACGGGCACGATCCTCGAGGACGTGACCGACCAATGCACGTACGTGCGGGAGAGCAAGCCGGAGATCGCCGCCCTCAACATGGGCACGATGAACTACGCGAAGTACTCGCCCAAGCGCAAGCAATTCGATTTCGATATGGTGTTTCCGAACACCTATTCGAAGATCATCAAGCTGCTCGAGGTGATGAACGAGGCGGGCGTGAAGCCCGAGCTCGAATGCTTCGACACGGGGCACACGAACGGAATCGCGCCGCTGCTCGACATGGGCGTGCTAAGGCCGCCGCTCCAGTTCTCGTTCATCGTCAACGTGCTCGGCGGCATTCCGGGGCACGTCGAGTCGCTCCAGCTCCAGACGAAGATCATGCCCGCCGGCTCGGAGTGGGAGGTCATCGGGATCAGCCACGGCGCCTGGCGCATGATCGCCGCAGCGCTCGTGCTCGGCGGCAACATCCGCTGCGGGCTCGAAGACCACCTCTATCTGCCGAACGGCGAGATGGCGAAATCGAACGGCGAGCTCGTCGAGACGGCGGTGCGGCTCGTGCGCGACGTGGGCCGGCGGCCGGCGACGGTCGAGGAGGCGCGGGAGATCCTCTCGCTCGGAGCGCCGCGATGACGACGCCGCGCGCGTACGGGTTTCTGGAGGTCGCCGCGAAGGAGAACGGCGCGCTCTGGATCACCCTGAAAAACCCGCCCAAGAAAAACGCCATCGGCCCCGCGATGGTGAATGAGCTGCTCTGGGCGCTCGAAGACGCGGCGGGCGACGAAGCGGTACGCTCGATCGTCCTGACCGGCGCGGGCGACGCGTTCTGCGCCGGCGGCGATTTCACGCAAATGAGCTCGTTCGGCCCGGGCACCGAATTGCCGCCGAAGGGGGATTACGCGGATCTTTTGCTCGCGATCACGCGCTCGCCGAAGCCGCTCGTCGCGCGGGTGAACGGGCACGCGATGGGCGGCGGGCTCGGGCTCGTGGCGGCGTGCCATTTCGCGGTGGCGTCGCGGGCGGCGAAGCTCGGCACGCCCGAGATCAACGTCGGCCTCTTCCCGATGATGATCATGGCCGTGCTCGCGCGCGTCGTCCCGCAGCGGCGCCTGCTCGAAATGATGCTCTTCGGCGAGCGGCTCGACGCCGACGCTGCGGCGGCGGTCGGGATCGTCGGAAAGGCCGTCGACGCGGACGGGCTCGACGCCGAGGTTTCTCGAATCACCGGGCAAATTGCAAGCAAGAGCCCGATCACCGTGAAGCTCGGGCTCGAAGCATTCGCGGCGCAGGCCGATCTCGCGCTCGAACAGGCATTGCCGCTCCTGCGCGAGCGCCTCGGGGCCGTGCTCTCGACGGACGACGCGCGGGAAGGCCTGATGGCGTTCCTGGAAAAACGCACCCCCAAATGGACGGGTAAATGACCCATGGACATGCGTGAGCTCTTGAAGGACCTCGAAGCCCGGCGCGCCGAGGTGCGCAAGATGGGCGGCGAGGACAAGGTCGCGAAGCAACATTCGCGTGGCAAGCTGACCGCCCGCGAGAGGCTCGCCGCGTTCTTCGACGACGGCGTCCATTTCGAGGTCGGCATGCACGGCACGCAGATGGGCCTCGCCGCCGGCGACGGCCGGGATCGCCCGGCGGCCGACGCCGTCGTCTGCGCGTTCGGCAAGGTCGACGGCCGCATGGTCTGCGCCGCCGCCTACGATTTCACGGTGAAGGGCGGCAGCATCGGCCATACCGGCGAGGAGAAGGTCACGCGCCTGCGCCAGATGGCCCTGCGCGGCCGCTGGCCCATGGTGTGGTTCATCGATTCGGCCGGCGCGCGCATCGATCCGGGATCGAGCCACCCGGACACGATTTCGCTCTTCGCGGGCAGCGGCCACCTCTTCCGCGAGCAGGTCGTCATGAGCGGCGTCGTCCCGCAGGTCGCGGCCATGGTCGGCCCCGGCGCCGCGGGGACGGCCTACATCCCGGGCCTCGCCGATTTCGTTCCGATGGTGAAGGACATCGGCTCGATGGCCCTCGGCGGCCCGCCGCTCGTCAAGGCCATGACCGGCGAGGACATCTCCGAGCAAGACCTCGGCGGCTCGAAGGTCCATTCGACGAAGAGCGGCGTAGGCGACGGCGAGTTCAAGAGCGACGCCGAATGCATCGCGGCGATCAAGAAATACCTCTCGTATTTCCCGTCCCATTGCGAGGAGGAGGCGCCGCGCCTCGCCGCGACGGATCCCGTCGATCGGCGCGAGGAATCACTGCTCGACCTGCTCCCCGAGAACCCGCGCAAGGCGTACGACATGTACAAGCTCATCGCGGCGATCGTGGACCACGGTGAGTATTTCGACATCAAGCCCCGCTTCGCGCGGCAGATCATCACCTGCCTCGCGCGCATCGGCGGCCAGAGCGTCGGCATCGTCGCGAACCAGCCGAATCACATGGGCGGCGTGCTCGACGTCGACAGCTCCGACAAGGCCGCGCGGTTCATGCAGATCTGCGACGCCTTCAACATCCCGCTCGTGTTCCTCCAGGACGTACCGGGCTTCATGATCGGCTCGAAGGTCGAGCACGAGGGCATCATCCGTCACGGCGCGAAGATGCTGCACGTCATGAGCGCGGCGACCGTCCCCAAGGTCACGGTCGTCGTGCGCAAGGCCTATGGCGCTGGTTATTACGTGATGTGCGGCCGCGCCTACGAGCCGGACCTCATCGTCGGGTGGCCGACCAGCGAGATCAGCGTGATGGGCCCCGAGGGCATGCTCGGCATCGCCGCGCGCAAGCTCTTCGGCGACGCGCCGCCGCCGCCGGAGCTCAAGCAGCAGATGATCGACATGATCCAGAAGAACATCGACGTCATGAAGGTCGCTGGCTGGGGCCTCATCGACGACGTGATCGACCCCCGGGACACGCGGCGCGCCGTCGCGTGGGGCCTCGAGCTCGCGCGGCACAAGCGCATCGAGCGGCCCTTCAAGAAGCGCGGGATCATCCCCGTTTGAGCAGCCGCGCCCCTCGATCCTGCGCATGTTTCCGCCCTCGGGCCGACATCCATGTCGTTCGGGTGCAAACGTTGCGGGCCTCGCGTCGGGACGCTGCCGATGCATCGTGGACGCCACGCGCTTGGCGTCCTCGCAACAAATAGTGTCGGTCCAAGCCCGACCCATGCTAGGGTGAAACGTCGGCGCAGATCTTGGATAGAGGTCTTCGCGCTGGTGGTCGCCGAAGCATCTCTCCGCCCGGAAAACAGGGCTGACCGCGAGGAAACGATGAACAACGAGCAGAAGCTTCTGGTCCAGAAGACCTTCGAGATGGTCGCTCCGATTGCGGACGTCGCCGCCGAGCTATTTTACGGTCGGCTTTTCGAGGTCGATCCGTCTCTCAAGCCCCTCTTCCGGGGCGACATGAAGGACCAGGGCAAGAAGCTCATGTCCACGCTGAAGGTGGCGGTCCAGGCGCTCGATCGTCTCGAAGCGCTGATCCCGACCGTCCAGGCGCTCGGTCGTCGCCACCTCGCCTACGGCGTTCGCGACGATCACTACGACATCGTGGGCGCTGCGCTCCTGTGGACGCTGGAGAAGGGCCTCGGCGAGGCGTTCACGCCCGAGGTCAAGGAAGCGTGGGCCAACGTCTACGGCGTGCTCGCGAAGGTCATGAAGGACGCGGCGAACGAGGTCGCGCCGCTCTCGCTCCGCACGCCGCTCTCGCGCCGCGGCAGCGCGCATCGCCTGCCCGCCGTCAAGCGTCCCTCGTACCGCCCGCCGATGGGCCGCCCGTCGATGCCGCCCGGCTCGCGCATGCCGGCCTCGATCCAGGCGCTCTACGGCGGCGCGAGCTCGCAGTCGGCGCCCTCCTCGAAGAGCGGCGCGTCGCCGAGCACGCGCCTGCCCCGCATCTCGAACCCGCCCACGATCTCCTGATCTCGCGCGCTTCTCGTCTCCGCTCCCACGCCGCCTTCCTCCTGCGCGGCGTGGGCCTCGCCGTCGGCCTGCTCGCCCTCGCGAACCTCGCAGGCCAGGCGCTCAGGCCCCCCTTCGATACGACACACACATGGCTCGGCGACGCGGATCTGCCGCGGCCGATCTTCCGCGCCCTGGAGCTCCTCTCGGCTGTCACGCTTCTCTGGCACGTGGCGCGGCCGATTCGCCCCGCGTGGGCGCGTCTCGGCGGGGCGGTCGTGATCGGGATCGGGGCCCTGCTCGCCGCGCGCGACGTCGCAACGTTTTACGGCGTCCTCGCGCGAGGCGCGATCGGCGGCCCGGCGTTCGTTCCGGCTTCCCTGGTCGTCCTGGTTTGTCTCGGCGCGCTCGCGGTGAATGTCGCGACCGATCGCGCGGATCGTCCTCGATGGACGCTCGCGCGCGTGATCGCGTGCGGGGCGGTGACAGCGGCGAGCTTCGTGGCCATGCCGCTCCTCCTCATGGTCACCCTGGGTCCGACGCGGTACGAGCGCCGCGCAGACTGCGCGATTGTGTTCGGGGCGCGCGTCTGGGACGACGGCACGCCCTCGCTCGCGCTCTCGGATCGCGTGGACGAGGCGATCCGGCTCCACCAGCAGGGGCTCGTCCAAGCGATCGTGATGAGCGGGGCGATCGACGATCAGAATGGTCATTCGGAGCCCGAGGTGATGCGCGCGCGCGCCGTCGCGGCGGGCGTGCCGGAGGCCTCCGTGATCCTCGACGAGGCGGGCATCACGTCCTCGTGGACGGCGAAGAACGGCGCGCTCTTGATGCGTCGCCACGGTTTTTCACGGGCGATCGCGGTGACGCATTATTATCACGAGCCGCGGGTGAAGATGCTCTTCGAGCGCGCGGGCGTGGCGGTGTACACGGTGCCCGCGCGCATGAGCCGGCGCCTCTTGAAGGAGCCGTGGTTCATCGCCCGCGAGGTCCTCGCGTACTGGCATTCGTTTCTGTTTCAGTGAGCGTCACTCCGCCGCATTGCGCGGCGTCGAAGCTCTGCGATCCGGCTCCTCGCAGGACGCCCGCGCCTCGCCCAGGATCGCTCCGCCCACCTTCGCCGCTTCTTTTGCCGGGCACCCGAGCCACCCCGCGAGCTTGCCTGCCGGCGGGAGGCCGCCGTCCGCCTCGATCGCCGCGAACACCTTCTCGACCACGTCCGCGCGCACCGCGCGAGGCCCGAACACCGGATACCCGAGGGCCGTGTGGAGCGACGCCTCCGCGGGCCGCGCGACCGGCATCGACACGACGCTCGGCCCCGGCGCTCGCGGCGCCCTCGCCCCCGCGAACGCCGAGACGAGCGCGCTCCGCCGCACGAGCGCCGGGCCCTTGAGCATCGCCGGCACGTACAGCACCCGCGCGCCCACCACGATGCCCGCCGCCGCGAGTTTGTCCCGGTCCTCCGGCGCGAGCTCGGCGATCTGCGCGGCCGCGTCCTCGGCCCTCGCCGTCCCGAGCCCCTGCTCGAGTTGATACAGGATCCCGCGCGCCGCGGCCCCGAGCCCGCGCGGCGCGTGCGCGCGGAGCGGCGCGCAGAGCTCCTCCACGAGGTCGCGCGCGAACGCCACGAGCCGCCGCGTGATCCGCGCCCGCGCCCCCGCGCCGAGCTCCAGCAGGGCCGCGAGCTTCACGTCCGGCAGGAGCAGGCTCGACCCCCGCACGAGCCGGCCAAGCTCGCGCCCGTCCTCGAACGTGATCTGCCCTGACGCATCCACCTCGATCGACACGTGCCGCGCCGCGACGACCGCCTCCACCCAGCGCGCCTCCTCCGACGACGCGCCGCCCGCCTCGCGCGCCTGCGGCGCCCGGAGCGCCGCGAGCTTGCCGAACGGATTCGCCTTGTCCATCGCCCGCTGCTCGGCCCGCGTCGGCGGCGCCTTCCGCGCGGGGCCCGTCGCGCGCGCCTTGTTCCCGCCGCCGCTCTTTTCGACGAACCGCTGCACCAGCCGCTCGTGCAGCGCGTCGCTCAGCCGATCCTCGATCGCCGCGGTCCGCTCCTGCCAGGCCGCCGGATCCTTCACCCAGCGGCCTTGATTCGACACGTACGTCCACGTCCGGATCGCCGAGATGCGCGCGATCAGCGTATCGATGTCCCCCGCGGGATCGTCGATCTCCTGCACGCGCTCGGTCATCCACGCCTCGTCGAGGAAGGCGCGTGGCCCTGCGAGGTTCGCGAAGATCTCCGCGAGCAGCGCCACGTGGGATTCGAAGAGCAGCTTGCGATAATCGGGGATCCGGCAGACCTCCCAGAGCAGCTCCACCGCCTCCCGACCCTGCGCCCGCGACCGGATCGTGGGATCCTGGGCCAGCCGCGTGAGCGCCGCCGCGTCCTCGGCGCTCTCCTGCAGCACGAGCGAGCGCCGCCCCGGCGAGCGCCGCAGCGAGGCGATGAGGCCGTCGATCGAGCTCGTATCGAGATCCGCGTTCCGCCAGAGGAGCTTCTTGACCGCGGGGAACCTGTGCGCCTCCACGGCGTTCGCGAGCCCCTGCGGCAGCGCGAGGGGCGCGAGCGTGCCGAACGATCCATCACTCGTGTAGCGCCCGGCGCGCCCGGCGATCTGCCCGATCTCCGCGGCTTCGAGGTCCCGCACGTCCCGTCCGTCGAACTTGCGCAGCGCGGCGAATGCCACGTGCTTCACGTCGAGGTTCAGCCCCATCCCGATCGCGTCGGTCGCGACGATGTACTCGACCTCTCCGGACTGGAACATCGCCACCTGCGCATTGCGCGTGCGCGGCGACAGCGCCCCGAGCACCACGGCCGCGCCGCCGCGCGTGGCGCGCAGCCGCTCGGCCACCTCGTAGACCTCCTGCATGGAAAACGCGACGATCGCGCTCCTCTGCGGCAGCCGCGCGAGCTTCTCGGCCCCCGCGAACGCGAGCCGGCTGAGACGCGGGAACGTCTGGATCCGCGCCGCGGGCAGGAGCTCGGCGATCATGGGCTGCATCGACGCGGCCCCCATGAACCAGGTCTCCTTCGTGCCGCGGGCATCGAGCAGGCGCTCGGTGAACACGTGACCGCGCTGCGGATGTGAGGCGAGCTGGATCTCGTCGACCGCGACGAACTCGACGTCGAGGCTCCGCGGCATGGCCTCGACCGTGCAGACCCAGTATTGCGGCCTGCGCGGGATGCGCTTCTCCTCGCCCGTCACGAGCGCGACGCGCTGCTCGCCGAGGCGCGCGGTGATGCGGTCGTAGACCTCGCGCGCGAGGAGCCGCAGCGGCAGCCCGATCATCCCGGACTCGTGCTCCAGCATGCGCTCGACGGCCCGGTGTGTCTTGCCGGTGTTCGTCGGGCCGAGCACGGCCGTGACCGCGGAGCCAATCATCGCGGGGCGAGCGTAGCGCGGACGGCGGGAGGCGCACGCGAGGGGGCGGGAGCGGGGGCGACGGGCGGATCGGGCGGGTGGGCGGTGGGCCCTGCGAGGGGCTCGTTCACGTGATATTCGCGTTCGTGGCCATTCCCCATTGAAATTTCACATTCGTGCCCGAGGAGGAGGAGCGGCAGGCCTCGACGTCGCATGGGCGCGACGACGCATCGGCCGGCGCACCGTTACCCCCCTCGAACGATCGTCGCGACGGCTGTGAAATGCATGGCGGCGGCGACGACGGTGCAGGCGTGAAAGACCTCGTGGTAGCCGAAGACGCCGACGACGGGGTTCGGGCGCTTCGATGCATAGGCAACGGCGCCGAGCGTGTAGAACATGCCTCCGCCGAAGATCAGGACGAGCTGCATGAGGTCGAGCGCGCGTCCCACGGCGCTCAGAAACGGAACGATGCACCAGCCGGCGGCGACGGCCACGGCAGCGGTCACCCATTTCGGCGATCCCGACCAGAAGACCGACTTCACGATACCAACGGCTGCACATGACCATGCCAGCGCGCAAAGCTTCGTCCCGTCTCCCGGGCCCACGGCGATCAGGGCGATGGGCGTGTACGTGCCAGCAATGAGCACGAAGATGGCCGCGTGGTCGAGGCGACGCATGCGCATGCGCGCCTTCGGGCCCCAGTCGATCCGGTGGTACGTCGCGCTGACCGCGAAGAGGGTGAGCAGGCTGAGGCTGTAGACCGCGGCGGCCACCGAACGGCGGATCTCGGCGGCGATGCACACGAGCCCCACGCCCGCGAAGCCCGCGACCACCGCCGCCCACTGGTGAATGACGCCGCGGAGCTTTGGCTTCTCGGAGTGCGGTTCGAAGCCGTTCGCAGGCGTTGCATGCAACTCGTCGTTCATGGGAGGCCTTCTCGTGGTCAGCGACGGCGCGCTTACCTACGTCAACGTAGATACGATCGAGGAGGGGAGCAGGTCAAACGGCCCGTCGCGCCGTTCGTGATCCTGACCGAAACGTGACCCCAATTCCAAGGGTCGACCGCCTGCATGCGCCGCGCGCGAGAGCGGCCGCGGGGACGATGAAACCTACGCGTCCGTAGGTAGAAGGAGCCAAGGCGTTCCGCGAAAGTCCCTCCCATCGACCAGCGTGCCGACATCCGCGGGGTTAAACTCGCCGCGATGCCGCCCCGAGCGCCCCGCCTCTCTGCTTCGGCCCGCCGCGCCTCGATCATCGACGCGGGTCGGTTCGTCTTTGCGCGACGCGGTTACGAGGCCACTTCGGTCGAGGAGATCGCCGAACGCGCCAAGGTCTCCAAGCCCGTCATCTACGAGCACTTCGGTGGGAAAGAAGGGCTCTACGCGGTCGTGGTCGACCGCGAAATGGACTACGTGGTCCGCAGGATCTCCGAGGCGATTGCGCAAGGTGAACCGCGCGAGCGGCTCGAGCACGGGGCCCTCGCCTTCCTCACCTACGTCAAGGACCACCCCGATGGTTTCGCGATCCTCGCCCACGACGCCCCCGCCGCGGGGGGCGGGATGTTGTCGCTCCTCAGCGACCTCGGCGAGCGCGTCAGCGAGGTCTTCACGGCTGCTTTCAAAGCGGGAGGCTACGACGCCCGGGCGGCGCCCATCTACGGCCATGCCCTCGTCGGCATGGTGACGTTCGTGGGCCAGTGGTGGACGACGGTCCGCAAGCCCCCGATCGAAGAGGTCGCCACCCATATCGCGGCGCTCGCGTGGATGGGCCTCCGTCACCTTCCCAAGCGCCCGACGAGCATCCGCAACAGGCCGCGTTGATCGTCTCGCGCGGCCTCGACCGCGACGTACCCGCGGCCGTTCCAGCCCCGCCACCCGGGGCCCCGCTTCCCCCCTCGTCGGCGCCGTGGATGTGTTGCTTCGTGCACTTGTCCTCGTCTTCCGACGCGCCGTTTTTGTCCCTGTCTGGCGCATCCGTTCTCGTTTGGCTTGACAGGCGTGGGACAGACGTGTGAGCACGGCCCGAGGTCCGACAAACAATTGACGCTCGGCCAGGCGAGGTCTTCTGCCCCCGAGGGGACGACGGTTCGGAATTGACGCCGCCTTGCGAAGGTCCCAGGATCGGCCGGATTGCGAGGTTCCGAATGGACTGCCCGGCGCAGCAGAGACACAGCATGTTGCGTACGAGCGAGCCAGGCTTCTTCACACGCGGAATATCCGCCGGGTGGCGCCTAGGTGCGGCGACCGGGCGGGCGTGGCTTTTTTCGGGCCGGCTGGCCCAAGAATTCGAGTGGAAGGTGATGCCGCGTCTCGGTGCGCGGCGCGCCTTCGGCGGTCATCGATCATGAGCAGAGCCTCAGCGCCCGGTGTTCGCGAGGGCACTATCCTCATTGTGGATGATATGCCCATCAACCTGGCCGTGCTGGTGGATCATCTGGAATCCGCGGGTCATCGAGCGCTCGTCGCGCAGGACGCGGAGGATGCCCTGAAGCGGGCTCACCTCATGAAACCCGACCTGATCCTGCTCGACGTGGTGATGCCTGGGATCGACGGCTTCGAGACGTGCCGGCGCCTGAAAGCGGCCGAGAGCACCCGAGACATCCCGGTCATCTTCATGACCTGCCTCGGAGAAGCGGCGAACAAGCTCGAGGGGTTCGAGGCGGGGGGCGTCGATTACATCACGAAACCATTCGAGATTGAAGAGGTGCTCGCGCGGATCAAGACGCACCTGACCTTGCGCGAGGCAACGAAGGAGCTGGAAGCGAAGAACGCGCAGCTCCAGCGAGCCCAGCAGGAGCTGGAACAACGGGTGCGAGAGCGCACGGCCGAGCTGGCGAGCTCGAACGCCGCCCTCGAAGCGGAAAACGCCGAGCGCCGGCGGGCAGAAGAAGCTTTGCGCGGAAGCCAGCATCTGCTTCAGGCCATCGTCGACAACTCCACGGCGGTCATCTACGTCAAGGACCTCGAAGGCCGCTATTTGATGGCCAACCGCCGCCACGAAGAGTTGTATCATGTGAGCGCGCGGTCGATCATCGGCAAGACCGACTATGACTTGTTCCCCGCGGAGCATGCCGACGCATTTCGCGCCTCCGACCAGCAGGTGGCGGCGGCCGGGAAGCCGCTGGAGAAGGAAGAGATCGTTCCTCTGGACGATGAGCTCCACACGTACATCTCGATCAAGTGCCCGCTCTTCGACGAGTCCGGCCGCGTGTATGCGGTTTGCGGGGTTTCCACGGACATCACCGAGCGAACGCGGACGGAGGCGGAGCGGGAGAGGCTGCTCGCCCGCGAGCAGGTGGCGCGCGCCGAGCTCGAGCGCACCGGCCGGCTGAAGGACGAGTTCCTGGCGCTCTTGAGCCACGAGCTGCGGACGCCGCTCACCGCGATCCTCGGATGGTCGCAATTGCTCCTCACGCGCGGCCCTTCGGACGAGATCCAGCGCCGGGGGCTCGGGACGATCGAGCGCAATGCGCGAACGCAAGCCAAGCTCATCGACGACCTCCTGGACATGTCGCGCATCATCAGCGGGCGGCTGAGCCTCGAGGTGGAGGTGGTCGATCTGGCCGAGATGCTCGAAACGATGCTGGCATCGGCGGAGCCGACGGCGAAGACGAAGGGGATTCGCCTGGAGCTCAGCGTCGCGTCGGCCGGAGAACGGGTCATGGGGGACCCGAATCGTCTCCAGCAGATCGTGTGGAACCTGCTCAGCAACTCGATGAAGTTCACGCCGCGGGGCGGGCAGGTGAGCGTATCGTTGCGTCGCGAGGGTTCGTACGCGCATCTCGCGGTGAGCGATACGGGGATCGGCATCGATCCGGATTTTCTGCCGTACGTATTCGAGCAATTCCGACAAGCAGACGCTTCGGCCACGCGCGAGCACGGCGGGCTCGGCCTCGGGCTTTCGATCGTGCAGCACCTCGTGGAGCTGCACGGGGGGACGGTGGAGGCGGCGAGCCCAGGGAAGGACCAGGGGGCGAGCTTCACGGTGAGGCTGCCGCTCGAGGCCAAACATGCCGAGGTTTGGGCCGAAGAACGGGCGCCCTCGACGCCGCCGCGCCGGCCCGTATGGCACCGTGGCGGGGACCTCTTGAATTTGACGGGCGTGCGGGTGCTGGTGGTGGACGACGAGCCGGACACGCGCGAGCTGCTCCTGCGAATCCTCGCGGAGTGCCACGCGGAGGTGCGGACGGCGGGTTCGGTCGTGGAGGCTCTGGCAGAGCTCGATCGAGACCAGCCGACGGTGCTGGTGAGCGACATCGGCATGCCGCAAGAGGGCGGTTATGAGCTCATCCAGAAGGTACGGCAATTGCCGCACGAGCGTGGGGGGAGCGTCCCGGCGCTCGCGTTGACCGCATTTGCGCGCGCCGAGGACCGCACGCGGGCGCTTTTGGCCGGATACCAGATGCACCTGGCCAAACCCGTGAAGCCGTCGGAGCTCGTGGCGCACGTGGCGAGCTTGGCCGGACGAACCCATGCTCGGGTCGAGACGAGCCCGGATGGCCGCGTCCGGCCCGTGTAGGCCTCGCCCGGGGGCTCGTCAGTTGCTCTCGCTCGCCGCCGGGCCTCCCGCGGCATATTTCTCGACGAACTCCTGCAGCTTCCGTATCTGGTAGGTCCGCGCCAGCGCCTCGAATTGCTCGAGCCAGGGGCCGAGTCGCGGCTCGTTTTGCTGCATTCGCACCGCCTCCGCCAGCACGTTCCGGATACGGCCCGACGCCACGAGCTGCGAGAGCATCGAGAGCTGTTCGGCCGAGGGCGGCAGCAACGCGCCGTCCTCCTCCGCCATGGGCGCCGCGGCTTTCACCGGCTCATGCGTCCATTCCAGGCCGAGGAGCCGCTCGATCTTCTTGAAGAGCAGGCTGGCCTGCACGGGCTTGGGCAAGAAGTCGTCCCAGCCGGCCTGGTCCCCCTTCGGCTGTTTGGCGGCGTTGACGTTCGCCGACGAGGCCAGGATCACCACCCCCTCGAGCTCGGGCATCTGCCGCAGCCGGCGCGTGGTCTCATGACCGTCCAGGCCTGGCATGGCGAGGTCCATCAGGATCAGCGCCGGCCGGTGCAAAAGCGCGAGCCGCAGCCCGGCTTCGCCGCTGTCGGCCTGGATGACGTCGAATCCAATGGGGACCAACAGATCGGAGAACAACGCGCGATTGCCGGCGTTGTCGTCCACGACGAGGATCTTGCGGCGCTCGCCGCGATACCCGGTGATCGTGTCCCACCCCGGCGCTTCGTCGACGGCCGCGGAAGGGAGCGCCTCGGCCAGCGTGAGCGTCACCGTGAACGCGCTCCCTTTGCCGAGCTCGCTCTCGACATGGATGGTCCCGCCCATCTGCTCGATGATCCTCTTGCTGATGGCGAGGCCGAGCCCGGTCCCCTCGCTCTTCACCCGCTGGTCTCCCACCTGCTCGAAGGGGTCGAAAATGCGCGCGAGGTGCTCCGGGGCGATGCCGGGGCCCGTGTCTTCGATCCGGAAGCGCACCTCGCGCGAACCCGCTCCGCCCTCGTCGAGCACATCGACGAGCAGCGTGACCGCGCCGCGCTCGGTGAATTTGATGGCGTTGCCGAGCAGGTTCAGGAGCACCTGCGTCAAGCGCTTTTCGTCGGCGTGCACGGCGGCGAGCGCCGGGCCCCGAACCTGGTAGGTGAAGGCGATGCCCCTCGGTTCGGCGCGCACGCGGCAGAGGTCCACGATGGATTGCACGAAGGAGGGAAAGTCGAGCCGGAGGGGGACGAGCTCCATCTTGCCGGCCTCGATCTTCGCCAGGTCGAGGAGGTCATTGAGCAGCGAGAGCAGGTGCTCGCCCGATTTCTTCACGATTTGCACGCCTTCGCGGCTCTTCGGCGAGAGCTCGGGCGCTCGCATGAGGAACTGCGCGTAGCCGAGGATGCCATTGAGCGGCGTGCGTAGCTCATGGCTCATGCTCGAAAGAAAATCGCTCTTCGCTCGATTGGCGCGGTCGGCCGCCTCCTTGGCGATCTGAAGCTGCGCGGTGCGCTCCTGGATCTTCACCTCCAGGTCCCGGTAGAGCACGGCATTCTCGACGGCGATCGCGGCCTGCGAGGCGAGCACCGACAAGAACTCCACGCGCGCGGGAGGGAATGCCGAGGGTACGTCGCGGTGCTCGAGGTACAGCACGCCCACCACGTGACCCCGGTGCGTCAACGGCAGCGCCAAAAGCGAGAGGACCGCGTGCGAGGTGAGGTACGGATCGCCGGCGAAACGCGCCTCGGACCTCGCGTCGCCGGTCACCACCGGCTCGCCCGTGCGGGCCGCGTATTTCACCACCGCCACCGGCACGTCCTGGCTCTGCCTGAGGGGCTCCGACAGCCCCGTCTCGATGCGGGTCCCCTCCACCGAGAGCCGCGCGACGACGGAGAGCGCTTCCCCTTCGCTGAGCACGAGGGCGCCGCGCTGCGCCCCCGCATTCTCCAGCGTGAGCTCCATCAGCCGGCCCACGACGCGCCCCGGGTCGAGCTCGCCCGAGAGCGCTTGCGCCGCGCGCACCGCGGTCTTCACGTCGAAACTCGCGTCCGTGGATGCACCCGTGGTGGTCGTCGTCGCCGTCATGGTCGTGCGCTCGGGGGAAGGCTCGTGCATGGCCCCCTTGAGCACGGCGGGATATCGCGCGCCCAGGTGGGCGACCACGGCATAAGCGCCCCAGCGCGCATAGGCATCACGCGCCTCGCGCAGGTACATCGCCCCGATGTGGCCCTTGCCCATCGAAAGGCGAAATTCGGCGGCGAGCTGGGCTGCGAGGGCCTCGATGTGCAGGAAGCGGTGCTCGCGGGAAAGCTCGATGGCCTCGTCGTATCGGGTCGCTGCCTCCTCGGTCTTGCCGAGGATACGCGCGTATTCGGCCTCGACGAGGCGCAGCTTGTGGAGGAAATTGGATTCACATCCTTCGGTGAAGTAACGCAATCGCGTGAGGCTATGCTCGATGTGCTCCCGCAGCCGCGCCCGCTGCTCGTCCGTGGCGGCGTCGGTCCAGCATTTCGCAGCGGCGAGCGCGAGGAAGAGCGGAATGTCCGTCACCGGCGGCATGCCGAGGATGTCGGCTCGAAATTGGTCTGCCTCCCGCGCCCGCGACAGCGCGCGCTCCCACCTGCCCGTGACGCAGAACAGATAGGCCTCCAAGGTCCGAGCGAGCCCTCCCGTGAACCCGTCCCCGTCGCCGAGGAGGGAGCGCGAACCCCGCGACAAGGGCTCGTCATGCAGGAGTTTTGGCGCGCCGTCGGGCGTCATCAGCACCTCGCAATAGGACGCGACCGCCTCGAAGTGGTGCCTCCCCACGGCGTCTCCCGCGCGTTGCACGAGATCCCAGCGAGCCTTGTGCTGCGCGTGGACCTGGTCGAGCGGCAGGCCACGCCAGACGCGGTAATAAAACAGCTCGGCCAGAAGGCCCCAGCTCGTGCCTTGAAACGACCCGATCTTCAAGCCGGCTGCGATGCCTTGCTCGTACACGGGGGGCGCTTCGTCGATGGGGCTCCAATGGGCCAGATAGATCGCCTTGAGCGCGATGCACTCGGGCAGCATCGGCGAGCCCACACGCTCTGCGGCGCGCACCCCGGGCGTGAGCCATCGCCTGACGCGCCGATACATGCCTGTCGCGACAGACCACACATTGGCAAAGCTGCAGATCATGAAGGCGGCGGCCGGCGTGAGCGCGTCCCGCCGTATCGCCTCGGACACGATGCGGGCGATGATGAGCGAATAGAGCATCGGCCGGCCGCCGTAGATCGTGCAGAGCTGCGCCTGCGTCATCAGGGCATCGATGAGCCGGTGCTCCAGCGACGGATCGGGCTGCATTCGGTCAAAGCCGTCCGGGTGGCGTTCGAGCCATTGATCCAGCTCGGTGGACTCTTGCAGGAGCGCCGCCAGACACGCGTCATCCGTCTCCGGAAACGTGATGCCCTGCTTTTCGAGCGCGGCGATCCCGATCCCGACGCCCCGCGCATACTGGCCCGTGGCGACACAGCAGCGCGTGCGAATCTCCTGCGCGGAGAGCCACGCCACCTCCGGCAGAGACCTGTCCAGCAAGGCGAGCGCCCGCGCCTCGACGTCGTCGAATTCCCGGAGCAGATAGGCGGCCTCCAGGCGCTCGAGACCAATCTCCACCGATAGCGCGTGCTCCTCCTCCCAGGCCCGCTCGCCGAGGAGCGCCTGCGCCTGGTCCAGCAGGTTCGCCATCAATCGGTACGAGCTCGCCGCCTTTGCGGTCCGCGCGGCCTCGAGGTTCAGCCGTGCGACCCCCTTGCGCTCCTCCACGGATTCGAGCCGCGCCGAGCCCAGGTTCAGGTGCCGCACGAGCTCCAGGAATTGCGGGGCCGTACCCCCCTCGGCGCGATAACGCGCCCGAAGCCGCCGGCCGATCTCCAGGTGCGCGAGGACGCGCCGCTCCGGCGAGATCCGCTCGTAGCTCGCCTGCTGCACGCGGTCGTGCAAAAACCGGTACGCCGCGTCCAGGGACTCCTCGCCGATGCCTCCGAGCGCCTGCGCGGGGCGGTACGCGCCATCGACCGGCACCACGAGCTCCGCGTCCAGCGCCGGCCATAACGCCCCCGTCACCGGGGCGCGCTCCCAACCGCTGAGCCGCGTGAGGTCTTGCAGGTGGAACGTGTGGCCCGCGCAGGCCGCGAGCCCCAGAAGCTTTTGCGTCGCCTCGGGCATCTCGCGCACTTTGTCCGTCAAGAGCGCCACCACGTTATCGGTGACGCCCGCCCTCTCCAGCGACGATTGCTCCCAGCGCCACGCCCCGCTCTCCGGATCCCGCACCACCTGCTTCTGCCGGTGCAGCGAGAGCAAGAGCTGCTCCAGGAAAAACGGGTTTCCGCGGGTCTTCTGCGAAAGCACGCGCGAAAGTGGCTCGACCCGCGCGGGCTCGCTCTCCAGCGTTCGCGCGAGCCACTTTTGCACCTGCTCGCCCGACAGCGGGCCCACCGTCAATCGTGAGACCCGGGCCTCGCTCTTTTCCACCGCCTCCACGAGCTTCCACAGCGGGTGCTCGGGCGGCGTCTCGTTGTCGCGGTACGCTGCGATCACGAGCAGCGACTTGCGCTCCACGTCCGTCAGCAGCGTTTGCAGGATGATCAGCGTGGCGCTGTCGGCCCATTGCATGTCGTCCAGGAACATCACGAGCGGCGGGTTGGGCGCCGTGACGGCTCGCACGAAATTCAGCCACGTCAGCTTCTGCCGATTGAGCACCTGCTCGCCTTCGACCGGCGGCACCGGCGGCAACTTGCCCATGACCAGGTCGAGCTCCGGCACCACGTCCGCGATGAGCCGCGCATTGTCCCCGACCTCGCGCCGGATCCGCTCCTTCCAGGCCTCGAGCACCGCCTCGGAGCTCCCGAGCCATTGCCGCATCAGCGCCCCGAAGGCTTGCGCGAGCGCCGCGAACGGCGTCGACCGCGCGAGCTGGTCGTGCTTGCCGGCGATCAAGAGCCCGCGCCCCGCCTGCGCGATATCCTTGTACACCGTGCGCACCAGCGCCGTCTTGCCGATGCCCGAGGGACCACCGACGAGCAAAAGCTCCGCCGCGCCCTGTGCGGCGCGCGCGAAGGATTCGGCCACCCGCTCGACGTCGCGCTCCCGCCCCACCAGCGCCTGCGGCAACCGGAGCTTGCGCGAAAAATCTTTTTTTCCCAGGCGGAACGGCTCCACCGTGCCCCGCTCGTCCCATTGCCGGAGGGCCTCCTCCAGATCCTCCGCCACGCCGCGGGCCGTCTGGTAACGCCGTTCGGGATCCTTGGCCAGGAGCTTCGCCACGATGGCCGCCACGGCTCTCGGCACGTCCGGGGCGACGGAATCGAGCGGAGGCGGCTCCTTGGCGAGATGCGCGTGCACGAGCGAGAGCGGATCGCGCTCCGTGAAGGGCAGCCGCCCCGACATCACCTCGAAGAGCGTCACCCCGAGTGAATACAGATCCGTGCGCGTATCGAGCGCGCGGGCCGTGCGCCCCGTCTGCTCCGGGGAGATATAAACCAAGGTCCCCTCGAGCGCCTCGGGGATGCTCGCCTCGGTCGCCTCCTGGGACAGAAGCGAGGCGATGCCGAAATCGAGCAACGTGACCGTCTCGCACGCCTCGTCCACCAGCACGTTTTGCGGCTTGATGTCCTTGTGCATCACGCCGGCGGCATGCACCCCCTCGAGCACCCGCGACAGGAGCCGGCCGAGCCGCAGCGCGGTCCCGACCGGCAAGCGCCCCTGTTTGGCGAGCAATCGATCGAGCGAGCCGAGGCCAGGATCCTCGAGCACCAGCGCCGCCGTGCCGCCGTGCTGCACGAGCCCCCGCGTGCGCGCCACCCCGGGCACCTCGGCGAGGTGCAAGAGCACCTGGTGCTCGTGGATCAGCCGCCCCATCACGCGTGGATTGGGCACCTCGGCCACCGGGCTCTTGATGGCCACGTGCGCCCCCGTGGGGACATGGACCGCGCGCCAAACCCGTGTTTCGCTCCCGTCGTAGACGACCTCTCCGAGCGTGTACTCCCGCAGGTCCATCATTCTCCCTCGCGCCCTGGCCAGGGGCGCTGCCGTCCGTGGAGGGATCCTAGATCGGGTGGAGCGGATTGCGAACCATCGGACTCCGAGGAAATGGAATCTTTCCCACGGTCCGTCCTTGACGCCCGAGCCCAGCGGGCTGTAGCCTCCCTCGCCAACTTGCCATCCCGCGGCACCTCACCGCGGTCAGAGAGGACGCACGGAATGTATCTCCCCGGCGTGAATGCATCGAGCGAGGTCTACGAAAAGCACACCGACCATTTCCGCGGCGCGGCGGAAGCGTGGGCCGACGCCGAGACGCTGACGGAAGCCCAGCGCGCGGCCATCGTGGAGGCGGACGCCGTGGTCAAGACGGCCGCCGATGGGCTGGCCAGCGCCGTCGTCGTCGAGCGAGCCGCGCGCAGGGCCGCGACGAAGCTCCGCGCGTGTTTCAGCATTCGTGACGCGATCCTTGATTTGCGCATCATGAACGTGAGTGACGCGCTCCTCAATGGCCCTGCCATGCGGAGCCGCGACAATCCCCTCTACAAGAACGTCTTTCAGGAGGGCACGGCCGGAGAGATCACCGAGGCGAAGCTCCGCGAGGAGCCCGAGCTCGCCGAGCGGATCCTCGGGCGCCTCGCGGGCGTCGACGATTTCCCGGGGAAGGCCGCCGCCCAGGCCAACCTCGACGAGGCGCTCAAGAAGAGCTTCGTGATCCGCGACGGGCTCGACGCCGCCGAAATGGCGCAGAACAAAGCAGGCGACGCCGAGATCCAGGCGCGCCTCGCGGTCCGCGTTGCGCTCGAAAAGGCGCACGGCATCCTCCGCGCGGCGTTCCCCGGGCAACGCAAGCTCGTCGAGTCGTTCTTCTTGCGGCGCGAGCGCAGCGCCAAGAAGGGCGGAAGCGGGAGCGGCGGCGCCGACGACGAGGGCTAGACGCCGGAACCTCGCCTCCGCGGCTGGCAAATTCCGCCCCGGGCTCCGGATCCGGCATTCGCGCATGCGCGAACGATGCACCGGAGCCCGGGACCACGCGTTCTGACAGCTCCAAACTCCGCACAGGACGACCTCGATGACGTTCGTGCGTCCCCGAACGGGCGCGCGGGGCGCCGCGCGCGCCTTTGGGCACGTCCGAACGACGCGCCGGGCTTCCTGTGCATCGTTCGGACATGTTCAAAGGGGTCCGTCGCCCTTCCTGTGCGTCGTTCGGACATGGCAGAACGATGCACAGGAAGGGCGGGGCGCGATTTGCGCGCGTCCGAAAGCGCGAACCTGCTTTCGTGCGGTGATTTGTCGGCATCGAGGGCGTTCATCGAGGGGACTGCCGATGCTTCGTCGTGTCTTCGCCTGGTGGTTGCCGCTGGTCCTGCTCGTCTTGTGCGTGCCGAACGTCGCGCGCGCGGAGGTCATCCGCGTCTGCGTCAAGCCGCCGGACGTGGCGCCGAACGTGAACGAATGGGCTTATTCGCCGGGGGCCAAGGCCCTGTGGACCACGAGTCGCGCGAAGTTCACCACGAAGAGCCAGGGGCTCACCGTCTACGTGTTCGACCCCTACGCGTCGCCTACGAGCGCGAGACTCCTGCCGATCCCGCACAACAAGCTGACCTGCCCCACGCCGCCGTCGCGCCCGAAGCCGGCTCCGCCGAAGGATGCGCCCAAGGCATCGGCTGAAGAGAACGAGGCAGGAGCGTCCACGTCCGCCGAGGCCTCGAAGCCGCAGAAGCCGCCGCCGGCGAAGGACGAACAAGGGGAGGTCGTGCCGCCCGGCGTGAAGAAGATGCCGGAGCGTCCGCCGGAGAAGCCGCGGCCGTCGCCGCCTCCGCCCGAGGGCGTGCTGTCGAAGGAGCCGCTTTTGCCGTCGGAGGGCGTTTTGCCGAAGCGGGACGAGGTGCATCCGCCGAAGTGCGTGGATGAGCCGTGCACGCTGGTGGATCGAGGCGGGGCGCTGCCGGAGCGCGTGTTTCGGAACGGGGCGCCGCTCGCGAGTGTGGCGTCGTGCGAGCAGACGAAGGAGGGGTGCACGGGGGAAGGGGAAGGGCAAAGCAAAACCCCTGACGCCGATCGAGCGGATGGTCCGCGAGTTGACGATCGCCTCCGCGATGCTGAACGGCGAGTTCAACCACGACCTCGCGCGCAAGGATGGCAAGCGGTTCGGCATCATCGGCGGCGACGACGCGGACGGCGTCGACAACGCCATCGTGCAGGCCGCGGCGGCGATCACGCAGGTCGCGTCGGCGGTGCTCGTCGGGCAGGCCGAGAAGTTCGGGAAGAAGTTGGAGGAAGCGTGCGCGAAGAAGGCGCCGCTCATCCTGGAGGGGGCGGAAGAGTTATCCGAGGACGCGGCGAAGCTCTTGGCGGAGCAGTACGGGGAGGTGATTACAAACGCGCTAGCGCAGAACCAGACGATCGGCCCGTACAAGCTGATGAGCAAGTTCACGGATGGTATGAAGGGGAGGTACGAGGCGCATCACATCCTGGAGAAGGATATAGGCCGCGCTTCTCTTGCCCTATGATTCCAGCGGTTTGGCGCACGCTGCGCGGAACCCTCGACAGATTCCCCGACAAATTCCCGCTCGCCCCCGGGGGCTCCATGGTCGAGCCGAGCAGGGAGGCGGGCAAGGGCGGGAAGGGCTCGCCCACGTTGCCCGTCACCGATTCCGCCTCGCGAATGTAGAGCATCGTCGTCTCGAAGTTCCGATGCCCCGCGCGCTGCATGATTACGTGCGGTGTGTCTCCGCGGAGCGCCATCCAAGTGCATCCCGTGGCCCGCAAGTCGTGGAAGGTGATCCGCTTGTGGAGCTCGTCGGCGATGAAGAGATCCGGCCGGGTGATGCCGGCCTTCGTCAGGGCCTTGCGGAAGCGCCGGGCCATCGCCCAATTTCGGACGCGTATCACGAACCCGCTGTCGTCGCGCTCCGCGTACAGGACGCGCAGCAAGGGGAGCAGGTTCGGCTCGATCCTGAAACCACGCGGGCGCTTGCCCTTCGTGCCCTTCTCCTGCTTCCGCTGGCGGTCGTAGCTGCGCCGGATGTGCGCGACGCCGTGATCGAGATCGATGTCTGTCCACCTCAATTGCAGGACTTCCGAGACGCGGCAATAGAGGTATATCGCCAGCGTGTAGAGGCGCCGCAATTCCAGGTCTACCCCTTCGCACGATGCGAGTTTCAGGAACTCGTCCGGGTAGAGGTAGGCTTTGGACTTCTCGGTCCCCCGGTCGGGGGGCGTGATGCCAAGCGCTGGGTTATCCGCGCGCACGCGCAGCGCGAGGTTCTTGGAGGCGGACGCATCCTTGAACAGCTTTCCAACGGCAAGCCATAGCTTCGACACGCTCTGCCATGAATACTCTTTTCGGGCAATCTGCCCGTCGAGGGCTTGCACGAGCTTTTCAAGGTCTCCACGCGTGATCGCTGTAATCGGCTTTGTGCCGATGTGCGGCAGGATGTGCAGCTTGAACGCCGATCGGTCGCTTCCTACATTCGAGTAGCGTCGATCCTCGCGGTCTTTCAGCCACCGTTCGAGGTACTCTGCGAACGTCTCGCCCTTCGGAATGGGCGCGGCGCCGCTTCGCTCCCGCGCCTGCTCTTCAAGGCGCGCGCGTGCCCGGTCGGGATTGTCCGTGTAGAACTGCGCAGACTCACGGGCGCGAGCTTCGGACATCCCCGGGGAGAGGTGGATCCGCACGTAGCGGCCGTCCAGAAGGACGCGCGCCACGTAATGGTCACCCTCGGGCAATATGTTACCAGTGCGACGGCGGCCCATATTACAGGACCTCCGCGCTTAAAAAATGGCTGGATCTCGCCCACGCGGGCGGTATGGTGCCCATGATCAAACCTCGCTCATTCCGGGGTTTGGTTAGGGGTCCGTTCGGTGTTACCAGCACCGGGCGGGCCCCGCCTTTTGTTACTGCCCGTACAGGCGAGCACAAGCGGGGGCCGGCGTCAAGGTACCCGACGAGGGGGCCGGACCCGTAGGGCCTTCCTCGCCGCATGGCTCGCCCGTCGTGAGCCTCGCGAGCTCGCCGCGACCGTTCACCCGTCGCCCGTCACCCGAGGCGTCCACGGGCATCCTCGGGCCGCGCGCGGGCCGCTCGCCCGCTACTCCGGGCCGGGGTCGGGCTCGCGTTCGGGTGCGTCTGCGGGGCTTGGCGTGGCCGGTGGAGCCTCACCCGCCAACCACGCGAGGCCGGCAGGGGTTATGTAGTGACAGACGGGCTTGCGCCTCTCCTTCGGCCTGTCGACGCGCACATATTTGCGCCGCTCCAGCTCGTCGCGAGCACCGTAGGTATTGTTGCTACTGCCATCGATTCCGGCCACGAGCGTCCGCGCGGCGCATCCTTCGTGGTCTTTCACGTACGCCAGGACCTTACGCATCATGCGTTCCAGCTTCGGATCGTGCTTCTGTTTCTGGTCCTGTTCCTGCTCCGCGGTCCGGTACACGACCCGCACGCCCCCCTTGGGATCGTTGCCGATCGCGACGTCTTCAAATCGGAGGTAGAAGGGCTCGATCATCCCGCCGGTGGACTCAGCCGCGGGCTTGACATGGACGAGCCTTCGGGCCGGTTCGTCGGGCTTGCTCTGCAACGTGAACACGGACCCGCACGCGTCGAAGATCCCCGACGAACCACGCAGCCCTAGAGCGCCGATCAGTTCAAATTCCCATCTCATTTCAATGACTTGTGCGATGGGGATCGACACGCGCCTTCCGGCATGATCCACTGCGCGCGGCTCGCCCAGCCGACGGAGTGGATTCCTGTGTTGACGACCGTTCCC
>NZ_JARZHH010000033.1 GCF_029946515.1 Polyangium sp. 6x1
GCCCGCGCCGCCCGCGCCGCCGGTGCCTGCGCCACCGGCGCCACCGGCGCCACCCGCGCCACCCGCGCCACCCGCGCCGCCCATGCCGCCCATGCCGCCCTGGCCGCTGCTGCCGACCTGGCCGAGGCAGGTGCCGATGCCGCCGGGGTACTCCTCCGACTTGTCACACTTCGCGCCCTCGCCGCCGCAGTCGGTGTCATCGCAGCAGAACTTCGCGCACTTGCTGCTGAGGCACGTATTGCCGCCCTGGCAGTAGCCGACGGAGCTGCCGCACTCGGCGCACACCGCCTGCGTGTTCGGCGGATCGTAGCACTCGTAGCCGGTCTGCCCGAAGTCGCAGGCCTGGCCCGCCGTGCAGCCCTCGTTCGTCACCGGGTTGCAGCCGCCGGCGGGCGGCGTGAAGCACGCGCCCTTCGTCGGCGAGTCGGCCGGCGCGGGCCCGTTGCAGGTGTAGTCGGGCGGGGGCGGGAAGCACTCGGTCTCGCACGCGCCCTGGAGGCACATGATGAGGTTGTTGTAGTACTGCGGGTCCATCTCCTCGCACGAGGCGTTGTCGCCCGTGAGGCAGTCGAAGCACCCGAAGGCGCACTCGCTGTTGGCGCACTCGGCGAGCGGCTCGCAGCAGTTGGCCTCGGCGCACTTGCCGCAGTCGTTCTGGTTGAGCAGGCCCGTGCAGGTCGGGTCGAAGGTCGGATCGCACATGCCACCCGACGACGAGCTCTGCGCGACGGAGCTCGAGCTCGACGACACCGACGAGCCCGCGCCGCCTTCGCCCCCGTTGCCGCCGGTGTTCCCCCCGGGGTTCGTTTCGACGGTACAGGCCCACATCGACAGGGCGCCGAAGCCCGCCATCACGAGGAATCCAATCGTTCGCATCGGAAAAGCTCCTACTACACCGACAACAACGGACGTCGCCGGGTCACGAGAGACCTGGGGTTGGCCCCGAGTGCGGGCCGGGCAAACGCGTGGTCGGCAGAGACGACCCGAGCGTGCGCCACTGGTTCGCCTATATCCGAAGTCTCCGCGGGAGCGAAGCAGATGTCGTCGGAAACCGCGGCCTTGCGGGACACCGCGTTTCGACAGGGCCAAACCGCGCTGCGTCGCGTCGCGTTCGTGCTGTGAAAGGCCGAAAAGCGCGGGCCTAGGGTTTGGTCTCGCCCTCGTCCGTGGCGCTCGCGGGCGCGCAGGCGAGGCACTCGAGCCCCTGGATCTCCACGGAGACCTTCTGCGCCACGCCGAGCCCGTACGGGCAGTGCCGGCACTTCGAGTGGCAACAGTAACCGCGCTTCAGGTGGTAGACCGACGTGAAGACGACTTTGTGGTCTTCCTTGTAGAAGTCCACGCCTTCGAGAAGCTGGCTGAACTTGGGAAGCGCTTTCGACAAAGCCACCGCCTCACGGGTCGACGTCGTTCGTTCGATCAAAGCACGAACGACGTCGCCACGGTAGCTCTGTCGAAAGCCCGGTCTCTTCCGCGGGGAAGGACCTTCTCAGCGGTTCACACGCTCGAGGTACTTGCCCTCGGTCGTGTCGACCTTCACCCACTCGCCCTCTTTGACGAAGAGCGGGACGTTGATCACCGCGCCGGTCGAGAGCGTGGCGGGCTTGGTGGCGCCGCTCGCGGTGTCACCCTTCACGCCCGGCTCGCAGGTCGTGATCTGCAGGACGACGCTCAGCGGAATCTCGACGCCGATCGGCTGCTCGTTGAAGAGCGTCACGTCGACGTTCATGCCGTCGGACAGCCACTGGGCGTCGTCGCCGACCTTGTCACCGGGGACGGTGATCTGCTCGCCCGTGCTCTGGTCCATGAACACGAAGTCCCCGCCTTCCGGGTAGATGTACTGGAACGTGCGCGTCTCGACGTTCGCCGGCTCGAGCTTCTCGCCCGACTTGAACGTCCTCTCGAGAACGTTGCCGTTTGCCATGTTCTTCAGCTTCACCCGGGTGAAGGCCTGGCCTTTGCCAGGCTTGACGAACTGGAACTCGATGACGGAGAAGGGGTCCTTGCTCCCATCGAGCATCATCTTGAGGCCTTTACGGATGTCGCTCGTGTCCATGCGGGGCGCTTCCTGGTAGCTTGACTTGGGCGCCCCCCTTAGCACAGGCAAGGGGGTGGCGCACAAGGGGCGAGGCGACTACCCCACCCTGTCTACGCAAGATCATGGATCAATTCGACGACGAGTTACGGGAGATCAAGCGCGAGATCGTCGAGTCCCGCGGGCTCATCATCAAGACGAACAACCTGACGAACGCCCTGGCGGCCGACCTCAAGACGATCTCCAAGCGCCAGCTCGGCTTCGAAAAGCGGGCGTTCTGGAACAGCGCCAGCGCCAACCTGCTCTTCGTCTTGGTCGTGATCGGCGTGGTGAAGCTCGCCTGGGATGCGCGGATCGACTCGGTTCAAGCCGAAACGAAGCAGGCGAAGGACAAGATCGGCAAGCTGGAAGCCGACGTGAAGGAGATGCAGCGCCGGGCCGACGACCGGACGCGAGCGGAGTCGGCGGCGGCGGCTTTCTACGAGCTCGTACGAGCGGGTCGGCGGCAGGAGATCATCGACGGCTTCGAGGCGCTCCGGAAGGAGCCGCTCTCGCGGGCCGAGCTCGCCTTCTTCACGGACGCGGTGGACACCGCGCGCGCCGAGCTCGGCATCAAGAGCTACCAGCTCGGCCTCGACCACCTGCGCACGGGCCGCTGGCACGAGGCGGCCGTCGCGTTCGAGGACGCGATCCGGATGAAGGAGAACGCGGCGCATACGCCCTCGGCGCGGCTGAACCTCGCGCGCGCCTACCGCAAGCTGAACCGCCAGCGCGACGCGATCCCGATGCTGATGCAGCTCTCCGAGGCCTCGCCGGACAAGGAGATCACCGACGACGCGATGTTCCTGCTCTGCGAGTGCCTCGTCGACATCCAGGCCTGGAACGACGCGAAGACCACGCTCCGCGCCTTCATCCGCCGCTTCCCCGACAGCCCGTTCCTGAACGACGCGCGGATGGAGCTCGCGGACATCTCGCTCAAACACTGAGGGCGTTCGTCCGCGTGAAGACGGTTGTGGCGCCCCACGAGGGCGCTACCATCGAGGCATGAGCACTGCCCGGAAGCTCCTCGCGGAGGCTCTCCAGCTCGACGACGAGCAGCGAGCCGCCCTCGCGCTCTCCCTGATGGATTCGCTCTCCCGTCCCGAGCCTCGCGACGAGCCCGCCTGGATCGCGGAGATCGAAAAGAGAGCACGCCACGTCCTCGCCGGCGCGGAGTCGGGCGCCGATGGCGACGAAGTGATCGATCGCATCGCTCACGATCTCGGCTTGTGACGGCGTTACGGATCGGTCCGGAGGCCGAGGTCGAGCTGCGAGAAGCGGCGGCCTGGTACAAGGAGCGGTCGCCCGAGGTCGCGCGACGATTCCTGCGAGAAGTCCGTACGCTGACCAAGGTGGTGGCCCGGATGCCCCTCCGTTTTCCCGTGATCGAGGGGATCGATATCGATCCGCCCGTGCGGCGTGCGCTCGTCGCGGGCTTTCCTTACGCGATGGTATTCATTGTCGCGGACGACGTGGTCCACATCCTGGCGATCGCGCATCAGCAAAGAATGCCTGGATACTGGCGGCATCGACTCGGCCGGGACGAGTAATGGACCATTCGATGGGGATTCGCTTCAGAGCCCCTTGAAAAGCTCCATCGGCCGAAAGACCCGCGCCCGCCACGCCGCCTCGTTGTGCGGCGCCCCCGCTTCCCACCAGTGATACACGTCCGTCTGCAGCGTGTAACCCACAGAAACCAGCACATCCCGCATCTGCGCATTCTCGCAGGCGTTATCGCCGATCTCGACGTCGTCCTCGATCCCGTCGCCGTCCGTGTCCTTGCATTTGGCCTCGTTTTCGGCCTGGCCGAGCGCCGGGTCCCCGCCGCCCGCGTCGAGGTAGAGCACCGCCGCGCGATGGCCGTGCGCGGCATATCGCTCGATCATCGTCTCGTTCTTTGACGTATCGCCCATCTTGCCCCAGCCCATCGTGCCCGACAGGCTCGCCGCGTAATCGTATTCGCCCGGGAAACGGTCGGCGATGTGGAATGCAATGAGCCCGCCGAGCGATGAGCCCATCGTGCCCACCTTCGGCGGCTCGCCATATCGGTCCGCGACGAGCTTGCGTACCGCGCCGTTCACGAAATCCGCATACGCGTCGCCCTTGCCGCCCCAGGGCTCGGCCGTCCCGTTTTCGTCGAGATCGATCACGTCGGGTACGTGCGTGTACTCGTCCATTCGACCGATCCCCGTGTTGTCGATTCCGACGAGCATCATCCCGGCCGGCGCGCTCGCCTGCAGCATCCATCCGCCCCATGCCGCCGCCGGATCGAACAGGTTCTGCCCGTCGTGCACGTAAAGCACGTGCGTCGCCGTGCCCTCCGGCACCCACACGTTCACCGTGCGCTCCGGCATTTGCGCGTCGCCGATCCGGAAGAACCGATCGAGGTGCGCCGCCACCGGCGCGACGAGGCTGATTTGCCCGTTGTCGTCGTACGTGTACGAGCGCGCCCACGGGTCGGCCTCCCAGATCGTCTTGTTCGTGAACTTGTAGCGGCTCCCCGCCGCCACGCCCTTCACGTGCAGCCAGCGAAAGCCCGCGTTGTCGATCTTCATCGGGCTGCCGGCCCAGCCGTCGTGATCGCCCGCGACGAGATCCAGGCTCGGGTTCGTCGAGACGAACAGATTCCCGCCCTCCACCCACACGGGCCATCCGTCGCTCGCGGCGTACTTGTCCATCGCGGCGTCGAGGTCCGCGCGGAGCTCGGCGAGCAGGCCGTCGAGGCTCGTCGCGCTCGATCCACCTTGCCCCGCGCCGCCCATCCCGCCCGCGCCGCCGCTCGCGCCGCCGAGGCCGCCGCCGCCTTGCCCGCCGCCTCCCGTGCCTCCGCCGCTCCCTCCGTCCCCGCAGCCGACGATCACCGCCGCGAGCGCGACGAGCGTGGAGAACAGGAGCCCCGACCCGCGAACACGAGCACCCAAAGAACGAGGGTTCGTCATGACGTACCGCCTCCCGAAGCAACGAACGAAGCTCGGAAGTGTGTGCGTGTCGCTCCGCGAAGGCAACGGGCCGCGGGCGTCAGCGCCTTCGTACGTTGCGTCCCTCGCGCTCCGCTTCCGCGGCTTCTTCCTCGGCGCGACGCTCCTCCTCGGATGCGTCCGTCGTATCGCTCACGTCCACGCGAACTCGGTTCGGCGCGCTCGGATCGCTTCCGTCCTGCACCTCGATCCGCGCGCCTTCAGGCCTGAGCGCTTCGGCGCGGCTGCGGATGACGCCTTTCGCGCGCTCGAGTGAGGCGTGGGCCATCTTGCCCGCCTCGTTCACCTTGCCCGCGGTCTCGCGTAACACCTTGCCGAAGAAGAGCGACAACATCTGCAGCACGAACGGCGCGACCACGCGCACGCCCACGAAGACTGCGAGCTGCGCGACCGTGAGCCCGAACAGAATGAACCCGGCGATCGGCCCGGGGATCACGTCCGATCCCGCGTGCGTTTCGTACTCGCGCGCCCAGCGCTCTTGCCGCTCTTCCCAGCGCTCTTGACGCCTCTCCCAGCGCTCGGCCCTGCGCTCCGCTCTTCGCTCTTCCTTCTCGGCCTTGCGCTCCGCTTTGCGTTCGGCCTTCGTTTCGTGCTTCGCGGCGGGTTTGTCCGGCTTCTTCGACGGCGCCTCGCCGAGCTTCTCGAGGAGCGGCGCGAGCCGGTGCGCGCGTTTGTCCGGGTCCGGTTCGAGCATGGCCACGAGCGCGGCCACGAGCGCAGGGCGGGCCGATCGACCGAGCGCGGCCTCGACGTCGATGGCGAGGCCCTTGTGCGGCAAATCCTCGGGCTGCCGGCCCGTGAGCATCGAGACGGCCGTCGCGCCGATCGCGTAGACGTCGGAGGCGGGCATCGCGCGGCCCTGGAACTGCTCGGGCGCCATGAACCCGAACGTGCCGACCACGGTGCTGCCGCCCTCGGGCTTCATCTTGTCGCGCACCGCGCCGAAATCGATCAGGGCAAACGATCCGTCGGGCCTCCGGAGCACGTTGCTCGGCTTGATGTCGCGGTGCACGACGGGCGGCGCGCGGCCGTGCAGGTAGTCGAGCATCGCCGACGTGTCGCGCAAGAAGCGGAGCACGTCGGCCTCGCCGAGCGTCGCGCCGCGCTTCTGCATCGCGGCAAGGCTCTCGCCCTCGATTTTTTGCGTGACGAGGAAGAGCTCGCCGCCCTCTTCGAAGTGCTCGACGTAGCGGGGCAGGCCCGGGTGCGACAGGCTCGCGAGCACGCGCGCCTCGCGCTCGGCGAGCTCCACCTCTTTCCAGCTCTTCGCGCCGCGCACGCGGAATCGCTTGATCGCGACGGGCTGGCCTTCCTTCTTGTCGACGGCCTCGAACGTCGCCCCTTGCCCGCCCTCGCCGAGGAGGCGCACGACCGCGTATCGACCCTGCCGCAGGTTCTCCGGTGCGTCGTTCATGAAGTCCGCGGGAACGACGATAGCTCAAAAATCGGCCTTGGGTGAAGTCCGATTCGTGGTCTTCTATACCGCTTTTCCAAGTCGTGATAGGAAGGAGCCATGCGAGTACGGAAAAAGAATTGGCTTGGGATGGTCGTGGGCGGTTTGTCGCTCGGGCTCGCGCTCGTGGGCGCGTGTTCGGCGTCGGGCGGGAGCGGGAGCGGCGCGGGCGACGGCGCGGGCGCGACGGGCGCTTCGGGGCAAGGCGGCGCAGGCGCGTCGGGCGGCAATGGCCCCGGCGCGAGCGGGAGCGGCGGCGACATTTTCGTCGGGCCGGGCAGCGGCACGGGCGGCGGGCTCACGGACGCCGATACGTGCGCGAGCGTCTCGTCCGAGGCGCAGGCGGGCAAACAGCCGGCCGATATCATCATCGCCGTCGACACCTCGGGCAGCATGGACGAGGAGATCGCCCAGGTGCAGGCGAACCTGAACAAGTTCGCGCAGATCATCACGGCGAGCGGGATCGACGTGCACGTCGTGATGATCGCGGACGCGACGATGTGCATCCCGGCGCCGCTCGGCAGCGGGGCCTGCAATGGGGCGGACGAGAAGCTGCCGAACTACCGGCACGTCGTGCAGACCGTCGCCAGCACGGACGCGTTCCAGCAGATCCTGGGCACGTATCCGCAATGGAAGGACGTGCTCCGCCCGAACGCCGTGAAGACGATCGCCGTCGTGTCGGACGATAACTCGGACATGGCCGCGAATACGTTCATGAGCCAGCTCCTCGCGCTCGACCCGACGTTCCAGGGCTTCAAGTTCGACGCAATCGTCTCCTTCGAGGGGGGCGATCAATGCGTGTTCCAGTGCGCGTTCAACTGCGCGGCCTGCCCGTTCACCTGCTGCAACAAGCAGTCGCCCCTGTGTGAGCCGATCTCGGCGGAGGAGGGCACGGTCTACAAGCAGCTCGTGCAGCAAACGGGCGGCGTCCTCGGCAACCTCTGCACCCAGAACTTCGACCCGGTCTTCAACAGCATGGCGACTGCCGTCGTCTCGGAGGCGAAGATCTCCTGCGATTACCCGATCCCGACGCCGCCCGACGGCACCTCGATCGACCCGACGAAGGTCAACGTCGTGTACACGAACAGCAATGGCACGAAGACCACGATTTACAACGTCCCGGCGGGTCAGGGCGATTGCGGGAACACGGGCGGCTGGTATTTCGACAGTCCCGTCGCCCCGACGAAGATCACGGTGTGCGCGAACACCTGCGCGGCCTTGCAGGGCGACGCGGGCGGGAAGCTCGAGGTGCTCTTCGGCTGCGAGACGCAGATCAAGCCGCCGGAATGAGCGGGCTCCATCCGCTGGCGGCGCCCACGCGTTTCGCCGGATCCGCGAGCCGTCAAGACCCGCGCACGAAACGCAATTGCGTCCCAGGCCGTCGCCGCGCGAGCGCGCCGAGCGACGAGCGCCGCACCACGGCGAGGACTGGATAGCCGCCCGTCGTCGGATGATCCGGCCCGAGCACGATGGGCGTGCCGTCCGTCGTGACCTGCACCGCGCCACGAAGCATTGGAATGGGCAGGGCGAGATCGGGCCGATCCCGCGGGATCTTCGCGCCTTCGAGCCTTTGCCCCACCCGATCGCCGAGCCGCGAGACGGTGAATGTCGACGCGAGGAGCACGTCGAGCGCGTCCGCGGGAAAACGGCTCCGGTGCGGGCCCTCGTCGATCACGATCGTCACGATTTCGCTGTCCGCGGGCGGCTCGAAAGGGCGTGAAGGCTGCGCGGCGGCTCGATCGGGATCCCCCACGGGCACGACGTCCCGCCGCCGGAGCGCGCGTCCTTTCGCGCCGCCGAGCCGCGCCACGAGCAGCGTCGCCCGCGCGCCGAGCGCCACGGGCACGTCGATCCCGCCGCGCGCCGCGAGATAGCGCACGGCGTGGGGGCCTTCCTCGACGCGGAACGAGTCTCCATCCGCGAGGTGAACCGGCGCCGCGCCGTCCACCGAAATCGATACGTCTCCCCGCGCTCGCATCGAGAGCGCGCCGAGCGGCACCTCGATCGCCGCTGCATCGCGCGCATTGCCCACCGCCTCGTTCGCGGCTGCGTGCGTCTCCGGATCGAGCGGCCCCGACGGCGGGAGCCCCCGCGCGAGTTGCCCGGCGCGGCCCCCGTCCTGCACCGTCGCGCACGCCGGCGCGGCTTCGATGACGAGCGCGCGTGGAGATTGTTCATTTTGGACAACCTCCTTCCGCGCTGGCTCTGCCGACACCTCGCTCGCCGCGACGGGCTCGAACCGCACCCGATCCCCCGGCGCGAACAGAATCGGCGGATCGCGGCCGGGATCGAACAACGAGGCCCCGGGCGCACGGCCGAGCAGGTTCCAGCCCCCGGGCGAATCGAACGGATAAATTCCGGTGAACGTCCCCGCGATGCCGACGCTCCCTGTCGGTACACGCGGGCGCGGCGAGCCTCGGCGCGGCAAGACCAGGCGCGCATCGATGGGCCCGCAATACCCGAATCCCGGCAAGAACCCCACGAGCTCGACCGTGACCTCACGCTCCGCATGCAGGCGCACGACAGCGTCCGTCGACACGCCGAGCGTGCCCGCGACCGCTTCCAGATCCGGCCCGTCGTAGACCACGGGGATCACGTGGGTTCGTCCGGACACATGCCCCCCGGCTGCGCCGGAGGTCGCGGCCTCGATCGTCCGGACAACCTCGTCCGAATACGCTACATTTGCCACGACGACCACGCCGCCGCCGACCACCACGTCGCTCCCTGGAAAAACCTCCCGCAAGGCCGCGGCCGCCGCGTGCGTTCGCGCGGCGCGATCCGGCGCATTCTCCACGCCGAGGTCGACGTACACCGCGGATTCCCCGTACGGCAGGAGCACCGCCGCGCCGCTCACGCTCGCCCCCGCGATTCGAGGTGCCCCGCCGCCGCGAGCGCCTCGCGCACGGCGCGCGCAATCGTGAGCGCGCCGGGCGTATCCCCGTGCACGCAGAGCGTCTCGAACGTGCCCGCGCCCGCGAGCCGCAATGCCTGCGCCCGCGCCGCCGCCGGATCCGTGATCAATGCGCCTTGTTGTGTGCGTGGCACGAGCTTCCCATCCGGCCCGTAGGCCCGATCGGCGAACCCCTCCCGCAGATACGCGCGCCCCTTGGCCGCCGCGAGCCGGGCGAGCGCGCCCTCGGGCGGACCCACGAGCGCCACCTGCGCACCGAGCCCCGCGTCAATCCCGAGGGCCACGGCCGCCGCGATTGCGGGATCTCGCGCCGCGTCGTGGTAAAGCGCGCCGTGCGGCTTCACGGCCTCGATCGTCATGCCCACCCGCCGCGCCACTCGTGCGAGCGCCTCGACCTGCGACCGCACCGACGCCGTGAGCTCCGCGCTCGTCATCACGACGCTCGTCCGGCCAAACCCGGCGCGGTCCGGGTACGACGGATGGGCGGCGAGCCGGGCGCCTGCATGGAGCGCGAGCTCGCACGCCCGCTCCATCGAGGCCTCGTCGCCCGCGTGCCCGCCGCACGCCACGTTGACCATCGTCGCGATCGAATAAAATTCCTCGGGCTCGCCCGGTAGCTCGCCGAGGTCCACGTTCAACGATATGGCCATGCTCCCCTCACCATGCCATTCTAATCCGAACGCACCACGGTCCACGTGAGCGCGTGCCAGAACGCGCCCGCCGCGATGCCCGGCTGCGCGCCGACGGCGATGAGCGTGAACGCCCGCCCGTCCTCGAAATCGTCTTGCGTGACGCCGCCCCGCGCGAGGGCCGCGTCGAGTGGCGCCGCCGAGGTCTTCACGAGCTGCCCGGGCACGAACGTGAGGATCTCCGCCTGCGCGATCGACCCCAATTCGAACCGCGCGAGCTGCCGGAACGGCGGAAACGGCCCGACGGCGCCTGCCGTGAGCGAGGGCGCGAGCTGCTGCGGCATTCCGCCCTCGGTCCCGGGCACGAGCCGCACGTCGACGGGAGGCATCGGCTGCGCCGCGTGCGCAGCCTGCAGCGAGAGGTTTCCCTCGGCCGTCACGCGCGACATGGCCGCCGCGAGCAGGCCCGGATTGGGCGTGTCCGCCGAATACGTCGCGCCGCACGCCTCCTTTTCGAGCGGTCCGGTATGACCGGGCCCGCCGACACAGCCCGTCGGCACGAGCAAGAGGCTGCGCTTGGCGACGAACGCCGACGCCGGAATCACCGCGACCGGCGCCACCACGACGCCCGCGGGCGCATTGCCCCCGGTCAGCGCCGCGCAGCCGAGATCCTTGGTCTTCGCGAGGTCACCGGCGATCACGTGCAAATACACGTCCGCGTCCGCGGGCAAGACCGTCGCCGGATCGACCCGCGAGGCCGCGGCGAACGCGAGCCCCGAGGACCCGGCCGGAACCGGCGCGGGATCGCCGCCGTCGGGGTAGGGGACGAAGCAGAGCCGGATCGCCTCGTGATCGTTCACGCCATTGACGATCGTGAGCACGGGCGGCCCGTCGGGCTCGGGCACGACCTCGACGCCGCCGCCGCCTGCGCCCCCGCCGCCGCCCGTGCCGCTCGACGACGACGCGCTCGAAGAAGCGCTCGTCGAGGGCTCGGGCGGGGCATCCGTGCCCTCGGCGCAGCCTGCTCCGAGGCCGAATACGAAGGGCACGAGGGCGGCGAGGAGGATCGTTGTGTGGCGAGGGAGCGCGGTCATGCGCCGAGTTTAGCGCGCGCCGGGGGATTCAGCGTCGGATCGAGTAGAGGAAGCTCGCCTTGGGCTGCCGGAGCCATCGGTCGGTGATCGTCTTCTTCAGATCCGCGTACGCGCCGGGCGCATCCACGTATTTCGCGACGAGCGCATCGGCCCCGGGTTTGTCGCCGCTGCCCTTGATCTTCGCCACGATTCCCATGAGCTTCTTGCTCGCGGCGGGGAACGCGTCGAGCTTCACGGACATGCAGCCCAAATCAGAGCCATTCTGCGCTTTTTCGTTCGCGTTCCACACGAGGACGCCCTCGTCGAGCAAGAAGCCCACCTGGATCGCCGAGAGCTGGCTGTAGTTCAGGGGGTGCTTCGTCTCGTCGTACATCCCGCGCGAGATGTGGCCGAAGGACCAGGCGATGTCCCGCACGTGCGCGAGGTTCGCCTTGTTCTTGTCGATCACGCCCCGCTCGGCGAGCCAATCCGCGAAATAAAGCGCCGCCGACTGGGCCTTGAGCTCCTCCAGCGTGCTCGCGAGCGGCCCGCCGAAGACCTCGCTGTCGATCTTGCCGTTCACCGCATACTGATGCGAAGGCCCGAGGTTGTGCGCCGCCTCGTGCAGGACCGTGCTCATGAGCTGCGGCCCCGGATCATCCGTGTACGACGCCATCGTCTGCGCGCAGAACACGGACGCGGCGAGCCCGTGCTGCGACGCGATGCTGTCCGGATCGGTATAAAAATTCGTCATCGCGACCGTGCGGCCGCGCCCCTCGTTGCCCACGGGGCCGAAGTTCGGCAGGCTCTGCCCGATCGTCGCGCCAAACGCATCCCGCGAGTCGCCTGCGTTCAGGATGACCGTGATGAAATCGGGCAGCTTGAAGGAGACCTTCTGCGCCGCGTACGGCGGGCCGGCGAGCGCCGCGAGCGCCTGCTCCATGTCCTGCTTGAGCGGATCGAGCTTCTCCTTCCATTCGATCGAGCTTTGGTCGATCCGCGCGAAGCTCACGTGGAAGCCCGCCTTCTCGCTGCACGGCTCGAAATACGTCTCGTCCGGGCCGATGCGCAGATACCATTTCGAGTTGAACGTGCTCATCCGCGCCCAGGCCTCGTCCGCCTCGAACCAGCTCCCGTCCCGGAACGCCTTCGCGGCCGCCCGCAGATACGCCTGGAACGAGGCCTCGTCCGGATTCGTGATCGCCTCGGCCGCCGCGTCGAGCTCGCGCGCCACGGCCTGCATGTCGTTCTCGTAGGCGCGGTGGTACGGCACGGCCTTGAGCGCGTCGCCCTCGCCCGTCACCACGACGAACGGATTCATGAGCGCGCGGCCGTCCGGGCGCGCCGCGAGCGCCTTGCAGAAATCGGGGTTCGATTGCAGCGCCGCCGGATAAAGCCCCGACGGCACGCGCTTCTCCTCGCCCGGCTGCCGCGGGAACGCATAACAATTGACGTCGCCCTTCGTCGCCGGCGCCTCGCATTGCGGGCCCTGGTTTCTGTAGAAGAGCCGCCGGCTCGCCGGATCGTCCGCGGGGACCTTCGACGCGAGCGAGAGCGTGCCGGTCTGCTTCTGGTAGATCTTCTCGACGAGCCGCGCCGCCGCGAGGATGTGGCCCACGATCGCCCGATCCTCGTCGGTCGCGGCGCGCGCGGAGAAGTCCGAGGCGACGAGCGTCGGCCGGCCCGCTTCGAGCTCACGGAGGACGGCCTTGCGGCGCTCGGCCTCGCCGGGCGCGAGGCCCGCGAGCTTCGGCCCGTTCTTCACGAAGTCCACGATCGAGGCGTACGCCTGGCCGAACGTCGGGTTGAAGGCGCCGGACGAGACCCAGTGGATCTCCTCCGTCTGCGTCGGGCCCCAGAGCACCGCGAGCTCGTTCGGATCGAGGGTCTTGTCCTGATCCGCGTCCTCGCTCCAGAAGAGCGGCAGATCGAGGTCGACCGCGGCGCGATTGAAGTCCGCGCGAGGGACCGCATCGAACGTGGCCAGCCAGACCCCGTCCGGCGAGACGGCCGGCGGCGCGCCGCCACACGAGGCCGAGAGCGCGAAGACCAACGGAAACGCGAGGCGAGGCCAGGAAAAACGCATGCGCCCTTCTATCACGGGGGGCGCGGAAGTAGGCTTGCCAAAGCCCCGTGACCGCACGCGATTCGAAGCCCCTCCGCCTCACCCGCTCCGCCGCCGCCTCCGTTCGTCGAGGTCATCCCTGGGTGTACCGCGAAGGCCTCACCCGGCCCCCCAAGCTCGATTCAGGCACGGCCGTCTCGCTCGCGAGCGAGGAGGGCGAGCCGCTCGGCGTGGGCCTCTGGGACGCAACGTCCCCCATCGCCGTGCGCGTCTTCGGCCAGCACGGGCGCATGGACGAGCGCGCGCTGCTCGAGCGGATCGAGCGCGCGTTCGCCCGCCGCGCGCCGTTCGTCGGGCCCGACACCGACGCCTACCGCCTCTGCAACGGCGAAGGCGACCACCTGCCCGGCCTCGTGATCGACAGGTACGCGCACGTCGCGATCGTCCGCCTCGACGGCGATCACCTCGACCCCTGGATCGACAAGCTCGCGCCGAAGCTCGCGCGCGTGCTCACCGGGCTCGGCGTGCGCAGCGTCGCGCTCCGCCGCGCCCGCGACGAGGCCGGCGACCGGCGCATCCGACCGCTCGCCGGCGACGAGCCCGAGGACCGCGTGATCGTCCGCGAGAACGGCATGGCGATGGAGGTCGACCTCGCGCACGGCCAGAAGACGGGCGCGTTCCTCGATCAACGCGACAACCGCGCCCGCGTCCGCGCGTTCGGCGCCCGCCGCGCCCGCGCGCTGAACCTCTACAGCTACGCGGGCGGCTTCTCGGTCGCGGCCGCGCTCGGCGGCGCCAAGCACGTGACGTCGGTCGACGTCGCCGCCGCCGCGCACGCCACGGCGCAACGCTCGTTCCGCGCGAACGGGCTCGACCCGGCGAACCACGCGTTCGTCACGGCCGACGCTTTCGCCTTCCTCGAAGCCGCGGCGCGACGCGGCGACAGGTTCGACCTCATCGTCTCGGATCCGCCGAGCTTCGCGCCGAACGAACGAACGAAGCCGCGCGCGCTCACCGCGTACCGCAAGCTGCACGGCGCGCTCGCGAAGGTGCTCGCGCCGGGGGGGTTGCTCTGCGCGGCGTCGTGCTCGAGCCACGTCTCGGCCGAGGACTTCCTCGGCACGCTCGACGACGCCGCGCTCGGCCGGGACGATCTTTCGCTCGTGGCCATGCACGGCCAGCCACCCGATCACCCCACGCTGCCCGCGTGGTTCGAAGGCCGGTACCTGAAGTTCGCGGTCCTCGCCTGACGGTTCGTCCGCGCGAACCCGTTGGGCCTGAAACCATCAGGAGCGCCGCTCAGAAGCCAGGATCACGCACCTTGGGCAGGTTGTCCTGGCTGCCCGGCTTCGTGGTGCCGGTGCTCTTCGTCGTCGGCGATTTCGCCGTGCCGGCCCCGGTGGGCGTCGTCGTGGCCTTCGTCGTCGCGGCGCCCGGGCTGTGCGTCGCGGGGTTCGTCGTCGCGCTCGTCGCGGGCGTCGCGCTCGTGACGGGCGGCGGGACGGGGGTCGGCGTGGGCGTGGGCGCCGGGGGCGCCAGCGTGGTGGCGGTGGGTTGCGTCGCGGGTTCGGTCGTCGTCGAGCTTTGCGAGAACGCGAGGACCGCGCCGCCGATCGCGAGCGCGCCGATCGCGCCGAACACCACGGCGAGCTTCTTCTTGCCGCCGCCGGTGAAGGCCGCGATGTCGTCGACGTCGGCGACGATCGCGGCCGCCGTCGGTGACGAGGGCGCGCCTTGTGCGCTGATCCCGCCGGGCACGAGGCTCGCGCGGCCGTGCGCGATCGTGGCGATGTCGGGGATCGATCCGGGCGGCGGCGGGATCGACTGCAACCCCGGCGGGATCGTGGGCAGGTGGTTGCCGAGCAGCCCCGGCGGGATCGTCCCGCCGTTCGCCCGCGCTTGCGCGAGCAGCGCGGCGCGTTGCGCCTTGAGCTGCTCGCGTTGCTCGGCGCGCTCGTCGGCGAGCTTGAGGCCGTCGCGGATCGCCGTGCGTCGCTTCTCGGCGCGCTCGCCGAGCATCGACTTCACGAACGTGACCACGTCGTCGTCGGGCTGCCCCGCGAGCTTGAGCTCCGCGATCCCGCGGTCGATCGCGCGTGCGAACTCGGCCATCGACGCGTAGCGATCGCCGGCGTCCTTCGCGAGCGCCTTCATGACGATCTCGTTCAGGAGCGGCGGGCAGCTCGGCATCGCCGAGATGAGCGACGGCGCCGGATCTTTGTCGCAGATCCGTCGCAGCGTGATCATGTCGTTGTCGCCGCGGAACGGGTGCTTCGAGGCGAGGAGCTGGTAGAGCACGATGCCGAGCGCGAAGACGTCCGTGCGGCGATCCACGGCCTTGCCGAGCGCCTGCTCGGGCGACATGAACGGCACCTTGCCCTTCAGCTGGCCGTCCTTCGTTGCGCCCGTGTCCGAGACGGCCGTGGCCTTGGCGACGCCGAAGTCCACGATCTTCACGACGCCGTCGTACGTGACGAGGATGTTCTGCGGCGAGACGTCGCGGTGCACGAGCCCCACGAGATCGCCGGCTTCGTCCCGCAGCTCGTGCGCGGCGTGGAGCCCGAGCGCCGCGTTGAGGCAGATGCGGAGCGCGATCAGCATCGGGACGCCGCCCTTTTGCCGCGACGCGCGCGCGAGCTGGCTGAGCGGCTCGCCGTCGATCCACTCCATCACGATGTAGATCAGCCCGTCCTGCTCGCCGAGATCGAGGATCTCGCAGACGTGCGGATGACGGATGCGCGAGGCGAGGCCTGCCTCCGCCAGGAACATCTCCTCGAACTGCGGATCCTGCGACAGCTCGGGCAGCATCGTCTTGACCGCGACGATCTTCTGGAAGCCGCGCGTGCCCTTCATGCGCGCGGCCCACACGACGGCCATACCGCCCTGCGCGATCGGCACGAGTAGCTCGTACCGTCCCAGCGTGTGCCCCGCCCCCACGTCCCCGAGCGAGCTCATGCGTCCCCCCTCAAAGCCCCGCACGCGTACAAAACGGGGCCGTCCGAGCTCCTCGCCCGATCTCGCAGCTCGTACCTCGCCGGACCCTGCACGATGTCGAAGGTCAGGATCGCAGAAGGACGGCCGCGCCTCAAGAAGATCGCAACAAGCCGTCCGTGTCGAAACTCTGCGTCCGGCCCAGCAAAAACCGCACGATCGCCTCTGCCTTCGGCACGAGCGTCGTCACCTCGATGCGCTCCTCGTGCGTGTGAAAGCCCGAGCCTCGCGGCCCGAGACCATCGATGGACGGAATGCCGAGCGCCGCGGTCGTCGCCGCGTCCGAGCCTCCACCCACGAGCGGCGCCTCTCCGTCCCCGAGCCCCGCGGCCCGCGCGCACGCGGCGTACGCCTCGTAGAGCGCTGCGGACGCAGCCGTGCGCTCGAGCGACGATCGCGCGATGCCGCCCGTCACCGTCACGGTCGTCCCTGCGATCGCCGCTTCCTTCGCGGCCTCCGCGAGCGCGGCGAAGAGCGCGTCTCCGTCGGCGCGCCGCTCGTAGCGGAAGTCGAGCTCGGCCTCGGCCCGATCGGGCACGGTGTTTTTCGACTGCCCGCCGCGGATCGTCCCCACGTTCACGGTCACGCCGCGCGCGTAGTCCGTGAGCTTCTGCGCGTGCTCGATGAACCGCGCGAGCGCCCAGATCGCATTCGCGCCGTCCGCATGCGCATTGCCCGCGTGCGCCGCTTTTCCCGTGGCGACGACACGCGCGCTGCCCGTGCCCTTGCGCTGCGTGATCACGAGATCCTTCGCGCGCCCCGCCTCGAAGACGAGCGCTGCGCTCGCGCCCGCGAGCTCCTCGGCGATCACGTGTTGCCCCTCGGGCGAACCGACCTCTTCGTCCGAAACGATCACCACGCGGATCGGCACGCGCGCGAGCACGCCCACGTGCGCGAGCGCGCGCAGCGCTTCGATCACCACGACGAGCCCGCCCTTCATGTCGAGCACCCCGGGGCCCCGCGCGATCGTCCCCTCGCGCCGGAATCCCTCGAAAGTGCCGGGCGGAAAGACCGTATCGAGGTGCCCCACGATCGCCACGCATCCCGCCGCCGATCGCTCCGCCGCCTCCGTCCTCGCGACCCAGTGCGGCGCATACCGAGCGCTCGCGTGGGACCGCACCGAGCTCACGCCGGAGATCGTGCCGAGCTCCGCCGCGAGCATCTCGCCCACGCGCGTCCCGCCCGGCACGTTGTCCGTGAACGAATTCACGCTGACGAGCGCTTCGAGCAGCAAAAGCGCCGCTTCTTGCCGCGCACGAAGATGCGCCTTCGCCGCCTCGATCATGCGCGGAGCTTCGTCCAAAACACCCGGATTGACGAGCCCCTAGCGCCTTGCCGATGTGACGATGTGCGTTATATTACATGGAATCAGGGCGAGGCGCGGTTGTTGGTTGGGGCGGGGGGCGCGGCCGAATGAATTTGCTCCACACGCTGGAAATCCACGCATCGCAGATCTTCGTGGGCATGAGCGTCTTCGGCTTGAGCCTCGTGCTCAGCCTGGCGGCCGTGGCGCTCGTGATCGTCCGACTCGGCCCCGACCATTTCGAGCCGACGCGGGGCCCGGGGCGTTTTCTCGCCGATCGTCCGGCCTGGCAGCGCGCCCTCGGGATCGCCGGCAAGAACCTGCTCGGGTTTTTCCTGGTCATTCTCGGGATCCTGATGTCCCTGCCCGGCGTGCCAGGACAAGGGCTGCTCACGATCTTCATCGGCCTCGTCCTGCTCGACGTCCCCGGCAAACGCGCGATCGAGCGGCGGATCATCGCGGTGCCGGCGGTGTTGCGCGCGTGCAACCGACTGCGGGCTCGCTTCGACAAACCGCCGTTCACCTTAACGTCGGGGCGGCGCGCGAAAGAACGCGACGAGCTCGCGGACGAACGGATCGGGCTCGGATTCCAGCCGCGCGAGGGCGTCGGCGCGGGGAAGATCCCCCACGAAGAGCGCTCGAAAGGCCCGCTTCAACGCGACACGTGATTCGAGCGGCACGCCCGTCCGTTCGAGCCCCACGCGGTTCAATGCCCGCACGCGCGCCCGGTTCCCCTCGGCGATCACGAACGGCGGCACGTCGCGCTCCACCATCGACCCGCCCGCGAGGAACGAGCGCGCGCCCACCCGGACGAACGGCGCCACCGCCACGTGACCGCCGGTCACCACGTGATCGTCGAGCACGACGTGCCCCGCGAGCAACGTGCCGTTCGCGAGCGTGACGCGATCGCCGACGATCGCATCGTGCGCGACGTGCACACCCACCATGAAGAGCCCCGCGCTCCCGATGCGCGTGACGCCGCCGCCGTGGCCGGTGCCACGATGCGCCGTCACGTGTTCGCGAAACACGTTGTCGTCGCCCACGACGAGCGTGGTCGGCTCGCCCGCGTAGCGCCGATCCTGCGGCGCGCCCCCGAGCACCGCGAACGAATGGACGACGTTGCGACGCCCGATCCGGCTGCCCGCCGCGATCACCGCGTGCGCCTCGACGCGGCAGCCGTCGCCGATCTCGCAGTCGCCCTCGATCACGGCGAACGGGCCGACGACGACGCCTTCGCCGAGCTTCGCCCCAGGATCGACGTGCGCGAGCGGATGGATCGAGACGGCCACGGGCGGCGCATTCTCGTGACGGGCGACGCGCTTGGCAAGGCGAACGCCTCGAAGAACGACGCGCCGCGCGAGGACCGGCCGGCCGAAGCTGGCAAAACGCCTCGCGCGGCCGCGGGATCCGTCACTGGTTCGAGAAGTGGAACCGGGCCGTCACGGTCGCCGTGATCGTGAGCTCGCCCGGCTCGACCGTCGTCGCGCGCCTCAAGCTCGCGATGCCCTCCCCCAGGAAGATCGGTGACAGGCGCCCCTCTGCGCCATCCATGCTGTGCAGCCCGAGCAACCGGACGCCCGCCGAGGCCGCGAGGATCTTCGCGTTCCGCTCCGCGTCCACGGCCGCGAGGTGCAGCGCCTTGGCCTGCGCTTCCTCCGGCCGCGCGAGGAAAAACGAGACGCCCTGCACCAGGTTCGCGCCCGCGCCGACGCCCGCGTCGATGACCTTCGCCGCCAGCGTCCCGAGCTCCGCCGCCTCTGCGAGGCGCAGCGTGACGGACAGCGTGTTCTGCGCGCGATATCCGACGATCTTCGGCGCGCGGCCGCCCTGGGGCTCGTCGTGGACCGGCTGGATCTGCAGCGTCTCCGTCTGCAGCGTGAGCCCGTCGAGGCCGAGCTTCTCGATCGTGCTCGTCAGGTGCGTCATCTTGCGGGCGAGCTCGGTCTGCGCCTGCTCCAGCGTCTTCGTCCGGACCTCGACGCCGAGCTCGGCGCGCATCGCGTCGGGCTTCGCCACGATTTCGCCCTGGCCGCCCGTCGTGATGAGCTCCGTGAGCTGCTCTTGCAGGACGATGTTCGCCCGCCCCTTCTCGCCCTCCTGCACCTCGGCGCGGAGCTTCGCCCCAGCCTTGGCGCGCAAGGGCGCGCGCGGCGAGAGGAACGACTGGACGCCGAGCGCCACGCCCGCGAGCCACGAACCGCCCTGGAGAAGTTTCGCCATTGCCATGAGGTCCCCCTTTCCCTTCGCGCAGCCGTGTTTTCGCGCGCGACGTTCACGCGACGGACGAGCCGTCCCATGCTTCGAAGCGAGCATGGGGCCCGAGCCGCGCTCCGACCAGCCGGGGACGGAGGGCGATTCGAAATGGAAACGGCCCGCTACGAGGGAAAAACGTAGCGGGCCGTGAACGGGGAAAGCGCGAGCCTGACGATTACTTGCACTTCTTGAAGAGACCGACCCCCGTGCATTTCTGGCCGGTCTTCGCCGTGGCCGTCGCCTTTGCCGTCGGCGTGGGGTTCGTCTTCACCGTGCTGCCGCCGCTGCCGCTCGACTTCGCGGTGTTCGCGGCCTGCGCCGTCTCTTTCGGGGCCTCGGCGAGCTTGTATTCCTTCTCGAACTTCTTGCCGGCCTCGACGGTGATGTCGTCGTTCTGCGTGACGTAGCCGGCCTTCGAGACCTCGACCTTGTGCGCGCCCGGCGCGAGCTTGAGCTTCGACGGATCGTCGATCGCCTTGTCGTCGACCTTGATCGCGTCGCAGCCCGGGCTGCACTTGATCGCGACCTCGACCTCCTCGGCCGCGGGCGGCGGCGTGGGCGGCGTCTCGCCCGTGTTCGGGGGCGCCGCCGTGCTCTCGCCGCTCGTGGTCGGCGCGCCCGTCGGCGTGATGGCGATCGGCGCGTTCGGGTCGTCGCCCTCTTTCTTGTCCTTGCCGCCCGTGAGGATGAGCGCGCCCACCACGCCGCCGATGAGCAACACCGCGGCGACGCCAATGATGATCGGCAGCTTCTTCGAGCTGCCGCCGCCATCCATCGGCAGGCGCGGCGCTGCCGTCGTCGGCGCCGCCGGGCCGGGGCCCATGCCCATGCCCATGTCCGCATTCGCCTGCACCGCGGGGCCAGGCCCGCCCATGCCGGGTCCGCCCATGCCAGGCCCGCCCATGCCAGGACCGCCCATGCCCCCGCCTCCGGGCGGCGGCGGCGGCGGGTAGCCCGAGCCGTCGCTCGCGCCTCCCGGCTGGTAGACCGGTACCGCGGCCGTCGGTCCCATCGGATCGGCGCCGCCGATCGCGGGGAACGCGATGGTCGCGCTCGTGGCCATTTCGGGCATGTTCGCCGCGGCCGAGAAGGCCACCGCGAGCTCGCTGGCCTGGCGGAAGCGTTCGTTCGGATCGAGCGCGAGCGCGCGGTTGAACACCGCGTCGAGCACCGGCGAGACCATCGCGCCGAGCTCTTGGGCGCGCTGCGACGCGGGCTGACGGGGACCGACGAGCTCGTGTTGCCACGAGGCGAGGTCGGGCTGCGCGCCCTGGCAGGAGCGCCAGTACGGCCGGCCCGTGAGCGCGTAAAAGAGCACGAGGCCCATCGCGAACACGTCGGCCGCGGGGCCCGCGGGCGCGCCGCCTTGCATCTGCTCGGGCGCGACCCAGGGCGCCGCGATCGCGTAGCCCTCGTTCGTCTGCACGTAGCTCCGCGCGAGGCCCGCGCCGAAGTCCATGATGCGCACGGCGAAGCCTTGCGGCGCGACGAACACGTTCGTCGGCTTGAGCGCGTGGTGCATGAGCTGCCGCACGTGGGCGTTGTCCAGCGTGCGCGCCATGTTCTGCGCGATCTGCGCGACCTCTTGCGGCGAGAGCGGGCGCTGCGAGACGAGCTGCCCGAGCGACGGCGTTTGCGACAGCTCCGTCACGGTGAAGGGCGCGGCGGTCTGCGGATCGTAACCCGCGTCGAGGACCGGCAGAACGGCGTCGGGCGGCAGCCCGTTCGTCGCCGTGTAGATCTGCTCGATCATCGTCATCACTTCGGGGCGCTGCGCGATGTTCGGCGAGTACATGCGTACCGCCATCGCGCGCCCTGTCGCGTCGACGACGCGGTAGGTGGCCGAGGAGCCGCCGTGGCCCAGGAGGGCCTGGACCGAGTACTTGCCGGCGATCACGTAGCCGGGGGAGAGCTGGGGCGCGGTCACGGGTTACTTCTTCTCGCCGTCGGTCTTCTTGTCGTCGGCTTTCTTGTCGTCGGCCTTCGCTTCGTCGGCCTTGATCGACTCGATCGCCTTGCTCACCGCGCCCATGCCGGCCTCGTCGTCGTCGGCCGCGAAGCCGAGCGCGAGGAGGGCCTTGTCGCCTTCGAGGGGAGCCTGGAGCACGAGCAGCGTGCCCTTCTTCTTGGCGCGCTCGGCGCCCGGCATGTTCCAGACGTTGAGCTTGATGCCGTTCACCTCTTGGTTGTCCGGCTTCTGCTTCCAGTTGATCTTCGCGCCCTTGGGCAGCGTGATCGCGGCCGCCTTGACGAGGTCCGCGAGGGCCGTCTCGCGCGCCGCCAGGTCCTTCTTCGCGTCCTTGTCCGGCGCGTACGAGCCGAACACCACGACCGCGCCCTCTTCCGAGGCCTGCGCGATCGTCTGGGCGTCACCCTGCGCGTAGATCCACTTCTCGGCGGGCGTGAACGCGAGGCCCGCGCTCTTGACCTTCGCGACCGTCTTTTCGCCCTTCGACGCGCACTTCTCGTCGAGCGTCTCGCACTTCGGCGGAGGCGGCGGGGGCTTCACTTCGGTCGTCTCGGCGCCGGTGTCCGTCGCGTCCTTGGCGTCGGGTTTGTTCCCTCCGCAGGCCGCGGCGACGAGGAGAAGAGCGAGGGGAGCGATTGCTTTGAAGGTGCGGTAGACCATGCGCAAATCCGAGCGTGTCAGATGCCGGCCGGCGTCCGCAAGTATTTCGGGTCTCGCCCCCCCCACCTTCGCGCCGGATCCTGGAGCGCGGGGAGCGCACGGAGGGAAAGCCTCAGGGCTTCTTCTTCATCCCGGGCAGATAGGCCTTCTCGGGCGCCTGCTCGAGGAACTCGATCTTTTCGGCCGTCAGGATCCCGTACTTCGGGTTCGCGGCGGCGCCCGAGCTCGCCTTCGTGAACGTCACCGAATAGGTGCCCGTCACCTTGACCTTCGCCCCGATGTTGGGGATCGGGTTCGGCAGGTCCGCGCCCCAGAACTCGTCGGCGAGCTTCGCCTCGCCTTCCTTGCCCTTCGGCTGCTTGTCGATCGCCTCGATCAGCGTGAAGACCTGGGCGAAGTTCGACGCCCAGCCCATGACGTCGATCATGTCCTTCGTCTCGCCCTTCTCGTCCGCGATCGCGAAGGTCGGGATCGGCGCCTTGCAGTCCGGCGCATCGCCTTTGCCCGTCTTGTGGATCGAGCACGCCGGCGCGTCGGCGTAGTTCGTCTTGACGATGTAGCCGACGATCGAGACCTGCTTGCCGTTGACGTCCTCGAAGTGCACGCGGCTGCGGAGATCGTGCGTGATGCCCCAGATCGTGAACGCGCCGTCCGGCGTCTTCTTCTGCTTCTGCGGGAGCGTCGGCACGGCAGGCATCGCGGCCTTCTTGCCGCTGACCGCGGGCTTGGCCTTGTACGGCTCCTCCGCGGGCCCGCAGCCGAGCACGGCCGAGGCTGTGACGGAGGCGAGGGCGAAAACGAGTGCATGTCGGACGTTCATGGGTCTCTCCGGGCCGCTCGAGGGTACGCCCTCGGGCACAGGCTACCGCCCTGGGCAGGGGGATTGGGCTGGAAAGGGCTAACACGATGGCGCACGGCGCGTAAAGAGATTCGCCGAAGGTGGGGCGCGCGGGCGGCACGATCCCTCATAATGAGGCGCCGACCGGCCTGACAGGCCCGTCCAAACCTGCCCCTGTCTTCGAGCGTCGCCTGGACCACGAAGGTAGGGTAGTCTCCACGAACCATGCGCGAGACGAAGCTGCGCGCCCCGTTCGAGACCTCAAGCGTCCTCGTCATGATCCTCGCAGGTGGGGAGGGCCGGAGGCTCGGCCCTCTCACCTCGGATCGCGCGAAGCCGGCGGTTCCGTTCGGCGGGCGCTACCGGATCATCGACATCGTCCTCTCGAACTTCGTCAACTCGGGGCTGCACAAGATCAAGATCCTCACGCAGTACAAGAGCGCGTCGCTCGACGAGCACATCGCGCGGGCCTGGCGCCTGTCGCCGATGCTCGACAACTTCATCGAGACGATCCCCGCGCAGCAGCGCACCGGCAAGAGCTGGTTCAAGGGCTCGGCCGACGCCGTCTACCAGACGCAGCACGTCATCACGGACGAGTCGCCCACGCACGTCTGCATCTTCGGCGGCGACCACGTCTACAAGATGGACATGCGCCAGATGCTCGACGAGCACCTCGAGCGCAACGCCGAGGTGACCGTCGCTGCGATCCCCGTCCCGCGCAAGGAAGCCCGCGAGTTCGGCGTGATCGAGGCCGACGCCAGCGGCCGGATCATCGCCTTCCACGAGAAGGTCGCCGATCCGCCGCCGATGCCCGGCCACCCCGACCTCGCCCTCGCTTCGATGGGCAACTACATCTTCAACACGGGCAACTTGCTGAACGCGCTCGAGCAGGACGCGAAGAACGAGCAGAGCGCGCACGACTTCGGCCGCGACATCATCCCGTACATGGTCCGGAACGGCAAACGCGCGTTCGTCTACGATTTCCAGACGAACCGCGTGCCCGGCGAGGACGAGGGCTCGAACGCCTACTGGCGCGACATCGGCACGATCGACGCCTACTGGGCCGCGCAGATGGACCTCATCAGCGTCCAGCCGGCGTTCAACCTCTACAACCAGCGCTGGCCGATCCGCACGGCGATGGCCCACGATCCGCCGGCGAAGTTCGTCTTCCGCGACGAGTGGAACGCGCGCGTCGGCATCGCGACCGAGAGCCTCGTCTCGCTCGGCTGCATCATCTCCGGCGGCCGCATCCATCGCAGTGTTCTCTCGAACCGCTGCCGCGTGAACTCCTTCAGCCATGTCGAGGAGAGCGTGCTTTTCGAGAACGTCGTGATCGGTCGTCACGCCAAGATCCGCCGCGCGATCATCGACAAGGACGTCGAGGTCCCGTCGGGCGCCGAGATCGGCTACAACCTCGAGGAAGACAGGAAGCGCTGGTACGTGAGCGAAGGCGGCATCGTCGTCATCCCCAAGCGCGCGAAGATCGGCTGAGCGGGAGAGATGGGTCGAACGGTCGTCGTCGGCGACTTGCACGGATGCAGGGACGAACTCGAAGATCTGCTCGGCCACGTCGGGTTCGGCGCGGGTGATCGGCTGATCTCGGTCGGCGACCTCGTGGTGCGCGGCCCGGATCCCGCGGGCACGATCGATCTGCTCCGCAAGCACCACGCGCGCGTCGTGCGTGGCAACCACGAGGACCGGCTCTTGCGCTACCGGCAGGCGCCGCCGAACGCCGTGCCGCAGCTCGGCAGCCTGCAGCGCGAGGTCGTGCGCGCGCTGCGCCGCCGGCACTGGGACTTCCTCGCGTCGCTGCCGCTCTGGATCGACCTGCCGGAGCACGGCTTGCGCGTCGTGCACGCCGGCGTCGATCCCACGGTGCCGATCGAGCGCCAGAGCCCGCGCACGCTGATGTACGTGCGTTCGCTCAACGTGAGCGGTGCGCCCGAGGAGCGGCGCGGCTCGATCTTGTGGGGCGAGCGGTACGTCGGACCGCCGCACCTCGTCTTCGGGCACAACGCCCTCGAGCGCCCGCAGATCCACCGTGACGCGACGGGCATCGACACAGGCTGCGTGTACGGCGGTCGCCTCACCGCGATGGTCCTGCGCGCAGGCGAACACCCGCCGCCGCCCGAGGATCGCTGGAGCGTGCTCGTCAGCGTGCCGGCGCGAAGGACCTACTACCCGCGCTGAAAAGCGATCAACCGGATCTCGCCAACGGCGCGCGTTTCCGGCTACCCTCACGCCCATGCGCTCCGTCTGGCCTCGCCTCGCCGCGACGCTCGCCCTCACGGCTGCTTGCCATTCTGCGTTCGTCGTCGCGACGCCGTCCCTCGCGTTCGCGCAAAGCCCTGCCAAAGGCGACAAGGCCAGCGTCACCTCGCTCATCCAGCGCGGCAGCGCGCTCTTCGACGACGCCGAGTACGAAGAGTCGATCCAGACGCTCTCCGCCGCGCTCCTCCGTCCCGGCACGAGCAAGCAGGAGAAGATCGAGATATACCGCCTGCTCGCCTACAACTACATCGTGCTCAAGCGCGCGGACGAAGCGGACGCCGCCGTGCGCGGGCTGCTCGTGCTCGACGAGACGTACAGCTTGCCGCCGACCGAGTCGCCGCGCTTCAAGGACTTCTTCAAGGCGACGCGCGAGAAGTGGGAGGCCGAGGGCAAGCCGGGCCGCGAGACGACCGACTCGCCCGCGGTCGAGAAGGCGATCCGCATCATGCACACCTCGCCCGCGCAGGTGCCGCCGGGGACCTTGATCAAGCTCACGGGGCGCGTCGAGGATCCGGATGGCCGCGTGCGCGCGATGCAGCTCGCGTATCGCACGGGCGCGGAGGGCAAGTTCGTCCTCGTGCCCGCGAGCTACACGCTCGGCGAGTTTCGCGCGCAGATCCCGAGCGACGCGGTCAAACCCCCGCTCGTCGAGTACTACCTGCAGGCGATCGACAAGGGCGGCCTGCCGCTCACCTCGCGCGGCGACGCCGCGACGCCGCTGCGCATCGCCGTGCCCGCGGCGCAGAAGGGCGGCGTCCTGTCGAGCCCGTGGTTCTGGGTGCCCGTCGGCCTCGCGGTCGTGGGCGGCGGCGTGGCCGCGACGTACATCCTCCTCAACCAGAGGACCTCGACCGTGACGATTCGCGTGACGGAGTAGCCCATCCCGAGTGGCCAAGAGGCCCGATCCGCGCCAGAACCTCGTCCAATGACCGAGCCTGTTTATCCGTTCGTCGCCGTCGACGTCCCTCGCGATCGAGCCGAAGAACTCGGCGCACACCTCTTCGATCTCGGCGCCATGGGCGTCGAGGAGCGCGACGAGCAGACGCTCGCGAAAGGCGCGGGCTCCGGCAAGGTGACCCTCGTCGCGAGCTTCTCCACGCGCGAGGAGGCCGACGAGGCGATCGCGGCGCTCGTCGAGGAGGATCCCTCGCTCGCGCCGCGCATCGAGGAGATCGTGGGCGACGCCTGGCGCGACGCGTGGAAGCAGCACTTCGAGCCGTTCCAGTTCACGTCCGACGTCGTCGTGGTGCCGCCGTGGGTCGCCTACGAGAAGAAGCGCGCCGACGAGCACGTGCTCGAGCTCGAGCCGGGCCGCGCCTTCGGCACGGGCCTGCACGCGACGACAGCGCTCGTCGCCGAGATACTTCACGATCGTAAGACTTCGCTCGCCGGCGCGCGCGTGCTCGACGTCGGCACGGGCAGCGGGATCCTCGCGCTCGTCGCGCTGATCTACGGCGCCGCGAGCGCGCTCGCGATCGACAACGACGCCGAGGTCATCGACGTCGTGCGCGAGAACGCCGAGCGCAACGGCCTCGCCGATCGCGTCGTCGTCCGCGAGCAGACGATCGAGCACGTGACCGAGACGTTCCCCGTGGTGCTCGCGAACATCGAGACGCGCGTGCTCCGTCCGATCGCGGAGGATCTCACGCGCGCGGTGGCTCCGTCGGGCCTCCTGATCCTCTCGGGGATCCTCGCGGCCGAGCACGACGAGATCGTCGCGCGGTACACCTCGCTCGCGCGCCCGCTGCGTCACCTCGAGACGCGCCGCCGCGGCGACGGCACGGGCGACGACTGGGTCGCGATCGCGTTCGCTGCGTCATGAGGGGCCCGCTGCGTGTCCCCGTCGCCCGTGTCGAGGCGGGCGCTTCGATCCTCGACGAGGACGCCTCCCGCTACGTCGCGCGCGTGCATCGCAAGCGCCTCGGCGATCGCGTGGTGCTCTTCGATCCCGACCGCGCGATCGAGGCCGACGCCGAGATCACCGCGATCGATCGCGCGAGCGTCTCCGTCGTCGTCGAGGCCCCGCGCGCGGCCACGTTCCTCCCGGCGCGCCGCGTGACGCTCCTCCAGGCCACGTGCAAGAGCGACAAGTTCGACGCCATCGTGCGTGACGCGACCGAGCTCGGCGTGAGCCGTGTCGTCCCGATCGTCGCCGAGCGATCCGTGGGCCGCCCCGCGGACGGCCGGGCCGCGCGATGGCGCCGCATCGCGGTCGAGGCCGCGCGGCAATGCGGCCGCGGCGACGCCCCTGCGATCTCGTCGCCGATGGAGCTCGGCGAGGCCGTGCAGCTCTTCGCGTCGGGCGAGGGCGTCTTTGGCTTCTGCCTGGATCCCGTGGCCGACGCGCCGCTTGGCCCGGCGCTCCGGCGCCTCGGCCCCGACGTCGAGCTCGCGTTCGTCGTCGGCCCCGAGGGAGGTTTGTCGCCGGCCGAGATCGAGGCCTGCGCCTCGGCCGGCCTCGCGCGCGTCTCGATCGGCCCGCTCACGCTCCGCGCCGAGACGGTATGCGCGGCGGTGCTCGGGGCGGTCGTGCTCCTCTCGCGATAACGCTCGGCGCCGCGGACAAACGCGGCCGGGGACAAACGCGGCCGGGGACAAACCCCGCATCGGACTTGACAAACCCGGGCGCCCGGCATCACCTTCCGGCGTGTCTTTCCTCGACGACGTGCGCCGTTGCCTCGACCGCCCGGAGGGTTCTTCCTGGGCGCTCTCGGGCCTCGGCGCGCATCGAAAGACGCTGCTCGACGCGCTCGAAGCCCTCGAAGCGCGCGGCGAGCCCGAGGAGAAAATCGAGCGCCTGCACGACGTCTGGTCCGACAAGCTCGGGGCGTTCGTCCAGGAAATGCGGCGATTGCTCGAAGGCGGCCTTGCGTTCGGCGTGAGCGCTTCGGAGCTGCATGCGCTCGTCGACGTCGCGCTCCGCCGCCGGCTCGGTTTGTCCGACTCGGCCGGCTCGCGCACCCGCGATCGCGAGCTCGATCGCCTCTCCAGCGAGGTCCTTTTTTCCATTCAGCGGCCCGAGCGCACGCCGAGCCTCTGGCCCGAGCGGTATGCGCTCGAAGTGCGGGCATTGCGGCGCGCCGAGGGCGAGACGCTCCTCACGCCCATTGGCAGGCTCGTCCTCGGCCTGCCCGAGCGCGACGCCGTCCGGTGGCTGCTCGCCGTCGAGGTCGCGCAATCACGCGGGCCCTCGGATCCGTGGCGCCTGTCGCGCGCGGCCGCTGCGCGCCTCATCGCGGCGCGCAGGCTCCGCGTTTTCTGGTATGGAAGCGAGAGCTGGCCGGCGCATCCGCAATCGCTCGACCGGCTCGCCGCGCTCGGCCTCCTTTCGTTCGAGGACGAGGCCGAGGAGGCGCTCACCACCTACGAGCTCACCGAGAATGGCGCCGAGCTGCTCGCCGAAGTCGCCTCCGGCGATACGCCGATGGTCCTGCTCGCCGGCGCGCTCATTCAGGACGAGACGGCCGCCGTCCTCGGCCGCATTCGCGCGGCCACCGCGCTCATCCAGCGCGAGAGCGCCGCGTTCGCCATGACGCGGCACGCGCGCATGGTCGCGCACGAGATCCGCAATGCCCTGGTCCCCGTCCGCGAGGCGATCGACGATCTCTTTGCGGCGCTCGCGCGCGATGGCCGCGCGGCGCTCGTCGACCGGCACGGCGCCACCATCACGGGCGGCGTCGACCGCATTTTCCGGTTCATGACCGAAATGGCGCAGGTCGTCGAGCGCGCGGGCCCTCCGCCCGAGCCTTTCGACATCGCCGCGGCCATCGAGGACGCGCTCGCCGCCCTCGCCGAGGAGCTCGGCCGCGTGGCCTTGTTCGACCGGCCCCGCTTCCTCCCGCCCGTCCGCGGCCGTCGCGACCGGTTTGTCCTGGCGATCGTCGATTTGCTCCGCAATGCGGCACGCGCCCGCGACGACCGGCCGGCCGTGATCCGGGTCGCCGCCGAGCTCGATCGAGACGGCGCCATCGTCGTCACCGTCGACGACGACGGCCCGGGCGTCCCGCCCGAGTATCGAAAAGCGATTTTTGCGCCCGGGTTTTCCTTGCGGCCGGGCGGGACGGGGCAGGGGCTCGCGCTCGTGCGCGAGGTCGCGCGGGCGGAGCTCGGCGGCGAGGCGCATTGCGAGGAGAGCCCGCTCGGCGGCGCTCGATTCGTCCTCCGCCTGCCCGTGGACGCCGGAAGGAGCGCCGCTTGAGACCGATGGGCCGCATCTTGATCATCGACGACGACCCGAGCTTTTTGCAGCTCTATCGCGCGCGGCTCGGCGCCGAGGGGTATCTCGTCGAGACCGCGGACGAGATTGAAAAGGCGCTCGCGCGGCTCGACCAGGGCGGCTGGGACGTCGTGCTCGTCGATCAGAAGCTCGACGGCAAGACCGGCCCGGACACCGGCCTCGACCTCGTCTCCGAGGTCTCCCGTCGCGCCCCGCTCGCGAAGACGATCCTCGTCACGGGGTATGCCACGGAGGCCGCGGTCACGCGGGCTTTCCAGGACGGCGCCTACGATTACCTCGAAAAGGGCCCGATCTTTCGGGTCCTCTTGCTCGCGAAATTACGCAATGCCCTGGAGGCCGTGCGTGCGCACCATTTCGGCGAGCTCTCCTCGGACGAGGCCGAGGCGGCGATCCGCGACACCTGGGCTGCGGCCGAGAGCGAGACGGACCCGAATCGCAAGGGCAAGCTGCTCGAGGACCTCATGGTCCTCGTCTTCAAGACGATCCCCGGCTTCCGCCACGCCTCGGCCCGGCGCCGCAACGAGGAGGAGGAGATCGACCTCGTCATTCGCAACGAATCCACCGATCCTTTCTGGGTGAACGAACGCACGTCGTACATCCTCGCCGAATGCAAGAACTGGACGAGGCCCGCGGGCGCCACGGAGATTCGCAGCTTCTTGTGGAAGCTCTCGCGCAAGTTCAATCGCTCGCGCCTCGGCCTCTTCATCGCGCCGGGCGGTTTCTCCGCGCCCCTCCGCAGCGACCTGCACGGCGAGCGCCGGGACGATTACCTCGTCCTGCTCATCAACAAGGTCGACCTGCGGGAGCTCGTCCACGCGCCGGATCGAAATGCCTTCTTGAAGAAGCTCCACGAGCGGGCCGTGCTCGAATTGCACGGCGAAGGCCGCTGACAGGCGAAGGAGGAAGAACCGCTAGTCCGGGAACCGCCGCGCGGTGAGCAGTTCCTCGATGTAGTGCACGGTCAACTCGACCTCGCGGCGCGACACCCCGAGCTGCTCGGCGACCTCGGGATAGGAATGCCCCGCGAGCACGGCTTCGATGACGCGCAGGTACTGCGCGCCGCGCTGTACGAGCCGCCGCACGTGGGTGCGCGCGATCGCCCACTCGGCCGCGAGCCGCGCGAACGCGTCCTCGCCGTGCGCCGCGAACTCCGCGTCCGCTCGCGCGACCGCGGCCTGCAGAAAGGAGAGCAGCATCGCCCGCTTTTCGACGAGCGAGCTCGGACCACGATCCGGCGACGACGACGTCAGCGTCGCGAGCGAGATCCAGCGATGATCACGGCGCGCGGTCGCGCGCTCGTACTCGGGACAGTCGCGCATGTAGTCGATCGCGGCGCGGCGCACGAGCATGCGCAGCCACGCCCCGAGCTCCGGCGGCGGATCCATCGCGCACAGCTTGATCACCGTCGCGAACGCGCGCGCGTGCAGGTTCTCGAGGACGCGCGTGACAATCTCGTGCGGCGTGTCCTCGTACGCGCGGAGCCGGCCGATCGGCTGGCGTGCCGCGATCGGCAACAAGACCGGAAACAGCGCGGCGGTCAGCGCGGGCCACGCGGCCTCGCCACGATCGGCGACCGCCCGGAACAGCGGCCAGAGCGCGTCCATCACGGGCCACCGTGCGCGGCCAGCCACGCGTTCGCGTCGGCGAGCTCGCGCTGCGTGAGCGGCAACGTCGATGTCGCGAAGCCGCTGGCGGCCGCCTTGACGAGCTCGCGTGCGCGCGTCCCCGACGACGCCTTGCCGAGCGCGAGCTGCACGCGCGCGCGGATGAAGGGCGGCAACCCCTTGCCAAGCTCGAGCGCGGTCTCGAGATCCGAGACGCTCGCCGGCTTGCCGAGCGCCTGCAGCGCGAGGTAGCGCCCGCAGAGCACCTCGGCGAGCGCCGGGTGCTTCGCGTTGACCTCTTTCCACGCCGCCTCGGCGCGCGCGAACGTCGCGAGCGCGGCTTCGGGCTGCCCGGCATGAACCTGCGCCGTGCCGAGGTTCGTCAGCGCCATTGCGATATCGCGATGCTTTTCGCCATACGCTCCCTCGGCGATCGCGAGGCTGCGCTGGAACTGCGCGACCGCCTCCGCGCCTCTCTGCGCGTACGTGTAGTCGCTGCCGAGGTTGCCGATCATGATCCCGACGTTCGGGTGTGCGGCGCCGAGCGCGGCCTCGGCGATCTCCGCCGCTTCGCGATGGGCGGCGATGCCACGGTCGAGGTCGCCCTTCATTGCGAGCGCGTTGCCCAGGCTCGACAGCGCCGCGGCGACCCGCCGATCGTGATCGCCGAACGCGGCGCGGCGCATCTTCACGGCGTGCTCGAACTGCGCTTCGGCCTCGGCGTTCTTGCCGAGCTGCCCGTATGCGCCGCCGAGGAACAGCATGATCTCGGTCTGCAGGTAGACGTCGTCGATGCGCTCCGCCGCGCCGAGCGCCGGCGCCTCCATCGCCACCGCCTGCTCGTGCTTGCCGCGGAGGTACGCGATGCGGACGAGGTTGACCCAGGCCTGCGCGCGCGTGCGATCGTCGCGCGCCGTCTCGGCGAGGCGGAGCGCCTCTTCGAGCGTCCGGGTCGCGTGGTCGTAGTCCGACGTCGCGAGCTGCGCCGCGCCCAGCGCCACGCGCGCCGCGGCGCGCAGGCTGACATCTCCGATTGCGTCCGCGCCCTTGACTGCTTCCTGCGTGAGCGGCAGCGCGTCGCGCGCCTTCCCGAGCTCGATCAGCGCGTGCGAGCGCGCGAACAGATCACGCACGGCCGAGACCGGCGGCGAATCGGGCACCGGCGCGCTTGCCGTCGGCGTCGCCGCCGTGCAGCGCGCGGGCGGCGGCAGGCTCTCCGTCGCGGCGACCGCGTTCAGCACAGTCGCGCGGTCGGCGTCATGGAACTGCGCGATCAACGCGCGCGCCCCGCGTGTCCGTTCGGTGAGGCACGCGAGCTCGAGCGCGAGCCGCTCGCGCTGCTGCGCTCCACACACGAGCTCGCGCGCGGCGTCGAGGTCCGTGGTCCAGCGGTCGAACGCGCGATCGATCCGCTCGAGTGTCTGCGGCGCGAAGCCGACGTCCAGCGCGGCGAATCGGCGATGGACGAGCGCCTTGGCCTCCGCCGTCCATGGGCTCGCGAGATCGGGGCTCGTCGCCGCGCAGAGCTTGCGCTGGCCGCGTAGCTCGCCGGCCTCGAACGCCGTCTCCGCTTCGCGCTCGGCCTCTCGCGCGCGCATGGCGTTTCGGATCGCGACGACGCCAACCGCGATCAGCGCGACGAGCGCCGCGCCGCCGAAGGTGACGAGCTTGCGATGCCTGCGGATCCAGTGCCCCACCAGATCACGGATCCGATACGCGCGCGACGAAAGGAGCTGCCCAGCCTGAAATCGTCGCAGCTCGGCCGCCACCTCGCCCGCGTCGGCATAACGCTCCGTGAGGTCCCGTGCCATCGCGCGCTCGACGATCACGCGTAGATCCGCGGGCACGCCGGGCGCGATCGCGCCGATCGCCGTGGGCGGGCGCGCGAGCACCTCGGCGACCAGCTCCTCGCTGTCGTGCGAGTGATCCCAGTACGGCGGCGCGCCTGCGATCAGGTTGTAGAGCAGCGCGCCGAGCGAGAATACGTCCGTGCGCTCATCGAGCTCTTCGCCGCGCGCCTGCTCGGGCGACATGAAGCACGGGGTGCCGAGGACCGCTCCCGCACGGGTGAACGCGGGGTTCGCGAGCGGGCCATCGGCTGCGCGCTCGTCGTCGACGCCGCCGTGCTGCTTTGCGAGGCCCCAGTCGATCACGACGGTCTCGCCGAACGCGCCGATCAGGACGTTCTGCGGCTTGAGGTCGCGATGGATCACGCCGCGCGAGTGCGCGTACGCGAGCGCCTCCGACACCGCGATCACGTGCGGCAGGAGCGTGAGCCGCGCGGCGAGCGTCCCGCGTTGCTCGATCGCTTGCGCGAGCGTCTCGCCCGGGACGAGCCGCATCGTGTAGAACGCCGTGCCGTCGGGCCACGTCGCGGCTTCGTAGATCGGCACGATGGCCGGGTGCTGCAGGCGCGCGGTGATCAAGGCTTCGCGCTCGAACCGCGCGCGCATCTCGGGCGACAGCACCTCCTTGAGCGCGACTTCGCGGCCAAGCCGGCGATCGTACGCGCGCGAGATCCGGCCCATGCCGCCGATGGCGATGGTCTCGCCGACCTCGAAGCTCGCTGGATCGGCGATCGGGGGAAGCGCGCGCGGCGCGCCCCGCTCGCGCAGCAACTGGAAGCACGTCTCGCAGCCCGCGACGTGCTCGTCGAGCGCATCCGACTCGGCGTCGGACAGACTGCTTTCGTCGCGCGCGAGCAGCAGGGTGACGTCGTCGCAGTCCATCCGAGCGACAAGGTGCCTAGGGCAGAGGGCTCGTGCTTGTCTCCTCCTCGACGCCTAGCACGCTTGGCGTGCGGCGATCAATTGTGAGAATATATACATGCCTAGCCTTGGCGCGGCACGGCAGCGAGCGCGCAGCGCTAGGGGTTGATCGGCACGGTGACCGGCACGTTGGTGATGTCGTAAGGCGCGTACCCCGGCGGCTGCACCGTGAACGACGTGTCGATCTGCCCGCGGACGGCACCACTTGCGTCGAGCGCGACCACCTGCCCCTCGTACGATTGGAGGGCGGCGAGGGGGCTACTCACGCCGAAGCCGGTGATGTCCTCGCCCGGTGCAGTCAGCGGCGGGTGCGTGCTCGCGCACGCGAAGCGGTCCGTGGTCAGCGGGTCCGAGGTGCCGGCGGTCCGGTAGCGGATCTCGACATCGCTGACGCCGAGCGCCTCGCAGCTCGGGTGTTCGCCGGCCGCGTTCTCCAGCCGCCACCCGAGCAGAAAGTAGTTCCCGCCGGGCGAGATCGGCGCCGTGACGGTCGTCTTGCCCTCGGCGATGTCGACGACGTACGGCAAGGACTCGCCATGGATGGTCTCGCCGAGCTCGCCGGTATTCTGAACCGTGAGCGCGTAGCGCCCGGTCGTCTCTTCGGACTGTGACTGACCATCGACCTCGCGTTCGACCGTGCCCACGCCGTAGACCGTCACCGTCGCGCTGCCGGCCGCGCAGTCGAACGAATTGACGAACGGACTGCCCGTGTCGGTATTGTACTCGTCGAGGCCCTGGGCGATCACGCGGACTTTCGGGAACGCGGCCGGGCAGCCGACCTCGCCGGTTGCGAAGTCCTTGATCGACCACGTCACGTTGACGTCGAACGGCTCGGCGCTGCTGCCGGTACATCCCATCGCGAACACACAGATCAAAACGCTCTTGCGCAACATCGCTCCTCCGGGTCCGGAGAGGCACGTCGGCAGGGGAGGCGACGGCACCACAAAAAATCTTTTCGACCCGTCGGGCTCAGCGTCGGCGCGCTCCGATCAGCCGTCGCAGCGCCTCGGCCAGCGTCGGGTAGGTGCGGCGCGATTGCATGTCGACGCCGAGATCCACCATCGTCTTCGCCACGCTCGGCCCGATCCCCGAGAGCAGCCCCGTCGCGCCGACGAGCTCCACGCTGCGCATCACGTTCGAAAGGTGCTGCGCCGCCTCCGCGTCGATCGTGTCCACGCCCGTCAAATCGAGGATCACCGCGCTCGATTGCCGGCCCACGACCTCGGTGAGCAGCCGTTCGAGCAGGACGCTCGCGCGGGCCTGGTCGATCGAGCCGATCATCGGAACGACGAGCACGCCTTGCCAGACCTCGATCACCGGGCTCGACAGCCCGACGATGGCCTGCTGCTGCGATTGGATCAGCGCGAGCTGCTCCTCGAGCCGCCGCTGGTTCTCCACGCGGTCGGTCACGTTTTCTGCCACGGAGTAGATGCGCGCCACTCGATCGCCGAACGTGCCGCGCACGGGGATGATCGTGTTGCGCCAGTGTGACGTGACAAACGACGTCTCGGAGATGAACTGCTCCCCGGCGAACGCCCGCTTCATGTCCGCCTTGAAATCCTCGCGGTTGCCGTAGAGCTCGTAGAGGTTTTTCCCGACGAGCTCGCCTGGCATGACACCGAGCTCCTTGAGGCCATTTCCAATGGACATCTGGCATGTCCCGTCCTCGTCCATGGCCCAGATCGCGAGGGGCAGCTCCGAGAGTGCGCGGATCAGGGCCTTGGCCTGGAACGTCTCTTCCGAGTTGTCGTTGGCGCGCAGCGAGAATCCGACGATCGCGGTGACGTCGCCGGCCGCGTCTCGTACGGGCGTGAGGCGACGTATCCAGTAGGACATGCCCTCGATGCTATCCCCGTAGAGCTCCTCCCCTGCGAGGGCACGCTCCGTCTCCTCGCGGGCGACCGATCCGGGGGGATAGATCTGGAGCGCATTCATGCCGACGAGCGCGCCCGGGGCGATTCCAAACTGGGCGAGCCCCTTGCCTTCCGAGACCAGGATCGTCCCATCCTTGGCGATCGACCAGAGGATCCCCTCGAATCGATCGAAGATCTTTCCGAGCAGCAAGGTCCGGAGCGCGACGGGCTCGTCTTTCGTGACGAGCGGCGTGAGCGGCGCTGGAATGTCTGCGCGCGGCTCCGCGGCGCCGTCCATCCGGACGCATACCCCGCCGGCGCCGGCTGTCCATACGGTCCAGCGTTTCGCCGTGCCCGCCGCGAGGCGCGCGGCAAAATTCGATTTCGTGGATTGTCCGCCCGCAACGGCCGCGCACGCCGACGAAACGACGCTGCGATCCGCCGTATCGAAGAGCGCGAGCAGCGACGGCGCCTCGCCGAGCTCCACGCGCGCCGCTTCATTTTGCGCCACCACCACGTCGCCTTCGACGAGCAGCAGTGGATCCGGACACCCGTCGAACACCGCGCCATGACGCGGGTGTATGTCCCCAATCATGGGGCCAGACGTAACAGAAGTCCCGGAAAAGCACAACCGAAGGCGCCGTCGCGGCGCTCCTGCGTCGGGGCGTGAGGAGCGCCAAATTTATGTCGCTTTTCAGAGCGGGTGCACCGGCTCGTGCGCCGCATTCTTACCGGCGAGGAAGCCGAAGACGAGGGCCGGGCCGATCGTCCCGCCCGCGCCCCAGTATCCGCGGCCGGCCGGGGATGCAATGCAATTGACGGCGCCGAAGAGGCCGGGCTCTCCGTGCCGTCGGGGCGGAGCACGTGCCCGTCCGTCCCGACGATCGGGCCGCCGCAGGTATCGAGCGTCCCGGCCCCGAGGATCACCGCATCATAAGGCCAGCTCGTCGAGGGATCCAGAATGCGCCGCCCGATATGGAGGCGGTCCCTCCGGGCTGCGGGCCCGCCTCCAGCAAGAGCACCGATACGTTTTCGCGCACCGCCGCCACCGCCGCCGCGAGCGCCGCGCCCCCAGCCCCGACGAGCACCACGTCCGCATCATCGTGCCAAGTCATGCAAGTCCTCCTTGTTCGAGGATCGGGTCCATGCTCCCCCACGATTGCTCAATCTATCCGATTCCGTCTCCGCACCGTGGAGAACTTCCGTCCGAGGAGCACGATTTTGTCCTGTTGCCATTCTGTGCCAGCGGCGCGCGGCCCGGGTGGCAGGGGTGCCAGGGTGTTTTCGGCAAAGATCACGAAACGCCAGGTCTGCCGGCTGGAACGGCCCTTGCCGTGCCGGAGGATCGAGGTGTCCATGGCCAGGTCCAATCGAGTCGATCGAATCTTGCGTCACGTCCTTTCTCTCTCGATCGCGCCCGCCGCCGTCGCGTGCGGGATCGACACCGACGGCTTCACCGCCGTCACGTGCGGGTCCGAGCGTTACCTCTCCGATTTGCATGCTGCCGAGGAGCTCGATTTCATGCAGCTCGTCGACATCGGCGAGGGACCGTCGGATGAGCCGCGCGTGATGACGACCTTCGGGACGAAGTGCGGCTCCGCGAGCAACGTCGCCATGTGCGAGGCAGCGATTGCCGCCGCCACGTCCACAAAGGGGTTTCGCCTGGGTCAGTGCGTCGATTCTTGTCCGCGCCACATCCTGATCACGAACAAGGGCGACGAGGTCGAGGTCCTCGATACGAAGGAGGCCGTCCTCGCCTTGATCGGACCCATCGATACAGCGGGCGAGGCCGTGCTCGCCGCCGAGCTCGCGGAGTATCACGTCGCCTGCAACAACACGGAGGAGGGCGGCGTCCGGGCCGCGGGCTCCGGCTTCGAGGTCCTCGGCACGAGGTACACCGAGATCTGCGATCCCCTCGTGCGCGAGCTTTACCTCCTCGGCATCAACGCGGACGGGAATGCGCAGGAGATCGATTCGGAGGTCATCGAATCGTCCAGCGCCTGCATTGGCCGGCGCCCCGCGGGGCTCGCGCGTCGCAAGGCCTGCGGCTCGACCCGCGTCGGCGCGTACCTCGCGAGCGTCGCGCACCTGGAAGCCGCGAGCGTCGACGCATTCGAGGCCCTCGCCGCGGAGCTCGCCCACCACGGCGCGCCGCGCACGCTCGTCGAACGCGCCGGCATCGCCCGACGCGACGAGGTCCGGCACGCGCGGGTGATGCGCAAGCTCGCGTCGCGCCACGGCGGCCTGTTCCGCGCCCCGAGCGTGGAAAAACAAGCGCCGCGCTCCCTCGAGGCCATCGCGCTCGACAATGCCGTCGAGGGCTGCGTGCGCGAGACGTTCGGCGCGCTCGTCGGCATGTGGCAAGCGCGCGCCGCGAAGGATCCCGCGGTCCGCCGCGCGATGCGCCGGATCGCGCTCGACGAGGCCCGCCACGCCTCGCTCGCGTGGGCCATCGACGAATGGATTCGCCCGAGGCTCGACGCCGCGGCGCGAGAACGGGTGGAAGCCGCGCGCCGGAACACCCTCGAAATCGTGGCCGCCGAGGCGCGCGCTGGAAATGACCCCGAGCTCGTCTCGACCCTCGGCCTCCCCGACGGCGCGGCCGGCGAGCGGCTCGCGCGGCATTTCGAGGTCGCCGTGCTCGCGCTCTCCGCGTGATCGGTGGACGGGCTCGCGGGGCGGGCGCGCGGCCCGTGCCCGACGTGGTGGTCGTCGGCCCGCGCGACGGCGTGGAAATCCCCGAGGGCGCGGAGAGGGTCTGATCCGTTGCGTGCGCTCGGGCCTTCGCCTCGCCGCCGCCTTCGTGTACAATGCGCCCCGCATGCGCGGCGCCATCCTCTTCAACGGCAATGCCGAGTCCGACGAATGGCTCATTCGGGCCGCGGCCCCATTCCTCGCGACGTCCCGGCACAGGGACCCGGCCATCGCCGCTGCGCGCCGCACCCTGCTCGTGACGGCCGGCTGGGCCGAGCACGAGTACGACGAGGCGCACGTCAAGCGCGCGCTCAACGCCGCGGGCTTCCCTTCGGTCTTCGAAAACGGCTTCGACCGCGCGCACGAAAACCTCTCCTTGCTGACCGAGCTCGACGGCGTCCTCGCCGAGGCGCCCGAGCTCGCCGAGGCGTTCCGCGAGCTGCGCCGCGCCGAGGCCACCGCGCGCAGGTTTTACCTCGAGCACAACGCGCACACGATCGACCTCTTCCGCCGCACGTTGCGCGAGGCGAAATCCGAGGCGCCCGATACCGATCTCCAGAGCCTGCTCGCCGACATGACGCACCCCACGGGCCCGCGCGCGCTCGCCCGCCACGCCCTCGCGCGTGAGCTCCGGCGCGCCTTCCACACGCTCGAATCGAACGACGACCACCTCTTCGAGCTCTTCGGCGATATCGAGCGCCGCGCCTTCGACGCCGCCGGCGCCCTCTATCACCCGGCCTTCCGCGCCGCCAAGGAGCGCCTCGAGGCGCGCATCCTCTCCGCGAGCAACATCTTCCTCTTCGGCGGCCGGCTCGACCTCTTGCTCGGCGCGCTCCGCTTCTTCCGCCTGCGCGACGTCTTTGTCGAGGCCCTGCGCCGCGGCGCGCAGATCGTCGCCGTCTCCGCGGGCGCCATGGTCCTCTGCGAGCGCGTCATCGTGTACGACGATTTCGCCGAGACCCCGCGCGATTTCCAGCTCTACGATCGCGGCCTCGGCATCGTGCAGGACATCCAGATCTTCCCCCATTGCATGGAGCGCATTCAAACGGACGAACCCGACAACCTCGCGTACCTCGCGCGGAGGTTCCGCCATCACGCGTGCGTCGGCCTGAACCAGCGCTCGCTGCTCCTCTTCGACCTCTCGCCGCGCCGGGCCGTGAGCGTCGGCGCGGGCGACGGCGTGTACGTCTTCGGCCCCGACGGGAGAAAGCGCTGCCATCGCGCCGGCGAGGAGGTCGCGATCTCGTGAAGGGCATGGGCGTCGGGAAAAACCGGATGTTTTCGTTCCTCGGCCACTGGTTCACCATCGCGCCGGTCGCGCGCCACACGCTCGCGCCCCGCCGCGTCTCGGCGTCGGTGCCGTTTCAGCTCACGGTCCCGGACGCGAAATACGGCGAGGTCCGCCTCTCGGGCCGATTGCATCACGCGCCGTCGGAGACGCTGCTCGTCGTCGTCCACGGCCTCGGGGGCGACGTGCGCAGCCATTACGTGCTCACGGCCGCCGGCGCCGCCGAGGCGGCCGGGATCGCGAGCCTGCGCGTGAACCTGCGCGGCTCCGACCGCACGGGCGAGGACATCTACCACGCCGCCATCACCCAGGACCTCCACGCGACCCTCGCGAGCGCGGAGCTTTCCCGTTATTCACGCATCTTGCTCCTCGGATACTCGCTCGGCGGGCACATCGTCCTCCGCGCCGCGACCGAATCGACCCTCGACGCCCGCGTCCGCGCCGTCGCCGCGGTTTGTCCGCCGCTCGACCTCTTCATTGGCGCCCGCGCCATCGACGAGCCCACGCGGCTCGTGTATCGACGCCACATCCTCGCGGCCATCAAGGAGATCTACGCCGAGGTCGCCGGCCGCCGCCCCGTCCCCTTGCCGCTCCCCGAGGCGCGCCGCATCGCCACGATCCGCGACTGGGACGAGCACATCGTGGCGCCGCGCTTCGGCTTCCGCGGCGCGGACCATTATTACGGGGAATCGAGCGTCGCGCCGCGGCTCGCGGAGATCGGCGTCCCCTCGCTCGTCGTGGCCGCCGAGCACGACCCCATGGTCCCGGCCCACACGCTCGTGCCCATTCTGTCCGGCGCGCGCCCGCCGCTCGAGGTGCGCTGGATCGATCGCGGCGGGCACGTCGGTTTTCCGGCCCGCGTCGACCTCGGTTTTTCCGGGCCGAGCGGGCTCGAAGATCAAGTCGTCGCGTGGCTCCTCGATCGCGCAGGCGCTTGAGCCGTCACTTGCACGTCCCCTCCATGTCCTCGCCGAAGCAGGCCACGTTGCACGGGCAGATGCTCGCGCCTTCGCAAACGCCCTGCACGCAATCCAGGTCGGACCAGCACTTTCCCGGGTCGAGCGGCTTCGGCTTGCAGCGGGTCGCGACGCACGTGAACGTGAGCGGGCAATCCAAGGTCTTCTCGCAACAGCCGTTCAGGCCCGGGCACGTCGCCAGATCGACCGTGCCCGGAGGACATTTCCACCCTGAGGACGTGCAGATCGGCTCCCCGCTCGCCGTGGCTTGACAGGAGATCGCGCATTTCGGCTCCTCGCCGTTGCACATGATGGGGGGGGCTCCGCCCGTGCCGCCGCTGCTGGCCGTGCTGCCGCTGCTGCCGCCCCCTTGTCCGCCCGTGCCGCCGCTGCCCACGCTGCTGCTGCTGGCGCTGCCGCCGCCCTTGCCGCCGCTGCCGCCTTCCCCCGTGTTTTCACCCCCTTCGCCCCCGTTCCCCGAGGGCGGCTGATAACTCCCGAGCGCGCACGCAGTGAGCCCCAAGGACACGATCGCGATCGAAACGAAGCCAAGTCGATACATCATGCCCCGATTGTATCACGGAGCCGTGCGCGATCCCATCCCGTGAGACGGGTGCGACGCGAGTCACGGGAGGCACACCCCCGGCTTGTCCGGCATGACGCAATCCGCGCCGCACGGGCAAACCTGGGCCCCGATGCAATGCGGCGTCGCGGCGGGGCAATCGTCGTCGACGAAGCAGTTCGGGGACGCCAGCTTCTCCTTGCAGCGGTCATTGATGCACCTCGTCCCGATCGGACAGGGTGACCGCGGCACGTCCGAACAGCATCCGCCTGCGCCTTTGCAGACCGAGCGCTCGATCGTACCCATGGGGCAAACCCATTTCGAGTCGTGGCAGGTCGGCTCGACGACGACCTCCGCTTCGCAGTACTGCGTGCAGCCCTCCTTGGGGCCATCACACACCGACATATTCCCCCCGGATCCGCCATTGCCGCCCGTGCCGCCCCCGGTGGCCGCGCTGCCGCCGCTGCCGCCGGTTCCGCCATTTCCACCGCTGCCGACGCCGCTCGCAGTGGCCACCCCGCCACTGTCGCCGCCGCGGCCGCCGGTGCCCCCGCTGCTCGCGCCTTCACCCCCTTCGCCCCCGTTCCCCGACGGCGGCTGGTAACTGCCGAGCCCACAAGCCGCGACCCCTACGGCAACGATCGCGATGGACACGAAGCCAAATCGAAGGTTCATGCCTTCGAGCGTATCACGGAATGGCGAACGACCATATCACGGTGAGCGCCTTTCCCTCGAACGGCTGCACGTTCACCTGCCGGAACGCCCGGTCCACGCACGCCCCGACCTTCGTCCCCACGAATCGCTCGTCGAGCGAGACCGCCGAGACCGTGCCGTTCGGATCGAGGACGAGCGCGACCTTGCCGTTGCCCTTCGGCTGCTCCTCGTCCTCGCGCTTGCACGAGGCCGCGACCACCTTCGCTTGCGAGAGCTTCGAGTACGCCTCGCCGAGCACCACCGACCGCGCCACGGGCCCGCCGCGCGCCTGCGGCAATGCCGTCACCGGCCCCGTGAGCCCGGGCTCGACCACGGGCGGCGGGATGTTCTCGGTCTCGCGGAGGAGGTCTTCGAGCGGCTCGGGCAGCTTCGCGTTGTCGCGCTCCTGCTTGACGATGTACTCGTCGAGCTGGCGCACGACGCTCGAATCGAGCGCCGTGGGCTCCTTCTGCGCCGAAGGCGACGCCTTCGCCTGGAGCGCGAGCGAGCCCTGCACGAGCTTCAGCGCCGTGAGCGCCGCCTTCGCCTCGGCCGCGCTCTTCTCGGCCTCCTTTTGCCCCGAGATGGCCCGCTCCCGGTCGGCCTGCGCCTTCGCCTCGCGCGCGAGCGCGAGCGCCCGATCCGCTTGCGCCAGCGCCGTGTCCGCCTCGGCCTGCGCGCGCTTGGCCTCGAGGTCGACGTACACCGTCCCCGCCCCGAGCGCGATGGCGCCGGCGAGGATACCCACGACGCCCACGATGATGCGGCTCCGCTGCGCCGCCGAGACGCTGGCCGCGTAAAACCGTTTCGGAGCGCCTTCGAGGCGGATCTGCCGCACCCGCAGGATCTCTTCGAGCAGGAGCAGGCGCCGCCTGCGCCAGAGCAGCTCGGGGTCGGGTTTTTCCTCCCAAACCCGCGCAGCGTCCTCGAAATCCTCGATGACGAGCCGCTCCTCGCGCTCGCTCGCGACCCAGTCCCGGAGCCTGCCCCAGTGCACGAGCAGCGCCTCGTGCGCGAGCGTCACGAGCTCGACCTCGCCGTCCTTGCGGCGCTCCGTCTCGCGCAGGACGAGCCGCGCCTCCGAGAAGATCTGCACGACCGCGCGCGCCTCGGGGCCGATCTCGCGCACGAGATCGCCGATCGGCCGCGTCATGCGCGCCCCCGCGGGCGTCGTGAGCGAGAGCAGGACGCGCTGCACCACGCGCTCGGTGCCCGCCTCCTTCACCGCGCGATCCAAGGTCTCGTTCGCGTGCCGCGAGAGCGCCCCGGAGAACTCGATCGCGCGGAGCGACGAACGCGTGACGAGCCTGTTCGCGCGATCGCGGCTGCGCCAGAGCTCGCGCAGCGCGAACTCGACGAGCGGCATCGATCCGGCCGTCGTCTCCAGCGCTTCGAGCAGCTCCTTGCGCAGCCGCGGATCCTCGAACGTGTAGCCGTAGCTCTCGAACGCCGCGTCGATGACCTCGCCCCACGCGGCCGATCCGAGCGGCGAGACGAGCACCGCGCCGCGCGTGATCACGCGGCCCACCTGCTCGTGCGCGAGGATCGGATCGAGCAGGTCGCGCCGCGCCGTCACCACGACGCGCAGGCCCGGCCAGGGCCGCTCGCCGAGCCGCGCGAGCAGATCGAGCGTCCACGTCTGGCTCTTGCCGCCGGGGCCCTGCGCGAGCGTGGCGATCTCTTCGAGCTGATCGACGAGCAGCACGAGCCCGCGCTTGCCCTGCGAGAGCCACGCCTCGACCCGCGCGGCCGCCTCCTCGGGCGATCGCCGCGGATCGATGCCCATGTGAAAGAGCGCCGTCGTGAGGACCTGCCGCGGATCGGTGCCCGGCGAGATCAGCACGGTCTCCCATTGCCGCGGTCCGCCGAGCGCGCCGTCGGCGATCGCGGGCAGGATGCCGGCGCGCGCGAGGCTCGATTTGCCGCTCCCGCTCGGGCCGAGCAGCGCCGCGAGCCCGCGCGTGCGCAAGACCTCGAGCGCCGCCGCGACCTCGACCCGGCGGCCGAAGAACACGTCGCGATGCTCCCTCTCGAAGCGCTCGAGCCCGCGAAACGGCCCGTCCTCCTCCGGCGGCAGCGCGCGCCTCCGACCGACGAGCGCGCTGCGAATGCGTTCGAGCTCGATCGCCACGATCTCGGCCGATCGAGGCCGCTCTTCCGGCTCGGCGGCGAGCAGCGCGTCCACGAGATCGCCGAGCGAGGCCGGGATCTCCGACACCAGCTCGGCGACGCGCGGCGGCTTCTTTCGCCCGTGAAGGACCTCCTCGTCGAGCGAGCCCCGGCCCGCCGCGGGCGTCCGACCGACGAGGCACACGAAGAGCACCGCGCCGAGCGCATAGAGGTCACTCGCGCTCGTCGCGGGCGAGAGGTCACGCCAGCAGACAGGATCGACGAACCCGCGTTTGCCCCCGATCGCTTCGAGCGGCGAGCGAAATCCCCGATCGCTCGGGCGGTCGCCCGGCGTGCCGGGTGTGCTCGGGATCTTCGATCGCATCGAGGGAATGGTTTGTCCCGGCGTGTTCGTGGGCGACGCCGCGGAGATGCCGAAATCGATGAGCTTGTACGCCGCGGGCGTCCCGAGCAGGGCGACGTCGACGACCACGTTCGCGGGCGAGATGTCGCGGTGCACGAGCCCGGCGCCGTGGACCGCGACGAGCGCGGAGGCGATCGCGATGCCGGCGTCGATCGTCTCGCGCACCGAGAGCGTTTGCTTGTCGCGCAGCCGTTCGCCGAGCGACTCGCCCGCGACGTACTCCATCGCGAGCCCGATCACGCCGCGCGCCTCGTCGACGGGCAGCTGGTAGAAGCGCACGACGTTCGGGTGCTCGACGCGGCAGAGCCGCGCGGCCTCGTCGATGATCGCTTGTCTGCCGGCTTCGCCGCCCGCGTCGAGCGCAAAGAGCTTCACGGCCGAGAGCCGGAGCTTCGTCGTGCCTGCGGTCTCCTCGGCCAGCCAAACGGGCGCGAAGCCTCCTCGACCGAGCTGCCGGACGAGCCAGAACGCCCCGATGCGTCGCGCGGCATCGGGGAGATCGGTCAGCCGACGGACAGCTTCGGGCAGGGCGCTCGACATGCCAGGGAGGACATTGTCCCCAAGGCCAGGGGGGCGTGTCAAATGGAGCCGACGCGGGATCGAACTACGCGCGCGAGCGACGGAAGAGGTCCTCCAGGACGTCGACCCGATCGGCGGCGATGCAGAGCATCCAGTGGCTCACGCGATGGTCGGGAATGCCATACGCAATGAGGCGCAGCTTGCCGGAGAGCCCGCGCGGCGGCAGCGCGGTGCTGAAGACGGGCGTCGTCCGCGTCGCCGCCATCTCTGGCCGCGTCCGGGGCGCGTCTTCGAGCGGCTGCTGCTCGGGCCTGGTCCAGTGTGCGCGGCCGATCGGGCGCGGCGACGTCTCGCGCGGCAAGCCGGGCCGGTCCTCCAGGCTGAGATCGGCGCCCCAGAACGGCAGGTCTTTTTGTCGATGTTCCTTCGTATGCATGTCCGGCTCCCTTCTGGAAAATCACTTGGCTCCTGGCGGAATGAGCGCCACCTTGAGGATCCCGTCCGTGCGGGCATTGAAGAGGCGATACATCTCGGCGGTCTCCTCCAGCGGGACGCGATGGGTGATGAGCGCCTTCGGGTCGATGCGCCCCGCTCGGATGTGCTCGACGAGGCGGGGCATGTAGCGCTTGACGTCGCATTGCCCCGTCTTGATCGTCAGGCCCTTGTTCATCGCCGTGCCCACGTCCACGAGGTTCCACGGCGGCCCGTAGACGCCGATGATCGAGACCCGGCCGCCGCGCCGCACCGACTGGATCGACCAGTTCAGCGCCACGGGCGATCCGGCCTGGACGCGGAGGGTTTTGCCCAGGACGCCGTGCAAAAGCGACCCTTTCGCTTCGAGGCCGACCGCCTCGATGCACACGTCCGGGCCTCGACCGTCCGTCATTTCCAGGAGCCGCGAGACGACGTCGGGATGCTCCTTGAAATCGATGGTCTCCGCCTTGTTGTATTTCCGCGCGAACGCGAGGCGGTCCCAGACGGAATCGATGGCGATGACCCTGCGCGCGCCCTGAATCCATGCGCACCGCTGCGTGAAGAGCCCGACGGGGCCGCAGCCGAAGACGGCCACGGTGTCCTCGGGCGTGATGTCGCCCATCTCCGCCGCCTGGTATGCGGTGGGGAGGATATCCGAGAGAAACAGCACATCCTCTTCGGAGAGATCGTCCGGGATCTTCATCGGGCCGACGTCGGCGAACGGGACGCGCACGAGCTCCGCCTGTCCGCCCTGGTATCCGCCGGTCGTGTGGGAATATCCGAACACGCCGCCCACGACCTTCGTCAGCGGATTCGTGTTCTCGCAGAGCGAGGTCCGCTGGCGCTGGCAAAAGAAGCAGGTGCCGCAGGCGATGTTGAACGGCACGACGACGCGATCGCCGCGTTTCAGGCTTTGCACCGAGGGCCCGACCTCGTGGACGATGCCCGTGAACTCGTGGCCGAAGATCGTGCCGACGCGTGTATCGGGCACGTAGCCGTTGTACAGGTGCAGGTCAGAGCCGCAGATCGTCGCGCGCGTCACCCCGAGGACGATGTCGTTCGGATGTTCGATTTGCGGCTCGGGACTTTCCTCGACGCGGACCCGCCTGGGTCCATGGTACGTGAGTGCCAGCATGCGTGAACCCCCTCCCGAGGCTCACGAATGCAAGAGGCAGTCCGGCCGCCCGTGGACGAGCGCGATTTCGACGAGAATCGCGTCAGCCTGGAAATGCGGCCCGAGCGCGCGCTGAGCCCCGGCGCCGCGTCACTTCGCCGGCGGCGGCACGTCGAAGAAGAGCGACATGAAAAAGACCCGATCGTGGGTCCACCCCGAAGCATCCTCCCGGCTTCGGAGCATGAAGCCTGCGTCGAGGCGCGTCTGGGGCGAGAGCATGCGCGCGAGGCCGATCAGCGCTCGGTTCTGGTTCATGCCGAGCCCCGAGAGGTCCACGAGCACCTCGTCCCAGACGAACGGGAGCCATTTCGCGCCCTTCGGCGCGTAGTTGATCCGGAGCTGATTGCGATACCGATACCGCGTCTCCGTCTCGCGGAACCGGGCCTCGAAGCGGTTGCGGTCGTTCCACGTGAAATCGCCGATCCGCCCGAAAAAGTTCGGCTCGAACTCGAAGCGCGCCTCCTGGGCGAACGCGCCCGTCGCCAGACGATCGGCGTAGATCGTCCCGTGCACCCCGACGAACAGAAAATCGCTCAGGTAAAACAGGGGGCCCGCCCGGAGGAACGACTGGTGCAGGCCGCCGCTTCGGCCGTTCAGCCGCGACTCGGCGTAGACGCGCAGATCGATGCGGGGGAACGTCGGCTTGTCCGCCCGGACGATCGGGACGCGGTTCTCCGCCCAGAGCCAGACTTCATAATCGGCATGCGCCTCGGACGCGAGGCTGAGCGCGAGGAGGGCGGTGGGGACGGCGAGGGCGCGCTTCATGCCCGCAGTCGAGCCACAGGATTCGTTGGTGGTCAAGCGATCGGGCGCACCTAACCCCGATCGAGCACCGCGGACGTGCTTTGCCAGCTCCCGATGTCGCGCGGCACGAGGTTCGCTCCGCCACCACGCGCGTCCATGACGCGCACCCCCTCGTGCGTGAACGTGATGCCGACGAGCGGCGGCGCCCCCGCGTCCTTTTCGTAGTACGTCCGCCACGCCGGCGACGTCGAGCCCGCTTGCCTCCGCATCACCGAGGACAACGTCACGAGCCACGGCAGGCCCACCGGATCGAGCGCCATCGCCACCGGCCGATCCTTGGCCTCGACCTCCTCGGGGATCACCGCGCCGCGATCCAGGCCAAGGACAAAACCCTCGCCCGCGGCCCACGAGAGCCGCTCGCCGCTGCAGAGCGCCGCGAACAGCGCGGGTTTGTCCTGCACGCCCGTCGCGTACACCGTCGTCTGCCCGTCGTAGCTCGCGAACAGCGCGCGCCCGCGCGTGCCCTTCGCGTTCGCGCCCACGACGAGCATGCCGTACGGACCCGAGGAGAGCGCGATCACGTGGCCCGAGAGCGGCAGCGCGACGGGCGCGGACCACCCCTCGTCGTTCCACATCCAGAGCTCGGGCAAGCTGTCCTCGTCGCCCTCCACGGCGGCCGTGACGACGGCGAACGTCTGCCCGTCCCCGAGCGCGGCCTCGATCGGGCTCTCGCGAGGCGGCAACACGAGCGGCACGATCTGACCGGGCCGCACGAGGCGCACGTGCGAGGGGCCGACGAGCGCGAAGCCCGCGTGAGGACCCCGCACGACGAACGTCGTCGCGGCGACGATCGGCGCGTCCTTGGGCCCGACGGGGATGGGCATCGCGCGCGGACCCCAGAGGTACATCAGCCGCCCGCCGAAGCGCGCGAGCGCGCGACCGTCGGGCTGAAACGCGACGTTGCCGGGCCGGAGCGGCGGCAGCATCACGCCTTTGATCTCGACGGGCTGAAGCTCGACGATCTCCGCGGTCGGCTCCAGCGTCACGACGGGCGTCGCGAGCGCTTGCGTCGTGCGGAACGCGGTCGTCGCGCGGTCCTCGCGCGCGGCGCGGGCCTTCCAGCGCGCGGCCGCCGCTTCGAGCAGCGGCAAGAGCGCGTCGGCGAACGCGCGCGCGGAATCGAAGCGCGAGGGCGCCTCACGCGGGGCGAGCGCGCGCGCGGACTCCTCGTTTCGCAAGGGCTCGGGCAACGCGGGCGAGGCGCCTTTGCCGAGCACGCGATCGAGCTCGGTGAGCGCCGCGCGATCGGCGGCGAAGCCCGGGTGCAAGCGCGGCGCGGTCACGAGCGAACGGCGCTCGCCCGTCACGAGAAAGCCGTTGTCCCAGGGCCCGCGGCACCAGTGCTCGCCTCCGAGGACGAACCACACGACGGCGGCGAGCGCGTGCACGTCGGTCCACGGGCCGATGAGCGGGTTCTTCTCGCCGGGGCGCGAGAGCCACTGCTCGGTGCCTGCGTACTCGCGCGTCAGCGCGGCGATCGTGTAGGTCGCGTCGGCGACGCGCGCGATGCCGCAGTCGGCGATCTTCGGCGTCTCGTCGCCGACGGGCCCGACGATGAGCACGTTGTCGGGCTTGAGATCGCGGTGGATGATCCCCTCGTCGTGCAGCGCGAGCACGCCCTCCACGATGCCGCGGCAGAGGCGCAGGGCGCGGATCGGATCACATCCGTCGGGCGCGCGCGTGATGCGATCGCCGAGCGACGATCCATCGGGCCCGCCGTCGACGTATTCGAGGGCGAGCCACGGCAGCTTCACGGTCCGCCCGCGCACGTCGACGGGCGACTCGCCCATGCCGTAGAAGCCCACGACGAACTCGGTGGGCGGCGTGCGGTCCATGATGCGGCTCAGCGCCGTGGCCTCGCGCTGCGCGAGCTGACCGGCGAAGATCCCCTCTTGCATGAGGTCCGACACCATGGCCGGCTTCATGACCTTCACGGCGATGCGGGACGGACAGAGCGGCGAGAGCGCGCTCGAACGCTTGGCCGGATCGACCTCGGCGAGGAACACGCTCGACATGCCGCCCACGCCGAGCAGCCTGGCGAGGCGCGCACCCGTGGGGCTGCCCCACGCGTCCGAGAGCGGGGGCGCGCCGCGCGCGAGGTCGCGGAGATCGACGTCTTGGGAGCGCAGGAGCGGCATGCTCGGGGGCGATGGTAGGCGGGTGAGGCGGCGAGGTAAAGAGCGGGGAAGGGGGACGTCTTCGCACGCGCTCGTCCGGACGGGCTCATTTCTTCTTCGAGGCGGGCGGATCGATTCCGAGCAGACCGACGAATTCGTCGATCCGAAAATCGAGCTCGACGCCGCAAGGGAGGGGCACACGGCGGATGTGGTTTTCCTCCGCGATGTAGAGATGGTCTCCGAGCTGGTAGACGAGCAAGGCCGATGCGCTCCAATGGCCATGGCACCGGAACGAGACGCCGTTCGGCTCGTCCAGGAGCCCGCCGCTGCAGCGCTCGCACTGATCGGCGAAGACGCCCAGATCCACGGAGGGGCCGACGGTGGGCGGTAGGACGATTCTTACCTTCGTGGTGTCGCGGCAAAGCCTGTGGGGCAACCAATCGGTCTGCAGGCGGAGGTAGTCCGCGCCGGCCCTTTCATCGTCCTTGGGCAGCAGGACGCGCTGGACCACGGCCGGCACCTTCCGCCGGGGCGCCTTGGTTTTGCTGCAACGCTCGGACGGGCTGTCATCGAGGAATGCCCGCTGAAGCGGGGCGAGATCACGCTTGGGGATGTCCGTCTTCAGCTCCAGGCATTTGGTTTTCCGGCCGCCGCCCTCGGACCCTTTCCATTCGTGACCGTTGGTGGCGATGGCCAGATCCTTCCCGTCCGGCGTGACACGCAGATCGATCGTCTCGGGCTTTCCCTCTTTGCTGAGACAAACGATACGCACGTGCGTGGGTTCGGACGCCTCGGTCGAGCAGAGCTCCGGGACGGAGAACTCCGCGGCGAAGAAAGGGTCGGAGAAAGAGTGGTCCAGCGTGCCGATCACCAACGAGGGGCCGTGCCAGGGGTCGATGAAGGGCCGCGACGTGTACGAACCCTGAACGCCGATGTCCACGGTGACGGTCTCCAGACACGTGTCGGAAAACCCCTCGATCCAGGCATGGGCCGGGATGCTCATCGGGGCCTCTTCCATCCTGCGGTAAGGGTGCTCGTGGATCAGAACGAGCGCAGCCGCGAGCACGACGATTGCGCCGATCATCGCCGCCCACGCCTCGCGCTTCTCCGTCATCACGCCGCCGAACCTTTCTCTTGCGTATGAAGGCTAGGTGGGTGGAACGAAGAAGTAAAGCGCGGGGGATCGGGGAATTGTCCAATGCGGAGGCGGAAGCGGGAGCGCAAATGCGAACGCAAACGTGCGCATGATCCTCCCGGCGCTCGTCCGTCTCGAAGAACAGGGCACAGTGCTTGCTGGACATGCGAACCGCTGGAAGGGGCGCCGGTCCCGGAAGAACTCGAGCGGCTGCGCGATGCGGTGTGTGCGCGGAGGGGTCTGGAATCCGGTTGTAGATCCGGACGAGTTGTGAGATCCGTACTTTGTGGGCCTGGGTGGTGACGGGAGGTCCGGTCAGCGAGCCACGTTCGTGGGGCGTCTCCTCGCGGTCGCGGATGAAGGCGCGCTGGCTGCGGCGCGCACGGGAGTGGGGTGATGACGACCCGCCATGGGACGGCAGCGCCGCTCGACGACAAATTGCAGCGGACGGCCAAGGAGGAGCTTCACGATGACCATTACCATCACCGCCTTTGAGCGGTCACCCGATGGCGGCAGGGGACTGGCGCGTGATACGCGGGTTCGCTGGGCGCTTGAAGAAGTGGGCCTGCCTTACGAGGTTCGCTTTGTTTCGTTTCGCGCGATGAAGGAACCCGCGCATCTGGCGCTTCATCCTTTCGGCCAGATTCCGACGTATGAGGAAGGCGATCTCGCCCTGTTCGAGACGGGCGCGATCGTCTTCCATATTGCCCATCGCCATGCGGGCCTGCTGCCGGACGATGCCAACGCGCGGGCGCGCGCGATCACTTGGATGTTCGCCGCGCTCAACACGGTGGAGCCGCCGATCCTCGAGCTCGCAAACGCCAGACTCCTGGAGAGCGACAAGAGCTGGTTCGAGGAACGTCTGCCTCTGGTCGAGGATCGCGTCCGCAACCGGCTGAAACAACTTTCCGCTCGCCTGGGCGATGCCGAATGGCTCGACGGTGCATTCAGCGTGGGCGATCTGATGATGGTGTCGGTGCTGCTCAGGCTGAAACCCTCGGGCCTTCTGAACGAATTTCCGAACCTGGTCGCCTATGTCGCCCGCGGCGAAGCGCGGCCCGCCTACGAGCGGGCTTTCGACGCTCAATTGGCGGCTTACAGGGCAAGCCACCGACCGGCTGATTGAGACCGGCCTGGGGGCAGAGCAAGATCGCGCGGGGCCGGTACACCTGGAGTTGGGCGGATGGGACACGCGTGATGAAGACATCTACTCCGCCAGTTGATCTCGATCCGTTCTTGGAATGGGTTCGCGTCCGTAGCGAGCGCGCGTGGGCGGCGTGGCCTCAGCCGTCGCTGGAGACCTTCAAGCGCGCCCGCGTTGGCGGCTGTGCGTGGTGGCCAGGGACCCGCTGGCTGGGCGGGCTCACGGACGCTCAGATCGCCGCTGCCGAGCGGAAGTATGGTCTGCACTTTCCTGGGGACTACCGGACCTTCCTGCGAAGCCTGCACGCGCCGGATCGCCACATGTTCCATGCCGGTTTCGCGGACGAAACCCTCGTCGAGGACGAGGCACCATCGTTCTTCAACTGGCTCGCGGATGACGAACAGATCGCGGACGCGATCGAGTGGCCGCTCGAAGGCTTGGTGTTTGATGTCCTGAACAACAGTCTGTGGCGCGATGCATGGGGCCCGCATCCTTCGGACGAAGCGGAGGCTCGGCATAGACTTGCCGATGTGCTCGGCCGGGCGCCTTGCCTCGTTCCCGTGGTGGGGCACCGTTACTTGGTAGAGGCAGACACCCCGCGTGGATATCTTGTGCTCTCCGTCTACCAGTCAGACATCATCATCTACGCCCGGGATGTGCGGACCCTGCTCCTGGCCGAGTTGGCCGATTTGCTCGAAGTGCCCCATCCGCGCGGTGCTGGAAGCGTGACCGAAGCGGAATGGAAGGCAGCGAAGCGCATTCCTTTCTGGGGGGAGTTTGTCGAATGAAGTCGCGCTCGCCGCCGAACAAGACGATGGGCCACGCTGTCGGCATGCGAGGTCCTGCGCTACGAGAAGACGAACATACCGCCCAACAAGCCGTTGCTGACCGACGGTCCGGGCCCCTCGTCGTCACACCGTGGGCGTGGCCCCTCCATCGATGCGAAAGGTCGTGCCCGTCATGAAGTCCGTCAGCGGACTCGCGAGGAAACATACGGCCGCAGCGATATCGGCCGGCGTGCCGAGACGACCTACCGTTTGATGCACCATGTTCTTCAATACCCACGCGCGTCCTTCGGCGGGATCGGCCGAGCCTTGCTTGGCGGCGACCTCGCGGAACCACCCGTCGAGCGCGGGCGTCTCGATGAGCCCGGGCATGATGCCGTTCGACGTCACGCCGGTGCCGGCCAGGGCCTTCGACAAGCTCAGCGTGAAGTTGTTCAACGCCGCCTTCGATGCGCCGTACGGACCGAGCTGCGCATGAGGTGAGATCGCGTTGCGCGACGAGATCTGAATGACGCGGCCCCACCGCCGCTCCCGCATTCCCGGCACGAACGCCTGCACGAGCCGCACGGCAGGGAGCGTGTTGCTCTTGTATTCGTCGAGCCATTCCTCGAACGGCGCGTCGAACCACGACGCGTGGGCCATGTTCGTCGAGCCGCCCGCGTTGTTGACCAGGATGTCGATGCCGCCAAAGGCGCGCTCGGCGGCGTCGATGACGCGGCTTTGCCCCTCGGCGGTCGACAGGTCACCGATGGCAACGGCGGCGCGCCCTCCCGCCGTGGTGATCTCGTTCGCGACGGCCGCTGCGCGTTCGGCATTGCGACCGTGCACGACGACCGCGACGCCCTCGCGTGCCAAAAATCGCGCCACCTCCGCGCCGATGCCCGAGGTCGATCCGGTGACGAGCGCGCGCTTGTCTTTCAGGTGCAGGTCCATGATGTCCTCCCTATGCGCCAAGCATCGTGCGCAAAGCGCCCGCCCGCAAACCCGATCGCGCCACAAATGAATCGAATCACGCCAATGTCTCGGGTCGTCCCCTCCCAGGCGCGGAACGCCCGCGTGAAGGAGTCGATCTCGTCGAAGCCGAGCAGGAAGGCCGCCTGCACCTCGCCCGGGAGCACCTGAAGACGCTCGCGCTCGCCTGACGCCCGCTTCCACTCCCGCTGCGTGGCCATGCCCCACCGATTGACGTCCTCCGGTGCCGCGCAAGAGTGCGCGCATGCGATACCTCGCGCTCACCTGCGACTATGACGGCACGCTCGCCAAGCACGGCGCGGTCACCGACGAGGGTTTCGAAGCGCTGGAGCGCCTGCGCGCGACCGGCCGGAAGGTGATACTCGTGACCGGACGCGTGCTCGGCGACTTGTTGACCGTCCTCCCTCGCCCCGAGCTCTTCGATCGCATCGTCGCCGAGAACGGCGCGGTCCTTTATCGTCCCATCGGACGCGAGGAACGCGCCCTCGCGGAAGCGCCCCCGCCGTGGTTCGTCGATAGACTTCGCGAAGCGGGAGTGGCTCCTCTCTCTGTGGGTCGTGCCATCGTGGCGACAGATGCCTCGCAGGATCGTGCGGTGCTCGACGTGATTCGACGGAGTGGTCTCGAATTACGGATGGTGTATAACGAGGACGCATTGATGGTGCTCCCTGCGGAGGTCGGCAAAGGCAGCGGTCTCCGGGTCGCCTTGCAAGAGCTCGGAATGTCGCCGCACGAGGTCGTAGGCATTGGCAATGCCGAGAACGATCACGCATTCCTCGCGCTTTGCGAGTGCTCCGCGACGCCGGCCGACGCCGTTTCATCGCTCCGGGAGCGCGCGGACCTCGTGACGAAAGGCGAAAATGGGCGGGGGGTCGTCGAGCTCATCGACAAGCTCATCGACGACGACCTGCGCCACGTCGAGCCCCGCCTGACGCGCCGGCACGCGCTCCTCGGTACGACGGGCGACGGCGAGCCGCTGCTCATCCCTCCGTACGGAGGCAACGTCCTCGTGGTGGGCCCGTCCGGCAGCGGCAAGACGACATTCGCAATGGCGCTGCTCGAACGGCTGGCGGAGCAATCGTACCAGTTCATCGCCATCGATCCCGAGGGTGACTATTCTCGATTCGAAGACGCGATCGAGCTCGGGGACCTTCGTCGTCCACCGAGCATCGACGAAATTTTGCGCGTGCTCGACAACCCTGACACGGACGTATCGGTCAATCTCCTTGCCATCGAGCTCGGCGACAGGCCGGCGTTCCTCGAGCAGCTCTTCCCCCGGCTGCAATCGATGCGTGCGCGGACGGGTCGACCCCACTGGATCCTGATCGACGAGGCGCACCATGTCTGGCCGTCCGCTTGGGGACCCGTATCCCTCACGTTTCCGCAGGAGGTGGGCGAGCTCGTCCTCGTCACGCTCCATGCCGACGAGATTGCCGTCCCGATCCTCGAGCGTATCGACGTCGTGATCTCGGTCGGACCCTTGCCCGAACCGGAGCTCGTGGCCTTCAGCGTGGCGATCGGAGTTCCACCGCCTCGGGTGACCGAGCCTCCGCGTCCCGGGGACGTGCTCGTATGGAATCGCGGCGCGGGTCACCAGCCGCGCTGGGTGACGCCGGCGCCGGGGCGGGGGGAGCACCTGAGGCACCTTCGCAAGTACGCCGAGGGCAACCTTCGCGAGAAGAGCTTTTATTTCCGGGGCCCGGACGGTCGGCTGAACCTTCGTGCCCGTAACCTGGCCGTATTCGTCGAGATCGCAAACGGGGTCGACGACGAGACGTGGCTCTATCACCTCGCGCAGGGCGATTACACGCGCTGGTTCGCCAATGCGGTGAAGGACCCAGCCTTGGCAGCGACGGCCGAGGAGATCTCCGCGCGCACGGATCTCACGCCCCGGCAGAGCCGCGCGTTGATCTCCGAAGCCATCACGACACGCTATACGCTGCCTGCCAGGCCGTAGAAGTGCAAAGGGTTGTTTCGTTCTGTTTCGTCGCGGAAGGTTTTGGTCATGACGGGTCCACGGAGCGGTACACGGCAGGCACGAGGCGGCGGCGATACGGTCCGGCTCAAGCGGGCATACGAGGAACCTGAAGCCTCCGATGGGTACCGGGTGCTCGTGGACCGGCTATGGCCGCGGGGTGTGCGCAAGGATGCGCTTGTGATTGACGCCTGGATGAAGGAAATCGGGCCGAGCGCCGAGCTCCGGCGCTGGTTCGGTCACGAGGAGGCCCGATGGGAGGAGTTTGCGGTGCGTTACCGCGCGGAGCTCCGCCAGCAGCCGGCTGCGGGGCTCGTGGACGAGCTCGTGGAGCGGGCAAAGCGGGGGACGGTGACGCTCGTTTTCGGGGCCAAGGACGAGCACCACAACCAGGCGGTCGTCCTCCACGGCGTGATTGCTCGGAGGCTCCGCGGGACCGTCAAGGCAGGCCGCGTTCGGTCGGGGCTTGGTGTGAGGTCGACGTCGCCCGGCGCCTCCCCCACTTCGCGCAAGGCGTCGACCCGTCTCTAGCCAGTCGACGAGCCCGGCGGATCGCTTGTCGCGCCCGGCTGTCGAGGGTCACGTCGCTCGCGAGACCGCGGGCGGGTGCCAATCGGCATTGACCGCCGCCTGCTTTGGCGAGTACAGCCGCATGGTGAGGTTGAACGCGCCCTGCTGGGGTGCCGGCAGCCAATTCGACCGCCTCGTATCGGTCTCGTCCATGGAGCGCTGGACGTACAGCGTCACGGAGCCATCGGGGCCCTTGGCCAGGTCGTTTCGCGTGCCCAGCGAGAAGCGGTCGATGGGGTTCGGGACCTGGTATCCCTGCTCGTCGTACATCGTCACGGACCAGAAGGCGTTCACGGGGGGCAGTTTGTCGGCCTCGAAGCGCAGCGTGTAATTCACGGCGCTGTCCAGCGCGGCGCTCGTGGAATCCACGTAGGCGGTCGGGTAGATCGCGTCCTCCGGGAGATTGGCGCCGAGGCCGATCAAGGCAATGATCGCGCGGCGGAGGTAGCTCGTCCCGTAGGTCCCCATCAGCTCGTTCGGGTAGACCCAGCCATTCGTCAGCGGCGTGATGGAGAACTGCTTCTCCTTCATCCGGGCGAGGGCGTCGGGGGCTGCTTTCTTGAAGGCGTCTTGCACCCCCGCCGGGGCTGCGTTCAGGTCGAACGGCTGGCCCGGCACGAAGCCCGCCCGCGCCAGGCGCGCGAGAATGGGGTAGTCATTGAAGTGCGCCGGATTCTGGCGCATCAGGTCCGCGCCATAGGCGTAGAACTCCTCGGGCGTCATCTTCTCCACGACGTCCATCGGCTCTTCGAGGCTGATGTCATCGCCGTCGGACCCCTGGGGCGGCGGCGGCGGCTGCCCGGCCTCGTAGGCGGAGAGAGGGATGATCTGGAGGCCATTCTGGAACTCGTGCACGCTGGCATAGTCGGATTCACCGTTGCACTGCGTTCGTCCGATGATCCAGACATACGGCGTCGACGCGTCGATCCGTTGCAGGTTCAGGGCCGGGTTGATCGTCCCCTTCCACCCCGGGCCGACGATGACGAGCGTTTGGGCCGCTGTCCCCGTCGTGCGGGGGCCGGGGCAGGCGACGACGTCCGTCCACATGTCGAGCATGGGCAAGAGGTAGTAGCGTCCACCGGACGCAGGGACCTTGATGACCATGGGCTCGCGCACGAGATCGAGCCACGCGCTCGAATAGAGCGTGTCGAAGTTGGGTCGCACCACGGTGCGGTCTGCCACCCCCGGGAAGCGCGGATTGTTCATGAACACGTTGGCCGGGGCTCGCCAGGTGGCGAGGTCGATCTCCTTGACGTTCGTCATCTTCCGGCGCGTCACGTCCATCAACACGAGGGGATAGAGATATGTATATCCCTCGCAGCCGATCTCGTATGCCGTCTCGAAGTTCAAATCAGCGTTCATCGCCATGGGCTCCTTTTCGTCGAGCGCGCAGCGCTCGACGTTCCATTCGCGGATAGGAAACCGCTCTCCTGGGGCCAGGTTCCGTCGCGCTCCGCGCTTCGCTGCTGCGGAATGCCTCCATCGCGAAGGACGCGACGCACCCCCCCCGTGAGCGATCGCGGCGATTCTGCCGAGATCGCTCGCGGAGCGTCAATCCGCCGTCATCCTCCATCGCTTCAGGCGAGAATGCAACCGCGAAGACTGCGTCCGCCTGCCTATCTTGCGTTTCATGGACAGCTCGCTGCGTTTTCTGGACAGGCGAATGGTCACGGGGCCCCTGGCGACGGGGAGCTCGCTCGGCTGCGAGCTCATCGACGGCGCGTCGAAGACCTCCACGATCTGTGTCGACGGAGCCCCCGGCCGTTGCCGGCAACCATCGCGAGCATGTCGACAAGGACCCCAGCCGTTGCCGACAAGCGCGGCGAGCATGTCGACAAGGACCCCAGCCGTTGCCGGCAACCATCGCGAGCATGTCGACAAGGACCCCCGCCGTTGCCGACAAGCGCGGGCGAGCATGTCGACAGTGACTCCAGCCGTTGCCGACAAGCGCGGGCGAGCATGTCGACAAGGACCCCAGCCGTTGCCGACAAGCGCGGGCGAGCATGTCGACAGTGACTCCAGCCGTTGCCGGCAAGCGCGGCGAGCATGTCGACGGAGCCCCCAGCCCTTGCCGACGACCGCAACGAGCATGTCGACAAGGCCCCTCCTCGTTGCCGACAAGCCCGACGAGCATGCCTTGGACCTCTCGGCACCTCGTTCACGGTCTACCAACGCGCTAAAAATGTGCTCCAGGCGGATGATGAATCCCCGCGCTTCGTCGAACGCGCACACAGGGCCCACTCCCCTGCACAAGGAGGATGATCATGTCGGAGAACGCGATCGGAAAGTATACGGGCAAGGGTGTCGTCGACGCGATGCCGTTCAAGCACAAGCTCGTCGACGTCAAGCAAGGCGAGCTTTCGAGGCTCAAGCGCTCGAAGCCAGGGTGCGCCGGCGTCCTCGCCGACCTCGCCGCCGCGATGCCCGAGCACGGCAATGCGGCGCGCATCCACCCGGATTGTTATGCCGAGATCGTCGAGGCGGCGCAGACCCTGGAGCAGATCCGCGCCCAGCGCCCCGAGGCTGACAAACTCGCCGAGGTCCTTCGGGAGAGCGAGGCCTACTACGAGGATAAGCTCGAGGGGTTGATCAGCAGGCTCGCCAAGACCGTCCTCGATACCGCGAAGGACGAGAACAAGCCCGCCCTGCTCGCGACCTTCGAGTCCGCGATCCAGTACCGGACGCAATACGCGGACAAGGGCGTCGCCACCCGCCGCAAGAACCAGCAGAACGCAGACGAGGCCCCGAGCGAGGCATGACGCGCCCGCCTTGAAACGCCCCGCCTGACGAACCCCCTCTTCAATCCCCCGTCTTCCCGCTCCCCGGCGGATACACATGCCTCCGCCCCCACGGATCTTCCACGGTCCGCCGCCCGTCTTCCCCCTCCGCCCCGAGATACCCCGGCCCGATCGGCACCTTCCCGTAGCCGCCCGGGATATCCAGCACGTACGACGGCTGCGCGATCCCCGACAATGTCTGCCGGAGCTCGCGCATGATCGATTGCCCCTCCGCGATGCTCGTCCGGAAATGCCCCGTCCCCACCGCCAGGTCGCCGTGGTGCAGGTAATAGGGTTTGACCCGTAAAACGACGAGCTCCCGGAAGAGCGCCTTCAACGTCTCGGCGTCCGCGTTCACCCCACGCAGCAGCACCGTCTGCGACAGCATCGGGAGCCCCGCGTCCACGATCCGCGCGCACGCCTCGCGCGCCTTCGGACCGAGCTCGCGCGGATGGTTGGTGTGCAAAACGACGTACGTCGTCAGCCCCGGCACGCGCAGCGCCGCGAGCATCGCCTCGTCGACGCGCCCGGGCTCCATCACCGGCACGCGCGTGTGCACGCGGAGAACCCGCACGTGTTCGATCGCCGCGAGCGCGGACGTGATCTCGGCGAGCTTGCGGGGCGGCAGGATCAGCGGATCGCCCCCGCTCAGGATCACCTCCCACACTTCTTCGTGCGCGCGGACGTACTCGATCGCCGCCGCGAGCTCCTCGCGCGACAAGACCTCGCTGCCCGGACCGACCTTTTCGCGCCGGAAGCAGAAGCGGCAGTACGCGGGGCAGACGTGGACCGGCTTCAAGAGCAACCTGTCCGGGTAGCGGTGCGTGATCCCCTTGACCGGCGTGTGCGGATCGTCGCCGATCGGATCCACCCGTTCTTCCGGCAGGATCCGGAGCTCGCGCTTGCTCGGCAGGAACTGCTTCGCGATCGGGTCGTTCGGATCTCCGGGCGTCACGAGGTCCACGAGGTCGGGCGTGATGGCCACGCTGAAGCGGTCCGCGACACGCTCGAGCGCCTCCATCTCCCCGCGATCCACGAGACCCTGCTCGACGAGCTCGCTGACGCGTCGCGACGTCCGGCGCGTGTCCTCTTGCGCGCCTTCGCGCTCTCGCGCGCGCTCCGTTTCGCATGCCCTCACACCCACGGCGCCGCTCCTCCTAGTGTTCTTTCGGTCCAAAAGCCAGCGACGTCGAGCCCTCGCGCCCCCGCTCGTCTGCTGGCTCTCTGTCAGCCCTGGAAAGGGGCCGGCCCGCGTCGTAAGAAAGAACCTCCCTTTCCGGCCCGACGAACATGCGCACGAACCGCCCTTTCCTCGCTGCCCTCTTCGCCGCCACCCTGCTCGCTCCCGCCGGATCCTTCGCGGACGAATCGTCCGGCAAGGTCCTCGGGCGCGCCGCGATCCTCGCGCAAAAGGGCGACTACGCCGCCGCGGAGAAGGAGCTCGACGCCGTCAAGTCCGGGCCCGAGCGCGCCCAGGCCCTCCTCGAAAAGGCGCGCCTCGAGCTCTTGCAAGGCCGCTACACCGACGCCGCCAAGACGGCGAAGAGCGCCGCTGCGCTCGGCAAAGACACGAAGATCCAGGCCGCTCCGATCCTCGCCGAGGCGCTCGCGTCGCAAGGGAAGGTGAGCGACGCGATCGACGCCGTGAAGGACGTCGCGGACGAGGACACGGCGCACCGGGCGCGGCTCGTCCTCGGCGAGCTCTTGATCCGCGCCGGAAAACGCGGCGCGGCGAGCGTGCCGCTGCGCAGGCTCGTCGAGGCGTACAACGACGACACGATCAACGATCGCGACGCCGAGGGCCTCTCGCTCGTCGGCCGCGCGGCGCACCTCCTGCGCTCGGCGCACGACGCGAACCAGGCGTACAACGAGGCCGAGAAGGCGGGCGCGAAGACGCGCGTCGAGACGCTCCTCTGGCGCGCCGAGCTCTTCCTCGACAAGTACAACCCCGGCGAGGCGGGCGAGTCCGTCAAGGCCGCGCAGAAGCTCGCGCCGAAGGATCCGCGCGTCCACGTCGCCATGGCGCGCGTCAAGCTCGAGAACGCCATGGACTTCGAGGCGGCCGAGAGCGAGATCAAGCAGGCGCTCGAGGTGAACCCGAACCTCACCTCCGCGTACGTGATCCGCGCCGGCCTCGCGCTGCGCACGATGGACATCGCGGCGGCCGACGCGGCCGTCAAGCGCGGGCTCGAGGTCGACGCAACGAACCTCGAGCTGCTCTCGATGAAGGCGGCGACGCGCTTCCTCGCCGACGATCTCCAAGGCTACGAGGCCACGAAGAAGCAAGTCCTCTCGCTCTGCCCCGAGTACTCCGCGTTCTTCCAGATCGTCGCGGAGTACGCCGAGTGGGAGCACCGCTACGAGGACATCGTCCGCATGATGGACGAGGCCACGCAGGTCGACGCCCAGGACATGAAGGCCTACGCGACGCTCGGCTTGAACAAGATCCGCCTCGGCGACGACGACGGCGGCCTCGATGCGCTCCGCAAATCGTGGAAGAAGGATCGGTTCAACGTCCGCGCCTACAACACGCTGAACCTGTTCGAGAAGACGATCCCCGGGGAGTACGTCGCGACGAACGGCACGCGCTTCCGCATCCGGTACCACAAGGACGAGAAAGCCGTCCTCGAGCGCTACGTGCCGCGCATGCTCGACGAGGCGTGGGATTCGATGGTGAAGCGGTATGGCTTCACGCCGAAGATGCCCGTCTCGATCGAGCTTTATGCCGACGCGGAGCATTTCAGCATCCGCACGAGCGGCCTGCCGAACGTCGGCATCCAGGGCGTTTGCTTCGGCCAATCCCTCGCGGCGCTCTCGCCCGGCGCGGGCCCGTTCAACTGGGGCAACGTGGTCTGGCACGAGCTCGGCCACGTCTTCGCGATCCAGTATTCGAAGAGCCACGTCCCGCGCTGGTTCACCGAGGGCCTCAGCGAATACGAGACCATCATTCGCCGCCCCGAATGGCAGCGCGAGGAGGACCCCGCGCTCTTCGCCGCGCTGAAGGGCGGGCGCATTCCGCCGCTCGACGGGTTCAACCGCGCCTTCACCCACGTCGACTCCGTGGAGGACGTGACCATGGCGTATTTCGCGGCGAGCCAGCTCGTCGTGTTCATGGCCGACAAATATGGATTCGACAAGGTCGCGGCCATGCTGCCGCGCTGGGGCAAAGGCGAGCGCACGCCGGACGTCATCAAGGGCGCGCTCGGCGTCTCGCACGACGAGGTCGACCGGCAGTTCCGCGAATGGCTGAAGAAGCGCCTCTCGCGTTACGAGAAGCAATACGTGCCGGACCTGCACGCGCCTCCGCTCGACGAGGCGCGCAAGGCGCTGCGGACCGACCCGAAAAACCCGAAGAAGCTCGTGGAGCTCGCGCTCGCGCTTTTCTCGGACGGGCAGAAGCCGGAGGCGCTCGCGGTGCTCGACGAGGCGCTCGCGCTCGATCCGAAGCAGCCCGACGCGAACTTCGTGCGCCTGCGGCTCGCCATGGGCGAAAAGAAGCTCGACGACGCGGCGCGTATCCTCGACAAGATGGTGGCGAACGGCCACGACGGCTACGTCCTGCGCATGAAGGCCGCCGACCTCGCGGAGATGCGCAAGGACAAGGCGCGCATGAAGACGTGCTTCGAGGCCGCGTTCAAGTTCGACCCCTCGCAGGCCGAGCCGCTCCAGGGCCTCTACGACCTCGCGAAGGATCAAAAGGACATCGCCGGGCAGCTCGACGCCTTGCGGCGGCTCTCGCTGCTCGATCAGCACGACCGCCGCGTGTGGGTGCGCCTGCTCGAGCTGCTCGTCGAGCGCGGCCTCTGGGAGGAGGCCGTCAAGGTGGGCGAGAGCGCGATCTACGTCGACGTTTCGAACGCCAAGGTCCACCGCCTCTACGCCAAGGCCCTCGCGCGCACGGGCCGACAGATCTCGGCGGTCTTCGAGCTGAACAGCGCGATCCTCACGAAGCCCGAGCCGCCCGAGATGGTCCAGATCTACGAGGACCTCGCCAAGGGCTACGACAAGCTCGGCAAAGCCGAATACGCCAAGCAGGCGCGCGACCTCGCCAAGCTCGTCGCACCGAAGGGCTGAATCGTCCCGCTACGAGCGCTTTTCCTTCGCGTCGGCGCGCTTCTGCGAGAGCTCGTCGAACCCACCAAAAATACGCTCGTCGAGGTCGCGCGGCAGGTGCGGGTGCTCGACGAGCTCGTCGCGCAGCGCCGCGCGGAAACGACCGAGCAGGCCGAGCGTGGTCACGCGGAGCGCCGTCTGCTGCCGGAAATACTCGAACCCCGTCGCCTGCCCGCGCCCCGAGAGGAGCTGCGCGAGTTTGTCGCCGTGATCCACGAACGCGCTCGCCCAGTCGTAGAGCGTCTTTCCGTCGGGCGTCGGCGCGGCGCGGAGGTCGGCCTCGAGCTCCGCGAGCTTCGGCCGGTTCTGCTTCGCCGCGGCCGCCTCCTCCGCGTAGCTGTCGCTGAGCACGCCGAGGTCGCGGATGAACGCCTCGCGAATGCGACGCGCGGACGCGCGCTGCTCGTCGGACACGAACGGATGCGACAGGACGGCCTCGGTGTAATGCCAGATCGCCGCGCCGAGCCCGTCGTGATGCGCGTCGGCCTCGGTCAGATCCCCGACGGGCCTGCCGGCCGCGTCCTCGTGGTGCTCGATCGCCTTGCGCTTGGCGGCCAGGATCGGGCCATAAAGCTTGCCCGTCTGCGTGGCCTTCAGCGCCTCGTCGCGGTGATGGAACAGGTCCAGAAGGCCCGCGCGCAGATCGGGCAGGGTCAGGTTTCGCATGACAAATCCCTCCGTGATTCCTTCGTTCCCGACGGAGGGTAGCAAACGGTCTCGGCGCGGGGGAAGGACGAGCGCCTCAGAATCGTCCGAGGAGAGAAAAACCACCGCCTTCGGCGCCGACGGTCGGCACGAGGGACATCGCCGCGCCGCTCTTGCGCTTCGCCGGAGGCGTGACGAACCAAAGGACGCCCGCTGCCACGAGGCTCGCGCCGCCGAGCCCGATGCCGACCGCGGACGTGGCGCGTGTCCCCTCGGACAACCCGCCCGTCGCCATCGCCGCCCCGGCGATGCCCGCGCCCGCGAGGAACGCGCCGGCGCCGCCGAGCCCGAGCACGAGCGCGACCGTGGTGCGACCGCTCGGCGCCGAGGTCTCCGCGCGCGCGACGGCCGAGGGAATCGTGGCCTCTCCAGGGGGCGCGGGGGGCGACGCTTCGTTCTCGTCGCGCAGCGCGGGCACGCTGAGCTCGATGGGCACGGAGATGTCGCCCACGGGCACGACGCGACGATAGGGCTTTCGCCCGGGCGCCACGGCTTCGAGCACGTGCTCGCCGACATCGACCGGCAGCGGATCGCCGGTCCAGGCCGCGCGATCGAGCGGCTTGCCGTCGAGCATCACCTCGAGCGCGGGCGTCTCCGCGACCTCCTTCGGCACCCAGACGACGACCCGCGCGAGCAGCGCCGACAGCGCCTCGCTGCGCAGCCGCGCGCGGCTTTCGCGATCGGTCATGCCGGCGCGCCGCGCCTCGATCGCGACCTCCGTGTAGAGCCGATAGGCGGCCTCACGTCGGTTCGTCTTTTCATAACATTCCGCGAGCCTGTACCGCGTGCCCATGGCCGCGTCGAGCCGGAGGCTCTCCTCCAGCATGGGGCAGGCCTCCATTTCGTGCCCCTCGGCGGTGAGCTCCATCGCCCGCGCGAAGAGCACCTCGGCGCGCTCGACCGGGCCGAGGCCGCGCGCGGACGTGGGCTCCTCGGCGCGGGCGGCCGTCATCGTGGTGGAGAGGACGATGGCCGCCAGCAGCGCGGCTCCTCTATGCTTCCCGGACCTCATGTCGAAGCTCCTTCGATCACGTTGTCAATGGCGACCCGTGAAGGGGTCGTAGCTCTTGCTCCCCGCCTGCGCGGGTTTGGTAGGGCTCGTCGGCGAGGGCGTCGGCGCGGGCTTCTTTCGCGCGGTCGCGCCGCCCGGACCGGCGGACGCGGAGGACGCCGGGGCGACGACCTCCGCGGGCTCGATGACGAAGTCCAATTCGTCCGCCACGGGCGTCACCGTGGCGACGGGCGCGGGCGGCTGCGCCGCGGGTTCGGGGAGCGCGACCCGCGTGGTCGTGAAGGGCACGTGGACGCCGAGGGCCCGCGTCTCCTGGGTTCGTTGTGGCACGCCGGTGAGGCCGGGCCATTGCACGCCGATCGCCGCGACCCCAGCGCCGGCGAGCGCCGAGAGCGCGGTCAGGCCCGCGACGAGCGCGACGCGCACCGGCCGCGAGGGGGGCTTCGACGAAGGACCCTCCCAGGGGCCCATGCTCCGTTCGTCTTTTCCTGTCGTCTCGGCGGCGGGCTCCTGCGGCTCGACCACGACGAGCGACGGGCGGCTCGAGATGCGCGCGGGCCCCGACGGGGGCTTCGAGCCCGGCGGCGCCGTGGGCGACGAATCGAGCGTTTCTCTTGGCGTCAAAAGCCGGAGCCGACCGGGAGGAATGCTGCTTCGGCGCGCGGGAATGGAGATGCTCGTCGCTTCCCCGTCCTCCTCGAGCGTCATGCCCCAGGGGCCGAACGGCCGCAGCGCGATGAGCAGATCGGTGGCCGAGGCATACCGGCGCGTCGGCTGTTTGTCCAGGCAACGCATCACGACGTTGTCGAGGCCGCGCGGAACGTCGGGCCGGATCGCCGAGGGCAGCTTGACGGGTTTGGCGAGGACGGCGGCGAAGATCTCGGGGACCGTGGCGGCCTGGAACGGCGCGCGCCCCGTGAGCAGCTTGTAGAGAATGGCGCCGAGGGCCCAGACGTCGGCCCGCGCGCAAACCTTGCTCGCCGAGCGCATTTGCTCGGGCGCCATGTAAAGTGGTGAACCCATGAGGTCGCGCGCACCGGTCATCTCCGGGTCGTCGCTCTCGGGTCTCGTGTGCTTGGAAATCCCGAAATCGAGGACCTTGATGCAGGGCGATCCGTCCTTGCGGCGCGTGAGAAAGAGGTTTCCGGGCTTCAGATCGCGGTGGACGATCCCGGCCGCGTGGGCCTCGGCGAGCGCGTGGCAGGCCTGCGAGACGTACAGGACGGCCTCCTCGATGGGGAAGGCGCCGCGCCGCTTTTGCATGACGGCGAGGTCCTGCCCTTCGAGCATTTCCATGACGATGTAGGGCGCGCCGGTGTCGAGGCGGCCGACGTCGTACACCTCGGCGACGTGCTCGCTGCGCAGGCGGACGACGGCGCGCGCCTCGCGCAGGAAGCGCTCGACGGATTGCTCGCTCGCCGCCTCGGGACGCATGAGCTTCACGGCGCGGACCTCGCGTAGATCGAGGTGCGTGGCGGCGACGACGACGCCCATTCCGCCCATCCCGAGCACCTTCTCTACGCGGTATTTCCCGGCGAGGACGTCCCCCACCGAAACGATGTTCGATGCCTCCTGCTGCGACATGGTGCCTTCCAATCAAATGAAGAAAGGTATATGGCCCACGCCCCCCCGAGGGCGCGCGGCGGCGCGCGCACGGCAGGCCCTGCGCCCGCGGCTGAATCAGCGTCGCGGACGTTTCGCCCCCATGGCCCCGCCGGTCGGGCCGTAATGTGTCCCACCCCTGTAGCTTTGCAAGTCTCTGCAAAACCGGGCGAGGCGAGATCGCGGAGAAAACCACGAAATCATGCAACAGGTTTTTTTCACGGTCGGTCGCCGTCTACCCGGGTCATCCGGGCAGCGGCGCATGTCCGCGTCATGCAGGGGCTTTCCCCTGGGAGCGGGAGTTTCCTGAAGGAAACACGCGATCAGGCTGGGATCGCGGCGTCGGGTGGGATGAGAATGTGATGGGGGGAGAAACGAGGCGCGCCGCGACGGACGCGCGGGCGCCCGGAACGATTACTTCCGCGGCAAGGACACGCGCAGGACCTCACCGCCGCTCGTTCCGACCCATACCCAGGCCGAGCCCTTGGCCGTGATGAGCATCGTGGTCGGCTCTCCGCGTGCGCCCAGGGAAAGCGCGTGTGTCGGGGTCATCGGCCCGCTGCCCGCGGCGTCGAGCGTCGCGCCGTCGAAGAGCGCGGCGCGTCCGTCGGCGAAGCCCACGACGAGGCTCGTCTCGCTCACCGCCGCGCACGTGATCGGCACGCCGACGTCGATCATTTTCGTCGCGAGCCGCCCGCCCCGCTGCGTCACGAGACACGCGGCGCTGTCGCCTTTCTTGTAGAGCACGTGCAGGGCCGTGCCGCTGCTCAGCCGGTCGAACTTCTTCGCCTCGGCCGGCAGGCCCACGCGTCCGTTCGCGCCGGGCTCCGGCGTCGGGCCGGGGTGCATGCGCAGCTCGAGCCCGCCGGGCACTTCCACGACGACGGTCGTGTCGACGGCGCCGAGATCGGCGACCTTCACGTTTCCGCGCAGCACGAAGGGTCGCGCTTCGACCTCGCTGCCCGAGACCGAGAGATCGATGGCGTTGCCGTCCCAGGTGAGCGCGAGCGCGTGCCCGCCCAGGGGGTGGCCGCGCAGCGAGCGCACGTCGCTGGCGACGCGCTCGGTCTTGGCGCGGTGGTGGATGTCGATCACCGCCCACACCTCGTTTTCGCTGCGCACGAGGGCCACGTCGCGCGACAGCATCGCCACCTCGTCGCCCTGGCCGAGCGAGAGGTTCACCGTCTTGTTCGTGCCGCTTCCGATCGGCACGACGGCGAGGCGCGCGGGCGAGGCGGAGACCATGGCCACGAGGCCCGGATTGTCGATCGCGGCCGCGCCGCGGACATCCGCGTCGAGGGACTCGACACGACGGGGAGCAGAGAGGCTTTTGTAGGGCATCGCGAGAAGCGTAATGGATCCGGTGCCCGAAGCGGAAGCTCCTTTTGCCCGCCCGCGAGCATCTTCTCGGGAGGGCATTTTCCTGTACGATGCCCGCATGCGCTTCGACTCTCGCACCCACCTTCCTATCCCCCGAACGCTCTTCGTTGGCCTCACGGCGCTCGCCTTGCTCGCTGCCGGTTGCAGCGACGATCCGCCCGAGACCTGCGGCTCCGCGGGGTGCGGCGAGGGCGGCAGCGGCGCGGGCGGCGCGGGCGGCGCGGGCGGCGCGGGCGGCGCCGGCGGCACCGGGCTCACGGGGGACATCACGGCGAACGTCGTCCGGTACGACTACACGTTCGACCTCGTCACGGCCGAGGCGCAGTCGAAGCTTTCGCTCGACGTCGCCGCGCCGGGCGGGGATTGCTACAGCGTATCGTGCGAGACCTCCTCGCTCACGGACGTCACGTGGAACGAAGCGCCCGCGACCTCGGCCGACTTCGCGAACAACGCGCTGAAGGCATGCGGCGCGGGCAGCCCCGCGGGCCCGACGGTCACGGTCGGGGCACGCACGACGGTCTCGAACGATACGTACTGGGGCCTCGACGTCGGCTTTTCGCGCAAAAAGGACCTCGCGGGCGGCGAATTCTCGTATCTGCTCTCGTGGGTCGGCGGCTGTGATCGGTTCGGGCCTTGCGACGACGATCCCTCGCGCATGAGCGATTTCCATTTCGAGGTCACGCACCCCGCGGGCGCGGTCGTGCTCTGCCCGGGGACGCTCACGGCCGGGGACACGAAGACCACGTGCGACGTCACGAATGCGCCGACCTATTCCGCGTTCGCGATCGCCGCCGATCCGCTCTGGGAGCGCGCGCCGTACGGCAGCTTCGCGGGCGTCGATCTCGTGTTTTACGAGGTCCCGCTCGGCACCCTTGCCGCGTCGCTCGACAAGCCGAGCGTCGGCGCGTTCATGGACTGGATCACGGGGCTGCTCGGTCCGTTCCCTTATGGCAAGGAGCTGCGCATCGCGGGCGGGCCGACGGCGTGGCTCGGCTTCGAGCACCCGGCCAACATCATCCTGCATCAGCAGCTCGACCAATTGCAGACCGATTATGCGGACGCCATGATGCACGTGCTCATGCACGAGATCGTCCACCAATGGGCGGGCGATCACACGACGCTCGCGTCCGCGTCCGATTTCGTCTGGAAGGAGGCGACGGCCGAGTACCTCGCCTACGTCTTCGAGGATCTCGCGCGCCCCGAGGGAGAAGCCGCGGCGACGCGCGCGTACTGGGACGGCGTCTCGCCGCTCTCCGAGCATTGGCCCCGCCCCACGGACGAGCCCGCGCCCGAGGTGCAGGACTTCTACGGGGACGTATATGGCCCCGGGCCGATGGTGCTTTATCTCCAGCTCGAACCGCTCATCGGCAGGAACGCCGTCCTCGCGGGCATCGCGGATTTCCTCTCGAAATCGGGCGGTCGCAGCGTCGTCGAGCTCAAAGAGGCGCTCGAAGCGGCCTCGGGGCAGGACCTCGACGCTTATTTCGACGCGTGGGTCTTCGGCAAGGGCGTGCCGACCTGGCCCACGTTCGACGTCTCGGCGACGCAACTCGACGGCCAGGCGACGATCACGGTCACGCAGCAAAACCCGGGTGGAAAACTCTTCCCCTGCGTCGTCGAGGTCGAGATCAAGGGCGCGACGGAGACCGCGCGCGTCAACGTCGATTTCGGCTTCGCTCCCCAGGACGCCACGGCCACGATGCAGATCCCGTTCTCCGAGCCGGTCATGACCGTCACGCTCGATCCGGATCACCGCCTCATCGGCACGAAGGCCGGCGTCCAGCCGATCACCGCCGCGCGACCCGTCTGGATTTTCTGATCCTCCCCGCTTGACGCCATTTCCTTCGTGGTGTCTGCTTTTCGCCATGCGAAAGGCGTCCCTTCTCCCGCTCGCCGGCTTCCTCGTCGCCTCGACATTCGCGTCGATCTCCCTCGGCGACGTCGCCTCGCCGTGCCGGTGTCAGGCGCCGGGCGTGTCGCCGCAGGGCAGCGCCGCGGCCGTGACCTTGCTCGGGGGCCTGTCCATCGCTCTGCTCAGTCGCAAGCGCGCCCGCAAGCCCTGACGACGCCGCCCGTCGGGCGTCCGTTGGCATCATCCTGGCAATCGCTCCGCGACGAGGGGCCCGTTTGCCCGGGGGCGCGCGTAAAACGCGCTCCCTCGGCAGGGCCCTTGGAGGGATATGGTCAGGTCCAAAGGCACCGGACTCGGTCGACTTGCGGCATTTGCGCTTCTCCCGCTCTCGGGTGTGGCACTCGCGGACACGGTCTCGCTCCTGACGCAGCGAGGCGGGCCCGACGGAGCGGCCGAAGCTCCACGACCGCCCGATGGCCCCACCGTTTCCTCCGTCGGGGCCTACGACGAGCTTTTCACGTTTGCCCTGGAGAATGGCTGCTCGTACAGCGCGAGCATTCGCGGCACGGTGCGTCCGATCGTCGTGGGCCGCGATGCGGGGCAAAAGGTCGAGCCCGACCTCGCGGTCACGGCCGTGCTCTCCTGCCAGGGAGCGGCGGCCGTCAAGGTCTCCGACCGCGTCGCGGGCACGGGCCCGATCACGCGCGCGCAGGTGGAAAGCCTGCTCGAACGATGCGCGAGCATCGTGACCGACGAGGCCGGGAGGAAATGTTCGTACGTGCCGGAAATCGATCTCGTGGGCGAGGGGCTCGTGGGTGCGGGCGTCGCCTACCTTTGCCCGCAATCGCGGCCGTGAATCAGCCCTTCACGCCGCCCGCCGTCAGGCCCGCGACGAGGTGGCGCTGCGCCACGTAAAAGAGCGCCATGACGGGGAGCGACACGACGAGCGCGCCCGCGGCGAATTTCTCCCATTGCGCGTCGTACTCCCCGATGAAGCGCTGGAGCATGACGGGAAGCGTGAACATCTCTTCCTTGTCGAGCAGCGTCGCGGCGAGGATGAACTCGTTGTAGGCGCCCATGAACGCGAAGAGCGCGGTCACGGCGATCGCGGGGCGCGCCGCGGGCAAGACCACGCGGACGAACGCGGAGAAACGCGTCGCGCCGTCGACCATCGCGGCCTCTTCGAGGTCGATCGGGATGGCCTCGAAGGCAGCGCGGAGCTGGAAGATCGAGAACGGGACGCTCGTCGAGGCATAACAGACGACGAGGCCCGTCCGCGAGTTCAAGAGCCCGAGGGAATTCAGGATCATGTAGAGCGGGATCGCGCTCGCCACGGCCGGGAACATCTGCGTGGCGAGCAGCGCACGCATGCCCGACTCCTTGCCGGCGAAGCGGAACCGCGCGAGGGCGTACGCCGTCGGAATGGCGATGAGCACGCCGACGAGCGCCGTCGAGAGCGAGACGACGAGCGAATTCGCGAGCTGGCGACCAAAGAGCCAGACCTCGGCCCCGTCGACCTTGCGCGTCGCGCCCACGACCGCGGAGAGGTGCGCGAGCGTCGGCGCCTCCGGGACGGGGATCACGCGCGGCGAGGGCGTCTGCGTGCCCGAGAACGCGAGCGCGACGACCCAGAGGACGGGGTACAGCGCGAACGCCACCGCAATCACGAGGACGACGTGGCACGCGGCGGATTCGAGGAACGAGGGCTTCTTGTTCACGCCGCACCTCCCGCCGCCTTCGCGATCGCCGCCGCCGAGGCCGCCTTCTCGCGCGCCTCGCGCCGCTCCGCGACCCAATCCGAGAACCGCGTCCGACCGAAGAGCAGGAGGAAGATCAGCACGGCATACGCCGCGGCGTACCCGTATTGGGCATTGCGGGTGAAGGCCCAGCGATAGGCCTCGGTGACCAGGATCTCCGTCGTCCCGTCGGGCTCGCCGCCCGAGACGAGGAAGACGACGTTGAACATGTTGAACGTCCAGACCGCGCCCATGGTCACGGCGGGCAGGAGGCTCGGCCGGATCATCGGGAGCGTGACGAGCCAGAGCCTTTGCCAGCGGCTCGCGCCGTCGACCTTCGCCGCTTCGAGCACGTCGTCCGGCACCGCCGTGAGCGCGCCGATCGTCACGACCATCATGAAGGGAAAGCCGAGCCAGACGTTCGTCGCGACGTTCGCCGCGAATGCGGTGGAGAAGCGGGCGAACCAAGAAATCGGCTCGAGGCTCGTGCCGAACGTCTCGTTGAGGGCGTGGACGAGCCCCGTCACGGCCCCGAATTGCCGGTGGAACATGCCTTTCCACGCGAGCGCTGTCACGTAGCTCGGGACAGCCCAGGGGATGATCAAGAGCACGCGGTAGAGCGCGCGCATCCGCAGCATCGGCCGGGAGAGCAGGAGCGCGAGCGCGACGCCGATCGCGACGTGGAAAAACACGTTGAGCACGGTCCAGAGCACGGTGACGAGCAGGACCACGTAAAACGATCCCGTCGCGAAGAGCGAACCGCCGCGCGCCGTGAGGATCTGGACGAAGTTGTCGAGCCCCACGTAATTGTGCCAGCCGACCTCTTTGAGGTTCTGGATCGATCCGCCGAGCAGCGACGTGAGCGCGCCGAGCACGAGCGGCAAGACCACGAGGACGCCGACCGCGATCACGGCGTGCGTCACGTACGCATACGCGGGCAGCGAGCGCTTCACGTGCTTGCGGAATTCGGGATCTTTCGCGCGCCGGACGAGCGAAAAGGCGCCGAGCAAAAGGAGCGCGCCGAACACGACGAGCCCGGGTGTGCGCGAGGCGGGCGGGGGCGCAGGGCGGCGCACGTCGTCGAATCGACGCTTGGCCTCGGAGAGCGCGGGGGCGGGCAGCGCGTCGCGGCGGAGGACCTTGCGAATGGCGCGGTCCGAAGGCTCCCACACGGCGTCCATCGCGACCGAGGAGGGCATCGCGACCGTGGCCTTGGCCTGCTCGGCGAACGCGGCGAGGAAGGCATCCTCCGGCGGCACGGGGACGTCGATGCGCGCGGGCAAGGTGCGCGCTCGTTCGAGGCGGATTTTCGTGGCCTCGGGGCTCGCGAGCAGCCGCGCGAGCGCGCGCACTTCGGGGCGCGTCGCGCCTTTCGGCGTGAGCATCACGGCCTCGACGCCGAGATAAGGCGTGAGCGGCTTTCCGGCAGCCCGGATCATGGGCAGCGGGGCCACGCGATAATGGAGCGACCCCGCATCGGCGAGGCTCGTCGCGAGCCACGGGCCATCGATCACGAACGCGGCCTTGCCCGAGCGGAAGAGGTTCGTGACGACCGAGACGTCGGTATCCTCGGCGACGACCTTTTTCGCGCGCAGGTCGAGGACGAAATCGAGCGATTTCTCCGCGGCGGGCCCGACGAAGCCGAGTTGATCGTCGGCCGTGAGCATGAGCCCGCCGAACGCGTGGACGAACCCGGCGTGGTAATACGTCGACTGCGAGTTGTAGGCGAGGGGAACGACCCCGGCCGGAAGGGTTTTTCCGATCGCGGCGATCGATTCGAGGTCCGCCGGGATTTCCTTCACGAGGTCCGTGTTCACGTAAAGAGCGACGCTCTTCTGCGTGATCGGCACGCCGTAAGGCTCGCCGTGGAGCGAGACGGCGGCGAGGGTCGGGCCGGCGAACGCGTTTCTGTCGAGCGCGTCGCCCACGGGCGCGACGACCTTGCGGCCGTCGTAATCGCCGAGCTTGTTGTGGGCGTCGAGGAAGAGGTCCGGCCCCTCGCCGAACTGCACGGCCGCCGAGACCTTGGATTTGAACGCGTCGGAGGGGAGCGCGAGCAATTCCACGCGCTCGCCCTGGAAGAGCGCGACGATCTCTTCGAGCGCCTTTTGCTCGTCGCCGCGCTGCGCGTGCCAGAGCCTGATTGGCTCGGCCTGGGCCGCGGGCGAGAAAAAGACGACCACGAAGAGCGCGAAGAACACCCAGAAGGCGCGGAAAGCTCGCCGCTGCGTCGATTTCACGCGTTCACCTCGCGCGGAGCGACTTCCCGGTCGCCGCGTCGAACAGGTGGATCGAGCGGAACACGAGAGGGAGCGTGTCGCCTTTTTTGATGCTGCGGCGGGCCTCCACGCGGGCAATGAACGGCGCGCCCGCGATCTCGCCGTGCGCATACGTCTCCGGGCCGAGCGCCTCGACGACCGTGACCCCGAGCTTCGTCGTCTCCCCGCCGCCCTCGGTGAGCGCCACCTCGTGCGGCCGGATGCCGAGCGTGACCTTTCGCCCCGGTTCGAGCCCGCCCGCGAATGTGGCCTCGTCGACCGGCACGACGAGCTGGTTGGCACGAAACACCCAGGCCGAGCCCGCGCGCTCGAGCGCCCCGTCGATGAAATTCATCGCGGGGCTGCCGAGGAATGCGGCGACGAACTTCGTCGCCGGTCGGTCGAAGATTTCGAGCGGCGCGCCCGATTGCTCGACCTGGCCCTTGTTCAGCACGAAGATCACGTCGGCCAGCGTCATCGCCTCGACCTGGTCGTGCGTGACGTACACGCTCGTCGCGCCGAGCTCGTCGTGCAGCTTTCGGATGTCGACGCGGACCTGCGCGCGCAGGGCCGCGTCGAGGTTCGAGAGCGGCTCGTCGTACAGATAAAGATCCGCCTTGCGGACGATCGCGCGCCCCATGGCGACGCGTTGCCGCTGCCCGCCCGAGAGCTGCTTCGGCAATCGATCGAGCAGCGCCCCGAGGCCGAGCATGTCGGAGGCGCGCTTCACCTGCTTTTCGATCTCCGCCGGGTCGGTCTTGCGGAGCTTCAGCCCGAACGCGAGGTTTTCCCGCACGGTGAGGTGCGGGTAAAGCGCATACGATTGGAACACCATCGCGATGTTCCGGTCGCGCGGCTCGAGCCGCGTGACGTCACGATCGCCGAGCTCGATCTTGCCGGTGTCGGCCTCTTCGAGCCCGGCGAGCAGGCGCAGGAGCGTGGATTTCCCACACCCGCTCGGGCCGACGAGGACGGCGAAATGGCCCTCGGGCACGCGCACGTCCACGCCCTTGAGCACCTCGGTTTGTCCGAACTTCTTCTTGAGGGCCGTGACCGTGACCGACGCCATGATGCGAGCTCCCGCGCTAACGCTGCGACTCGGGGACGAGGACGGCGCCGCTCGAAGGCGGCAGCTTGATCGAGAGGCGGCCGTCGTTCGTGACGGTGTAGGTTTGTCCGCCCTCATTGAGGACGTCGACGAGCACCGTGCCGGGCGCAGCGCCGACCTGCATGGCCTGGCCGCCGAACTCGGGCGAGCCCTCCTTCTCGATGTTCGCGTTGATCACGACGATCGCATAGGAGTCGCCCGCGTCGCCGCCCGTGCGCTCGAAGGCGAAGACGTTCGCGTCGGGATCACTCGGCCCCGTGCGATCGCTGGCCCAGAGGATCGTGAGATCGCCCTTGTTGACGGCGGGGTACTTCTTCCGGATCGCCGAGAGGCGGCGAATCCACTGGAACGTGGGCGCCTCCATGCTGTACCCCGACGTCCACAGGTCCTCGCGATTGCCGGGATCGTTTCCGCCCTGGAAATCCTGCTCGGTGCCGTAATACACGCAGGGAATGCCCTCCTCGGTGAAGAGGAAGAGCAACGCGTTGTGCAGAATCTTCCGGCGCGTCTCCAGCGAGAGCGGCGTGCCGAAGATCGGATCCTCGGGGTACATGCCCGCGCCCGTGAAGAGGAAGCGCGGCACGTCGTGGTTGTCGAGGAAGTTCACGAGCAGCTTCTGCGGCGAGACGCCCTGGCCCGCCGCATTGACCGCGCCGCCCTGGGCCGGCGTCACGCCGTAATTGACGGCCCGGTCGGTCCAGAGCTTCTGGATGTTCGAGGTGGGCCCGCGGTACCGGAAGACGTCGCGGATGACCTGGAATTGCTGCGGGAAGTAAAACACGCTGTCGAGCATGTCCGCCGTGAGCGGCTGGCCGTCCGTCACGCACTGGTTGTCCGTGGCGAGCTCCTCGGCCGGGGGCGGGGCGTCGTTCCCGTTTTTCGTGAACGAACCGACGAGCTGATCACGTCCGTCGAACGCCTCGCCGAACATGAAGAAGTTGTTCTTGCCCTTCGCCGCGAGGCGCCGGCGGACCTTCTGCGTGAAATGCCGCCAGAAGCCGTTCTCGACGTGCTTGACCGTGTCGATGCGGAAGCCGTCGATGTCCGTGAGCTCGATCCAGCGCGTGTAGGCGTCCACCATCGCGTCGCGGATCGGGCAGAGCTCCGTGTTGACGTCCTTCAAGCCGCCCGGGAAATCGCCGCGCAAGAGCTGGTCGGGGTCGTCGAAATTGTACGTGCGACCCTTGCGGTTGTAGGCGAGCGGGTTTTGCAGGATCTCCGGGAACGGCGGCATGTGGTTCGACGCCGGGTCGTGCGCGAAGATGACCGGCGCGAGGCCCGATTCCCCGAGCGAGGTCTTCGCCTGGACGCCGCGGACGTCGTAGGTCGGGTCGTACTCGTTCTCCTTGAAGACGTCCGGCGTGCCGGGCACGGATTGGTTGAGCGGATCGTCCGCCTGCCCATTGCCGTTGATGTCGTAGAAGAAGAGCTGCCCCATGTGGTTCGTGACGATGTCGAGGATGACCTTGATGTTGCGGCCGTGGGCCGCCTTCACGAGGCTCTGGAGCGCCGCGAGGTCACCGAATTGCGGGGCGGGCTGCGTGAGATCCTGCGCCCAGTAGCCGTGGTACGCGTCGAACCCGGCGTCCGTGTAGACGTTCTTCACGACGGGCGAGATCCACAGCGTCGTGACGCCGAGCTCGTCGAGGTAATCGAGCCGCTCTTCGAGCCCCTTCCAGTCGCCGCCGTGCCATTTGCCGGGCGCCGAAGGGTAAATGGCGAAGTTGTTCCCCCTGTCGCCGTCGGCGAAGCGGTCGACGAGGACCTGGTAGATGATCTCCTCGCGCCAGTCGACGACGTTCGTCTTGAGCTCGACCTCCGGCGGGTCCTCGAAGTCCATGCAGCCGGTCGATACCGAACCGGAGACGACGAGGCCGAGGATCACGGCCGATGAACGCGCTCGATTCATGAGGCTCCTTCGATTCGCTTTCATGTCATCCACCGTAGGTCGTCTGCGCGTTGAACCACCACTCGACCCCGACGCCGAAGAAATGCTCCCATTCCCGGAGGCTGAAGACGTCGTCCTTCGCGTACATCGAGCGCGCCCCCTCGTCGCGGTGCGTGAGGAGGTAAATGAGGCGGAGCTGCGGGCGGCTGTAGCTGCCCTTGCCCGCGGGATTCAGGAAAGGCACGAGGCCGATGCGGAAGAGGCCCCCCATGACCGGATCGCTCGTGGGCGCCGGAATGGGCTGGCCCGGCTCTGCCTGCGGCTGGTACCGCACGCCGCGCTGCTGCGCCTGGTAGGAGACCTCGGTCGCGATGCCGCCCCACTCCGTCAGGAAGAAATGGGGCCGCGCGAGGAGAATGCCCTCGTCGACGTCGTTGGAATCGAGGCCCGAGCTCGCGTCCCGGAAGCTCCGGAAATACCCGGCCGCCATGAGCCCGAGCGGCCCCGTCTCCCAGTTGCCGCTCAGCGTGATCCAGAGCTCGCGCGCGCCCGCGGACGTGCGGTCCGGCGCGAGCTGGAACGGCGTGCCGAACTCGCCGTACGCCGCGGCGCCGCCTGCATACCGGATGAACAGGTTCACGTGCGAGGGGTCGCGCCCCGTGAACGCGCCGAGCTGCGCGCCGACCACATACCCGAAATCGGCCGGCAAGGACTCGTACGTGCCCTTCACCTCGGTCTCGCGCTGGCCCGAGGGGATGTCGTGCAGCTCGCCGTAAAAGACCGCCTTCACGCCGCCCGTCGCCCCGGCCTTGAAGATGTGGCTCGCCTTCAGGCTCGTGATGAACTTCTGCCGGTCGAGGATGTTGACGTTCGTCGCGCCGACCTGGTTCAATGCCGGCGTGCGCGTCACGGTTTGGCGGAAGAAACCCGTGTTCGGCTGGTTCAGGCCGGCGTGCCAGGCGACGAACGTGCGGCCATTGCCGAAGTCGTAGCGCAGCCCGCCGCCCATCGTGTTGAGGTTGTCGAGCGGCCAGAAATCGAGGAGGTAGGAGTCGTCGCCGCGGTACATGCGCGAGCCGACCCAGGCCGAGAGGCCCTTCGTGACGATGTTGTTCGCCTGGAGGAACAGGTTCCGCACGGCCATGCGGATGCTGAAATCTGCATTGTAATGGAACAGCGGCGCCGAGGTGCCGAGCGTGACCACGGCGCGCGTGGTCGTGCCCGTGGCTTTCCAGTAATCCTGGCGCTGGATGTCGATCTCGACGTACGACGATTCATCGAGGCGCGAGCCGCGCGCGACGATGTCGGCGTCGCGGCCGGGGCGCTTCCTGAAATCGGTGGCCGCTCCGACGCGGCCGTACGTGCCCAGGAAAAACCCGGTCTCCGGCGGCGGCGGCGCCTCGGCTTTCGGGGCCTCGGCCGCTTTCGGCGCCTCCTCCTTCGTCGCGGCCGCCTTCACGTCCCCCGCGCCCGGGCGTCTTTGCGCCTGGCCGTCGTTCGTGGGGGGCGGATCTGCCGGCTTGGTCGCTTCGCTCGGCGGCGGCGCCGGCGGCGGATCGGCCAGCGGCGGCGCGCCTTCGGACGCGGCGGGCTTCGGTTCGGCGGTGGGCTCGGTTTGCGCTGCCGCGAGGGACGGGGAGGCACAGAGCGCCGCGGCGAGGAGGGCCGAGGGGACGCCGTGAAGACGGCTCCTCCGCGGCCCGAATTCGGGTCCGGGTCGTCGCACGTCGGGCACGGTACACCAAGGTGCGGCCCCGCGTGAAGATTGCATCGTCGAGACGCACGGAGCCGTCGTCAAACCCGGACGGTGCGCGGCAGGATGCTGCGGACCCACCCGAGCACACGCGTGATCCCATCGAATGCGAGGGCGATCACGATGCCATCGTAGGGTACGCGATACCGTACGTCGCCAAAGTAAACCATGGCCACGAGCACGAGCGCGACGAGGTGCGCGGAGAGCAGCGCGTGCCGCGCGAGGTGTCGCCGGAGCGAGGCGGCGAAGCCCACGAGCATCGGCGGCAGCAAGAGGATGTTGTGCAGATCGAGCGCGCGCCGCATGGGGCGGCGATAGTCGTCGCTGCCGGAGTCGGGCCAGACGATATTGTAGCCCCAGAGCATCACGACGTGGCTGAGCGCGTAACGCGCCTGCCGGACGAGCCCGGTCGTCGCGACGCATCGGCGCGCGAGCGTGTAGAACGGGCCTTCATTCCACATGGTGCCGTGGACCGTGAGCTTCGTGCCGAGCGCGGGATCGAGCCGGACGAACGCATCGGGGTATTTCTTGTCGCGATAGGCGAGGTAGCCCATCGGCGGAGGCCCGAACGAGGAGGCGTAGCCACGCGTGCGCGCCTCGATGTCGACGGCGTGGCAGCGGCCAAAGGCGTAATTGAGGGGGCCGTTCGCGGAGATCAGGCCGAAGCGGCTCGTGTGGTGATGAAAACGCGCGGCGGAGGCGGCGAGCACGAGGAGGACGGGCACGAGCGCGCGTGCGAGGTGCGCGGGGCGGATGCGCGGCAAGGCGCTGCGGCGCGCGAGCCAGACGACGAAAAGCAAGGGGAGCGTGAGCAGGATCTGCGGGCGAAAGGTGGCGCCGATCGCGACGGCCGTGCCGAAGAGAAAGGCATCGCGCGCGCGCCCCGTATCCGCGAGCCGAAGCGAAAAGAGCGCGGCCGCGGTGACCGAGACCGTGAACGGCAGCTCGCTCAGGAAGTATCCGCCGAGCGAGATCCACGGATAATAAAAGCAAGCGACGAGCGCGGCGATCCGAGGCGAGATCCGCCCGCGGACGAGCCGCTCCGTGAGGAGCGAGACGAGCGGTACGAGCGAGGCGCCGAGCAGCGCGAAGACGACGGCCGGCGCGGCATGGTTTTCCCGGCCAAACACGGCGCGGACGAGCGCGAGGAGGACGTGGGTGCCGTACGGGAAGAAGGCGGCCGAAGGGTCCTTGCGGAGCGGGGCGTCGAGCAGGGCGGTCGAGCGCTCGAAGTAACCCGCCATGTCCGAGTAGATGTGATCGGCGGGCGGGTGGACGACGAGGTTCCACACGAGCCGGAGCGCGAGCGCGAGGAGCGTGACGGCGAGGAGGAACGGGCGGCGCGGAGGCCGGAGCGTCATCGACGCGAGGCGCGGAACGCTTCGGCGAAGCGGGCGGCGAGGTCGCGATCGATCGGCGCGCCCGCGCGGCCCCCGGCGCGGAGCGCGGAGCCGACGATGATGCCGTGGGCTTTGCGGACCGAGGCGAGGTTCTCCGTGGTGACACCACTCGCGACGTAGACGGGGACGGAGACCGCGCGCGAGACCGTGTCGAGATCGGCCTCGGAGGCGGCGCGCCCGGTGCCGCTGCCCGTGACGAGCAGGGCGTCGGCGAGGCCGCGCTCGGCGAGGTCGTGCGCCTCTTCCTCGATGGGGCGCGGCGCGAGGGGCGCGGAGTGCTTCACGTCGACGTCGCAGAAGATGCGGACGTGATCGGCGGCGAGCGCGCGGCGCGTGCGCAGCGTCTGGTGCGCGGCGCCTTGCACGAGGCCTTGATCGGTGACGCGCGCGCCGGTGTGGACGTTGACGCGGATCATGTCGGCGTGCACGGCGACGGCCACGGCGAGCGCGGCGTCGGCGTCGTTGCGCAGGATGTTCACGCCGAGGAAGAGGCCCTTGCCGCCCTCGCGCGCGGCGCGCGCGCAGGCGGTCATGCACGCGATCGTGATCGGCGGGACGGGGCCGGGGAAGAAGGGCGCGTCGCCGAAGTTCTCGATGACGATGCCGTCGTAGCCCGCGGCCACGAGCAGCTCTGCCTCGCGAAAGGCGCGCTCTTCGGCGGGGCCGAGATCGCCGGAGGATCGCGGGCTGCCGGGCAGGGGCGGGAGGTGGATGACGCCGAGGAGGCTGGGGAGGACGCTCGTCACGCGGAGACCCTTACCACGGGTCTTTTACGAAGATCGTTTCTTCGCGGTGAACTGGTTGTAGGTCATCCGGATCGTCTCCTTCTGACCACGGTTCAGATAGGGATCACCGTCGAGCGCGGCGATGAAATCCCCGCCGCCGCCTGCCGCTGCGGCCGCCGGGGGCGCGGGCGTCTTCGCAGCTTCTTCGCGGGCTTTTCCGAGCTCGGCTTCGAGGGCCGTGGCCTTCGCCTGGGCTTCCGTGGCTGCCGCTTCACGCTCGCGCAGCTTCGCCTCGATCACCGAGAGCTCCTTCTTCACGGCAGCGGCCCCGTCCTCGGCGGCCTTCTTCTGCCGCTCCACGTCGGCGAGCTTCTTCGTGGCGGCCGTCGCCTCGGCGCGCGCGGCGCTCTGGGCCTTCGTGAGCTCGTTGAGCATCTGCTCGCTCGCGGCCGCCGCGCTGCGACCTTCCTCGGCGGCGCGGGCGAGCTCGGCGATGGTCTTCTGCGCGACGTCGCCCTCGATGGCCTTCGCTTCGAGCGCGCGCTTCGCTTCGTCTTGCGCCTTCTGCGCCTCGTCCCGCTCGCGCTCGAGCCGCGCCACGTCGGCCTCGACCGCTTCGAGCTTCCGCTTCGCCTCGGCCGCCGCCTCGGCCTCTTGTTTCGCGGCGGCGGCCTCCTTCTTCGCGGCCTCGGCGTCCTTCTCGGCGGCGGCGCGCTGCGACTTCACGTGGACGAGCTCGCTCGTGGCGCGCTCGCGATCCTTGCGCTCTTCGAGGAGCTGTCGCTGCGCGGTCTTGAGCTTCGCGGCCGTTTGTCGCCGGAGCAGCGAGAGCATCACGCAGAGGCCGAGGGCGATGAGGGTGAGCCAGTAGAGCGTGGACTGCGGCATCGAGCTTTGGGGTCTACGGTAACGGAAACGGCGCTTCGTTTCATCTCCCGCGGGGGAGATCGGCCCGCCTCGATCCTGTGGGAAAAATCTCGAAGACGGACTAGGCTCCGCCGCCATGTGGTGGCTGTGGATCGTCGCGCCGATCGCCGCGGGGCTCATCTTCGTGCTCACGGGGCAGGTCGATCAGCGAGCATTTTCGGCAATCGAAGCGTGGCGTGACGCGCTCGGCGCGCGGCGAGCTGGGCAGGGCAAGGTCCGCTCGAAGGTGGCGGGCGCGAAAAAGAAGAAAGCCAAGGACGGGCGCCCGAAGCGCATCGCGGGCCTCGCCTCGTCGCTCGCGCCGGTGGCGGAGCTCGCGGGCGGCGGAAAGGTGCTCGGCGATTACGAGCTCGCGCCGAAGGTGGCGTACGCGCGGTTCGTCCTCGGCGACCTCGCGGGCAGCAGCGATCACCAGACGGTGATCCTGGTGATGGAGGAGATGGGCCCCACGTTCACGGCGCGCCCGCTCCCGTTCGTCGACGGCAAACCCGCGCCGAACACGGGCATCGTGTTCAGCAAGCACCCGGAGTTCATGGAGGGCTACCTCGTCGAGGGATCGACGTCCCTGGCAAAGGCGATCGGCAAGTGGCTGACCCGCCCGCTACGTGAGCTGCTCCTCGAGTCGGGCGAGGTGTGGGTGCGCGTGTCCGGCAAGGCCATGACGCTGACGATCTACGGGCCGGTGCGCGAGGAGAAGATCGCGGCGCTGCTCGAGATCGCGGACGTGTTCGTCGCGGAGCACGGCGCGGAGGGCGGGCCGTCGCTGTTCGGTGAGGATGAGGATGCGCGCGCAGCGCGGCTCGCCGAGGACGACGAGGACGACGAGGACGACGAGGACGAGGACGAGGACGAGGACGAGGGCGAGGACGACGAGGACGACGAGGAGGAAGAACCCTCGAAGCCTGCGGCGAAGGCGCCTGCGAAGCCTGCGGCGAAGGCGCCGGCGAAGTCCTCGAAGCCGACGAAGGGCTGAGGCGCCGGCGCCTAATTCCGATCGGGGTTGCTTGTCAAGCCTGCGCGGGGGCTCTCGCGGGGAGGGTCGCGTCTTCGGACGGGGCCGAACTCTGCGCGGCGGCGCTCGCGCGATGGACGCTCAGCTTGTCGATGTACGAGAAGAGCGAGGCCTCGTGGCCGGCGGGCAGGGGAGACCCTTCCTCTTCCAGCTCGTCGCGGAGCGCATCACGGAAGCGGCCGAGGAGGCCGAGCGTGGAGGCGCGGAGCGGGGCGGTGATGGCCGCATTCTCGGCCCCCGCGAGGAGTTTTGCCCGTTCGCGGAGGAGCGAATCGATGGAGTCACCCGCGGCGATGAAATCGCTGACCCACGCGAGGAGATCGCCGCCGCCGGGCGTGGCGATGGCTTTCAGGTCGAAGACGAGCCTGTCGAGCTCTTTTCGTGCATCGAGCGCCGCGGCGGCCTCGTCCGCATAGGGCCGGCGAAGGACACCGAGCTGCGGGACGAAGGTCTCGCGAATGCGCTTGGCAGCATTCTTCTTTGCGGCCGGGAGGGCGGGGTGCGCCTCGACGGCCAGGCAGAGGTAATGAATGCCCGTGCCAAACCCGTCATGGCGCTCGTCGGTGGACGCGAGCTCGGCGGCGAGGGGAGCCTGGGTGAGCGCGGGCTCGGGGATCGCCTCGATTTCGTGCTGCTTTCTGCGGAGGCGCGGCTCGTAGAGCTTGCCGGTCTTCGAGAGGCGCAGCTCGTCGACGCGGGTATCCAGGAGATCACGGAGCGAGAGCCGAAGGTCACCGAGGGTCATGTTTCGCATGGTATGCCTGCCTTGTAAATTGACGGCGGGGATAGAGACGGATGGGGCGTGGGAAACGTCATGGGCTCGGGCGGGAAAGCAAGACTCTGACGGGGCTCCCGGCGCGCTCGTACGGTTCGGTGCGGCGGCGCGTGCCTGCCTGGCTGCGGTGGGCGATCCTGGAGGCGAACCTCGCCATGCTCGATTTACGCCGCGCTGCGGTCCTGTCGCTCCTCGCCATGACGGCCTGCCGTTCCTCCGAGAAGGCGCCGGCGCCAGCGGCGACGGTGATTCCTGCGCCGTCGCGTGCGATCGAGGCCGTCCCGCGGCCGAGCGCGACCGCGCCCTACGATCTGGTCGGGCCGCAATCCTTCGTGTTCAGCGGGTACGAGGTGAGCTACCCGGCGGCCGGGAGAATCAGCCATACGGAGCCGTTCGACATCGCGATCATGGTGACGCGCAAGGGCGGCGGGCCCGTGCGGCTGTGACGCGCGGATCCATCTCCATACCGCCCCGATCTCGGACTCGGCCGTCTCCTTCACGGCCGAGGCCTCTGCCCTGATCCGACCTCGCCGTCGGCTTCGCGGCCTGCGCATGCTGTCGCGGTTGCTTGGTTTCTCGAGCCTCGCGGGCTCGCATGTACGCGCCGGTACGTGGCCCAAAGAGTCGCTTGATTTTCACACGTTCATGAGCGAGTGTCCGCCCCTCCTCCGGATGGGAACCAATTCCATGAGTCAGTTGCAAGGGTTCCTCTCCGAGGTCGACCGTCATTCGGCCGAGGCGGAGCCGTTTCAAACGCTCGCCGCGGAGGTCGCAGCGCTGCCCACGGAGCTCCTCGAGCGCGCGCTCGTGCTGGCGGTAAGCCTCCCCAAATCGGTGTTCGGGACCAAGCCGGCGGCGCTCAAGAAGGCCCAGGCGCCGTTCCTCCAGGCCCTGGCGAAGCGCTGGCCGGCCTGCGAGGCGCTGCTGAAGGAGCTTTCCCTGACGAAGGTATTCTCGGACCCGCCGATGGCAGGGCCGTGGAAGGCTTATGAGAAGGCTCTGAAGCTCGTGGATACGGCGGACGGCGTCGATGCCGGGCGGTTCTCCGCGGCGGCCATGGAGCTCTGGTTCTCCGGCGAGGCGGCGGCGGACGCCCTCTTGCGCGGGGCTCTCGCGCGCAATCCGTCGTCACCGGCGATCTTCGCGGCGTACCGGGCCTGCTTCGAGCGGGCGGAGCTCCCGCTGCACGTGGAGCTCGACCTGGACGGCGAAATGTTCGCTGGCGCGGGGGTGCTTTCGGGTTTGCAATGGATGACCCTCCGCGGAACCCACACGGGGACCGCCCATCTCGATGAATTGACGTCCCTCGCCCCGTTTGGGCTGCATTACCTCGTTCGCTCGCCCAACCTGGCAAATCTGCTCCCGCTCCGGGCCCAGATCGTCTCCCTGACCGTCAACCGCTGCGCCGACTTCAAACCGGCCCTCCAGTTCGAACGCCTCGAAAAGATCGTCGTTGCCTCCGAGGACCTGCAAAAGGCCTTCGAGGTCCTCGGAGGCCGCCCTGACCTCATGATCGCCAACCCGCTCACCGCAAGCGATCCCGCGGGCGCCGCGCTGCTGCGCGCGGAGTATTTCGGCAAGGCGTGAGCGGCGGATCTACCTCCGGCCTGCCCGCGCACACAACCATGACCCACTCAGCGACCATGAAGAATACACCCGCAACGTCGAGCCTTGCTTATCGTCGTCCGACCTTCGCCCAGACCCTCGTTCTGGTCCTCGCATTGCCGCTGGTTGGCTGCGCTGAATTGAAGGGGCTGCTCGAGGAGCCTGCATCCCCCCAGGATCGGGCCACGGAGCTCAAGCAATGCTTTCGCTCGTATCTGCGTGGCCCACAGCTGCCCAACCCCAGGGCGCCACGGAGCGTCGCAGACTGGTACGTCCACCTCAAGCCCGAGGTCGTGAAGAAGCTCGCCGACGACGCGCATGTTGATTCTCTCGGGAGCCGCTCATCGGATTTCGCGGACCGCGTGATGGCGCAGGCGATCGAGGCCGGCGTCCCCGAAGGCGACTTTCTGAAGGGCGAGCACCCGGATCCGGAGCCTGCGTGCGGCACTTCCTGGAGCCACGAGGACATCGGCGACTACCGCTTTCGTAACGCTGCGTCTGCGGCGCTGTCGGTGGGACGTCGAGCCGCGTTCGCTGCCTGCGCGCGCGAATTCGACGAGTTCGCACCGAAGGTGAGTAAACTCGCGCAGCAGACGGCCCAAGAGCTTCGCGATCTGCCCCGAGGGGCGACGCATTATGAGGCGTGGTCCTTGTACCGTCGCGCCATGGCAGCACATCGCCAGCTCATGCCGATCAAGGATCCAGACAATACCCCCGTATTTGCGTATGCAGGAACGCCGTACGTCGTGTTTACGGACATGATCGCCCGCTTCGCGAACACGCCGATGTCATTCTTGAATTACCACTGGCTCGGCAGCGTTTCGCCGCTGCCGGACAATGCCGTGCGCCATGTCCAGCCGCTCGACGCGCCGACCGAAAATGACAAGCTCTCGTACTGCGCCCGTAGGCTTCAGAGGGAAGATACGATGTACACTCCCTTCACAGATGAAGAGATCTCCACGTTTTTTCCCCAATTCGATGGCCAGGCGTGGCTCGACGCCCAGCCCACCACGAATGGAGAACCGTACAAAAGCGCCCTGCACATCGACCCGAGGGATCTGCGGCCGGGGCAGACGATGGATCGCGCAGCGGGCGGTCAGGGAGATAAATCAGATGCCGAGCAAGAGAACTTCCGGCTGTACCTGCGAACCATCACGTCGACGGCGCTCAAGGACGGCAAGGGCACCGTCGAATTGACCATCGTCGAGAACCGGCGCTTCACCTATGACTGCAAGGAAGTCGTGAAAATCAAACGCGAGTCGAGTGACACTGCGACGATGACGCGTGAGAACGTCTGCAAGTTCGATGACTCGGTCGCGACGGACAAGCTCACGCTCCGGGTCGATGTTTTGCCGGCGGGCATCTCGCTCGAAAAGGGCGACGAGCTCGTCTTCTTCGCCCGGCGCACGGCCAAGGACCGTCAGGACGGCGAAAAACCCTCGAGGGAGGGCCGCAAGTCATTCATTACGACAACAGCGACGGCGGATCTGGTCTTCTTGGCGGAGGTCCGCCGCGGGCCCCATGTCGTTTTTCCGGCGAGCAAGTAGCACGACTGCGGAAGGCACCCGCCGCGCCGAGCCTCCCACCCTGATCGGACTCCGCCGCCTGCCTCGGCCGCGAGCCCCCCGCCCTGATCCGATCTCGCCGCCTGCCTCGTCCGCGAGCCCCCCGCCCTGATCGAACTCCGTCGGCTGCCTCGTCCGCGAGCCCCCCGCCCTGATCGGACCTCGTCCGGGCCTCGTCGACCACGCAACCGACGAGGTCCGATCTCCTCCGGGGTCTCGTCGACGAGGGATCCGGGGGAACGTACGTTGTGGTTTCGTGTAGGTACGGAGTGGTACGGAGCCGATGACGGTCCTTGCCTTCGTGGGGTGCGGTACTCACCTTCCTGCGCGGCGCGGGTTGTGTCGTGTGAACGCGCTGCGCTGGACGACGTGGACCGGGATCCATCGCCGTCAGGGGAAAAGAGAAGCAGGGAGGCGTTCGACGCGGCGAACGTGGGCGGGGCTCAGTACTCGCACTCGTCCTCGAATGCGTGGGTCTGCACCCTGACCGAGAGGTTGTAGCCGTAATAGGCCTCCTTCGGCCCGCGAACGCGCAGATAGAGGTCCTGCTCCATCGGCCCGTCGTACGTGTCGAGGAAGATGCGGCCGATGTTGCTCTGCGCCGAGGCCACGAGCTGCAAGGTGCCGGCGCTGTAGACGTCGATCTGAATCGTGCTCTCGGGCCCCGCGGGCGGATCGTAGCCCCACGTATACGTCACGCCGTCCTCCTCGTACTCGTACACCGGGCAATACGAGGCGCCGGCGGCCTGCGCGCGAATCGAGAGCCAGCCCGGCATGAAGGGCAAATCCGACGTCGACATGAAGTACCAGTCCTGGTCTTTCTTGCAAATGAACGCAGTCGCGCTCGTATAGGCGGCGCCCCACCCCGAGCCCGCGTAGACATCATAATAGGCCAGTTCCGTGGCGCTCCATAACCTGTTGTTCTTCTCGTACGGATCGGCCTGGTTGCAGACCCCGACCCCTCCCCATCCCGCCACGAGCGCATCGCTCCCCACGCCCTCGATGTCCTCCGGCGCCGGCGAAACGGAGCACGCCGCGGCGCTCGCAGCGATGATGACGCTCGAACACGACAGTGCAAATTTCTTCCGTAATTGCATATGCTTCCTTCTTCAGGTCCCCCATCGTCGGAGGACCCGGAAGCAAGGTAACGGAAAACTGTCCGCCTGAGAACGTGCGAGGCGATTGAATCCTGCTCTGCGGCTGCGTAACCTTTCGTGAGCTCATATCGGACGTTCTCGCCGACGAACCCGAGACGCGGTGTCGCCATCGGCGGCCTCACCAGATACACGCAGGAGCGGCGATCGATGGTCGGGATCGGAAACGCGTGGAGCGGGTGTGCCGGTATTTGATCAGACTCCGTCGGCTGCGTCGTCCGCGAGCCCCTCGCCCTGATCGGACCTCGTCCGGGCCTCGTCGACCACGCAACCGATCTCCTCCGGGGTCTCGTCGGCGAGGGATCCGGGTGAACGTACGTTGTGGTTGCGTGTAGGCGCCACATGAGGCGTCCTTCGTGTCCTCTCCGACCCTCGGCGTGGTTGGCCTCACTGCCGTATGGAAGTACAAGGGATCGAGGGAGGATGTTGTGGCCAGCGAAAGCGAACGATTGCCGACGACGCTCCGGATCACGAACGGCGCCATGGCGATGGACGGCGGTTCTCTTACTCTTCACGCCGTGGACCAGGACGGAGCTCGGGTCGAGCTCTTTTTAGATTGGTCCATCCGGAGCCATCAGGAGGGCAAGACGCAGTTTTACGCGAACGGCCAGCCTGTCCCCCGAGGGGCGCCCGAAGAGGCGCGCTGGCTTTCGCTCATCGGGGGTTCGGTACCGAAGCCGCACACGACGCGGCCCACGTCCGAGGAGAGCGGAAGGTCAAGCAAGGGCGTGATCTTGGCAGAAGACGCCGCCGGGTATTTCAATGCAATCGAGCAAGGACCCGCGTCCGCCCTCGCTCACCTGGCGAGCCGCCTCGTCTCCCTGGTCTCGTCGCAGGCCTACCAGAAGGCGCGCGCGCCCGTTTCGCCACAAGCTCCACAGGATCGCGCCCGATCGTCCCTGGCTGCCGCGATGAAGGAGGCGATGCGCCACTGCAAAGTCGTGACCCGAATCCCGATCGAGGAGCTATGGACGGACGACGGTGCGCTGCCCGCGACGCGCCTCCGCGCGCTCGACCGAGCAGCGATTCGCGACCTCTTGCGCCTCGGCTCCGTTCGGTTCGTCGTCGCCAACGTCGGCCAACCCCTGCAGTGGATCCCACCCACCCAGCAATTCGATTTCTGGCGACGCGACGGCAATCTGCGCCTCGCCAAAGCGGACGAGATTCGTCTCGGCAATTTTCCAGACGGCATGGCTTACCGGGCATCCGAATGGACCGTCCCCGGCGACGAGGCCCCCATCATCCTCCTGGAAGTTTACCATTGAACGGCGCTGCCATGGCTGCATCCCCTTCCGACATCGAGACCCTCCCCGGGTTCATGGACTGGTTCGTCGGGGAGCCCGACGCGACGCGCGGGGAGCCGGTCGGGGTCGTCGAGGTCCACCGCATCGGCGCGACATTCTCTCGATCGCTCACCGAAGAAGAGCGCGCCGAGGTCCTCGGCTTTCTTCACAGCCACATAGGCGCGCACAAGGAGTACAAACTGTTCGGAACCCTCGCGGTGCCTCTCGCGGAGATCTCCGGCGAGCGCATCGATGAAGTCCGCACCGTCGCGCGCGAGATCGAGCTCGCAGGCAATCACGGCGGCTCCTACCTGGACATGAAATGCATGGTGGGCCTCCCGTTCGGCGCGCGGCGTGACGCCGCCGAGAAGAAGCGCGCGACGTTCGGCGGGGAGATCCTCGAAGACGACGAGAAGTGCGCCTTGGTTGCGCCTCTCGTGATTCCCCTGCGACAGGACGCGGGGACGGTCGCCGAAATCAACAAGTACCTCGCGCACGAACGAAAAAGCATCGGGGATGTCGAGCTCGACAAGCCGCCCGTGTTTCTTGCCGAGCTGACGATGGTCTTCGAGGAGCGCGCGGCCGCCGAAGCTTTGCGCCCGCGGTTCGACGCCGTCGGGCTCACGACGAAGGTCGTCGAGCACGTCAGCAAGTCGGTCTTCTGGGACGTTGTCGGGTGGCAGGAGCGCTGGCTGGTCAAGACGGGGCGCGTCGAAGAGCTGATGCGACCCGGCGTGTTTTCCACGGCGGGATTCTTGGGCGAGACGGAGCGACTCGACGAGGTGCTGAAGGAGGACGCGCGCACGCTCGCCTCGCTGGGCATCACCGCCAAAGACGTCGCTTCCCGCATTCGCGAGATCGTCGGCAAGGCGCTCCGCCGCTCGATGAAGAGCGCGCGGGCAGAGGACGGCCACGAGATCGGCAGGTTTCGTGTTCGATTCCTGAAATGGGGCGGATATCAGGAATGCCCTTGGCTTTGCACGCCCGATCCCGGATGGGCTTCGATCGATTTCGTGATCGAGGACCGCCGCTCGGGCGCGAAGCTCCGAGGGCCCGGGCTCATCGTGCACTTGATCGCTGAGCACGGCTTTTTCGAGGGGAAGGAGAGCCCCTACCGCGTGGATCCGAGGGAGGCGGCGGAGGTGCTGGGGCTGCCGCGCACCTTCTGGGATCGGCTTTTCCGGCGCTGAATCAATCTTCCCGCACGAGCAGCTTCCGCAAGAGCTCCAGCGGATGGAACCCGAGCATCTCTTCGAGCTCGCCATGCTGCGCGCTCTTCGCCGCCCGATCCCACAATCGCTCGATCGACCCCGCCACCACGCCGTTCGAATCGACCCGCTCCATCACCTTGCGCATTGCCAGGAACGCCGCGCGGCTCGCGTCGATCCCCAGCGGAATCGCCATCGGCGCGGGCAACGGCGAGAGAATGATGTCGCGCACGAACGCCGCGCGCGCCCACGCGCCCGGGCTCGGGTCCACTTCGAGCGCGCGGAACGTCGCCGTCTCCGCGTAACAGCCGAACGCGATCGGCCCGACGCGATCCTCGATCGCGTGCGAGAGGTGCCGGTAGTCGCGGCGCCAGTCGCCCGAGAGCAGGCCCATGTCGCCGCGGATCTCGTCAGGGCCGAGGATCAAGCTGATGCCGTCCTGCCCGCGCCGCAGCGCCACGCTCGTCCAGAGCTCGCCGCCCTCGAAGATGCCGAGCACCATCGCCTTGCCGATCGGACACACCGCATCGAGGCTGCCGCGCACCATGCCCGGCGTCGGGATCGGCACGCCGCTGAGGCGCAGCGGCCAGGCCGAGAGGCGGCCCGCCGCAAGCTCGGCTTGCGCGAGCGAGAAGAGCGTGAGCGCCTGCGTCGCGAGGTCGTCGCCTTTGCGCGCGCGCGCCGCGAAGCGCTCCATGATCCGCTCGAGCGTGCCGCTCTCGAGCACGATGCAGAAGCTCGCGTCGTGGCGCTGCGCGAGCTCTTCGGCGGTCATCGGCCACTCGATGTCGCCCGTGCCGAGACGGCCCACGTTCGTGTGGAGGAGCTTGCGCAGGCGGCCGCGGTCGTGGATGGCGATCACGCCGCCGCGCGGGCGGTTCGGATCACGCAGCTCGCCCGTGGTGCGTCGGGGCCGGAAGAGCGACAGGACGCGGACCCAGTCCGTCGCGGTGAACCCCTCGAAGCGTACGTGGGGGGAGAGCACGGCGGCGGAGGGTACCCCGACGCGTGGAGGTTGTCAGGTCCCGCTCTCGGACGCGGGCTTCTTCTTCTTGCGCTTCTTCTTCTTGCCCTTGTCGTCGTCGGGCTTCTTGGTCTTGTCGTCGTCGGGCTTCTTGGTCTTGTCGCCGTCTTTCGACTCCGCCGAGGCAGGCTGCGTCGCCGCCGACGCCTCGCCTTCGCTCGCGCCTTCGGCCGTGTTCTTGCTGCGGTAGTGCGAGAAGCCGAGCTTCTCGTAGTAGCCGGCCTTGCCCGTCTGTCCGGGCTCGCGGCTCTCGATCGTGCCGCCGCCTGGCTGGGGCTCGGTGACGCCCGGCGTGCGGATGTCGGGGCCCTGCGTGACCACGAGGTACTCGTCCACGACGTACTCGGGGTGCTCGTCGTCCTTCGCCTTGGACTCGAGCTCCTTCGGGCCCGTGCCGACGTTGATGATCTGCGCCGTCGGCGGGTACGAGTCGCTCCACTTGTAACGAAGCGCGTGCGCGCCGTCGCGCACGACGCGTGAGCTCGTGGTCTTGAAGCCGGGGATACCGCGCTGCGCGAGCACGCGCATGCCCTCGGGAAGTTTGGGCGTCTGGCGCTCGACCTCCTCGAAGGGGAGCACCTCGTCGATGCGACGGAAGTACGTGACCGTGTGGCGGCGCTCGGGGCCGAGAATCTCGGCGCGCACGACGCCATCCGAGACGGTCTCGTGCAGGACGATCGGGAAGTCGAAGGGGTTGCGGAAGCGGAAGCTGATCGTCGGGTAGACGACGGTCGCGTCGAGGCCGAGCTTGATGTACGAGCTCGGCCGCGAGTGCGGGTAACGCTCGACGATGTCGAGGCCCGAGAAAAAGGCCGCGCCGTGCAGCGTGCCGGAGATCTGGCAGGTGCCGCCGCCGAGGCCGTCGACGAGCTCGCCTTGCGCGATGACGGTCGCGACGCGGTAGCCGTGCGCCTCGTCGCGTGGGCCGACGACGTCGTTGAAGTCGAAGATCTCGCCGGGCATGATCACGGTGCCGTCGAGCTTCGAGGCGGCGAGGCGGAGGTTGTACGTGCGGTCCCTCGTGCGCTCGCCCTGCGTGTAGCGCGTCTCGAAGTAGCCGAGCACGTGGCTGAACTGGACGTTGCCCATCTGCTCGGCGCGGCGCTTCGGCGGGACCTTTTCGACGGCGGCCGCGACCTCCTCCGCGCCCTGGCGGAAGGCCGCGTCGATGCGCGCGATCGTGCCGTAGACGTCGAGCCGATGGCCGTCCTTCTCGGGGACGAGTTTCTTCTGCGCGAGGTCGACGTAGGCGTCGGTCGCGGCCGCGTCGAGCTCGCTCTTCAGCGCGAGGAGTTTGTCGACCGCGGCCTCGGCGTCGAGGATGAGCGGCAAGGGGATGTCGAGCGGCTTGCCGGGGTTCGTCTCGTCGTGCGCGCGGCGGAGGGGGCTGCCTTCGCGCAGCGCCTCGCGCACGAAGCCGGCGAGGCGGACGCGATCGATCTCGGCGCCGAGCGCGCCGCGGCGGATCTTGCGGCCCGTGCCGTCGGGCAGCTTGATCGTGATCTCGCCGGAGGCGTACCTGCGCACGAGGTCGAGCGCGTTCGCGACCGGATCGCCCTGCATCGGCACGGCCATGCCGGCGACGCGCAGCTCGGGCGTGGGGCGGACGACGGGCGCCTCGGGCGCGGGCGGCAGGAGCAGCCACGTGATGCCGAGGCCAGAGGCGATCGCCACGGCGGCCATCGCCGCGTAACGTTTTACCTCGGAGGATCGCGGGGCTCGCATCGCTCCGGCATCTTGGAAAGAGAGGCCCGTCGCGTCAAGCGAACGGCTCGATGCAATAGAGTTGCAAAAGCATCCGAGGTGGTTTAGAAGGGACGTCGTGGCACGGCGGTTCGTTGGTCAGCCGCCGTGCGTCACGCCGCTCGCGGGGGCGCGGGTTTCCCGGACCCCTTCTTCACCGCGCCCTCGCGAGCGGGCTTTTTTTCGGCTTCAGTCAGCCACGAAACCCTTCCAGCGGCGCATGTAGTCGACGAACTTCGGGCTGAGGCCGCGCTCGAGGAGCTCGGCGGCCGCCATCGGAGGGCGCCTCGGCTCCCACGTCGCGTCGCGCGCGCGGAGCGGCCAGTCGGGGTTCAGGATCGCGGAGCGGGCGAGCGAGACGCCGTCGGCGCCGAGCTCGAGGAGGGCCTCGGCCTCGGCGCGTGTCCAGATTTTGCCCGCGACGAAGAGCGGGACGTCCGCCGGGAGAGCGTGGCGGAAGATCGGGATGGGATGCACGTCGGGGCGCTTCTTCGTGTTCGCGAAGCTGTCCCAGAGCGAGACGCCGAGGAAGTCGATGCCGTCCTCGGCGAGCCAGCGCGTGAGCGTGAGGTTCTCGTCGAGGTCGAGGCCCTTGGCCTGGCCCCAGTCCTCGGGCGAGATGCGGACGCCGACGAGGAACGACGCAGGGACGGCGGCGCGCGCGGCGCGCGTGGCTTCGCGCAGGAGGCGCGCGCGGTTCTCGAAGGAGCCGCCGTAGGCGTCGTCGCGCTTGTTGCCAGTCGCGCTCAGGAACTGGCCGAGGAGGTAGCCGTGCGCGCCGTGGAGCTGGACACCGTCGAAGCCCGCGCGGTGCGCGCGCACGGCGGCGTCGCGGAAGGCAGCGATGACGCGCTCGATGTCCTCGCGCGTCGCGGCGCGCGGGTTTGCGGCGTCGCCTTCGAGCTCGCTCGCGCTCCACGGGCGCTCGCCGGTGACGCTCGTGTCGGCGCGGGCGCCGCCGTGGAAGATCTGGACGATGGAGAGGGCGCCGCGGTCGCGGAGCGCGGTGGCGAGGCGCGTGAGGCCCGGCAGGAGCTTGTCGTCGTAGATGCCGAGCTCGCCGGGCCAACCCTGACCGTCCCGCGTGACGTGCGCGGCGCAGGTCGCGACGATGCCGAAGCCGCCCTCGGCGCGTAGCGCGAGCCAGTGGAGCTCTTCGTCGGAGAGCGTGCCGTCGGCGTGGCTCTGCTGGTTCGTCATGGGCGCGAGCGCGATGCGATTGCGCGCCGTGCGGCCGTTGCGAAACGCGAGCGGTTCGAAGAGGTCTTTCGAGGCCATCGTGCGGCGAGGCTAGCAGCGCTCTCGCCGGGGGCCATGCTCGGACATTGTGCGTCCGGGCGAGGGGCCTCGTTCATTGAAATGAGCCGGCGGATCCATTAAAGAGAGCAGACGTACCGCGGCCGGTCGATGGACGCGGCGAGGGCGGGCCGGACGCGCCGGCTGCCCGCGCCGCGCGTCGCGCGGACGCTGCATGTCTTCAACGAGGCTCGCATGAACCTTGCTGCACAGCGCTCGCCCGCGACGCGCTCGGGCGCGGACGATCGATTCGTCGCCGATGAATTCCTCAGCCTTCGCGGCCGGGCCGTTCGATGGGAGCTCGCCGCGTGGTCGGGGGCGATCACGCAGGCGCTCGCACGGGCGCTCGCGCAGAGCCGCGAGGAGCGGCTCGCGGCGCTCGCCCCGTGCTTCGAGGAGGCCACGATCGTCGCAGGTCACCTCGGCAGGCACGAGGACGCGCGCCGCATCGCGGAGGCCGCGGTCCGTTTTTATGCGGCGGTCGCCCGGCAAAAGCGATCGGCCGAGGCGCTCGCGTTCGCCGTCTCCGCGCTCGTCGGGCTCGGCGCCGCGGAGCGCGCGGCAGGGCGGCTCGACGAGGCGCTCCTGCACCTCGGGCGCGTGCGCTCGCTCGGGCTCGGCGCGGAGATCGGCGCGGGGCTCCTCCGCGTGTCGCGCGCGCAATGGGAGAGCGTGCTCGCGCTCGAGCCGGCTGCGGCAAGGGCGATCGCGCTCGCGTCGGCGACGGAGACGCTCTCCGCGCTGCTCGCGGCGCGCAGGCTCGAGGACGTCGTGTCGCTCGCGCTCGTGTCGCGTCGCGGCGCGACGGATCCCCCCGCGCTCGAATGGGCGCGCAAGGAGGCCGCGCTCTCCGCGCTTTGCCGGCTCGGCCGCCCCGACGAGGCGCTCGCGCTCGCCGCGCGTTACACCGTGGAGGCGGGCGAAACGGAGCGGCTCGTCTTCGAGCTGCGCCGGGCCGAGGTGCTCGCGTGTTTCGGCGACGTCGCGAAGGCGCGCGCGCTCGCCGAGGTGGTGCTCGGGCAGCTCGAACGCAAATGGCGATCGCGCCCCGGCACGCTCGAAGACGTGCGGCTCGCCGCGCGCGTGGCGAGGCTCTGCGCGCTGCTCGGCGAGGCGTCGTCGGCCGATTTTTGCTGGGCCGCGCTGGCCGAGGCGCTCGCGATCGGCGACGTGCCGCTGCAAGCGGAGCTGCTCGTGCACATCGTGGAGACGGACTGGGACCAGGAGCGGCGCGACGACGCCTCGGACCTTTTGCGCGCGGTGGCGCTCGGATCGGGGTATCGATTGCCGGCGGCCGAGCACCTGCTTTCGCCCGAGGACGGACCGCGCTCCTCGCGCTCGGCCGACGAGCGCGCGCCTGGCTTCACGTCGCTCGTCGCTTCGCTCTGCGCGCTCGATCCGGGGCGGCGCACGTCTTGACTTGATCGGTAGAAGGTCGCGCGGATCGGTGTAGCATCGGTGTCGGCCCGCCATGACCGATCCCACGACCGACCGAATCACCCAGGGCACCCTGCGCACGTCGAGCGGCGCGCCTTTGCCGCTCGAACACACGGACGTCGAGGCCAAGATCAACGGCCCCGTCGCGAGCGTCACGCTGAAGCAGCGCTTTCGCAACACGACGGGCGGGCCCATCGAGGCCGAATACCTCTTCCCGCTGCCGCACGAGGCGTCGGTGCACACGATGCGTTTTCGCATCGGCGCGCGCACGGTCGAGGCCGTCGTCAAGGAAAAGGAAGAGGCGAAGCGCGCGTACGAGGCCGCGCGGCGCGAGGGGCGCAGCGCGACGCTGCTCGAGCAGGATCGGCCGAACCTGTTCACGCTGAGCGTCGCGAACATTCCGGACGGCGAGACGATCGAGGTCACGCTCGGCTATCAGGAAAAGCTCGCGTTCGACGAGGGCGAGTGGCGCTTCGTATTCCCGATGGTCACGACCGAGCGCTACCACGCGAGGACAGCCGCCGACGTGCCCGAGGCCGCCGCCGCGATCCGCCCGCCACGCGCGGCGACGGGGGAGCGGAAAGCCGATGTGAGCGTCAGCGTGGAGATCCGCGCCGGCGTGCCGATCGAGCCGCCGCGCTCGCCGTCGCACAGGCTCGACGTCGAGCCCCTCGAAGGCGGCGCATTCCGCGTGAAGCTCTCCGCGTCGGAGACCGTCCCGAACCGCGATTTCGTGATCGCCTACCACGCGCAACACGACAAGGGCGTGCGGCCTCGGGTCCATTTCGAGCGCCAGGCCGACAAGATGGGAACGTTCCTGCTCGTCGTGACGCCGCCCGTCGCGCCGCTCGAAGACCTCTCCCTCGCGGAGGCCGGCCCGACCGGCGATCACCGCACGTTCCGCTGCAACAATTGCGGCGGCGCCCTCCGGGATCCTTCGACAGTGAAGGAATGGCCGGGCCTCGGACCGGCGTGGAAATGCGAGTATTGCGGCGTGATCGTCGCGGCGACGCGCGAGCTCGCGAAGGTCGGGCTGCCGCGCGACGTCGTTTTCCTCGTCGACCGCTCCTGCTCGATGCGCGGCCAGAGCCTCCCGCAGGCCCGGCGCGCGGTGCGCTTGATCCTCGATCACCTCGGGCCGGGCGATCGCGCCCAGGTCTTCGTGTTCGATCACGACCGGATCGCCGCGGACAAACAGGGCGAGAAATTCGTCCCGATCACGAAGGAATGGGTCGAGGAGATCGACGTGTTCCTCCGGAGCATGACGGCGCGCGGCGGCACGGAGCTCGAGGAGGCGCTCGTTCGCGCGTCGAAATTGCCCACGGAGAAGGGGCGGACGCGGCTCGTCGTCTTGCTGACGGACGGCGCCGTGGGCAACGAGGGTCGGATCTTCCGGCGCGCGCCGGAGATCCTCGGCAAGGAGACGCGCCTTTATGTGCTCGGCGTGGGTCCGTCCGTGAATCGTTATCTCGTCGAGCGGCTCGCGCGTGCGGGCGGCGGCGCGAGCGACGTGCTCTTGCCCGGCGAGGACGTCGAGACCGTCGTGCCGCGCTTCGCGCGCCGCGTCCGTCAGGCGGGTCCCGTGCTCAAGAATTTGCGTTTGTCCTGGGACGATGCGATGCCCGTGGACGTCTATCCGAGCCCGGCGCCCGAGCTCTTCGGGGGACAAACCGTGCAGCTCCTCGGCCGTTTCGCCGGGTCGGGGAAGAGCCGGCTCGTGCTCACGGCGGAGCGCGCGACGGGTGAGCCGTTCCGGCAGGAGGTCGACGTCGAGCTGCCGGAGCAATCCGATGAGATCCCGGGGCTCGAACGGCTGTGGGCGCGGCTCCGGATCGACGCGCGTTTGTCGCGGCTCGCCGAGGCGCCCGGGGAGGCGGCCGAGGTGCGCATGGAGGTGCTCGCGCTCGCGCTGAAGCACAAGCTCCTCTCCCCGTACACGGCGCTCGTGGCCGAGGACAGCGAGAAGCGCGTCGAGGGGCCCGCGAAGAAGGTGCAAATGGAAGCGACGGCCTCGCTCGCGGATGAGGGCGGGGAGGATGCGTTCGAGGAGGGCGCCGTTGACGGGATGGTCGCGGAAGGCACAAGGTCGTTCGGCGAAAAGGCGAAGAGGGCCGGGGCGACGCGTGGGAAGGGGGGCGGCGAGATGGATATGCTCTCCGCCCGCTCGCTCTCCTTCGAAGACGAGGACGACGCCGAGGATGAATCGGTGCGTACGCGCGACGACATGCCTCGAGGGGCTGAGTCGGTCGCCGCCGCGCGTCCGTCGCTGAGAGCCCGCACGATGGTCGCGCCCCCCGCGCCGGCGCGCCCCGCAATGGCCGCGCCCGCGGCGCCGGGAGGGGCGCCTCGGTCAGGAGGAGCGTTTGGCGGGCCAACCGCGGCCAAGCCTCCGCCGCCGCCCGCCTCGGCGGGGGTGTTCGACGCCGAGGTCGGAGCGCCCAAGCGCGGCGGCGGAGGGTTTTTCTCGAAGGTGAAAGAGGCCTTCGGGATCGGCGGAAAAGAAAGAGAGGAAGCGGCTCCGCCCGTGCCGGCGACGATGGATTTCATGCCGATGGAGTCCAAGACGGCGGACGACGCGCCGGCCACGCCGCACGAGCCCGCGGCCCTCGCGTCGGCCGCCCCCGCCCCGGCGGCGGCGGCGCCGCAAGGCCGGTCGCAAGGCGCGCCGCCGCTGCAATCGAACGACTCCGAGGCATATTCGCCCGAGATGCTGGCCCGCGTGGCGAGCGCCGGCGCCGGCGAGCTCGACCTCGTGTTCCTCGTCGACGAGACGGGCAGCATGGGCGAATACATCGAGGAGGTGAAGCGCAGGCTCGTCGAGATCATCGACGCCCTCCGGCGCGCCCCGCTTTGCCGCAGCCTGCGCCTCGGCCTCGTGAGTTACCGCGACCATCCCCCGCAGGATCGCTCCTTCGCGAGCCGCGTCGTGCCCCTCACCGACGATATCGCGTCGATCAAGAAGGGCGTCGAGCGCATGCAGGCGTCGGGCGGCGGCGATGGGCCGGAATCGGTGACCGACGGGCTTTACGACCTCGTGCGGCTCGATTGGCGGCCCCGCGCGGCGCGCGTCGTCGTCTGGGTCGGCGACGCGCCGCCGCACGGCGTGGAGCCCTCCGGCGACGCATTCCCCCAGGGCTGCCCCTGCGGGCACCACTGGTATGCGCAGGCCGAGAACGCCCGCGAGATGGGCATCGTCATTCACGCCGTCGGCTGCTTGCCCACGCTGCGCCAGTACGTGGGCGCCGAGGACGTGTTCAAGACGGTGGCGCGAACGGCCCGCGGCCTGTATTTGCCGCTCGAACGCGCGAACCTCCTCATCCCGATCATCACCGGTGTCGCCGAGACCGAGCTCGACAAGCAACGCATCGAGGAGCACATCGCCGAGGTGCTCGCGAAATACGAAAAAGTGCTCGTCCCGGCCGAGCAGGAGGAGCGCGTCCGCTTCGTGACCGACGTCCTCCGCCAGGGAAACGTGCGCCCGCGTGGCCTCGTCTACGACCCGTCGAAACCCGGCCCCTCGCCGCTGCGCTTCCGCGAGATCACCCCGGCCGACGTGGAGGAGGGGATCGAGCGGCTCCGCAGGTTCGCGCGTACCTCCCTGTAAAACCGATTCCTCTCAGCAACAAACCTCGGGCTGCGAGCTGCGCGGGCTCGAGGGCCGCTCGCCCGTGATCGCGCGCGCGCTCGCCTTCGCCGCCTGCACGCAATCGCGCAAAAAGTGCCGGTAGATGTCGAGCGCGCCGGCGCCGAGCTCAGCGAGCTGCTCGGCGGCCTCCGGCATCCCGTCGAGGATCTTTTCGAGCGTCGAGGCATACAGCGCCGCGCGCTCCACGCCGACCGGCGCGCGCTTGCGCAGCCACGTGAGCCGGTCGGCCACGTCCGCCCCGAGCACACGCTGGGCCTGGATCACGAGCCCGAGGCTGAGGACGCTCGTGACGCGCTCGATCTCGTACTGGATCGCGGCATACCCGAGGGGCAGGTCTGCATCGAGGACCTCCTCGTTCAGCACGCGATAGGCGCGCATGACGACGGTCGGTCGCTCGGCGAGCATGGCGACGTCGATCGAGATGCCGCACCGGATGCAGACGATCTGCGCGACGGCGCGGGCGTCGCGTACGACGTACGAGGCGCGGACCTCTTCCTGGGCCGCGTGCTCGCGGAACGACCGGGCGATGGCGTCGAGCCCGAGCGCGTCGCATTGCTCCGCGGCGCTCCGCGACCAGCGCGCGGTCGGTTGCATGAGGTAAGGCGTCCGGGCGAACCATTCGAGCAAGAAGCACTCGACCAGGACGGGGGACGCGTCGGCGGCCAGGATCTCGCCGAGGACGTGGTCATTCTCGACCTCGGCGCGGAGGGAAAGGACACGTGGCTCGTAAAGGGTCTTCAAGCTGTTCATGGGGGGAATGCCTCGCGTCGAGGTAATTGCATTCGCCATGCCACGAGCGAAAAAGCCGGGAAATCACGACCGTCACGGGATTGTCGAGCCGATTCTGCTCGATTGGAGCTTCAGGGGCCCTCGGTCAGGCAAAATCGGGGTGACGCGGCTGCCCTATGGTGATGCTTTCCCGCATCAGGGATGCGGCGCAGGCTCCCCACCACGGCGCGCACGCCGCACCCGCGCGGCAGGTGAACTTTCACACCGGCAGTTGACTGTTGACAAGGAAACGTTTTTCGTGTGGAGGGCACCGCAGGTGCATCCTCGTCGTCGGGGTGGAGGGACCGGGAACACCAGGGAAAGGGAAGCAAGCCCACCGTGCATCCGTCGAACACCAACACCGCGAGGGGACACACGGCCCGCGCTCACCACGGGGGCGGTTCGAAGCGAACACGCAGGCGCATGGTGGCTTGCGTTTCGGGGCGTGCTCGACCTACGGTTCCGCGAGCGGTGCTTTCCATCGGAACGAAGGGAACGACGAGAACGTGAAGGGGCGCCTCGAGCTCGCAGTCTTCGCCGCGGGCGGCGTCACCCGTCACCCGCTGCCCGCCGAGGGGAAGGTGATCCTCGGCCGCGCCGAGGAGACCGACATCCGGATCGACGACGGCTCCGTCTCGCGCCGTCACGCGCAGATCCACATCGGGCCCCCCTTGCGCATCGAGGACCTCGGCAGCGCGAACGGAACGACCGTGCGCCGCGAGAAGGGCGCAGGCGGGACGGTGCGCCTGCTCGACACGCGCGTCGAAGCGGGGAAACTCGTGGAGTTCGGCGTCGGCGACGCCATCAACCTCGGCTCGACGATCCTCGTCGTTCGCAAGCTCGACGAGGAGGAACCCGAGGCGGCAGGCGAGGGCTCGCCGAGCAGCTACGTGATCCGCGACGAGGCGATGAAGCGCCTCTACGCGCTCGCCGAGCGCGTCGCCGAGGGCCCGATCAGCGTGCTTTTGCTCGGCGAAACCGGCTCCGGCAAGGAGGTCCTCGCCGAGACGATCCATCGCAAGTCGCCGCGCGCGGCGGGGCCGTTCCTGCGGCTCAACTGCGCCGCGCTCAGCGAATCGCTGCTCGAGAGCGAGCTCTTCGGTCACGAGAAGGGCTCGTTCACCAACGCGGTGCGCTCGAAGCCCGGCCTCTTCGAGACCGCGGAGAAGGGCACGGTCTTCCTCGACGAGGTCGGCGAGTTGCCGCTCGGGATCCAGGTCAAGCTCTTGCGTGTGCTCGAGGACCGTCAGGTGATGCGCGTCGGTGGGCTTGCGCCGCGCCCCATCGACGTGCGGTTCGTCTCCGCGACGAACCGCGACCTCGCGTTCGAGGTGCAGAAGGGCACGTTCCGCCAGGACCTCTACTTCCGGCTCAACGGCATCGCGCTCTCGATCCCTCCGTTGCGCGAGCGTCGCTCGGAGATCGAGCCCCTCGCGCGGACGTTCGCGGCGCGCGCGGCGGCCTCGATCGGTAGGAGCCCGCCGGAGATCACGCGCGAGGCGCTCGCCGCGATGACGAGCTACGACTGGCCGGGCAACGTGCGCGAGCTGCGCAACGCCATCGAGCGCGCGGTCGTGCTCTGCGAAGGCGTGATCCGGCCCGACGATCTCGTGCTGGAGGGGCGCGTGCAGGGCACGGCCTCGTCGCCGCGCAACGTGCCGCTCACCGGCACCGTCCCGCTCACCGCGATGGATCCGTCACTGTCGTCGTTCACGGTCCCGGCCGACGACGCGACGTCGCAGCTCCGCGGCGGCCTGGTCGATACGGGCGCGTCGGGCAGCCTGCGCGAGGAGCTCGGTTCGCTCGAGCGGCAGCGCATGATCGACGCGCTCGAAAAATGCGCGGGCAACCAGACCGCGGCCGCGGCGATGCTCGGAATGCCACGACGTACGTTCGTCTCGAAGCTCTCAGCCTACAACATCCCCCGGCCGCGGAAGAAGGGCTAGGGTCAGGGCGGACCCGTGGGGGGTAGGGGATCACGCTCGCGCGCGGCGCGCACGATCTTGGTCCCCGGCGCCTGAACTCTGGCATAATGGCGAAAACCAGAGGACGGCATGGGCGCCCCGAGCGTGGTCTTTCTCCCGACTGGAACGCTATTTCACGAGCGTTATCGTGTCCTTCGGGGCATCAAGGCGGGCGCGATGGGCGCGGTCCACGAGGCGCGCGACGAGCGCACGCACGGCCTGTGCGCGCTCAAGGTGATGCTTCCCGGCGTCCTCGACGACGCGGTGCTGCGGGATCGGTTCGCCCAGGAGGCGCGGATCACCGGCGAAATCCGCAGCGATCACGTCGTGCGCGTGACCGACGCGGGCATCGACCAGGTCACGAGCATGCCGTTCCTCGTGATGGAGCTGCTCCACGGCGAGGAGGTCGGCGCGATGCTGAAGAAGCGCGGCCACATCCCGATCGACGAGGCGCTCGTCTACCTCGGGCAGGTCGCGTTCGCGCTCGACAAGGCCCACGCAGGGGGCATCGTCCACCGTGACCTCAAGCCGGGCAACCTCTTCATCGCGGAGCGCGACGACGGCTCGCCGTGCGTGAAGATCCTCGATTTCGGCATCGCGAAGATCGTCTCCGAAGGTACGAACTCGAACATGACGCAGGCCGTCGGGACGCCGACGTACATGGCCCCCGAGCAGATCGCCGGCAAGAGCAGCCAGATCGGGCCCGCGACCGACATCCACGCGCTCGGCCACATCACGTACACGATGCTCACGGGCGAGGCGTACTGGCAGGAAGAGGCGCGCGAGCACGGCGTCTACGCGCTCATCCGCCGCGTCGTCGAGGGGCCGGAGGAGATGCCCTCGGCGCGCGCGCTGCGCCGCCGCGGCATGGTCTTGCCGGCGTGGTTCGACGGGTGGTTCGCCCGCGCGACGGCCTTGCACCCCGAGGATCGTTTTCAGCGCGCGACCGAGGCGATCGCGGAGCTGCGCGATCAGTACGCGGAGTCGGGGCCGGACTCGTTCCGGATGAACTTGACGATCCCGCTCGTGCGGCGCTCGGACGCACCCGAGCGGCCGCTCGAAGAGGCGTCGACGACCCGCGCGTCGGTGGCCTTGATTCAAGCCTCGACGCCACCCGCGCCGCCGCCTTCGCGGTCGCGCTGGGCGACGGCCGCGCTCGTCACGCTCGTTTGCAGCGTCCTCACCCTCATGGGCGGGCTCGGGGTGCGGGCGCTCGTCGGCGCGGCGTCGCTCTCGGTCGCTCGTTCGGGTTTGCCCGACACCGTGCCCTTGCCGCCGATCGTGACCGCCGAGGCGCCGCGCACCGAGCTCGCGCATCCCGCGCCGCCCTCGACGCCGCCCGAGGTGGGCGCGGACGCGATCGAGGTGGAGCCTGCCCCCGCGGCCGGGACGCCCACGCCTGCGCAGACGACTGCATTGCCCGGAAAACCCGGTTCCTTCACGCAGCCGGCCCGCACGGCTTCCACCGGGGCTCCGCTTCCCTCCACGAAGAGCACGGCGACGAAATCGCCCCGCAAGCCCTACGAGCCTCCGGCGTCGATCGATTAGGAGACATCTTTGCCCATGACGAGCGGAAAACCCAGCGCGTGGATCGTTCGTTCGTTCGTCGCGCTCGGGGTCGTCCTCGTCGCGTCGGGCGCGCGCGCGGGGGACCCGGCCGACGAGGCCCGGGCGAATGCGCTGTTCCAGGAGGCGCGCGCGGCGTTCATCGCGGGGGAGTACGCGACGGCGTGCCCAAAATACGAGGAGGTCGTCAAGCTGCGCCCCGGCCTCGGCGCCCGCATCGGCCTCGGCGATTGTTATCGCAAAATGGGCCGGCTCGCGCGGGCGTGGGAGACGTACCGCGCCATCGTGGAGGACGCGGCGCGCATCACCTCGACGTCGAAGAGTTTTGCCGAGAAATCGACGGTGCAGAAGCGCGGCGACGAGGCGAAAACGCGGATGGGCGAGATCGAGCCGCATCTCGGCTGGATCACGGTCGCCGTGCCCGAGGCGGTCCTCGCATTGCCGAACGTGGTGGTCACGCTGGACGGGGTCGCGCTCGCGCGTGAGGCGCTCGGAACGCGCCTGCCGGCCGAGCGCGGCGAGCACGTGGTCGACGTCAGCGCGCCCGGGAAAAAGTCCTGGGAGAAGAGCCTGGCCATTGCGGAGGGCGCGGAGTTGACGGTCGCGGTGCAAGCGCTCGAGGACGAGGCCGCGCCGAAACCCGAGCCGAAGACGACCCCGGAGACAAAGGGGCAGGAGCCGCCCAAGGGGACGAACACGGCAACGCCGCCGACGCCGACGCAAGACGCGCCCGGACCGCGCGGGCCCCGCGGACCCGACCGCATTCCGGAGACGCCGAAAGAGAGCTTCTTCGGCCCCCAGCGCATCCTCGGCCTCGGGCTCGGGATCGCGGGGATCGGCGCGGGCGCCGCGGGCGCGTATTTCGGGATCCGCGCCATGCAGAAGCGCGACGAGAGCGAGGTGGACGGGCATTGCTCGGGCAACACCTGCAACGAGCTCGGCTACCCCGCGCGCAAGGACGCCTATCAATCGGGCAACCTCTCCACGGGGCTCTTCGTCGCGGGCGGCGTCGCGTTCGCCGGCGGGCTCGCGCTCTTCTTGACGGCTCCGAAGCGCACGAAGCCGCAGACGACGGCGATCCTCCTGGGTCCTTCTTCTTTTCTTTGGACGGGGCAGTTCTAGCGCCCGAAAGGGAACTCGGTCATGCGGCGTGCATTGGTGCTTGGGCTCGTGCTCATGGGGGTTGGGGCGGGGGCTGTCGGGTGCAATGCGGCCCTCGGCATCGACGAGCCGGTGCTCGTGCAGACGGGTTCCGGCGGGACGGGCGGCGGCCAGGGCGGCGCCGGTGGCCAGGGCGGCGCCGGCGGGTCGATGTGCACGGCCGCGGAGATGGTCTGCGACGGGATCGACGACGATTGCAATGGCACGATCGACGACCTGCCGCTCGCGACCTGCGGCTTCGGCGTCTGCCTCGTGACCATCGAGGCGTGCGTGGACGGCATGCCCGTGCCTTGCGTGCCCGGCTCGCCCTCCGAGGCCGAGCTTTGCGACGACGACAACGACGGCATCGACGACAACTGCAATGGTCAGGTCGACGAGGGCTGCCCCTGCGAGGTCGGCGAGACGCAGGCCTGTTATACTGGTTCACCGGACACGCGGAACATCGGCGCGTGCAAGGACGGCTCGCAGACGTGCGTCGCAAAGGACACGTGGGGGCCCTGCGAGGGCGACACGCTTCCCTCGGTGGAGACGTGCAATGCGGTCGACGACGATTGCGACAATGTCCTCGACGACGGCTTCCCGGAAATCGTCTGCGGCGAGGGCGCGTGCCAGGTGACCGTGTCCACCTGCAACCCCGCCGGCGGGGATCCTCCCGAATGCACGCCGAAGGACCCCGTCGAGGAGATCTGCAACGGCCAGGACGACGATTGCAACGGCGTCGTCGACAACGGCGACCCGGGCGGCGGCGGGGCGTGCATGTCGGGCATGCCGGGCCAATGTGCCACGGGGACATACCATTGTGATGGCGGCGCGCTCAACTGCATCCCCGACGCGAAGCCGACGACGGAGACCTGCAACAACGTCGACGACGATTGCGACAACGCGACGGACGAGGACAACCCCGGCGGCGGCATCGACTGCCCGACGGGCCAGATGGGCGAGTGCGCGTTCGGCAAGACCCAATGTTTCGTCGGCGCCTTGATCTGCGCCGCCCCGCCTCCGACGGACGAGGTCTGCGACGGTAAGGACAACGACTGCAACGGCGTGATCGACAATCACGGCGTGGACGCCGATCTACCGTGCACGACGGAGATGCCAGGCGAGTGCGCGCCGGGCAAGACGCTCTGCGTGTCGGGCGAGCTCATATGCAAGCCACAGAAGTTGCCCGAAATGGAGTATTGCGACGGCAAGGACAACGACTGCGACGGGATGACGGACGAGGGCAACCCGAACGGCGGGGCGGCCTGCACGCTCTCCTCCAAGAAGGGCGTGTGCGCCGCCGGGACCGACACGTGCGTGGGCGGCATCATCACCTGCGTGCAGAACGTGCAGCCGTCGGCCGAGATCTGCGACGGCCTCGACAACGATTGCGACGGCGACGTGGACGAGAGCCTCGCCTGCGGCGCTTGCGGCGCGGTGACGATCGCCTCGGGCAGCTGCACGAGCTTCGCGATCCCCGCGCAGAACCCGCTCACGACGAGCTGCGAGCAGGTCTTCCCCCCGGCGTCGAGCATCGCGATCTCGATCGCCGAGACGGCCGTCACCTATTACGTCAATGCGGCCGGCGGCAACGACGGTAACGACGGCAAGAGCCCCGCGAAGGCCTGGGCGACGCTCTGCAAGGCCGTGGCGATGGCGCCCGCGGGCAGCACGATCCGCGTCGCGCAGGGCGGTTATGCATCGACCTCGGTCATCGTGGCCAAGGAGATCACGATCAAGGGCGGATTCAGCTCCTCGTTTGCGAACTGGAATCCGGACACGTACCCCACCGTGTTCTATGGCCAGCTCACGCTCGACCACAACAAGGCGGTCTGGGGCGGCTTCCGGATGCTCGCGTCGCCCACGACCTCGCTCACGCAGCACAACCTCCGCGCCGGCACGTTCGTGCGCAACTACGTGGAGACGCTGTTCAGCGGCGGCGCCGCGACCTCGGCCGCGCTCGGCACGACGGCCTGCCCGGGCAGCACGTCGACGCTGTTCGGCAATGACGTGTACGCCCGCTCGACCACCTCGACGACGCACGCGGCCATCCAGTTCGGCAACCAGCGCGGCGCGACGATCCTCGATTCGAACCGCGTCTGCGTCGAAGGCAAGAGCAGCGGCGCCGTGACCTATGCCATCAACGGAATCGGGCCGAACACGCCGAGTCCGGCCTCGCTGATCGCACGGAACAACGTGATCGAAGCGGCGAGCAACAATGCCTACCTCGTCAATTTCTCGGGGTCGAACGGCGGCGTCGATTTCAACTTGATCTTCACGAACAACACGATGCTCGCCCGCACGTACGGCTTCTGGGGCACCGCCGCGTCGAGCGGCAAGATGCGCTGGCGGTTGACGAACAACATCCTCTTCAGCATCACGGGCGGCAGCACGGCGGTGAACCTCGGCTCGGGCGCGGGCGTCTCGTTCGATTCGGCGGAGAACAACCTCGTCTTCGGGTTCACCAACAACCTTCTCAGCACGCCCGTCCCCGTGTCCGCGTCCGGCAACGACACGACGAACACGCCCACGGCGACGAGCGTCTTCATCAATGCGACGGGCGGCGATCTCCGACTGAAGGCCGGCGGCCAGGGAGACGGTACCGGGAAAAACGTCTACAACCAGGCCACGTACGGCACGGTCACGACGGACATCCTGCAATCGGCACGGCCCCAGGCGGGGGCTTGGGATCGCGGGGCGTACATGAACTGAAGGCCGAGCGGGGGGAACGGCGCGTTTGGTGCGCCGGACCTCTTGCGACGCGGCGTGGATCGAGGCTTCATGAGGGCATGCACAAGCCGCTCCCCGGCGCGCGCATGGACCGCCGTGTCGCGCTCCAGAACCTCGTCCTCGCCCTCGCGGCCGCCGCCGTCACGGGCTGCGACAACATCGACAATTTCGAGGTGGACGTAGGCGCCAAGGCGACGATCCCCAAAGGCACGGTCCTCGACGAGCTGCTCGGCGTCCTCGCATTCAACGAATTCCAGAGCATCAACCTGACGCAGGAGCTCGACAACCAGGGCGTCACGAAGGACGACGTCGACTCCGTGCGCATGATCTCCCTCGCGCTCGTCATCGACGGGCCCGCCGGGGCGAACTTCGATTTCATCGAATCGATCGCGTTTTACGCCGAGACCGAAGGGCAGCCGAAGGTGCTCGTGGCCGAGATCGATCCCGTTCCGAAGGGGCAGACCTCCCTCGATCTCGTCGTGTCCGGCGCCGAGCTGAAGCCCTACGTCGTCGCGCCCTCGATGAAGCTCACGACCACCACGAAGGGCAAGCGCCCCCCGCAGGAGACGATGGTCACGGCCGCGGCGGTGCTCGACGTCGACGTCACCGTGCCTGGTTGCTGAGCTTGACGACGGGGCCGGGTCCGTTTTTCATGGCGTCGTGAGGATCGCGCGGCTCGTCTTTTTCCTTCCCCTCCTTTTCGACGGATGCGCAGAGGCGCCTCCCCCTGCGGCGCCGCCGCGCGTGCCGCGGCCGCGCGCCGCCTGCGCGACGCGCGTGCCCACGCGGGTTCCGCTCTACGGCGATCTTCACGTCCATACGGCATTCTCTTTCGATGCCCGCTCTTACGACACGGTGGTCACGCCGGCCGACGCCTATCGCTTCGCGCGCGGCGAGGCGATCCACCTGCCGCCGCTCGACGCTTCGGGGAAGGGGACGCGCGAGGCGCGGATCGAAAGGCCGCTCGATTTCGTGGCCGTCACCGATCACGGCGAGTTCCTCGGCGAGATTTCCCATTGCACGACGCCCACCTCACCGAAGTACGACACGTTCACGTGCCAGGCATATCGTGACGAGTTTGGCAAGGGCGCCTCCACGTTCGCCGTGCGCCTCTCGCAGGCGAACCCGACGCGCGTCGCCGAGCTCTGCGGCGAGGGTAAGGACTGCGAGGCCGCGGCCCGCGCGCGCTGGCAGGCGATGCAAGACGCGGCCGAGGCGGCCTACGATCGCACGGCGGCCTGCTCCTTCACCTCGTTCGTCGGATACGAATACACGAACACGTTCGGGATCTCGAACCTCCACCGGAACGTGATCTTCGCGAACGACATCGTCCCCGATCTGCCCGTCACCTATTTCGAGGCGCCGACGCCGCTCGACCTCTGGACGCTGCTGCGCGACGGGTGCAAGGGGGCCGAGAATAGCTGCGACGTGCTCGTCCTGCCGCACAACTCGAACCTCTCGAATGGCCAGCTCTTCGATCCCACGTACCCCGGCGGCGCGACGATCGAGGAAGAGGCCTCGCGCGCGGCGCTCCGGGTGGAGATGGAGCCCGTCGCCGAGATCTTTCAGCACAAAGGATCGAGCGAGTGCCGCAATGGCTTCCTCGACGTCGAGGCGGACGTCGATCCGCTCTGCGACTTCGAAGAGCTCCGGCCGGACGACGACGAGCAATGCGGCGACAAACCCGGCTCCGGGGGCATGCGCCTCTGGGGCTGCACGCACAGGCACGATTTTCTGCGGTATGTCCTGAAAACCGGCCTGCTCGAAGCCGAGCGGCTCGGGACGAACCCGTTTCAATTCGGCCTCATCGGCTCGACCGACACCCACAACGGCACGCCCGGCAACACCTCCAGCGTGGGTTTTCCCGGGCACGTCGGGCTCGTCGACGACACGCCCGAGAAGCGCCTCGGCGCCGGCACGGAGACGCACGACGGCGTCATCAACAATCCGGGCGGGCTCGCCGGCGTCTGGGCCGAGGAGAACTCGCGCGAGTCGATCTTCGAGGCGATCCGCCGCCGCGAGACGTTCGCCACGAGCGGCGCCCGCATTCCGATACGTTTCTTCGGCGGCTTCGGGTACGACGCGGGCCTCTGCGGGCGCGCCGAGCGGCTCGAAGAGGCTTATGCGGCCGGCGTCCCCATGGGCGGGCTGCTCGGGACGTCGTCGGGATCGGATCCGACATTTTTCGTGCAGGCGAGCGCCGACCCGGGCACGGAGAGCTGGCCGGGCAGGCCGCTCGAGCGGCTCCAGATCATCAAGGGCTACGTTCGCGAGGGGAAGGTGTACGAGAAGGTCTACGACGTCGCGGGTACGCCCGCCCCGGAGCCCGCCGTGGATACGGCGACGTGCGACGTGCTCGCGGGCGGCGCCGAGGAGCTCTGCGTCGTCTGGACGGACCCCGATTTCGATCCGAAGGAGCGAGCCTTCTATTATGCCCGCGCCGTGGAGGTGCCGAGCTGCCGCTACAGCACGTACGAATGCAACGCGCTCGAGCCGGCCTCGGCGCCGGCGGCCTGCGCGGACGCGTCCGTCCCGAAGACCGTGCAGCACCGCGCGTGGAGCTCGCCGATCTGGTATGGGCCATGAGAGGTCGCCCGTCGGCTCTCGGCCGGTCGGCCCCGGGGGGCGATCACGAGCCCTCGACAACGCCCGCTGCCGTGACTACGAACTTTCCGGGGTCGTACGCCCCCGATTCGTATCGGAAAAAGGGGAGGCCGAAATGGAGCAGAACGAGGGCCAATGGGTAGCGCGAGGAGCCCATGACGGAACACGTCTTCTCCAGCTATCGTGATCTCCCCGTGGAGACCGTCCACCTCCTCCGTGGCGCCCTCGACGTGCTCGACGAGGCGATCATCGTGGCGGATCAGGCCGGCCGGATCGTCGCGTGGAACAAGACCGCGGCGCGCCTCGCCGGTGTCCCGATCGACGCCCCGCTCGAGGCGTGGGCCGAGGCCTTTGGCATTTTCCTGCCGGACGAACGGACGACTTGCCCCCCCGATACCGTCCCGCTCTGGCGGGCGCTGCAGGGCGAGCGCGTGGACGGCGTCGAGCTTTACGTGCGGAACACGCGCGCGCCGAAGGGCATTCACGTCGTCGTCTCGGCGCGGCCGATCCTGGGCGAGCAGGGCCGCGTCCGCGGCGGCATCTGCATCTTTTACGATGCGACATCCGCGAGGCTCGCGAAGGAGGCGCTCGGTCATGCCGAGGCGCGCCTGCGCGCGATCGTTGCCAACACGCCGAATGTCGCGATCGAGGGCTACGACGTGCAGGGCCGGGTGCTCTACTGGAATCGCGCCGCCGAGCGGCTCTTCGGCTGGTCCGAGGACGAGGTGGTCGGCAGGACGCTCGACGGCGTGATCCTGGACGAGTCTTCGACGCGGAGGTTTGTCGAGACGCTCGAGGAGATCGCGCGCACGGGCCACCCGAACGGCCCCAATGAATGGTCGTGCCGTCGCAAGGACGGCAGCCAGGTCTGGGTCTACACGACGATCTTTTCGATTCCGACGATCACGGGGGCCTGCGAGTTCGTCTGCATGGACGTGGACGTGACGCCGCTCAAGCACGCCGAGAACCGGATCCGGGAGCAGGCGAGGCTGATGGAGGTGCAGGCCATCGACAATGCGAACCTCTTCCACGAGGCGCTGGAGGCGATCTCGGCGCGCGACGATTTCCTGGCCGTCGCCTCGCACGAGCTGCGCACGCCGCTCACGCCGCTCAAGTTGCAGCTCGAACGCCTCGTGCGCGACGCGCGCGCCGGGGCCTCGCAGGAGCGCATGGCGCCTGCGCTCGAGGTCGCCTACCGGCAGGTCGGGCGGCTCGCGGCGCTCATCGATCGCTTGCTCGACGTCTCGCGCATCACGGCGGGCAAGCTCGATCTCTGCCTTGACGAGGTCGACCTCTGCGCGCTCGTGCACGACGTCGTCACGCGCTTCAGCCGCGAGGCCGAGGAGGCCGGCTGCCAGCTATCGTTTCACCACGACAAACCCATCCTGGGCAAGTGGGATCGGCTGCGGCTCGAACAGGTGGTCACGAACCTCCTCGGCAATGCGATCAAGTATGGCCGCGGCAAGCCGATCGAGATCGAGCTCGACGCGGACGAGGGCACGGCGCGCCTCATGGTCCGCGACCACGGCGTCGGCATTGCGCCCGAGGATCAGGGCAAGATCTTCGAGCGATTCGAGCGCGCCGTCTCCAACCAGTCCTTCGGCGGCCTCGGCCTCGGCCTCTGGATCGTGCGGCAGATCGTGGACACGCACGGCGGGACCGTGCGGGTGGAGAGCGCGCCGGGCGTGGGCTCCACGTTCCGGGTGGAGCTGCCGCGCTGGAGGAAAACGCAGGGCGAATCCGAGGGCCCGCGCGCGATGACGCAGGGAGCGTGATCGCTGTTGCCAGCGGCGCGCCGGGGAGCGATCCTCGGGCGCATGCGGAGCTTCGCGTTTGCCCCCTTGGCCTCCTTCGCGCTCCTCGCCCTCGCCTGCGGCTCGACGTCGGGCGTGGGAGGGAACCAGGGCTCGGGCTCGGAGAGCGGCGGCGGTCCGGTGGCGGAGGTGCATTTCATCGGTCGATTCACGAACGAGGCCGAGCCGCGCTTCGCCTGGCCTGGCAGCACGATCCTCGCGCGCTTCTCGGGCACGGGCCTCGACGTGCGCCTCGCGGACGGGGGCAACAACCATTTCGCCGTCGTGATCGACGACGGGCCGCCGATCGACCTCGCGACGAGCAGCGCCAAGGACACGTACACGCTCGCGGCGAACCTGCCGGCCGGGGAGCACACGGTCTTTCTGGAAAAACGCACCGAGTCGTTCGTGGGCGTCGTGCGATTCAAGGGCTTCGTGCCCGCGCCCGGCGGCGCGCTCGTCCCCACGCCCGCGCCGTTCCGCCGGAAGATCGAGCTCGTCGGCGACTCGATCACCTGCGGGTATGGCAACACCGGCGCGGGCCCGCTCTGCCCGTTCTCGCCCGAGACCGAGGACGAGTATGCGGCGTACGGCGCCATCGCGGCGCGCAAGCTCGGGGCCGCGCACGTGGGGATCTCGTATTCGGGCATCGGCGTGTACCGTGATTACAACGGCGCGACGCAGGATCAGATGCCCGTCCGCTTCGGGCGCACGCTCGCCGACGATCCCGCGTCGACCTGGGATTTTTCCTACACCCCGGACGTCGTCGTCGTGAACCTCGGGACGAACGATTTTGCCAAGGGAGACCCCGGGCAGGCGTACATCGACGCGCTCTCCGGGTTCCTGGACAAACTGCGCGGGCATTACCCGAGCGCATACCTCCTTTGCGCCGCCGGCTCGATGCTCACCGACGGGTACCCGGCCGGCGCGATGCACCTGACGAAGGTCAAGCAGCACATCAGCGCGGCGCTCGACGTCCGCAAGGCGAAGGGCGACACGAACGTGGGGTTCGTGGATCTCGGCGTACAAGATTCGGCGGTGGACGGGATCGGCTGCGATTATCACCCGAGCCTCGCCACGCACCAGAAGATGGCGGACAAACTCGTGGCCGCCCTTCAATCGGCGAAGGGCTGGTGAGGCGCGCAGAGGGTCGTCAAGGCGAGGGGGTGCGGTCCGCGGCCACGGTGCGCGCCCACCGCTCGATGGGACCGCGCTCCTCCGGCGAGAGGCCGAGCGCGCGGGCGACGAGGTCGTCGAGCCTTTCCTGCTCGACGCGGCTGATGCCCTGATTGCGTGCGCCGAAGCCCTCGGCGAGCGCCTCGATCTCCGGGACGAGCCCGACATCGGCCGGCGCCGGCAGCGCGCGCAGGTGCGTGATCTTCACCTGCGGCATCCCCTGCCGGGCGTCGCGGTGCCGCATGTAATGGTACCAGCGGATCGGGCTCCCGTTCAGCCATCCGAGGAGGAACCCCGCGCTCCATCGTTCGTCGGAGAAACCCGCGAGGATCGAGTTCCGGAAGGCGAGGCCGTCGGACGACGCGACCATCGGGAAGCGGGCCGTCTGGCGAATGAGGAGGCGCACGGCGAGCCATTCGCTCTCCTTGCGGAAGCGACCCGAGAAATCGGTCGGATCACAATAGAGGCGCGGAGGACGCCGGGAAAATGGCTCGATGTCCCCGCCGACACGCAGGCCAATCTGGAAACGCCCGTCGGGCGCCTCGCGCTCGTGCAGGTGCCGGACGTCGTCGCCGTTGCTTTGAAATCCACGCTCGCCGAAGAGGTGCGGGGGCAGCTTCGGCAGGGCCGAGAGCTTTTCGAGCAGGGCGGCCGTCTCGGCGTCGAGGTCCGAGCGCGCGAGCGGCCAGGCGAGCGCCGTTTCGAGCGTGGCTTTCGCGGTCCGGCGCGTGGAGAGCAGGCCCATGCTCGGCTGGAAGACGCCCTCGAAGGCGTCGCCGAAATCGGGCAGATCGTCGTCGCACACGCAGAACGCGTCGTGCGCGCGGCGCGAGGGCTCGTAGCCGCCGAGATCGGACATCGACGTCGGCAAGACGAGCCCGAGGCGCCCTCCCGGGCGGAGCATGCGGGCGCACTGGTGGACGAAGAGGCCCTGCAAATTGCGATATCCCGCGAAAGCCGGGTTCGTGCGTCGATAAAACGCGCGGAGATCGTCCGCGAGCGGCTGGGCGGCCCGGCCGGCGTACGAGACCCAGGGCGGGTTTCCTACGAATGCGTCGAAGCCGCCGCCGCCGAAGACCTCCGGGAGCTCGATGTCCCAGTGAAACGGCGAGCGTGAGGCCGCGAGCGCCGCGGCCTCGACTTCGAGCTCCGCCGCGCCCTCGCCGGCGAGATGACGCGCGGCGAGCCCCGGCAGGGCGGCGAGGCGTTCTTTCTGGGCTTTTTTATCGTCTGAGGCGAAGAGCGCGGAGAGCAGGGCATTTCCGACGGTGCGGAGCGGCGCAAGGGCGCGATCGGCCTCCGCGAAGCGCTCCGGACCTGCATGGCCGACGGAGCGCCGCCGGAGCGCCTCGGCCTCGGCCAGGCGCTCGCGGACCGTCGTCGGGGAGAGGGGCTCGATCTGCTCGCGCCCGAGGCCCACGAGCGAATCCCCGTGGCGCAGGGTGCGCTCGAGAAAAGAAAAGGGATGTGTCTTCGGCGCCGTGAGCAGCCAGAGCGAGACGCGGGCGAGGTCCACGGCGATCGGATTGCGATCCACGCCGTACAGGCAATGCTCGGCGACGAGCCTGCGCGCGTGGGACCGCGGATCCTCGCCGGGCGGCGCGTCCGCGGGCATCCCGGCGCGCTCCCAGGCGGCGACGAGCCGATCGGCGAGCCACCGACAAACCTGCACGAGAAATGCGCCTGCGCCCATGGCGGGATCGCAGACCGACAGGCCGAGGATCTCCTCGGGGCTCGCGTCCGCGCGCACGAGCGGGGCGAGCGTGCGCTCGACCATGATCCGCGTGAGGAGCGGCGAGGTGTAATGGGCGCCGAGGCGGCGTCGCTCCTCGGAAAAACCCATCAGGGTCTCGTACACGGTGCCGAGGTGCTCGACGTCGAGCTCGGCGTAGGCGAGGCGCTCGCCCGAAGCGAGGAGGAGTTTGTCGAGGATACGCAGGACGACGGCGTCGGAGAGGCGCCCTTCGAGGAAAGGAAACGCGTCCGCGTCGAAGAGCGAGCCGCGCCGGGCGGGGCCCGGGGGAGGGGTTTGTCCGAGCGATCCCTCGTGCAGGCGTCGAAACAGGGCAAGGACGCGGGGCCACGCGTCGTGACGATCGGCGAGCGAGGCGCGCTCGGCCGCGGTGAGCTCGGCGTGCAGGGCGCCGAGGTCGTCGCCTGGGAAGAGGCCACGCGACGAGGCAAAAAGGACGACGACGAGGCGCAGAATGGCGCGCACGAGCCCCGCGGGATCCGCCCCCGGAAACCCCGCGGCGAGCTCGCGCAGGCAAAGGGGTGCCTGCTCTCGCAACACGCCCGCGCCTCGGGTCGACTTCGGGCTCTCCGTCACAGTTTTTCGCAATGGATGAGCTCGATCCAGGGCAGCGACGCCTCGCTCGGGTCCGTCTCCGCCGGGGCCGTGTACGTGTCGTTTTGCGCATAACCGGTCGCGGCACCATTGCTCACGAGCGCGATTCCGTGGGAGGTCGTGGCGAGCGGGACCTCGCCTCCGTGGGTATGCGTGCGCGGGGCCGCGCTGGAAAGGGGTTCGCCCCCGAACGAGAGATCCGCGGGCGCGTCTTTCGGCAGGCCCACGACGAGCCGGCCTTGGGTCGCGGCGGCCTGCTGAAAGCCCGCGGGGCATTTCGGGCCGTCGTAAAAGATTTGCATGCCCTTCGGCAAGGGTTTGACCCCGGCGACGGGATCCGCGAGCTTTTTGCACGCGAGGAGCTGGACGTACGGCAAACCCGTGGTGGATTCCTCCGAGGTCGTGCCGAATTCGACGGCGCCGGCCGCGGAGACGCCCTGGTTGCCGCCGCCCGAGACGCCTGCATACGTGATCGGGACGAGGTCGAACGTCGCGCGCACCCCGTGCGTGTGCGGCCGCTCTTCGCCGCTCAGGAGCGGTTCGCCCACGGTCGTTCCGCCCGCTGCGTCAGCGATCGTCGGCAATACCGTTCGCCCGGCCGCGGCCTTGTACGGCTCCCATCCGCTCGGGCACGCAGGGACCTGGAAAAAACCGATCGTGTTCGTGGGCATTGCGTCGCCGCGCGCCCCAGGCCCGCCGCCCGCGTTGCCGCTCCCGCCGCTTCCCTGGCCGCCCGCGCCCTCGGATCCGCCGGTCGTCGAAACCGAACCGGCCGCGCACGCCGTGACGAGCGCGAGCGCCGCGAGCGTGGCCGCGCTTTTCATTGCTTGACGCATGCCATCACCTGCACGAAGGGAAGCCCCGAGACCCCCGGATCGGTGGTCCCTGCAATGGGGTAGGTCTGCGCCTGCGCCCCCGCCTGGTTCGACCCGTCGGCGGCCGCGATCGCCTTCGCGGGCAGGACGATCTCGCCCGCATAGGCGTGGGCGTGCGCGCGATCCTCGCGATCCGTGAGCGGCTCGCCGACCTGCACGCCGACATCCTTGCCCTCGGCGACCGCGACGACGAGCCGTCCCTCGACGTTCGGCGCCGGCGCCCATCCAGGGGGACAAACGCCGCCTTCGACGTGAGCCACCATGCCGGGCGGCACACCATCCTCCTCTACGGGCTCCCCGGACGCGCTCCGGCTCGCGACGAGCCCGAGGCCGAGTCCGAGGCCGAGGAGCAGAAACCTTCCTGTCATCGTACCCGAGATTGGTTTGTGCATGGTTCGAGGGGTATCGACGCGCACCGGCGGCGTCAACGGGTAGCGTTTGACGCACCGCTGCGAAGCGCCCGTCGCCCCGACGCCCGAGGTGGGTCCATTTTTCGCGTCGATCCCGGGCCTTTTGCGATAGGCTCCGGCGCGATGCAAATCCTCTCGGTCGGTCCCCTGCGCACCGGTTCCATCGTGTGGCAGAAGCGCGCCGGGGGCTTCGTCCTCACGGTCGTTTGCAAGGCCACGTATTGGCTCCAGCCCGGCGAGGCCGTGCTCTGGAACGAGCAAGAGGCCCTCAATGAGGCCGACGATCACTGGGACGACGACCCGAACCGGAGCTTGCGCGCCGCGAGCGACCTCGTGCCGCTTACGCCACGCCCCGAGGTCACGCTCGTCGGTTATGCCTTCGCGCCGGGGAAGCAGCCGGTCCGATCGCTCGTGGCGCGCCTCATCGTCGGCGAGGTCGACAAATCGATCGAGGTGTTTTGCGACCGCTCGTTCCTGCCCGACGGCTCGCTCCAGGAGGGCGCGCGGTTCACGCGCATGCGCCTCACGTGGGAGCGCGCGGGCGGCGGGCCCGGCACGAACAACCCCGTCGGCGTGCGCGCCGACGTGCGCGATGGTTATGGGCGGCGCGCGCTGCCGAACCTGCAGCCCCTCGGGATGTACGTCTCTTCGCCCGACGATTTCGTGCCGCCCGTTTGCTTCGCGCCGATCGCGACGAGCTGGCCCTCGCGGGCCGACCTCGTGGGGCGCGCGCCGCCGCCCGCGGGCGTGGGGCTCGACGGGCCGAGCGAGGCCTTTTTCAATGCGGCGCCCTCGGATCAGCTCCTCTCGGCGCTGCGCGACAACGAGCGAATCGTGCTCGAGAACCTGCACCCCGAGCACGCGCGGCTCGTGACGAACCTGCCGGGCGTGCGTCCCGCGATCTTCGTCGACCGCGGGCAGGGGCCGGCGCAGCGGCAGAAGGTGCGCGCCGACGCGCTGTGGATCGATACCGACCGCGGGATCGCCACGCTGACCTGGCGCGTGCAGATCCCGCTCGCGCGGCCGGACGAGCCGGGGCGCGTGATCGTCGGAATGGAGATGCCCGGCCACGACATGAGCTGGGGCGAGATCGTCCAGGCGATGGCCGCCTCCGAATCGAAGGGGTATTCGGAGGAGGACCATACCCAGACGAACGTGATCTCGCAGGCCGAGGCCGAAGCGGCGCGCCGCGCGGCGCTTCCGTTCGCGGCCTCGCCCCTGCGACAGGCCGCGCGTGAGCCGCAGCCCTCGCTCTCGGGCGATTTGCCATTTCAATCGTCGGCCTTGCCGCCGCCGGCGCCTTCGCCGCGCCCCTGGCCGCAGCAGCTTCAAACGCCGCAGCCGCCGGCAATGACGCCTCCGCCCGTGCCCGCGGCGGCGCGCGCCTCGCTCCCGGGGACCGTCGTGTCTCCCGCGACCGTGCCGCCCGTGCCGAAGCCCGCGCCGCCCGCGCCCAAGCCCGCGCCGGTCTCGACGCCTGCATTCGTCCCGCCCGTCGTGCCCGCGCCCGTCGCGCCGCCTGTGCCCGTGGCCGCGCCGCCGCCGGTGCCGGTCCCAGCGCCCGTGCCCGTCTCGACGATTCCCGCTGCGCCTCCCTCGCGCCCGCCGCCCGTCCCTGCGCCGGTTCGTCCTGGCACAACATTGTCATCGGAGGGCGGACGCGCGCCGAGCCCGTGGGCCGGCGGCGCGCCCGGCGGCGTGGCGCCGGGGCGCGAGACGCTCGGCACGGCGGCAGCGGCGGCCG